>NZ_JANUEU010000001.1:0-1396157 GCF_024807715.1 Buttiauxella sp. BIGb0471
ACTAAGATATTTGATTTTCAGCTTGAACCGAGATTTTAAGTCAATGGTTGTGTGAATAACATGACGGTTGATGAAACAGAATATGCCTGGCGGCACTAGCGCGGTGGTCCCACCTGACCCCATGCCGAACTCAGAAGTGAAACGCCGTAGCGCCGATGGTAGTGTGGGGTCTCCCCATGCGAGAGTAGGGAACTGCCAGGCTCCAAATAAACAAACAAGCCTCATGCGAAAGCATGGGGCTTTTTTGTGCTTTAAGTGGACAACATTGTCGGGAACAATGTTGCACGTCGCGTGCGACGGCCCCGGAGGGGGGAGTATCAGGATGATACGAATACAAGCCCTGTACTGACGTACAGGGCTTTTTGCTGTCTGCGATTTATGAAATTTTCTCGTAATCCACTTTAAAAGATTAGCTTGCTCACAGTTTTTTAAGCAACTACATCGAAACAGATAACTCTGAGTCGCATCTGTTATATCTCCTGCTTTACTGGATCTTTGGGCTTTTGCCTATTCAGGAAGACAGGAGAAAATAAAATGACTGAAACAGCAACAACACAGCAGGATAAAACCGCTCTTGGAAGTTCAGATACACGTCGTCGTATTTGGGCAATTGTGGGAGCCTCATCGGGGAATCTGGTTGAATGGTTTGATTTCTATGTCTACTCATTCTGTTCCCTCTACTTTGCACATATCTTCTTCCCTTCAGGCAATAGCACAACACAACTTCTACAAACTGCAGGGGTATTTGCTGCTGGATTTTTGATGCGCCCGATAGGGGGCTGGCTGTTTGGCTACATCGCCGATAAACATGGTCGCAAAAACTCAATGCTAATCTCAGTCTGCATGATGTGCTTCGGATCTTTGGTGATCGCCTGTTTACCAGGCTATGAAACGATTGGCACCTGGGCACCAGCACTGCTTTTACTAGCTCGCTTATTTCAGGGACTTTCTGTGGGAGGGGAGTATGGAACAAGTGCGACATATATGAGTGAAGTTGCAGTAGAAGGCCGGAAAGGATTTTATGCTTCTTTCCAATATGTGACGCTTATCGGAGGGCAACTTTTAGCTCTGCTGGTCGTCGTTGTGCTCCAGCAAATTCTCAGTGACGGGGAATTACGTGAATGGGGATGGAGAATTCCATTTGCCCTTGGAGCTGTACTCGCCGTTGTTGCACTATATCTACGTCGTTCGCTGGATGAAACATCAAATAAAGCAACGCGGGAACATAAAGATGCCGGTACTTTAGGCGGTCTTTGGAAAAACCGTCGCGCTTTTATTATGGTTCTTGGGTTTACCGCTGGCGGTTCACTAAGTTTTTATACCTTCACGACTTACATGCAAAAGTATTTGGTTAACACTGCCGGGATGCATGCAAATACTGCCAGTGCATTAATGACCTTCGCATTGTTTATATTTATGTTGGTACAACCTTTCTTTGGTGCATTATCAGATAAGATTGGTCGTCGTAATTCCATGCTGTGCTTTGGTGGATTAGCCACGGTAATGACAGTTCCTATTCTTACCGCTTTGCAAAACGTCACCTCTCCCTACGCGGCATTTGGCCTTGTCATATTCGCTATGTTAATTGTCAGTTTTTATACTTCGATCAGCGGGATTTTGAAGGCTGAAATGTTCCCGCCAGAAGTCCGGGCATTAGGTGTCGGTTTATCTTATGCCGTAGCCAATGCGCTGTTTGGTGGTTCCGCGGAATATGTTGCGCTTTCCCTCAAATCTATCGGTATGGAAACAGCATTTTTCTGGTATGTCTCCGGAATGGGAGCTTTAGCATTCCTGGTGTCACTGTTGCTACATCGCAAGGGTAAAGGGATAAAACTTTAATCTCTGGCAAATTGCCATATTGCATAGCCGGTGGCCGCACCGGCTACATCCCACGTGAAATCCTTCCAGCTCCACCCGCTTCCTGCTTCACTGCTATCCCAAAACTCTTTTGTTGCCCCAAGACTGACTGAAAATAAGAAACCAAAATTAGCACTACGGGAATCACTCCAGTTCTGATGATGACCATATTCATTCCCCGCAGCGGACAGAATTGCAGAGGCGATAAAATGTTGAGCTTTATCCTGCCCATGCCACTGATCTTGCGCCATATGGCTGCAACCACTAAAGAGGAACACTGATGGCAGTAATAAACGAAGCATTCACTATCCTCCGGCTATAAAAAAACCCTGCAAGCAGGGTTTTATCATTATAACGATGAATTACAGAATACGACTGATCAAACGGTCGATGCGGATACGTCGCAAGCGGCGAATGAGCTTACGAACTTTTATAGGATATTCCGCAATACTCTGTAAATCGCGATAATGCTGAACAACAGTAGTATGCGTGCGGATCAATTCCAGTTCATGATCGCGTTGTGTGGTGAGCTCGTGCTTAGGATCATGAATCAGAATCGCATTCTCGAGATCCAGCCTCCATGCTCTCGGGTTCAGGTTATTTCCCGTCAGTAGCATCCACTCGTCATCTACCCACATACCTTTTAAGTGATAACTGTTATCTTCATCTTTCCATAAGCGTACAATTAATTGCCCGCTATTAACGTAGTATTGCAAACGGCTCAGGAAGCGACGAAGGTTAATTTCGTAGAGATAAGGCAATGCACCGATTATCTTAAACGGCTGATCTTCCGGAATATAAAAATCATTCGCCGTTTTGTCGCCGACAATAATTTCGACCTGCTTACCTTCGCGAAGCAACTGGATAATATTTCGTACCAGTACCGCCGGAAGATTGAAATAAGGTGTGCAAATAACTAATTTTTGCTCAGTACACGGCATCAAATGATAGATAGTTTTATTGAGCAAGCTTGTTTTGCCCAGGCCAACCAAAGGCGTAACGGCAAGCTGCTCGTTATCGGCATTCCCCTGGAAATGGAAACTCGCATCCCGCAATTCCTGGCGGAACAAACGAATATCATTTTTAATCTCAGGGCTTTTTGGTCTATGTAATCTATCGAGGCGATGTACCGCACGTCCACGCACCAGATTTTGCTGCATCCAGTTATACATGATGTCGGAAAGCTGCGGATTACAGATGACCTGATAACGGTCATAACGATATTTATCATGCTGATGTAGATAAACGTCATTCACGCTGGCGCCGCTATAAATCACGCAATCATCAACAATAAAGCCTTTGAAGTGCAGAACGCCCAACGCTTCGCGAGTATTCACAGGCACACCGTGAACAGGGATATCTACACCTGGATGTTCTTCGGCCATGCGATGATACCAGTCGGCATTTGTGTTAGTTGCAGCAGCACCAATTCGGCCTCGCTGAGCGCGATGCCAGTCTACCAGGACAGTCACTTCAATTTCCGGGCGTTGTTGTTTCGCCTGGTAAAGTGCAGCTAACACGGCTTTACCCGCATCGTCTTGCTCAAGATACAGAGCGACAATACAGATGCGGCGAGTTGCACTAGCAATTTTTTGCAGCAGGACTTCACGGAAATCCGCTGGGGAGAAAAGGGTCTCTACATCATCAACTGACTGAGAAAGCTTCGGCAATTGGGCAAGGTGTTGTTGATGTTTATTACGTTTAAATTTAGACAACATCACAGTGCGTATCTTCTCTATTCATTGGATGGCCTTCTGCAAAATCCAGACGTCAGAACTTGCTGATAATACCACTACTGACCCGCAAAGTGAGTAAGTTTTCCAGTACCTTACTCACGAATCCATGCTTTTTATCAATGGAAGTGTCAGGCTGACAATGCCATCTTCCAGTTGTATATCGACATCGAATCCAAGTTTTCGGGCCAATGAGACCATACCACGGTTATTTGGCATTGTTATGCCGTTAAGGCGTTGAAGCCCATGCTCTCCCGTATAGGCAATAAGCTTCTCCAGTAGTCTGCGGCCTAATCCAAGTCCTTTTAAATCAGAGCGCACCAGCACCGCAAACTCGGCATCAATATTATCTGGGTCGGAGATTGCACGAGTTACGCCGATTATCTCGCTGCTACCGTTTTGTTGCCGGACTGCAACGAATGCCATTTCTCGATCGTAGTCGATCTGGGTCATATTGGCTAAATCTTCATGGGTAAATTCGTTGATCTCGCTGAAATATCGGTAGTAAAGATCTTCTTTAGTGACCAGGGAAATAAACTGTTGTAGCAGCGGTTCATCTTCTGGAAGGATCGGGCGAAACAGGCACTGCTCACCATTCTTGAGGACCACGTTTTCTTCAAGTTGGTATGGATAAGGACGGATGGCCAGCCGGGTCTCCGGATCACCCTCGAATTCAGCGAGCTGTAAGGTGACATCCAGCAATGTGAATTCGTTTCCAGAAGCCAAAAGTGGGTGAATATCCAGGCGACGGATTTCCGGACAATCGACAATTAAGTTAGAAACCTGAACCAGAATCTGACTAATACCGGGAACATCTAACGGGCGTAGTGCGCTACGCCCACGAATTTTTCCGCTTTTTATCGCCTGAATAACCAAATAGCGGGCAAGGTTCATGTTCAACGGAGGTAATGCGACAACGGCTTGCTGATCGGGTCGCCATTCTACACCGCCTTCGCCCAGCATAATCAAAGGGCCAAAGACAGGATCATGCTCAACAACGATTCGTAGTTCCTGAGCGCCTGCGCGATTAGCCATGCTTTGAACCAATAGCCCATGAATTCGCGCTTGCGGCCACGCCATTTTCACACGATCGATGATGGCACCAGCGGCTTGTTGAACCTCTGCGGCTGTTCTGAGGTAAAGCATTACCCCCTGAACTTCCGATTTATGTGGAATATCGGGAGAGCGGAGCTTCAATGCCACGGGATATCCGATCTGCTCGGCGATATGCACGGCTTCTGCGCTATCACCGGCAATCCAGGTCGGTAATGTGTTCAAGCCATAGGCCTGCAAGATAGGGCGCACTTCATGTGTATCGAGTGAAGTCGCGCCTTCTTTTAATGCCTGCATCAGCAGTTGATGCGCCTCGCTGGCATTCGCTTGCAGATTAGCGGGCAGCGCGGGCGTTTCACGCAACTGTTTTTGGTTGCGACGATATTCCACCATATGCATAAAGGCGGTAACTGCGCCTTCAGGCGTGCGATAAGTCGGAATACCGGCATCACTGAACAAGCGCCTGGACTCCTGAGACGAGTACTCACCGCACCAGTTGGTAATTAACGTGATGTATTTACCCCGTGGATGCCTGCGGATTAAATCGATTAATGCGGTGGCACTCTCAGTCCCAGGCGCTGCAGCGCTCGGGGCATGGATCACCATTAGTGCATCAAAATCCTGGCTATCAAGCAAGATCTCCACGGCGTGAAGATAATGTTCTGGCGTGGCATCATCTCGTAAGTCTAACGGGTTGCCACTTTCAACACTGATGGGCAAAGCACCTTTTAGCTTACCGAGTATTTCTTCATTCAATGTTGCCAGTTTGCCATTGCGTAACCATAACTCGTCCAGCGCCAACGCTGCTGGAGCAGCACCGTTACTGATAATCATAAGGCGTTCGCCGCGAAGCGGTCGCATATGGCTCAATGTTTCTACTGCCGAAAAAAGCTCATGCGTGTCTTGCACCCGTAACAAACCGGCACGTTGAATCGCCGCGTCCCAGGCAGCATCGAGTCCGGGATGTGTTTTGAGTAGTTCTTGTGCCTTGGCGCTACGGCCACTTTTAATCACAAGAATGGGTTTGTTACGAGAAGCACTTCGCGCGGCTGAAACAAAACGCCGCGCATCGCTCAAATGTTCCAGATAAAGCAAAATGGCGCTCGTTTTGGTATCGCGAGCCAGATAATCCAGCAATTCATCAACATCAATATCAAGGCTGTCGCCTAACGCAATAAACCACGAGAAGCCCATCTCACGTTGCTGCGCCCAATCCAGAATGGTGTTAGAAACTGCCGCAGATTGGGAGATAAAAGCCAGCTTGCCTTTTTGAATCGGGACAGGTGAGAAGCTTGCATTGAGGCCCTGCCACGGAGCAAGTAAACCCAAGCTATTTGGGCCAAGTAAACGTATCTGCCACTGCGCAGCACAAGCCAGTAAATCAGATAATTGTTCAGGGGGAGAAGAGAGAATAATGCAGGCTTTACAGCCTTTTTCTCCCAGTGATTGCAGTAATTCCAGGTTACGTTTTGAGTGAGTGCAGATGACGGCGAGATCGGGGGCGAAAGGGAGGCTTGCAATATCAGGCCAGGCAAGCACGCCGCAGACCGCTTTATGGCTGGGTGTTACCGGCATGACCGGGCCGTTGAAACCGCCAGCCAGAAGATTGCGCATCATTAAATAACCCGCGCGATCTGTTTTTGCAGAAGCCCCGATAACCGCAATTGATTTGGGGCGCAGTAGCGCCTCCAGCCCACGTTGACTCATAGCTCTCTCTCCTGAGAATTAACTCTGTGAGTTTAAACGCTTTCTGGCTCCGGTGCTGTGATGCTGGATTGATGATGAGGTTTCCCTGCCAGATACCTCTCACGAAATAACGTGAAATGCTCAGTCAGACCTATGGCGGCTTGTTCATCATCTGCCAGGGCGAGCAATGCCGCAGCGACTTCCGCCGTGCAGTATTGCCCCTCGGCATGGGCTTCACGAAGACGATAGGCAGAGACAATACTTAAATCGACTGAAATCACCGGAAGTCCATCAAGATAAGGACTTTTGCGGAACATCTTGCGTGCTTCAGTCCACGTACCATCCAACATAATGAAGAGTGGTGGCTTGCCAGATTTTGGCGGGGTGGTCAGCACTTCGCGTCCAACGCTGGCATAAGATGCCGGGAATACCACCATCGGTTGGTAATCTTGGGAGCTGACTAAATCGAGCAATGCCTGAGGTGGTTCTGTACGTGACCACTGAAACGCTTCGGTATCCGGTAAAATATCGGCAATTAATCGCCCGGTATTGCTTGGTTTCATCGGCTCTGTATCAAACATCACCAGGCAAAAGCGGCTCCGTGCATTCTGAGGTTGTAGCGTTTCACACAGACAGGCTTTTAGCGGCAACAGGCAACGCTGGCAACGGCGTATGCGATTACCACGGGCAAGGAAAGGACGAGTTGCACGCGCCAGGCGTTCAGCGCGAAGACGTAAGACGGCGTTTTCAGTCATCAGATAAACAAGCTTAAAAACGCCATTCTAACGTAGATGAAGTATCCGGGCACAATAAACGTGCCCGTGAACTTAGATGTTTTCGTTCAGCCAGCTTTCAAACGGGGCCTTTGGCATCGCACCGTTTAGCATGTCGACCATTTCACCTTTTTTAAACACCATAATTGTCGGAATGCTGCGGATGCGGAAACGAGCACTTAGCGCTGGCTCCGCCTCTGTATTCACTTTAACAAAACGGACTTTGCCGCTGCGCTCTTCCGCCACATCTTCAAAGATTGGGGCGAAGTTGACGCATGGGCCGCACCATGGCGCCCAAAAATCTACAACTACTGGTAAGTCGTCTTGCAGCAATTTATCCAGGGTTTCGCTGGTGGCATTAATCACTTCACCATCGAACAGCTCATGACCACAACGGCCACATTTGGCACCGTCATCAATACGCTCATCGGGGATGCGATTAATTGCCTGGCAGGCGGCACAAACGGTATTCATAACTAACCTCTAAAGGATGTGTTGTCCAAAAATGGCGAAATTCACAGATGATGTTTCTGATATGTTAAATATTATCAGCGATTAGTCGAGTGCCAGCAAAGTGATTTATTCGATGAATACAATAGTTGTGGGCTTTTGACCAAAGTTAATGGCTAACCAGTGCCACATCGGGTAATCTGCGCGCCACGCGCTCAGCCAGGTGGAGAAAAGCATGAACGACGAATTTAAAGGTAAAAGCGGCAAGGTCAAAGTGATGTATGTCCGCGGTGACGATGACAGCGAAAAACGCAGCCAAAACCCGCGCACAGGTAAAGGTGGTGGGCGTCCGGCAGCAGCGTCACGCGGTGAGGGCCGTCGTGGCCCACGTCGCGATGATAAACCTGGCGCAGGGCGCGAGCGGAATCGTAGTGACGATCGTGACGATCGTGGTGATAACCCATGGCGCACGGTTTCACGACCGCCAAGAGAAGAAGTGTCTGAAGCAGGCGAGCAAATGGGTGCCAATGGCAGACCTATTGTTGACCCTGAAATCATTCGCCGCCAACGTGCGGAAGAAACACGTGTTTACGGTGAGAACGCTTGTCAGGCTTTGTTCCTGAGCCGTCCTGATTGCATCGTACGCGCCTGGTTCATCCAGAGCGTGACCCCGCGTTTCAAAGAAGCACTGCGTTGGATGGCTGCAAACCGTAAAGCCTACCATGTAGTAGATGATGCGGAGTTGGTTAAAGCATCCGGTACTGAGCACCACGGTGGCGTTTGCTTCATCATTAAAAAGCGTCGCGGCATCACTGTTGACAGCTGGTTATCTAAAGCTGGCGAAGAAGATTGTGTCCTGGCACTGGAAAACGTGGCTAACCCGCATAACCTCGGTGGCATTATGCGTAGCTGCGCACACTTCGGTGTGAAAGGCTTGCTGGTGGAAGATGCAGCAATGCTGGAGTCTGGCGCTGCGGTTCGTACTGCTGAAGGCGGTGCGGAGCATGTTGAAGCAATTAGCGGCGAGACTTTCGAAGAAGGTCTGGAGCAATTCCGTAAAGCCGGTTACGCGATTGTCACAACATCAAGCCATAAAGGAACTCCGCTTTTCAAAGCTGAGTTGCCGAAGAAAATGGTTCTGGTGTTAGGTCAGGAACGCGAAGGTGTTTCTGATGCGACCTTTGAAAATGCTGACATGAGCGTTGCGATCACAGGCACTGGTAATGTTGAAAGCTTGAACGTATCAGTGGCAACCGGTGTGTTGTTGTCTGAATGGTGGCGTCAAAACAAAGCGTAATGCTTTGAGAATGACCGTTTTAAAAAGCCAGCGAAAGCTGGCTTTTTTGTCTCTTTATTCTGGCAAGACCGGCGTCCAGTCAATTGCGGGCTGATTGCGTTCGGTCAGATACTGATTGGTTTTAGAGAAATGCCCACATCCCAGAAAACCACGATGCGCCGATAAAGGCGAGGGATGAGGGGCTTGTAAAACGTGATGGCGGTCTCTGTCAATAAAACTGCCTTTCTTCTGCGCATGCGATCCCCAAAGTAAAAATACGACGCCTTCACAGTGTTCGTTAATCAGCGCAATTACCTTATCTGTGAATGCTTCCCAGCCTAATTTCGCATGCGAATGCGCATTACCTGCCTCGACGGTTAATACTGTGTTGAGTAAAAGTACGCCCTGACGCGCCCAGCTTTCCAGGTAACCATGGTTTGGTTGCACAAAATCAGCAATGTCGCTCTGCAACTCTTTGTACATATTCTTTAACGACGGTGGCACTGCAACACCAGGCAGAACAGAGAATGCCAGACCGTGTGCTTGCCCTGGACCGTGATAAGGGTCTTGTCCAAGGATGACCACTTTCACGTCACCCAGCTCCGTAAATCTGAATGCGTTGAATACGTCTTTCTGAGGAGGATAAACCGTGACTCCAGCAGCGCGTCGTTCAGCAACGGTTGCCAGCGTATTAATGAAATAAGGTTGTTGCTTTTCTTGAGCCAGCACATCGTGCCAGGTGAGGGGGGTCGTCATCTCGCTCTCCTGCGATTTGGAATCTGACTAGCTTAACGGCTTCTTTCTTCTAAACAAAATGGATGAGTCACTGTTAAGACTTAAACCTAAAAAAATTTGAAAATTTACATAATTTTTAATTTCAACCAAGCCAGCTAAGTTGATGTAAAACAAATAAATGATATCATAGGCACATTGATGGCATGGATTTAATTGATTTAAATCAAAGTTTGAAGCCGGTTTGGCTAGTATAAAGATCAGTAACGCAACAATGGTTTTACCAATGAGCCAGTTTATGGCCCGAAATAGAATCACAAAATTAGCCCATAGGGAGAAATAAAATGATTACTGGTATCCAAATTACTAAAGCTGCAAATGATTCACTCCTGAACTCTATCTGGCTGCTGGACAGCGAGAAAGGCGAAGCACGTTGTGTCTGTGCTAAAGCAGATTTTGCAGAAGACGAAGTTGTCGCGGTGAGCAAACTGGGCGAGTTCGAATATCGTGAAATCGGTGTGGAAGCAAAACCTGAAGTTCGTGTAGAAGGTGGTCAGCACCTGAACGTGAACGTTCTGCGTCGTGAAACTCTGGAAGATGCTGTTAAACACCCAGAAAAATATCCGCAGCTGACTATCCGTGTTTCTGGCTATGCCGTACGTTTCAACTCACTGACTGCAGAACAGCAGCGTGACGTGATTGCTCGCACCTTCACTGCAAGCCTCTAATTTCTAAAGTATTTAAAAAGCCGGTGGCAGTAGCACCGGCTTTTTTTATGGTTCTGATTCAGAAATGTAACAAAACGGTTAAAACTCTAACTCAAATCATAAAAAAACCGCCTCCTGGGAGACGGTTTATATAGCTGTTGATGAATTATTCAGCTGAATCGGTTTTCGCACTGCTTGGTTTACGGCGCTTACCGACATTCTTTTTATCGCGAAGACGAACTTTCACACGCGGTTTTTCTTTCTCGTCTTTCTTCTTCTCTTCGCGCTTAGCGAGCACTTTCTTCGACGGCTTGCCGGTGAGTTTTTCACTCGGTGCGCGGGTGGTTGGGCGCAGCTCATCAATCACGCGAGATTTCATTGGTTCTTTCATGTAGCGAGTGACTTTGCCCAGCAGCAAATGGTCATGCGCTTCAACCAATGAGATTGCAGTGCCTTTCAGACCGGCACGACCCGTACGCCCGATACGGTGCAGATAGGTATCAGCAGTACGCGGCATATCGAAGTTAAACACATGGCTCACTTCTGGAATATCAATACCACGCGCGGCAACATCGGTTGCAATCAGAACGTTCACGCGGCCATCAGTCAAACGCTTGATTGCCTCGGTACGTTTCATCTGCACCATTTCGCCTTCGAGATAGCAGGTATTGATCCCCGCTTCGCGAAGCCAGGCAACCAGTTCATGCACACGATCGCGTTTACGCACAAAGACGATTGAACGAGTGGTATCCGGTTGTTTCAGCAGGTGTACCAACAGAGCGGTTTTATGCTCGATGTTATCGGCACGGTAGTACCACTGGTGGATTTTTTTGCGTTCACGTGTTGATGACGTTGCAGAAACTTCAACAGGATCTTCTAACAAACGCTCTGCGAAGTTCTTGATTGCATCGCCTTCAAGCGTGGCAGAGAACAGCATGGTTTGTTTGCGCCAGCGAGTCTCTGCAGCAATGGTTTCGATATCCTGCGCGAAGCCCAAATCCAACATGCGATCGGCTTCATCAAGAATCAGTGTCTCAACCGCACGGCAATCAAAGTTTTCTTCTTTGATGTATTGCAGCAGGCGGCCCGTTGTTGCGACAACGATATCCTGATTTTCGCTAAACACTTCAGCGTGGTTCATATAAGCCACGCCACCAGTGATAGTTGCGATATCAAGATGTGTATGTTTTGCCAGCTCACGAGCGTGATCGGCCACTTGCATTGCCAGTTCACGCGTTGGCGTGACGATCAAAATACGTGGTGGGCCAGATTTTTTACGCGGGAAATCGACCAAATGCTGTAACACAGGCAGCAAATAAGCGGCTGTTTTACCGGTACCGGTTGGTGCGGAACCGAGGACATCACGCCCTTCAAGTGCAGGTGGAATGGCGGCAGCCTGAATAGCTGTCGGGCGGGTAAAGCCCTTGTCCTGGAGCGCGAGCAACAAGCTCTCGTCAAGTTCCAGTTCGGAAAAAGTGGTTACAGTCATGGTCTTCCTCTATGTAGGGCGCCGATTATAGACGTTATGGCTGCGATCTTCATCTGTTTGTGTGGATAACTGACGCTTTTCCTGGCAGCAACTTTCCCCTATGCTACACCCGTTTCTCTACAGGGTAGCTAAGATGTGCAGTCAAAGAGCAGTATTGCGTCGTGATGGATTCACCTTTAAACAATTCTTTGTAGCGCACGACAGATGCGCAATGAAAGTCGGAACTGATGGCACGTTGCTGGGCGCATGGGTACCCGTAGCAAATGTGAAAAACGTATTGGATATTGGCACCGGAAGCGGCTTACTGGCATTAATGCTCGCGCAGCGCACGCCTGATCATGTCACGGTCGATGCAGTAGAACTTGATCCTGCTGCCGCTGAGCAAGCTGCGGAAAACGCCGCAGGGTGCAAGTGGTCTTCGCGTATCTCGGTTCATTGCGCTGATATTCGTGAATGGGCGCAACAAGCCACGCAACGTTACTCGTTAATCGTCAGCAACCCGCCGTTTTTTACCCAGGGCAGTGATTGTGCTTCGCCGGAGCGTGCCCAGGCTCGCTATACCACGACGCTTGATCATAACGCGTTGTTGAGTAGTGCCGCACAGTTGATCACTGAAGATGGTTTTTTCTGTGTGATCATGCCTGAAACGTCGGGAACGGCTTTTTGTGAACTGGCAAAAACACAGGGATGGTTTGTACGTTACCGTACGGATATCGCAGATAATGAAACGCGTTTGCCGCATCGCGTCATGCTGGCGGTGTCACCAACAGATGGCGAATACTTTACTGAACGATTAATCATTCGTGGGCCAGACCAACAATATTCCGAAGGCTATTGCAGCCTGACCCAGGATTTCTATTTATTTATGTAGAGTGGGGAAAGAATGCTTGGCCCGGAGTTTTCGGCCAAATCCGGGTAGTCCAGAGTGTAGTGCAGGCCCCGGCTTTCTTTACGCATCATGGCACAGCGCACGATTAACTCAGCAACTTGTACAAGGTTGCGCAGTTCCAGCAAATTGTTCGACACGCGGAAGTTGGCATAGTATTCGTCGATCTCTTGCTGCAACATCGTAATTCGGCGCAGTGCGCGTTCCAGACGGCGCGTGGATCGTACAATCCCAACGTAATCCCACATAAACAGGCGAAGCTCATGCCAGTTATGTTGAATCACAACTTGTTCATCTGGATTATCGACGCGGCTATCATCCCAGTCAGGCAGTTTTCTGGAAATTCGGGCGTACGGCATACGCTTTATAATATCCTCTGCCGCTGACCAGCCATAAACCAGACATTCCAGCAGCGAATTCGAGGCCATGCGGTTTGCGCCATGCAGACCGGTATAGGTCACTTCGCCGATAGCATATAGCCCATCAACATCAGTCCGCCCATTTTCATCGACCATCACGCCGCCGCAGGTGTAATGTGCCGCAGGCACAACCGGGACGGGTTCTTTAGTGAGATCGATATCCAGCCCCATCAGCTTTTCGTAAATTGTCGGGAAATGATGGCGGACAAACTCTTCTGGTTTGTGGCTGATATCAAGGTACATGCAGTCTGCACCCAGACGCTTCATCTCATGATCGATGGCGCGAGCGACGATATCTCGCGGAGCCAGCTCACCACGCTCATCAAAATCAGGCATAAATCGTGAGCCATCAGGGCGCTTGAGATAAGCACCTTCGCCGCGTAAGGCTTCGGTCAGTAGGAAATTACGTGCTTGAGGGTGGAACAACGCGGTAGGGTGAAACTGATTAAATTCCAGGTTCGCGACGCGGCAACCGGCGCGCCAGGCCATGGCAATACCATCGCCTGAAGAAATATCCGGATTAGTGGTGTACTGATAAACTTTTGATGCACCGCCGGTAGCCAGAACCACCGCTTTCGCGCGGCAGGTTTCCACTTTTTCACGATTGCGGTTCCAGATCCAGGCTCCGACCACGCGTCGCGTACCCGGTAAACCTATTTTGTCTGAAACAATTAAATCGACGGCATTACTGCGTTCGATGACACGAATATTCGGGTGGTTAAGCGCTTTACCTACCAGAGTGGTTTCTACTTCTTTACCCGTGGCGTCAGCGGCATGAAGAATTCGACGATGGCTATGCCCACCTTCGCGGGTTAAATGATAGCTTTCTGCACCATTTGGCTGAACTTCGGTATCAAATAACACGCCCTGGTCAATCAGCCATTGCACGCAGTGACGTGCATTACTGGCGACAAACTCCACCGCCTCACGGTCACAAATTCCAGCGCCTGCAATCAGAGTATCTTCTACATGTGAGTCGATGCTGTCCGTTTCATCAAACACAGCGGCAATGCCGCCCTGAGCATATAAGGTTGAGCCTTCATTAATCGGCCCTTTACTCAGAACTATTACTTTGCTGTTTTCGGCAAGCCGTAAAGCAAGAGAGAGGCCAGCAGCTCCGCTACCGACGATTAATACATCACAAGCGAGTTCGGAATTTGCGTTCATCGTGTTTAATTTACTAAACAATGGTTGGGCCAGCATATCACCCGATGTGGGCTACAACACGCTTTTTTTAAAGCAGTGTTATATCAACTAAACAGGACGACGTGCAGAAGTCAGTTTCATCTGAATTATGTGCGGAATAAGCCATATTTGCAGTCAGGCCACCGTGAGCGGCAGATTTTCTGATGAAAAATCATGATTCATGCGATACTCTGCATGCAATTTAGCGATCGCCTTTTAGGTTAAAAAAGGTGTCACCGTTTGTGCCACGAAACTTATAATCAAGAAGAGATAATTTGTGGAACAGATCAGGAAAACAAAGGCGTAACGGAACTTTGCTCGAATCGAGCGTTCCAACCGTGAACTTGCTCATGTATGCAGAGTTCGGGTGGCTTTTCAATTACGCGTGGAAATAGGTTTGGGGAGACATTACCTCGGATGAGCGAGCAGTTAACGGATCAGGTCCTCGTCGAACGGGTCCAGAAGGGAGATCAGAAGTCATTCAATTTACTGGTAATTCGTTATCAGCATAAAGTGGCGAGCCTGGTTTCCCGCTATGTACCATCAGGGGATGTTCCTGACGTGGTGCAGGAGTCTTTCATTAAAGCTTATCGTGCACTGGATTCATTCCGTGGCGATAGCGCGTTTTACACATGGTTGTACCGTATAGCGGTCAACACAGCGAAAAATTATCTGGTTGCTCAGGGACGTCGTCCTCCATCAAGTGATGTGGACGCAATTGATGCGGAAAACTACGAAAGTGGCAGCGCATTGAAAGAAATTTCGAACCCTGAGAACTTAATGTTGTCTGAAGAACTGAGACAAATAGTTTTCCGTACTATTGAGTCACTTCCGGAAGATTTACGTATGGCAATTACGTTGCGGGAGTTGGATGGTTTGAGCTATGAAGAAATAGCCGCCATCATGGATTGCCCGGTAGGGACTGTACGTTCTCGTATTTTCCGTGCGCGGGAAGCTATTGATAATAAAGTTCAACCGCTTATCAGGCGTTGACGATAGCGGGTTACTGGAAGGGTAATTAGGCATGCAGAAAGAACAGCTTTCCGCTTTAATGGATGGGGAAACTCTGGATAGCGAGCTGCTAAGTATTTTGTCGAAAGACAAATCAATGCAGCAAAGCTGGGAGAGCTACCACCTAATCCGCGACACAATGCGCGGCGATACCAGTGAATTACTTCATTTTGATATTGCAGCTAATGTCATGGCTGCAATTGAAAATGAGCCAGTGCGTCATGTCACGCCACTCATTACTGAACAGCAACCAAAACCAGAGCAATGGCAGAAAATGTCATTCTGGAACAAGGTGCGTCCGTGGGCTAGCCAACTTACCCAAATGGGTGTTGCTGCATGTGTATCACTTGCAGTAATCGTTGGTGTGCAGCACTATAATGGCCAGTCTGACAATCCTGCTCAACCCGAGGCTCCAGTGTTCAACACTTTGCCTATGATGGGTAAAGCGAGTCCGGTAAGTTTAGGTGTGCCGTCTGACAGCACAGCCAGTACGGGTCAGCAGCAGGTACAGGAACAGCGTCGACGTATCAATGCCATGTTGCAAGATTACGAATTGCAGCGTCGTTTACACGCCGAGCAACTCCAGTTTGAACAGGCACAAACCCAGCAAGCTGCGGTACAAGTGCCAGGAAACCAAACTTTAGGAACTCAATCGCAGTAATGAAGCAACTTTGGTATGCCCTGTCTCTTATGACAAGCAGCCTGTTGTTCAGCTCAAATGCCTCGGCGGACACTGTTTCGTCCGGGGCATTGTTGCAGCAAATGAACCAGGCGAGTCAGTCACTCAATTATGAGTTGGCATTTATCAGCATTAATAAGCAAGGCATAGAATCCTTACGGTATCGCCATGCAAGGCTTGATAATCGTCCGCTTGCTCAATTGCTTCAGATGGACGGCCCGCGCCGAGAAGTCGTCCAGCGTGGCAGCGAAATCAGCTATTTTGAACCTGGGCTTGAGCCGTTTACGCTCACCGGGGATTACAT
Source organism: Buttiauxella sp. BIGb0471 (assembly GCF_024807715.1). NCBI lineage: Bacteria > Pseudomonadati > Pseudomonadota > Gammaproteobacteria > Enterobacterales > Enterobacteriaceae > Buttiauxella > Buttiauxella sp. BIGb0471. The sequence goes on from NZ_JANUEU010000001.1 coordinate 16,241, forward strand.
CGTTGATTCGCTTCCATCAATCGTTTACACCGATTTCAAACGCTTAACGCCATATTACGACTTCATCTCTGTCGGACGCACTCGTATTGCCGACAGGCTTTGCGAAGTCATCCGCGTGGTGGCCAGAGACGGTACGCGTTACAGCTATATGGTGTGGATGGATTCAGAAACCAAATTACCCCTGCGTGTTGATTTGCTGGACCGTGATGGCGAAACGCTGGAACAGTTCCGCGTGATCTCTTTTAACGTCAGCAAAGAAGCGAACGGCATGATGCAAAGTCTGGCAAAGGCGAATTTACCGCCGTTATTGTCAGTCCCCGGTGCTGAAAAAATTAACTTTACCTGGGCGCCGACCTGGCTGCCGCAAGGTTTTAGTGAAGTTTCCAGCAGCCGTCGGCCATTACCAACGGTTGATGTCCCTATCGAATCACGTCTCTATTCAGATGGTCTGTTTAGCTTCTCGGTCAATATTAGCCATGCGGCCAGTAATAGCACCGATCAGATTCTACGCACGGGGCGTCGCACCGTAAGTTCTGAGATTCGTGATAAAACCGAAATTACCATCGTGGGTGAATTACCACCGCAAACGGCAAAACGTATTGCGGACAGCATCAAATTCAGGAATGGGCAATGATCAAAGAGTGGGCAACCGTTGTCTCCTGGAAACAAGGTGAAGCATTATTAAGCTGTGATGTGAAAGCATCTTGCAGCAGCTGTGCTTCACGCGCTGGCTGCGGTAGTCGCATCCTTAATAAGCTCGGCCCACAAACGAGTCACACCTTATCGGTTGCCTGCGATACTCCGCTGGTAGCCGGTCAAAAAGTCGAATTGGGCATCGCTGAAGGCAGCCTGATAGGCTCTGCATTACTGGTTTACATGTCTCCACTGGTCGGTTTGTTTATCGTATCTGCTCTTTTTCAGGCGATGTTTGATACAAACCTTGCCGCGATTTGTGGTGCATTACTGGGAGGCGTAGGCGGTTTTCTTATCGCACGCGGGTTCTCTGTGAAACTCAGTCGCCGTGAAAACTGGCAGCCGGTTATTCTCAGTGTTGCTCTGCCGCCAGATGCGCTCAGAGTCGAAACCATGACGCCTGCAGATAACCCGTGAAGCGCCTGCTGCCACCATCTGTTTTGACACTCACTCCATCGGCTTTTCATCGCTCAGCTAAGCTTGCATGATGACCTGTTTCCTCGCTTTCTGGTTGTAGTGTAGAATGCGGCGTTTCAGGCAAAAGACAGCCATTGACATCATGCTCTGTACAGCGCGTAGCGCCGAGCTTTCCCGGATTTGTAAGGCATAAAAACCTCTAACTATGAAGAATATACGTAACTTTTCTATTATTGCCCACATCGACCACGGCAAATCGACGCTGTCTGACCGTATTATCCAAATTTGCGGCGGCTTGTCCGATCGCGAAATGGAAGCCCAGGTTCTTGACTCCATGGATCTTGAACGTGAGCGCGGGATTACCATCAAAGCGCAAAGCGTTACTCTGGATTATAAAGCAAGTGACGGTGAAACTTATCACCTGAATTTCATCGACACCCCTGGTCACGTTGACTTCTCTTATGAAGTTTCCCGCTCGCTTGCAGCGTGCGAAGGCGCGTTGCTGGTGGTGGATGCCGGGCAGGGCGTTGAAGCTCAGACCCTGGCAAACTGCTATACCGCCATGGAAATGGATCTGGAAGTTGTTCCTGTTCTGAACAAAATTGACCTGCCAGCAGCTGACCCTGAACGTGCTGCGCAAGAAATTGAAGATATCGTAGGTATCGATGCCACTGATGCTGTTCGTTGTTCAGCTAAAACTGGTTTTGGTGTAACGGATGTTCTTGAACGTCTGGTGCGCGACATCCCAGGCCCTGAAGGTGATCCAGAAGCACCATTGCAGGCGCTGATCATTGACTCCTGGTTCGATAACTACCTTGGTGTTGTCTCCCTGGTGCGTATCAAAAACGGCACCATGAGAAAGGGCGACAAAATTAAAGTTATGAGCACCGGCCAGGTGTATAACGCTGACCGTCTGGGCATTTTCACGCCGAAACGTGTTGATCGTGATGTTCTGGGCTGTGGTGAAGTAGGCTGGTTGGTGTGCGCGATTAAAGACATTCTCGGCGCACCGGTTGGCGATACTTTGACTCTCGCACGTAACCCGGCAGATAAAGCGCTGCCAGGCTTCAAAAAAGTGAAGCCGCAGGTTTATGCGGGCCTGTTCCCGGTTAGCTCAGACGATTACGAAAACTTCCGTGATGCGCTCGGCAAGTTGAGCCTGAACGATGCTTCCTTATTCTTCGAGCCAGAAAGCTCAACGGCGCTGGGCTTCGGCTTCCGCTGCGGCTTCCTTGGCCTGTTGCACATGGAAATCATTCAGGAACGTCTGGAACGTGAATACGATCTCGACCTGATTACCACCGCGCCAACTGTAGTCTACGAAGTCGAAACCACCACTGGCGAAACGATCTATGTTGATAGCCCTTCTAAGCTGCCAGCACTGAATAATATCGCTGAACTACGTGAGCCGATTGCAGAATGTCATATGCTGATGCCTCAGGAATACCTGGGCAGCGTAATCACTCTGTGTATCGAAAAACGTGGTGTGCAAACCAACATGGTTTACCACGGTAATCAGGTTGCGCTGACCTATGAAATTCCGATGGCTGAAGTGGTCCTCGACTTCTTCGATCGTCTGAAATCGACATCTCGTGGTTATGCGTCTCTGGACTATAACTTCAAACGCTTCCAGGCTTCTGACATGGTGCGTGTTGATGTCCTGATCAACGGCGATCGTGTTGATGCCCTCGCATTGATTACTCACCGTGGCAATTCACAGTTCCGTGGTCGCCAACTGGTCGAGAAGATGCAAGAGCTGATCCCGCGTCAGCAATTTGATATTGCGATTCAGGCGGCCATCGGCGCACACATTATTGCGCGTTCTACCGTTAAACAATTGCGTAAAAACGTTCTGGCAAAATGCTACGGCGGTGACGTAAGCCGTAAGAAAAAGCTGTTGCAGAAACAGAAGGACGGTAAGAAGCGTATGAAGCAAGTCGGTAACGTCGAACTGCCTCAGGAAGCGTTCCTCGCCATTCTGCATGTCGGCAAAGACAGCAAATAAATTAAGGAGTTGGCATGGCGAATATGTTTGCGCTAATCCTCGTGATAGCGACGCTGGTGACGGGTATTTTATGGTGCATTGATAAATTTATCTTTGCGCCAAAACGTCGGGAAAAACAGGCGGCAGCGCAAGCTGCCACGGGTGATGCGCTTGATGGCAAAACGCTCAAAAAAGTCGGACCGAAACCAGGTTGGTTAGAAACGGGGGCATCCGTATTCCCGGTGCTCGCGATAGTTCTGATTGTGCGTTCATTTGTTTATGAACCCTTTCAGATACCTTCCGGCTCCATGATGCCAACGCTTTTAATCGGCGATTTTATTCTGGTAGAGAAATTTGCCTACGGCATTAAAGATCCTATCTACCAGAATACGCTCATTGAAACCGGCCATCCAAAACGCGGCGATATTGTGGTGTTCAAATATCCTCAAGATCCGCGTCTTGATTACATCAAACGTGCAGTCGGTTTACCAGGCGATCGTGTGAGTTACGATCCTGTGGCAAAAGAAGTCACTGTTCAGCCAAATTGCAGTTCTGGCCAGGCCTGTGACAACGCATTACCAATCACTTACAGCAATGTAGAACCTAGTGATTTTGTGCAGACATTTGCACGTCGCAACGGCAGTGAAGCAAACTCTGGTTTCTTCCAGTTGCCACAGAACCAAACCAAAGAAAATGGTATCCGTCTTTCCGAGCGCAAAGAAACTTTGGGCGATGTGACTCACAATATTCTGACTGTGCCAATTGCGCAGGATCAACTGGGTATGTACTACCAGCAACCGGGCCAACAACTGGCGACCTGGATTGTTCCACCGGGCCATTATTTCATGATGGGTGATAACCGCGATAACAGCGCTGATAGCCGTTATTGGGGCTTTGTGCCTGAGGCAAATCTGGTCGGTAAAGCTACCGCAATCTGGATGAGTTTCGAGAAACAAGAAGGTGAATGGCCAACGGGTGTTCGTTTAAGTCGTATTGGCGGAATTCATTGATCAATTAAATCCATTCAGATAACGACTTTCCACGTCGTTATCTATAGAATATCCCCCCGTATTAAGGTTGGCTCCTCTCTGAGGAGCCACGGCAAACGAAACAGCGTTGGTTCTCTTTTTCAGGTCTGTTCCGTGTGCTGAATAATTGACGCATTCATTAATTGGTATCGCATGAACCCCATCGTAATTAATAGGCTGCAGCGTAAGCTGGGCTACACTTTTGTACATCAGGATCTGTTGCAGCAGGCATTAACGCATCGCAGTGCCAGCAGCAAACACAATGAGCGTCTGGAATTTCTGGGTGACTCCATTCTTAGCTATGTTATTGCAAACGCGCTTTACCATCGTTTTCCACGCGTAGACGAAGGTGATATGAGCCGTATGCGTGCGACGCTGGTGCGTGGCAATACGCTGGCAGAAATTGCCCGTGAATTTGAGTTAGGTGAATGTCTGCGTCTTGGGCCGGGTGAATTAAAAAGTGGTGGATTCCGCCGCGAATCCATTCTGGCCGATACCGTAGAAGCCTTAATTGGTGGCGTTTTCCTCGACAGCGACATCCAGAATGTTGAGCGTTTAATTCTTTCCTGGTATCAATCTCGTCTGGATGAAATTAGCCCAGGCGATAAGCAAAAAGACCCTAAGACGCGTCTGCAAGAGTATTTGCAGGGTCGCCACTTGCCACTGCCATCTTATTTGGTGGTGCAGGTTCGTGGTGAAGCGCACGATCAGGAATTTACCATTCACTGTCAGGTGAGTGGCCTGCCTGAGCCGGTGATTGGCACCGGTTCAAGCCGCCGTAAGGCGGAACAGGCTGCAGCTGAGCAGGCGCTTATCAAGCTGGAGCTGGAATAATGAGCGAAGAACAAACCTTTTGCGGATTCGTGGCCATCGTTGGTCGCCCTAATGTCGGCAAATCCACGCTGCTAAACCAGTTGCTTGGGCAAAAAATTTCTATCACTTCCCGTAAAGCGCAGACCACTCGTCACCGCATTATGGGTATCCATACCGAAGGCCCGTATCAGGCGATTTACGTCGATACCCCAGGGCTGCATATGGAAGAAAAGCGCGCTATCAACCGCCTGATGAACAAAGCTGCGAGCAGCTCCATCGGTGATGTTGAGCTGGTTATTTTCGTCGTTGAAGGGACTAAGTGGACCGCAGACGATGAAATGGTGCTTAACAAACTGCGTGACGCACGAGCGCCGGTGATTCTGGCAGTGAACAAAGTCGATAACGTGCAAGATAAAGGCATTCTGTTACCGCATCTGCAATTCCTCGGTAGCCAGATGAACTTCCTCGATATCGTGCCTATTTCTGCGGAAAACGGCATGAACGTAGATACGATTGCGAGCATCGTTCGCAAACGTCTGCCAGAAGCGACTCATCACTTCCCGGAAGAGTACGTTACAGACCGTTCACAGCGTTTCATGGCCTCTGAAATCATCCGTGAAAAACTGATGCGTTTCCTTGGCGCGGAATTGCCATATTCCGTTACCGTTGAAATTGAACAGTTTGTCTCGAATGCCCGCGGCGGTTACGATATCAATGGTTTGATTCTGGTTGAACGTGAAGGCCAGAAGAAAATGGTTATTGGCAACAAAGGCGCCAAAATCAAAACCATCGGTATCGAAGCGCGTAAAGACATGGAAGAGATGTTTGAAGCCAAAATTCACCTTGAGCTGTGGGTGAAGGTGAAATCCGGTTGGGCAGATGACGAACGCGCACTGCGTAGTCTGGGTTATACCGACGATCTGAAGTAATAATATGGAAGGCTGGCAACGGGCTTTTGTCCTGCATAGTCGCCCCTGGAGCGAAACCAGCCTTCTGCTTGACCTCTTTTCAGAAGAGTCAGGGCGCGTTCGTTTAATTGCGAAAGGCGCTCGTTCTCGCCGTTCAAACCTCAAAGGGACACTCCAACCCTTTACTCCCTTGCTGGTTCGCTGGGGTGGACGTGGTGAAGTTAAAACACTGCGTAGCGCCGAAGCTGTCTCGCTGGCACTTCCTCTGAGTGGTATTACGCTTTACAGCGGCCTGTACGTGAATGAACTGGTTTCACGCGTGCTTGAAGATGAAACCCGTTTCTCTGAATTGTTCTTCGATTACCTCCATTGCATTCAGGCTTTAGCCGGAACCAGCGGTTCTCCTGAACCGGCATTGCGTCGTTTTGAGTTGGCGCTGCTCGGACATCTGGGTTACGGCGTAGATTTCCTGCATTGCGCCGGTAGCGGCGAAGAAGTCAGCGATACCATGACTTATCGCTATCGTGAAGAGAAAGGCTTTATCGCAAGCCTTGTGGTGGATAACCGCACTTTCACTGGCCACGAATTAAAGGCGCTTGCTAACCGCGAGTTTCCAGATTTAGCCAGTTTGCGCGCAGCCAAACGTTTTACCCGCATAGCGTTAAAACCCTATCTGGGCGGAAAACCCCTCAAAAGCCGCGAATTGTTCCGCCAGTTTGTGCCCAAAAAACCACCACTCAAATCACCTCAAGACCCGCAATAACGCCTGGGCGTAGCCATGCTTTCCTTCTCAGGTGTAAACTGCCGGAACTCAAACCGTTCTGACCTCGAGGAAAGGCATGTCTGAATTACTGTTAGGCGTCAACATCGATCACATCGCAACTTTGCGTAACGCACGTGGCACGGCATATCCTGATCCTGTACAGGCCGCATTCATTTGCGAGCAAGCAGGCGCAGACGGTATTACGGTTCACCTGCGTGAAGATCGCCGCCATATCACCGATCGCGATGTCCGCATTCTGCGACAGACCCTCGATACGCGTATGAACCTCGAAATGGCAGTTACCGAGGAGATGATTGGTATTGCCTGCGAAACTAAACCTCATTTCTGCTGCCTGGTGCCGGAAAAACGCCAGGAAGTCACCACCGAAGGCGGGCTGGATGTCGCCGGTCAACTGGATAAAATGCGCGACGCCTGCAAACGCCTCGCGGATGCTGGAATTCTGGTTTCTCTGTTTATTGATGCTGACCACGCGCAAATTGATGCTGCTGTGGCCGTTGGCGCGCCATATATCGAAATTCATACCGGCTGCTATGCGGATGCGCAGGACGAAGTGACCCAGGCCAAAGAACTGGCTCGTATTGCAGAAGCAGCAACTTACGCAGCTGGAAAAGGGCTGAAAGTGAATGCCGGACACGGTCTGACTTACCACAATGTAAAAGCCATTGCTCGCCTGCCAGAAATGCACGAGCTGAATATCGGCCATGCGATTATTGGCCGTGCGGTAATGAGTGGTTTGAAAGAAGCGGTGGCAGAAATGAAACGCCTGATGCAGGAAGCGCGTAGCTAATGGCGATTCTTGGCCTCGGTACAGACATTGTTGAGATAGCGCGCATTGAAGGCGTTATCTCACGCTCGGGCGACCGTCTGGCGAAGCGTGTGCTGAGTGCCAACGAATGGCTGCAATACCAGGCGCACCAACAACCGGTGCGCTTTTTGGCAAAACGTTTTGCGGTGAAAGAAGCGGCGGCAAAAGCGTTTGGCACCGGTATTCGCAACGGCCTGGCGTTTAATCAATTTGAAGTGTTTAACGACCCGTTAGGCAAGCCGCAACTACGGTTTTGGGAAGAGGCAGAACGTCTGGCAGAAAGAATGGGCGTACGTTCGGTACACGTTACCCTTGCCGACGAACGACATTACGCCTGTGCGACGGTCATTATTGAGAATTAGAGCTTATCGGCGTGATGCAACTGAACAAACTTGTCCCACAGCTGCTCTTCATTCTCGATATGTGCGGGATCGCTGATGATGGTGTTTGGGATCGGGCACACTTTCTGGCAAGTCGGTGTTTCGTAATGACCAACACACTCAGTGCAGCGATCGGTGTTGATCTCATAAATGCTATCCCCCATGGAAATGGCCTCGTTCGGGCACTCCGGTTCGCACATATCGCAGTTGATACATTTTTTAGTGATAAGTAGCGCCATGGGAAAATCTCGATAACAACAGAAACAGGGCGGGCATTATACGCCCAATCCTCGATCAAACCAGTTTTTTTACCAGCGCTTCACTATGACGAATGCGTTCTGGTGCGTGTTCCAGATCCCGTTGAACCAGCGCCATAAAGAGCAAATCGGTTAGCATCATCTGTGCGCTGGTGGAGGAGATTGCCGCGCTACGCGTCGCCTGTTCTTCAGCGATGGTATACAAGCAAAGAGAGGCTCGTTGCTGCAACGCATTTGGCGTGAAGCCGGTAATGGCGAGGATTTTTGCACCTGCACGCAGAGTTTCATCTGCGGCGAGATTTATCTCACGCCGTTCACCAGAATAGGAAATAGCCAGTAATACATCGTCAGTGCTTGAAGCTTGGGCGGTCGCCAGCAGCGCGTGCATATCTTGTTCTGCGACCGCATTAATGCCAATTTTCATCAGCTTCCAGGCAAAATTCTTGGCGACCAGACCGGATGCGCCTATCCCTACCAACAAGACACGCCGCGCATTACGCAACATATTCACACTGGCAAGCAGCTTTTCTTCGCTATTGATATCAAGCGTGGCATGCATCGCCGCCATATTGTCTTTAATCAGCTTTTCACCGACCAGACGCAGCGGATCATCACCAAGAATCAAATTATGGACGGGAACAGATTGTGGATCCTGGCCGCTTGCCAATGCTTCGCTGATGGCGAGTTTGAGGGCAGGGAAGCCCTTAAAGCCCAGTTTTTGTGAGAACTTAACCACACTTGATTGGCTTACACCGGCTTCAGCCGCAAGCTGTTGCGAGCTTAAATGACGGGCATGATCGGGTTTTTCCAGCAGAAAGTCGGCCAGTTTACGGTCACTCTGTGCCAGGGTTGAGTAGCGGCTTCGGATTCGCAGTAAACAGTTCATTTCCTCTCCAGTGTGCCGGGTCAAATACCTGAGCGGCCCAATAATAACGTAAATTCACTCGCCTGAATTAATTGTATATTCCATTATTATGAAACTTGAAGGAATTAATTATTCAAAGATGGTGGAAAAGTCCGGCTCACAGGTTCGCGAAAGCCAATACTCGCAATCTTTGCTGTCCGTTACCGGAAAAGTGATGGTCTATCTGTTAGGCTTTCTGATAGCGGTAATCGCCAGTTTGATATTTACGTGATAACGATCCAGAGGAGTAACGTTTGGCAACTCAGAGTGAGCGTCGGGTAGTATTTTTCGATTTAGATGGCACGCTGCATCAGCAGGATATGTTCGGCAGCTTCTTGCGCTATCTGTTGCGCCATCTGCCCCTCAATCTGTTACTTGTCATTCCGCTTTTGCCGGTGATAGGGGGGGCATTGCTGATTAAAGGACGCGCCGCTCGTTGGCCGATGAGCCTGTTATTGTGGGGAGCAACCTTTGGTCATAGCGAAACACGCCTCAAACAGCTGGAAACGAACTTCGTTGCCTGGTTCCGTGGACGCGTCACTGCCTTCCCGATAGTCCAGCAGCGTCTGACGGATTACCTGACCAGTTCAGATGCCGATGTCTGGTTAATCACGGGTTCACCGCAACCGCTTGTTCAGCAAGTTTATTTCGACACGCCGTGGCTACCGAAAGTTAAGCTAATTGCCAGCCAGATTGAACGCTCGCATGGAGGGTGGGTGCTCACATTGCGCTGTCTTGGGCATGAGAAAGTGGCGCAACTGGAACAAAAAATTGGCACGCCGCTACAGCTTTACAGTGGTTATAGCGACAGCAACCAGGATAACCCGCTGCTCTATTTTTGCCAGCACCGCTGGCGCGTCACACCGCTTGGGCAGTTGCAGCAGTTGGAATAATATCCTTCATACTTCAAGTTATAGGTGCGTCGAGTGTGTATAATGCGCGCCCGAATATAGCCGTGCCCGGAGAATCCCGTGTCAGAAAGTGAATTTACCCATGAATACTGGATGCGTCATGCGTTAGTACTCGCTCGTCGTGCATGGGATGAAGGTGAAGTTCCGGTTGGGGCGGTGCTGGTTCATAACAACCAGGTGATTGGCGAAGGCTGGAATCGCCCGATTGGCCGACACGATCCCACGGCTCATGCTGAAATCATGGCGCTGCGCCAGGGTGGGGTTGTTTTGCAAAACTACCGTCTGCTGGACACCACGCTTTATGTCACCCTCGAGCCATGCGTCATGTGTGCTGGAGCCATGGTTCACGGGCGTATAGGCAACCTGGTATTTGGTGCGCGTGATGCCAAAACGGGTGCGATTGGTTCTTTAATGGATGTACTCAGACACCCTGGCATGAACCACCAGGTTACTGTGACTGAGGGCGTGCTGGCAGAAGAGTGTTCGGCAATGCTGAGCGATTTCTTTCGAGCGCGTCGTCTTGAGAAAAAGGCCCTAAAGGAAAAGGCCCGAAGCGCGGAGTAGCCAGCTCCACAGGCGCGACGACAGGATATGCTTGCGCGTATTTTTCTTCCTGCGCTTCCTGCTTCTCTTTTTCAAGTAAATACCCTGCCAGGCTTATGTAGTACTTGCGGATATTTTCGACGTACGCATACGCCTCATGGCCACGGGCATAACCATAAGTTGTTTTGCTGTAATATTGTTTCTGGCTCAATAGAGGCAGACGAATTTTAACATCCGCCCAGCTATCCGGATTACCTTTTTGCTTCGCTGTTAGTTGGCGTGCATCCAGCATGTGGGCATAACCCATGTTGTACGCTGTCAGCGCAAACCAAATCCGCTCTTCTTCCGGCACGCTATCAGGCACTTTCGCCATCATATCTTTCAGATACTGGCTTCCGCCTGCAATGCTTTGCTCTGGATCCAGGCGGTCCGTCACACCGAGACTTTGTGCCGTGTTTTTAGTCAGCATCATCAATCCGCGCACGCCGGTTGGCGACGTAGCCTGGTTGTCCCAGTGTGATTCCTGATACGAAATTGCCGCCAGTAAACGCCAGTCTATTTCAGTGGCATATTTTTCGAATAATGGCTGAAGCTCAGGCAACACGGAATCCACGGCTTTGAGGAACGTGCGGGTATCGACATAATCAAAATCCCCAACGTGGCCAAGATATTTCTCTTCCAGGCGAGCAAAAGTCCCGTCGCTGTTCAGCTTGTTATAAAAGTCGAGAAGGGCCGCAGAAAGGCTATCATCGCCATCCAGCGCGCTAAACCACGTCACGGGCTGCTCATCAGTCACATCCAGAGCGACGGCAAGTTGCGGATGAACGCGCTGGAAAGTGCTTATCGCGACGGAATCTGCAATCGTAAAAGCGATCTTCCCGTCGACAACTTGTTGCAACAGTTCCGTGCTGCTGTGCCTTTCGTCGATACGCCAGCTCAAATCTGGGTACTTCTCTTCTTTAAGCTTTTTCAATGCATTGAGCGAGGTCACGCCTGGCGAAAGCACCAACTGGTTCTCTTTAACGCCAGCCAATGTTTTAGGGCGCGGGCTACCCATGCGATAAACCATCTGCTGTGAAACGGAATAGTAGGCTGGCCCCGCCTGGTAATGCTGGCTGCGTTGAGTGTTGTAGACCAGGCCTGCTGCAATCACATCGGCTTTGTCATTATCAATGTCATCAAACAGCTCTTGAATATTCGGACGAACGGTCACTTCCAGCTTCACGCCAAGGTAACGGGCAAATTGTTCGGCCATCTCATAATCGAGACCAATTTCTTTTCCCTGATACTGGGTATAAGTCAAAGGTGATTGAATTGTACTGACGCGCAAAACCCCCCGCGCCTGAATGGCGGCGATACGGTTTTCGGCTTGTCCGAACCAGGGAATGGAGGGCCAGAGCGCCACTGCCAGCAACACGGTTACGGCACCGATAAGCAGATAATTAATCTTAAATCTTTTCAAATAGTTAATCTGCAACGAGGCGTAGAGTTTTCGCTAACAACAGGCTTCAAAAGTGGAGGTGCTCCCAAAAGGTGTGGCGCATTTTGCTTAACAAAACGCCACTGTGCAACATATTCAACATTTCTGATTAAATTTCCATCAGTGAAAACTAATGCGTTTATTTATACGCAAACGGTTTCGTCATGGCGGCGGATTCTCTATAATGGCGCCCGTTTTCCCCTTGCGCCCACTGAAGCGTCCCCCTGGCGTTTCGAAGACGAGAGATCTTTGATGATGGAAATTCTGCGTGGTTCGCCCGCTTTATCGGCATTTCGTATTAACAAATTACTGGCCCGCTTTAATGACGCCAACCTTCCGGTCAGCGACATTTATGCCGAGTATATTCACTTTGCCGATCTCGAGGCGCCGCTGACGGCTGAAGAGCACGCCCGCCTGCAACGGTTGTTGAAATATGGTCCAACCCTTGCCGACCACGCCCCGACTGGCAACCTGATTCTGGTTACGCCGCGTCCTGGTACCATCTCACCCTGGTCCTCCAAAGCCACCGATATTGCCCACAACTGCGATCTGGCCAAAGTTAAGCGCCTTGAACGCGGCGTGGCGTATTACATCACTGCCAGCACATTGACCGATGCACAGCGCCAGGAAGTTGCCGCGTTGCTGCACGACCGCATGATGGAAAGCGTGTTTGGTGCGCTGGACGATGCGCAGCAACTGTTCTCTCATCACACGCCTGCCCCAGTGCAAAGCGTTGACCTGTTAACGCAGGGCCGCGAAGCGCTGGTTGAAGCCAACATCCGTTTAGGGCTGGCTTTAGCAGAAGATGAAATCGACTACTTGCAGGATGCGTTCACCAAACTGGGGCGCAACCCGAATGACATCGAGCTGTATATGTTCGCGCAGGCTAACTCCGAACATTGCCGCCATAAGATTTTTAACGCCGACTGGATTATTGACGGCGTGGAACAGCCTAAATCGCTGTTCAAAATGATTAAAAACACCTTTGAGAAAACGCCTGACTACGTGTTATCGGCTTATAAAGATAACGCCGCAGTCATGGAAGGCTCACAGGTTGGGCGCTTCTTTGCCGACCACGAAGCGGGCCGTTACGACTATCACCAGGAAGACGCACATATCCTGATGAAAGTTGAAACCCACAACCACCCAACCGCGATTTCCCCGTGGCCGGGTGCGGCGACCGGTTCAGGTGGCGAAATCCGTGATGAAGGCGCAACGGGCCGTGGTGCAAAACCAAAAGCAGGTCTGGTGGGCTTCTCGGTTTCTAACTTGCGTATTCCAAGCTTTGAACAGCCATGGGAAGAAGATTTCGGCAAGCCCGATCGCATTGTGACCGCGCTGGATATCATGACCGACGGCCCTCTGGGCGGTGCGGCATTTAACAACGAATTTGGTCGTCCGGCGCTGACTGGCTACTTCCGTACCTACGAAGAGCAAGTTAACAGCCACAACGGCGTCGAACTGCGCGGCTACCACAAGCCAATCATGCTGGCGGGCGGTATCGGCAACATTCGCGCCGATCATGTGCAGAAAGGCGAAATCACCGTGGGCGCGAAACTTATCGTCCTCGGCGGTCCATCAATGAACATTGGCCTGGGCGGCGGCGCAGCTTCTTCTATGGCTTCAGGCCAGTCTGATGCGGATCTCGATTTTGCTTCCGTACAGCGCGACAACCCAGAAATGGAACGCCGTTGCCAGGAAGTCATCGACCGCTGCTGGGAGTTGGGCGATGCCAACCCGATCCTGTTTATTCACGACGTGGGCGCGGGTGGCCTTTCCAACGCCATGCCTGAGTTGGTGAGTGACGGTGGTCGCGGTGGCCGTTTTGAGCTGCGCGATATCCTGAACGATGAGCCGGGCATGAGCCCGCTGGAAGTGTGGTGTAACGAATCCCAGGAACGTTATGTTCTGGCCGTTGCTCCAGACCAGTTGCCGCTGTTTGACGAACTGTGCCGCCGTGAACGTGCGCCATATGCCGTTATCGGCGAAGCCACGGAAGAAAAACATCTGACGCTTAACGATAGCCATTTCGAAAACCAGCCGATTGATATGCCGCTGGATGTGCTGCTCGGTAAAACGCCGAAAATGGAACGCAACGTTGAAACACTGAAAGCGAAGGGCGATGCGCTGGATTGCCGTAACATCACGATTGCTGATGCAGTAAACCGTGTGCTGCATTTGCCAACGGTTGCGGAAAAAACGTTCCTCGTGACCATCGGCGACCGTTCGGTTACCGGCATGGTCGCGCGTGATCAAATGGTTGGCCCGTGGCAGATCCCGGTGGCTAACTGTGCAGTCACGACTGCAAGTCTGGATAGCTATTACGGCGAAGCGATGTCTCTGGGCGAACGTGCGCCGGTCGCGTTGCTGGACTTCGCAGCATCAGGTCGCCTGGCGGTCGGTGAAGCGTTGACCAACATTGCGGCTACGCAAATTGGTGCACTCAACCGTATTAAACTCTCAGCAAACTGGATGTCCGCAGCCGGTCATCCGGGTGAGGACGCTGGCCTGTACGAAGCGGTGAAAGCCGTGGGCGAAGAACTTTGCCCGACGCTTGGCCTGACAATTCCAGTCGGCAAAGACTCTATGTCGATGAAAACCCGCTGGCAGGAAGGCACCGAGCAACGCGAGATGACCTCTCCGCTGTCGCTGGTGATCACCGCATTTGCCCGTGTTGAAGATGTGCGCCGCACCGTAACGCCACAGCTGCAAACCGAAGATAACGCCTTGTTGCTTATTGATTTAGGTGCGGGTCATAACGCGTTGGGCGCTACTGCGCTTTCTCAGGTTTACCGCCAGTTGGGCGACAAACCTGCTGACGTTCGCAGCGCCGAACAACTGAAAGGCTTCTTCAACGCGATTCAGGCGCTGGTGGCCGAGCAAAAACTGCTGGCTTACCACGACCGTTCTGATGGTGGTCTGTTGGTTACGCTTGCAGAGATGGCATTCGCTGGTCACTGCGGCGTGGAAGCGGATATTGCCGCACTTGGCAAAGACCATCTGGCAGCACTCTTCAATGAAGAGTTAGGTGCAGTAATCCAGGTGAAAGCAGCCGATCGTGCCGCCGTTGAGAAAACGTTGGCAGACCACGGTCTTGCGGATTGCGTTCACTTCCTCGGTAAAGCCGTGGCAGGGGACCGTTTCACACTGACCGCCGATGGTCATGCGGTATTTAGCGAAAGCCGCACCACGCTTCGCATGTGGTGGGCAGAAACCACCTGGCAGATGCAGCGTCTGCGCGATAACCCGGAATGTGCAGATCAAGAACATGAAGCGAAAGCCAATGACAACGATCCTGGCCTGAACGTTAAACTGAGCTTCGATATTAAAGAAGATATCGCCGCACCGTTTATCGCCAAAGGCGCGCGTCCGAAAGTGGCTGTACTGCGCGAGCAGGGCGTTAACTCCCACGTTGAAATGGCGGCCGCCTTCCACCGCGCGGGCTTTGATGCCATCGACGTACACATGAGTGATTTACTGGCTGGCCGTCGTGGTCTGGAAGATTTCCAGGCGCTGGTGGCGTGTGGCGGCTTCTCTTACGGCGACGTACTGGGTGCTGGCGAAGGATGGGCGAAATCCATTCTGTTTAACTCTCGCGTGCGTGATGAGTTCGAAACCTTCTTCCATCGCCCACAAACTCTGGCGTTGGGTGTGTGTAATGGTTGCCAGATGATGTCGAACCTGCGCGAACTGATTCCTGGAAGCGACCTGTGGCCGCGCTTTGTGCGTAACCATTCAGACCGCTTTGAAGCGCGCTTCAGTCTGGTAGAAGTCACCTCAAGCCCGTCTTTACTGCTGCAAGGCATGGTCGGCTCCCACATGCCAATCGCGGTTTCTCACGGCGAAGGGCATGTTGAAGTGCGTGATGCGGCGCATCTGGCAGCGCTGGAAAGCAAAGGGCTGGTGGCACTGCGCTTTATCGACAACTTCGGTAAAGTTACGCAAAACTACCCGGCGAACCCGAACGGTTCCCCGAACGGTATTACTGCGGTGACCAACGAAAGCGGGCGCGTGACCATTATGATGCCGCACCCTGAGCGTGTGTTCCGTACCGTAAGTAACTCGTGGCACCCGGAAGAGTGGGGCGAGGATAGCCCGTGGATACGCATTTTCCGTAATGCGCGTAAGCAACTCGGTTAAGTTGTTGTGGAATCCCTGCTTCGGCAGGGATTTTTTTGTCACCATTTCCCGACAATAGCTCTCTTGGTGTGTCTCTAATTTGCGACACTTAACATATTGATTTTAATTGATATATAAAATATGAAATTTAAGTGTTGCTAAATAGCGACGTTACGGTTGAAAAACAATCAGTTTGCAGTGTGAGTGATTAAACAAATAAACATAATAGAAACATTGGCATGCATTATTTGTAGCAAACATGGCACATAGTATGCATAATACTGCGCAGTGGCTCATTCACCCTCCTATGTCAGCCCCCGCAAGGGTTGTGCTACATAAAACTTAGAATGACGCACTCCAGGTGCCTGCCGTCCACCTTTTGATTATTGTCAGTCTTGTACTGCTTTATCATGCTCCGGGCGAAACGTTGAGTAAGGCACCGCCTGATTCCAGAACAAAGGCAGAGATTATTCTCTGCCTTTGTTGTTTCTGAACTTTCAACTCCCGCCAATCCCCGTTAGCATCGAATCATTCAGGTAGACAATGAGATGAAGCTATTGAACCAG
Source organism: Buttiauxella sp. BIGb0471 (assembly GCF_024807715.1). Classification (NCBI taxonomy): domain Bacteria; kingdom Pseudomonadati; phylum Pseudomonadota; class Gammaproteobacteria; order Enterobacterales; family Enterobacteriaceae; genus Buttiauxella; species Buttiauxella sp. BIGb0471. Next base: position 32,833 of record NZ_JANUEU010000001.1, read on the forward strand.
TGGCACTTTTTCCCTCGCTCCCTACGTCAGCTCGTCATGATGGCCTTTTTGCTGGTGCTGGTTCCATTGCTGGTGCTGGCGTGGCAAGCCTGGCAAAGCCTGAATGCGCTGAGCGACCAGGCCGCAGTCACCAATCGCACAACGCTTGTGGATGCGCGTCGCAGTGAAGCGATGACCAACGTGGCGCTGGAAATGGAACGTAGCTATCGACAGTACTGTGTGCTGGACGATACCACGCTCGCTAAGGTTTATGAGGGGCAGCGTAAACGTTACGCGCAAATGCTCGAAGCCCACGCAGGCGTTCTGCCGGACAATCATCTTTATCAAACGTTGCGCCAGTCGCTCAACGACCTCGCCGAAATTCAATGCAAAAACAGTGGGCCAGATTCCGCTGCCGCGGCACACCTTGAAACCTTCGCTACAGCTAACGCTGAAATGGTGCAAGCGACACGCGCGGTGGTGTTCTCTCGTGGGCAGCAACTCCAGCAAGAAATCGCCGAACGCGGACAGTTCTTCGGCTGGCAAGCGCTGGTGCTGTTTTTGTTAAGCGTCGCGCTGGTGATTATCTTCACGCGCATGATTATCGGCCCGGTTAAAGGCATTGAGCGGATGATCAATTTACTGGGCGAAGGTCATTCATTGGGCAACGCGGTGTTGTTTAAAGGGCCGCGCGAACTGCGCTCGGTGGGGCAGCGAATTGTCTGGTTAAGCGAACGTCTGTCCTGGCTTGAATCTCAGCGCCATGAGTTTTTACGCCATATCTCACATGAGTTAAAAACTCCCCTCGCCAGTATGCGCGAAGGCACTGAACTGCTGGCAGACCAGGTCGTTGGGCCGTTAACCAACGACCAAAAAGAGGTGGTCGAAATCCTCGATAACAGCAGTCGTCACCTGCAAAAATTGATTGAACAACTGCTGGATTACAACCGCAAACTGGCGGACGTTCCGGTCGAACTTGAGAAAGTTGAATTGGCACCGTTAGTGGATGTGATTATTGCCGCTCACAGTTTGCCAGCACGGGCTAAAATGATGCGTACCGTATGTGATTTTAGCCCGGAGCCTGTCCTCGCCGAACCCATGTTGCTCATGAGCGTACTGGATAATCTCTATTCCAATGCGGTGCACTATGGGTCTGAATCCGGTACCATTTATTTACGTAGCACGCAGGTGGGGAACGCTCTTCACATTGATGTCGGTAATACGGGTGATCCTATTCCGCCTGCGGAGCGAGAGATGATTTTTGAACCTTTTTATCAGGGAAGTCACCAGCGCAAAGGTGCGGTTAAAGGGAGTGGCCTGGGCCTGAGTATTGCCCAGGATTGTATCCGTCGCATGCATGGCGAATTGCATCTGATTGACGATGAAACGGCAGATGTCTGCTTCCGAATTGAGTTGCCTGTTTTTCCCGAGAACAAATAAAAAATGAAAGTGACTATTTTTCGCCCTTTGTCAGCATTGCTCCTGCCCTTATTGCTGGCGAGTTGTGTGCAAAACGCAGCGCCCAAAGACGTAAAACATCCGCCGGTGGCAGAAGAGCCGGAACAACAGCTGGCGGATTACCTATCGACAGATTGTGAAGATATCTGGCAAAACCAGAGCCACGACTCCATGAGCAACCCGCTGTACTGGCTGCGGGCGATGGACTGCGCCGAACGTTTAGCGCCTGCACAGGCGCGAGCGGAAGCACGTCGCTGGCCGTCCGATAGCTGGCGCGATACCTTCAAGCGAGGCATTTTGCTGGCGAATGCCAAAATCTCCCCCACCGAGCGCCGCCGTTACATGGTTAAGCTCGATGCGATGACAGCTGAAGTCCCTTCGCAGGTGCGTTCATTGTTCCAGGTATGGCGTGATGGGCAGGCATCTTTGCTGGCGCTTTCAGATGAACGCACGCGCTACAGTAAATTGCAGCAAAGCTCAGACAGCGAGCTGGACACGCTGCGCGAGCAGCAACAACGGCTCAGAAGCCAGCTAAGTTTGACCACCCGAAAACTGGAAAACTTAACCGACATCGAGCGTCAGCTTTCCAGCCGTAAACCTGCCAGCACAGAATTGCCGGACAACACCAAACCCGCGCAGGAGGCGAAACCATGACGCAACGTAAACCCGCCAGATTACTGCTGGTCGATGACGATCCGGGCTTGCTGAAACTTCTAGGTATGCGCCTGACGAGCGAAGGTTACACCGTCTCGACTGCCGAAAGCGGTGCCGAAGGGTTGCGTCTGCTTGGTCGTGAAAAAATCGACCTGGTGATCAGTGATTTGCGGATGGACGAAATGGACGGTATGGCGCTGTTCGCTGAAATCCAGAAAGTGTATCCAGGTATGCCGGTGATCATTTTGACCGCTCACGGCTCGATACCTGACGCCGTCGCGGCAACGCAACAGGGCGTGTTTAGTTTCCTGACCAAGCCTGTCGATAAAGACGCGCTTTATAAAGCCATTGACGATGCGCTGGTGCACTCGGTCATCGCCGGGGACGATATGTGGCGCGATACTATCGTCACACGAAGCCCCGCTATGCTGCGCTTGCTGGAGCAGGCGCGGATGGTCGCGCAGTCGGACGTCAGTGTGTTGATTAACGGGCAAAGCGGCACCGGCAAAGAGATTCTTGCGCAGGCCATTCATAACGCCAGCCCGCGCAGCAAAAAAGCATTTATCGCCATTAACTGCGGCGCGCTGCCGGAACAGCTACTGGAATCCGAGCTTTTTGGTCATGCCCGCGGTGCGTTTACCGGCGCGGTCAGCAGCAGGGAAGGGTTATTCCAGGCCGCAGAAGGCGGAACGTTATTCCTCGATGAAATTGGCGACATGCCAATTCCTTTGCAAGTCAAATTGTTACGTGTTTTGCAGGAGCGCAAAGTGCGCCCGTTGGGCAGCAACCGCGACCTGGATATCGACGTGCGTATTCTCTCGGCTACTCACCGTGATTTACCTAAAGCGATGGAGCGCGGCGAGTTTCGTGAAGACTTATTTTACCGCCTCAACGTGGTGAGCCTGAAAATTCCTGCGTTGCAAGAGCGTGCAGAAGATGTGCCGTTGCTGGCAAACCATTTGTTACGCCAGTCCGCCGACAGGCATAAACCGTTTGTGCGCAGCTTCTCAACCGATGCCATGAAGCGCTTGATGGCTGCAAGCTGGCCGGGCAACGTGCGCCAGTTGGTCAACGTGATTGAACAATGTGTAGCGTTGACGTCCGCTCCGGTTATCAGCGATGCGCTGGTGCATCAGGCGCTGGAAGGTGAGAACACCGCGCTGCCGACATTTGTCGAAGCGCGTAATCAGTTTGAGCTGAATTACCTGCGCAAACTGTTGCAAATGACCAAAGGAAATGTGACTCAGGCGGCGCGTGTTGCGGGACGTAACCGTACTGAATTCTACAAATTACTCTCACGGCATGAGCTCGATGCCAATGACTTTAAAGAGTAGTCTGTGGTAAGTTTGGGCTATCGATGAAGTGCGGGATGACAGAGAAAACTATGAAAAAAATTGATGCGATTATTAAACCGTTCAAGCTGGATGACGTTCGCGAAGCGCTGGCAGAAGTTGGCATCACTGGCATGACGGTCACAGAAGTTAAAGGTTTTGGTCGTCAGAAAGGGCATACCGAACTGTACCGTGGCGCTGAGTACATGGTGGATTTCCTGCCGAAAGTGAAAATTGAAATTGTCGTCACCGACGATATCGTTGATACCTGCGTGGATACCATCATCCGCACCGCGCAAACAGGCAAAATCGGCGATGGTAAAATCTTTGTCTTCGATGTTGCTCGCGTGGTGCGTATCCGTACTGGCGAAGAAGACGACGCCGCGATTTAATTTTTCCCCCTCACCCCGGCCCTCTCCCCAAAGGGGCGAGGGGGAAAGAAAATCCCCTCTCCTGTGGGAGAGGGCTAGGGTGAGGGCATGTATTCGGCTGAAAAATCACATCACTTTATGCGGGCCGAAACACTCATAGTGAATTCGGCTCTGCTCAACGCCCAACTTCACTAATTGTTCCGCCGCAAAACGCATAAAGCTCACCGGCCCGCACAGATAAAACTGCATATCTGGCGCACTGATTTTGCTCTCAAGCGCGACTAAGTCCATCAAACCTTCGCTATCAAACTTCGCCTGAGCGCGGCAGTTTTCACTCGGTTCGCGATACCACACGTGGCTTTCAAAACGTGGCAATTGCGCGCCCAACTGAGTTACTTCATCGGCAAACGCGTGCACGTCGCTATGGTCTGCCGCGTGGAACCAGTTCACCTGGGCTGCATGCTGATTTTTTGCCAGCGTATCCAGCATTGCCAACATCGGTGTCTGGCCAACGCCTGCGGAAATCAGCGTAACCGGAGTTTGTGCGTTCACGTCCATAAAGAAATCACCGGCAGGCGCAGCCAGATGCACTTCATCACCTACTTGTGCGTGGTTATGCAACCAGCTTGAAACCTGGCCCAAATCTTCACGCTTCACTGCGATGCGATAGCTTTTGCCATCGGCTTTACGAGTCAGTGAATACTGGCGAATTTCCTGATGCGGGAAACCTTCTGGTTTCAACCACACACCGAGGTATTGGCCTGGCTGATAATCGGCAACGGATTTGCCATCAACAGGCTCAAACTCAAAGCTGGTAATCAGCGTGCTTTGCGGCTCTTTTGCCACAATACGGAACGCGCGAGTGCCCTCCCAACCGCCATTTTTCGCTGCATTGTCCTGATAGATTTCCGCTTCACGATTGATAAACACGCCCGCCAGCACACCATACGCTTTGCCCCAGGCATCCAGCACTTCCTGGCCCGGGCTGAACATTTCATCCAGCGTAGCCAAAAGATGGCCGCCGACAATATCGTACTGCTCAGGTTTGATCTGGAAGCTGGTGTGCTTCTGCGCAATTTTTTCTACCGCAGGCAACAGCACGGCCAGATTTTCAATATTGGTCGCGTACGCGCAAATAGCATTGAACAGCGCTTCACGCTGATCGCCGTTGCGCTGGTTGCTCATATTAAAGATTTCCTTCAGCTCAGGGTTATGGCTGAACATACGGTCGTAAAAGTGTGCGGTAAGTTTTGGGCCGGTCGCGGCAAGCAGGGGAATGGTGGATTTCACAACAGCGATGGTTTGGGTATCAAGCATGGTATAGCTCCATTTTCTGACATTAAAATCTAATGATGTATTTTAAATGCATCTTATAAAACTCTTCGCCAAAAAAAAAGCACTACATTGTAAATGGATACTGACTGAGTCGATTCGGCTCACAGAACATGAAATTTCTGCAAGTTGATGATGAATTAATATCCGTTGAAATAAGCGATGACTTTTGCCTTCAAACCCTTGCAGGACGCCAAGCCAATCGTTTGCGTAAAAACCTATGTCAAGACCTATCACGCAACACTGTTTCGGTTTACACTGTTGCCCGTTGTATTTAAGGCGGCCAAAAAGCTGTTCAAATATTTACTGTTAGCTGAGTCTGGAGATGCGAATGTTAAAACGTGAAATGAACATTGCCGATTATGATGCCCAACTGTGGCAGGCTATGGAGCAAGAAAAAGTACGTCAGGAAGAGCACATTGAACTGATCGCCTCCGAAAACTACACCAGCCCGCGCGTGATGCAGGCTCAGGGTTCTCAGTTAACCAACAAATACGCAGAAGGCTACCCAGGCAAGCGTTACTACGGCGGCTGTGAATATGTCGACGTGGTTGAGCAACTGGCTATCGACCGTGCAAAAGAGCTGTTCGGCGCTGATTACGCTAACGTGCAGCCGCACTCCGGTTCACAGGCTAACTTTGCGGTATACACCACTTTGCTGGAACCAGGCGATACCGTTCTGGGTATGAACCTGGCACACGGCGGCCACCTGACTCACGGCTCCCCGGTTAACTTCTCCGGCAAGCTGTACAACATCGTTCCTTACGGCATCGATGAAACTGGTCACATTGATTACGCAGATCTGGAAAAACAAGCCAAAGAACACAAACCGAAAATGATCATCGGTGGTTTCTCTGCTTATTCCGGCGTCGTTGACTGGGCAAAAATGCGTGAAATCGCTGACATGGTCGATGCGAAGCTGTTCGTCGATATGGCGCACGTTGCAGGCCTGATTGCGGCTGGCGTTTATCCGAACCCGGTTCCACATGCTCACGTTGTGACTACCACAACACACAAAACGTTGGCAGGCCCACGCGGTGGTTTAATCCTCGCGAAAGGCGGCAGCGAAGAGCTGTACAAGAAACTGAACTCCGCGGTATTCCCAGGCGCGCAGGGCGGCCCACTGATGCACGTCATCGCGGGTAAAGCTGTGGCACTGAAAGAAGCCATGGAACCTGAGTTCAAAACTTACCAGCACCAGGTTGCTAAAAACGCGAAAGCGATGGTTGCTGTGTTCCTGGAACGTGGCTACAAAGTGGTTTCTGGCGGCACTGATAACCACCTGTTCTTGCTGGACCTGGTTGATAAAAACCTGACCGGTAAAGAAGCTGATGCAGCGCTGGGCCGTGCAAACATCACCGTGAACAAAAACAGCGTGCCAAACGATCCTAAGAGCCCGTTTGTGACTTCCGGTATCCGTATCGGTACGCCTGCTGTGACGCGCCGTGGCTTCACTGAAGCTGACGTCCGTGAACTGGCTGGCTGGATGTGTGATGTGTTGGATAGCATCAACGACGAAGCGGTTATCGAGCGCACTAAGCAGAAAGTTCTCGATATCTGCGCGCGCTTACCGGTGTACGCATAATCTGTTGAAGACCCCGGTTCGCCGGGGTTTTTTTATACCCAAATCACACCTGATTCAGCGACTCTTCAGCGTACAAATATCCCACTCCCATCACCTGTTGCGGTCGGCTCAATTGCCCGAAACTGATTTGTGTCGCATTTGCCTTGAGTGAATCGCCATGGTCAAACGGATTAAATCCAATTTGCTTGTCGATGGTCGCAAGCCAGCTTTCGCCAAACCCGCAGCTTCTGCCGTAGAACAAAATCTGATTGATATTCAAAATATTGAGGAAGTTGTACAGGCTTAACCCAATGGCGTTAGCGGCGTTTTCTACCCAACGGCAAACGTATTCATTACCTTCATGCCAGGCGGTAATTAACTGTGTTGAAGTAATAGATTCCGGGTCGAGCTTTGGTGAAATGGGTTGTGATTTTAGCCAGATGCGTGCCTGCTTTTTTAACGCCGTCAACGAGGCCACAGTTTCCAGGCAGCCGTAACGCCCGCAGTCACACGCCATGCCGTCGGGGTTCACAATCGTGTGGCCGATTTGCCCGCTGCCGTACAGGCTGCCGCGATAAATTTGCCCGTTAATCACAAATGAAGAACCGATACCGTAATCGACATTTATCACACAGAAATCCTGGCGATTCGCCGGATTCTGCCACTTCTCTGCCAGCGCCAGCATCACGCAGTCGTTATCCACCCTGACGGTTACACCGAGCTTTTCTTCCAGCAGATATTTGATTTCAACCGGTTCACGCCACGGCGCTTGCGGCATGGTTTGCGACACTCCCGTCACCGGATCGACTTGCCCGTGGATCCCGAGCGCCAGGTTAATTTTCTTTTTCGGCCAGCATTTGCGTTGCGTGCGCCAGATATTCTCGATAGCGGCGAGTAGTGCCTGTGGCGTAGCAGCATTAACCTGAATCCGTTCAAATTCCCCCTGCGGTGAAAGCTGTGCATCGCACAGCTGACTCTCAATGCTGGTGGGGGTGACATTCATGCAAAGAATGAAATCGCCATCGGGCGGGATTTGGTAACTGCCGCTGTTGATTCCACGGTTACTCAGATTTTCACTGGAATGGCTGAGCTTTCCGTCTACGACTAATTCATCAAGAATCTTGCTCACTGCGGGAATCGATAGCCCGGTGTACTGCGAAAACTGCGATTTACTGAGCCGCTTATGCTGCCACACCAGTTTCATCAACGTCTGGCGATTGAGTTGCCGCACGCGTTGGTTGTTCAGCCCTGAATCATACATTTCACTAAACTCCGTTAACTTTATTGTGTGAGCATTAAGCATTCTAAGGCGCAATGAGTTCTCTACACTGCAAACATAACGTATTTCACTGTTGTTTGTTTACTGGAGAATCGAAATGTACGGAGCCGTTAACGTCTGGCAAGAGACGATTGCGTTACCCACATGGACGACCGGTGCAGAAGACCCGAATCCGATGTTCCTCGAAAGTCGTGTTTACCAGGGGTCTTCCGGTGCGGTTTATCCCTACGGCGTGATCGACACCCTGAGCGGTGTGCGCGAAATGCGTGATTACAACGCTGTCTGGATAGAAAATGATTTTATCCGCGTGATGCTGCTGCCAGAACTGGGGGGCCGTATTCACCGCGCTTATGACAAAGTGATGGAGCGCGATTTCGTTTACTACAACGAAGTGGTGAAACCGGCGCTGGTGGGATTGGTCGGGCCGTGGATTTCCGGCGGTATCGAATTTAACTGGCCGCAGCACCATCGCCCAACCACTTTTATGCCTGTCGATGTGACTTTCCAGCAACATGACAACGGCGCACAAACTGTCTGGTTGGGTGAAGTGGAGCCGATGCGCGGCTTGCAAGTCATGACCGGGTTTACGCTCTACCCGGAAAAAGCGCTGATTGAAATCACCGGCAAAGTGTTCAACGGCAACGCCACGCCGCGCCATTTCCTGTGGTGGGCGAATCCGGCAGTCAAAGGCGGCGACGATCACCAAAGCGTATTCCCCCCTGATGTCACCGCGGTATTCGATCACGGCAAACGTGATGTTTCCGCCTTCCCGATTGCCCACGGCACCTACTACAAAGTCGACTATTCCGCAGGCGTGGATATCTCGCGCTACAAAAACATTCCGGTGCCAACGTCTTATATGGCGGATAAATCAGATTACGATTTTGTCGGGGCTTACCATCACGGCGAGCAGGGCGGTTTGCTGCATATTGCCGATCACCATGTTTCACCGGGCAAGAAACAATGGACGTGGGGAAACTGTGATTTCGGCCAGGCGTGGGATCGCAATTTAACGGATGAAAACGGCCCCTATATCGAGCTGATGACGGGGGTGTTCACCGATAACCAGCCTGATTTCACCTGGATTGCGCCTTACGAAGAAAAAATCTTCGTGCAGAATTTCCTGCCATACAGCCAATTGGGCACGCTGCAAAACGCCAACACTCAGGCGGCGGTGAAACTTGAGCGCCATAACGGTGAACTGCACCTCGGACTCTACGCCATCGCGCCGTTGCCAGACGTTACGTTAGAAATTGAATCAGCGGGTAGAACGTTGTGGAAAACCCCACTTTCCCTGCTACCCGCGCAGGCGTGGCAGGAAGCTATCAGCGACAGCTGGCCACAGCGCCTGACGCTGAATCTGCGTGACGCGCAGGGCAAACTTATTCTCAGCTACTGCGAGCATGTTGCGGAAGATCTACCGCTGCCGCAGCCTGCCAGTGTTCCGGCAAAACCACAGGACATCACCCATTGCGACGAGCTGTATTTCATCGGTCAGCATCTGGAGCAATATCTGCACGCCAGCCGCTCGGCGTTTGATTATTACCAACGAGCGCTGGCGCTGGACCCGGAGGATTACCGTTGTAACGTGGCATTAGGTCAGCTCGAGCTGAACCGGGGAAACTGGGCGCTTGCCGAACAGTACGCCGACGCCGCGCTGAAACGCGCGCATCGTCTGAACAAAAACCCGCAAAACGGTGACGCCAGCATGTTGCGTGGGGCGGCAAAAGAGAGGCAGGGCGACTGCGCCGGGGCGTTTGACGATTACTTTAAAGCGAGCTGGAGCGGCAATTGCCGTGATGCCGCATTTTACGCGCTTGCTCGCCTGGCGCTGCGCAAAGATGAAGCTGCGCAGGCGCTGGCATTTGTGAATCAAAGCCTGAAATTTAACGCCAGCAATAACCTGGCAATGGGGCTGAAAGCGCTAGCGCTTCATCAAACCGGCGCGTCACAAAAAGCACTGGGCTGGGTTGCGCAGCAGCTTGAAGAATACCCGCTCAGTTACGTTCTGCATTATGCCCGCTGGGTGATTACGCAAAGTGAAACTGACCGTGCTGAACTGCTGCGCGTGACCGGTAAGCGCGGTGTGAATGCCAGCGTTCTTGCGGGTTGGCTGGTGAGCCTGGGCCATGAAGCGCAGGCGCGGGAATTGCTGAGTGTGATGGATTCACAAGAAGCGATGCCGCTGTTGTGGCGTGCGGCACTGGAAACTGACCATGCACAGCAACATGCTTTTGTGCAGCAGGCGCAGGACAATTTTGCCCGTAAAGTTCGCTTCCCGAACACGCTGGACGAAGTGCAAATGCTGCAACGTCTGCCACATAATGGCTTCGCGCAATATCTGCTGGGATGTTTCTGGTACAGCAAACGTCGCTATGACGACGCGGTGGCATGTTGGCAATTCGCTGCTGAGCAGCTCCCGGAATTTGCTGCGGTTCAGCGGGTGTTGGGCATTCATGCCTGGAATAAAAAACACAATGCCGAACTGGCGGAACAGTATCTGCAACGCGCGGTTGCGCTGGAGCCGGGTAACGCCCGCTTCCTGTTTGAACTGGATTACCTGCAAAAACTCACCGGTCGCTCTACCGAACAACGCCTGGCGCATCTTGCGGCTCGCCGCGACGTGGTCCTTAAACGTGACGATCTGACCGCAGAATTACTCAGCCTGTGGAATATCCATGGAGAAACAGATGCCGCAGCGCAAGTTTTAGCGCAGCGTAAATTCCACCCGTGGGAGGGCGGCGAAGGCAAAGTCACCGGGCAGTATCTGATAAATCTTCAACGCAGGGCGCTGGCGTACATTGCCGATAAGCAGTTTGGAAAAGCAGAAGAGCTACTTCAGCAGGCGCTCAGTTACCCGGAAAACCTCGGCGAAGGACGTTTAGTTGGCCAGAGCGATAACGATATCTGGTATCTGCTGGGTTGGTGTGCGCAGCAAAGCCAACAACCAGAGCGTGCGCAGCATTGCTACGAACGTGCGCTGGAGGGCGGCTCCACGCTGGAAGCCGGGCGTTACTACAACGACCAGCCGGTTGATTACCTGTTCTACCAGGCCATGGCGTTGGTCCGTATCGGCGAAAAAGATCAGGCTGAGCTGCAGTTTCGCAACTTTATTGCCTGGGCTGATGCGCACTTTAACGATCTGTCTGAACCCGATTTCTTTGCTGTCTCCCTACCAGATTTAGTGGCGCTAGATGCCGATCGTCAGGCTGTGCATCACCAACACTGCCTGTTTGTCGCAGCCCTTGGGCATCTTGGATTGGGTGAGCACGCCGAATTTGAAGCAGCCTTGAAAGCCTTGTTGTCACAAAATCCGGCTCATGACAAAGCGCACTTGCTGCAACTGGCAGTGCATAACGGCGTATTTCCCCTGGTGTTGAAATAACAATAAACGGCGGGAGATAACTCCCGCTCCTCTGTATCTCTACAAGATTTAAACGAGGATTAACAATGAACACTGCACAGACACAATTACGCATGGGGTATGTCTGGACTATCTGTCTGGTGGCCGCCTGCGGAGGTTTGCTGTTTGGATATGACTGGGTGGTAATTGGTGGAGCGAAACCGTTCTACGAAGCCTACTTCTCAATAACCGATCCCGCACAATCTGGCTGGGCGATGAGTTCCGCGCTTGTCGGCTGTATTTTCGGGGCATTAATTTCCGGCTGGTGCGCAGACCGGTTCGGGCGCAAAACGCCGCTGATTATGTCGGCGATTTTGTTCACCGCCTCGGCCTGGGGCACAGCCATGGCCAGCAATTTCGACATGTTTGTGGTGTATCGCATTGTCGGTGGGGTAGGGATTGGCCTCGCATCAGCACTCAGTCCGATGTATATCGCAGAAGTCAGCCCGGCTGAAAAACGCGGTAAGTTTGTTGCCATCAACCAGTTAACGATTGTGATTGGCGTACTGGCAGCACAGCTTATCAACCTGGTGATTGCAGAACCGGTTGGCAGCGCGGCAACGATGCAGCAAATCACCGAAAGCTGGAACGGGCAGGTCGGCTGGCGCTGGATGTTTGGTGCTGAACTGGTTCCTGCGCTGGCATTTTTAGTGCTGATGTTCTTTGTACCGGAATCGCCACGCTGGCTGGCGCGTGCCGGTAAAAACGAACGCGCTCATCAGATGCTTAAACGTATCGGTAATCAAAAATATGCCGACGACACGCTGAACGATATTCTGCAAACGCTGAACAACGACACGCAAAAAGTCTCATGGAGTGCGCTGTGGCAGCCGCAAGTGAAGCCAATCATTATCATTGGGATGGTGTTGGCTGTGTTCCAGCAGTGGTGCGGCATTAACGTGATATTTAACTACGCGCAGGAAATCTTTGCCTCCGCAGGCTTTGATATCAACAGCACGCTGAAATCCATTGTTGCGACAGGTTTGATTAACCTGATCTTCACCCTCGCAGCGCTGCCGCTGGTGGATAAAATCGGCCGCCGCAAACTGATGCTGTTTGGTGCCGCCGGTCTGACCATCATCTATGCGCTAATCGGTGCGGCTTATGGGCTGGGCATTATGGGACTGCCAGTGTTGATTTTGGTTCTGGCGGCGATTGCGATTTACGCTCTGACGCTGGCCCCTGTCACCTGGGTTCTGCTGTCTGAGATTTTCCCAAACCGTGTGCGTGGCCTGGCGATGTCTTTAGGAACACTGGCGCTGTGGATAGCCTGTTTCTTACTGACGTATACCTTCCCGCTGTTGAACGCCAGTCTTGGCGCGGCGGGCAGCTTCCTGCTCTACGGCGTGATTTGTGCGGCAGGCTTTATCTATGTGCGCCGTTATGTGCCTGAAACGAAAGGTGTGAGTCTGGAAGCGCTGGAAAAACGTATGGCAGACCAATACGGTGCAGCGGCGAAAGCGCGTGCCGAAAGAACGGCCCATTAAGATATGGAAATGCTGTTACTTGAAAATGAACATTTACGTTTAACCGTCGCCCCGCAAGGGGCGGCAATTCGGAGCCTGGAGTCGCTCTCACATCAACAGCCGATACTTCACCCTGGCGATAAAGCGCTGTTCCCGATGTTGCCGCTGGCAAACCGCGTTGCCGGGAATCGTTTTCCGCTACACGGCGAGATAATCGAATTGCCAAAAAGTCCGGTGGATGAGCAATTCTTTCTACATGGCGATGGCTGGCTGAAAGCCTGGGAAGTAGAAAAGCATGATTCTTTGAATCTCGTGCTGACAATGGAAAGCCAGCACGACTGCGGATTTGATTATCAGGCTCGGCTCGCTTATCGACTGGAAGGGGCGCGGTTTATCGCCGAGTTGGAATTGTCTCATCGGGGAAGTAAGCCGATGGTTTATGGCCTGGGTTTCCATCCCTTTTTCCATCTCACACCTTCCACTCGCGTGCAGTTTGGCGCAACAGGGTTCTGGCCGGAAGGAGAGAACCACTTGCCGTTGGAATGGCAGAGTGAACTGACCGCGCAAACCGATTTCCTGCAACCGAAAACGCCGGATAACATGTGGTTGAACGTCGGCTATTCGGGCTGGAATGGCAGAGCGTTAATCGAAAATGACGAAATGCGTGTTCAACTGCGTTGCGCCACGCCGTATTTGATGGTTTTCCGCATGGAAGATGCACCGTTTATTTGCCTCGAACCACAAACTCATCCGGTGAACGCGCATAATATGGCGGGGCAACCGGGTTTGGTGTTGTTGCAAAACGAGCAATCAACGGCGATCAAAATGGAGATTACGGTTTTGTCTCGTGATGATAAAACTCCGTAATTATCACGTGTTATTAGTCTGTTAATGATTGCTTGCAAGCCAGCCTACGCTCGGACACACTAACGCCTCCAAAACGGGAGGGATCATGGTTTTGCATTCAACGCGCTGGCTGGCGCTCAGTTATTTTACCTACTTCTTTAGCTACGGGATTTTCTTACCTTTCTGGAGCGTCTGGCTCGCTGGAGTAGGCCTGCCGCCTGAAACCATCGGGTTATTATTAGGGGCTGGTTTAATCGCCCGTTTCCTCGGCAGCTTGTTACTTGCCCCTCGTGTTACCGACCCCTCCCGACTTGTCTTTGCCCTCAGAATCCTCGCCTTACTCACATTACTTTTTGCCGTCGCTTTTTGGTTCGGGCAAACCGCAACCTGGCTGTTGATAGTCATGGTCGGTTTTAACCTGTTCTTCTCGCCACTCGTGCCGCTGACTGACGCACTGGCTGGCACCTGGCAGCGACAAATCACCATGGATTACGGCCGAGTTCGCCTGTGGGGATCGCTGGCTTTTGTTATTGGCTCTGCCATGACGGGTAAACTGGTGAGTTTGTTTAGCTACCAGGCGATTCTGGTGCTGCTGAGTATTGGCGTCGCGTCGATGTTAATCGGCATGATGTTGCGTCCATCGGTGATGCCGCAGGGCGAAGCGAGACACAACGAAGGCGCGGGCTGGCAGGCGTGGAAGAAGCTGGTGTTGGGTTCATGGCGTTTTCTCGCATGCGTGACGTTGTTGCAAGGAGCACACGCGGCGTACTACGGGTTCAGCGCAATTTACTGGCAGGGCGCGGGGTATTCCGCCTCGGTTGTCGGGTATTTGTGGTCGCTGGGAGTGGTGGCAGAAATCGTGATTTTTGCGCTGAGCAACAAACTGTTCCGCAACTGGAGCGCGCGCGATTTGCTGCTGCTTTCTGGCGTGACGGGGATTTTGCGCTGGAGCCTGATGGCATACACCACCGATCTCCCGTGGCTGATTGCGGCGCAAATCCTGCATTGCGGCAGTTTCACCGTGTGCCATCTTGCGGCGATGCGCTATATCTCAGCGCGTGAAGGCAACGAAGTGATTCGCTTGCAGGCGGTCTATTCTGCGGTGGCGATGGGCGGCGGTATTGCGATTATGACCATGTTCTCCGGCTATCTTTACCAGCATATGCAGGGGGGGGTGTTCTGGATTATGGCGTTGGTCGCCGTTCCTGCGTTGTTGATTCGCCCACGCCCCATCGCGTATTGCGTTAACACTCAATAATTTTACGAATTTGCTGCTGCTGGTGTTCGCCCAGCGGCAGCTCCACGTGAATGAGCGGCGGAGAGTACAGCGGCAACGTAGTGGAATAGGGTGAAATCACCAGCACCACTTCTTTTGGCGCTCCCTCTTTTTGATAGCTGTGAATCGTCAAATGTTTGATATTGAGCGGCAGCAGCGTGAGTTCGCGTAGCTGTTGTTCAATAGTTTGCTCAAGCTCTAAATTATTGCCCGTTAGCAGCAATACTTGTTTCTCGTGCAGATCGTTTTCCTGCATTAACCACGCGCCGAAAATCACCGCGACCAAACCCACTTCTTCATCAGAAAAACGCATCTCAAAATGGCTTTCAAAATCGCTAAACGCTTCACGCGTGGTGCGCATCAGACGTGGATATAAACGCGTGATTTCTTCCGGCAGGCTGTTATCAATCCCGATTCCGAACTGGCAGCGGTCCAGCGCCTGAGCGAGATGAATATAGAGCTGATCGCTTAGTCCCTGTTCATCGCTAAACGACATTCCCGCTTGTTCACGAAACTGCGCAATCATGATGGCAATCGCGCCGCGTAGACGTAAATCTTGCTCATGGTTATCACGAATCGGATCGGGCATTCGCAGGAGCTGGAATAGCAGCGCGAGGAATAGCTGCTCGTTTTCATTGGCGGTTTGCAACACTCGCCGCTTCCAGTGGCGGGCAATCTCAAGGGCTGCCAGGTATTCCGGGCGAATTTGCGTCCATGCTCGCTGCTGCTCGGTGAATTCAGGAATAATTCCCGCATGATGCTGATGCAGACAATACTGCAAAAACAGCGTCAAAAACTGCACGTCACGGGAATCAAATTGCCGCTGCAAACGTCGCGCACACAGGCTTATCAGCGCCTGGAGGTTTTTTTCGTCATACAGCGCAGTCAGGATGCCCTGTTGTTTAAGTTGGGTTTTTAGTGCCGGAGTAAAATGCTGCTGCACAAAGTGTGGGCTTAGACGTAAAGCACGACGCAGCCAGTGCAATAAGCACAAGCGTCTGTTCAGAGGCGTGCCCTCAATCCGGTAGCTGCCGTCCTGTTGCGTGATGAGGCTCAGCCGGTGATAGCGCTGGATTTCATCGCCGGTGTCGGCTATATCTTGCAGGGCTTTGGCGTCATCGACCCCGTTGAGTCTGGCTAAGATCTCTGGGGTGACGGTTTGGCCCGGTAAGTAAAGCAACAAAAGCAGGTGGCAGCGACGCTGCGGACTGGAGAGTACAGATGGTGTTGGGGAAAGCAGTGTCATCATCCGCATAACCAAGTCAAAGTTAATTATTGCTAAGAGTAGCTAAAGCTTTTGCCGTACAGCTTAGGATTTGAGCTTTTTAATTACGGAATTCTGACTGGCTCACAGAATTTTAATCTTGAGAGAATAATGAGCAGGAAAATGTGTAACAGAATTGCGCTTTTTGCCTTGAGTACGGCGCTTTTTAGCCCGATGGCTTTGGCACACCCGCACAGCTTCATTACCCTGGTCACGACCGTGATGGCTGAAAATGACCGGCTCACCGGCCTGAAAATGCAGTGGACGATGGATGAAATTACTTCAGCCGATCTACTGTACGACGCAGGTAATGCGAAGCCGGATTCACCCGTGTGGAAGAAGCTGGCGGCTGAAGTGATGGCGAATGTTCTGGGGCAACATTACTTCACTGAGTTCTGGCATAACGGCCAAAAGGTGACGTTTAATAACTTGCCGCCGCAGTATGGACTCGCACGGGTTAGGCATCAGGCGGTGCTGACCTTTGTTTTACCGCTGGCGCATCCGCAGCCGCTAAAAGGCCAAACCTATCAGTTCGCCACCTTCGACCCGACCTATTTTGTTGATATGAGTTACGACCATAATAGCGATGCCAAACTGCCGGAAACATTAGCCAAACAATGCAAAATCTCAGTGAAAACGCCGAAGCCGACGGAAGACATGCAGGCGTTTGCACTCTCTTTAGATAAAGCCGACGCGCCGCCCGAAGATATGGAACTGGGTAAACAATTTGCTCAACAGGTGATCGTGCAATGTCAGTAATGCCTTCGACCAAACCGCAATCCCGCCGTTGGCTCCACATGTGGCCCCTGGCGTTTTTCCTTATTGTCTGCGCCGCTGCATTTTACAGCCTCTGGCATTACTGGCCGCAAATCATCCTGAATAGTGCGATGTGGCAGAAATCTATTAACCAACAAATGAGTGGGCTTTTGCGCGAGGTCGCCGAAAACCCGGCGCGCGCTGGTTGGTCTTTGCTGTCATTTAGTTTTGTCTACGGCGTGCTTCACGCGTTAGGGCCTGGACATGGAAAAGTAGTGATCACCACCTGGCTTGCCACGCACCCGTCGCGCCTGAAAAGCAGCCTCAAACTGACATTTGCCGCTTCTTTATTACAAGGACTGGTGGCGATTGGCTTAGTGACGTTGGTGCTGGGAATTCTGGCGCTCCCTTCGCGGCAATTGCATATGAGCAGTTTCTGGCTGGAGAAGGGGAGTTATTTGCTGGTGGGGATTTTAGGCTTGATGTTATGTGGCCGGGCTGTGGGCAAATTGCGCCGCATATTGCGTAAATCCACGCGTTTTACTTCTTTCACTCCGCACCACGTTCACCATGAAAAATGTGGCTGCGGTCATCAGCATTTGCCGACTGAACAACAGCTTGATGCTGGAGAAGACTGGCGCGCCCGGGCGATGATTGTGTTGTCGATGGGAATGCGCCCTTGTTCCGGAGCCATTATGGTGCTGTTGTTCAGCAAAGTGATCGGCGTGTATACGTGGGGAATTGCGTCGGCGTTGACGATGGCGGCAGGGACATCGCTCACTATTTCCGGCCTGGCATTATTGGTACACAGTTTCCGCAAGCTGGCGGTTCGCTTAAGCGGCAATAAAGCACCGGTTTTGTGGCGACAAGTGGCCTGGGCAACACTGGCATTTGCAGGTGGGGGAATGTTGGTATTAGCAGCGGGGGTGATGTGGCTGAGTGCTCAACCGGTCATGCGCGGGATTAGACCGTTTTAGTTCTTGATTAAAACAACCCTCACCCCGGCCCTCTCCCTGAGGGTTAGGGGGAAAACCGAACAGTCCCCTCTCCTGGGGAGAGGGTTAGGGTGAGGGCTTTAAAGATTAACGCTTCAGCGCTTCGCTCAATTCATCACGCATAGCTGCCAGCATCGCTTTAACAACTCGCGCATTACCTGCAACGATATTACCGCTGGTCAGGTAGTTGTGGCCGCCGGTGAAATCACACACCAGGCTACCGGATTCACGAGCAATCAGTTCACCTGCTGCGAAATCCCATGGCTTCAGGCCAATCTCAAAGAAACCGTCAACGCGGCCAGCCGCAACGTATGCCAGATCCAGCGCGGCTGAACCGGTACGACGGAAGTCAGCACACTGCGTGAACAGTTTGGTCACGATGTTCATATAAGGAGTCGCGTGTTGCTTGTGCTTGAACGGGAAGCCCGTTGCCAGAATGGTGCCGTCGAGGTCGCGTGCATTGCTGCCGCGCAGACGGTAACCGTTCAGCTGTGCGCCTTGACCACGAACGGCTGTGAACAGCTCATTACGCATTGGGTCATAAACAACAGCAACTTCGGTGCGGCCCTTAACACGGACAGCGATAGAGACAGAGAAGTGTGGCAAACGTTTGATGAAGTTAGAAGTGCCATCCAGAGGATCGATAACCCATTGCACATCCTGCTCGGTACCCGCCAGTTCGCCTGATTCTTCAGCGATAATGGTGTGTTGCGGGTAGGATTTGCGGATAATTTCGATAATCAGACGCTCGGCGTCTTTATCTACGTTAGTCACAAAATCGTTGCTGCCTTTCTGGCTCGCTTCTACAGCGTCAGGGGTTTCGTAGTTCTTGGCAATTAAATTGCCCGCCTTGCGCGCAGCGCGCACGGCGATGGTGAGCATCGGATGCATCGGTCTCTCTCTGGATGTTAAAGAACGGGAAAACGCGGCGGAGTATAGCAGAGCGTTCGGAATATGTCCCAGGGTTATGATAGGATATCGCGATAATCTTTTCAGGCAATGAGTCTAGAATGCTGCAAAACGTACGTATAGTGCTGGTTGAAACCTCCCACACCGGCAACATGGGGTCTGTCGCTCGTGCCATGAAAACCATGGGGCTGACAAATCTTTGGTTGGTAAATCCGTTGGTTAAACCTGATTCTCAGGCTATTGCGCTCGCTGCAGGTGCCAGTGATGTTATCGGTGAGGCCAAAATTGTCGATACGCTGGATGAAGCGTTGGCAGGTTGCAGCCTGGTCGTGGGTACCAGTGCGCGTTCTCGTACGCTGCCTTGGCCGATGCTCGATCCGCGCGAATGCGGTCTAAAGACCATTTCTGAAGCGCAAGATGCGCCAGTGGCGATTGTGTTTGGCCGTGAACGTGTTGGTTTGACCAATGACGAATTGCAGAAATGCCATTACCACGTCGCGATTCAGGCGAATCCGGAATACAGCTCGCTGAACCTGGCGATGGCCGTGCAAATCCTCGCTTATGAAGTGAGAATCGCCTGGCTTGCTACCCAAGAAGAAGGCAAAGAAGCGGCAGTGGTTGAAGACCAGACTCAATATCCGTCGGCTGACGATCTCGAGCGTTTTTATGTTCACCTGGAGCAAGTCTTGCTGAAAACCGGCTTTATTCGCACCAGCCATCCGGGGCAGATTATGAGCAAATTACGCCGCTTATATAACCGCGCACGCCCGGAAACTCAGGAACTTAACATTCTGCGCGGCATGCTTTCTTCTATTGATAACGAGAAAAAACACGGCAAATAATACTTGAGTAAATTACTAGGTTAAATAGTTGACCAATTTACTCGGGAATGTCAGACTTGCGGCCTGCTATGTGACAATCACATTTATATAAAACCCCCGGTTCGAGGGGCGATTAGAGGTTAAGTAAGACATGAGACTGACATCCAAAGGACGTTATGCCGTGACCGCAATGCTTGACGTTGCGTTGAACTCCGAATCAGGCCCAGTGCCACTGGCTGATATTTCTGAACGTCAGGGAATCTCTCTCTCCTATCTGGAGCAGTTATTCTCCCGTCTGCGTAAAAATGGCCTCGTTGCCAGCGTTCGTGGTCCTGGCGGCGGTTATCTGTTGGGTAAAGAAGCAAGCGCCATCGCGGTTGGTGAAGTCATTAGCGCAGTAGATGAATCTGTTGATGCCACGCGTTGTGCGGGTAAAGGTGGTTGTCAGGGCGGCGATAAATGCCTGACTCACGCGCTGTGGCGCGACCTGAGCGACCGTCTGACCGGTTTTTTAAATAACATCACCTTGGGTGAACTGGTCAATAACCAGGAAGTGTTGGATGTTTCTGGTCGCCAGCACAATGAAAACCATCGCAGTACGCGCTCCCAAGACGCGATCGACGTCAAACTGCGCGCATAAGCAGACAATTAGATTTTTTAGAATCAGGTTTGGGGGCTTGCGGCTCCCTTTTAAAAACAGCAGCATTCCATTTTTTGGCCTGGTTCTTCGTATCGTATTGAAGTGATGTACGGAGCTTAAAGAGCAATGAAATTACCGATTTATCTCGACTACTCTGCGACTACGCCGGTTGATCCGCGTGTTGCGCAGAAAATGATGCAGTGTTTGACTATGGACGGAACCTTCGGTAACCCGGCTTCTCGTTCCCACCGTTTCGGTTGGCAGGCGGAAGAAGCAGTAGATATCGCCCGTAACCAAATCGCTGAACTGGTTGGTGCAGACCCGCGTGAAATCGTCTTTACCTCCGGCGCAACTGAATCAGACAACCTCGCTATTAAAGGTGCGGCTAACTTCTATCAGAAGAAAGGCAAGCACATCATCACCGTAAAAACCGAACACAAAGCTGTGCTGGATACCTGTCGTCAGCTTGAGCGTGAAGGTTTTGAAGTGACTTACCTGGCACCGCAGAGCAACGGTATCGTTGACCTGAACGTGCTGGAAGCGGCAATGCGTGACGACACCATTCTGGTTTCTATCATGCACGTGAATAACGAAATCGGCGTGGTGCAGGATATCGCGGCAATCGGCGAATTGTGCCGTGCGCGTGGCATTATCTATCACGTGGATGCGACTCAGAGCGTAGGCAAATTGCCTATCGACTTGAGCAGCCTTAAAGTTGACCTGATGTCTTTCTCTGGTCACAAAATCTATGGCCCGAAAGGGATCGGCGCACTGTACGTTCGCCGTAAACCACGTATTCGTATCGAAGCTCAGGTACACGGTGGTGGTCACGAGCGCGGCATGCGTTCTGGTACTCTGCCTGTTCACCAGATTGTCGGCATGGGCGAAGCTTACCGTATCGCGAAAGAAGAGATGGAAACAGAAATGTCCCGTCTGCGCGGTCTGCGTAACCGTCTGTGGAACGGCGTGAAAGATATGGAAGAAGTGTATCTGAACGGCGACCTGGAAAATGGCGTTCCAACGATTCTCAACGTGAGCTTTAACTACGTTGAAGGTGAGTCGCTGATTATGGCACTGAAAGACCTCGCGGTTTCTTCCGGTTCTGCCTGTACATCAGCAAGCCTCGAGCCGTCCTACGTGCTGCGTGCGCTGGGTATGACCGACGAACTGGCTCACAGTTCTATCCGTTTCTCTTTGGGTCGTTTTACTACTGAAGAAGAGATCGACTACACCATCGAACTGGTACGTAAGTCCATTGGCCGTCTGCGCGACCTTTCTCCACTGTGGGAAATGTTCAAGCAGGGCGTGGATATTAATTCCATCGAATGGGCTCATCACTAATCGCTCTTTTCGAGCGTCGATATCGGATTCAGGAGAATAAAAATGGCTTACAGCGAAAAAGTAATCGATCACTACGAAAACCCACGCAATGTTGGTTCTTTTGATAACAGCGATGACAGCGTAGGTTCAGGCATGGTGGGTGCACCAGCTTGTGGCGACGTGATGAAGTTGCAGATCAAAGTCAACAATGAAGGTATTATTGAAGACGCTCGCTTCAAAACCTACGGCTGTGGCTCTGCCATTGCTTCCAGCTCGCTGGTGACCGAATGGGTCAAAGGTAAATCTCTGGATGAAGCGCAGGCCATCAAAAACACCGACATTGCAGAAGAACTCGAACTGCCGCCGGTGAAGATTCACTGCTCAATCCTTGCAGAAGACGCTATCAAAGCGGCCATTGCGGATTACAAAAGCAAGCGTGAAGCTAAATAATTATTGTTGAGTAGAGGTTGTTGTATGTCGATTACCCTTAGCGACAGTGCTGCCGCACGCGTGAATGCCTTCTTGTCCAATCGCGGTAAAGGTTTTGGACTGCGTTTAGGCGTTCGTACTTCTGGCTGTTCTGGCATGGCTTATGTTCTTGAGTTTGTTGACGAGCCGATGGCAGAAGACACCGTGTTTGAAGACAAAGGCGTGAAAGTGGTCGTCGATGGTAAAAGCCTGCAATTTTTAGACGGCACCGAGCTGGACTTCGTCAAAGAAGGTCTTAACGAAGGGTTTAAATTTACTAACCCGAACGTGAAAGATGAGTGCGGTTGCGGCGAAAGCTTCCACGTCTGATGCTCGCCACTTCCCCCACGTAACGTACCGTTATGTGGGGGTATCTCAGGTAACCCCCCCGAGTCTGTTATGGATTACTTCACCCTCTTTGGATTACCAGTAGGCTTCGCCCTTAACACCGAGTTGCTGGCTAAACGTTACCAGGAGCTGCAACGCCAGTTCCACCCTGACAAGTACACCAGCCGCCCTCAGGCGGAACAACTGCTGGCGGTCCAACAATCTGCGACCATCAACCAGGCATGGCAAACGCTGCGTCATCCGCTGCCGCGTGCCGAGTACATCCTCTCTCTCAACGGTTTTGATCTGGCTAACGAGCAGCATACCGTGCGCGATACCGCGTTTTTGATGGAGCAACTCGAATTACGTGAAGAGCTTGATAATATCGAGCACGCCAAAGATAGCGACCGCCTGGAATCCTTCAGTGCCAACGTTAATGCGATGGTGAAAACCCGCATGGCGCAAATGGTGCAGCAACTGGATAATCAGGATTGGACGCAAGCGGCGGATACTGTGCGTAAACTTCGTTTTCTCGATAAACTGCGCAGCCAAATAGAACAACTCGAAGAAAAGCTGCTCGATTTTTAACTGGAAGCTCAATATGGCGTTATTACAAATTAGTGAGCCGGGCCTGAGTGCGGCACCGCATCAGCGCAAGCTGGCGGCGGGTATCGATTTAGGCACCACAAATTCACTGGTTGCAACTGTTCGTAGCGGGCAAGCTGAAACGCTGCCTGACCATGAAGGCCGTCATCTGCTGCCTTCTGTGGTGCACTATCAGCAACAAGGCCTGAATGTCGGTTGGGACGCGCGTGCGCAAGCCGCAACCGATCCGGCAAACACTATCAGCTCGGTAAAACGTCTGATGGGCCGATCGCTTGCCGATATCCAGACGCGATACCCGCATCTGCCTTACTCGCTCAAAGCGAGTGAAAATGGCCTGCCGATGATCGACACTCCGGCGGGTCTGCTAAACCCTATTCGTATCTCATCCGACATCTTAAAAGCCCTTTCCGCACGCGCGACTGAAGCGCTGGAAGGTCAGCTTGATGGCGTGGTGATCACCGTTCCCGCTTATTTCGACGATGCACAGCGTCAGGGCACCAAAGACGCTGCGCGTCTGGCGGGCTTGCATGTTCTGCGCCTGCTCAATGAACCGACCGCCGCGGCTATCGCCTACGGTCTGGACTCTGGTAAAGAAGGCGTTATTGCCGTTTACGATTTGGGCGGTGGCACTTTCGATATTTCTATTCTGCGTTTAAGCCGTGGCGTGTTTGAAGTGCTGGCAACTGGCGGTGATTCTGCACTCGGTGGCGATGACTTCGACCATCTGTTAGCCGACTGGTTGCGTGAGCAAGCCGGAGTAGCTGACCGTAGCGACGACCGCGTGCAGCGCCAGTTACTCGATGCCGCAATTGCCGCGAAAATCGCCCTGAGCGATGCCGAAACGGCAACCGTAGAAGTGGCTGGCTGGACGGGCACTGTGACCCGCGAGCAGTTCAACGAACTGATTGCAGCCCTGGTTAAACGGACATTGCTGGCTTGTCGCCGTGCGCTGAAAGACGCAGGCGTCGAAGCCGATGAAGTGCTGGAAGTGGTGATGGTTGGCGGTTCTACTCGCGTGCCATTGGTGCGCGAACGTGTGGGCGAATTCTTTGGCCGCACGCCGCTGACGTCTATCGACCCGGATAAAGTCGTCGCTATTGGTGCTGCTATTCAGGCGGATATTCTGGTGGGCAACAAGCCGGATAGCGAAATGCTGTTGCTTGATGTGATCCCGCTGTCGCTTGGCCTTGAAACCATGGGCGGCCTGGTAGAGAAAGTCATTCCACGTAACACCACTATTCCGGTTGCGCGTGCACAGGACTTCACGACTTTCAAAGACGGCCAAACGGCGATGTCGATTCACGTGATGCAGGGTGAACGTGAACTTGTGCAGGATTGCCGTTCGCTGGCACGTTTTGCACTGCGCGGTATTCCGGCAATGCCTGCGGGTGGGGCGCATATTCGCGTGACCTTCCAGGTTGATGCTGACGGTTTACTAAGCGTCACCGCGATGGAGAAATCCACCGGCGTTGAAGCGTCTATTCAGGTGAAACCGTCTTATGGTCTGAGCGATGGCGAAATCGCCACCATGATTCAGGACTCCATGAGTTATGCCGAGCATGATGTGAAAGCGCGCATGCTGGCTGAGCAAAAAGTTGACGCTGCCCGCGTGCTGGAAAGCCTGCAAGGTGCGTTAGCGACTGATGCCGCGCTGTTAAGTGCGGCAGAGCGTGCGGAAATTGACTCAGCGATGGTGGCGTTAAGCGCCGCAGCTGCGGGCAATGACACCGATGCTATTGAACAAGCCATTAAAAACGTAGACAAACAAACACAGGATTTCGCCGCACGTCGTATGGATGAATCAATCCGTAAGGCGCTGAAAGGCCACTCCGTGGACGAGGTTTAACATGCCAAAGATTGTTTTTCTGCCTCATCAGGATTTGTGTCCAGATGGCGCAGTTTTGGAAGCGAATGTCGGTGAAACCATTCTTGATGTTGCGCTGCGCAACGGTATCGAGATTGAACACGCCTGTGAAAAATCCTGTGCTTGCACCACTTGCCACTGTGTGGTGCGTGAAGGTTTCGACTCCCTTGCTGAAAGCACGGAAGACGAAGACGACATGCTCGATAAAGCGTGGGGTCTGGAACCTGAAAGCCGCTTAAGCTGCCAGGCGCGTGTAACGGATGAAGATCTGGTGGTAGAAATGCCACGTTACACCATCAACCATGCACGTGAGCACTAACAGGAGTAGCTTATGGGACTGAAATGGACCGATAGCCGCGAAATTGGTGAAGCTCTGTACGACAGCCGCCCGGATCTTGATCCAAAAACGGTACGTTTTACCGATCTGCACCAGTGGGTCTGCGATTTGGAAGATTTTGATGACGATCCAGGCGCATCCAATGAAAAAATTCTGGAAGCGATTCTGTTAGTCTGGTTAGATGAGACTGATTAATTGAACCAAGCGGGCTGCCTCAGGCGGCCCGTTTTTATATGAAGCATGAGCTGAAAAGTATAAGGAAAAGAAAATGTCAGAAGCCATGAAAATCACGCTATCCACGTCGCCTGCCGATGCGCGTTGGGGCGAAAAAGCCGCTTACAGTATTAATGACGAAGGAATTACCCTGCACCTGACAGGCAAAGATGACCTGGGGTTAATCCAACGCGCCGCACGTAAAATCGACGGCCAGGGCTTGAAGCACGTACAGTTGGCGGGCGAAGGCTGGGATGTCGAGAAAAGCTGGGCATTCTGGCAGGGCTACCGTGCACCAAAAGGCACCCGTAAAGTTGACTGGGCTGTACTGAGCGATGAAGAACAAAAAGAACTCAATAACCGCCTGAAAATCATTGATTGGGTTCGCCATACCATCAACACGCCAGCCGAAGAACTCGGCCCGGAGCAACTCGCTTCCCGCGCCGTTGACCTGCTGTGTGATGTGGCTTGCGATAACGTTTCTTACCGCATCACCAAAGGTGAAGATCTGCGCGAGCAGAATTACATGGGTATCCACACCGTGGGTCGTGGTTCTGAGCGCCCACCGGTACTGCTGGCGCTGGATTACAACCCAACTGGCAACCCGGATGCACCGGTTTACGCATGCCTGGTCGGTAAAGGTATCACCTTTGATTCCGGCGGCTACAGCATGAAACAAAGCGCATTCATGGACTCCATGAAGTCTGACATGGGCGGCGCTGCAACCATTACCGGCGCTCTGGCATTTGCGATCACTCGCGGCTTGAACAAACGTGTGAAACTGTTCCTGTGCTGCGCGGACAACCTGGTCAGCGGCAACGCATTCAAACTGGGTGACATCATTAAATATCGCAACGGTAAAACCGTTGAAGTGATGAACACTGATGCAGAAGGCCGCCTGGTGCTGGCCGATGGCCTGATTGATGCGAGTGCGCAAAAACCTGAGCTTATCATCGACTGCGCGACCCTAACGGGTGCGGCGAAAACCGCATTGGGCAACGATTACCATGCGCTGTTCAGCTTTGACGATGGGCTGGTAAACCGTCTTATGGCAAGTGCTGCGGAAGAAAACGAGCCGTTCTGGCGCTTGCCGCTAGCTGAGTTCCACCGCAACCAGTTGCCGTCTAACTTTGCTGAACTGAACAACACCTCTAACGCCTCTTTCCCGGCGGGTGCCAGCACGGCAGCGGGCTTCTTGTCCCACTTCGTGGAAAACTACCACGCAGGTTGGCTGCACATTGACTGCTCTGCTACTTACCGTAAAGGTGCGGTTGAACAGTGGTCTGCTGGCGCAACAGGTATTGGTGTGCGCGCGATTGCGAATCTGTTGGTTAGTCAGTAATTCGCTTTACGCCCTCACCCCGGCCCTCCTCCCTCAGGAGAGGGGGACACCGATCAATTCCCTCTCCCTCAGGGAGAGGGTTAGGGTGAGGGTTGTTTGCCCCACAGACTTATTCTGGAACCACCATGTCAGAACCAAAAAACGAACTCGAAACGCTGCTTGAGCAGGCTGCCACTGAACCTGCTCACCGCCCGGCATTCTTCCGCGTATTACTGGAATCCACCGTATGGGTGCCCGGTGCCGCCGCTGAAGGTGAAGCCATTGATGCCGATAGTGCCGTCGAATTACAGCACTGGGAAAAAGACGATGGCACCTCAGTCATTCCTTTCTTCACCTCAGTTGAAGCGCTGCAACAAGCTATCAGCCACGAGCAGGCATTTGTCGTAATGCCAGTGCGCACGCTATTTGAAATGACGCAGGGCGCGACATTATTCCTGAATGCGAAACTGCCAACCGGCAAAGAATTTACTCCACGCGAAATTACCCATTTGATCAGCGATGAAAGCGATCCTTTAACCCAGCAGGAAGTGCTGGATGGAGGGACTTCTTTGCTGCTTTCCGAAGTGGCTGAACCGCCTGCACAAATGGTCGACTCGCTCACGACGCTGTTTAAAAACCTGAAAACCGTGAAGCGCGCGTTTATTTGTTCCATCAAAGAGCGAGCAGACGAGCAGCCTAACTTGTTAATTGGTATTGAAGCAGAAGGGGATATCGAAGCGATTATTCGCCAGGCGGGAAGTGTCGCGACCGATACTTTACCGGGCGATGAACCCGTTGATATCTGTCAGGTTGTCGAAGGCGAAAAGGGCATCAGCCACTTTATGATGGCGCACATTACGCCATTCTATGAGCGCCGCTGGGGAAGCTTCCTACGCGATTTCAAAAGCAACCGCATTATTTGATGACTTATGCTGTTGCTTGCAGCAGCAGTAAATCAATCAGCATTACCAGATTTGATTCAAAAGACGTAATCCCTGCGGCTTCGGCCGCAAAATGAATCGCCTCGTCATACAGCGGAAAATGCAGATCGGCCAGTTCAGACAAACTGTTTGGCGATGCTCGCGTGAACGCCACAATCGACATCCCCACATTTTGCGCAATCCGCGCCTTATCCAAAACCTGCTCGGTTTCTCCGCTGCGTGAAATGGCGATAAAAACCTCATATTTAGAGGCATTACTCAGGAAAATTCCCCGGCTATCGCCAGGCCCGGAAATGAACGCCGTTTTACCCAACACCTGAAGTTTTTTGGTCAGGTATTCGGCGAATAGATACGAAAACCCGGCACCATACAAAAAGAAGCTCTCTTTTTCACGTAGTAGCGTGGCGAACTGCGCCATTAATTCCGGCGTTACCCACCTGAAAGTCTGGCGGTAATTCTCCACGAACTGGTCAAACAGAATCGGCAGCGTGGCGGCGGGTTGTGCCGGTTGATTGGCGATATGCGGCGTGCTGGAAAGCAGTTGTTTGCAGTGCCAGATAAACTCGCTAAAACCACTAAATCCGAGCTTCTGGCACAGCCGCATAATGGTCGCGCTGGAAACAAACGTCGCCTGGGCAAGTTCCCGCACCGTAATATTGCCCACCAGCAATGGGTGGTTTGTCAGGTGCGAGAGCACTCGATACTCAGCGCGGGTCAATGAATCCCCGCGTTCAAGCAAACCGACCAGGCGGTTATCCATTATTGCGCTTGTGCCGGTTCAACGGGTAAATCAGAGCGTGCTCCCCATTCACTCCAGGAACCGTCGTACAGTGAAACACCGTTAACGCCAAGCGTGGTTAACGCCAGAACAACTACGGCGGCCGTTACGCCTGAGCCGCAACTTGCAATAATCGGCTTATCAAAGCTGACGCCCTGACGGGTGAATATTTCGTTCAAGTCGTCGGTGGTTTTCAGTTGGCCGTTTTCTACCAGGTCATTCCATGGAACGTTGAACGCACCAGGAATATGCCCGCGTCGCAAACCTGGACGAGGTTCATCGACTTGCGCGTTAAAACGCGGAGCAGGGCGGGCATCGACAATTTGTGCAGTTCCTTCATGGCTGACCAGCAAAACATCGGTCAGACGTTTAATGACCATCGGGTCGAAATTCACGTCGAATTCACCTTCCGGCAATTCAACATCACCTTGCTGAAGAGGCAATTCTTCACGCTGCCAGTCGGCCAGACCGCCTGCCAGAATAGAGACATTTTCCGCACCAAAAGTCCGCAGCATCCACCATGCACGAGGTGCGGAGAACAAGTTGCCTTCATCGTAAACAACCAGATGTTTATCACTGCTGACACCCAGCTCTCTCATGGCGACAGCAAAGGCCTCAGCGCGAGGCATCATATGGGGCAGGGGACTGGTGTGGTCGGAAAGTGCTTCGATATCGAAAAATACCGCGCCAGGCAGATGGCCAGCACGGTATTCGCCAGCGACATCACGATGCTCCTGGCCAGGAGGCGCCATGCGAGCATCAATAATCTGGATATTTTCGTCATTAATATGTTCTGCGAGCCAGTCGCCCGCAACGAAGAAAGTGGTGGACATGGTTGCCTCCGAATCGTCAATTGATATCCCCTTCATACTTCAAGCTGCATCTTCGTTGGCTGCGTTCACTCACCCAAATCACTTAGTTTACTAAGCTCCTTGGGATTCTTTCACTTGCCGCCTTGATGCAACTCGAATTATTTTGGGGCTAACGGATTGTCGGTGTTTTTCACCAAACCGACAAGCAACCATGTTTACTGCTGCGAAGTGCGCCGTAAATATTAGATAAAGTTACGCTTTCACGGCTTCGCCATCTTTCCACGCTTGCTGTAACTGCGGCCAATAATCGCGGTTTGCTTCAATCATATCGTCGAGAATTGCTTTTGCATGCTGCATCGTCGGCACGGTGCGGTTAAGAGTAAACGCCTGCAATGCTTTCTCGTAGCTGCCTTCGATGGTGGCTTCAACCAGCAGTTGTTCAGAAGCTAACTGTTGCATAAGCAGTGTCTGATGGAACAGCGGAACCGCGCCCATGCGCACAGGTTCTGGCCCTTCCGAAGTGATGTAAGCCGGAACTTCAACCATTGCATCATATGGCAGGTTGGCGATCGCCCCTTTGTTTTCCACAATCACCAGATGGCGCTGGCGCAAATCAAAGGCCAGCGAACAGGCGACATCAACGATAAACGCCCCATGGACACCAACGTGGAACGCATCCGGCAAAATACCGGTTTTTTTATACTCGTCGGCGGCGGCAAACAGTTTCTTCTCGCGCCCATCCATCACTTCGTTGGCGCGAGTGTAATCAGGGTTTTGGTGCTCAACGATGTCGTTTGGCATCAGGTAATACTGCAAATATGGGTTTGGCAGGAATTCTGGGAAATGGTCCATAATCGGTTTGATATGGCGCCAGGTTTTCACCCATGAAGGATCCGAATGTTGCGGATCGGTTTGCGCGGCGTCTGCCGTCAGCAGGCCATACTTAGCGATATGGCGGCGCAACTCGGGAAGGCGATCTTCACCATCGACCAGCACACGGGTAAACCAGCCGAAATGGTTGAGGCCGAAGTAATCGACTTCCAGCTTGTGGCGGTCCACACCAAGAATTGCACCCATATTACGCATGGCGGCGACGGGCATATCACAAATGTTCAACACGCGTGCTTTCGGGCGCAGGCGGCGCACGCCTTCTGCGACAATCGCCGCCGGGTTGGAATAGTTCACAATCCACGCTTTTTGATGGGCGTAACGTTCGACAAAATCGCATAGCTCGACCATCGGCAAAATAGTGCGCAAACCGTATGCCAGCCCACCAGGGCCACAGGTTTCTTGCCCGACAACACCATGGCGGAGTGGAATTTTTTCATCCTGCTCACGCATTTTATATTGCCCGACGCGCATTTGAGCGAAGACGAAATGAGCTCCGCTAAACGCCACTTCCGGGTCTGTAGTAACGGTAAATTTAATGCTTTGGCTGTGGTCACGAATGACTTTCTCAACCACCGGCGCAATCACTGACTGGCGCTCACCATCAATATCGTAGAGGCGAATTTCAGCTAACGGGAAATCGGCCAGGCGCACCATCAGGCTTTTAACAATGCCCGGCGTGTAAGTACTACCGCCACCGGCAATGGACAAAATAAATGGGGGTTTAAACATCATTGACTCCTTTAGAGAAACGTCTCTACTGCTTCACGCATTTTTTTGACATGTAGCCCGTAGACCACCTGAACGTTATTACCTTGTTTAATCACCCCTTTAGCACCAGTCGATTTCAGGCGGGGCTCGTCAATCACTGTGACATCGCGCACCGTAACTCGCAGGCGGGTGTAACAGTTGTCGACCACTTCAATATTTGCGCGGCCACCGAGGCCTTCGATAATCGCTTCACCCAAGCCATTGTTGCTGCCTTTGGCTTGATATTCTTGTTTGCTATACAGTTTTGTCTCTTCGTCATCGCTTTCACGGCCTGGTGTTTTCATATCGAAACGACGAATCAGGAAGCGGAACACCACGAAATAAATCACCGACATCATCAGCCCGACAGCGATGTACATCGGCCAGTTGGACTTCTCCGTGCCTAGCGGCAGGTTATAAAGAATGAAATCGATAATGCCGTTTGCGCCGATGGCGTGAACGCCCAGCAGATAGAACAGCATCATGCCGATGCCGGTCAGAACCGCATGCACGCCGAACAGCAACGGAGCGACAAACAGGAAGGAAAACTCCAGCGGCTCGGTCACGCCAACCAGCATCGACGTTAGCGCAGCGGGAATCAGAATCGCTTTGGCAGCCGCTTTGCGCTCAGGTTTCGCCGTCATATACATGGCGAGAGCCGCAGCAGGCAGGCCGAACATTTTGCTAATGCCTCGTGCATCCCACACGACGGTGCTGCTAAGTTGATGGACGCTCGGACACGCCATTTCCGCGAAGTAAATATTGCGCGCACCTTGATACACGCTGCCGCAAACATCAGCTGTCCCCCCTAATTCGGTATACAGGAATGGGGTATAGACCAGGTGGTGTAGGCCCGTTGGCACCAAAATACGTTCCAGGAAGCCGTAGATGGCAACACCAAACGCTCCGGCACCTTTAATCGCTAATGCCAGTGCGCTGATTCCATGTTGAGCAAACGGCCAAAGCTCGCTCATCACTACGCCAAGCAGCATTGAAACCGGAAGCATAATAATCGCAACAAAACAGTGGCCGGAGTAAATGGCCATTGCCCCGGAAAACTGTACGCTGGAATAGCGGTTGTACAGATATCCTGAAAGCGCGCCGGTGAGAATACCGGCGAATACGCCCATCTCAAGCACTTGCACGCCTAAAACCATGCTTTGCCCGGCGGCTCGCATTTGGTCGGCTGGCGCTAACTCGCCCTGTAATTGCAACGTTACGTTCATCGCATTAATGAAGACGATAAACGTGACCAGGCCAATCAACGCGGCATAGCCTTTGTCTTTTGCTGCAAGACCAATGGGAATACCAACGCCAAATACCAGCGCCAGATTTGCCAGCACCGAAACGGCAGATTTAGAAATCAGAACGCCGGTATGTTGAATCGAAGGGTGGCCGAGAAAAGGTAAATATTCAGCGAGATTACCGTTGCCCAATACATTACCAAACGCGATAAATAAACCGACGATCGGCAAAATAAGCACTGGGCCATAGAGCGATTTTCCGAAATTTTGTAGGGCATTAACGGCACTTTTCATTTAGCAGTCTCTTATTATCACTTTGGCTAAACACCGCGTTAGGGCAGCGACTCAGCTTGAAATGTAGCAATAATATGAACTGTTAATCTATCTATCTTATTGTTTTAAAAACAAATGACTCAGAAGGTAACATGTAACCTTTCAGGGCGTGATCGTGCTTCCACTTTGAAACCGAACGCGGAGTGAAAGCGTTGCAAAAATAATCTTTTCCTTTGCGAGAAATACCGCAATGCAGAATCTTCATACTTTCGTTTTTTTAATGTACCCGCATAATAGAAGTAATACTGGATGGACTAATGGGCCATATTGGCCAGGGATAAAGCATGAGAATAATACGTCTGGGCGCGCTGGCTGCGACTCTGCTGGCTGCACTGTCTCTTTCTGGGTGCGATAATAACGATAAACCGCAGGCGGTGGATCAAGGTCATTCCTCGACCCAACAACCTGTTGAAAAAGCGGCAAAACCAGATGCCTCTCAACTTGAAAAGCTGGCGAAGAATTCTGCGGGCAAACCGCTGAACTTGCTGGACGCTTCGGAAGTACAACTCGATGGCGCAAGCACGCTGGTTCTCACATTTTCTATTCCGTTAGACCCCAACCAGGATTTCTCACGCGTGGCGCATTTGGTGGATAAAACCAGTGGCAAAGTCGATGGGGCCTGGGAGCTTTCCACAGACCTCAAAGAATTACGTCTGCGCCATCTTGAACCCAAGCGTGAATTAATACTTACGGTTGATAGCGGGCTAATTGCCTTAAATAAAGCGACCTTCGACAGGAATTTTGAGAAGAAAATCTCAACCCGTGATATTCAGCCGAGCGTTGGTTTTGCCAGCCGCGGCTCCTTACTGCCCACTAAGGTGATCGCCGGTTTACCTGTGATGGCGCTAAACGTTGATAAAATTGACGTCAATTTCTACCGTATCAAAAGTGAATCATTGGGCTCCTTTATCAGCCAGTGGCAGTACCGAAATTCCGTGTCTAACTGGGAGTCTGATAATTTACTCAAGCTTGCAGACCTGGTGTACACGGGGCGGTTTGATCTCAACCCCGCTCGCAATACCCGAGAAAAACACCTCTTGCCGTTAGGCGAAATTAAGCCGCTGCAAGCGCCTGGTGTCTATATCGCCATCATGAATCAGGCTGGGCATTACAGTTACAGCAATGCGGCAACGTTGTTCACCCTGAGCGACATTGGCATCTCGGCACACCGTTACCACGACCGTTTGGATGTGTTTACGCAGAGCCTGGAAAACGGGGCGTCACAATCCAGTGTAGAAATCACATTGCTCAATGAGAAAGGGCAAACCGTGGCTCAAGCTAAGAGCGACGGTGATGGCCATGCCACGCTTGAAAAAACTGATAAAGGGACGTTATTGCTGGCGCGTACCGCTGAGCAAACCACAATGCTTGATTTGAGCCGCCCGGCGCTAGACCTGGCTGAATTTAACATTGCCGGTGAGACTGGCTTTAGCAAACAGTTCTTTATGTTTGGTCCTCGTGATTTGTATCGTCCGGGCGAAACAGTGTTGGTGAATGCCTTGCTGCGTGACAGCGATGGTAAAGTCCTTCCTGAGCAACCTGTAAAACTGGAAGTGGTAAAACCTGACGGCCAGGTTGCCAGAACGCAAGTCTGGAAACCTGAAAATGGCCTGTATCAGTTTAGCTATCCATTGAATCAAGATGTCCAGACCGGCAACTGGCAAGTCCGTGTGAATACGGGTGACAACCAGCCACGTATCTGGACATTTAAAGTCGAAGACTTCATGCCTGAGCGTATGGCGCTCAACATCACAAGCCAGAAACAACCTGCCAGCCCTGATGAATCCGTTAGCTTCCAGATTGCCGGGCGTTATTTATATGGCGCTCCAGCCTCCGGGAATAATCTACAAGGTCAGCTGTTCTTACGTCCATTGCGTGAAGCAGTGACGGGTTTACCGGGATTCCAGTTTGGTGACATAAACGAAGAAAACCTCACCCGTAACCTGGATGAAGTCCAACTTCAGCTTGATGAGCAAGGTAAAACAACAGTCAGTACAGACAGCCAATGGTCTGATGTTCATTCGCCGTTAAAGCTGGTGCTGCAAGCAAGTTTGCTGGAGTCCGGTGGTCGCCCGGTCACGCGACGTGCTGAGCAAGCAATCTGGCCTGCCGAAACGCTGCCTGGTATTCGCCCTCAGTTTGCCAGTAAAGAAATATACGATTACCGCACCGATAGCACCCGCACTCAACCGATCGTCGACGAAGATACCAACGCGGGTTTTGACATTGTCTATGCCAATGCAAAAGGTGAAAAACTGGCGGTTTCTGGCCTTGATGTCCGGCTAATTCGCGAACGTCGCGATTACTTCTGGAGTTGGGAAGAGGGGCAAGGCTGGCAGTCGCAGTATGACCAAAAAGATTTAGTAGAAGCGGAACAAAAACTGGATCTCGCGGCTGGTGAAACAGGCAAAGTAGCCTTCCCGGTGGAGTGGGGCTCTTACCGTCTTGAAGTGCGCGACACCGAAAACGATATCATAAGCAGTATCCGTTTCTGGGCAGGTTACAGCTGGCAAGATAATAGCGACGGGGAAGGTGCTGTCCGTCCTGACCGCGTCACGTTGAAAATTGACAAGCCGAGCTACAAAGCAGGCGACACTATCAATCTGCATATCTCTGCTCCCGCAGCAGGTAAAGGCTACGCGATGGTGGAGTCCAGCGATGGTCCGTTATGGTGGAAGGAAATTGATGTGCCAGAAAAAGGGCTGGATATTGAAATCCCAGTCGACAAAAACTGGCAGCGCCATGACTTGTATTTGAGCACGCTGGTCATTCGCCCGGGTGATAAAAACCGCGCTGCAACGCCGAAACGCGCTGTGGGGATTTTACATCTGCCGCTAGGGGATGAAAGCCGCCGCCTGGCGCTCGAGCTAGACGCTCCGGCCAAAATGCGTCCCAACCAAAACCTGACGGTGAAAGTCAAAACTAAGGCGATTAATGGCGTCATGCCGAAGCAAATTAACGTGCTGGTTTCAGCCGTTGATAGCGGTGTGCTGAATATTACCGACTACAAAACACCTGATCCATGGGACGCTTTCTTTGGTCGTAAGCGTTACGGCGCGGATTTGTACGATATCTATGGCCAGGTAATTGAAGGTGAAGGGCGTTTGGCTGCATTGCGCTTTGGTGGTAGTGGCGACGAAGGTGATGAACTCAGCCGTGGCGGTAAAAAGCCGGTAAATCATGTCACTATCATTGCTCAGCAAGCTCAACCGGTGCAATTGAACGATAAAGGCGAAGGGACTGTCTCCCTGCCAATTGGCGATTTTAATGGGGAACTGCGCGTGATGGCTCAAGCCTGGACCGACGATCGTTTTGGCAATAGCGAAGATAAAGTCGTCGTCGCCGCACCACTGGTGACTGAGCTTGCAGCTCCGCGCTTTATGGCGAGTGGGGATACCAGTCGCTTAGCGATGGATCTCACTAACCTGACCGATAAACCACAGCAATTGAGTATCAACCTCAGCGCCAGTGGCCTGATTGCTCTTGATTCTGCACCGTCGCAGACGGTGCAACTGCTTCCCGGTGCGCGTAAAACGCTGTTTATTTCGGTGCGTGGGTTGCAGGGATTTGGTGATGGTCAGCTAGAGGCGCAAATCAGCGGCCTTAATCTGCCAGGTGAAACGCTGCCAGCTATTCAGAAACAATGGAAACTCGGGGTTCGTCCTCCTTTCCCGGCACAAAATATCAATAGCGGTGCAGTGCTGGCTCCGGGCGAAGTATGGGATATTCCGCCGCAGCATATTTCAGGATTAGCTCCCGCAACACTTGAAGGACAAGTACTGCTCAGTGGGCGTCCGCCGCTGAACCTGGCACGCTATATCCGTGAACTTAAAGCGTATCCATATGGCTGCCTTGAACAAACAACCAGCGGGCTTTTCCCATCGCTTTATACCAATCAGGCACAGTTAGCGTCTCTGGGAATCAAAGGAACCACTGATGACCAGCGCCGCGCTGCAATCGATCTGGGAATCTCGCGTCTGTTGGATATGCAACGTGACGACGGTAGTTTTGGCCTGTGGGATAAAGAGGGGCCGGAGGAATACTGGTTAACCGCTTATGTTACTGATTTCCTTGTGCGTGCCAGTGAGCAAGGATACAGCGTAAATACCGATTCCCTGAACAAAGCTAACCAGCGCCTGCTGCGTTATCTTCAGGATTCGGGGCTTATTGCGCTGCGTTACAGCGATGATGCTGCTGCCAGTAAATTCGCGGTGCAGGCTTATGCCGGGCAAGTGCTTGCTCGTCAGCAAAAAGCACCATTAGGCGCGCTTCGTGAACTTTGGTCACGCCATGACAGGGCGCGTGCTGGCTTACCTCTAGTGCAACTGGGTGTGGCGCTGAAATTGATGGGCGATGCGCCACGTGGTGACCAGGCTATCACTTTAGGACTGAAAACCAATCGTAGCGACGATCGTATCTGGATGGCTGACTACGGCAGCGAACTGCGTGATAAAGCCATGGAGTTGAGTCTTCTGGAAGAGAACAAATTGCTGCCAGAGCAGCAAAATCAGTTGCTGATGGAGCTTTCTAATCTCGCATACAGCCAACGCTGGCTTTCAACTCAGGAAAGTAACGCGCTGTTCCTGGCAGGTCGTAACTGGCAAACAGCGAAAGGAGACTGGCAATCGCAGGTGTCATTTATTGCTGAGCCGCTGGCGGGCACGCAGTCCATCACGCGTAATCTGAATGCCGAGCAGCTCGCAGGGTTGCAGGTTACTAACACCGGTGTGGGTAATTTATACCTGCGTTTAGACAGTGTGGGTTATCCACAGCAGGCTCCAGCACCTTATAGCAACGTTTTGCATATTGAGCGTCAGTTCCTGGATGCAAAAGGCAATCGTAAATCATTGTCTGAACTGAAAAGTGGCGAGCTGGTGATGGTCTGGCTGGATGTTTGGGCAGATAAAAATGTGCCGGATGCGTTAGTTGTTGATCTGTTACCAGCAGGTCTTGAACTCGAAAACCAGAACCTTTCTGAAAGCAGTGCCAGCCTGAGTGATAGTGATAATCAGGTTCAGGGTTTACTGAATCAGATGCAGCAGGCTGACATTCAACATATGGAATTCCGTGACGATCGCTTTGTTGCCGCATTGCCGCTTAACGAAAGCCAACATGCGACCCTGGTTTACCTTGCTCGCGCTGTCACACCGGGAACCTACCATGTTCCTGTATCACAAGTTGAATCGATGTATGTGCCGCAATGGCGGGCAACGGGTGCCAGCACCGGCATGCTGACTATACATCCGTAACAGGCTAAACAAAGTGCGAAAGCCTTTACGCTGGCGGCACCGCTATCTATTCGTGGTGCTGCCACTCATTTTATTGCTGGGTATTTGGCTGGCGGACAGGCTTTGGCCGCTACCGCTTTCTCAGGCAAATCCAGCGCGAGTTGTGGTCGCGGCGGATGGCACTCCGCTGTGGCGCTTTGCCGATGAGAATGGCATCTGGCGCTATCCCGTCACCGTTAGCGATGTTTCCCCCCGTTACCTCGAAGCCTTGATCAATTATGAGGATCGCTGGTTTTGGGATCATCCGGGGATCAATCTGCTGTCGATAATTCGTGCTGCCTGGCAGGATCTTCTCAGTGGTAAAGTGATTTCTGGCGGCAGCACGTTGACCATGCAAGTGGCTCGTTTGCTTGATCCGCATCCTCGAACATTGGGTGGCAAAGTTCGGCAGGTATGGCGAGCGTTGCAACTTGAGTGGTATCTCTCAAAAGAACAAATCCTCACGCTTTATCTGAATCGAGCCCCTTTTGGCGGTACGTTGCAGGGCGTGGGGGCAGCCAGTTGGGTGTACCTTGGGAAATCCCCGCAGCAGTTGAGTTATGCAGAAGCCGCTTTATTGGCAGTGTTGCCGCAAGCGCCTAGTCGTTTGCGCCCTGATCGTTGGCCCGAAAGAGCACAAGCCGCGCGTAATAAAGTCCTGATGCGCATGGCGGAGCAAGCCGTCTGGGAGCCGCAGCAGGTAAAAGAATCCCTTGAAGAGCCGGTCTGGCTGGCACCAAGACAGATGCCACAGCTGGCGCCATTGCTTTCGCGTTATCTGGTGAGCCGCAGCAAAGCGCAGAAAATAACGACCACGCTCGATGCGCCGTTGCAGCGCCAACTCGAAGAACTGGCTCTGAACTGGAAAGCGCAGCTTCCTCCTCGCTCCTCACTCGCGATACTGGTCGTTGACCACACTACAATGGAAGTTCGCGGTTGGGTTGGCTCGGTTGATATTAATGATCAAAGCCGTTTCGGGCATGTAGATATGGTGACGGCCATTCGCTCACCCGGCTCGGTATTGAAACCCTTTGCCTATGCTCTTGCGCTGGACGATGGCCTGATTCACCCCACGTCGTTGTTACAGGATGTTCCCCGGCGCTTTGGCGATTATCGCCCTGGAAATTTTGACACTGGCTTTCATGGCCCGGTCAGCATGAGCGAAGCGTTAGTGCGCTCGCTTAATCTTCCTGCTGTTCAGGTTCTTGAGGCGTATGGTCCAAAACGTTTTGCTGCGCAGTTGCGTAATGTCGGCCTGGAACTGCGTTTTCCGGCGGGAAGTGAACCTAATCTTTCGTTGATTCTGGGTGGTGGCGGTGCTCGTCTGGATCAGATTGTTGCAGCATATAGCGCCTTTGCACGCCATGGCCGTGCCGCACAGTTGCGCTTGCAGCCCGGACAACCACTCGTAGAACGGCCATTGATGTCTGCCGGAGCGGCCTGGATTATTCGTCGAGTTATGGCTGGTGAAGCACAACCGCAACCGGACGCAACATTACCAGCTGTCGTGCCGCTGGCATGGAAAACGGGTACCAGTTATGGCTACCGCGATGCGTGGGCTATCGGGATCAATCCTCGCTATCTGATTGGTATATGGACCGGACGCCCGGACAGCACGCCGGTTGCAGGGCAGTTCGGAACGGGCAGTGCAATTCCGCTGTTAAACCAGGTGAACAATTTGCTGCAAGCCAGTTCCGCCGTGCAGAAGGCGCGTCTGCCGGTTGATCCTCGTCCTGCCTCCGTTTCTGAAGGGCAAATTTGTTGGCCGGGTGGGCAAAATCTGGCTGCCGGAGACAACAATTGC
The DNA here is from genome assembly GCF_024807715.1 of Buttiauxella sp. BIGb0471. NCBI lineage: Bacteria > Pseudomonadati > Pseudomonadota > Gammaproteobacteria > Enterobacterales > Enterobacteriaceae > Buttiauxella > Buttiauxella sp. BIGb0471. The sequence continues at coordinate 72,450 of NZ_JANUEU010000001.1, forward strand.
CGACGCAGATTAACCAGTTGGTTGCTGGATAATAGCCAACCGCCCACGCTTGAAGCGCCGGGACAAGAAGGCGTGCAGGGCGCAAGAAAGGTTGTCTGGTTGGATGATAACGGTAGACAGGTAGCTGCTGATTGCCCGGGCGCGAAACAACAAATTATCTCTTTGTGGCCGTTGCCGCTAGAGCCGTGGCTGCCCGCAAGTGAAAGCAGGGCCGCACGTTTACCGGCATTGTCTGAGCAATGTCCCCCACAGCAGAAAGATGAAGTTACGCCTTTATTGTTGTTAGGGGTTCGTGAGGGCGCTATTTTGAAGCGTCTACCTGGAGAATTACGCTTAGCGCTTCGTCTTAGCGCTCAAGGTGGGCAAGGAAATCGCTGGTGGTTTTTGAATGGCGAGCCGGTGGGTGACAATAGCAATGGAATCGCGTTGGATCTGGATAAACCGGGGGCGTATCAGGTTTTAGCTCTTGATGAGGCGGGGCAGATAGCTGCCGCTCATTTCACTTTGCAATGAGCTAATAGCCTAATTTTTAGGCTTTCGCATTGAAAATGTTGCTGACATTCATCTTATTTTAAAAAAATGTTATCTGCATCCATAGGCAATGCGAGACTTGCTCATTATAATCGGCGCCAAATCATAACCGGTTATCCCATCAGGGACCGGGCAAACAGAACAGACACAGAGGTAATCATGGCTATTGAACGTACTTTTTCCATCATCAAACCAAACGCGGTGGCAAAAAACGTTATTGGTAACATTTATGCTCGTTTTGAATCCGCAGGGTTTAAGATTGTTGGCGCAAAAATGCTGCACCTGACTTCTGAGCAGGCTCAGGGGTTCTACGCTGAGCACGAAGGCAAACCTTTCTTTGATGGCCTGGTTGCGTTCATGACTTCCGGTCCGATCATGGTTAGCGTACTGGAAGGCGAAAATGCCGTTCAGCGTCACCGTGATATTCTGGGTGCAACTAACCCAGCGAACGCACTGGCTGGGACTCTGCGTGCAGATTACGCTGATAGCTTCACCGAGAATGGCACACACGGTTCTGATTCTGTAGAGTCAGCGGCTCGTGAAATTGCTTATTTCTTCGCTGAAGGCGAAGTTTGCCCGCGTACTCGCTAATAAGCATTAACTGTTAAGCGACAGTTACATTTTATTTGTATGTACTTCGCTTTCAGTCATGGCATCTGTGCCATAGAATTTGTACAATGCTGCGCCCCGGACGAGCCTGCTCTCCGGGGCGTATCTTTTTTTAACCCACCTGGGGCCGTAACGTGTAACAACGAGGCCGGAAGAAAATATGTCAGAGCAAATTGTCAATCCTGAGACACCCGTTTCAGTCGTTTCCAACAAGTCAGAAAAAATTAACCTGTTGGATCTAAACCGCCAGCAACTGCGTGAGTTCTTCGCTGAAATGGGCGAAAAACCATTCCGCGCCGATCAGGTCATGAAATGGATGTATCACTATTGCAGTGATGACTTCGATGATATGACTGACATCAACAAAGTTCTGCGTAACAAACTCAAAGAAGTTGCTGAGATCCGTGCACCGGAAGTCGCTGAAGAACAACGTTCTGCTGATGGCACCATTAAATGGGCTATCAGGATTGCCGATCAGCTGGTAGAAACCGTGTATATCCCGGAAGAAGACCGCGCCACACTGTGTGTTTCTTCACAAGTGGGTTGTGCTCTGGAATGCAAATTCTGTTCTACGGCTCAGCAGGGCTTTAACCGTAACCTGCGTGTTTCTGAAATCATCGGTCAGGTCTGGCGTGCGGCGAAAATTATCGGTGCGCAAAAGAAAACCGGCGTTCGTCCTATCACCAACGTGGTGATGATGGGCATGGGTGAGCCTTTGCTTAACCTGAACAACGTGGTTCCGGCGATGGAAATCATGCTTGATGATTTCGGTTTTGGTTTATCCAAACGTCGCGTAACGCTTTCTACTTCTGGTGTGGTTCCTGCGCTCGATAAATTGGGCGACATGATTGATGTGGCATTGGCCATTTCTCTACATGCTCCGACCGATGATATTCGTGACGAAATCATGCCAATCAACAAAAAGTACAACATCGAGACTTTCCTGGCTGCGGTTCGACGTTATCTGGAGAAATCCAACGCCAACCAGGGCCGTGTCACCGTAGAATACGTTCTGCTGGATCACGTTAACGATGGTACTGATCATGCGCATCAACTGGCAGAATGCCTGAAAGATACGCCATGTAAAATCAACTTGATCCCATGGAACCCGTTCCCGGGCGCACCGTATGGCCGTAGCTCCAATAGCCGTATCGACCGTTTCTCAAAAGTATTGATGAGTTATGGCTTTACGACCATCGTGCGTAAGACTCGCGGTGATGATATTGACGCAGCATGCGGTCAGTTGGCGGGTGAAGTTATTGACCGCACCAAGCGTACGTTACGTAAACGTATGCAAGGTGAACCTATTGATGTTAAAGCAGTCTGATTAGCGTTCGTTTAAATCAGACTCGTGCCACGCGGTTGAATTGCTGCGTGGCACAAAAAACACATAGTGATATCTTGCAGTTATGCAAGTTTCGCGAGTGTCTTTAAGATTAATAATTACGGTGCGTTTCACTGCCTTTTAAGGCAGTATGTAGCGGTACAACAATAGTTTAGGCGCATCTATTTAAGCCATCACAGTCGCAATCCGCTGACAACATTACAAATGCTGTCTATGGTTAACTTATCAGTGATGAAGTTGTTCAGGTTAAGCGGTTCGTTTAAGTGAACAAGTTGTTTGAACTAAATGTTATGTTGTCTGAAGGTGTTGCCTTCAGAACACAAATTTGTTTCGCGGAGCGGGAGTTGTGGCGTAGCGGAAATGCTGTGCGACAAGGCTCCTGCCTAATTCCTCAATCGAACAGTTCCAGCAGTTGTAGCTAATGAATACTGAAGCCACTCACGAATCAAATGCAGCAAAAACCACGGGTGAACGTTTACGTGTTGCCCGTGAAGAACTCGGTCTTAGCCAACAAGCCGTGGCAGAACGCCTGTGCCTGAAAGTTTCCACCGTTCGGGATATTGAAGATGACAAGGCGCCAGCTGAATTAGCATCGACCTTCCTGCGTGGTTATATCCGGTCCTATGCACGTCTGGTGCGTATTCCGGAAGAAGAACTGTTGCCAATGATGGAAAAACAAGCACCAGTCAGAGCGGCGAAAGTCGCTCCGATGCAAAGTTTTTCTCTGGGGAAACGCCGTAAGAAACGTGACGGCTGGCTGATGAGCTTTACCTGGCTCGTGTTGTTTGTTGTTGTCGGTCTGACCGGGGCCTGGTGGTGGCAAAACCATAAGGCAGCGCAGGAAGAAATCTCGACAATGGCTGATCAATCTTCAGCTGAACTTTCTGCCAGCAACAGTAACTCCCAGTCAGTTCCATTGACTACCAGCGATTCGTCCACTGCTGATACCTCTGCACAGCAACCTGTGCAGACCCCAGCACCGCAATCGACTTCTGCAACTGATCCAGCGCAAAGTCAGGCTGCGGCAGCAACGGCTCAACAAACTACCCCGGCGGACTCTTCCGCTGTGGTAGCACCAAGCCAGGCTCCAGTTGATAATGCTCAGACAACGACGCCACCGGCACCCAATACAGCTCTGCCAACCGACCAGGCTGCGGTAACCACTCCTGCGGCTGACCCTAATGCATTAGTCATGAACTTCAATGCTGATTGCTGGCTGGAAGTGACCGATGCGACGGGTAAAAAATTGTTCAGCGGTATGCAGCGTAAAGATGGCAATTTAAATTTAGCCGGTCAGGCACCGTATAAGTTGAAAATTGGTGCTCCGGCGGCAGTACAGATTCAGTTCCAGGGTAAACCTGTCGATCTGAGTCGTTTTATCAGAACTAGCCAGGTTGCACGTCTTACAGTAAGTGCTGAATAATCCAGCCTGCATGACGCGTAATTGTGGAGATTTGTAATGCATAACCAAGCCCCAATTCAACGTAGAAAATCCAAACGGATCTATGTCGGGAATGTGCCAATCGGCGACGGGGCACCGATCGCCGTCCAGTCTATGACCAACACCCGTACTACGGATGTTGAAGCCACTGTCAACCAGATCAAAGCGTTAGAAAGAGTAGGCGCCGATATCGTTCGTGTATCGGTTCCCACTATGGATGCGGCCGAAGCCTTTAAGCTTATTAAACAGCAGGTCAATATCCCGTTGGTCGCTGATATCCATTTTGACTATCGTATCGCCCTCAAAGTTGCTGAGTATGGTGTCGATTGTCTTCGCATCAACCCAGGTAATATTGGCAGCGAAGAGCGTATTCGCATGGTTGTCGATTGCGCCCGGGATAAAAACATTCCGATCCGCATCGGTGTAAATGCCGGCTCTCTGGAAAAAGATCTCCAGGAAAAATATGGCGAGCCAACGCCGCAGGCATTGTTAGAGTCTGCGATGCGCCATGTGGATCACCTCGATCGTCTTAACTTTGATCAGTTCAAAGTTAGCGTGAAAGCCTCCGATGTTTTCCTTGCGGTGGAATCTTACCGTTTACTGGCTAAACAAATTGATCAGCCGCTGCATCTGGGTATTACCGAAGCAGGCGGTCTGCGTGCAGGCTCAGTTAAATCAGCGATTGGTTTGGGCTTACTGCTTTCTGAAGGTATTGGTGACACGCTGCGCGTATCGTTAGCTGCTGATCCCGTGGAAGAAATTAAGGTCGGTTTCGATATTCTGAAATCTTTGCGCATTCGCGCTCGCGGTATTAACTTTATCGCCTGCCCAACCTGCTCGCGCCAGGAATTCGATGTAATCGGAACCGTTAACGCTCTGGAACAGCGCCTAGAAGATATCATCACACCAATGGATGTTTCGATTATTGGTTGTGTGGTGAACGGGCCGGGTGAAGCGCTGGTTTCCACTTTGGGTGTGACGGGTGGCAACAAGAAGAGTGGCTTTTACGAAGACGGTGTGCGTCAAAAAGAGCGAATGGATAACGACAACATGATTGCGCAGCTTGAAGCGCGTATTCGTGCCAAGGCGTCCATGCTTGATGAATCGCAGCGGATTAGTATCCAGCAGTTGGAAAAATAGTGTGAAACATGGGAAGCATTCGGCTTCCCGTGTATGATTGAACCCGCCAGACGTTTCGCTTTCGCAAACAGTCTGATTTCGGGTTCATTTTTTGTATAAATTCGGTAGAGAATAAACGTGGCAAAAAACATTCAAGCCATCCGCGGCATGAACGATTACCTGCCTGGCGAAACCGCCATCTGGCAGCGCATTGAAGGCATTCTGAAACAGGTGCTCGGCAGCTACGGTTACAGTGAAATCCGTTTGCCGATTGTAGAGCAGACCCCGTTATTCAAACGCGCAATCGGTGAAGTCACCGACGTGGTTGAAAAAGAGATGTATACCTTTGAGGACCGCAACGGCGATAGCCTGACTCTGCGTCCTGAAGGCACCGCGGGCTGCGTGCGTGCCGGTATCGAACATGGTCTTCTGTACAATCAGGAACAGCGCTTGTGGTACATCGGGCCGATGTTCCGCCATGAGCGCCCGCAAAAAGGGCGTTACCGCCAGTTCAATCAGCTGGGTGTCGAAGTCTTTGGTCTGCAAGGGCCAGATATCGATGCTGAACTGATCATGCTGACTGCGCGCTGGTGGCGTGCGCTGGGTATTGACCAGCACGTCAGCCTTGAGCTGAACTCTATTGGTTCGCTGGAAGCACGCGCTAACTATCGTGATGCGCTAGTGGCATTCCTTGAGCAGCACAAAGAAAAGCTCGATGAAGATTGCCAGCGTCGTATGTACAGCAATCCACTGCGTGTTCTCGATTCCAAAAATCCTGAAGTGCAGGCACTGTTAGATGATGCGCCAACGCTTGGCGATTATCTGGACGAGGATTCTCGTGAACACTTCGCAGGTCTGTGTCAGTACCTGGATGCTGCGGGTATCGCGTATACCGTCAATCAGCGCCTGGTGCGCGGCCTGGATTACTACAACCGTACCGTTTTCGAATGGGTTACCAGCAGTCTTGGTTCTCAGGGCACCGTTTGTGCTGGCGGCCGTTACGACGGTTTAGTCGAGCAGCTAGGTGGTCGTGCAGCACCGGCAGTTGGTTTCGCAATGGGCCTTGAACGTCTTGTTTTACTGGTTCAGGCTATAAATCCGGAATTTAAAGCAGAATCTGTTGTCGATATTTACCTGATATCGTCAGGTCAGGGAACGCAAGCTGCGGCAATGTTATTAGCCGAGCAATTGCGTGACCAGGTCCCAGCTATCAAACTGATGACCAACTATGGCGGTGGCAACTTCAAGAAACAGTTCGTCCGTGCAGATAAGTGGGGCGCTCGTGCGGCTCTGGTGCTGGGTGAAACAGAAGTCGCAAATGGTCAGGTGGTCGTGAAGGATCTGCGCACAGGTGAGCAAACTACCGTTGAACAAACCAACGCGGTGGCTCATTTGCAGGCGCTACTGGGTTAATTTCCCCAGTGATTAATCGTTAAGGAGAAGGACTGCGTGGAAATTTACGAAAACGATAACGAACAGGTTGATGCGGTAAAACGCTTTTTTGCTGAAAATGGCAAAGCGCTGGTTGTGGGTGTCGTACTGGGTATTGGCGCACTGGTTGGCTGGCGTTACTGGAACAGTCATCAAGCTGAAAGCGTAATGGCTTCTTCTCTTGAATACCAAACAGTGACAGATGCTGTGCGCGCAGATAATCCTGCCACACTGGCTGCCGCTGAGAAATTCGCAGCCGGCACAAAAAATACTTATGGTGCTCTGGCAGCACTGGAATTAGCGCAGAAGTATGCTGATAACAATGACCTCGCGAAAGCGGCAGCTCAGCTGCAGCAAGGTCTTGCCAACACAACTGATGAAAACCTGCAGGCGTTGATTAACGCACGTCTGGCGCGTGTTCAAATTCAACAGAAGCAATCTGATGCGGCGCTGAAAACCCTCGACAGCATTAAAGGTGAAGGTTGGGTAGCGATTGTTGCTGATTTGCGCGGTGAAGCGCTGCTCAGCAAAGGGGATAAGCAAGGTGCACGCGATGCGTGGAGCAAAGGCTCAAACACTGATGCTTCTCCAGCCCTGCGTGAAATGATGCAGATGAAAATTAATAATTTGTCGAGCTAAGAGGGACCCGATGCAATTGCGTAAACTACTTGTACCAGGGCTGATTTCTCTGACGCTGCTCAGCGGTTGTTCACTGTTTAGCGGTGAAGAAGACGTGGTTAAAATGTCTCCACTGCCGACAGTTGAAAACCAGTTTGAACCTGAAAAAACATGGAGCACTTCTGTTGGTAGCGGCATTGGTGATTTTTATTCCAATTTGCACCCAGCGTGGCAGGACGGCAACGTTTATGCCGCTGACCGCCGTGGCACCGTTAAAGCCGTAAACGCGGACGACGGTAAAGAAGTCTGGTCCGTTGATCTCTCAGAAAAAACGAATTTCTATTCCAGCAACCTTCCGGCACTGCTTTCTGGTGGCGTAACGGTTGAAGGTGCGCACGTTTACGTCGGCAGTGAAAAAGCACAGGTTTATGCGCTTAACACCTCTGATGGTAGTATTGCGTGGCAAAGCAAAGCGGCTGGCGAAGTCCTTTCTCGCCCGGTTGTGAGCGACGGTTTAGTTCTGGTTCACACCAGCAACGGCCAGCTCCAGGCATTTGATGAAGCTGACGGTGCGGTGAAATGGACCGTAAACCTGGATATGCCAGCGCTTTCCCTGCGCGGCGAATCAGCTCCAGCAGTAGCGTTTGGTGCAGCTATTGTCGGTGGCGATAACGGACGTGTCAGCGCAGTGTTGATGAAACAAGGTCAGCTGATTTGGCAGCAACGTATTTCTCAGGCAACTGGTGCGACTGAAATCGACCGTCTGAGCGATGTTGATACCACGCCAGTTATCGTGAATGGTGTTGTATATGCATTGGCATATAACGGCAACCTGACTGCGCTGGACTTACGTTCGGGTCAGGTCATGTGGAAACGTGAACTGGGTTCAGTGAACGATTTCATCGTGGATGCGAACCGCATTTTCCTCGTCGATCAGAATGACCGCGTTGTGGCATTAAACGCTGATGGCGGCGTGACTCTGTGGACGCAAAGCGACCTGCTGCACCGTAATCTGACCTCTCCTGTTTTGTACAACGGTTATCTGGTTGTAGCCGACAGCGAAGGCTATATGCACTGGATCAATGCCGACGATGGTCGCTTTGTTGCTCAACAGAAAGTGGACAGCTCTGGGTTCCAGACTGAGCCAGTTGTTGCCAGCGACAAACTGTTGATTCAGGCGAAAGATGGTACGTTGTACGCTATCAAGCGTTAAACTTACCTGACGTAATAGCATGAGCGAAACGGTTCCCGTAGTCCGGGAGCCGTTTCCTGTTTTTAGAAACGACGTGAATTGACGTCGTTTTATGATGAATTTTGAGTAATGAGGCTTTTATCATGGTACCTGTGGTTGCGCTCGTCGGGCGCCCTAATGTCGGAAAATCCACGTTGTTTAACCGCTTGACGCGTACCCGAGATGCGCTGGTCGCGGATTTCCCGGGGCTGACTCGCGACCGCAAGTATGGTCGTGCTGAAGTGGAAGGTCGCGAGTTTATTGCTATTGATACCGGTGGTATTGATGGCACTGAAGATGGCGTTGAAACACATATGGCTGCGCAGTCGCTTTTAGCGATTGAAGAAGCTGATGTCGTGCTGTTTATGGTTGATGCGCGTGCAGGCTTGATGCCTGCAGATGAAGCTATCGCTAAGCATTTGCGTTCACGTCAGAAGCCAACCTTCCTGGTGGCGAACAAAACAGACGGTATGGACCCCGATCAGGCGGTAATTGATTTTTACTCCCTGGGTTTAGGTGAAATTCACCCAATCGCTGCCTCTCACGGTCGCGGTGTGACAACCTTGCTGGAACACGTGCTGATTCCGTTTATTGACGAAACTAACCCGCGCGAACCAGAAGAAGAAATCGATGAAGATGCAGCCTATTGGGCGGCATTTAATGCTAAGCATGGCATTGTTCCTGAAGGTGAAGAAGAAATCGAAGAGGAAGAAGAAGAAGCCTTCAATCCTATCGATTTGCCTATCAAACTGGCTATCGTTGGCCGTCCAAACGTAGGTAAGTCAACGCTTACCAACCGTATTTTGGGTGAAGATCGTGTAGTGGTTTATGACATGCCTGGCACCACGCGTGACAGCATCTATATCCCGATGGAACGTGATGAGCGTGAATATATTCTTATCGACACCGCTGGTGTGCGTAAGCGCGGCAAAATCACTGAAACCGTTGAGAAATTCTCGGTAATCAAAACCCTGCAAGCGATTGAAGACGCTAACGTTGTTATGTTGGTGATTGATGCTCGCGAAGGTATTTCCGACCAGGACTTGTCTCTGCTCGGCTTTATCCTGAATAGCGGGCGCTCACTGGTGATTGTCGTCAACAAGTGGGACGGTCTGAGCAACGAAGTCAGAGAGCAAGTTAAAGAGACCCTGGACTACCGTCTTGGCTTTATCGACTTTGCTCGCGTGCACTTTATCTCCGCACTGCACGGCAGCGGCGTGGGTAACTTGTTTGAATCTGTTCGTGAAGCTTATGACAGCTCCACGCGTCGCGTAAGCACTGCGTTGCTGACTCGCATCATGACTATGGCTGCAGAAGATCACCAGCCGCCGTTAGTTCGTGGTCGTCGCGTTAAGCTGAAATATGCGCATGCCGGTGGTTATAACCCGCCAATCGTTGTGATTCACGGCAACCAGGTTAAAGACCTGCCGGATTCCTACAAGCGCTATTTGATGAACTACTTCCGCAAATCGCTGGATGTGATGGGTACGCCAATCCGTATTCAGTTTAAAGAAGGGGAGAACCCGTTTGCCAACAAACGTAACACCCTGACACCGAACCAGATGCGTAAACGTAAGCGTTTGATCAAACACATCAAGAAAAGCAAATAATTCGTAGCGAGGAGTCATCCTGGCCACAAAAAAAACCCGGTTTAACCGGGTTTTTTTATCTTTAAATTTCGCAATTAATCTTCACTTCACGCCATATTTGCTTTGCAACTCACTGATGCGTTGCTGATATGAGCCTGCCAGGCACGCGTTTTTATCGTCTTCTTTCCAGCACTCATTGCGCCCTTTAATCCAGCCTCGTTGTTCAGCTTTAAGCGTCGGATTATTTTTGGATTTAGCCAGCGCTTGCTTGTACGTCTCGGTAAGTTTTAGATCCTGAGCAGAAAGGGTTTTGCTTTGGCAAATGAGGTCTTCCATGCTGCCTTTGCTGACGGCCGCGCAAGAAAACGATGGGCCAGATTTATCCTCAGTTTTTTTCGCAGCCGCAGGAGCAAAACTCACTTCGTCTTCAGGAGAACAAATACCATGGGTCCGGTTTGGGCCGGTAAAAGAGATTTCTGGGTTACCCTCCGCGGAGCGCCCAATGCTGATAACTGTTTTTCCGCTGCTTGCTTCCCAGTAGGTTGGGCTGCTCTGTTTGATTGTGGCTTTGTGACCATCAACCCACACTCCGCCTTTCCCATCGCTATAAACCCCGCCAGTCTGCCCGCAACTGAAGTTGAAAGGCTGCGGAGGTGCTGCGAATGACGCCAGTGGAACAAGTGACAGTGCCAGTAAAATAAATTTTTTCATTTTCAGACCCCAGATAAAAACAACTACTTAAGAAGTGGTTTAACCGTTTGATGTAATGCAGGATTATCGCTTTCATCTTTTAACTTCACACCCGTTAAGCGGCGTGAAAATGCTTGTTCAAGAAGCCAGGCCAGTTTAAAGGCCGCTGCTGTATGGCTCAAACCTTCAGGCCGGATATTTGAAATACAGTTGCGTTCCGACTCAAGACGTTTACGTTCAGGTTTCCAGGTTAAATAAACCCCCAGACTGTCTGGGGAAGAAAGCCCTGGACGTTCGCCAATTAACATAGCCACTGCTTTGCAATTAAGTATTTCACCAATGTCATCACCTAGCGCAACTCGCGACTGATGCGCCAGGACAATCGGGGCCAGCGTGAGCCCGAGCGTGTTGATATACGGCAGCAGCTCGCGAACCAGCGCAACAGCCTGACGGTGTACCGCATGTGAAGAAAGTCCGTCACCAATGACGATCAACAGATCGTCACATCGGGTCTGGGTGGTATTCAACATTTCGCGGCTTTCATCGCTTAATATGCGCCCTAAATCCGGGCGGTTAAGATAGATATGTCGGTCTTGTGCCGCACTCTTGACCGTCAGTGTCGGTAAACCCAGTTCACTTAATGCATTGCTGAGAACGTCGCTATGAAAAGGCTGATGGACGGCATCTCTGGCCTGGGCGTGAGCAAGGCCAAAGTTGAGCACTTCTTTAGTGGGCAGGCTTGCACCACTGCGCCCAAGAGCGATACGGGCGTCTGTGTATTCCCGCAGCAATGTCCAGGCATCGGAATTCATAAGCTCACTCCATGCGGCAGCGCGGTTAACAGGGGGTGACTGGCGCCCGTCAGACGTAACTGCCCATGGGTATCAATAATTTGCATGCGCGTCAGCCATTGTGCAAATTCTGGGGCGTGTTTCAGTCCCAATAAACGGCGGGCGTAAAGCGCATCGTGGAAAGACGTGCTTTGATAATTAAGCATAATGTCATCTGCACCCGGCACACCGATTAAGAAGGTGAGGCCGGCGTTACACAGGAGCGTGAGTAGGGTATCCATATCATCTTGATCGGCTTGCGCATGATTGGTGTAACAGACATCACAGCCCAACGGTAAGCCCATCAATTTGCCGCAGAAATGATCCTCCAGACCGGCACGAATAATCTGTTTACCATCATACAAATATTCCGGGCCAATGAAGCCGACGACGCTATTAATCAGCAACGGATTAAAATGGCGCGCCACCGCGTAAGCACGTGCCTCACAGGTTTGTTGATCAACGCCATGATGCGCATTGGAAGACAGGCAACTGCCTTGCCCGGTTTCGAAGTACATCACGTTATTGCCGATCGTGCCGCGCTTCAAACTCAGCGCCGCGTCATGCGCTTCCTTTAACAGCGCCAGATTTATGCCAAAACCGCTGTTGGCGGCTTCGGTTCCGGCGACTGATTGAAATACCAGATCTACAGGTGCACCGCGTTCAATCAATTGCAAAGTGTTGGTCACATGCGTCAGTACGCAAGATTGAGTTGGAATGGCAAACCGGCTGATAATGTCGTCCATCATGTCATTCAATCGCTCTAACACGGGCAGGCTGTCACTTGCAGGGTTAATGCCGACAACCGCATCACCCGCGCCATAAAGCAGTCCGTCGAGCATGCTGGCGGCGATGCCTTTTAGATCGTCGGTAGGATGGTTGGGTTGCAAACGTACGCTGAGATGCCCGGGTAAGCCGATAGTATTGCGGAACCTGGTGGTGACCTGGCATTTGCTGGCGGCCAGAATTAAATCCTGGTTGCGCATCAATTTACTGACCGCTGCCGCCATTTCCGGCGTGATGCCTTTTGCGACCCCACGTAACGCCTGAGTATCTGTAGTGTCATCAAGTAGCCAGTCACGAAAATCGCCGACGGTTAAATGGCTGATGGCCTGAAAAGCGTTTTTATCATGGGTATCAATAATCAGGCGGGTGACTTCATCTTCTTCATAGGGGATTAGCGGGTTATCGAGGATTTCACGTAGTGGAACATCAGCCAGTGCCATTTTGGCCGCCATGCGTTCTTCAGCGCTTTGAGCCGCGACCCCTGCCAGGTTATCTCCGGAACGTGCCGGGGAAGCTTTGGCCATTAACTCTTTGAGGCAGGCAAACCGATAACTGCGATGTGCCAGAGTTGTGTGATACATCTTTCCTCCTCAGCAGAGAGCCCGAATTGAGCCAGTATCGGGAGTGTTATTGATGATTAATGGCGGTTTTGTCTCTATCATCAAAAGACAAATATAGTCGAAGAGTTGTCAGGAAAGATTATGGAAACGAAATGCCCGGTGTGTGAAAAACCGCTCCAGCCAACCGATACAGGCGCGCACTGTGAAGCCTGCAAACAGGATTTTCGTCTTGAGGCTCGCTGCCCGGATTGCCATAAGCCGCTGGAAGTTTTAAAAGCGTGTGGTGCGGTGGATTATTTTTGCCAGAATGGACATGGTTTGATCTCGAAGAAACGCGTCGAGTTCGTACCCGTTGTCGAATAAGTTTTAGCTTTTCGCCGCCGTTTTACGCTTGCGTACAGGCTTCACCGGTGTAATGCCGGTGACCTGGCTTTCCACCCAGCCATCTTCCAGACGCGTTGTTAGCGTATCCCCAGAATTCACCTGTTTGGTTTTCTTCAGCACTTTGCCGTCTGTCGCCGTTGTGACGCTATAACCACGCGCCAGTGTCGCCAGCGGACTGACCGCTTCAAGCTGTGCGATAGCCGTGCCGAAGCGTTGGCGAGTCTGGCTAAGACGCGCCGTGACCACCTGCGATAAACGATATTCGAACTGCTGTAAACGAGTCTGGGCGCGATGAATTCGAGCTTGTGGTTGTTGCTGGTTCAAACGCTGCATCATGCGCTGCTGCTGTTGCGAACTGCGGCGCAGTTTTGCGTCCATCGCCACGGTCAAACGCTGCTGTAAACGTTCAAGCGTCGTTTGTTGGCGAGCCAGGCGCAGTTGCGGATGTTGTTGTTGCAGACGATGTTGTAAGCGCGTGAAGCGCTGCGTGCGCTGGGCGAGATAATAATCCATCGCCATTTCCATACGCTGCTGCGACGATTGCAACTGACGCAGTAATTCGAGCTGATTACGGCTGACAATTTCCGCTGCGGCTGAAGGAGTTGGAGCGCGAACATCTGCGACAAAATCGGCGATCGTGACGTCAGTTTCATGCCCTACGGCGCTAACGATCGGGATCTTGCTTGCGAAGATAGCCCTGGCAACGCGCTCATCGTTAAAGCTCCATAAATCTTCCAGAGAACCACCGCCGCGCCCGACAATCAGCACATCACACTCTTTGCGCACGTTTGCCAGCTTAATAGCGCGCACGATTTGCATCGGCGCATCAGCACCCTGAACAGCGGTCGGATAAATAATTACCGGCAGAGAAGGGTCGCGGCGTTTGAGCACGTGCAAAATATCATGCAGCGCGGCACCGGTTTTTGAAGTAATCACGCCGACCTTATGCGCCGGTGTTGGTAATGGCTGCTTATGGATTTGTTCAAACAAACCTTCAGCGGTGAGGCGTTGTTTTAGCTCTTCGTATTGCTGCTGCAACAAACCTTCGCCCGCCGGTTGCATGCTTTCAACGATAATCTGGTAATCACCGCGTGGCTCGTACAGCGTCAGAGTCGCACGCACCAAAACCTGTTGCCCATGTTGCGGACGGAAGGTGACGCGACGATTGCTGTTACGGAACATCGCACCACGAATTTGTGCGGTATCGTCTTTGAGCGTGAAGTACCAGTGGCCGGAAGCCGGTTGGGTGAAGTTGGAAATTTCACCGCTGATCCAGACTTGCCCCATCTCTTGTTCCAGCAGCATTCTAACCGTCTGATTCAGACGGCTGACGGTAAAAATTGATGGAGTATTTATCGTTGGCATGTGACCTGGATCAAATTCTAAATCAGCAAGTTATTCGGTCAATAGTACCTTTCGTATTCTCCCTGGCAAGGAGTTTTCTTAAAAAAGTGTGGATGCAATCGATTCCGCTCTGTATAATGCCGCGGCAATATTTTATCTGTTCTCATTCACCCCAGGTTGAGATATTGCCATGCTACGAATCGCTAAAGAAGCACTGACGTTTGATGACGTTCTCCTCGTTCCAGCTCACTCTACAGTTCTGCCTAACACGGCCGATCTCAGCACCCAATTGACCAAAACTATTCGTTTGAATATCCCTATGCTGTCCGCAGCCATGGATACCGTAACGGAAGCCCGTCTGGCCATTTCTTTGGCTCAGGAAGGTGGACTTGGTTTCATCCACAAAAATATGTCGATTGAACGCCAGGCTGAAGAAGTCAAACGCGTGAAAAAACACGAAAGTGGCGTTGTAACTGACCCACAGACCGTGCTGCCGACAACCACTCTGCACGAAGTTAAAGAACTCACCGCACGTAATGGTTTCGCAGGTTATCCTGTTGTCACCGAAGCCAACGAACTGGTTGGTATTATTACCGGTCGTGACGTTCGCTTCGTCACTGACTTAAACCAGCCTGTCAGCGTGTACATGACCCCGAAAGAGCGTCTGGTTACCGTGAAAGAAGGCGAAGCGCGTGATGTCGTGCTGTCTAAAATGCACGAAAAACGCGTTGAGAAGGCGTTGGTTGTCGATGGCAACTTCCACCTGCAGGGCATGATCACCGTAAAAGACTTCCAGAAAGCAGAACGCAAACCTAACGCCTGTAAAGACGACCAGGGCCGTCTGCGTGTTGGGGCTGCCGTTGGCGCAGGTGCGGGCAACGAAGAGCGTATCGACGCTCTGGTAGCCGCTGGTGTCGATGTATTGCTGATTGACTCCTCTCACGGTCACTCCGAAGGCGTTCTGCAACGTATTCGTGAAACTCGCGCTAAATATCCTGACCTGCAAATCATTGGCGGCAACGTGGCTACGGCGAACGGCGCGCGCGCGCTGGCTGACGCTGGTGTGAGTGCGGTTAAAGTCGGTATCGGTCCTGGCTCCATCTGTACCACTCGTATCGTTACCGGCGTGGGCGTTCCACAAATCACTGCGGTTGCTGACGCAGTTGAAGCGCTGGAAGGTACGGGCATCCCGGTTATTGCTGACGGTGGTATCCGTTTCTCCGGCGATATTGCGAAAGCTATCGCAGCAGGCGCTTCTGCGGTGATGGTTGGCGGTATGTTGGCAGGGACTGAAGAATCTCCAGGTGAAATCGAACTTTACCAGGGCCGTTCTTTCAAATCCTACCGCGGTATGGGTTCCCTGGGCGCGATGTCTAAAGGTTCTTCAGACCGTTACTTCCAGACTGACAACGCAGCGGACAAACTGGTGCCGGAAGGTATCGAAGGCCGCGTGGCTTACAAAGGCCACCTGAAAGAGATCGTTCACCAGCAAATGGGTGGCCTGCGCTCCTGCATGGGTCTGACCGGCTGTGGTACTATCGACGAGCTGCGTACTAAAGCGGAATTTGTACGCATCAGCGGTGCGGGCATTCAGGAAAGTCACGTTCACGATGTGACGATTACTAAAGAGTCCCCGAACTACCGTATGGGTTCTTAAAATTTCTGCGCCCGGCTTTATGCCGGGTGTTTTTATTTTGTTTCACTTGCCTCGGAATTAGCCTCAATGACGGAAAATATCCATAAACATCGCATACTTATCCTTGATTTCGGTTCTCAGTACACTCAACTCGTTGCGCGCCGTGTGCGTGAATTGGGTGTTTACTGTGAGCTGTGGGCATGGGATGTCACTGAAGCACAGATTCGTGATTTCAACCCAAGCGGTATCATCCTTTCTGGTGGTCCGGAAAGTACCACTGAACATAACAGCCCACGTGCGCCTGAATATGTCTTCACCGCAGGTGTGCCAGTATTTGGCGTGTGCTATGGCATGCAGACCATGGCGATGCAGCTTGGCGGCCACGTTGAGGGTTCTAACGAACGTGAATTTGGTTACGCGCAGGTCGAAGTTAAAACAGACAGCGCACTGGTTCGCGGTATCGAAGATTCCCTGAGTGCAGATGGCAAACCACTGCTCGATGTCTGGATGAGCCACGGCGATAAAGTCACCGCGATCCCTTCTGACTTCGTGACCGTTGCCAGCACCGAAACATGCCCGTTCGCGATTATGGCGAACGAAGAAAAACGTTTCTATGGTGTGCAGTTCCACCCGGAAGTGACCCATACCCGTCAGGGCCAGCGTTTGCTGGAACGTTTTGTTCTGGATATCTGCGGTTGCGAAGCTCTGTGGACTCCGGCAAAAATCATCGAAGACGCGATTGTTCGCCTGCGTGAACAAGTGGGCAATGACAAAGTGATTCTGGGCTTGTCAGGTGGCGTGGATTCTTCCGTTACCGCAATGCTGCTGCACCGCGCGATTGGCGACCGTCTGACTTGTGTATTCGTTGATAACGGCCTGCTGCGCTTGAACGAAGCTGAACAAGTGATGGATATGTTTGGCGATCACTTCGGTCTGAACATCATTCACGTTAAAGGCGAAGAACGTTTCCTGTCTGCGTTGGCGGGTGAGAACGATCCGGAAGCGAAACGTAAAATCATTGGCCGCGTGTTTGTTGAAGTGTTCGATGAAGAAGCACTGAAACTGGAAGACGTGAAGTGGTTGGCGCAGGGCACCATTTATCCTGACGTTATTGAATCTGCTGCTTCTGCGACCGGTAAAGCACACGTCATCAAATCTCACCACAACGTGGGCGGCTTGCCGAAAGAGATGAAGATGGGTCTGGTTGAGCCGCTGCGTGAACTGTTCAAAGACGAAGTGCGCAAAATTGGCCTGGAACTGGGTCTGCCATATGACATGCTTTACCGCCACCCGTTCCCGGGTCCAGGTTTAGGCGTGCGCGTGCTGGGTGAAGTGAAGAAAGAGTATTGCGACCTGCTGCGTCGTGCTGATGCGATCTTTATTGAAGAACTGCATAAAGCGGATCTCTACAACAAAGTCAGCCAGGCATTTACCGTGTTCTTGCCGGTACGCTCTGTTGGCGTGATGGGCGATGGCCGTAAATACGATTGGGTTGTCTCACTGCGTGCAGTTGAAACCATCGACTTTATGACCGCGCATTGGGCGCACCTGCCATACGATTTCCTTGGCCGTGTTTCCAACCGCATTATCAACGAAGTTAACGGTATTTCCCGTGTGGTTTACGATATTTCTGGCAAACCGCCAGCGACTATCGAGTGGGAATAACCCGTCGTTAGGAAACACTAACAACTGTCGTTTCAGTATCTGTATCAAAGCCCATTTTTTAATGGGCTTTTTTTATGGTGCAATTTAACCGAGCCGCGCATGCAGCCAGGGAAGTAATTGTTTTTTGCGACTTAACATCCCGGCGATGGTGCAGGGAGCGTTATCGGTAAGTGCGGGGCCTGCAAAGTAGAGCCTTGAGCACTCAGCGCTGATATCGGTCAGCATCAAAACCACCAGGCCAGCTTCCGAAGTTGTGACCCGCTGTTCCATCGCTGATTTAAGCTCATCGATAAGCGGTTCTGCCTGGTCCAGAGAATACAATTCGAGTTGTGCGACCAGTACTTTATTCCCTGAAATATCAAACATTTTACTGTCTTTATTCAACAGTTCGTCTGCGTTCAAACCGACAATATCTGTCTTGGCGGTCAGCAAATTACGAGTGAAATCTTCACGATCCACTGTGGCGAGAGAGCACAGCTCATCTACGGCCTGGCGGTCTTCATCAGTGGTCGTCGGCGAGCGAAGTGCGACGGTATCACTCAACGCGGCTCCCAATAGCAAAATGGCTTCGCTGGGGGAAATCTCATGGCGAGTGGTCGGAGTCATCAGTTGCCATAACAATGTCGCACTGCTGCCGACAGGTTTTATCCACACTTCAGGAGGGAGTTGAGTGATCAGGCCGCCAAGACGGTGATGGTCGATAATCCCGACAACATTGCTTTCATTGAGTGAGGCTGGCCCTTGCGCGGGTTCGGTGAAATCAACCAGCCAGACATCTTTGCCAGCAAGGGAATCATCAAGCAGCGGCGGAGGCGTCAGGCCTGCATGGCGGAATATATAGTTTGTTTCTCTGTTTAACTCACCGAGACGAAACGCCTGGGCATTTCGCCCTTTAATCGTCAGCCAGCGCGCAGCCATGTACGCAGTGCAGACGGTATCGCTATCGGGATTGATATGGCCAAAGACATGTATCATCTACTCTCTCCTTGTCACAAATTTATTCTGTGCACTTCACTGCGTATCGTTAGAGTATAGGATGCCATCCGCGCTCATTTCACAACCTTCAGGCGTGAGGCATCGACCACCTGTATGGCGGTTAGAATATCAATGTTTTGAAGTGAGACGTTACCGGCTAGTATTGTCCACGGACAGGCTACTTTGCTGTGCTTCTACTTTGTCCTGATGATGGTACCAGGCACCGATGGCAGAATAGACAAAACGGCCAAAAAGGAAGAGAAAACTGATGAGCAGAATAATGCGGGTCATACGATTATTAAATTTATGTCGTCTTCGCATACTCGTAACCTGTGTCACGCAAATGATCCTTGATGTTTACCCGTCAACCGCGGGCGACAGCAATATTTAGGCATAGCGATGCCTGAAGGTCAAATCCTGTTCTTCCTGGAAATGAACGCGAAATCATTTCTCCTTGTTATATAAACATTTCTTAATATTAGTTGATTAGTATATCTCCAGTTACTTTTTTGAATAAATCGTAAATAAAGGACATACTCATTGGGGAAATTGATTTAGATCATATTCATAACGAAATCCCTAACTAAAATCTGCACTCTATCCCATAGCAATATGGGCATAACGTCCGGGTTGGATACCTGTTCGAAACTTACCCGAGCTGGATGATAGGGTCCCTGGCGAATTTCAATGTCTCTGGCAAGCTGGTACAAGAACAATAAGAACAAATGGTGGGCGCTACCTCTGGTGCTGCCGAGTCTGCTGCTTCCCATTGCTGTTTGGTGTAATGCTAATACCGTGATGGAAGGGAGCCGCGTTTTCCTCGTCTATATGCCGCTTGGTCTGATGACGGCTTTTACACTGCTTTTCGGTTGGGCCGCTTTCCCTGGCATTATTCTCGCGTTGTTAATCCGTTACGTTCCTATGAAAGGGGAAATTACCGCGTTACTGTCGGTGATTCATTTTCTGATCCCCATTGCGGTTAGCTGGGGAGGCTACCGTATATTCGTGCCCCGGCGCAGTTCGGTGATGTTTGGCATCATCAAATTAACTGCGCAACGCATGCTGTGGCTGGTCATCGTCAACTCAGTGATTTTTTTGATTATCTATCAGCTTGGGCTTTTCTTCGGCTGGTATGACGGCGTCAACTCAACGGTCGCGGAAAACCCGTTTCACGCCCGTACATTGATTAATTTCCAGGCTGTGCTCGTTGGCTGCCTGACGGGAATGCCATTTTTCTATTCCATCATTCGCATGTGCCGAAACCCGCGTTTTATTTTTTCGTTTTTGTCGCGGATGAAAGCCCAAATGCAATCGGGCGTGACCAAAGGCGAGATTGGGATATGGGCCGTCATTGTTGTGGTACTGATGAGTTTGTTATTAGTACCGATTGACGATGTCAGTAGCATTTTCACGACCGATTACACCTTAACGCTGATTCTGCCGCTGATGTTGTGGGGTGCGATGCGCTTTGGTTTTCTGTTTATCACCACGATCTGGATGGTGATTCTCACTATCTTGTGTAGCGGTTTTCAAAACTACTTGCCGCCGTATATGGGCTTCCAGCTTCACCTGGCGATTGCCTCATCCTGTTATGCGGTTTTTTCTATTACCATTTATTTGATGGCGGTCGTCACCACGCGCCAGCGTTTTTTGCACAACAAAGCGCGACGCGTTGCTTTTATCGACCCCGTGGTACAGATGCCAAATCTGCGGGCGCTTAACCGAGATTTATCCCGTCACCCATATTCGGCTCTGGCTTTTTTACGCATACCTGAGCTTGAACTTCTGGGTCGCAACTATGGCGTGCAGCTTCGCATTCAATATAAGCAGCAGCTAAATGATTACTTGCAGCCAGTGCTTGAGGATAGAGAAAAGGTTTATCACTTGTCGGGGCATGAACTGGCAGTGCGGGTAAATTATGATGATTACCATGAGCGTATTGAAGCTATCGACCAGCGCGTCAAACAGTTCCGTTTTATGTGGGATGGAATGGCAATGCAGCCGCAAGTGGGCATGAGTTATTGCTACATTCGCCAGCCGGTGACTCATATTTATTTCTTGTTAGGCGAGCTCAGTACGATGGCGGATTTGTCGCTCGCGACGTCTAAGCCAGAGAGCTTGCAGCAGCAGGGCACAAACCCTGTGCAGAATGCGATAAAAAATAAAGTCGCCATGATGAACCGTGTGCAAAGTGCCATTGATTCAGGGGATTTCGTTTTGATGGCGCAGCGAATCGAAGGGATTCGAGGCGACCATTACCATGAGATTTTGCTGCGCATGAAAGGGGATAATGAAAGCGATAATTTGTTTATGCCTGATACCTTTTTGCCAGTGGCGCATGAGTTTGGCTTGTCATCTAAAATCGATAAATGGGTGATTGAAGCCACGCTAAAATTTATGGACGCACACCGTGAACAACTCCCTGGCAGCCGTTTTTCGATTAACCTGACACCGGCTTCGGTTGGGCGTTTGCAGTTTGCCAGTGAAGTCAAACGCCTGCTGGCGCAGTATAAAATTCAGCCCTGGCAGCTCATTTTTGAAGTGACCGAAAGTAACTCGTTAACCAATCTTGAGCAGGCCAATATGACGCTGACCACATTGCAAAACATGGGATGCCGCGTGGCAATCGATGATTTCGGCACAGGTTATGCCAGTTATGCGCGTCTGAAAGACATTAGTGCCGACATCCTAAAAATCGACGGCAGTTTTATTCGCAACATACTGACCAGCAGTCTGGATTACCAGATTGTTGATTCCATCTGCCAGTTAGCGCGCATGAAAAAGATGCAGTTAGTTGCCGAGTATGTCGAAAATGAAGCGGTGAAAGCGGCAGTACAAAGCCTGGGGATTGATTATATTCAGGGATATTTAATCGGACGCCCACGGTTACTTGAATCACTTCTCGTTAAACAGCGCTTACAGGTGAAAAACTAAGCGCCCGTTTGGGCGCTTAAATTTGTTAATTATCACGCCGCGATGTTTGGGCTGGCTTCTTCTTCAATTTTAAGTTTCCAGCCTGGCGTGTTATCCCAATATTGCTGTTCCCGTTCTAAGTCCAGCAACACCAGTGTGTTCTGGCTGAACCAGTCATAGGGGAAACGCAGCGTCCACTGATGCTCGTCCGTTTCCAGCACCAGTGTTGGTGGCGTGGTTGTCGCCTGGCGTTGATTGTTGAGTAACACAGCCAGGCGCAGAATCTGGATTAACGGCAAGAACTGCTTTTTCTTAAACAGCGTGAAGCGCGGCAGATCGTCAATTTTCACCCCTTTACGGTGATAACGCACTAACGATGCAATAAGCGTCTGCTGTTCCTGGTTAAATCCAGGCAGGTTGCTGTGTTGCAGAATATAAGCCGAATGGCGATGAAGCCCGCTGTGGTTAATATTCAGCCCGACCTCATGCAGCATGGCTGACCATTTCAACAGCGCGGACATTTGCGGATTTGCCTGTTTCGGGTTTTGCACTTCCCACTGCTGATAAATATGTTCGGTGGTCGCCAGCACGCGCTTGGCCTGATCGCTGTCGATATGATATTGGTCAGCCAGACTTTGCGCGGTACGGATGCGTATGTCCTGATGGCGGAAACGGCCTTCCATTTCATACAGCACGCCTTCACGCAGCGCCCCGTCAGACAAACGCAGTTCGCGGATAGCCAATGAGTCAAACACGCCGCACAGAATCGCCAGCCCCGGCACAAACACCGCTTTGCGTTCCTCGGATAAACCCGGCAGGCTCATCGCGCTGAAACTCTTGTATTTCAACACTTCATCGCGCAGCATTTCCAGGCGCTCAGGCGTAATAATGCCGTCTTTTTCACCCATGCTGACCAGCACTTCGTGGGCCGCTTTGATGGTGCCAGAAGCGCCCATCGCCACATTCCAGCCTTGTAAACGGTACTGCCAGGAAAGATTCTCCAGCTTTTGTACCGCAGCAAGCCGCGCGCGTTTGAAGTTTTCGGCGGTGATAGCGCCGCGTGGGAAAAAGTTTTGCGCAAAGCTCACACAGCCCATACGGCGGCTTTCGACCAGCATCGGCTCGAAATCTTCGCCGATGACTAACTCGGTCGAACCGCCACCGATATCAATCACCAGTTTGCGGCCTTTTTCAGGTTGGGTATGTTCCACCCCCATGAAAATCAGGCGCGCTTCTTCGTTACCGGAAATAATCTCAATCGGGTAGGGGATAACCTGCTCGGCACGTTTGAGGAACTCTTCGGCGTTCACTGCCTGACGCAAACTGTGCGTGCCGACGATGCAGACGTTATCGGCCGAGAAACCCTGCAAACGTTCAGCAAATAACGCAAGGCATGACAGCCCACGTTCCATCGCCTCTTCGCTTAACTCGTTGTCGGCATTCAGGCCATCAGCCAAATGAACACGTTGTTTCAGGCGTCCGATGATTTGCATCGCGCCGTCAACCACACGGGCAATAACCATGTGGAAGCTGTTCGAGCCAAGGTCTACCGCAGCGAACTCTTGCGGTCGTGGAGCATGTTTTTTTATTGGCATGATTTTATAGTCAGCATGATGCGTTATTCAGGTTGTTCCAGAGACTTGATGTAATCGTAAATCGCCAGCTGTGAGCGCACCTTGCGGCGATTACCGCGCGGAACATAACGGTTGCTCAACTCTTTGTCGAGATAGCGGGCTTTCACCGTGTCACTGAACAAGATTTCAATAATATCCAGCACCCGTTGTTTCAGGCGCGGATCGAGAATGGCAACCGCAACTTCGATACGGTAATCAATGTTGCGCGTCATCCAGTCGGCAGACGAAAGATACACTTTCTTATCGCCACCATTTTCAAATATATAGACCCGGTCGTGTTCCAGATAACGGTCTACGATACTGATAACCCGAATGTTATCGCTGATCCCTTCCAGATTTGGGATAAGCGAGCACATACCGCGCACCAGCAAATTAACCTTCACACCCGAGCTTGACGCAGCATACAGCCTGTCTACCAGCCCTTTATCGACCAGGTTATTAAGTTTCAGAGTAATGCCAGACGGTTCGCCGTTTTGCGCATTGGCAATTTCTTTATCGACCAAATCGTAAAGCAGGCGACGTGAGTTCTGCGGCGAAACCATCAGATGTTCGAACGTTACCGGGCGATACGGGTTTTCGATAAAGTTGAATACCCGGCGCACTTCATTGGTGATGCGTGCATCGCAGGTCAACAAGGAATAGTCGGTATAAAGACGGGCGGTTTTCTCGTTAAAGTTACCGGTGCCGATGTGGGCATAACGCACCACTTCTTCACCTTCTTTACGGGAAATCAGGAATAATTTTGCGTGGATCTTCAGACCCGGTGCCGAGAAAATGACGTGCACACCGGCTTCGGTCAGGCGCTTCGCCCAATGAATATTGGCTTCCTCGTCAAAACGCGCCTGCAGCTCAACCACCACGGTGACTTTCTTGCCATTGTGCGCGGCATGAATCATCGACTCAATAATGCGCGAGTCTTTCGCGACGCGGTAAATATTGATTTTAATCGCCAGTACGCTCGGGTCGAACGAGGCCTGACGCAGCAATTCCAGCACGTGTTCAAAAGTGTGGTACGGGTAATAAAGCAGCACGTCACGATTACGAATCGCATCAAATCCGTTACGGAATTTATCGAACCAGATATGGCGCAGCCGCGGCAGAGGTTTGTTGATTAAATTGGCTTTACCGACATTTGGGAAGTTGATGAAATCTTTAAAATTGTGGTAACGGCCACCGGGAATAATGGAGTCGTAATTAGTGATAGTCAGCTTATTCCGTAGCATTTCGACCATCGCATCAGGCATATCGCGCTGGTAAACAAAGCGCACCGGCTCTGCGGTTAGACGCTGTTTTAAGCTTGATGACATCAGTTCCAGCAGGCTGGACTCCATTTCTGTCACCAGGTCGTATTCTGCGTCGCGGGTCATTTTCATTGAGTAAGCGTTCAACGAATCGTAATCGAAGAACCCTTTGAAAATGTCATCCAGGCAATAACGCAGAATGTTATCGAGCAGGATCATTGGTTTGCGGCGACGCGGTGCTTCCGGCGGCAAATTCACGAAACGGGGCACTTTATCGGACGGAATTTCTAGCAGGGCGTAACGAATATCGCTGCCCTGAATAATCTCAACCGCCAGATAGGTGTAATCATCTTTAAGGAACTGCACCAGATCGGTTTCGTTATTGATGAGGATCGGTGTGATGTGCTGGCGCAAATAGTGTTTGAAGTAATGACGCAGCCAGTTTTGCTGATTTGGCGAAAGCTGGCGTTCGTTGATCAAGAAGATCTGATTACGCGCCATTTCCAACAGCAAATCGTTATACAACCCATCAAATTCCTGGTCGGCTTTCAGCACGCGCGCCTGAATTTTATTAAGCAAATGGCGCGAATTAGGTGCCGTACCTTGTTCTTCACT
Source organism: Buttiauxella sp. BIGb0471 (assembly GCF_024807715.1). Taxonomy (NCBI): domain Bacteria; kingdom Pseudomonadati; phylum Pseudomonadota; class Gammaproteobacteria; order Enterobacterales; family Enterobacteriaceae; genus Buttiauxella; species Buttiauxella sp. BIGb0471. Next base: position 97,637 of record NZ_JANUEU010000001.1, read on the forward strand.
GATCAGAATGCGCCGTTTAAGTTCGGCGAAACGGACCTTGTAGAATTCATCAAGGTTATTCGAATAGATGCCGAGAAAACGCATTCTCTCGATCAGCGGGTTAATTTTATCCGCCGCTTCCTGGAGCACGCGTTCGTTAAAATTCAACCAACTCAGTTCTTTTTCGATGTACAGCTTATCCTGACCCATTAGCCCTCACACTCCGTTTTCGTGGACGTTAAAATGCCGTCACGTCTGTCATTATGGCGAGCTTTGGCGGGGAATGTCCAACGCTGGCCGTAAAGTATGACAAAACGCGATTTAAGATGTGATTTACGTTAAGTAAGCGTCGTAGGTCGGAGAAATGAAAAAGGGGCAAAAGCCCCTTAATTTTATTCGTCTGCGGCATAACCTTGCGGTGGCAGTTGAGTGCCATCAAGCCATGCGCTGTTATCGCGCATCTCTAGTCGCCCGTCGATAAACCAGGAAACAACCAGCGGATAAATAGCGTGTTCTTGAGTTTGCACACGCGCGGTGATGTCTTCTTCATCATCACCTTCAAACACGGGAACCGTAGCCTGAAGAATGACCGGGCCGCCATCCAGTTCGTCAGTGACAAAATGCACCGACGTTCCGTGGACTTCATCGCCATTTTCCAGAACCTGACGATGTGTGTTCAGGCCTGGATATTTAGGCAACAAAGAAGGATGAATGTTAATCAAGCGGCCCGCATAGTGCCCGACAAACTCCGGGCTTAGAATGCGCATGTAACCTGCCAGAACCACCAGATCGGGCGCGTAGGCGTCAATCTCAAGCATCAATTCACGATCGAACGCTGCGCGATCGGCGAACTGGCTGGCCGTTAATGCGTGCGCAGGAATTTCTGTTTCACGCGCACGCTCAAGCCCAAAAGCATCGGTTTTGTTGCTGAATACAGCCGCAACGGTGCCATTAATTTTTTTATGCTTGCAGGCATCAATAATCGCCTGAAGATTGCTTCCGTTACCGGAAACCAGCACCACAATGCGTTTCATTATTCAATAACCACACGCTCGGAGGAATCAGAAGCTTTGATACTACCGATTTTCCAGGCGTTTTCACCTTTTGCGTTCAGGAATGCTACCGCTTTATCAGCTTCAGCCGCAGGCAGAGCAATCAGCATGCCGACGCCGCAGTTAAAGGTGCGGTACATTTCGTGACGGCTGATATTCCCGGCTTGTTGCAACCAGTTGAATACCGCAGGCCATTGCCATGAAGATTCAGCGATTACGGCCTGAGTGTTGTCCGGCAGCACGCGCGGGATGTTTTCCCAGAAACCACCGCCGGTCAGGTGTGCAATCGCGTGAACGTCAACCTGTTCAATCAGTGCAAGAATCGACTTCACATAGATGCGGGTCGGTTCGAGCAGATGATCGGCCAACGGCTTGCCTTCAAGTTCGGTGGTCAGCGGGTCAGCACCACTCACTTCCAGCACTTTACGCACCAGAGAATAACCGTTGGAGTGCGGGCCACTTGAAGCCAGGGCGATCAGCACATCGCCGTCGGTTACTTTGGAACCGTCGATGATTTCAGATTTCTCAACCACGCCGACACAGAAACCGGCAACGTCATAATCTTCGCCATGATACATCCCTGGCATTTCAGCGGTTTCACCGCCGACCAACGCACAACCAGATTGCAGACAACCTTCGGCGATACCGGAGATAACACTGGCAGCGGTCTCGACTTCAAGTTTGCCCGTCGCATAATAATCGAGGAAAAACAGCGGCTCAGCACCCTGAACAACCAGGTCATTAACACACATTGCGACCAGGTCGATACCGATTGTGTCGTGACGTTTTAAATCCATCGCCAGACGCAGTTTCGTACCCACACCATCGGTGCCAGAAACCAGCACAGGTTCACGATACTTCTGAGGCAACGCACACAGCGCACCGAAACCACCCAGCCCACCCATGACTTCCGGGCGGCGAGTCTTTTTCACTACACCTTTGATTTTATCGACCAGAGCGTTACCAGCATCAATATCAACACCGGCATCTTTATAGCTAAGAGAGGTTTTGTCGGTCACTGCTAAGTCCCCGCGGATGGGTTAGAAATAAAAAACGCCGCAATTCTAACAGTGGAGGCAAACGTTTGCGAGCCTCTTGTTCAGCGGGATGTAATTATTATCGTTCTATACTGATTTCACCCAGTTTGATCTCGAAGCGGTGGCGCGGTGTTAAAAAAGCGGTATAATCCGGCGATTTTTTTTATGGTGGCCAACTATCTCGGGGAGAAAGAGTATGAAGATCGTGGAAGTCAAACACCCACTCGTCAAACACAAGCTGGGCCTGATGCGTGAGAACGACATTAGCACCAAACGCTTTCGTGAACTCGCCTCAGAAGTTGGCAGCTTGCTGACTTACGAAGCCACGGCGGATCTGGAAACTGAAAAAGTCACTATCGAAGGCTGGAACGGCCCGGTAGAGATCGATCAGATTAAAGGCAAGAAAATTACCGTTGTGCCAATCCTGCGTGCAGGCCTGGGCATGATGGAAGGTGTGCTGGAAAACGTTCCAAGCGCGCGCATCAGCGTTGTGGGTATCTACCGTAACGAAGAAACCCTGGAGCCAGTCCCTTACTTCCAGAAACTGGTTTCTAACATTGAAGAACGTATGGCGCTGGTGGTTGACCCTATGCTGGCAACCGGCGGTTCTATGATCGCAACCATCGACCTGCTGAAAAATGCCGGTTGCACCAGCATCAAAGTGCTGGTTCTGGTGGCAGCACCTGAAGGTATCGCCGCGCTGGAAAAAGCGCACCCGGACGTAGAGCTGTTTACCGCTTCTATCGATCAGGGTCTGAACGAGCACGGATACATTATCCCGGGCCTCGGCGATGCCGGTGATAAGATTTTCGGTACCAAATAATTGATTCAATAAAATTAGCCGACTTTGAGAGTCGGCTTTTTTTTGGCTAAAACACAACAACACCATCCTCAGAGGAAATAAAGATGACACGCCGCGCTATTGGAGTGAGCGAAAGACCACCCCTGCTGCAAACGATACCGTTAAGTTTGCAACATCTGTTCGCGATGTTTGGTGCCACCGTTCTGGTACCAATCCTGTTCCACATTAACCCGGCGACTGTACTGCTGTTTAACGGGATCGGGACACTGCTGTATCTCTTTATCTGTAAAGGTAAAATCCCGGCTTATCTCGGTTCGAGCTTTGCGTTTATTTCGCCAGTGCTCCTGCTCCTGCCGCTGGGTTATGAAGTTGCTCTGGGCGGTTTTATCATGTGCGGCGTGCTGTTCTGTATTGTGGCGCTAATTGTGAAAAAAGCCGGTACTGGCTGGCTGGATGTGATGTTTCCACCGGCGGCGATGGGCGCGATTGTGGCGGTTATCGGTCTTGAACTGGCAGGTGTGGCAGCGAATATGGCGGGTTTACTGCCCGCTGATGGTACTTCACCAGATTCAACGACCATCATCATTTCTCTGGTTACGCTTGCCGTGACTATCTTTGGCTCTGTGCTGTTCCGTGGTTTCCTGGCCATCATTCCGATTCTTATCGGTGTGCTGGCAGGTTATGCACTCTCCTTCGCCATGGGTGTGGTAGACATCACGCCAATTATCGAAGCGCATTGGTTTGCATTGCCAACCTTCTATACTCCGCGCTTTGAATGGTTCGCCATTCTCACCATTTTGCCAGCGGCGCTGGTGGTGATTGCAGAGCACGTGGGTCACCTGGTCGTGACGGCGAACATCGTGAAGAAAGATTTGATTCGCGACCCTGGTCTGCATCGTTCCATGTTTGCCAACGGCATTTCGACTATTTTCTCAGGTTTCTTCGGCTCTACGCCGAATACGACTTACGGCGAGAACATCGGCGTCATGGCGATTACCCGCGTGTATTCCACCTGGGTTATTGGCGGAGCGGCGATTCTGGCCATTCTACTTTCTTGCATCGGTAAGCTGGCGGCGGCGATTCAAGTCATCCCGGTTCCGGTCATCGGTGGTGTTTCACTGCTGCTGTACGGCGTGATTGGCGCGTCCGGTATTCGCGTGTTGATCGAATCAAAAGTCGATTACAACAAAACGCAAAACCTGATCCTGACTTCAGTGATTCTGATCATCGGCGTGAGTGGCGCGAAAGTGCACATTGGCGCCGCGGAATTGAAAGGCATGGCGCTGGCGACGATCGTGGGTGTGGGCCTGAGCCTTATCTTCAAATTGATCAGCGTCTTGCGCCCGGAAGAAGTGGTGCTGGATGCCGAAGAAAACGACGTAAAATAGCCATTTAGCTTAAAGCCGGGCGGCGCGATCGCCCGGTTCTCCTGATCCTCATTTCTGTGATAGACTCTCTGCGTTTTTCTGCCTGTTATGGTTGAGGTAATTCTGAATACGCCGGCACAGCTATCACTGCCACTCTATTTACCTGATGACGAAACTTTTGCGAGTTTCTGGCCGGGTGATAACCCTGCTTTACTCGCTGCACTCCAGTCTGTGCTCCGCCAGGATCATGGCGGCTATATTTATTTCTGGTCGCGAGAAGGAGGAGGGCGCAGCCATCTGCTGCACGCCGCCTGTGCGGAACTATCCCAACGTGGCGAAGCTGTCGGCTATGTGCCGCTTGATAAACGCACCTGGTTTGTCCCGGAAGTGCTTGATGGCATGGAACAACTTTCGTTGGTGTGCATCGATAATATCGAGTGTGTGGCGGGCGATGAACTGTGGGAAATGGCGATTTTTAATCTCTATAACCGCATTCTGGAATCTGGGAAAACCCGCCTGCTGATCACCGGCGATCGCCCACCGCGCCAGCTGAATCTGCAATTACCCGATCTTGCATCGCGCCTTGATTGGGGGCAAATCTACAAGCTACAGCCATTATCGGATGACGATAAACTTCAGGCCCTGCAATTGCGTGCAAAGCAGCGTGGTTTTGAATTGCCAGAAGACGTGGGCCGTTTCCTGTTGAAGCGTCTGGACCGGGAAATGCGCACACTGTTTATGACGCTCGATCAGCTTGATCATGCGTCGATTACGGCACAGAGAAAACTGACGATCCCGTTTGTGAAAGAGATTTTAGGGCTTTAATTCTGGTGGTGGATGTCGCTTACGCTGAAACCGTGTAGGTCGGATAAGCGAAGCGTCATCCGACATAACCTAAATTACAAAATCTCCAGCACCGACTCCGGCGGGCGACCAATTCTTGCTTCACCATTTGCCAGCACAATCGGGCGCTCAATCAATTTAGGATTTTCTATCATCGCCTGAATTAACTGATCTTCGCTTAACGCGGAATCAGCCAGATTTAACTCCTTGTACAAATCCTCTTTCTGACGCATCAAATCGCGCGCGCTGGCAAAGCCTAACTTGCTTAATAAAGATTTGAGCGTTGCGGCATCTGGCGGGGTTTCCAGATACAGCACAACTTCAGGTTCTACACCATTCGCTTTTAGCAGGCTTAACGTTTCACGGCTCTTAGAGCAGCGAGGATTGTGGTAAATAGAAACGGTGGACATCGTAACTCCTGTTACATCTTAGAATACTGAAGGAAGCGTTTTTGCAATTCGCGGAACTGATCGATTCTCGCGTCATAACGAGCCTGCTGCAAGCTGCCGAGTTTCACTTGTGAACTGGCGCTACTGAGCAACGTAATAGCCTGATCGAGTTTGCCGACAAGCGCCATAACTTCTGCACGAGCCGCCAGTTCCTGGTCACGGTTGCCTAATGCCGCCTCGGCTTGCGCTAACAAATCCCAGCCGTTGCTGTCATCAGGATGGCTAAACGTATAACGGTTCAAAATAGCTGCGGCCTGAGCGGGTTGTTTTGCCTGAACGTAAGCGTTGGCAAGGTTAAGTTGCAACACCGGGTTTTGCTTCAGATCCGGGGCGTTTTTCAGGCGGTTTACCGCATCTGCCGTTTTATTTTGCCCGAGATCGATATCCGTCGCTAAGTCGAGATACCAGGTATTGGCAGGCTGTGCGACCAGCAGCGGTTGCAACAGCTTGCGAGCTTCATCCCATTTATCGTTACCCATCGCCTGAAGTGCGCGGCCATAGGCAGATGCATGCTGTTCGCGGATATTGCCCTTCGCCCAACTATCTAATATATCGCTGGTTAACTGGTTACGCCCGGAATTGTACATGCCGAGCGTACGCGCTTTCGCCATGTAAAAATCTTCGGAAGATTGCACAACCACCGGGCGCATTTGGTTGGCGCGGTTTCGGGCATCAGACAAACGGCTTTCCGGTAATGGGTGAGTCAGTAGAATTTCCGGCGGACGCGATGAATAGCGTGATTGATCGAGCAGCTTCTCAAGGAAAGTTGGCATCGCTTGCGGATCAAAACCTGAACGCTGCAACACCTGAATACCAATGCGGTCTGCTTCCTGCTCGTTTTGCTGCGTGAAGCTGATCATGCCTTGCTGCGTTCCCGCAAGGGTGCCGCTTAATGCCGCCATCCCGGCCTGCGGGCTGGCCATTGCCAGTAAAATCGATCCTAAAGCGCCAACCCAGGTGAGCGGGGCGTTCTTTTTTTGATCTTCCATAGCGCGTGCCAAATGGCGTTGCGTGACGTGGGAGATTTCGTGCGCCATAACCGATGCAAGCTGGCTTTCGTTATCGGCATAACGGAATAGTGCTGAGTGCAGCACCACGTTGCCGCCAAAGAAAGCAAAGGCGTTGATTTCATCGTTGTTGATTAAGAAGAAATGGAACGGTGTCTTGACGGAGTTGGCATGGCTAACTAAACGCATACCGAGCTGGTTAATATACTGTACGAGCAAAGGATCATTGATTAAAGGAGCACTGCCTCGCAGCTGACGAACATAATAATCGCCCATCTGCAATTCCTGGCCTATCGACAGAGTGCTTCCCGCAGACGTGCCCATATCAGGCAGTTGATCGGTAACATCTGCAAAGGCGGGTGTTGCCGGGCCGGCGAGTAGAGCGGCCATCAGAGTTGCAACCAGCGATTTTTTCAACTGCTTGAACATACGTCCTGTCCTGTTTAATCAAAGTTAATCTTCGACACGTATTAGGTGGTTTTGTTCGCCAGCCTTGATGAACTTTAGCCCACACCGTGATTGAAACCTATCTTAGCCGTGGCAATTTTAAACTGCTATTGAACAGAGATAAAAAGCGAAGTCTTTACAGTGACATTTAGATACAATCTCTTTTCGCTCAATGCTGTCAGGGAAGGGTTGTATGCTCGAAATGTTGTTGCAATGGTATCGACGACGGTTTAGCGATCCAGAAGCTATCGCGCTACTGGTTATTCTGGTTGCAGGTTTTGTCATCCTGTTCTTCTTCCATGGACTTTTAGCGCCGCTGCTGGTGGCGATTGTTCTGGCTTATTTGCTGGAGTGGCCAACCGCGCGACTTCAACGTGTCGGGTGTTCCCGAACCTGGGCGACGACGATTATTCTGGTGCTTTTCGTTGGCATTTTACTGTTGATGGTATTGGTCGTCGCACCCGTGGCCTGGCAGCAAGGCATCTATCTGATTCGCGATATGCCAGGAATGCTGAATAAACTTTCTGATTATGCCGCAACACTCCCAAGACGTTATCCGGCGCTGGTTGATGCGGGCATTATTGATGCCATCGCTGAGAATATGCGTGGCCGCATGATGGGGATGGGTGACCAGGTCGTGAAATACTCGCTGGCTTCGTTAGTGGGTCTACTCACGCTGGCGATTTACCTGGTTCTGGTTCCGCTGATGGTGTTCTTCCTGGTCAAAGACAAAGAGCAAATGCTCAATGCAGTGCGCCGAGTCTTGCCGCGAAATCGCGGGCTGGCAGGGCAGGTCTGGCTGGAGATGAACCAGCAAATCACTAACTATATTCGCGGCAAAGTATTAGAAATGCTGGTCGTGGGCGTGGTGACGTATATCGGTTTTGTGATTTTTGGGCTTAACTATTCACTGCTGCTTGCCGTGCTGGTGGGGTTCTCGGTTCTGATTCCTTACATCGGCGCGTTTGTCGTGACCATTCCAGTGGTCTGCGTGGCGTTGTTCCAGTTTGGTATTGGCCCGGAATTCTGGACGCTTTTCGCCGTGTATCTCATCATTCAGGCGCTGGACGGCAACTTGCTGGTGCCGGTGTTATTCTCTGAAGCGGTGAATTTGCATCCATTGGTGATTATTCTTTCGGTCGTGATATTTGGCGGTTTGTGGGGATTCTGGGGCGTGTTCTTCGCTATTCCACTTGCTACGCTTATCAAAGCGGTGGTTCATGCCTGGCCGGATAGCTTACTGATAGACGACAAGACGAATTAGAGACAGTAAAAAGCCGACATGAAGTCGGCTTTTTTAATATTGTTACTGCGATATTTAAGCGTTTTCTTTCAGCCAGTTCACCACGATATCGTGATGGTTGCTGGTTTTGAAATCATCAAACACTTTCTCAACTTTTCCTTCGCCATCCAGCAGGAAGCTGATGCGATGGATACCATCGTAGGTTTTACCCATAAACGATTTCTCACCCCAGACGCCAAATTGCTCGCAGACTTGATGGTCTTCGTCAGAAAGCAGCGTGAAGTTGAGTAACTCTTTTTCGGCAAAACGTGAAAGTTTTTCGGGTTTGTCGGTGCTGATGCCCAGCACTTCCACACCTTTCTTTTTCAACTCGTCCATGTTGTCACGCAAACCACACGCTTGCACGGTACAGCCTGGCGTCATCGCTTTAGGATAGAAATAAACCAGAACGCGCTGTCCCTGGAAGTCGGTTAAATTTATTTGCTCGCCGTCTTGATCGGGCAAGCTAAATTTCGGTGCGCTATCACCGGCTTTCAGTGGGCTCATTACAACTCTCCGTCTTAATCATCTTGCTGTGGATAATTCACAACGTTAATACTGCCCTGTGCTTTGAGTTCTGTACAGAGGGCCTTGAACGCATCTTCGATAACGCTCGCATCCTGAGATGCCGGACTATGCGCCGTAATCTGAATGTATAGCTGTGCCGGATTGCCATCCTGCGCGGGTTGTGTCCGTGAGCTAAGCTCCGCGATATTCATGTGGTGAATATCAAACAGATTGGTAAAGCGCTCAATTAAATGAGGCGAATCAGTGACTTCGACCTGAACCCAGACCGTCGCAGGCATCGCCGGGCGCTCTTGCGCGGCGGTTCGCTTCATAACAATCAGCAAATCAAGCTCGGCGCCTTTTAGCGGTAACGTTGATTCAATCAGGGTTATCGCATTCCAGGTACCCGAAAGCAGCATAATAAACGTGAACTCTTCACCGAGCATAGCGAGGCGACTGTCTTCAATATTACAGCCGCAACTGCTCACATGGCGGGTGATGGTATTTACAATACCCGGCCGGTCAGCCCCAAGGGCCGTGATGACCAAATAATGGTGTGGTGAGGGAGTCAAACGTATTCTTCCTGTGAATCGGTGAGTTAACATAAGGAAAGCATAAAAAAAACTTGCGTACAACCGTATGGCATCACTTGGTGACTTGCTTTTGATCCTGCACCAAACGTACCATTGAGACACTTGTTAGCACAGAGGATGGCCAATGTTCACTGGAAGTATTGTCGCGCTTGTGACGCCGATGGATGAGAAAGGTAATGTCTGCCGGTCAAGCCTGAAAAAACTGATTGATTACCATGTCGCCAGCGGAACATCGGCGATTGTATCGGTAGGTACTACCGGAGAGTCTGCTACGTTGAGTCACGACGAGCACGGTGATGTGGTACTGATGACTCTGGAACTGGCCGATGGCCGTATTCCTGTTATCGCAGGGACTGGCGCCAACGCCACCTCTGAAGCTATCTCCCTGACAAAGCGTTTTGAAAACAGCGGAGTGGTGGGCTGCCTGACAGTCACGCCATATTACAACCGCCCAACTCAGGAAGGGCTGTATCAGCACTTCAAAGCAATCGCTGGAAGCACCGACCTGCCGCAGATGCTGTACAATGTGCCATCTCGTACCGGTTGCGACATGCTGCCTGAAACCGTAGGCCGTCTGGCGAAGATAAAAAATATTATTGGTATCAAAGAAGCAACCGGGAACTTAACACGAGTAAACCAGATCAAAGAGCTGGTTGAAGATGACTTCATCCTGGTCAGCGGCGATGACGCCAGTGCGCTCGATTTCATGCAATTGGGTGGTCACGGTGTGATTTCCGTGACGGCAAACGTAGCCGCGCGTGAAATGGCAGAAGTGTGTAAACTGGCCGCCAATGGGCAATATGCGCAAGCGCGCGTTATCAACGAACGTTTGATGCCGCTGCACAATAAATTATTTGTAGAACCCAACCCTATCCCGGTCAAATGGGCTTGTAGGGAGTTGGGACTTGTGGCAACCGATACCTTGCGCCTGCCAATGACACCGCTGACTGAAGCCAGTCGTCCGGTGATTATTAGCGCGCTCAAGCATGCCGGTTTGCTGTAAAGTTTAGGGAGATTTGATGGCTTACTCAGTACAGAAGTCGACGGTGGCGAAAGTTGCAGTGGTATCGCTTGCAATGCTGTTAGCAGCATGCAGCACCGACCAGCGTTATAAGCGCCAGGTTAGTGGTGACGAATCCTATCTGGATGCTGCACCCCTCGCGGAAATTCATGCACCGACCGGGATGATCCTGCCGGTGCAGAATGGCCAATATGATATTCCGGTCACCAACGGCAGCGGCGCAGTAGGCAAAGAGCTGGATATTCGTCCACCAGCTCAACCTCTGGCATTAGTCAGTGGCGCACGAACCCAGTTTACGGGTGATACCGCAACACTGATGGTTGAAAATTCGCGTAGCGCGACGCTTTGGCCGCAGGTTGTTAGCGTCCTTCAGGCGAAAAACTACGGCATCGATAAACGTGATGACGCGACCCAAACCCTGACGACTGACTGGGTGCAATGGAACCGTGCTGATGAAGATGACCAGTATCGTGGCCGCTATCAAATCAGTGTGAAACCACAGGGCTATCAACAAGCCGTGGTGGTTAAGTTGCTGAACCTGGAACAGGCGGGCAAGCCGGTTTCGGATGCAGCCTCCCTGCAACGTTACAGCGCAGAAATGCTTAACAGCATCAGCGCGGGTCTGGACAAAACCCAGACTGACCTGCAAAACGCCAAAGACAGCCGTGTAGCAACGCAGCTTGATGTACAAAGTGCTGCGGATGACACTGGTTTACCAATGTTGGTGGTGCGTGGTCCGTACAACGTGGTGTGGAGCCGTTTACCTGCAACACTTGAAAAAGTGGGCATGAAAGTCACCGACTCAACGCGTTCAACCGGCAGCGTGGCGGTAACGTACAAACCATTGTCTGATAGCGCATGGCAAGATTTAGGGGCGAAAGACCCAGGTCTGTCCAGTGGCGACTATAAACTGCAAGTTGGCGACCTCGATAACCGCAGTAGTTTGCAGTTCATCGACCCTAAAGGTCACACGCTAACGCAGTCGCAGAATGATGCACTGGTAGCCGCATTCCAGGCAGCTTTCAGCAAGTAACATTTAGAGGCCAGAGCAATCTGGCCTTTTTTCTGATAGGCTACGCAAACGTGTGCGTAGCCACAGATAGCGGAATTTTTTAGTTAAATCACACCTGGAGTAAGAAAGATGCAAAAGCAAGCTGAGTTGTATCGTGGAAAAGCGAAGACCGTATACAGCACGGAGAACCCGGATCTGTTGGTGCTCGAATTCCGCAATGATACGTCAGCAGGAGACGGTGCGCGCATCGAACAGTTTGACCGTAAAGGTATGGTGAACAACAAGTTCAACCATTTCATTATGGCTAAACTGGAAGAAGCGGGCATTCCTACGCAAATGGAAGCTCTGCTCTCCGACAACGAAGTGCTGGTGAAAAAGCTCGATATGGTGCCGGTTGAGTGCGTCATTCGTAACCGCGCGGCAGGTTCTCTGGTGAAGCGTCTGGGTATTGAAGAAGGTATTGTGCTCAACCCGCCGCTGTTTGACCTGTTCCTGAAAAACGATGCGATGCATGACCCGATGGTCAACGAATCTTACTGCGAAACCTTTGGTTGGGTGAGTAAAGAGAATCTGGCTCGTATGCGTGAGTTGAGCTACAAAGCTAACGATGTCCTGAGCAAAATCTTTGACGACGCGGGCCTGATCCTGGTCGATTTCAAGCTGGAGTTCGGTCTGTTCAACGGTGAGGTTGTACTGGGTGATGAGTTTTCCCCAGACGGTAGCCGCCTGTGGGACAAAGAAACTCTCGATAAAATGGACAAAGATCGTTTCCGCCAAAGCCTGGGTGGACTGATTGAAGCCTACGAAGAAGTCGCGAAGCGTATTGGCGTTAAATTAGACTAAAATCTCGCACGATTCTTTTTAAGCCGAATGTGTTCTCACATTCGGCTTTTTCACGTCTTGTTTCTTATGGTAATTATTGAGTTATCCGCCTACGATCTATTGATTACAAGTTGTGAATAATGGAGTCGCCTATGCGCTGGCAAGGTCGTCGCGAAAGCGACAATGTTGAAGACAGAAGAAATAACTCTTCCGGCCCGAGCTTTGGTGGGGGAGGCGGCGGGTTCCGCTTGCCCGGAGGGAAAGGCGGCATCATCTTACTTATCGTTGTGGTCGTGGCGAGTTATTACGGCGTCGATCTCACTTCAATGCTTGGTGGCCAACCGGTTCCGCAGCAACAATCTGCGCAACGTTCTATCAGCCCTAACGATGACGAAGCGGCTAAATTCACCTCGGTTATTCTGGCAACCACAGAAGATACCTGGGGACAGATTTTCCAGAAAATGGGTCGTACCTATCAGCAGCCAAAACTGGTGATGTACCGTGGCGCGACGCGCACGGGGTGCGGAACGGGTCAATCAGTGATGGGGCCGTTCTACTGCCCGGCGGACAGCACCGTGTACATCGACCTCTCGTTCTACGATGACATGAAAAGCAAACTGGGCGCTGATGGCGATTTTGCTCAGGGCTATGTTATTGCTCATGAAGTCGGGCACCATGTGCAGAAATTGCTCGGCATTGAGCCGAAAGTACGCCAGCTTCAGCAAAGCGCAAGCCAGGCTGAAGGCAATCGCCTGTCCGTAAAAATGGAATTACAGGCTGATTGCTTCGCAGGTGTCTGGGGCAACAGCATGCAAAAACAAGAAGTGCTGGATGCCGGCGATTTGCAGGAAGCGCTGAACGCGGCGGAAGCCATTGGCGATGACCGTCTGCAACAGCAAGGGCAAGGACGCGTAGTGCCAGACAGCTTCACTCATGGGACTTCAGAGCAGCGTTACACCTGGTTCAAACGTGGTTTTGACAGCGGTGACCCTGCGCAATGCAATACCTTCGGTAATACCGTCAAATAACGAGATGTGGCAAGGATTGATGCTATGGAACAGCTAAGGCACGCAACTGCCGCTATGGCTGATGCCGGTATTCGCCGGATGATGATTCTGGCGGGCGAGAGTGCGTGGAGCAGCCAACAAGTTCAGGCGCTCGCCCGGCAATTGCCCGGCGACTGGTTGTGGGTGGGAGCGGCACCCGAATTGCCGCTGCACTACGCAACTTCTGCCATGCGCACGTTGCTCGGCCGTGAATTTCTCCACGCGGTTTTTGATGCCCGCAATGGGCTGGATGCTGAAGCGCTCGCCGCTCTGGCTGGAACGCTGAAAGCAGGAAGCTGGTTAGTGCTTCTGGCGCCGCTGTGGAACGACTGGCCGATGCGACCGGACTGTGATTCAAACCGCTGGAGTGAACAACCGGAAGCGATTCCTACCCCTCATTTTGTCGCTCACCTGCAACACTGCATTGATGCCGATAGCGAGTGCGTGCTCTGGCAGCAGAACCAGGCGCTAAGTTTCCCCGAATTTGCACCACGCCCCGTGTGGCATGCAGCCCAGGGCGCTCCTTTCGATGAGCAGGCAGCCATTCTCAACGAGCTTGTGAAAATGCCGCCCGGTGTCGCGGTAGTGACCGCCCCGCGAGGCCGGGGGAAATCCGCGCTGGCAGGCATGTTATTACGCATGATTGCCGGAAAAGGGCTAGTCACCGCACCTGGTAAAGCCGCGACGGACGTGTTGGCGGAGCATGCGGGCGATCGTTTTAGTTTTGTCGCCCCTGATGCATTGCTGGCGAATACCGCAGCTTTTGAGGCCGATTGGCTGATCATTGATGAAGCGGCGGCACTTCCTGCGCCGCAGTTACGCAAACTCATTGCCCATTTTCCTCGAGTTTTGCTGACCACCACCGTTCAGGGCTATGAAGGCACCGGGCGCGGGTTTGTTCTCAAATTCTGTGCAAGCCTTGATGCTCTTACGCGTTACACCCTTTCGACTCCCATTCGTTGGGCGACAAACGATCCGTTGGAACAACTTATCGACACCGTTTTGCTGTTTGACGAACCAGACGTGACGACGGCGCCACAAGGCGCGGTTTCTTTGCAAACTATTGAGCGTCGTCGCGAAATGCAACCGTCTGAACAGTTGCAAGGGATGTATCGCCTGCTTTCAGGGGCGCATTATCGAACCAGCCCTCTGGACTGGCGTCGTATGCTCGATGCCCCTGGTCAGCATTTTATTGCCGCTATCAGCGATGATGAAACGGTAGGTGCTACCTGGCTTGTCGAAGAGGGGGGGCTGGATGAGCATCTGAGTCGCGCTGTGTGGGCGGGTTTTCGGCGGCCACGCGGTAATTTAGTGGCGCAGTCGCTGGCCGCGCATGGGGGCAGCCCGCTTGCCGCAACGCTTAAGGGATTACGCGTCAGCCGTATTGCGGTGCATCCGCTGCGTCAACGTCAGCAAATCGGCCAGCAGATGATTGTCTGGGCGAAGGAGCATGCGCCGCAGGAGGTTGATTATCTTTCGGTCAGCTTCGGTTTCACCGATGAGCTTTGGCGTTTCTGGCAAAGCTGTGGATTTGAGTTAGTGCGTATCGGCAGCCACCGTGAGGCCAGCAGCGGCTGCTATACCGCGATGGCATTATTGCCATTGACGGTGCGAGGCAATGCGCTGACTGAGCATGAGCAAACCCGGCTACAGCGCGATATCTGCTGGCTGCAACCGTGGATTGACCAACCCTTGCCGGTGATTTCCCTGGCAGAGACTGCGCTAAACAGCGATGACTGGCTGGAACTGGCCGGTTTTGCATTTGGTCATCGCCCGCTGGAAGCGTGTTTGGGTTCACTGAATCGTCTGCTACTTGCCAGCGATTTGCCGCTCAATGCGCTGCGTGCGCGAGTGCAACAGCAATCAAATGTGGACACCATTTGCCAACAATTACAGATTTCGGGTCGTAAGGGCTTGCTCAATGTCATGCGCCAGGAGGTACAAAAAGCGTTGGAAAAACTCGATGAGCAACAGTGTATTGCCCTGAAAACCTCGCTTTTGCAATTGCAATTTTTCCACTAAGTCATTCAGTCAAATGGCATGGTCATCAAAAGTAGTCAGCGTATAGTCAACTCCAGAAACTTAAGGAGAAAACCATGAAACACGAACACTTTGTTGTCCAAAGCCCGGCGACACCTGCAAAACAACTGTTGTTGCTGTTTCATGGCGTGGGCGATAACCCGGTTGCGATGGGGCAAATCGGCAGTTGGTTTGCGCCGCATTTCCCGGATGCTCTGGTGGTGAGCATCGGCGGCCCGGCACCAAGCGGCCCGTATCAGGGGCGTGAATGGTTTTCAGTGGCTGGCGTGACGGAAGAAAACCGGCAGCAGCGGGTCAACGCTATCATGCCAACGTTTGTCGAAGTCGTGCGTTACTGGCAAAAACACAGCGGTGTACCCGCGAATGCCACAGCACTGATTGGTTTCTCGCAAGGAGCCATCATGGCGCTTGAGGGCGTGAAAGCTGAAGCTGAACTGGCTTCGCGCGTGGTGGCATTTAATGGCCGATATGCGCAGCTTCCGCAGGCAGCCTCTACCGCAACCACCATTCATTTGATTCATGGTGATGATGATAGAGTGATTGATGTGAAACACGCGTTTGATGCATCAGAAGCATTAACGCAGTTGGGCGGAGATGTGACGCTGGACGTACTTGACGATTTAGGTCACGCCATTGATGACCGCAGTATTCAGATTGCGCGGGATCACCTGCGCTATACGGTGCCAAAACATTACTTCGACGAAGCACTGAGCGGTGGTAAACCGAAAGACGACGATATTGTTGAGTTTCTTTGAGATGGAACTCCCTCACCCTAACCCTCTCCCCAGGGAGAGGGGATAGATCGGTTTTCCCCCTCTCCTGGGGGAGAGGGCAGGGGTGAGGGCGAAACTTAAGGCTTTTTCTTCGGGAAATCATCTTCGTCATCCCACTTATCGTTAAAGTCACGATGTGGGGGAAGCTCAGGTTTATTCGCCATATATTTTTTGGGATCAATACGCTTCAGATCCTTAATAACATTAAGGAAAATGCCAAGTAGCAGCACCAGTACGATGATCCACCAGTAATGCGATAGCCATTCCATGCTTATACCTCACTTGAGTTGTGAACCTGTCAGGCGACAAGCTGCTCCATAATACGTTGATACATACGGGCAAGAAGTTGCAGGTCAGCGGCGTTAACACACTCATTAATTTTATGAATAGTCGCGTTCACTGGCCCCAGCTCCACCACTTGCGCCCCCATCCGCGCAATAAAACGCCCATCGGATGTGCCGCCAGTGGTCAACAGTTGCGGTCTGATTTCATTATAGTGCTCAACTGCATTCACTACCGCATCCACTAACTTTCCGCGTGACGTCAGGAACGGTTGACCTGAAAGCCACCAGTCCAGCGTGTAACGCAACTCATATTTATCGAGCAGAGCAATCACGCGCTGTTTGATATCCTCGTCGGTCAACTCTGTGCTGAAACGGAAGTTGAACTGGACGAACATATCACCTGGAATCACGTTGTTGCTGCCAGTGCCCGCCTGAACATTGGCAATCTGCATACTGGTCGCCGGGAAGAATTCGTTGCCTTTGTCCCACTCAATCGTGACTAACTCGTTCAACATCGGTGCTGCACGGTGAACCGGGTTATCAGCCAGATGCGGATAAGCGACGTGGCCCTGCACACCGTGAATTGTCAGGTTGCAAGTTAATGAACCACGGCGGCCGTTCTTCACGACATCACCCACGACTTCGGTACTGGAGGGCTCGCCCACCAGGCAATAATCTAGCCTTTCATGGCGTGCCATCAGCGTTTCGACGACTTTTACCGTGCCATTTTTTGCACTGGCTTCTTCATCGGAAGTAATCAGGAATGCCAGGCGGCCTTTATGGTGCGGATACTGTGCGACGAAACGCTCGGCAGCCACTACCATCGCCGCCAGCGAACCTTTCATATCCGCAGCGCCACGGCCAAATAACATGCCATCGCGAATAGTCGGTTCAAACGGCGGGTTTATCCAGCGGTCAGCGTCGCCAGAAGGCACGACATCGGTATGACCAGCAAACGCCAGCGTTTCGCCTTTTCCTCGCCATGCCCAGAAGTTTTGTGTGTCGCCAAAATCCATATGCTCAATGGTGAAACCGATGGCACGGAGTCGCTCAATCATCAGCGCCTGGCAGCCAGCGTCGTCAGGGCTGAGGGAAGGGCGGCGGATAAGCTGTTGCGTCAGCTCAATAACCGGGCAGGACATAGCGCTATACCTCGTTGATAAACTGCTGATAGTTCGATTCATTGAAACCCAGCAGCATAGGCTGCCCTGGCGCGCAGAGCAATGGGCGTTTGATGATTGCTGGCATATCCAGCATCAGCTTCGCTGCGGTTTGTGCATCCGTAATGCTTGCGCGATGCGCTTCGTCGAGCTTACGCCAGGTCGTCCCACGTGTATTTAGCAATGCTTCCCACCCGAGTTCCGCGATAAAACTATTCAATAATTCGGCATCAAGGCCGTTAACGCGATAATCATGAAACTGATATTCCACCCCTTGAGTTTCCAGGTAGCGTCGGGCTTTCTTGATGGTGTCGCAGTTTTTTATACCGTAGAGAATTATCACGGAGTTAATCCTTATCTTTAAAAAATGATTTTTTATGCAGGTAATCAGAATAATTAAAATGATAAAAAAGTCGCAAGGAAAAATATAACCTGGTTGCTACTCTAAAGGTTAGGTAATAGTATTTTTTTTCCGGGCTGATTAATTACTCACCATCCACTGCAACACTTTTCTGATCCTCTGGTTGCAGCGACAAGTCAGATTCTTAGTGACTTCCAGGGAGAATTCTTAAAGTAGATGAAACATTTTGTTTCAGGTGCTTTGTCACATTTTTTAATTACCTGTTCAGCTAATAATTAAGCCAATACGCAGTCGACTCTCAATATTTGATGATAGCCAGCGAAACCGCAAAGTAACGTGGCTTCACTCCAGGGAAGGGATTACGTATAATGAGAATAGAAATAGAGAGGCGGTTATGATTGAACACGAACTAGGGAACTGGAAAGATTTCATTGAAGATATGCTTCGTAAATGATCTGACCGGGTATAAAAATCTCAAGGGCATGATGCTCTTATTTTCAATATTCCTTTGAGCCAAATAAAAAGCGACCCGTTTAAGGTCGCTTTTTTGTGGGTTAGTTTTCAGAATGTTCTTTGAGCGGGAATCTTCTGCGTACCAGCACGAAGAATAACGGTACGAAGAATATCGCCAGCACTGTCGCCGAAATCATTCCGCCCATCACCCCGGTCCCAACCGCGTGCTGGCTACCGGAACCTGCGCCGCTGCTGGTAGCCATCGGCAGAACACCGAAGATAAACGCCAGTGAGGTCATTAATATCGGGCGTAAACGCTGGCGGCAGGCATCAAGTGTTGCCGCTACCAGTTCACGACCTTGCGCATTCATATCGTTAGCAAACTCAACAATTAATATGGCGTTCTTGGCGGCAAGACCGATGACCGTCAACAGCCCTACCTGGAAGTAAACATCGTTTTCCAGGCCGCGCATCCACGTTGCCAGCAGTGCACCAATCACGCCCAATGGCACCACCAGCATCACCGAGAATGGCACCGACCAGCTCTCATACAGTGCAGCCAGACACAAGAACACCACCAATAACGAGATGGCATACAGCGCCGGAGCCTGCGCCCCAGATAGCCGTTCCTGATAGGACATTCCCGTCCATTCGAGGCCAAAACCTGTCGGTAACTTCTGCACCAGGGTTTCCATCACTTGCATCGCGGTCCCGGTACTGACGCCTGGTGCCGCTTCACCAACAATTTCTAATGCGGAGTAGCCGTTGTAACGCTCAAGGCGAGGCGAGCCGGTTTCCCAATGCGAAGAGGCAAACGCGGAGAAAGGCACCATTCCGCCATCTTTATTGCGTACATACCACTGGTTAATGTCTTCCGGCAGCATGCGATATTTCGCCCCCGCCTGTACATACACCTTTTTCACACGGCCACGATCCATGAAATCGTTCACGTAGCTCGAACCCCAGGCGGTTTGCAGCGTGTTATTGATATCATCAATAGATACACCCAGCGCCTGCGCTTTACGCTGATCGATATCGATCTGCATTTGCGGACTGTCGTCCAAACCATTGTGGCGAACGCGGGTCAGCAATTTTTCGTCGCCAGCCATCTCCAGCAATTGATCGCGTGCCTGCATTAACGCATCGTGCCCGGCACCCGCGTGATCCTGCAATTCCATATCAAAACCTGCCGCGTTACCTAAACCGCTTATGGCTGGTGGGCTGCTGGCAATCACGCGTGCTTCTTTTATCTCACGGAAGGCTTTGGTTGCCCGTTCGATAATGGCAAACGAACTGGCCGTTTTCGGGTCGCGTTCATCCCAGTCTTTCAGGCGCACAAACATACGAGCCACGTTTTGCCCGTTACCGCCAGGGCCTGAACCGATGGTCGCAAACACCGACAGCACGTTATCTTTCTCTTTGGTCAGATAATACTGCTCGAGCTTTTCAACCACTTTGGTGGTTTGCTGCTGCGTCGAACCGCTTGGCAATTGTATTGAAGTGGTGAATACACCCTGATCTTCCAATGGCAGGAAGGAGGTCGGCAAGCGCAGGAATAAGAACACCATGCCGCCAATCAGCAGCACATAAATCAGTATCCAGCGCAGGCTGTGCGCCAGAATCTTCCCAACACCCGATTCATAACGGGCCGCATTGCGGTTAAACATGCGGTTAAACCAGCCGAAGAAACCTTTCTGACCGTGATGTTCGCCTTTATGCAGTGGCTTTAAAATCGTGGCGCACAATGCGGGAGTCAGGATCATCGCCACCAATACCGACAACACCATGGCCGACACAATCGTTATCGAGAATTGGCGGTAAATCGCCCCGGTGGTGCCGCCAAAAAAGGCCATAGGTACAAACACGGCGGAAAGCACCAGCGCAATCCCAACCAGTGCGCCCTGAATCTGGCCCATGGATTTTCGGGTTGCTTCTTTGGGCGATAGTCCTTCCTCGCTCATAATGCGTTCAACGTTTTCCACTACCACGATGGCGTCATCGACCAATAAACCGATGGCCAGAACCATCGCGAACATGGTCAGGGTGTTGATGCTGTAGCCGAAGGCATAGAGCACGGAAAACGTCCCCAACAGCACCACCGGTACGGCGATGGTGGGAATCAGCGTGGCGCGGAAATTTTGTAAAAACAGATACATGACGAGGAACACCAGCAGGATGGCTTCCAGCAGCGTTTTCACCACGTCAATAATTGAGGCTTTCACGAATGGCGTGGTTTCGTAAGCGATTTTCGCTTCCAGACCATGAGGGAAATATTGCGATAACTCTTCTATTTTGGCGCGTGCGAGCTTATCGGTTTCCATCTCGTTAGCACCCGACGCAAGTTTGATCCCAAGGCCCGACGCGGGCTGGCCGTTGTAACGGCTGAGGAAGTCATACTTCTCGGCACCCAACTCAACTTCTGCCACATCGCCTAACGAAACCAGGGAACCATCCTGATTGACCCGCAGGGTAATATCTTTGAATTGCTGTGGCGTTTGCAGCAGCGACTGGGAGTTAATCGTGGCGTTCAGTGCCTGGGTATCTACTGATGGTGTGCCGCCCAATTGACCGACGGCAATTTGCGCATTCTGCGATTTAATCGCATCCACCACATCTTGCGTGGTCATCTGGTAGCTGGTGAGTTTAGTCGGGTCGAGCCAGATACGCATCGAGTATTGCGAACCGTAGGCGTCTACGTCGCCCACGCCATTGATACGGCTGATCGGGTCCTGAATGTTACTGGCAACATAATCGGCGATATCTTGCTTATCCATGCTCCCATCGGTGGAAACAAAGGCCACCATCAAAATATTGGTATCACCCGTTTTCCTGACGGTTACCCCCTGGGTTTGCACAGCCTGCGGCAATTTACGCAATGCGGATTGCAACTGGTTTTGCACCTGCTGCACCGCTTCGTCAGGATCGGTCCCGGCTTTAAAACTCAGCGTAATAGTAGCCTGGCCGGTGCTGCTGCTTTGGGAGGACATGTACATCATGTTGTCCAACCCGGTCATATTCTGCTCGATAACCTGCGTTACCGTGTTTTCCAGAGTTTGTGCAGATGCACCAGGGTAGTTTGCAGTAATGCGCACATTCGGCGGCGCGAGGTCAGGATATTGCTCAACGGGAAGCGAAAAAATGGCGAGCAAGCCGGTGAGGCACAAAATAATGGCCAACACCCAGGCAAAAATGGGGCGATTGATAAAGAAATTCGCCATTCAGTCAGGACCTCGTCAGTACTTCAGATTATGATTTTTGGGTAAGCCGTCACTGTAGCCTTAACTGCAAGTCCAAACGTGGAGAAATTGAGGAGATAATGTAAATTATCTTCGTCCTTTGTAGTGCCTGAGCGGCCTAAAAGCCCCGACTTTCAAGGAACAGCACCGTCGCCGCAACTCGAGATCGCACCTGAAGTTTACGCAGTAAATTGCGAATATGAACCTTCACCGTTTCTTCTGAAATATGCAAGCCGGAGGCAATTTGCTTATTCGATAAACCTCGGGCGACTTCCTGCAATACGTCCAGTTCGCGTTCGGTCAGTACGGCGAACGGGTCATCGCTGCGCTTATCGGTGCCGCGGTTGCGTAAATATTCCGCGACCTGCTCGCTGTAAGCTTCGCCTTCGGTGGCCCCACGGCGAATATTATCGAGCAACACATCGGGTTCGCTATCTTTGAGTAAGTATCCGTCGGCACCCGCATCAATCAGTGTGAAAATATCGCTGCGTGAATCAGAAACTGTTAGCACGATAATGCGCGCACTGACGCCGTCACGGCGCAGCGCGTTTAACGTATCCAGCCCGCTCAAGCCTTTCATATTTAAATCGAGCAAGATCAGGTCGGGCGCCAGACGGTTAGCCATGCTAATCGCTTCGGCACCGCTACTGGCTTCACCCACCACGCAAAAAGTGTCATCAATTTCCAGCAACTGGCGAATGCCACGGCGCATTAAAGGATGATCATCGACGATTAATACCTGACAGACAGTTTGCTCATTCATAACAACTCCCAGAACTTTCACATTATTATCGTTATGGATTTACGGTTGTTTCGCTGGTCGCTAAATCCCCTGGCGGCGAGCGAAAATTCATCGTAATCAACGTCCCACCCGAATCAGGACGGGAAATAGCCAACTCGCCACCTAACCGCGCGGCGCGTTCATGCATAATATTTAATCCGTAATGCCCTTCGGGTTCCGTCAGGCTGGCAATCCCGGTTCCATCATCAAGAATATTCACGGTATGAATTCCTGATACGGATGTATTACAGCTTACGGATATTTTACGGGCTTGCGCATGTTTAATCGCGTTTAAAACGCCTTCACGAATAATCTGCAACAAATGCACCTGTTGGGAGGCATCCAGCGCCTGAGTCGGAATATCGCAATCAAGCGTAATGATGGCATCGGTATGGTTGCGTAGCGGGGCAATCATCTCTTGTAACGCAGAAGGCAAATCGGCCTGCTGGAGTGTCAGACGGAACGTCGTCAGTAATTCGCGTAACTGGCGGTAAGCGTCATTCAGCGCCTGGGAGAAATCATTAATAATGCGCTGCGCAGGCTGGTTTTCAACTGGAACCGTGCGTTTTAATAGCGTCAGTTGAATGCGCAAATAAGAGAGCACTTGCGCCAGTGAGTCGTGTAGCTCCCGGGCAATCGTCGCGCGCTCTTCCATTAACAGTAACTGCTGATAATGTTTTTGTGCCTGGTTGAAATACAGGCCGCGCCCCAGCATGTTCGCCAGGCTTTGCATCAGCGGCAGGGGGGGAACGCCCGCTGCTGCCTGCCAGCGCAGTAATCCTAACTCTTTTTGCTCAAGAACAATCGGTAAGGTCTGCCATGACTCGCTGTCTTGCTCTTCACCGTCCTGAATTTTCCAGTTTTCGCCAGTTTTCATCTCCAGATAATTAACCGGTGTTTTCTGGCGTACCTGTTGCAAAACGCGCTCGAAACACTGTTTATCGATAGTGCTGACGGTCAGCGCTTGCGAGCAGGCGTACAGCACTTCCAGGGTGCGGTTCGCTTCCTGCAAATCCCGCGTTTTTTCTTGCACGCTTTCTTCAAGCGTTCGATAGAGTTTTTGTAATTCGCCCGACATGCGTGTGAACGTTTGCGACAGCAGCCCCAGTTCATTGGGCAATTGTGTATTCAAAGGAGGGTGATCAAATTCGCCACGCTCGATGGAGGCACTTGCTTCCATCAATTTATTCAGCGGGGCGACAACCTGATGGCGAAAGCGGCGCAGCGTGAAAAACACCAGCGTGAAAATCGCAATAAAGCCGACCACTGAGGCGAAAACCACCTGCATCATTTTGCGCTCGGCATAATGTTGAAGCGCCAGGACAAATAAATCTATTTGCTCAACGTAGCCGGAAATATGCGCCTGATACCACGCTAAATCTCCGTTGCGGATATGCTCCTCCATCTCCAGCCAGGCATAATTAATCACTTTGAAGCGATCCCGAACTTCGGCTGGCACCCAGAATTTCTCCGTTTTCAATAACGCGGGAGAACGCAGCGACTGGGCATATTGCTCAAGATGCTTATCTAATTCTCTGCGGTCGCCCTGCAAATCATATCCCAGACGATAGCTTTGCATGCGCAATGAACCCGCAACGTTGACGGCTTCGGCGTCACGTAAACTGCTGGCGAGCGTCAGCATCGCAATGCCTGTAGAAAGCAGCGAGAGCAGAACAATGTAAAAGAAGGCGCGGGCCAGGCTCGTTGAGACCGAGCGTTTTACTATCACCTGTCAATATCCTGAGAATTATGGAGGAGGAAACGATGTTTCATTAAACACGAAAAGAAATTGATCCGTACCAGGTTATTGTCAGATTTCAATGCAAACTGGGCAAATGACCATTGCCAGTTAATAGTTTGCCAGGTCATAACATATCCCCATAAAAAATAAGCCTCCTGTTTGTAATAACGGGCAAAGGGGTAAAATGAATCGTTTTGTTCTTGCCAATGCTCAGCAGTGTATCGGGTGTCATGCTTGTGAAGTGGCCTGCGTGATGGCCCACAATGAAGAAAAGCATGTTCTGACCAGCCAACAATTTCAGCCGCGCATTTCTGTGATAAAGCATGAAGGACGGCGCAATGCCGTGACATGTCGCCATTGCGAAGATGCGCCGTGTGCCAGCAGTTGCCCTAATGAAGCCATCAGGCGGGTGAGCGACAGCGTGCAGGTCAATCAGCAAAAATGTATTGGCTGCAAATCCTGCGTGGTGGCGTGCCCGTTTGGCGCGATGCAAGTTATCACCGTTCCAATGAATGATGGGCGGTCCGTTAAAGCCAACGCCCACAAATGTGACTTATGTCAGCACCGTGAAAACGGCCCTGCCTGTGTGGAAAATTGCCCCAGCAAGGCGCTGAAATTAATCAACAGTGAAACCCTGGCTGCGCTGGCGAAATCCCGACGTTTACGCTCGGCGGCGCAAGAGTCGCAGCCATGGCACAGCACCGCACAGCAAATGGCGCAGCAGCAATCATTGGGGGCAGATTTAACCAAAACCAACAAAATGCGCATGACGCCTCCACGCCAGGACCCGGACAAAATTGAGCTGGTACGGCGCAAAACAGGCTTCGACGAAATCTATTGTACCTTCGATAAAAACCAGGCGGAAAGCCAGGCTGACCGCTGCCTGAAATGTGGCAATCACAGTATTTGCGAGTGGACTTGTCCGCTACACAACCATATTCCGCAGTGGATTGAGCTGGTCAAAGAGGGGCGTGTGCTGGAAGCAGTCGAACTTTCACATCAGACCAACTGCCTGCCAGAAGTCACCGGGCGCGTTTGCCCACAAGACCGCTTATGCGAAAGTGCCTGTACGCTTAAAGACGAATATGGCGCAGTCACCATCGGCAACATTGAACGCTATATTTCTGATAATGCGTTTGCCAGTGGCTGGACGCCGGATCTTTCTTATGTGAAACCAATAGACCGTCGCGTAGCGGTGATTGGCGCGGGGCCAGCCGGACTTGCCTGTGCCGATATTCTGGCGCGTAACGGTATTAAAGCGACCGTATTTGACCGCCATCCGGAAATCGGTGGCTTGCTGACGTTTGGCATTCCTGCGTTCAAGCTGGATAAATCGCTGTTAAGCCGTCGCCGTGAAATCTTCAGTGCGATGGGCATTGAATTCAAACTGAATTGCGAGATTGGCCGTGATATCTCGCTGCAACAGGTTCTGGCCGATTACGACGCGGTGTTTGTCGGCGTGGGAACGTATCGTTCCATGAAAGCCGGGCTGCCAAATGAAGACGCGCCGGGCGTTTACGACGCGTTGCCGTTCCTGATTGCCAATACTAAACAGGTGATGGGTTTACCTGAGCTTGAAAACGAGCCGTACATCAACATGGCGGGCAAGCAAGTGGTCGTCCTCGGCGGTGGTGATACGGCGATGGACTGCGTGCGCACCTCAATTCGCCACGGTGCTGAGCAAGTCACCTGCGCTTATCGCCGTGACGAAGCCAACATGCCAGGCTCTAAAAAAGAGGTGAAAAATGCCCGTGAAGAAGGGGCGCTGTTTGAATTTAACGTGCAGCCGCTGAACATAGAACTGAATGACAGCGGGAGTGTGATGGGGATTCGGATGCTGCGCACCCAAATGGGCGAGCCAGACGAACAGGGCCGTCGCCGCCCGGAGCCTATTGCCGGTTCTGAATTTGTCATGCCAGCGGACGCGGTCATTATGGCGTTTGGTTTCCACCCACACGGCATGCCGTGGCTCGAAGAGCACAGCGTAAAACTGGATAGCTGGGGCCGAATTATCGCCAGCGTTGAAGACAAAATACGTTTCCAGACCAGCAACCCGAAAATTTTTGCTGGTGGCGATGCGGTACGCGGTGCCGACTTAGTTGTGACCGCAATGGCGGAAGGGCGTCATGCCGCTGCGGGGATAATGGAGTATCTGAACGTTGCGCCTCAACGCGTGAATTAATCGACAAACTCACCCCGACGTAAAGCCGGGGTGAGTGTTTGTTTTACAAACCGAATTCCTTTTTGATCCCACACCGGTATTTACCCCTAAAGGGTGATGCCTC
Organism: Buttiauxella sp. BIGb0471; assembly: GCF_024807715.1. Lineage (NCBI taxonomy): Bacteria > Pseudomonadati > Pseudomonadota > Gammaproteobacteria > Enterobacterales > Enterobacteriaceae > Buttiauxella > Buttiauxella sp. BIGb0471. Next base: position 124,017 of record NZ_JANUEU010000001.1, read on the forward strand.
TACCACCCCTTCGTCACATAACGTATCACCTAATAAAAACCCGTAGAAAACTACGGAAATAACACAGAAGTGTTTGCCAGTTTCACGCAGCTGAAATCTGGCATTTGTGATGCAAGGATGTGCTTTATGGCTAATTTTTCCCGACGTGGATTACTCACCGGGAGCTTTCAACGCTCCTCGACTGCTTTTCGCCCGCCCTGGAGCGGGGACGAACAACATTTTCTGGTGGATTGCACGCGCTGTAATGCCTGCTTATCGGCCTGCGAAACCCGTGTGTTAAGACGCGGCCAGGGTGGATATCCCGAAGTTAACTTTGAGCGCGGCGAATGCACATTTTGCTACGCCTGTGCGCAAGCCTGCCCGGAAAAACTGTTTCTTACGCGTGAGGTTTCACCCTGGGAACATACGTTATCGATTGGCGATAATTGCCTGGCTAAAAACAGCGTCGAATGCCGTAGCTGCCAGGACATCTGCGAACCGCAGGCCATCTCGTTTCGCCCGTCATTATTGGGTATCGCACAACCTTTACTTAACCACACCGATTGCACCGCCTGCGGCGCATGCATCTCCGGTTGCCCGGTTTCCGCCATCACGATGAGGCACGCAAATGCAAGCTAACTGGCACGTCGCAGGCCTGGTTGTTCAGGCACAACCCCAAAATATTCTTGCGGTGAGCGCCGCATTAAACGAGCTACCGGGCAGCGAAGTCGCGGCAAGTGATGCTGAACACGGCAAATTGGTGGTGGTTATGGAAGCAGAACGTAGTGACGTGCTGCTAAATCAAATTGAGTCGGCACGCAATATTGCGGGCGTGCTGGCGGTGTCGCTGGTTTATCACCAGCAGGATGAGCAAGGTGAGGAAACACCATGAAACTCAGTCGTCGTAGCTTTATGAAAGCGAACGCTATTGCAGCCGCGGCGGCCGCTGCGGGCCTTAGCGTACCGAGCGTTGCCCGTGCGGTTGTCGGGCAACAAGATGCCATTAAATGGGATAAAGCCCCGTGCCGTTTTTGTGGCACCGGTTGTGGCGTATTAGTCGGCACTCAGGATGGACGAGTGGTGGCAAGCCAGGGCGACCCGGATGCGCCGGTTAACCGTGGCCTGAACTGCATCAAAGGCTACTTCCTACCAAAAATCATGTACGGAAAAGACCGTCTCACGCAGCCGCTGCTGCGCATAAAAGATGGCCAGTACGATAAAGAAGGCGAGTTTGCTCCCATCACATGGGACCAGGCCTTCGACATCATGGAAGAAAAATTCAAAACCAGCCTGAAAGAGAAAGGGCCAGAAGCGGTCGGCATGTTCGGCTCCGGGCAATGGACGGTATGGGAAGGTTACGCCGCATCAAAATTATTCAAAGCGGGTTTCCGTACCAATAACCTTGATCCTAATGCTCGTCATTGCATGGCTTCTGCGGTGGTCGGCTTTATGCGTACCTTTGGTATGGATGAGCCGATGGGCTGCTACGACGATATCGAGCAGGGCGATGCGTTCGTGCTGTGGGGATCGAACATGGCGGAGATGCACCCGGTTTTGTGGTCGCGCATCACTAACCGCCGCCTGTCGAATGAAAACGTTGAAGTCGCAGTACTTTCTACCTTCCAGCATCGTAGTTTTGAGCTGGCAGATAACGGCATGGTGTTCACACCACAAACCGACCTGGCGATCCTTAACTACATCGCCAATTACATCATTCAAAACAATGCCATCAACGAATCATTCTTTAAGCAGCATGTGAATCTGCGTAAGGGCGTGACGGATATTGGTTACGGTTTACGCCCAACGCATCCGCTGGAAAAGGCCGCTAAAAACCCGGGTTCTGATGCTTCCGAACCGATGAGTTTTGAAGATTACAAAGCGTTTGTTGCCGAGTACACGCTGGAAAAAACCGCGCAGATGAGCGGCGTGCCAGAAGACCAACTCGAAGCGCTCGCGAAGCTTTATGCCGACCCGAATAAGAAAGTCATTTCTTACTGGACGATGGGCTTCAACCAGCATTCTCGTGGCGTGTGGGCCAACAACCTCGTTTACAACATCCACCTGTTGACCGGCAAAATTTCTCAGCCAGGCTGCGGGCCGTTCTCACTGACCGGGCAGCCATCTGCGTGTGGTACGGCGCGTGAAGTGGGAACTTTCTCTCACCGCCTGCCTGCTGACATGGTGGTGACCAACGAAAAGCACCGCCAAATCGCAGAAAATATGTGGCAACTGCCTGCGGGAACCATTCCTGCAAAAGTCGGTTTACATGCCGTAGCACAAGACCGCGCGCTGAAAGATGGCAAGCTCAATGTCTACTGGGTGATGTGTAACAACAACATGCAGGCTGGGCCGAACATTACCGAAGAGCGTATGCCGGGCTGGCGCGATCCGCGCAACTTCATCATCGTTTCCGATCCATATCCGACGATCAGCGCACTCAGCGCGGATCTGATCCTGCCAACCGCCATGTGGGTTGAAAAAGAAGGTGCTTACGGTAACGCCGAACGCCGCACTCAATTCTGGCGTCAGCAGGTTAAAGCGCCGGGTGAGGCAAAATCCGATCTCTGGCAGCTGGTTCAGTTTGCGAAGCGCTTCAAAGTCGAAGAAGTGTGGCCTGCGGAACTTGTCGATCAAAAACCAGAATATCGTGGCAAAACGCTGTTCGACGTGCTTTTCGCCAACTCTAACGTCAGCAAATTCCCGGTGACTGAACTGGCCGAAGGGCAGTTGAATGACGAATCCCATGAATTAGGTTTCTACCTGCAAAAAGGGTTGTTCGAAGAGTACGCCGCATTTGGGCGCGGCCACGGCCACGATCTTGCGCCGTTTGATGATTACCACAAAGCACGCGGTCTGCGCTGGCCGGTGGTCGATGGCAAAGAGACGCTCTGGCGCTATAGCGAAGGGCATGACCCTTACGTGAAAGCGGGTGAGGGTTTCAAATTCTATGGCAAACCAGACGGAAAAGCGGTGATTTTCGCGTTGCCATTTGAGCCTGCGGCAGAGTCCCCTGACGAGGAATATGACCTGTGGTTATCCACCGGACGCGTTCTGGAACACTGGCATACCGGCAGCATGACGCGCCGCGTACCGGAATTGCATCGTGCGTTCCCTGAAGCACTGCTGTTTATCCATCCGCTTGATGCCAAAGCGCGTGATTTGCGCCGTGGCGACAAAGTGAAAGTGCTGTCGCGCCGTGGTGAATTGATTTCGATTGTCGAAACACGTGGCCGCAACCGTCCACCGCGGGGACTGGTGTACATGCCGTTCTTCGACGCCGCGCAACTGGTGAATAACCTGACGCTGGATGCAACCGATCCGCTTTCCAAAGAGACGGATTATAAAAAATGCGCTGTGAAACTGGCGAAGGTGTAAGGGGGATATCATGAAAAACAGAATGTTATTCAAATGGATAGCTGCATTAATGCTGCTGATTAGTGGTGCGTTATGGGCGGCAAACGGGGTTGATCTCACGCAATCACCAGAAGTTTCCGGTACCCCGGAAGGTTCAGTTAAAATGCCAAAACAACAGGGACGTATGGCGCTGAACTATGTGAATCAGCCGCCAATGATCCCGCACAGCGTTGACGGTTATCAGGTTTCCAAAAACACTAACCGCTGCCTGCAATGCCACGGCGTTGAGCATTACCGCACGACGGGCGCACCGCGAGTCAGCCCAACGCACTTTATGGACAGCGACGGTAAAGTGCTTTCTAACGTCGCACCGCGCCGTTATTTCTGCCTGCAATGCCACGTTCCACAAACCGATGCGGCACCGATTGTCGAAAACACATTCACGCCGTCTAAAGGCTTTGGAAACTAGAGGCCATTATGGATAAATCAACCCGAAAACCCGGCATCATCCGTCGTATATGGCAGTGGTGGCGTCGCCCGAGCCGCCTGGCACTTGGCACGTTATTGCTGATTGGTTTCGCTGGTGGGATTATTTTCTGGGGCGGCTTTAACACCGGCATGGAGATGACAAACCGCGAAGAGTTCTGTATCGGTTGCCACGAAATGCGCGCCAACGTCTACGAAGAATATATGCAGACGGTGCACTACAACAACCGCAGTGGCGTGCGGGCAACCTGCCCGGACTGCCACGTTCCACATGAGTGGGGGCCAAAAATCATACGTAAGATTCAGGCCAGCAAAGAGTTGTATGCCAAGGCATTTGGCTTAATCGACACGCCGCAAAAGTTTGATGACCATCGCCTGGCGATGGCGCAAAACGAGTGGCGAAGGATGAAAAACAACAACTCGCAAGAGTGTCGAAACTGCCATAACTTCGATTACATGGATTTCACCGCGCAGAAAACCGTGGCGGCGAAAATGCATGATAAAGCGGTCAAAGACGGGCAGACCTGTGTGGATTGCCATAAGGGGATTGCGCATAAATTACCCGATATGAGCGAAGTGAAGAACGGTTTCTAACCCCTTCGTAGGTCGGATAAGCGTCAGCGTCATCCGACACCAGAGGTGTAAATGGTGGATGACGCCTGCGGCTTATCCACCCTACATTTTGCCTTTACAACGAGATTGATAACCACCATATCAAAGCCTATGATAATCGGCTCCCCTAACTCACTGTGGAGACGGTATGTCGATTAAAATTGAAGTCATCAAAGATAAAATCCTCTCAGATAATTACTTCATCCTGCGCAATATCACCTACGATCTATACCGTAACGACGCCGAAGCTATCCGCCACAAACGAGAAGTCTATGACCGCGGTAACGGTGCGACCATGCTGCTCTATAACCGTGATAAAAAAACCGTGGTACTGACACGCCAGTTTCGTGTTGCAACATGGGTAAACGGTAATCCTGACGGCATGTTGATTGAAACCTGCGCGGGATTGTTGGACGCCGACGAACCGGAAGTGTGTGCGCGCAAAGAAGCTATCGAAGAAACCGGCTATGAAGTAGGGGAAGTCGAAAAAGTCTTTGAGCTATATATGTCGCCAGGCGGCGTGACCGAGCTGATTCACTTCTACATGGCGGAATACAGCGACGCCCAGCGTGAAAATGCCGGTGGCGGTATTGATGATGAAGACATTGATGTACTCGAATTGCCTTTCACCCGCGCCCTCGACATGGTGGCAACAGGTGAAATTCGTGACGGAAAAACAGTCATTCTGTTACAGCAATTGCAGCTCCGTGGAATTATGGGTTAAAAGCATTTAAATTCAATGGATTACGGGTTTGTTATTTAAGGTGAATCTATCCGATAAATCCGATTGAGCGCAAACGTTAACCAGACGAAGATATCGCCACATTTTGTACATTAAATTCTCTTCGTCTTTTCAGGATATGTGTCGCCAATGGGTTTCCGGACTAATTCGCTGTTTCTCTTTTTATTCTTTATAGCGAGCTCCGTTTTCGCGGCACCTGCACAAAAGTCTTTTTCCGATTGGCAAGTTACCTGCAACAACCAAAATTTTTGTGCGGCCCGTAACACTGGGCTGCATCAAGGATTAGTCATGACGCTGACCCGCAGTGCGGGTGCGCATACCGATGCAACGCTGAGAATTGATCTCGGTAATATGACCATCGCAGAACCTAAAGCGCCGCCGATTGCGCCGCGCCTGTTGGTAGATGGTGAACCGTTGACGTTGGACTTAGCGAAATGGCAGGAAACAGCGCACCATCTCAAAACCAGCGATGCGGACGCGATTAACAGCTTCCTCGATAAAGTGGCGAACGCCGATGCGATTACGCTGGCGAATGGACGGGGAAATATTTCACTTGCTGGTCTGAAAGCGTCATTGCTATTTATTGATAGCCAGCAGCAACGCGTAGGCAGTGAAACGGCCTGGATTAAGAAAGGTGACGATCCGCCGCTGAGCGTGCCGCCTGCACCCGCACTCAAAGAAGTCACGCTGACAAACCCAACGCCAACGCCTTTAACGCAGATAGAGCTGAGTGATCTGCTGGATTACGGCACATGGCGCATGAACAACAGCCAGTGTTCGTTAGATCCCGCCCGTCGTGAAGTTCGCGTATTTGCGCTCAGTGATGATAAAGCCTTGCTGATGACCGGTTGTGAAGCGGGCGCTTACAACGTGGTCGATCTCGCCTGGGTGGTATCACGGCAGAAACCCTTTGCGGCACGACAAATTCGCTTAAAACTGCCGTTTACGCCGGGGAGTGGAAACACTGAACTTGAGCTGATGAACGCTGGGTATGATGAAACGAACAAAGAGCTGATGACGCTTGCGAAAGGACGTGGCATCGGGGATTGCGGTGTGGCGACGCGCTGGCGTTTTGATGGCCAGCGTTTCCGCCTGGTGCGTTATGCCGAAGAACCTGCGTGCGATGAGTGGAACAGCAATGCGTCGTGGCCGACGTTATGGGTGACAAAATAGAATTTTTGTAGGGCGGATAAACGCAGTGTCATCCGCCAGATGCACCGGAGTACAACGGCGGATGACGCAGGCTTATCCGCCCTACAGGGTTATTTCCCCATAACCTTCTTCGCCTTCGCCACTACATTCTCGGTCGTAAACCCAAAGAACGGGAACAACTTATCGGCAGGGGCTGATTCACCGTATGTTGTCATGCCGACAATCGCCCCTTTCAAACCCACATATTTGTACCAGTAATCCGCAATACCGGCTTCTACGGCGACACGTGCAGCCAAATCAGAAGGCAGTACGGACTCGCGATATGCTTCATCCTGAGCATCAAATATGTCCGTTGAAGGTAGCGAAACGACGCGTACTTTGTGGCCTTCGGCGGTGAGTTTATCCGCAGCAAGCGTCGTGATCTCCATCTCCGAGCCGGTAGCAATCAGAATGACATCTGGTGTGCCGTCGCTATCTTTCAGGATATAACCGCCACGGCTAATCGCTTTGACTTGCTCCGGCGTACGATCCATTTGTGCGAGGTTCTGGCGCGAAAGAATCAGTGCCGTAGGGCCATTGTGACGCTCGATAGCCGTTTTCCACGCAACCGCCGCTTCCACCTGATCGCACGGGCGCCAGGTACTGAAATTCGGCGTCATACGCAGGCTGGCAAGTTGTTCTACCGCCTGGTGTGTTGGACCGTCTTCGCCCAGTCCAATCGAGTCGTGGGTATAGACCATAATCTGCCGTGCTTTCATCAGAGCTGCCATACGCGCCGCGTTGCGGGCGTATTCCACAAACATCAGGAACGTTGCGGTGTAGGGCACGAATCCGCCATGGTGAGCAATCCCATTCGCGATAGCGGTCATGCCGAATTCGCGTACACCGTAGTGAATGTAATTCCCGGCGAGATCCTCTTTAATGGATTTGGACTCTTTCCAGATGGTCAGGTTGCTGGGCGCTAAATCTGCCGAGCCACCGAGCAATTCCGGCAGGCCTGGGCCATACGCATTCAGCGCGTTTTGCGAGGCTTTACGGGTAGCGATTTTTTCTGGATTAGCCTGCAATTTTTCAATGAAGTTTTGTGTGGTTTCCTGCCAGTTCTCTGGCATTTCACCGTGCATCCGGCGGTTAAACTCAGACGCTAAATCAGGATGAGCTTTGGCATAGGCCGCAAATTTATCGTTCCATGCGGCTTCTGCTTTCTCGCCTTTTTCTTTGGCGTCCCAGGCTTGATAAATCTCTTTCGGGATTTCAAACGCCGGGTAACTCCAACCCAATTGTTTACGCGCGAGCGCGACTTCCTGTTCGCCGAGTGCCGCGCCATGCGCCTCTTCTTTACCGGCTTTATTCGGTGAACCAAAACCGATAATCGTGCGGCAGATAATGAGCGACGGCTTGTCTTTCACGCTCTGCGCTTCTTCAATCGCTTTCTTCACGGCTTGCGGATCGTGTCCGTCAATTTCATGCACCACGTGCCAGTGATAAGCCTCGAAACGTTTGGCGGTGTCGTCGGTAAACCAGCCTTTGGTTTCGCCATCAATGGAAATCCCGTTGTGATCGTAGAAACCGATGAGCTTGCCGAGGCCGAGAGTCCCCGCCAGCGAGCAAACTTCATGAGAAATGCCTTCCATCAGGCAGCCATCACCCATAAATACGTAGGTAAAGTGGTCGACGATTTCGTGGTCAGGGCGGTTGAACTGCGCCCCTAAAGTGCGTTCCGCAATCGCCATCCCTACGGCGTTTGCTAAGCCCTGGCCGAGTGGCCCGGTGGTCGTTTCAACACCGGGCGTATAGCCAATTTCCGGGTGACCGGGGGTTTTGGAGTGAAGCTGACGGAAGTTTTTCAACTCTTCCATCGGTAAGTCATACCCGCTCAGATGCAACAGGCTGTAGAGCAGCATCGAGGCGTGGCCGTTAGACAGAATAAAGCGGTCACGGTCAGCCCATGTGGGGTTCGTCGGGTTATGGTGCAGGAATTCATTCCATAACACTTCGGCGATATCCGCCATCCCCATCGGTGCGCCAGGGTGGCCCGAATTCGCTTTTTGTACCGCGTCCATACTCAGGGCACGAATGGCATTAGCAAGCTCTTTACGAGATGACATGTTTCACTCCGTGGTTGTCGTTCAAAGTTTGGCGGCGAGTAAATCTTCCAGTTTTCGTTGATCAATGGCGAACAGGCGAATGCCTTCTGCCAGTTTTTCTACTGCCATTGGGTCCTGATTATGTTCCCAACGGAAATCCGCTTCGCTAATCGGTTCCGGGCGGCGAAAGCCCTGTGAACCGGGGACTAATTTGCGTACCACTGGTTCTTCGCTTTCCTGCAATTGTTGTAGCAGGTTAGGGGCGATAGTCAGGCGGTCGCAGCCCACTAGCGCCAGAATTTGTTCGGTACGGCGGAAACTCGCGCCCATCACAATGGTGCTGTAATTGTGCTGCTTAAAGTAATCATAGATATTGCGCACCGATTTGACGCCCGGATCTTCTTCAACTACATACGGGTCCATCGGTTTGCGTGCCTGATACCAGTCGTAAATACGCCCGACGAACGGTGAAATCAGGAATACGCCCGCTTCGGCACAGGCCCGCGCCTGGGCAAAAGAGAACAGCAGCGTCAGGTTGCAGTCGATGCCTTCTTTTTGCAGTTCTTCCGCGGCACGAATACCTTCCCAGGTTGAAGCAAGCTTGATAAGAACTCGTGATTTATCAATGCCAAGCTCTTCATATAGCGCAATTAAATGGCGGGCTTTGGCGATGCTTTTTTCTTTATCAAACGAAAGGCGGGCGTCCACTTCTGTTGAGACGCGTCCTGGAATGCTTTTCAGAATTTCCGCACCAAAATTGACCGCCAGTTTGTCACAGGCTTGCGCCACCTGGGCTTCTTGCGTGCCACCGCCTTTCTTTCCATAGGCAATGGCATCATCAATCAGTGATTGATAATGCTCCAGACCCGCGGCTTTCAGTAATAGCGAGGGGTTGGTGGTCGCATCAATAGGCTGGTAATGGCGGATAGATTCGATGTCGCCGCTGTCGGCAACAACGGTGGTGAATTTCTTAATACTGTCTAGCTGACTCATAACTATCTCCTTGATATACAGATTGTTACTTGAATACTCCATGTCATTCGCGACGAAAATTCATCGTTGGCATAACTAAAAAGCATAGCAGATAGGTCTGGCATTGTTGTTAATGGTAGCTAACATAGTCACTCTGATTTTCTAACATTTTTACCTGGCGTTGCTGATAGTATGGCGACGTTCAAAGTTTAGAGAGCGCGCAAGCGCGATACTACTTGGCCTTACCGACCCTTTAGAGTGATAAAAAGGAACGAAGAAATGGATGAACAACTGAAGCAAAGTGCCCTCGATTTTCATGAATTTCCTACCCCCGGAAAAATTCAGGTATCCCCAACCAAACCTTTAGCCACCCAGCGTGATCTGGCTTTGGCTTACTCTCCGGGCGTGGCGGCACCTTGTCTTGAGATAGAAAAAGACCCATTAGCGGCCTATAAATACACGGCGCGTGGCAACCTGGTCGGTGTGATTTCTAACGGCACCGCGGTGCTGGGGTTGGGTAATATCGGTGCGCTGGCGGGCAAGCCAGTGATGGAAGGTAAGGGCGTTCTGTTCAAGAAATTTGCCGGTATTGATGTATTCGATATCGAAGTCGATGAAATGGACCCGGACAAACTGATTGAGGTGATTGCTGCACTCGAGCCAACGTTTGGCGGCATTAACCTGGAAGATATCAAAGCGCCAGAGTGCTTCTACATCGAGAAAAAACTGCGTGAACGCATGAACATTCCTGTGTTCCACGACGATCAGCACGGCACTGCAATTATCTGTACCGCTGCGGTGCTTAACGGCCTGCGTGTGGTCGAGAAGAATATCTCTGATGTGCGGCTGGTGGTTTCTGGCGCGGGTGCGTCTGCCATTGCCTGTATGAATCTGTTGGTGCAGTTGGGTATTCAAAAACACAACATTGTGGTTTGCGACTCGAAAGGCGTTATCTACAAAGGCCGTGAAGAAAACATGGCAGAAACCAAAGCGGCTTACGCGGTAGAAGATAACGGCAAACGCACGCTTGATGAAGTGATTGAAGGCGCGGATATTTTCCTTGGCTGTTCTGGCCCGAAAGCCATGAGCCAGGAAATGGTCAAGAAAATGGCACGCGCGCCACTGATTCTGGCGCTGGCTAACCCGGAGCCGGAAATCCTGCCGCCGCTGGCAAAAGAAGTGCGTCCGGACGCGATTATTTGTACCGGCCGTTCTGACTTCCCAAACCAGGTCAACAACGTGCTGTGCTTCCCATTCATCTTCCGTGGCGCGCTGGATGTCGGTGCAACGGCAATTAATGAAGAGATGAAACTGGCGGCCGTTCACGCCATTGCTGAGCTGGCTCACGCCGAGCAAAGCGACGTGGTGGCTTCTGCTTACGGTGAAGAGGAGCTGACTTTCGGCCCTGATTACCTGATTCCAAAACCGTTCGACCCGCGTTTAATTGTGCAAATCGCACCGGCCGTGGCAAAAGCGGCAATGGACACCGGAGTGGCAACGCGCCCAATCCAGGACTTCGATGCCTACCGCGAAAAACTGACCGAGTTTGTCTACAAAACTAACTTGTTTATGAAGCCGATTTTCTCCCAGGCGCGTAAAGATCCAAAACGCGTGGTGCTGACCGAAGGTGAAGAAGCGCGTGTGCTGCATGCGACTCAGGAACTGATTACGTTAGGGCTGGCGAAACCGATTCTGATTGGCCGCCCGGCAGTTATCGAAATGCGCCTGAAGAAACTTGGGCTGCAAATGCAGGCTGGGCGCGATTTCGAAATCGTGAATAACGAGTCCGACCCGCGCTTCAAAGAGTACTGGAACGAGTACTACAACATCATGAAACGCCGTGGCATCACGCAAGAGCAAGCGCAACGTGCGGTGATCAGCAATACGACGGTTATCGGCGCAATTATGGTTCATCGCGGTGAAGCGGATGCCATGATTTGCGGCACTATTGGTGAGTATCACGAGCATTTCTCTGTGGTGGAAAAACTGTTCGGCTACCGTGAAGGCGTGAAAGCCGCCGGGGCGATGAACGCACTGTTGCTGCCAAGTGGTAACACCTTTATTGCAGATACCTATGTGAATGACGATCCATCGCCGGAAGAACTGACTGAAATCACGTTGCTGGCGGCGGAAACGGTGCGTCGTTTTGGTATTGAGCCAAAAGTCGCGCTGCTTTCACATTCCAACTACGGTTCTTCCGATTCAAAAGCCGCCTGCAAAATGCGTGCGACGCTTGAAATGGTGCGTGCGCGTGCGCCTGAGTTGGAAATCGACGGTGAAATGCACGGTGACGCCGCGCTGGTGGAAAGCATCCGTAACGATCGTATGCCAGACAGCCCGCTGAAAGGTTCGGCAAATATTCTGATCATGCCAAACGTCGAAGCGGCGCGTATCAGCTACAACTTGCTGCGAGTTTCCAGTTCTGAAGGGGTTACTGTTGGGCCAGTATTGATGGGCGTGGCGAAACCGGTGCATGTATTAACACCGATTGCGTCTGTTCGTCGTATTGTGAATATGGTAGCGCTGGCGGTGGTTGAGGCGCAGACGGTTCCGCTTTAAGTATCGGACGCCCTCATCCCGGCCTTCTCCCCCAGGAGAAGGGGAGAACCGGACCACTCCCTCTCCCTCAGGGAGAGGGTTGGGGTGAGGGTTGTTTTAAACCCAATCTTTAACCGGCAAGAAATCACGATACAAGGCAGCCTCCGGGCTGCCTTCTTCTGGCTGATAGTTATATTCAAAACGTACCAGCGGCGGCATCGACATTAAAATCGACTCGGTACGCCCGCCCGTCTGTAAACCAAACAGCGTTCCACGATCCCATACCAGGTTAAATTCCACATAACGGCCACGGCGATAAAGCTGGAAATCACGCTCGCGCTCGCCCCACGGCAACGCTTTACGGCGTTCAACAATCGGCAGATAGGCATCCAGATAACCGTTTCCTACGGCCTGCATAAAGCTGAAGCAATGGTCGAAATTCGGGGTGTTCAGATCGTCAAAGAACAGGCCGCCAATGCCGCGCTGTTCATTGCGATGCTTAATAAAGAAGTAATCGTCACACCATTTTTTGTAACGGGGGAACACGTCGTCACCAAACGGCTGGCACAAGTCATACGCCGTTTTATGCCAGTGAATCGCATCTTCTTCAAAACCGTAAAACGGCGTTAAATCAAAACCGCCGCCAAACCACCACACCGGATCACAACCCGGCTTTTCCGCAATGAAAAAACGCACGTTAGCGTGGCTGGTGGGAATGTACGGATTGAGTGGATGCACGACTAACGACACGCCCATCGCTTCAAAACTACGACCGGCGAGTTCCGGGCGATGAGCGGTGGCGGATGCAGGCATGGCATCGCCATGAACGTGGGAGAAGTTAACGCCCGCTTGCTCAAAGATATTCCCACCGCGCAACACCCGACTGCGCCCGCCGCCACCGCCTTCGCGTTGCCACTCGTCTTCTTCAAACGTGGCACCGTCAACCTGGCTTAGTTGCTGGCAAATGGTGTCCTGCAATTGCAACAGGAATTGTTTTACGGCGTGAATGTCGGGTGAGTTCATAGGGTTCAACGTTTTTTGCTGTGAGCTTTCTGGTTATCAAACCAATGGAAGTAACTAATGATGCCTGATGCAATGGCGCTGGCAATTTTCTGCCGGAACGCTGGGGTGCCTAACAACTTTTCTTCACCGGGATTGGTGATAAAAGAGGTTTCTACCAGTACAGACGGAATGGACGGTGATTTCAATACCACGAATGCCGCCTGTTCGGTGTTACGACTATGCAGCTTATGCACCGGCTTGATTTGCTTGAGGATATGCGAGCCAAGCGTCAGGCTATTTTTAATGGTATCGGTTTGTACCAGGTCGAACAGCACCTGCTGGAGATACTGATCTTTGTGTTTTACCTTGCTGCCCGCCACATCATCGGCGGCGTTTTCTTTGTCAGAAAGGTATTTTGCCATCGCGCTACTGGCTCCGCGATTGGAAAGGGCAAACACCGACGCACCGGCAGCGGATGGGTTTGTAAAACCATCTGCATGAATCGACATAAACAGATCGGCTCCGTGTTTATGGGCGATTTCTACGCGATCGTACAGCGGGATGAATTCATCGCTGGTGCGTGTGAGTTTGGCCTCTATCCCATTGCTTTTAAGTATGTTTCTTACATTTTTTGCAATGGCCAGAACGACATGCTTTTCTTTGGAACCATTATGCCCAATCGCGCCGGTATCAATCCCGCCGTGGCCTGGGTCAAGCATCACTACTCTGCGGGCACCCGATTTTTTGGTCGGTTTACTGTGATTAGTGGTGGTTTTAAGGGGTTTAGTCTCGGAGCTGGCCAAAGCCTTGTTTACGCCCGTTAACGTTAAGGCAGCCAAACCAGTAAGCAGTAACTGGCGGCGGGTGGTCAGGTGCGTCAGTGATTTAATTTTGCTCATGCGGCTAATATTTTTATCTTAAAAATTGCTGATAGGCATTTATAGCGTATCGCTAAACGGTAAACGACAAGCATTTTCCTGAAATGATTATCTTTTCATTTCAATAAATGAATGAGAGTGAAGTATGCCATTTTTTACCCACTTTTGCGGCAGATATTGGCTAAACGCCAAGTTAACGCCATAATCAGGTTTTTAGACTTTCAGGTGGCTAATACCATGGAAATACGTGTTTTTCGCCAGGATGATTTCGAAGAAGTCATTACGCTTTGGGAACGTTGCGACTTACTGCGTCCGTGGAACGATCCTGAAATGGATATTGAACGCAAACTCAACCATGACGCCGATCTGTTTTTAGTGGCCGAAGTGGGCGGTGAAGTTGTTGGCTCATTAATGGGCGGCTACGACGGACACCGCGGCTCTGCTTATTATCTCGGTGTGCATCCAGAATATCGGGGGCGCGGTATCGCCAATGCGCTGTTAAGCCGACTTGAGAAAAAGCTTATCGCCCGCGGTTGCCCAAAAATTCATATCATGGTGCGCGAAGAAAACGACCTGGTCATTGGCATGTATGAGCGCCTTGAATACGAGCAGCAGGATGTAGTTTTACTCGGCAAACGCCTGATTGAAGATCAAGAATATTAATGCCTTATCTATATCCACCTTCGGATTACGATACACACGGTAATCTGAAAACACCCTTTTTGTTTTGGTGCATCCTCCTGTTGCAAGCGCGAACCTGGTTTGTGTTAGTGCTGGCGGCGGCGTCCCGTCAACAGGGCGATGCCATTCTCGGTGTGTTCTATCCCGACCGCGACAATTTTTGGTATGGGCTTTTGCCCGGTGTTCCTGCGGCCCTGGCCTTTATGATTAGCGGTCGTCGCCATTTGTATCCGCGATTATGGTCAGCCTGGCGTTGGGTGTTAATCGCCGCGCAGGCGGGCGTTTTGGCCTGGCAACTTTGGTTGTTATGGCAGGGAGAAGAACTCACCCCGGTGACGTTAGCGCTGCTGATTGCCGATATTTTTGCCCTGTGGTGGTTGTGTACCAGCCGCCGATTACGCGATTACTTCACCCTCAGCCGTGAATAACCTGGCACTTTTGGGAAAGTTTGCACTCCAAAGCGCGTACCCATGCTTAATAAAGGAATTTCTGATGAAAACTCTGCGCCTGATGCTAGTAGGGCTGCCACTGCTTCTGAGTGGTTGTTCGACGCTGTCTTCTGTCAACTGGTCTGCGGCAAATCCCTGGAACTGGTTTGGTTCATCGCTTGAAGTAAGCGAGCAGGGAGTGGGTGAGTTAAATGCCAGCACGCCGATGGATGAAAAGGCCATCAGCAGTGCCTTGAATGACAATTATCGTCTGCGCAGCGGTATGAAAACCGATAACGGCGAGATTGTCCGTTTCTATGAAGCGATGGACGATAAAACCGTGATGGTTATCGTCAACGGCGAGAAGGGCACAGTAAGCCGCGTCGAAGTGCTAGACACCGCGATTGAAACAGCAAGTGGCGTGAAAATCGGTACGCAATTTAGCGACCTGTACGACAAAGCATTTGGCGCGTGTGTCAAAGGGACTGGAGATGATAGCGAAAGTGTTGAGTGTAAGGCTAAAGACAGCCAGCACATCAGCTACATTTTTAGCGGCGAATGGCATGGCGGGCAGGAGTTGATGCCGTCTGACGATACGCTCAAAACCTGGAAGATCAGTAAAATTATCTGGCGTCGATAAAAATAGCCGCTGGCTTGCGCCTTCTCAAGAAGGCGCTGCCGGAATTGGGTATTATAAGGGAATAAACGCCACGTAGAGTGGCGTGTGTTTTTTAGGAGGATTCATGTCTCGTGTTCAATCTGGCATTCTGCCAGAACATTGTCGCGCCGCCGTTTGGCTGGAAGCGAGCATTCAGGGCGATTTCGATGCCATTCGCCAGGGCTGCAAAACCTTTAATCAATCGCTCAGTGCGCTTCAGGATAAATTCCCGGATGCTAATTTAGGCGCGGTGGTGGCGTTTGGTCACGACTTATGGCGCGATTTAAGTGGTGGCGTGGGTGCTGCCGAGCTGAAAAACTTTGCTCCGATGGGCAAAGGCCTGGCACCAGCGACTCAGCATGATGTGATGATCCACATTCTTTCTCTGCGCCATGATGTGAATTTCACTCTGGCGCAAGCGGCGCTGGCTGCATTTGGCGATGCGCTGAAAATTGAAGAAGAAATCCACGGTTTCCGCTGGGTTGAAGAACGCGACCTGAGTGGTTTCGTTGATGGCACTGAAAACCCGCAGGGCGAAGAAACTCGCCGTGAAGTGGCTGTGATTAACGACGGTGTGGATGCCGGCGGCAGCTACGTGTTTGTGCAGCGTTGGGAGCACAATCTCAAGCAGCTAAACCGCATGAGTGTTCACGATCAAGAAATGATTATTGGCCGTACTAAAGAGGCCAATGAAGAGATTGACGGCGACGAACGCCCGGAAACGTCCCACTTGACTCGTGTCGATTTGAAAGAAAACGGCAAAGGGTTGAAGATTGTACGCCAGAGCCTGCCGTACGGCACGGCGAGCGGCTCCCACGGCCTGTACTTCATCGCCTATTGCGCGCGTTTACATAACATCGAACAGCAATTGCTGAGCATGTTTGGCGAAACCGACGGCAAGCGTGACGGCATGTTGCGTTTTACTAAGCCCGTGACTGGTGGTTATTACTTCGCGCCTTCTTTAGATAAGTTGTTGAACCTGTAGAATAAAATGGTGGATGGCGCTTCGCTTATCCACCCTACAAGTGCGTATCAAGCTTAGGTCGGGCTAGCGTTAGTGACGCCCGACAAATCCCCGCTAAAAACCTTATATCCCTTTCTTATTGCAAATCACCAAACGATATATAAAACCGTTACAGCTTTGACACTCGTTATAAATACACTGGTAACCATAAAGTTCGGCGGTTATCACATTTATAAGGGTGCCAAATGGTCAATACGTCAGTCAAAAAAGTCTGGAGTGCTCTGGTTGTTTCTGCGTTGCTGGCAGGTTCAGCTCACGCTACAGAACTGCTGAACAGCTCTTATGATGTGTCTCGCGAGCTGTTTGCTGCCCTGAATCCTGCTTTCCAGAAACAGTGGGCTGCAGAAAATAACGGCGACAAGCTGGTGATTAAACAATCTCATGCCGGGTCATCAAAACAGGCACTGGCGATTCTGCAAGGTTTAAAAGCTGACGTTGTAACTTATAACCAGGTTTCGGATGTGCAGATCCTGCACGACAAAGGCAACCTGATCCCCGCTGACTGGCAAACCCGCTTACCCAACAACAGTTCGCCGTTTTATTCCACCATGGCGTTCCTGGTGCGCAAAGGTAACCCGAAAAATATCCACGACTGGAGCGATTTGGTTCGCCCGGATGTGAAACTGATTTTCCCGAATCCGAAAACTTCTGGTAACGCGCGCTACACCTATTTAGGTGCGTGGGGGGCGGCGAACAAAGCTGACGGGGGCGATAAAGCCAAAACCGAACAGTACATGACGCAGTTCCTGAAAAACGTTGAAGTGTTCGATACCGGTGGCCGTGGTGCAACGACGACATTTGTTGAGCGTAACCTCGGCGACGTGCTGATTAGCTTTGAGTCCGAAGTGAACAACATTCGTAACCAGTACGCCAAAGACGGCTACGAAGTCGTGGTGCCAAAGGTCAACATTCTTGCTGAATTCCCGGTGGCCTGGGTGGATAAAAACGTTAAAGCCAACGGCACCGAAAAAGCCGCGAAAGAATACCTGAACTTCCTGTACAGCCCGGCGGCACAAACCATCATCACTGACTATTACTACCGCGTGAATAACCCGGAAGTGATGGCGAAGCTGAAAGATAAATTCCCGCAGACCGACCTGTTCCGCGTGGAAGATGAATTTGGCGGCTGGCCGGAAGCGATGAAAACCCACTTTGCCAGTGGCGGTGAGTTCGATAAGTTGCTCGGCAAGGGGCGTGAGTAATGTTTGCTGTTGCTTCTAAACGGGTGCTGCCGGGCTTTACCTTAAGCCTCGGCACCAGTTTGCTGTTCGTCTGTTTGATTTTACTGCTGCCACTCAGTGCGCTGGTGATGCAGCTTTCTGAGATGACGCTGGCTCAGTATTGGGAAGTGATTACTAACCCGCAGGTGGTGGCAGCTTATAAAGTCACGCTGCTGTCGGCGGGGGTTGCATCAATCTTTAACGGCGCGTTCGGCATGTTGATGGCGTGGATTTTAACGCGTTATCAATTTCCCGGCCGCAGCCTGCTCGATGCATTGATGGACTTGCCATTTGCACTGCCAACCGCCGTTGCAGGTTTAACGCTGGCGGGGCTGTTTTCCGTTAACGGTTGGTATGGCGAGTGGTTGGCACAGTTTGGCATCAAAGTGACTTACACCTGGTTGGGTATTGCTGTGGCAATGGCCTTTACCAGTATTCCGTTTGTGGTACGCACCATTCAGCCTGTGCTTGAAGAACTCGGGCCAGAATACGAAGAAGCTGCGGAAACTCTGGGCGCGACGCGCTGGCAGAGCTTCCGCCGCGTGATTTTACCGGAGCTTTCTCCGGCGTTAATGGCAGGCGTTGCGTTGTCATTCACCCGTAGCCTGGGTGAATTTGGTGCGGTGATTTTCATCGCCGGGAACATTGCCTGGAAAACCGAAGTCACCTCGCTGATGATTTTCGTGCGTTTGCAGGAGTTTGACTACCCGGCAGCCAGCGCGATTGCTTCGGTCATTCTCGCCGCGTCATTGCTGTTGTTGTTCACCATTAACACGTTGCAAAGCCGCTTTGGTCGGCGCGTGGTAGGTCACTGATGACGGACGTAACTGAATTGAAAAGCTATCGCCGTACCGGTTTTAACTGGGGCAAATGGGCACTGATTGGTATCGGCGTGCTGATTTCATTTTTGCTGCTGGTGGTGCCGGTCGCCTCAATTTTTGCGCAGGCATTCTCGAAAGGATTGATGCCTGCGCTGCAGAATATTGTCGACCCGGATATGCTGCACGCAATCTGGCTGACGGTCATGATTGCGCTGATTACCGTGCCGGTAAACCTGGTGTTCGGTATTTTGCTGGCCTGGCTGGTGACTCGTTTTGATTTCCCTGGCCGCCAGTTGTTACTGACGCTGCTGGATATCCCGTTTGCGGTTTCGCCTGTGGTTGCCGGCCTGGTTTACCTGTTGTTTTACGGTTCAAACGGCCCGCTGGCAGGCTTTATGGACGAACATAACATTCAGATTATGTTCGCCTGGCCGGGCATGGTGCTGGTGACAATTTTCGTCACCTGCCCGTTTGTGGTTCGCGAACTGGTGCCGGTGATGTTAAGCCAGGGCAGCCAGGAAGATGAGGCTGCAATTTTGCTGGGTGCATCCGGCTGGCAGATGTTCCGCCGCGTGACGTTGCCAAACATTCGCTGGGCGCTGCTTTACGGCGTGGTGTTAACCAATGCCCGCGCCATTGGCGAGTTTGGTGCGGTGTCGGTGGTATCCGGTTCTATTCGCGGCGAGACATTCTCGCTGCCGTTACAGATTGAATTGCTACAGCAGGATTACAACACCGTCGGTTCGTTTACCGCAGCGGCGTTGCTGACCCTGAT
The DNA here is from genome assembly GCF_024807715.1 of Buttiauxella sp. BIGb0471. Classification (NCBI taxonomy): domain Bacteria; kingdom Pseudomonadati; phylum Pseudomonadota; class Gammaproteobacteria; order Enterobacterales; family Enterobacteriaceae; genus Buttiauxella; species Buttiauxella sp. BIGb0471. The sequence continues at coordinate 143,426 of NZ_JANUEU010000001.1, forward strand.
GGCAATCGTTACGTTGTTCTTAAAGAGTGCGGTGCAGTGGCGTTTGAATAGCCAGGAAAAACGCCTGCAACAGGAGGGGAATCATGAGCATTGATATTACCAATATTAAGAAATCTTTTGGTCGCACCCAGGTGCTGAATGATATCTCGCTGGATATCCCTTCTGGTCAAATGGTGGCGTTGTTGGGCCCGTCAGGTTCCGGCAAAACCACGCTACTGCGTATTATTGCGGGGCTTGAGCACCAGAACAGCGGGCGTATTAGTTTCCATGGCACCGATGTCAGTCGAATTCATGCGCGTGAACGTAAAGTAGGATTTGTTTTCCAGCATTACGCGCTGTTCCGCCATATGACGGTGTTCGATAACATCGCTTTTGGTCTGACGGTACTACCTCGCCGTGAGCGCCCGTCGTCTGCGGTGATCAAACAAAAAGTCACTCGTTTGCTGGAGATGGTGCAGCTGTCACATCTGGCCGATCGTTTCCCGGCTCAGCTTTCTGGTGGTCAGAAACAGCGTGTGGCGTTGGCGCGTGCATTAGCGGTTGAACCGCAAATCCTGTTGCTCGATGAGCCATTTGGTGCGCTGGATGCGCAAGTGCGTAAAGAGCTACGCCGCTGGCTGCGCCAGTTACATGAAGAATTGAAGTTCACCAGCGTGTTTGTTACGCACGACCAGGAAGAAGCGATGGAAGTCGCGGATCGCGTGGTGGTGATGAGCCAGGGGAATATCGAGCAGGTTGATACGCCGGAGGCCGTGTGGCGTGAACCGGCGACTCGCTTCGTGCTGGAGTTCCTTGGCGAAGTGAACCGTATGAAAGGCGTTGTGCGTGGCAGCCAGTTCCATGTTGGCGCACACCGTTGGCCGCTGGGCTTTACGCCGGCACATCAGGGGCCGGTCGATCTGTTCCTTCGCCCGTGGGAAGTCGACGTCAGCCGCCGTACCAACCTTGATTCGCCGCTGCCGGTGCAGGTGTTGGAAATCAGCCCACGCGGGCATTATATGCAGCTGGTGGTACAGCCGCTGGGTTGGTATGACGAACCTTTAACGGTTGTGCTGCGTGAAGACCACGTTCCTGTGCGTGGTGAGCGCCTGTTTGTCGGCCTGCAACATGCGCGCCTGTATGATGGGAAGAACAGAATTCACAGTACTTATAATGGCCAGGTAGACCTCGCGCAATCCGCCTGATAAGTTTACTGAACAACACGACACGCAAAGGCGGCCCACGTGGCCGCTTTTCTTATTTTTTGGATAGGCAAGTGAACACCTTAGAAAGCACGATTGGCAATACGCCTCTGGTTAAATTACAGCGCACCGGCCTTGATAACGGCAGTGAAATTTGGGTAAAGCTTGAGGGGAATAACCCCGCAGGCTCGGTAAAAGACAGAGCGGCACTTTCTATGATTGTGCGTGCAGAAGCTCGCGGTGAAATCTCTCCAGGAGATACGCTCATTGAAGCGACCAGCGGCAATACCGGCATTGCACTGGCGATGATTGCGGCGCTCAAAGGCTATCGCATGAAGCTGTTAATGCCTGACAACATGAGTATGGAACGCAAAGCGGCGATGCAGGCTTATGGCGCAGAACTGATTCTGGTGACGAAAGAGCAGGGCATGGAGGGCGCTCGTGAACTTGCATGTTTGATGGATGAACGAGGAGAGGGCAAAGTTCTCGATCAGTTCAACAACCCTGATAATCCTTATGCGCATTACAGCACTACCGGGCCGGAGATCTGGCGGCAAACTCAGGGACGAATCACGCACTTCGTTTCAAGTATGGGAACGACCGGAACAGTCACGGGTGTCAGCCAGTTTATGCGTGAGCAAGACAAACCCGTCAAAATTGTTGGGTTACAACCAGAAGATGGCAGCAGTATCCCTGGGATTCGTCGGTGGCCAGAAGAATGGTTGCCGAAAATCTTCAACCCTAATCTGGTTGATGAAGTGATTGATATGTCACAAGTCGAAGCCGAGAGAACCATGCGCAAACTTGCGCGTGAAGAGGGGATTTTCTGCGGTGTGAGTTCTGGCGGTGCGGTGGCAGGTGCGTTGCGTGTGGCGCTGGCCAATCCTGGGTCTGTAGTGGTGGCGATTATATGCGATCGCGGCGATCGTTATTTATCGACCGGCGTGTTTGGCGAAGAGAGTTATTCGCAAGGTTCTGGTATCTGAGATTTTAAATACAAACAAAAACGGCACCACAAGGGTGCCGTTTTCTATTGTGCGGACAACTTACTTCTTGATACGGATGACTGGGGTTTCGCCCACGGTCACGCTACCAGTCAGTTTGATCAGCTCTTTGATTTCGTCCATGTTGGAGATAACAACCGGAGTCAGGGTAGACTTCGCTTTCTCTTCCAGCAGGGCCAAATCGAACTCGATAACGACGTCGCCTTTCTTAACACGCTGGCCTTCTTCTGCGATGCGTTTGAAGCCTTCGCCTTTCAGTTCAACAGTGTCGATACCGAAGTGGACGAACAGTTCAATGCCGCTATCGGATTCGATAGAGAAAGCATGGTTAGTTTCGAAGATTTTACCGATGGTGCCGTCAACCGGAGCAACCATTTTGTTGCCAGTCGGTTTAATTGCAATGCCATCACCAACGATCTTCTCGGCGAAAACCACATCTGGAACATCTTCAATATTGACGATTTCGCCAGAAAGTGGGGCAACAATCTCAATGGTTCCGGTGTCTTTTTTATCATCAGAAACCAGAGATTTCAGTTTATCAAACAAACCCATGATCTTCTCCTAAGCAGTAAATTGGGCCGCATCCGGTGGATTAGCAGATTGTTTTTTCTTCAATGAACTTGTTAACCAGCGTCATTAACTCGTCCGTTGTCGGTTGAGCAAGAGCTTGCTCTGCTAACACCTTCGCATCTTCGAAGTTCGTGTTACGAATAATCTTCTTAATGCGCGGGATAGAAATGGCACTCATACTAAATTCGTCCAGACCCATACCCAGCAACAGAAGTGTAGCACGTTCGTCGCCTGCAAGCTCACCACACATACCGGTCCATTTACCTTCTGCATGAGAAGCATCAATAACTTGCTTAATCAGAGTCAGTACAGACGGTGACATTGGCTGGTAAAGATGCGAAATCATATCATTACCACGGTCAACTGCCAGGGTGTACTGCGTCAGATCATTGGTACCGATACTGAAGAAGTCGACTTCTTTAGCCAGGTGGCGAGCAATTGTGGCCGCAGCCGGAGTCTCAACCATCACGCCAACTTCGATAGTTTCGTCAAACGCTTTGCCTTCTTCACGCAGCTGCGCCTTCATGATTTCAATTTCTGCTTTCAGTGCACGCACTTCTTCAACAGAGATGATCATTGGGAACATGATGCGTAATTTACCGAAAGCAGAAGCACGCAGAATAGCGCGTACTTGAGCGTGCAGGATCTCTTTACGATCCATCGCGATACGGATTGCACGCCAGCCCAGGAACGGGTTTTCTTCTTTCGGGAAGTTCATGTACGGCAGCTCTTTATCGCCACCGATATCCATGGTACGTACGATAACAGCTTGTGAGCCACAGGCTTCAGCAACAGCTTTGTACGCCGCGAACTGCTCATCTTCAGTTGGCAGAGAATCACGGTCCATGAACAAGAATTCTGTACGGTACAGACCTACACCTTCTGCACCATTGCGCTCTGCACCGTCGATATCACGAACAGTACCGATGTTTGCGCAGACTTCTACCTGATGACCATCGAGAGTGATTGCTGGCAGGTCTTTCAGTTTCGCCAGTTCAGCTTTCTCAGAAGCAACCTGTTGCTGTACAGCACGCAGGGCTTCGATCTCGTCGTTGGTTGGGTTAACGTAAACTTTATTGTTAACAGCATCGAGGATCAGGTAATCGCCGTTCTTCACCTGGCTGGTAACACTACCCGTACCAACGATCGCAGGCAGTTCAAGAGAACGCGCCATGATTGATGTGTGGGAGGTGCGGCCGCCGATATCAGTGATGAAACCCAGCACCTTTTGCAGGTTGAGCTGTGCGGTTTCAGACGGAGTCAAATCTTTAGCGACCAGGATAACTTCATCCTGAATAGCGCTCAGGTCGATAATTGCCAGACCCAGAATATTTTGCAGCAGACGTTTACCGATGTCGCGTACGTCAGCCGCACGTTCTTTCAGGTATTCATCGTCTAATTCTTCAAGCGCGATGGCCTGGCCTTCGATAATTTCGTGAGCCGCTGCATCAGCCGTCACTAACTTATCTTTGATAAGGGCTATGATTTCCTGCTCAAGCTCTTCGTCTTCCAGCAACATAATGTGGCCTTCGAAGATAGCTTCCTTTTCTTCACCGAAGGTCTCGCCAGCTTTAATTTTGATCGCTTCTAATTGCGATGACGCTTTTGCGCGCCCGCTTAAAAAACGTTCAACTTCCTGCGCAACTTTGTCGGCAGAAATTTTCTTCCGGTCGATGACAATTTCATCTTCCTTCAGCAAAAGTGCCTTGCCGAAAGCGATACCCGGGGATGCTAAAATGCCTGAAATCATAACCCTACCTTACTTGTGACTGATATTTACGAAGAACCCAGAACTTACTCGAGTTCAGCCATCAGTTTTACCAGATGCTCAACTGCTTTCTGATCGTCTTCGCCTTCAGCGGAGATGGTCACTACTGTACCTTGAGTCAGGCCCAGAGTTTGCAGTTTGAACAGGCTTTTCGCGCTAGCGCTTTTGCCGTTGGAGGTCACAGTGATCTCAGAAGTGAAGCCTTTAGCTTCTTTAACAAACTGAGCAGCAGGGCGGGTATGCAGACCGTTTGGAGCGGTGATGGTAACTTCTTGCTGGAACATTGTATTTCCCCAACTTATAGGTTTAGTGTTGTGGAACTAAAGTCTAGCCTGGTGGCAAAACTTTAGCCTGTATAGTTAGCGTCGACGTCACACTGTACGCGACACAGGATGCTTTCGGGAACCGCGAAATGTGCTCTGGCGTTCACCATGCGCTTAGCGGCTCGCTCGTCATTAATCATTATGCCGTGAAATGTGATTTTGCACCAAATCGTTAAATCGATTCAGCAGATATAGCTCACATTCCGATTAATTTCGCGCATCAAAATAATTTGCTGGATAGATACCAGACCTGACAGGACGACGCAATGCCAGGGTAGCCAAAAGTTTGACGAACCCCACAAAAAAGCACCCTTTCGGGTGCTTTTTTACACATTCTTACCTGACTGGCATCACTGTTGCAGCTCTTTTTCAGTGAAAAGATCGGCGAACAGGGCAGTACTCAGATAACGCTCCCCGGAGGAAGGCAGTATAACCACAATGTTTTTGTTGGTAAATGCTTCATCTTCCTGAAGTTTTAACGCTGCAGCTACCGCTGCACCCGATGAAATCCCAGCAAGAATACCTTCTTCTTCCATCAAACGGCGTGCAGTAGAGATAGCTTCGTCGTTGGTGATGGCGATAACTCTGTCGATAAGCTTAAGATCGAGGTTGCCAGGAATGAAGCCTGCACCGATACCCTGGATTTTATGCGGGCCAGGTTTGAGTTCTTCACCTGCCAGCGCCTGAGCAATAACCGGAGAATCTGTAGGCTCAACGGCCACGCTGATGAGGTCCGTTTTGCCTTTGGTGTTTTTGATATAACGGCTAACACCAGTTAGCGTGCCGCCAGTGCCGACACCAGCAATGAATACGTCCACTTCGCCATCGGTATCTTCCCAGATTTCTGGGCCGGTGGTTTTCTCGTGAATTTCTGGGTTAGCTGGGTTGCTAAATTGTTGCAGTAAGAGGAATTTTTCTGGGTCGCTGGCAACGATTTCTTCCGCTTTCTGAATCGCACCTTTCATGCCTTTCGCGCCTTCTGTCAGTACCAGGTTGGCACCCAGTGCTTTCAGCAGTTTGCGGCGTTCAATACTCATGGTTTCAGGCATGGTCAACGTCAGTTTGTAGCCACGCGCTGCAGCAACATACGCCAGTGCAATACCGGTATTGCCGCTGGTTGGTTCGACTAACTCAACGCCTGGCTTGAGTACACCGCGTTTCTCGGCATCCCAAATCATATTGGCCCCGATACGGCATTTAACGCTAAAGCTCGGGTTACGGGACTCGACCTTCGCCAGGATGCGCCCATTACCGATGCGGTTCAGTCGAACCAGCGGCGTATGACCGATAGTCAGAGAGTTGTCTTCATAGATCTTGCTCATAACCCGTCCTTAACTGTATGAAATTTGGGAAACCTCATCAGCATACCTGCTTAGAAGTTATGCGGAAGTAAAGAAATCGCATATCTATATGTAGAAGGGAAATAAGCAGAAGCCAGAAGGAATAAGGAGCAGCATAAGCCGCTCCTGATAAATTACTTCCACATGGCATGTTTGGAGCGATAACAATCAACCCACATCGCAGTAGCGCCGCAGACGGCAACTGGCATGATGACCAGGTTCAGGAAGGGAATCAGCGTAAACAGACTGACCAGCGAGCCAAACTGCATATTGATAATTTTTTTCTCGCGAAGTGAGATGCGCATTTCTTTGAAAGGCACTTTATGGTTATCGAACGGATAGTCGCAATACTGAATTGCCAGCATCCAGGCGCTGAACAAGAACCACAAAACAGGTGCAACGGTTTGGCCGATACCCGGAATGAAATAAAGCACCAGCAGCAGCAGTGCGCGTGGCAGATACCAGGCAAGCTTTTGCCACTCGCGCTTCATGATGCGCGGAATATCTTTCATGATGCCAACCAGGCCAGTATCCGGCGGAGTCGCACCCGTCAGGCGTGCTTCAAGTTGTTCGGCCAGCAATCCATTAAATGGGGCGGCAATCCAGTTGGCTATGGTTGAAAACAAATAACCAAACACCAGCAAGATAGAAATTACCGCCAGTGGCCAAATGAGATAGCTCAACCACTGTAACCAGTCTGGCACGTAGGAAAGAAGAGTGGGAACCCAGACATCCAGGCGGGTAAACAACCACCAAAATGCGCCACCCATCAATAAAATATTGACCAACAATGGCAAGAGTACGAAGCGCCTGATTCCAGGCTGATGTACCAGCTTCCAGCCTTGCGAAAAGTAGTAAACGCCACTACGTGGCCCGGCTCCTGAAGGTGAAACCATATCTGAACGAACTCCTTTTTGGTCATTACAATGACGTGCAGGGTTATCATAACTGACTGCCAGGAGAAAAACTTATTAGGAAATGGTCGAAAAAACAGCAAAAAATCGATTTCAGTACATCTTTATGCTGAGAAAACCGTGTGCGCACTTGCACTTGAGCAGATGGGCAAATACTCTTAGTGAGTAAATGTTTGCCGCGGTGGCAAGGTGTTAGAACAACAGAGAATATAATGATGCAGGATTTGCGTCTGATATTAATCATTGTTGGCGCGATCGCCATAATAGCCTTACTGGTTCACGGTCTGTGGACGAGTCGTAAAGAGCGTTCATCCGTTTTTCGTGATCGTCCAATGAAGCGCATGAAGTCTAAGCGTGACGAACACGAGTCGGATGACGACGAGGCTGACGATGAGCAAGATGATGGAGTAGGTGAGGTGCGTGTGCGTCGGGTTAACCCTGCGCCGGAAACAGCGAATCGCGAGACAGAAATGCCTCGTCAGCCGCAAGCGCCTCAACATCAGTACGAGCCGCCTTACGCTTCTGCTGAGCCGCGTCAGAGTGCACCTGTGCGTCCACCTGAACCGGTAGCACCGCGTCAGGAAGCGCCTGTTGCGCCAGTACATCAGCCAGCTGTTCATCAACCTGTACAGCAGCCTGTTCAACAGCCGATTGCACAGCAACCGCAGCCAGTGGCTCCGCAAGCGCCCGTGCAACAGCCAATTGTTCAGCATGCTGAACCTGCGCCAGAGCCTGTGGTTGCACAACCTGCTCCGGCTCCTGAAGTGCCAGCTCGTCTTAAAGAGACGGTGATTGTACTGAACGTTTCGGCGCACGCTGGCAGCATGATTAACGGCGATGTGCTGTTAAACAGTATTCAGCAAGCGGGCTTTATCTTTGGCGAAATGAACATTTTCCATCGTCATCTCAGTCCTGATGGCAGCGGTCCGGTTCTCTTTAGCCTCGCGAACATGGTTAAGCCAGGTTCATTTGACCCAGAAAGCATGACGAATTTTGCAACGCCTGGCGTGACAATCTTCATGCAGGTCCCGTCTTATGGCGACCCAACGCAAAACTTTAAGTTGATGCTCCAGTCAGCTCAGCATATTGCTGATGAAGTCGGTGGTGTGGTGCTTGATGACCAACGTCGTATGATGACGCCGCAGAAAATGCGTGAGTATCAGGACCGTATTCGCGAAGTGGTTGAAGCTAACGCGAGCCACTAGAATTCATCCTGAACATGTTTTCCCCTAAACCCCCGCATGTCGGGGGTTTTTTATATTGATGGTGCGATATGGACACAATCGAACAACAAATTACTCAACTGCGAACCACGCTTCGCCATCATGAATACCTCTATCATGTGCTTGATAACCCAGAAATCCCGGATGCGGAATACGACCGCCTGATGGGTGAGTTGCGAGCCCTGGAAGAAGCGCATCCAGATTTAATCACCCCTGACTCACCTACTCAGCGTGTTGGGGCGGCACCGCTAAGCGAATTCACTCAGATTCGCCATGAAGTTCCGATGCTGTCGCTTGATAACGTGTTTGATGAGGCGAGCTACCTCGCATTTAATAAACGGATTCAGGACCGTTTAAAGAGCACCGAAGCGGTGACTTTTTGCTGTGAGTTAAAGTTAGATGGCCTCGCGGTAAGCCTGCTATATGAAGATGGTGTGCTGATTAGCGCCGCGACGCGCGGTGACGGTACGACCGGCGAAAATATTACCGCTAATGTGCGTACTATTCGCGCCATTCCTCTGAAATTACGCGGTGAGAACATCCCTCGCCGCCTCGAAGTGCGCGGTGAAGTTTTCCTGCCGCAAGCAGGCTTTGAGAAGATCAACGAAGAAGCTCGTCGCACCGGGGGGAAAATTTTTGCTAACCCGCGCAATGCAGCGGCGGGATCCTTGCGCCAGCTTGATCCGCGAATCACCGCCAAACGTCCGTTAACTTTCTTCTGTTATGGCGTTGGCGTGCTCGAAGGTGGCGAATTACCCGCCAGCCATCACGGGCGTTTACAGCAGTTCAAAGAATGGGGATTGCCAGTCAGCGATCGCATTCGTCTTTGCAACACTGCAGAAGAAGTCCTGGCGTTTTATCACCAGGTTGAGGCAGAGCGCCCGACTTTAGGTTTTGATATCGACGGTGTGGTTATCAAAGTGGACTCACTTGCTCTGCAAGAGACACTGGGTTTTGTTGCTCGTGCGCCGCGCTGGGCGGTGGCATTTAAATTCCCCGCCCAGGAACAAATGACATTTGTTCGTGACGTTGAGTTTCAGGTGGGACGCACGGGCGCAATAACGCCCGTTGCGCGACTGGAACCTGTGCAGGTTGCGGGTGTACTGGTTAGCAACGCCACTTTGCATAACGCTGATGAAATCGAGCGTCTGGGGTTAAGAATCGGCGATCGCGTGGTGATTCGTCGCGCTGGGGATGTTATCCCGCAGGTTGTCGGCGTGGTGGAGTCTGAGCGCCCGGAAAATACGACGGAAATCGTCTTCCCGGCACATTGCCCGGTTTGCGGCTCGGATGTTGAACGAGTCGAAGGCGAAGCCGTCGCGCGTTGTACCGGCGGATTGATTTGCGGTGCGCAGCGAAAAGAAGCGCTTAAGCACTTTGTCTCGCGTCGTGCGCTGGATGTTGATGGCATGGGCGACAAGATAATCGATCAACTCGTTGAAAAAGAATATGTTCATACCGCCGCAGATCTTTTCAAACTGACCGCTGGAAAACTGACTGGCCTGGATCGCATGGGGCCAAAGTCGGCGCAAAACGTCGTCGATGCGCTTGCGAAGTCGAAAGAAACGACTTTCGCCCGTTTCCTGTATGCGTTAGGTATTCGTGAAGTTGGCGAAGCGACAGCCGCGGGCTTAGCCAGTTATTTTGGCACGCTTGACGCGCTGACAGCGGCTTCTATAGAAGAACTGCAAAAAGTACCTGATGTCGGCATCGTGGTTGCAACGCACGTGTTCAACTTTTTCGCCGAAGACAGTAATCGCGAAGTTATCCGCCAATTGACCGAAGAAGCAGGCGTTCACTGGCCAGCTCCCGTCGTGATTAACGCGGAAGAAATCGACAGCCCGTTTGCCGGCAAAACCGTGGTACTGACGGGCTCCTTAAGCATTATGTCCCGTGATGATGCCAAAGCTCGTTTAATTGAGTTGGGCGCTAAAGTTGCTGGTAGCGTGTCGAAGAAAACTGACCTGGTGATTGCTGGTGAAGCTGCTGGTTCGAAGCTCGTCAAGGCGCAAGAGCTGGGTATTGAAGTTATCGATGAAGCGGAAATGATTCGCTTATTAGGTGCGTGAGATGGATAAAGAGCAGCTTATCGAGATTGCCAATACCGTCATGCCGTTTGGCAAGTATAAAGGTCGCGTGCTGATTGATGTGCCAGAAGAGTATTTGCTGTGGTTTGCTCGCAAAGACGAGTTTCCACAGGGGCATCTTGGCGACCTGATGCGGCTGACTTTGCTGATTAAGACCGAAGGATTGGAGGGGCTGGTGAAGCCCCTCAAAAGATAATTACGATTTACTATGCGTTTTCAGTGGCAGCTTTGGCTGCCACTTTTGTTTCTTGCTGATAACGACGAGCGAGAACCGCACATATCATTAACTGCAACTGATGGAAAATCATTAGCGGCAGCACCATCATCCCCACGCTTGCAACCGGGAATAGAATATTCGCCATTGGAATACCATTCGCCAGGCTCTTTTTCGAGCCACAGAACACAATCGTAATCTCATCCGCTTTGCTAAAGCCCAGACGTCTGGCGACAAACATATTGACGCTGATAATAATCGCCAGCAATACCAGGCTCACGACCACAATAAACAGCAGCGAGCCAATACCCACTTTGTGCCAAATCCCATGTCTTACGGCTTCGCTAAATGCCGTGTAGATCACCAGCAGTATTGAGGTTTGATCGGTTTTACCAATCCACTTTTTGTGGCGCGCAACCCAATCACCAATCAACGGACGTGACAGATGTCCCGCCACGAATGGCACCAGTAACTGCAACATGATGCTGCCAACTTGCTGCAAACTACCGCTCGCGCCATGGACATGCATGACCATGCCAACCAACAGTGGTGACAGGAAAATACCGAGTAGGCTGGACGCAGAAGCCGCACACACTGCCGCGGCAACGTTGCCCCCGGCAAGGGAGGTAAATGCGATGGCCGATTGCACCGTGGCGGGCAAAATACACAGATATAAAAAACCGGTATAAATTTCAGGGCTGACGTTAACCGGTGCCCACCACGCAAACAACACGCCCAGGACGGGGAACAACACAAACGTGCTGCACATCACCCACAGGTGCAAACGCCAGTGGCTACTGCCTGCAATTATTGCTTCACGGGAAAGCTTTGCGCCGTGCATAAAGAACAGTAACGCGATGGCAGCCGTCGTCAGTCCTTCAAAAAAACCGACATAACTCCCCTGGGCAGGGAAGAAAGACGCCAGCAAGACAGTGACAATCAATGTCAGTGTGAATGGGTCGAGTACGCGAAAGAGTTTCATCATCATTCCTCAAACTTTTGATAAGGCATTGTGCTTTTATTGTTTTTAGAAATAAAATTGATTTATTGAATGCATTGATGAATTTATTAAATGAATTATTCACTACGTCAGTTAAAAGTCTTTGTCGCGGTCGCTCATGCCGGAAGTTTTAGCCGGGCAGGGGAGCAAATTGGCCTGAGCCAGTCAGCAGTTAGCCACAGCGTGAAAGAGCTTGAGAGCGAAATTGGCGTGAAGCTTTTGGATCGCACCACGCGAGAAGTGGTGTTAACGCAAGCGGGCCAGCAACTGGCAGCACGCCTCGAGCGCCTGCTGGAAGAATTAACCAGCACCTTACTGGATACGCGCAGTGTAGGGCATCAGTTAAGCGGAACGGTGCGTGTTGCTGCAAGCCAGACGATTTCTGCTCATTTGATGCCGCAATCTATTGCCGCTGCGGCACTGGAATATCCCGCGATTCGATTTGTGCTTCACGACCGCCCTCAACAATGGGTGTTGCAAAGCATTTATCAGGGGGAAGTGGATTTTGGCATGGTCATCGACCCGATTCAGGCAAACGATCTGGACTGTGAGGCGGTGCTTTCAGAACCGTTTTTACTGTTGTGTCGGAATGACCATCCATTAGCGGCTCAGGAGCAGGTCCCCTGGCAGGCGCTGCAAGGTGCAAATCTGGTACTACAGGACTACGCGTCGGGAAGCCGTCCGCTGATTGATGATGCGCTGTTACGACAGGGTATTGAGACCAATATTGTTCAACAAATAGGCCACCCGGCAACGCTTTTCCCGATGGTGGAAGCGGGAATTGGCATCAGCGTACTTCCCGCGCTGGCATTGCCTCTTCCACAGGGGCGCCCGCTGGTTGTCAGGCCGCTTATTCCGGTCGTGGACCGGCAGTTAATGCTGGTACGACGTAAAAATCGTTCCCTGTCACGAGCGGCGGAAGCCATCTGGCAGGTGGTTCGCCAACAGGCGCAGCAGTTAACCGCGGCTCGGTCAGGCGACCCACTTTTTAACCACGATTAGATATAGATATCAATCTGATGCTCTTCAGACGGTTTATTCACGCCTTCCACTCTGGACTGCTGCTGTTCCTGCTTTTGTTGAGCCTGTTCTACTTGTTGGCGCTGTAGCTGCGCAAGCTGTGCCTGGAGCATTTTAATTTGCGCCTGAATTAACTCTTGCTGCTTTTGTTTTTCTTCGGTTGTCCCGCTGCCGTTAGCAATATCTTTCGCTTGTTGTGTCAGCTTGGTGATTTGCTGCGTGATGCGGGTGATTTGCGACGCCAGATCGTTGCCGCCGGAGCTTTTGGAAGCTGTGCTGCTTGTTTGCGGAGAAGGTGTTGATGTGTTGATTGTGCTACTCATAATAATTCCTTAAAGGATTGATTAGAGCAGTTATCGGCTTGATGTAGATAAATCTTGAGTGGAAAGAGTGGGTAAATCACGCATAGCAAAAAGGCGCCTTTAGGGCGCCTTTCTACATTGGTGGGGCGTGCAGGATTCGAACCTGCGACCAATTGATTAAAAGTCAACTGCTCTACCAACTGAGCTAACGCCCCGAATGGTGGGTGATGACGGGCTCGAACCGCCGACCCCCTCCGTGTAAAGGAGGTGCTCTACCAACTGAGCTAATCACCCAAACTTCGGTACTACGATTGCAAGAGCAGATAATGGTGGGTGATGACGGGCTCGAACCGCCGACCCCCTCCGTGTAAAGGAGGTGCTCTACCAACTGAGCTAATCACCCAAATCTTATCTCTTACTGTACTTCTTAACGACTACACACTGCGGTATCACTCACTAATGAATGGTGGGTGATGACGGGCTCGAACCGCCGACCCCCTCCGTGTAAAGGAGGTGCTCTACCAACTGAGCTAATCACCCCCGCTGTGTGGAGTCGCATTATAGGGAGAGTTGAAAATGAGTCAACGCCTTTTCTAAAGATTTCGTTCGTTCGTCGTAAAAATAATCAACGCGATCGATAAATATCCATGGGTGATTGATTTGTCACCAGAATATGCGGATTGCTGACAGATAAAGGTATCGACATTGAGGAATCAGCGCACAGTGGTAGAATGTTGCCCACTCTTTATTTCCTGGCATTTGCCGGTTTTCCGGTATTTTTGCGTAATTAAGGCCGTTCAATGAAAATCAAAACTCGTTTTGCGCCAAGCCCAACAGGCTATTTGCACGTTGGCGGTGCTCGTACTGCTCTTTACTCCTGGCTTTTTGCTCGTAACCACGGCGGCGAGTTTGTGCTGCGCATAGAAGACACTGACCTTGAGCGTTCAACCCCTGAAGCTATCGAAGCTATTATGGATGGTATGAATTGGTTGAGTCTTGAGTGGGATGAAGGTCCGTACTACCAGACCAAACGTTTTGATCGTTATAACGCGGTCATCGATGAAATGTTGGACGCCGGTACTGCATACAAATGCTACTGCTCTAAAGAACGTCTTGAAGCGTTGCGTGAAGAACAAATGGCGAATGGCGACAAGCCACGCTATGACGGACGCTGCCGTCACGGTCATGAACATCACGCAGCCGACGAACCTTGCGTTGTGCGTTTTGCCAACCCGCAAGACGGTTCCGTTATTTTCGACGACCAGATTCGTGGCCCAATCGAGTTTAGCAACCTGGAACTCGACGATCTGATTATCCGCCGTACCGATGGTTCTCCGACCTATAACTTCTGCGTGGTTGTGGATGACTGGGATATGGAAATTACTCACGTGGTGCGTGGGGAAGACCATATCAACAACACTCCGCGTCAGATTAACATCCTGAAAGCGTTGAATGCCCCGGTTCCGGTTTACGCGCACGTTTCTATGATTAACGGTGACGACGGTAAAAAACTGTCTAAACGCCACGGCGCGGTTAGCGTCATGCAGTATCGTGATGAGGGTTATCTGCCAGAAGCCCTGCTGAACTATCTTGTGCGTTTGGGCTGGTCCCATGGCGATCAGGAGATCTTTACTCGTGAAGAGATGATCAAGCTGTTCACGCTCGATTCCGTCAGCAAATCTGCCAGCGCATTCAACACTGAGAAATTACAGTGGCTGAACCACCACTACATCAATCATCTTGCACCTGAATATGTTGCGACCCAACTGCAATGGCATATTGAGCAGCAAAATATTGATACCCGCAATGGGCCGGAATTGGCTGAGCTGGTGAAACTGTTGGGCGATCGCTGCAAAACGCTGAAAGAGATGGCGGAAACCTGCCGTTATTTCTATGAAGACTTTAGCGAATTTGATGCAGACGCTGCGAAGAAGCACCTGCGTCCGGTTGCTCGTCAGCCACTGGAAGTGGTGCGTGACAAACTGGCTGCGTTAACCGACTGGACTGCCGAAAATGTCCATAATGCGATTCAGGCAACGGCTGATGAGCTGGAAGTTGGGATGGGCAAAGTCGGTATGCCGCTGCGTGTGGCTGTTACTGGTGCAGGGCAGTCACCAGGCCTGGATGTGACAGTTCATGCTATTGGCAAACAGCGTTCCATCGCCCGTATCAACCAGGCGCTGGAATTTATCGCTGCACGCGAAGCACAACAGTAAAGCGAAAAAAGCCGGCTATGCCGGCTTTTTAATACTCGTCTTCTTACTCATCACGAATACCTAAACGTTTCAAAACCCCTGCAATACCTTCTCGCAACAGCAACGCTGACATTTTTTCTTGCTCTGCTATCGACATTTGCTTGAGTGCATTCAACAGCAAACCTTCCAGCGACGAATCATTAACGTGATAGTTGCCTGGTTTTTCTGAAATGCGTTTAGCACTATTTATAAACTCGCGAACACGCTCATCCACATGAATCAGGCGCGCCTTACCACCCTGAACGCCGGGTTTTTGAGTCGTTAACCAGCTTTCTTTTCTTACCCATTTGTTGATTGTTTGGCGACTATAACCAGTAATCATCGCCAGCTCTTCCGGGGTCATACGTTCCTTGAGCACATTTTTTCCTTAAGTTCAAAAGGGTTATTAGTGGTTCATTTTAGGGGATCATTTTACTGGAAACTGTGACAGGATTAACTACCGTACGATGAGAAGCAATTGGGATTTCCCGTATTGTTTGCTTTTTCGGCGATTAGTCGCAGAAGCAGAATTTGCCGTTGACACTATTGAACGGGTTTCATATGATGCCGCCCGTC
This sequence comes from Buttiauxella sp. BIGb0471, assembly GCF_024807715.1. NCBI lineage: Bacteria > Pseudomonadati > Pseudomonadota > Gammaproteobacteria > Enterobacterales > Enterobacteriaceae > Buttiauxella > Buttiauxella sp. BIGb0471. Next base: position 159,182 of record NZ_JANUEU010000001.1, read on the forward strand.
GACACGACAAGGTGTTTACGGTATGGGGCTATAGCTCAGCTGGGAGAGCGCTTGCATGGCATGCAAGAGGTCAGCGGTTCGATCCCGCTTAGCTCCACCAAATCTTTACCAGCAAGATTTGTACCGTTTAACCCGAACCCATTCGTGGGGCTATAGCTCAGCTGGGAGAGCGCTTGCATGGCATGCAAGAGGTCAGCGGTTCGATCCCGCTTAGCTCCACCAAAATACGAAACCCTCGCCTGATGGCGGGGGTTTTTTGTTTTATACGTTCGTATATTTTGTTGTTATTTTGTGTCGCAGTGGGTTTTATTCAATGCCTCAATGAATAGTTGAATGTGATTTATTCTCAGTGTGAATATATCAAACTATTTCGCTTTGTTGTGTTGTATTAAAAAGCAATGAATTGAAAGGGATGTAATTATACGTCAACTTGATTTGTTTAATAAATAAACGTATTCTTTGTCACCGAATAATGCTTTTAGCAATGATAAAATATCCACTCCAGGGCTTATGACATTTCCACTAATAATCAAAAAATCGCTCACAGCACTGGTTTTATGTCTTTTGCTTTTACCTCTTTCTCGTTACCTTTCACCTTCAACCATTATTGATGGTAAACACACTTATTTAGCGTATCTTCCTGTAAGTTTTATGATTGCCATGGTGTTTCTCTATGGTCGAGTGGCGATTATTCCTTTGATAATAGCCTCCATTGTAACCTTCTCTTACAGCCTGGATTTAGCCACTCCCGCGTTACTCGCCTTTACCTTCAGCTTAATATTTCCCATAGCCGTTTGTAGCCTCGTGACCCGTTATTATCTGGGAAAGCGCTGGCGCCATGCTCTGTCCGATAAAGGCGTAGGGATTAGAATATTTTGGCTCGGTTTTATCGCCCCCTTCAGCATTAAATTGCTGATGTATCTGACCGGGCATTACGTTTCTGTTCCAGTGAAACTTGCCCCTTATTTTGGCCATAACTCACTCATATTTATGGTGGTGGATTTCCAAAATCTGGTTGCGGCATCGCTTATCTTTACCGTCGTGTTTTATTACCCACTAAGAATGATCCTGAACCCACACTACGCTCGTGCATTTTGGCGTCGTTGCGTGATGCGTGATTTTGTGGGGCCGCGTCGTTTATATTCTTTCACCTGGATGCTGTGCCTGTTTACCCTGATGGTTGTGCTTTGTTCTTCATGGGGTGTATTGCAGGTTTCAGGGTACCTGGTGCCTATGATTTTTGTGCTGTTTACGTTGGGGATTCGTCATTTTGGCCCTCGTCTTATGGGGCTGCTGTGGGGGATTTCTGCCTGGTTATTGCTGACGTATAACGATGGTTTTCTTTACGGGGTCAATACTGAATTTGCTCTGTCATTTATCCTTTCCGTTTTCATCTCTTTCTCAGTCTGCATGTTATACATGACGATGATGTTTAAGATAAATGAGTGGATGAAACGCATTTATCACTCGCAAGCCTTAACCGATCCACTCACGCAATTACCTAATTTACGCGCACTGGAATATCATGTGCAAAGCTACCCGGAAGGGACGCTCTGCTGCCTGCGGTTGTCTAATCTTGAGTTTCTGAGTCGTCATTACGGCATGATGATGCGCATTCATTGTAAGCGTATCGTCACCAGCCAGATAACCCCTTTCTTGCAGCAAGGTGAGCAGGTCTTTCAATTGCCAGGTAGTGAGTTATTAATATTTCTTCGTGGTCAGCATACCGATGCGCGTCTTGAGCATATTGTCGAGTTACTCAATAGCAAAAAAATAAAGTGGCATAACACGATGCTTGAGATTGAGTACGGCGCTTCTTATAGCGTTATTGACGACAGTCTTGATGAGTTACACCGGACATTAGGTCAATTAAGTTATCTCTCGGATCAGGCGAGTGAATCAATGTGTGTGCTTAGCCTGAATACACGCGTTGAAGATGTTTCTGACAAGACGACAGAGCGCGTCTTGCTGTTGCAAAAAATCAAACGGGCGCTGGATGAAGAAGAGGCCGTTGTACTTTATGCGCAGCCTATTGTTAATCAAGCTGGAAAGGGTTATCAGGAAATACTGAGCCGCATCATTTTTAACGATGAATTAGTTACCCCGGATAAGTTTATTCCTGTTATTGCCGAGTTTAACCTCAGCACGCGCTTCGATATGTTAGTGATGAAGAAGCTGGTTAATTTCCTCTATCTTCATCCAAATGATCGCCACAGCCCGCGTTTTTCCGTAAACCTGATGCCATTGACGCTGATGCAAAAGGATATCGCTCAAAAGATTGTTTCACTGTTCACACAATTCCAGGTGCCCACCAGCAGTGTGATTATTGAAGTTACTGAAGAGCAGGCGTTTTCAAACTCGGAAACCTCAATGCAGAACATCATGTTGTTGCGCGAGAATGGGTTTAAAATTGCTATTGATGATTTTGGCACTGGTTACGCTAATTACGAACGGCTCAAACGACTTAAAGCAGATATCTTAAAAATTGATGGCTGTTTCATTAAAGACATTACAACAGATGCGCTTGATCCCTTAATCGTTAAGTCTATATGCGATATGGCGCGAGCAAGAGAATTCGTTGTTGTAGCAGAGTTTGTGGAAACCGAAGAACAGCGTGCGTTGTTATTTGAGCTGGGTGTAGAGTTTTTACAAGGGTATCTGATTGGCAAACCAGAGCCTCTTACCGCGCAGAACTATCCAGGGTAAGAGTATGTGGCAAGCATTTGAACAAAGGGTTTATTTGTGAGCACTTCATTAGCGAATCGGTTCCGCTTACCGATGGTGAACACACTGCGTGTTATCCATTTTTGCTTCATCTTTGTGTTTGTTTTGACTACGGTTCTATTTTGGCAGCAAGGGCAACTCTTTAGCCAGGGATACCGCACCAGCCAACTCAGTCATCTGGAAAGTGTGATTGCACGAATAGAAAGCCGTGCGCAGTACAAAATGGATAACCTTCGCTACTTAAGGCACATCTTTCTTGAAGCCATGGATGATCCGATGTTTCCTGGCAGCGTTACCGCGCCATGGGACAGCAACAGCAGTGTCGTTCAGACTCCGCTTTGGATAGGCGAATTGCCATTACCGGACAGTGTCTCTAAAGATGTACTTTTTCAGGACGACCAGGAGCCACTGGAAGTTCGGCAAGAGCTAAACGCCTTGCGTAAAATTCAGGGGCTTTTCCCGCTAGCCTCCAGAGGAAGCGATCTGATTGCCGATCTGTATTACATCTCGCGCGAAGGTGAGTTTATTGTCTCTTTATCACAGCAGGTTAACTCGCTGCTGATTGACAGTTATAACCCGCATGAGAAACAGGGCAGTTTCGTGTTGGCATCGCCACTATTGAACCCGCTACGCGAGCCTTTCTGGACGCGCCAGAACATCGCCAAAACTGATGACACACTGATTAATGGTGCAATTCCGGTGGATTTTCGTGGCGAATGGATAGGGCTTCTGGGAATGGCATTCAGTAACGAGTCGATTCAGAATTTTATATCCGCTTCGCTACCTGAAGGGACACAGAGTGCCTATCAACTCTTTGACGAGCAACTCAACCCGCTGACCAAAGTTGCCGGAATGGAAAACGGCTTTCAGTTAAATGCGCAGCAGATAGCGACCATTCGCAAAATGGTGACAGAAAAATCGCGGGGCACGCTGCGCGCAGGAACTGTGTTCATTACTTTTGGCGAGATGAGTGGTACGCGCTCGATTCTTGTAGGCACCCAAAGCCTTAGCCAGGGTTTACATGAAGAGTTTGGTCGATTCAGTATCTTGTTGGTGACAATGTGGCTCATCTTCGTGCTGTTCCTGCTGGGTTCACACAGCGTGATTTGCCGTCTGATAAGAAACATGGGGGGATTGCAGCGTGAAATGCAGCATCATGCCCTACATGATGATTTAACCGGGGTGCTTAACCGGCGTGGATTCTTCGATAAAACCTCGCAAATCATGTCGGACAATGTGGATTACACGCTAGTACAGCTGGATCTCGACCACTTCAAGAATGTGAATGATGTCTACGGGCATTTGGTTGGTGACAATGTACTGGTGCATGCCACTCAACGTATTCAGCGTGCTATCCGTAACCAGGACATTTTGGGGCGTATAGGCGGGGAAGAGTTCTGTATTTACTTACCGAATTCCGATCTCAAGGCCGGGATTATGGTCGCAACACGAATTAAGTGGGAGCTTGAGTCTTCTGAAATGATTCTTGAGGACGGTTCATCCTTGCCTGTTACGGCATCGCTGGGCGTGGCGTCACATAGTGAGTTTCCAGAATACACGTTAGACCAAATACAGGCGCGGGCTGATATGCGAATGTACCGGGCGAAAGAGCGTGGAAGGAATCAGGTATGCTGGCAGGATGAAGACATTCAGGCATAAAAAAGCCGGGGCAAATTGCCCCGGCTTTTTATTGTGAGAATTACAAGAACAGACCAGCGATAGACGCTGACAGAATACTCACCAGAGTTGCGCCGTAAACCAGCTTCAGGCCAAAGCGAGAAACCACGTTACCTTGCTCTTCGTTCAGGCCTTTAATCGCACCCGCGATGATCCCGATAGAAGAGAAGTTGGCAAACGAAACCAGGAACACAGACAGGATACCTTCCGCACGTGGGGAAAGCGTTCCGGCCAGTTTTTGCAGATCCAGCATCGCAACGAATTCGTTGGAAACCAGTTTGGTGGCCATGATGCTACCAACCTGCAACGCTTCGTGGGAAGGAACACCCATAACCCAGGCGACCGGGTAGAAGATGTAACCCAGAATGCCCTGGAAGGAGATGCCGAAGACGGCAGCAAACAGGGCGTTCAGCGCAGCAATCAAAGCAATGAAGCCAATCAGCATCGCTGCAACGATAATCGCAACTTTAAAACCTGCCAGAATGTATTCACCGAGCATTTCGAAGAAGCTTTGACCTTCGTGCAGGTTAGACATCTGGATATTTTCTTCGCTCTCATCAACGCGGTATGGGTTGATCAGCGACAGTACGATAAAGGTACTGAACATGTTCAACACCAGCGCTGCGACCACATATTTTGGCTCGAGCATCGTCATGTAAGCACCGACAATCGACATGGACACGGTAGACATGGCCGTAGCGGACATGGTGTACATGCGGTTGCGAGACATCTTGCCGAGAATATCCTTATAAGCGATAAAGTTTTCTGATTGTCCCAGAATCAGCGAGCTTACGGCGTTAAAGGATTCCAGTTTACCCATACCATTCACTTTAGACAGAACGGTACCGATAAAGCGGATAACAATCGGCAGAACACGGATGTGCTGCAATATCCCGATCAGTGCGGAGATAAAGACGATTGGGCAAAGCACTTTCAGGAAGAAGAAGGCGAGTCCTTCGTCATTCATCTTACCGAATACAAAGTTTGTCCCTTCGTTGGCAAATGACAGCAGTTTCTCAAACATCTCTGAGAAACCTCTCACAAAGCCCAGACCAATTTCTGAGTTCAGGAAGAACCAGGCCAGGATAAGTTCAATCACCAACAGTTGAACGATAAAGCGAATGCGGATCTGCTTACGGTTGCTACTCAGCAATAAAGCAAGTAGCGCAACCACGGCAAGCGCTAAGACAAAATGAAGAACGCGGGACATATTTGCTCCAAATATGAGGCAGGTTTAATTTCGTTGCACATTCTATGAAACAAGCAATAAGAAAACGAGACTAATCGCACACTATAATGATGTCGTGTGACCAAACTCAAAATTAGTGATCAACCATACATTTCTGCTATGTTAAGTAAAGAACATAAAAGTTGCGTCAACGCACATATCTTTAACATAGTGCTTGCTGCAAACAGGCTTCTTTAACAGGCGATCGAAATTCGCCACTGCTAATCCCTCACTATTGTTTCCGTCTATCACAGTAATCGACTATGAGCTTTCAAATGAATTTGATAATCATTCTCACTTTTGATAGCTTGAAACATAGCAAAGGCTATATCTCCAGAGGCAGATGATGACAAACAGTCGCGTTGAAAACAGTGGTACTCGCACAGCGCGCAGATTACGCCTGGCGTTGATGGGGCCGGCTTTTATTGCTGCCATCGGTTATATCGATCCCGGTAACTTTGCGACCAACATCCAGGCCGGTGCCAGCTTTGGTTATAAATTGCTGTGGGTGGTGGTGTGGGCCAACTTCATGGCGATGCTTATCCAAATCCTCTCGGCAAAACTGGGGATTGCGACCGGTAAAAATCTCGCTGAGCAGATTCGCGACCATTATCCGCGTCCGGTGGTGTGGCTTTACTGGATACAGGCTGAAATTATCGCCATGGCGACTGACCTTGCTGAATTCATCGGTGCCGCGATAGGTTTCAAACTGATTCTCGGCGTCTCTTTACTACAAGGTGCGGTGCTGACGGGAATCGCGACTTTCCTGATACTGATGCTGCAACGGCGAGGCCAGAAACCGCTGGAAAAAGTGATTGGCGGATTACTGCTGTTCGTGGCGGCGGCCTACATTGTGGAGCTGATTTTCTCCCAGCCGAAACTGGTAGAACTCGGGAAAGGAATGTTGATTCCAAGTTTGCCGACCAGTGAAGCGGTATTTCTTGCCGCAGGCGTGCTCGGCGCAACCATTATGCCGCACGTCATTTATTTACATTCTTCGCTAACCCAACACCTGCACGGTGGTAATCGAGCCGAAAGGTATTCAGCAACTAAATGGGATGTCGCCATCGCGATGACCATTGCCGGATTCGTCAACCTGGCAATGATGGCTACTGCGGCTGCCGCATTTCACTTCTCGGGCCACACCGGGGTTGCTGACCTGGACGAAGCGTACCTCACGCTTGAACCCTTACTTAGCCATTCTGCCGCCACGATTTTTGGTTTAAGTCTGGTTGCGGCGGGATTGTCATCAACCGTGGTGGGAACACTGGCGGGGCAGGTGGTGATGCAAGGCTTCGTGCGCTTCTATATTCCGCTGTGGGTACGTCGCGCCGTCACCATGGCTCCGTCGTTCATTGTCATTCTGATGGGGCTGGATCCGACCAGAATTCTGGTCATGAGCCAGGTATTACTCAGCTTCGGTATTGCTCTGGCACTGGTTCCGCTGCTTATCTTCACCAGCAATGAAAAATTGATGGGCGATTTGGTCAATACCCGAATCGTGAGAATCACCGGATGGGTGATTGTCGCCATCGTCGTCGCGTTGAATTTGTGGCTGCTGATTGGCACCGTGTTAGGCCTGTAGCCCTTAAAAAGATGCAATAAAAAACGGGAGCCGAAGCTCCCGTTGTAAAATCTTAGTGGCGATGACCGCCGCCGTGACCATGTCCGCGCCCGCCTCGTCCTGGTCCGCGATGATCGTCACGATCGTTCCAACCCGCGCGGTAACCTTTCTCAAAGCTGCTACGACCACGGTCTTTGTACCAACCACGGTGATAGCCATTGTCATGGCGGTGCCAGCGATTATCGCGCCACTCGTAATTTCGACGCCAGTAATCGCGGTCGCGCCAGCCACCGCCATCCCAGTAATTACCGCGGTAATCCTGATCGCCTATTTGCAGCTTAATTGACGGCAGCAGGGTGATTTCGCCCGCATTGGCCATCATTGGTGCTGATGCCAGTAATGCAATCGCAAGAATTAGTGACCTGAACATACTCTCTCCCTACATACGATAACCGCCACAGCGGCTTGTTAACGGTATAGTAAGTTGTGGTAACTAAGTGTTTCATCGCCACAACTCCTAATTCGTAGGGGAGAGCACTTTTTGCTAATTTAGCTGAAAATTAAATCAGCCTGTGTTAACGGTTACACTAATATTTCTTCGATTTCTGCCAGTTCAGAAGCGGTAAAATGACGGTTATCCAACATGCCTACTGCATCGTCTATCTGGCTGATTTTACTGGCACCAATCAACACCGAAGTGACTTTATCACCACGCAACACCCAGGCCAGCGCCATTTGCGAAAGCTTCTGCCCACGCCGCTGTGCAATGGCGTTGAGTTTTCGGACTTTCTTCAGCTTCTCTTCGGTCAGTTGATCCGCGTTCAGGAACTTGCTGCCGCTCGCCGCACGTGAATCAGCAGGAATACCATCAAGATAACGATCCGTAAGCTGCCCACCCGCCAATGGTGAAAACGCAATGCTGCCGACACCTTTTTCTTGCAGAACATCCAGTAAACCGCCTTCAACCCAACGCTCAAACATCGAATAACGCGGCTGGTGGATAAGGCATGGCGTGCCAAGAGAATTCAAAATATCAATGGCTTGAGCCGCAAGTTCAGCCGGGTAATTTGAAATGCCGACATACAGTGCTTTGCCCTGGCGCACGACGGAGTCAAGAGCGCGCATTGTTTCTTCAAGCGGGGTTTCCGGGTCCGGACGGTGATGGTAAAAAATATCGACATATTCAAGACCCATGCGTTTCAGGCTTTGATCAAGGCTTGAAATCAGATACTTACGTGAACCCCAATCACCATAAGGGCCATCCCACATGGTATAGCCAGCTTTGGACGAAATAATCAGCTCATCACGATATGGAAGGAAATCTTCACGCAGGATACGACCAAAGTTTTCTTCGGCGGAACCTGGCGGTGGCCCGTAGTTATTCGCCAGGTCAAGATGGGTAATTCCTGAGTCAAACGCGCGGTGTAACAGCTGTCGGCTGTTTGCCAGCAGCGTGCTATCACCAAAGTTGTGCCACAAACCCAGCGAAATAGCGGGGAGTTTTAAACCGCTGCGCCCACAACGACGATATTCCATTGATTCATAACGCGCAGAATTTGCCTGATAGACCATGTGAAATCCTTGGTGAGTGAATAATGCCAACTTAGTGTATACGTTTTCACAACATTGAAGACCATCAGACTACACCCCGATTAAGTGTAAATCCCTCTTTCCACGGCCTTATTCTCCTTGTTCCTCGACAGCGATCACAGATGTCCAATACTCACTGTAAGCCCTCACAGAAGGAATGAGTCATGAATTACACTGTCGCGGACTATCTGCTGGACCGGTTCACTGAGGCTGGAATTAACCATCTTTTTGGTGTCCCCGGTGACTACAACTTACAGTTTCTGGATAACGTCATTAACAACCCGACCCTTGCATGGGTGGGGTGCGCCAACGAACTTAATGCAGCCTATGCCGCTGATGGCTACGCACGCTGTAACGGTGCGGCGGCTATGCTGACGACGTTTGGTGTCGGCGAATTAAGTGCCATTAATGGTATCGCCGGAAGCTACGCCGAATATTTACCCGTTATTCATGTGGTCGGCGCACCGTGTCTCGGCGCGCAGCGGCGGGGTGAATTGATGCATCACACTTTGGGGGATGGGGATTTCGGCCATTTCTCACGCATGGCGCAGGAAGTGACGGTGGCACAAGCCTCGCTCACCGCAGAAAACGCCTGTTACGAGATAGACCGTGTTGTACAGCAGGCTTTATTGCAGCGCCGTCCGGGTTATTTACTGCTCCCAAGCGATGTTTCTCAGGCACCTGCGACGCGCCCGACAAAACCCTTATTGCCGCAACAACCGTCCACCGACCCGGCATTACTCACCCAATTCCGCGCCTGCGCACAAGCGCGTCTGGCGGAAAGCCGCAGCGTGGCGTTACTGGCTGATTTCCTGGCGCTGCGATTTGGGCAACAAAAAGCCTTGCAGCAATGGATGGACGACACGCCGATGCCACACGCCACATTGCTGATGGGCAAAGGATTATTCGATGAAGGCCAGCAAGGTTTTGTCGGGACTTATAGCGCCTCGGCCAGCTCGCCCACGGTGATTCAGGCGATTGAAAAGGCTGAACTGGTTATTTGTGCGGGCGTGAAATTTACCGACACGCTAACAGCCGGATTCACCCAACATTTTTCTCTCCAGCAGACTATCGACATCCAGCCGAATGCCGCCCGAATTGGCGAGCGCTGGTTCAGTGGGATAGCGATGGTGCAAGCCATTGAAACTCTGCATCAGCTTTGCAAACACCAGGTTTCAGGCTGGTCTTCGCCGCAACAAAAACCGCCCGCGTTACCGGAGGCGACATCCGGGAAACTGGATCAGCACGCTTTCTGGCAATCCTTGCAAGGCTTCCTGCAAGCGGGGGATATCGTTCTGGCCGACCAGGGAACTGCAGCTTTTGGTGCCGCGACCTTAACGCTCCCCGCAGGCGTCACGTTTATCGCTCAGCCGCTTTGGGGGTCGATAGGTTTTACCCTTCCTGCCGCATTTGGGGCGCAAACCGCCTGCCCAAATCGCCGCGTGATATTGCTGGTAGGCGATGGTTCGGCGCAACTCACCATCCAGGAAATAGGCTCGATGATGCGCGACGGGCAGCGCCCGGTGATTTTCTTGCTCAACAATGAGGGTTACACCGTTGAACGGGCGATTCACGGTGCCGAACAGCGTTACAACGACATTGCACCGTGGAACTGGACGCAAATTCCGCAGGCATTGAATGTTGATAATCAGGCGCAATGCTGGCGAGTGACGGAGCCGGTGCAGCTCGATGAGGTGATGCAGAAAGTGGCAAAAGCAGAACGACTGTCGCTGGTGGAAGTCGTTCTGCCGAAACAGGATATTCCTGAGCTTTTGCAGGCGATCACGGCATCGCTTGCGAAACGCAATGCCGGTTAGTCGGTCGAATTAATGGTGGATGACGCTGCGCTTATCCCCCCTACAACACCCATTCCGTAGGTCGGATAAGCGCAGCGTCATCCGGCAAAACTGGCAATGTAAAATTAAACTTTGGGTTTATCCGCCATCATAACCGGTTTGCCCGCCAGCAGCAGCCATGCGGGTAGCATCACGATACACAGCAATGGCAGCAATTTGATATCCGGCACCACCGCCATTGCCATAAACAGGCTGAGCCAACCATCGCGAGTCACCACCAATACCAGGCCAAGGATGGCACAAGATAGCGTAATGGCGGCCGGAACTGCTTCAACATGCTGGTGAAGCATCATGCCTAACGCCACTCCGACAAAAACCACCGGGAAAATACGCCCCCCACGGAAACCGCAGGCTGAGGCAATCACTAACGCCGCCAGTTTTACTACCGCAAACATCAGCAACGTGGCGACAGAATAATGCTGCACGGTGGATAGCTGGCGCATTTCATCCAGGCCTTTAAACAGCGTGACTTCGCCGCCAACCAACCCCAACACGCCTAGCAGAAAACCGCCGACGCCCAAAATTAACACCGGGTGTTTAAGCTGATGAATGAGACGGTGCGCACGTGGCAAGCACCACACCGCAATCATTCCCAGTGCAATCGCGATTGCCGCGACTACCGCACCGCTGAAGATATCAACCAGGCGCATTTCTGGATATTGCAGAGCGGGCAAAGAGAAATCAGGATGGAAGAACAGGTCGGTGGTCAACGCTCCCGCCGCCGCCGCCATCAGCGGGGCAAACAAACGGTCCCACAACGGCACGTCATTGCTGCCATTGAGCGTTTGGGAAAACACCAGTGCCGCCGCAACCGGTGTGCCAAATAGTGCGCCGATGGTGCCTGCTGCGGCAAGAATCGTCCAGTCCAGCGCGCCAACTCTTGGCAGCAAACGCGCCCCAATCGCTACCGCCAGCGCAATATTCACCGCCATAATCGGGTGTTCTGGTCCCAGACTCACGCCGCCCGCAAGCCCCAGCACCAGTGCAATAATCAACCCCGGCAGCGCCATGACAGACACCGGTGCGCCAATCAATGGTTCGGTTGCCGGATCTGGCCCCGCATGGCCTGGCATATAGCGAATCACCAGCCCCACAGCAATCCCCGTGCACGTCAGCATCAACAAAATCCACAACGGGGAGTTCATATCGAGATCAAATCTGGCGGGCAGTGATACCCAAAGATAACGCTGTAAAACAGCGGCAACTTTCATCACTACGATTAATACCAGGCTGGAAAAGATCCCAATCACTAACGCAGGGAGAGAGAGAACCAACATCGTTCTGGCTCGCGGATGGAGCATGTTTTATTCCTTAACTAAAATAAACTTTGCGCAAAATCGTCGCGGCAAACAGTCTGCCAGACCGGACATTTCGACCGCTATGCAATAAGGGCTGAAACGCTCAATCTAATCTGTGACGAAGATCTATAATCCCAAGGCACTTATCATCTGGTCGTTGTTGTTTAGGCTAGCTAATTTTACAGTGATGCTAGGACTTATTTTGACTTTAGCGGAGCAGTGGAAGAATGACAAAATATGCTTTGGTGGGAGATGTAGGCGGCACCAATGCGCGTCTGGCACTGTGCAACGTTGAAAATGGTGACATCACCCAGGCAAAAACCTACTCGGGCCTCGATTTCCCAAGCCTTGAAGCGGTCGTGGTGCATTATCTCAAAGAGCACAATGTCAGTGTAACCGATGGTTGTATCGCAATTGCTTGCCCGATTACTGGCGACTGGGTGGCGATGACCAACCATACCTGGGCATTCTCTACCGCTGAGATGAAAAAGAATCTCGGCTTTGAACATCTGGAAATTATCAACGACTTTACCGCCGTTTCCATGGCTATTCCGGCGCTCAAAAAAGAGCATCTGATCAAATTTGGCGGTGATGAGCCGGTCGAAGGTAAACCTATCGCGGTTTATGGCGCGGGTACTGGGTTGGGCGTCGCACATCTCGTTCACGTCGATAAACGTTGGGTGAGTCTGCCGGGCGAAGGCGGTCACGTTGATTTCGCGCCAAACAGCGAAGAAGAGGGGATCATTCTCGAAGAGTTGCGCACTGAAATCGGCCATGTGTCAGCTGAGCGTGTGCTTTCAGGGCCGGGACTGGTGAATCTGTATCGTGCGATTGTTAAATCAGATGGCCGTCAGCCGGAAAATTACAAGCCGAAAGACATCACTGAAAAAGCGCTCGAAGATAGCTGCACCGATTGTCGCCGTGCGCTGTCGCTGTTCTGTGTGATCATGGGGCGCTTTGGCGGCAACCTCGCTCTGACGTTGGGAACCTTCGGCGGCGTATATATCGCGGGCGGCATCGTGCCACGTTTCCTGGAGTTCTTTAAGGCTTCCGGTTTCCGTGGCGGTTTTGAGGATAAAGGGCGTTTTAAAGAATATGTGCAAAGCATCCCGGTGTATCTGATTGTTCACGATCAACCGGGGCTGCTCGGCGCTGGCGCGCATTTGCGTCAAACTCTGGGGCAAATTCTCTAACGGCTTTCGTAGGTCGGATTAGCGCAGGCGAAATCCGACATTACGGTCTACAAGCGCATCAACGCCCGAAACTCCTTCACCTTGCTGCGACTCACCGGCACCTGAAAATCCAGATCCCGCAGGCGTAAAATATAGGTATTGTTAAACCACGGTTCTATCTCGCGGATTTTACTCAGGTTCACGCAATACGAGCGATGGCAGCGGAAGAAATGGCTTTCCGGCAGACGGTGGCAAAACTCGGTGATATTCATTGGCATCACATAGGCTTCGCGGCGCGTATACACAAAAGTCATTTTCTCGTGCGCTTCAGCGTAATAAATATCGTTAATATCGGTAACGATAATCCGCTCGTCCTTTACCAGATTAATCGTCAGCGCTTCACGGTTAGAGCTGCTTCCTGAGGTCGGCGTATTCTGTTGCAAATATGCCGCCTCCAGCTTTTGCAGCATGCCAATAATGCGCGACTCCTGATACGGTTTCAGAATGTAGTCGAATGCTTCCAGCTCAAACGCTTCCACCGCGTGTTCTTTCCAGGCGGTGATAAACACAATAAACGGCTTATGGGCAAACTTGCTGATGTTCTGCGCCAGCAAAACACCGTCTAAAGAAGGAATGTTGATGTCGAGAAAAATAGCGTCAACTTCATGATGTTGGAGGTATTTCAGCACATCCATCCCATCATCAAAAGTGCCAACAACTTCCATTTGGCTGTGTTCTTTAATCAGCCAGTTCAGTTCCTGCTGTGCCAGCACTTCATCTTCGACGATGAGAACTTTCATGCGTTTCCTCCTTGTTGCGACAATAACGGTGGAACGGCGGTAGCAGCGGCGTGAGGCACGTAAAACGCAATCTCCGTACCCGGTTCAAGGCGACGAATATGTAAACCTTCGCCATAAAGTAATTTTACCCGGTGATGGACATTTAACAGGCCGATTTTATTGCCTGGCATTTCGTTAGCTTCAACCCGTTCAATCACTTGCGGGTCGATACCATGCCCGGTGTCGCGCACCGCAATGCGCACGCGATTACCGCTCTCTTCAACGCTAATCGTCACCACACCTTTCCCTTTACATTGCTGAACACCATGAACAATTGCGTTCTCGACCAGCGGCTGAATCAGCAGGCTTGGGATCAGGCAATTCACTTCTTCATCAATGTGATAAATCACCGTCAGCTTGTCGCCAAAACGCGCCTGCTCAATAGCGATGTAATCTTTAATTTGATACAGCTCTTTTTTGATGTCGATCTGCTCATCGTCTTTTAATTCAATGTTATAGCGCAGATAACGTGACAAATTATAAATCAACTGACGGGCGGTATCGGGATTCATGCGAATGGACGACGAAATGGCATTTAACGCATTAAACAAGAAATGCGGGTTAATTTTGCTTTGTAGCGCCCGCAGTTCCGCTTTATTGGCCATTTCACGCAATTGCTCGGCGCGGGAAACCTCCAGTTGGGTGGAAATAATCTGCGAAAGCCCCACCGCCATCTCTTGTAAGGTCGATGTAATCTGATGCGCGTGACGGTAATAGATTTTCAGCGTGCCCGTCACTACACCTTTTTCCCATAAAGGAATAATAATCAGCGAGTGAATTTCCGGGGTACGATACGCTTCATCATCATTACGAATAATGATTTTCCCTTCACGAATAGCCAGCTGTGTTCTTGGGCTAATGCCGTCGTCGTTTTGCTTATAGTTGTCTTCGCCAAACCCTACGTAAGCCAGAACTTTATCGACATCGGTAATGGCTACCGCATCGGCGTTAATATCGTCGCGGATAATATTGCAAACCTGACGCAAAGACTCACTGTTAACGTTACGAAATAGCGGCAGCGTTTTGTTGGCAATATCCAGCGCGAGTTTGGCCTGGCGTGCCGCACTGGCCTCTTTTTCACCCTCAACACTTTGCACCAGCACCACAATCAGGCCGATTGACACCGTGCCGAGGATCATCGGAATCCCGATTTTCGAGACAATATCTATCCCTAATTCAATGGACGGCGCCCACAGCACCACCAGAATCATGGTCATGGTTTCACACAACATGGCGCCGAAAATACCGACTCGCCAGTGCTGTTCTTTCGGGACTTTGCGGTTGATTAAACCTGAGATAATACCGGCGACGATACTGGTGATCAGACAGGGGACGGCAGTAATGCCATCAACATCAATCAGGTAACGATGCAGCCCGGCAATAATCCCGGTGATGATCCCTACCCACGGGCCAAATAAAATCCCGCCTGCCATCACGGCAATAATGCGCACATTTACCAGCGACCCTTCGACGTGAACGCCAGACCAGGTACTGAATAAAGCAAACATCGAGAAAATAGCCGTGACCGCCAATAACTCTTTGGGGGTGTGGGCGTTTTTATGCAGCAACTCGCGGAACAGGCGGATGCGAATTAAAAAGAACAGGCAAATCAGCATCAGCGCCGCACGGTCAAATACCGCCAGCAGCATGTCAAAGGTTTCGTGCACCGGTAACTCGCGTGACTAAGAATGGAAGGGTAATGATAAGGAAATTACTGGGTGGTTACCAGAAACGTGGATTTTAACACTGTACGCCCTCATCCCAGCCTTCTCCCCCAGGAGAAGGAGAAAACCAGATCATCCCCTCTCCCTGGGGAGAGGGCTAGGGTGAGGGGGTTACTTCCCGCCTAACTGCTCGCGCCCGGCGGAACTCAAATCCGCAGGAGTCGCACGCCCATCAAAATCGACCTCAAAATCATCGGCCGCGAAATCGGGCGGTGATTTGCCTTCTACAAAAGCCGGCCACTGGCGTTCAAGATATGCGGCGTTCTTCTCACACCACGGAGCCGCAGCGATATACATCACATTGCTATCGAACTCTCCAAGGTGTTCATTTTCCACCGCATGAATCACATCGCAGTGCCAGAAAACGGTATCGCCCGCTTCCATATCGGGAATTGAGGATATCCCGGTTAATAAAAGGGGATGCCACTGTTCGTTAATAGAAAGGGCGCGTCCTGGCTTCGCTTCGCACAGGGATTCTTCCGGCACATCATCTTGCAAAGCACGCAGTAAAATATACGCCATCGCGTTTGCCACCGGCAGCAAAGTCAGCGTGCCGCCGTGCTTGCGTTGCGGGCTAAGTGCGGTCCAGCCCTGGAAAGTACGGAACATCGAACACACCGCCGGAGACGGGAATTCACGGACTTCAGTGCGGCCTTCAGCAGCGAAAGGATTGTATTTCTGCCACTGGCCGGAAAACACGTGGCGATAAACATGGCGGAAATTCTCATCCAGCCAGCGCTCAACGGAACCGCCATCAACATGT
Organism: Buttiauxella sp. BIGb0471; assembly: GCF_024807715.1. Classification (NCBI taxonomy): domain Bacteria; kingdom Pseudomonadati; phylum Pseudomonadota; class Gammaproteobacteria; order Enterobacterales; family Enterobacteriaceae; genus Buttiauxella; species Buttiauxella sp. BIGb0471. The sequence goes on from NZ_JANUEU010000001.1 coordinate 175,617, forward strand.
GGCGACAGGCCCAAAGAGTTGGAGCGAGGAGGGCGGCGACGGGTGCGGTCGGCATAACTCACCACGCGATCCGGGTCGAAATGGTGCTTACCGTTGCTTTCGGTTTCCCACAAATTATTCAGGAACACCTGCACCGCTTTCATGCGGGCGTGCTGGCGCGCTTCGACCTGCGGTTTAGACCAGTAAATGCCGTAAATTTGCGGCTTACTTTCTGCAAGTGTGCCGAAATAGTTATCTTCTGCGGCATTCTTCAGCTTTTCGACAAAGTTATTTCGCTCCAGATAATTGCCGACTTCTTCATTCCATGCCTGTGCCTGAGCCTGCGGGAAAACGCCTTTTACCGTGCAGCAACCGCGCTGGCGAATCAGCGCTTTTTGCTGCTCGCTCACACGATGATTGACGATATCTTCGGCGTTAATTTGCGGCACCGGGTTTTCTCCCCGCTCCATCTCGGCACGAATAGCCTCAATCTGGCGCTTCATATCGCCTTCAAGTTGTTCAAAAGCAGCTCTGTAGTCTGGCAAGTCGTGGCGAAGCTGTTGTTTTATCTCACGGATTGCACGCGGTAAGTCATCAATGTGTAGGGTCATGGCGAAACTCCACGTCGTTAGAAAGAGGTTATATGAATGTTGTGACATGGTTAATGTAATCCATCGCCATCAAATAAAATAGGGATTAGCTTCAAATGAAGTATCCTCTTTTGTCTCAGATGAAAAATATTTCACTTTCCCTCTCGACAGATGATTTTTATTCAGGCTATTTTCTAAGCAGGCCACATCATGTGGCAGCGTCGCTCGGACGGTCCGGGCGCTAACGTAATCAGAGGAATTTATGGCTGACTCCAGTCCAAAACGTCGTTTTTCGCGTATCGATCGTCTCCCTCCGTATGTGTTCAACATCACCGCTGAACTGAAAATGGCCGCTCGTCGCCGTGGCGAAGACATTATCGATTTCAGTATGGGTAATCCGGATGGCCCTACACCGCCACATATCGTGGAAAAACTCTGTACCGTCGCGCAGCGTGAAGATACGCACGGTTACTCCACATCGCGCGGCATTCCGCGTTTACGCCGGGCTATTTCTCGCTGGTACAAAGATCGCTACGACGTGGAAATCGACCCAGAAAGCGAAGCGATTGTCACGATTGGCTCGAAAGAAGGTCTGGCGCACTTGATGCTGGCAACGCTGGATCACGGCGACACGGTGCTGGTGCCAAACCCAAGTTATCCGATTCATATTTACGGGGCGGTTATCGCCGGGGCGCAGGTGCGCTCGGTGCCGCTGGTGGAAGGCGTAGACTTCTTCGCCGAATTAGAGCGTGCCATTCGCGAAAGTTACCCAAAACCAAAAATGATGATCCTCGGCTTCCCATCAAACCCTACCGCGCAATGCGTGGAGCTGGAGTTTTTTGAAAAAGTCGTCGCGCTGGCAAAACGCTACGATGTGCTGGTGGTACACGATTTGGCTTACGCCGATATCGTGTACGACGGCTGGAAAGCCCCATCCATAATGGAAGTCCCGGGCGCACGTGATGTGGCCGTTGAATTCTTTACGCTGTCGAAAAGCTACAACATGGCAGGCTGGCGTATTGGTTTCATGGTGGGTAACAAAGAGCTGGTGAACGCGCTGGCGCGTATCAAAAGTTACCACGACTACGGCACATTTACGCCGCTGCAAGTCGCTGCTATTGCTGCCCTGGAAGGTGACCAGCAATGTGTGCGCGATATCGCCGAGCAGTATAAACGCCGACGTGATGTGTTGGTGAAAGGCTTGCACGAAGCGGGCTGGATGGTGGAATGCCCGAAAGCATCGATGTATGTGTGGGCGAAAATCCCGGAACAATACGCGGCAATGGGTTCGCTGGAGTTTGCTAAAAAACTGCTTCAGGATGCGAAAGTCTGCGTTTCACCGGGTGTCGGTTTTGGCGATTACGGTGATACGCATGTGCGTTTTGCATTAATTGAAAACCGCGATCGCATTCGCCAGGCCGTGCGGGGGATTAAAACGATGTTCCGTGCCGACGGTTTATTGCCCACCACGCAGAAATCGCCGTCAAATATTGCTGAGTAAAAACGAAAACAGGAGCCAATTGGCTCCTGTTTCTTATTCATTCAACCATCATTACAAATGTACCGACCCAAACCAACAAAATGAACGACAACCCCATCATGAAATATTTCACGTTACATTGCTCCGCGCGTGTTGCCGCGCAATTTTGCTAAAAAATTCAGTATAGAAACAGTAAACCGCCATCTGGAGTTTTTGGGATTTATTCCATAACCGCTGGCCGCTTTGCATTGATTCGTCGGGCGCTAATGTACTCCCCCTTTCAGGCGTAATACAAGAGCCTGGAAACAGTAATGGCAATCCTTTTTTTAACTTTACATTTCTCGGGGCTGAGAAATAATAAACCATTTGAATTAAAAGGGATTTTGTCTGTGTGGCGAGGCTGTAGCTGAGATGAAAATACGGTGTGATGTGGCGCTGATTTTTTGAAATAACAGGCTCATCTGAGCCCGTTAAACGGAGGACTATTTTACTGCGTCATGGGCGTTTTCCATCGCCTGCTTCATTGCCGCATTATTGATGGAGTTCTGACGATTTTGCTCGGCAAGATAACAGGTATCTTTGCTGATTCCCTGAGCCTGGCAATCCGCCATACGCTGCGCCGGAGAGCTACAGCCCGCCAGTGTTCCAACCATACCTACCATCACCATCATCAACATTATTTTTTTCATTGCTGTTTAACCCAAAATGTAAAAGAAACCGCCGAAGCGAAACGCCAAAATATGGCGCGAGCATAATCCATCATTTTTAATATGGGTTACCTAAGAAAAAGCCTAATCATTGATGTATACCCGTCATTCTTCAAGTTGCAGGGGTGTTGGCTGCACTCACAAACCCCAGTCACTTACCTAAGTAAGCTCCCGGGGATTTGCTCCTTTGCCGCCTACCTGCAACTCGAATTATTTGGGTATAAGATTATGATTCGCGGCTGCCCACGCCCGATTTCAGTAGGGCTGCGATATGACGTGAAAGCCTCTCGCTGGTCAGCGACGTGCTGCCGCTGCGAAGATCATTTTGTAAACGCGCCACGGGTAAAAGCGTTAAGCCGAACAACGAGATAAACAAAAACTCGGGTTCAATGTCTGGGTTTAAGCGGCCTTCATCCTGCCATTTGCGGATCCACATCTGCGCCGCTTCGCTCTCTTTTGTACCAAAACGTGCATCGATTCTCTGCTTTAACAAGCCGGTTTCGCTTAACACTTCGCGGATCCACAACGGTGCAAACCAGGGATGCTCAAGCGAAGCATCAATAAACTTCTGCGTCAGTGCCGTCAGGGCGCTGACAGGATCGTTGGGGTGCATTTCAAACGCGCCACCCATGGATGCCCGCACCGGCATATAACGCTCATCAATCAATACGTCTAAAAGTTGTTCGCGAGTTTTGAAATAGTAATGCAGCATGGCGGGAGTCACGCCCGCCTCGGTTGCAATGGCACTCAAAGGGGTCTGGGCTATTCCCTGATTTGAGAATAATTTCAATGCCGTATCGAGCAGTAAATCGCGCTTATCGACACTTTTACTCGCCCCTGCCGGGCGGCCAGGGCGGCGGCGTTTTTGGTCTCCTGACGCGATTTTTTCGGAATTTTTACTGCCGTTTTGAGGTGACATTTTGTGCGCCTTCCATTGACCAGGTGAAACTATCCCCTCTATATTAATTATCCAGTTAATTAATTACAAGCCGACAGATAAGATGACAGTCACAGAAACTCCCCGGACAGAAACGCAACAGCACGCAACGTCAATTCGCTTGCTGTTTTCCGCGTTGATGTTGGTCATGCTGCTTGCAGCACTTGATCAGACCATCGTTTCAACCGCCTTGCCGACGATTGTCAGCGAGTTGGGCGGGCTGGAAAAACTCTCGTGGGTGGTCACGGCTTATCTGCTGTCTTCCACGATTGTGGTGCCGCTGTACGGTAAATTTGGCGACTTATTAGGGCGCAAGATTGTACTGCAAACGGCGATAGTGCTGTTCCTGGTCGGCTCGGCGTTATGCGGCCTGGCGCAGAATATGACGCAGCTGATTTTGATGCGTGCTCTGCAAGGTTTGGGCGGTGGCGGCCTGATGGTCGTAACAATGGCGGCGGTAGGGGACGTTATCCCGCCTGCGGATCGCGGCAAATATCAGGGTTTATTCGGCGGGGTGTTTGGACTGGCAACGGTCATTGGCCCGCTGATTGGCGGTTTCCTGGTTGAGCACTTTTCATGGCGCTGGATTTTTTACATCAACCTGCCATTGGGTGTTTTCGCGTTGCTGGTGATTGGCGCGGTACTGAAACCGCAAACCGCGCGTATTCGCCACCAGATTGATTTCCTTGGTGCGGGTTATCTCGCCGCTTCATTAACCTGTTTGATTCTGTTTACCAGCCAGGGCGGCACCGTAATGGCGTGGTCCGATCCGCAATTGTGGTGCATTTTCGCCTTTTTCGTCGTCACCCTTGGCGGGTTTATCTATGAAGAGCGCCTGGCTATCGAGCCGATTATCCCGCTCGGGTTGTTCCGTGACCGCACTTTCTTATTGAGCTGCCTGATAGGTTTCATCATCGGGATGTCGCTGTTTGGCTCCATGACGTTCCTGCCTTTGTATTTGCAGGTGGTGAAATCGTCTACGCCAACGGAAGCGGGGATCCAGTTGCTCCCGCTGATGGGGGGGCTGATGCTGACCTCGATTGTCAGCGGGCGAATCATCAGCAAAATTGGGCGTTACCGCATCTTCCCGATTCTCGGCACGCTGGTGACTTTTATCGCGATGGCACTGCTCGGCACGCTTAAAATTGAAACGCCAATCCACGTTCTTTATATGTACATCGCGCTGCTGGGCTTTGGCCTGGGGATGGTGATGCAAGTGCTGGTGCTGGCGGTGCAAAACAGCGTTGAGCAAAATATGATTGGTGTGGCGACGTCCAGCACCACGCTGTTCCGCCAGATTGGCGGTTCCATTGGCGTGGCCGGTTTTGGGGCGATTTTCACCAACGTATTGCAAAACAAGCTCGCCGTGTTGATTCCACCCGATGTGCAACTGCCGCATCAACTGGGAGCGAAAGCGGTACATGAACTCCCGGCTGCTTTACAAAATGATTATCTGCAAGCCTTTGGCGCGGCGCTGCATTCGGTATATCTGATTTCTGCGTGTGTGGTGATATTGGCGTTTGTGTTGTCTTTACTGATGAAGGATGTGCCGCTGCGTAAATAGGTTTTATATGCTAAAACACCTGTTCACAGTGAGTGACAAAAGAGGGCAACGATGGTCACGGCAATTGATTTAAATAGCGATTTGGGTGAGAGCTTCGGGGCGTGGACGATGGGCGATGATGCCGCCATTCTGAAGCTGGTCAGCAGCGCCAACGTGGCCTGTGGCTTTCACGCAGGTTCCCCGGCCTCGTTATTATCCACTTTGCACGCCGCAAAACAGCAGGGCGTGACCATTGGCGCGCACGTTTCTTATCCCGATTTAGTCGGTTTTGGCCGCCGGAATATGGACGTAGCGAGCGATGAATTACGCGCCGATGTGATTTATCAGATTGGCGCTCTACAGGGCCTGGCGCGAGCGGCAGGCACCGAAGTGCGCTATGTAAAACCGCACGGCGCGTTGTATAACACCATCGCGCATGATGAACGCCAGGCGCTGGCAGTTATCGAGGCCATTCTGGCCGTCGACGCTAATTTACCGTTAGTGGGTCTGGCGGGTTCTCGCGTGCTGACACTGGCGCAGGAAAAGGGGCTGAAAACTATTTCCGAAGCCTTTGCCGACCGCGCCTATCACGCTGATGGCTCGCTGGTTTCGCGCCGTGAAGCCGGTTCCGTTTTGCATGATGCTAATGCTGTTGCACAACGGATGTTGCAACTGGTTGTCGAAGGCGGCATCACGTCCATTGAAGGCCAATTTACCCCTGTTCAGGCGGATTCTATTTGCGTGCATGGCGATACGCCTGGCGCTATCGAAATGGCCCGTCAGGTTCGCCAATTGCTTGAAGCGCAGGGAATTATGATTCGGGGATTTGTGGCGTAGCCCGTCCCGCTTGACTAGACTTCATCCAGCAACCACAGGCTGGATGAAGAATAATGAAAACCACCCCCGCCGATAAATCATCATTACCGATTGTTGAAAAGCCGTTCTGGCTGAGTTTTGAATTCCAGTTGCGAAGGATTGGTTTTGCCCTGTTGCTAGCCATTGTGATTGCAGCGATGGTCGGGCTTTTTTCTCGTGGCTATATTAGCGACGCCCGAATCGCAAACGACAGCGGAACACTTCGCATTGATTATGAGAAATACAGTCGTCTGATGAGCGATGTGGATATGAAAATCACTTCGTCCCAGATTCGCGAAAACCGCAACCGTATTATTCTTGGCGGGGATTTCATGGACAGCTTTCGCATCGATACCCTGCAACCTCAGCCCGATAAAATGTACAGCCTCAATGGAAAGATGGTGCTTGAATATTCCGTATTGGCACCAGGCTCTGAGCAAACGCTATGGTTGAGTCTGACGCCAATGAAATTTGGCGCGACTCACAGCACCGTTGCCATTGATAACGGCCCGGAAATCACACTCCACCAATTTATTTATCCTTAAGGTAGCCAGACAATGGATATGGTTTTAAGGGCAATTGCCATTTACCTGATTCTTATGGTGGTGTTTAAAATTGCGGGTCGTCGGGCGCTGCTGCAAATGACGTCATTCGATTTGATTTTACTGCTGATAATTAGTGAGGCGACTCAACAGGCATTATTGGGGGATGATTTTTCAGTTACCGGCGCGATGCTGACCATCGTCACCCTGATTGTGGTGGATATGTTGTTTGGATTAATCAAAAAATATCTGCCGGGTGCAGATGACTTTCTTGATAACACGCCGGTGATTCTGGTGGAAAATGGCTATTTGTTTCAGGACAAAATGAAGAAAGCCGATATTTCCTGCGATGATATTTTGTTAACTGCCCGCGTGGATCACGGTATTACCAGGCTTGCAGAGATCAAATTCGCCATCCTGGAACGTAACGGGCATATCTCGATCATTCCTGACTCCAGATAGATATTGATGAATACCATCAGCCCATATTTGATTACCAGATATAGCCCACTGCAACGGTCGCGTACAATTCCCCGTTGTGCTGAACGATAGGGCTGTCGGCAATATCTTTATCATAAAACTCGTAATTGGCCGCAAACATCCCCACCCATTTCGAACTAAAGCGATAGCTGGTAATCAACGCCGTCATGGGCGAGAAGGTCGTTCCCGTATCCCATGCCGGGCGACTGGCAGTGGCTTCGTTTTTCGAAATGCCACCGAAGTAATAATTGGCCATATTCGAGCTGCGGATCATCATCCCCATGCCGGGCATGATGAGTAATTTACCTTTAACTATCGGGAAGTCAGCCCACAACAGTAATTCCTGGCCGTTACTACGCCCGGTGACATCGGAGCTGACCCTTGCGCTGAGTAATGCGTAAGGCGTGATGAGCGTGCCGCCGACACCGGCTTCAAACTCCGATTTTCGTTTGTGCATGCCGTCAAATTCGTCTTCATCATCGGGATCAAGATTGCCAAAACGAAATCTGCCGTAAGCATAGGCCGCTGTTGTATCGTCCAGATGAAAGTAGTAGCGGGCGCGGTCGCCAAGATACATCAGGTTATTGCCAAAATAGAATGCGCCGGGAATCACGTAGGTTTCGTTCTTTTGCGCTTCGTAGCGTGCCGTACCGTTAATGACCGCGCCGCCCAGCACCAGACCTTTTGGAATAGGGCTGGTGGTGTTGTCTTTGGCGAATAATTCTAAAGAACCGAGATCAACCTCGGCGTGTGCCAGTGAACTGAGCAATAGCAGGGGGCAAAAGGCGGTCGCAAAGCGTGCAGGAGTAAAATGTGGCTGTCGTCTCATTGGGTTTCCCAAAAGTGTTTATTGTATCCAGTGTTCTTAAAAACTCATTGCCAGACCGATGCCGTAACCCGTGGTGTTATCGCCAAACATATAACGTGCAACGAGGCGTGTACGGGTAACAAAAACGCGATACTCGCTGCTATCAAGCTCCAGGCCAACCCCCACTGAGGACAAGCTGTTAAAGCCGAGTTGCCCCCGTTGTTCACCAAGATATTCGGTATGCGCGCCCTCAAGAACATAGCGAAGCGGTTTTTGCAGTAACGTCCAGTCAGAAATCGGCGCACGCCGACGCAGATAAATACCGAGGTTTTCGGCACTCGCCTGGCCCTGAACGGTTTTTGTGGTACTGCCAAATGATTGCAGGCTCATTGCGGAGTAGCGTAACTCAATATCAATATCCTGAGGTTTGGAAAATAACTCGTAATCGAGCATTAACGCACCGCCGAGGCCATAGGCATTGAGTCGGCCGCCATCAAGAAATTTAAAATCATCGTCCAGACGCTGTTCCACCAGGTAGGTGCCAACGCGTAAATCACTCGCCATAGTGCCCAGCATCACATTACCAATCGGGCGCAACACCAGATTTCCGCCCCATTTATCTTTGTATAAGTGAAAATCCCAGCCAATGCCTCCGGTAGCGGTCAGGCTGTTCCAGCGAGTCGGGATTTTGCGGCTTTCTTCACCGTTGGTCAGAACAAATTGAGGGTCATAGCGGCTGTAGCTCATTGCTCCTTCCAGATAAATGGGAAAACTTTGGCTCATGGTGGCGCCGCCGCCAAATTGGGTAATGGTCAGCTCATTACTTTCGCTGGTTCCGCTGTCGATATTCAGGTCGCTGGCGGTAATGTCGGGCACCACCGTGTAACTCATCAGAGTGAGCACAGCATCAGCCCGATGCTTGAGACGGCTGCCGTCTAAAGCAAAGCACAGCGGGCTGGAGAGCAACGCTCCCAGCAGAATGAAGGCGCCGGGTAACGGAAATGTCATAGTTGCTCGTCGCCTCCTGATTGCTGACAAAGTTACGCCAATTGTGTCGGATGACGCTGCGCTTATCCGACCTACGAAAGGGTGTTGTAGGGAGGATAAGCGCAGCGTCATCCACCGTTTACACCAATAAGTGAAGTTTAGAACTGATAGCTGTAGTTCACACTGGCGAACCAAAGATATGGGTGGTCGTAGCTGCCCTGAAGTATCTCTGGCGTCTGGGTTTTAGAGGATTGCATGTGCAAATATTCCACCGCAAAACCCACGTTGCTGGCCGTGGTTAACTGGTATTGCGCCCCCGTGGCAAAGCGCCATTCATCGCCGGTTGGAATGGTCATCGCCACGTTGCTCTGGCTATCGTACGGTGTGCTATCAAATGCGACACCTGCATTCAGACGCCACTGATCCGTCGGGCGATATTGCACACCGAGCGCGGTATGCCAGGTATCTTTCATCCGGTTGGTTTTATCGAGCGGCTGGCCGACAACGCTAACCTGCGGTGCGCCAAAGCGACTCCAGTCCTGCCAGCCCAAATCTCCCATCACCGACCACTGTTTGTTGATGTCGTGCACCAGACTCACCATGATTTGCTGCGGCGCATTCACTTGCGCAGTAATTGGCAAGTCGTACTGCACGTTGGGCAGGTTAGGCAGACGGGCCTTGCCGTCGATGCTGAAATCGTATTGAGTTTCGCTGTTCCAGGTCACGCCCGCGCGAGTCTGGTCAGTCAACTCCATCAACAAACCCAGGCGATAACTCATCGCCCAATCATGATCTTTTTGTTTATCGTCCCCGCCATCAACGTTGCGGGTTAATGACAGGAAGCCGTAATTGATATTGGCAGAAGCGCCCACCGAAACGCGATCGCTTAATTTGTAGGCGAGGGAAGGACTGAGCGTCATCGCCATCAACGTGCTTTTTTTGATTAAGCGATCGCCAGCCCAATTACCGAAATCGATCCCTAAACCGTAATTGCCGTACAACCCAATACCGGCGTACAAATCGTCATTAATTTTCTGGCTGTAGAATCCACTCGCGTTGGGCATGACATTCATGACGTTGCCCGGACTTTGCTGTGATGAATTATCCAGTTGGTAATCAATATTTCCGCCTAACGCCTGCACGCCGCCGGTAAATATATGGTCGGGTAGACGCGTCATGCCCGCCGGGTTAGTCACAATTGTTGAGGCATCGCCAGCGCGAGCGGCTTGCCCGGCACCTGCAAGAGCCGTGTCTTCAGTACCGATTTCGTAAAAATAGAGCGCACTGGCGTGAGTGAGCGAAGAGAACAGCAGCCCTGAGCATAAAACGGTGATTTTCTTCATTGGCCTGCTACCGTACTTTTTTTAAAACCAGGTATTTGCTGTTTCATGGATATCTCCATCTAAAATAGGTCGCATAAAAAATATAGATGTAGTTGCTTCAAAGCGTTGGGATTATTCAATCCAGAATGAGGAGGGCGCGAGGGTACGGAATAGAAATGTTTTAATAAGTGCAGTTTGTGCTTTGGGCGCAAGAGAAATGTTTAAAAATAAATTTGGGGTTGGGAGTAGGGCTGATGTCATTCAGACTGAGGTATTTTCAACAGTCTGTGACGAGGGATAATGTTCAGGAAGTGAAAAAAGAGGAAAACGGATAAAGCTGATAAAACGCCACCAGCACTGAGATATTCAAAATCACACTGACGATAAAATAGGTTTTAAAAGGCTGCTTTTGTGTTTTATGGCGGAAGAGTTGTTGACCCGCAATCGCGCCAGGCCATCCTCCCACCAACCCAAACATCAGCAAGGTAAATTCAGGAACTCTGCGCCAGGCCTTGCGGGCCGCCATTTTATCCCCGCCGTAAACGACCACCGTCAGCATGTTGACGAGCAGGAGCCACATGACCCAGGGATGCGGCGTAAATAGGCTTCCCGCAGCAGCTAAAGCCAGCAGAAAATAACAGAAGCGATTGAGATTCATACCAGTAGCCACAGCAGTTATCAGGAATATTGGGCTGAATGATACCCGATACAGGCGGGTGGAAGCACTAACTGACACATTGTGATGTATCGCTGTGCCATGCTGAAAATGTTTATCGGATACTGGAGCAGCAATGATCACATTATGCAAAGCCTGCGGCACATCCTATGAGATAGCCGATTCCCATCCAGAACACTGTAAAATTTGCGAAGACGAGCGGCAGTATATTCCTGTATCGGGGCAGAAATGGGTCGATTTTGACGCCGTCAGAGCGGCGCATACGAACAAATGGAAACAGTTCGAGAGCAACCTCTTTAGCATCGAGAGTATTCCAGATTTTGCGATTGGCCAGCGCGCTTTTATTCTGAGAACGCCGGAAGGCAATATTCTGTGGGACTGTATTGCTAATCTCGACGACGCGACGAAAACGCTGATTTCCGCAATCGGTGGCTTAAAGGCCATCGCCATTTCACACCCTCATTACTACACCACTATGCAGGATTGGGCCGCTGAATTTGACGCGCCGATTTACCTGCACGCCAACGATGGCAAGTGGATCATGCGCGAGAGTCCTTACATTACTCTCTGGGAAGGTGACACCCTTAAGCTGACTGCTGATGTCAGTTTAATTCGTCTTGGCGGGCACTTCGCCGGTGGCAGCGTTCTTCACTGGACGCGAGGCGAAGGGGTACTGCTTTCCGGAGACATTATCCAGGTCACGCCGGGCGCGGATGCCGTATCTTTCATGTGGAGCTACCCGAATATGCTGCCGCTATCGGCTGCGACCGTCAGCGATATTACGCACCGCCTGAGAGATGTGAAATTTGCGCAACTCTACGGGGCGTTTGAAGGAAAAGACATTACCAAAAACGCAGATGAGATCGTGCGACGTTCAGGTGAAAAATATATTGCCTGTCTTGGGTAATTTATTGTTTAGCCTGGTTTGCAATGAAGGCAATGGGTCACCCCGTTGCCTTCTAATTTTATGCCTGCCACGCCATGTGACTGGCAATTATCTTTACCACATCAAATCGTCAGGCACGACGAAATCAGCATACGGATCTTCTTCATCCTGAGCTTCTTTGCTAAGTGCGCTATTTAATACAATGCTGCTGGCATCACGTTGGGCGATTTTATCGGCGACGCTTGCGGGGATAATAGCGTATTCGCCCTCAGGGTTATTATCAGTAACCAGACGTGCAATAGCGAGGCGGCCATTAATTAATTGAGCCTGAGTCGCTTTATCGACATACACTTTTTTAATCAGATTATTATCGGTGAAGTTATATCCAATGTCGCCCTTTGAAATAACGATTCGGTTCATTTCAATGAGCTGTTTAATCTGAGCTTTTAATTCTTTAGATAACGTTGCCTGCTTTTGTTGTTCACTCAGCAGTTTATCGCGCTCAATTTGCGCTTTTTTATTGGCTTCCACGGCCTCTCTTGCCTCGCGGGCCTGAAGCCGCGATTTTTTAGCCGTTCTCTGCACTTTATCCATTTTTTTGCTGCTGACTAATCCAGCTTTGAGCATCTGCTCTTGTAACGTGAGTTTTGTCATGATCGTTTCTAAATCCAATAAAGTAATACCGCAGATTATACCTTTTATTTTCGAGGCTGTGTCAGACAACCCTACTTAATCGCGCAGAAACCGCGGTGCCTGCAGGTCTTCAACCAGGTCATTAATCAAATCAAACAGCATGCCGGTTAAGGCGCGGTTAACTTCAGGCGTATGGGCGCGACTTAATAATGTCTGAGTCAATGCATGGCAATACTGGCGCTGTATTTCTGAGTCGTTATTCACCTGTATTTTGGCTTCTTTTCCAACGGTGAGGGATTCGACCAGGTAGCCGGGCAGCGGCTGGACAAAAGTCGTTTTCAGCACCTCCAGACAATGTGCAATGCGCCCGCAAAGCGCCTGTTGTTCAGTTTCTGAATGGCATTCGATCAGTTCGTCGGCAAGGGATTCGCACACGTCGAGAAGCTGGAATAGATCCATGCTGGCGGAAATTTGGGAATACAGGGCGCCGCCGCATTGCGCCTCAGAAAATGTTTGAGCTGACATCATGATGGTGATCTCCGTAGTGTGATTTCTATCATCACCGCCAGAGTTTCCACGCTCTTGGGGCGGTGACGCTAATGAGGGTGGAAATACCGGACACAACGGAAACCGGCCAACCAGAAGGTTGCCTCACCAGCGACACCATTGATAAGGATAAAGGTGTGATGGTGCTGCGACAATAGAAAAGTCTATTGCCGCCGTTGTTATATCCGGGTTTCCACTCCCGACACCAGAATTTGCTGGTGCACCGAGAGAATACGCCCGGAGGTTTTCAGGTGACAAGTGGAATTATAGGGCTTTCAGCGTTGCATTTTTGAGGTGCGAGGTGACTCGCAAAAGAAGAATTTAATGGTGAGGTCTGACGCTATTGTAGTCGTTCAATATGTAACCATTCATTTGCTGCCGGGCCTCGTCCTTGCCTGCGTAACCCTCTGTCGGCACCCTGTCTGTTTTCAGACTGCGGAAGAAGCGACTGACGCATTGATTTATTCAATAATGCCAGAGAAGTTGTCGATACTGACGCTTTAATTTATTCAATAGTACCAGAGAAGTTGTTGATATTTAAGGCCGGTATACTGGCGGGCTTAACCTTCATCGGGTTAGCGAGCAGAATCAGGTGATGTTATCCATACTGGATAACATGCAACGCATTCTTAACTGCCGTGCCGGAACACTGGCGCCTCTGCAGGACTACGGTCTGCCAGATATGACCAAAATCCTGCAGGGTATGCCTGGAACCGCCCATGAGTTGATGGAAAAACTCTCTTCGGTGTTGCTGAAATATGAGCCGCGCTTAAAGCGTATCGACGTGGTGGTGCTACCCCAGACCATGCCGTGAGATCTGGTGTATGCCATTGACGCGGAACTCTGTATTTTCTTGAGGTGAGGGTTTTGAAGTGTTAAATAAAAATGAATTATTTCAGATGTTTTTAAAAATGGTTTTCTGTCCGCTACTTTTTATCGTTATATTTTTTAGCGGACAAAGTAGTGCAGGTAGTATTACGAATGTTTTTGGTGTCAGCTCGAAGGGGGTTAGCAGTATATCTTGTGCTCAAAGTCAACAAATTCTTAAAGCGTCTGGTAGTAGCCAGATGCAGCTTACCCAGAATGCGGGGGGACACACATGTACTATCACTATGGGAACTGTAGCTTACCTACCAGTGCCTGGTCGTTATGAGATTGTGAGTCTTTTTAAAGCTTCTAGTAGCACTGGGCTGGGTCCGAAGGATTATACTGCAACTGCAACATTGACTAATAATGGCCAGGCAAATTTAGATACCAATACATCGATTTCTGATATGAATCTAGTAGCAGCCACTACACCGGACGTGGTAATGAATTCAGGACATGACAAGGGGTATCTGTGCGTAAAACTCAAAAGTATTGATTATGGTACAGTGTTTGAAATTCCCGGTTCTACTAATTGTTCGGGCTCTACCCCTCTACCGCCGACACCACCTGTAAAGCCAACTTCCTGTACCCTGAATAATAGCTCAGACCTGAGTGTTCCCTTAGGCACTGTTGAACGCTCAGAAATTGTTACCACACCAGGAACGGGGACCGTGAAAAATATTGAGATACCCGTAACCTGTACTGGCGGAAATGTGGGCGTTAATATGCAGCTTAGCTACACCCCAATTTCAGTTAGTGGTCAGAACGTTGTAAAATCATCAACCAATGGTCTTGGGGTTAGTATTATATACGGTAGTAAGGTTCTGTCCCCAACCGATACAACCCCACTCAGTTTTACTGAGGGATCTAATACCCTTAATTTGGGTTTTGAAGTGGTACGTGACCCAACGGTAACTATTGCCGATGTGCCAACGGGTGATTTTACAGCTAGCGCTACAATGATTATGACCCAGCAATAAAGTAATAAAATATTTTTTATAAACGATGCCTCGTTAAATTTCGAGGTGTCGTTTTTATCTAAATTAATAAAAAGTCATGATGAAGTTAATTATTGTAATAACGCTTTTTTGCTGTGCTGGGTTAATACCGTTAGCAGGTATAGTGGTTAAGTAATATTGGCCACGGTTTTACAGTCAAAATGGTATCTGTTCTCTGACGCTATTGTAGTATTTCAATTTATAACCATTCATTTGCTGCCGGGCCTCGTCCTTGCCTGCGTAGCCCCTCTGTCGGCACCCGGTCTGTTTTCAGACTACGGAAGAAGCGACTGACGCTTTAATTTATTCTATAAATCCAGAGAAGTTGTTGAGATTTTAGGCCGGTATACTGGCGAAACTGACCCACCCGGCCCGGCCGGATGTCAACTGGCAGCAGGTGGAAATCCTGTGCCTGAGCCTGTTCAGCCAGAGTGGGGTTCCGTTGCCATTAATAAGGCTACGGCATCGATTCCACTGGAGCCAGGTACCAATGGTTTTATGTTTGGCGCTTATATTAAAGGCTAGCCAAAGGCAATTCGAACTCAGTCAATGGTATCGGAAGCATTCACTGCCATTGCAGCTTTTGAGATGGATTACCCCTGGTATTCTGTATTTTCTCGTGGTGAGGGTTTTGAAGTGTTAAATAAAAATGACTTGTATCAGATATTTTTAATAATGGTTTTATGTACACTACATTTTATCGTTATATTTTTTAGCGGACAAAGTAGGGCAGGTAGTATTACGAATGTTTTTGGTGTCAGCTCGAAGGGCGTTAGCAGTATTTCTTGTGCTCAAAGCCAACAAATTCTTAAAGCGTCTGGTAGTAGCCAGATGCAGCTTACCCAGAATGCGGGTGGGCACACATGTACTGTCAATATGGGAACTGTAGCTTACCTACCAGTGCCGGGTCGCTATGAGATTGTGAGTCGTTTTAAAGCTTCCAGCGCTACGGTAGCCCCAAAGGACTATACTGCAATTGCAACAGTGACTAATAATGGCCAGGCAAATTTAGATACCAACACATCGATTTCTGATATGAATCTAGTAGCAGCCACTACACCGAACGTGGAAATGGCTTCGGGATTTGACCGTGGGTATCTGTGCGTCATACTCAAAAGTATTGATTATGGTACGGAGTTTGCGATTCCCAATTCTACTAATTGTTCGGGATCTACACCTATACCACCGACACCACCTGTAAAGCCAACTTCCTGTACCCTGAATAATAGCTCAGATCTGAGTGTTCCCTTAGGCACTGTTGAACGCTCAGAAATTGTTACCACACCAGGAACGGGGACCGTGAAAAATGTTGATATACCTGTCACCTGTACTGGCGGAGATGTGGGCGTTAATATGCAGCTTAGCTACACCCCAATTTCAGTGAGTGGTCAGAACGTTGTAAAATCATCAACCAATGGTCTTGGCGTTAGTATCATATACGGTAGTAAGGTTCTGTCCCCAACCGATACAACCCCCCTCAGTTTTATTGAAGGATCTAATACCCTTAATTTGGGTTTTGAAATGGTACGTGACCCAACGGTAACGATTAGCGATGTACCAACGGGTGATTTTACAGCTAGCGCTATAATGATTATGACCCAGCAATAAAGTAATAAAATATTTTTTATAAACGATGCATTGTTAAATTTCGATGTATCGTTTTTATCTAAATTAATCAAAAGTCATGATGAAATTAATTATTATAATAACGCTGTTTTTGCTGTGCAGGGTTAATACCGTTAGCAAGTCGCTTACGGGCATACCCAAATGAGATGAGCATGATGGCTGGTAGTTACGGTTTACTGTTAATCAGGCATAACGCAATTTTGCGTTATGCCTCAAAAATTGATGATTACACTTCTAGTTGCCGCTACCTTGCTGGTTCTTACTAAACATTCTCATTGAGGGATAGTTGGAAGAAATAGCCCGACATCGCTTTACCCGTATGGGATATTCATTGACTGTGGCTGGTGGTCAGCCAATCTAAAACAAGGAGGTTATCTATCATGGAAAAAACACTAAAAGAATTGCGGAACTGGTTGTCACTGTCCCCCGATAACCCTGAGATCAATTGCGATCTGGAAAGCTGAGGATATGATGACTGCATGATCATCGGCGATGCCGTTGATGCTGGGACTATGCTGGGTTTGCATCCAGATTGCCTAGAGATGGATAAGTCTCAGATTGTTACCGACACTGGCGGTCTTGAATAGCATAAATCATAAATATGCACCCCTCTGCGGTGTTCTTACATGGTCGGATAAGAAAAGTTACGGGTATTCGCATCTATTAACTATCCATTCGCATTTTACTTGACCATCGCCAGCAACACATGCAGAAGAGGGGAATGTTTGAACAGAAAAGGGACTTAGCAGACGAAAATGAAGGTTGTCAAGCCCTAATAAATACAGAGTCGCCGTTAGTAAGTTAGATTGTGTAATATATAAAAAAGGGGGGACTAGCAATGTATAACCACGAATGGCATTTTTTTGATTTAAATGGAAAAAAGACTGTAATTACAATCATAGATGATGACATTTACAATGTTAGCGATGGGAAGAGGCACAATGGGAAAAATTATCGTATCGTAGGGAAGATTACAGGAACAAAAGGAAAGAAAGTAGCTATTCTCTTAGCAATAGAGATATTACAATTCTGAATAATATTTTCCTGTATAGTTAATATAAAGGAGTGCGGAATGCTAAGTTATTGTGTTGATTCTTATGATGGGTCGGAAATTTTGCAAGGGGATATTTTAAAACAAATAAACCAAGATAGTGAGGGTGAGGTGTTTGTAATAATATCCGCAGATTGTGATATTGCGAACAATAAAATTGGACGAAGCGGGTTAGCATGCCTAAGTATATTAAGCCTTGAAGATTATTTCTTTAACGAGCACTGCGCGGTAAAACATCAGAAATTAATTGAATCAAAATTAATGGATATAGTCGAAAAAATAAATAACCATTGGCTTTCATTATCAGAACAACATAAGAAACTTGATGATGAAAATATTAAAAATTGGATTAATGAGGTTGATGTAGAAATTATTCTTTCCAATATTAAAGTAGAAAATAAAGAAACTAGAGGAAAAATAACAACATTATATAACATAATAAAAAAATACTTAGCACATAAAAGTAGTGGGTTAAGTAAAGATATTGATTTGCTTGCTATTCTTAATGGGGTAAATAATAATGAACCTACAGAAGTTAATAAAATAATAAAAAGATATATGGGTGAGTTAAGTAAAGCACCACCACAAGATCTTTTTTTCATCCCTTCAATTCCCACCCTTCAAAAGATAGGGTATGTTGTTAAGTTGAGAAGTTTATTTTTCGTACCTACCTCACAATGTTTTTCATCAACATCAAAAGCCAAAGAGTCTCCAAATTCATACTTACGCATTGGAAGGTTGACACCTACATTCAAACATGCTTTATCGCAGCAGTTTGGTACTCTCTTCTCACGCATTGGCTTTCCAACATATTACGAGCGTGATGTAAAAGATTCATTCGCAATATTTTTAGAAAAATATTAAAAGGGAGATATGACATGGCTTCAGCATTAGTAATTGATGAGTTTGCGATTAATATTTTATTGGCTAATTTTGATCTACCGATGAATTGGTTGAACAAGTTTAATCCAGATGATTTGCCCGAGAGCATCTTTTGGTTCAAGGAACATGATTCTAATGTACTATATCTTTTAAGCAAACAAGCCCATGAAAAATCTAAACTATTGATCATAGATACCTGTACAAGCGGGCTTTTCGATAGGATTAACAAAAAAACAAAAAATGATGCTTTTTATAGGATATTAAGAGTAGGGCACTTATCAATGTCTCCTGGGAAAATAATGGTCCCTACAAAATGGGCTCCTTATCATTCAGGTTCATTATTATCTATACAATCCAGCCATAGTTTTAACAATGATAAGGGACGGATTTTCTTCGATCTAAATCCGAATGAAACTGATCATACCTACGTTTATTCTTTCGATAATAAAAAAACAGATATAACATTAGTTAATAACAACAGAGAAATATTTCTTAACGCTATTAATGCATATGAAGATGCACTCATTGCATTGTTAACAAACGATACAATTAAAAATGAAAGTTTCGGAACTGGGAAAATTACACTTCCCCCGCTTCAAGATAAATTAACTTTAGGTTTTAACCTGAGGGAATGGTTAGATGCTAAGTTGACAAATGAACAAAGAGACTTTGTTTATTCTGAAATTGATAAAAGTATTAGACTTGTAGGTGCTGCTGGTACTGGTAAAACATTGTCATTAGTAGTTAAGTGTTTGTATGAATTTGGTAAAAGATGCGTTAAAAATGAAGCAGTTAATTTTCTTTTTTTAACTCATAATTCATCAACGGTGGAAAATGTTTCGCAATCCTTAGACATAATGGATAATGAATTATTAAGAGAGAATAATCCTCAATCAAAATTAACCATATGCACATTGCAGGAGCTGGCAAATGAAGCGATTAAGTATTCACTTAATGATTTACAACCCTTATCAATGGATGGCTACGAAAGTCGGCTACTTCAGGTAGAGGTCATTGAGTCAATTGTCAGAGAATTCAAAAATTCTGATTGGGTTATATTTAAAAGCCAATGTTCAGATAGCTTTGCAGGATATATAGATGCAGATAGTCGCTCTACTGAGTTTCGTGCTTTTGCAGTAGCTCTTATGAATGAATTCGCCTGTGTTTTAGAAGCTGAAGGTGTTAGGCGTAGCCTTGAAAAGAAAAATAAGTATTTAACTGAGACAAGAAAACAATGGATGATGAAGTTAAATAGTGAAAGTGAACGTAGAGTAGTATTACATTTATATGATAAATTTAGGAATCAACTAAGAGATATGAATGTGATTAGCGCTGATCAAATGATTTCTGATTACTTAGGCTATCTAGATAGTAATGCTTGGGATAATCTTCGCTTTAAACATGGGTATGATCTTATTTTTGTTGATGAGCTTCATCTCTTTAACCGTCAAGAGAGAATGACATTTCATAATTTGATGAAGGATTGTGATAGCATTCCTAAAATAATTATGGCTTACGACACGAAGCAAAGTACATATGATACATTTTGCGTGGACTTGAGTCCAAATACTAATATTGCGAATTCATTGGGGTTAGGGCAGACCAAAAAATTCAAATTGGAAAAATCGTTTAGATATACACATGAAATAGCAAGTGTTCTCGAATGGATAGATAATGCGTTTCCAGCATTAGGCATTGAAGATGAGTTAGGTGATGATTGGAATAAAATCACTATAAAATCAGAGAGTAAATATGGTGATAAACCTAAGCTTGTAGTTTGTGATAATACAAGGGAGATATTCGATTATGTTTTTACCTCTGCCGATAGAAAAGCAAAAACACTTTCTCAAGCTAATCAGGTTGCAATATTATGCGCAAGCGAAGATTTGTTCTTAAAATACGCGGAAGCGGTAAGGTATCAAGATCTTTTTACATTGATATCTGATCGTGAGCAAATAAGTTCAATAAATAAAAATAAAAAGAAATTTATACTAAGCATGCCTGAGTACGTTGCTGGAACACAATTTGATACTGTTTATTTGATTGAAGTAAATAAGGATGAAGTTCCTGAAGGTAGTTATCATTCAAGTGCGATGAGAAAATTCATTTCGAATATATATGTCGGTGCAAGTCGCGCAGAGAACACTCTTCATATATTTGTTAATACAGATAGAGGTGGTCCTTCTACTGCATTGAAATACGCAATTGAAAATGGTGCATTAGATATTCATAATGTTAAAGAAATGGATTGATTACCCCCCCCCCTGAGCATTCAGGGGGGGATATTGATGATAAAACTAGGAACTAACTTTTGTAGAATATTATGACCGTCAATTACAGACATTGAGCGGACGGTCAAATTCGCATTTTTTATAACTTCTTTGACCAAAGATAACTATTATATTTATGTATGAAATAGTTAAGTGAAATATAAAGTGGCTGCTAAGTTAGATGCAAATGCGGATAAAGATGTTAAAAATATCCCTTGTACGGTTTAAAATTATGGCTGGGATTTATACGTAAGTTCTACGCAGAAAGCACTGATAAAACCACTTATAAAGTTGATGCTATGTTGATGGCTGTTCCTGTACTTCTCTGATTGTTTAATTTTTTATGTAATTGTTTTTAATGAGATTAATGATTATTTTAAGCGATGCCTACTAACGTCAACTTACCCTTATAGAGTGATTAATTTCTATAAGTACTTTTTCACAAAATTTGATTTTTAGGGATGGAAGCCCATCAAAGAAACGTCATTTTTTTCTAAGACTTTGATCTTTCGTTGACGGTGTTAGTTGGGACTCCGGTCATCGAGCGCGATGCGCTCTTCTGACCGTTTCAATGGATAGGTTCGCCTACTTGCGGCGTTTGCCGCGCTTTTGGCAGTTTGGCAGGCATATTTCTCTTATTATTGGTCGCTTTTTGCTCTGCTTTGTCACAATCTGTCACTACTAGTAGTAAAGGTCATAACCTCCGCTTCCTCTTCTGGCTCTGGATGCTCTCACCAGTGCTTTTCTTAACATCCTTAACAGCGGGTGGTTTTGTATTTTGTTCGAGTTTATTGTCTGTGAGGATTGTAACTCCCTGCGCTCTGTCTCTGCCTCATTGGTGTTTTGCACTGACGATCTGTCAATCTGTTGAGGGTATTTCTGGTCATATTGGGGGCACATATACAATCGAACCAACAATGCCCCAAATTATGCCCCATAGACTTACTTGATTTCAATAGACGGTAATAGACGTAAAGAGAGAAAAATATCTTTTTTTTTAGATGGTTGCAGGGGATTTGTGGACGGTAGTAGACGTTGGTGTACGGCGGGATGGTGTCCCCTGCAGGAATCAATTTGAATATATATCTTGTTGAATTAACTTAAGTAAATTCACTTTTTTTTGTTTTCTATACATGCTGTTATACGCGTTATGGTTTGTTTAAGAGCCTATTCCAATAGACGTACAATGTTGAAGGCAGTTTGAAAACGAAAAGTGTGGAAAACGGAAGCGTAAAACTTGGGATACCGAGTACGTTAATTTCATGTCTTGATGTAATTTACATTACTTTACATTTCTATCTGAATGTTTTTCCACCTTTTTAAAAGCTAATAAAAGGTAAATATTGACCTATATTGACCTTTATTGACAATCCTTAGTAATCCTCACTACTCATCAGTAATATTCAATATGGGTTTATTAGAAACTTTCCAGAAATCTCACTATCTTTACCAGTCTCATCTTCTGTGCAAATATATATCCATCCAAACAAGACCAAGTAAACTTCTCTGGAACAAAAAGGAAAAAGCCATGAGCTTATTACCTCGGGGTAACGCATGCCCAGAAAATTTACGTCTAATACGTATCACGGACGTAATTAATTTAACTGGGTTAAGAAAATCAACTATATATCTTAAAGTTAAGAATAATGAGTTTCCTACACAGGTACATATAGGGACGAAATCAGTAGCTTGGGTTGAAAGTGAAGTGCAAGACTGGATAAAAGGAAATCTGATAAAGCGAAATAATAATTAAATTTAATACTTATAGATGGCTACTTCTTGAATAAACATTAAATAGGATTTTATCATGAATAATCTCGAGAGATCGGGAGAGGGTTTGCGCACTCTTCCACCACTACAGAACAATACGACAGATATCATTCAGCGTTATACTGTTATTCCTTTTAAGGAAACACATAGTGATGCTGCATGCGTTGCCCGTATTATTGAAATACATCTCCTTAATAAATTAAGAATTGATGGCAAAGAACTTTTTTCATTGACTGGTTTAACTGTTCCTGACTGTGAAGCCACCGCAGAAGAAATTAACACATTGCTTTCTCACTGCGCTGTGTTGTGCCGACGTGAGGAGGAAGAGTTAGCCTTCAGATTACGAGAAGTTAATGAAACAGAACATCTATTTCAACAGGCATCTACTGGCGCTAGCAGCATCGCTGATGCACGAAATGGAAGTAAAAGCCGTGCAGATCGGGCAGATAGAGAGCATCGCTATCAATCTGCATTGACTCGGAAAATGGAGCAGCAAACAAGGCTCAATCATATTAAATCGTTGCCTGGTTTATTAGCCGAAGAAGCCAATTATATCGAAGAGGGAATAAACAAGAAATTACTAAATGGGTTCTCTCGTATGGCTCGAATCCCTACAGGTTTTTTAGATGCATTCCGCCAGGCTGAAATAAAAAATGCTGCTGATTTTATTATCAATGCACTGAATGAACTAACGGAAGCTGTAAAGAAAATAATTCAACTATGCACATTTCCTTTAGATAAATATACGGCTAATAACGGTGGGGTTGCCCGAGCTTTAGCATATAGGGATTATTACTGCGCTAATAGTTACTTACTGCGCGCCATTATTAGTGACAGAGACTACGTGGAGTATGTACACGATCACAAAAGTATTTCAGAAAGAAAAAACAAAATCTTCCCTCATTGATTATTATTGGTGGTAAATATGAATGTGTTTACGAAAGCTAAACCGGAAGCGGCTAATCGCTACCACAGGAATCTTACAATTGGAGCAGATTTTAAACTTGATTCCACCCGCCTATTTGCTTTGCCTACGAGAAAAGAAAATAAGTTGCGCGTGTCTTTACTTGAATCTAGCTGGATGATGCAAAATATTACACTACGCGATATTAACGCCCCGTCAGGTAACGCCATAAATATTGGTGCTAGCGAGTTGCATACTGGCAGGGTAGAAGGTGGACGGTTCCGTAAGAAAATGGCAATCAACGGAACTGAGTTCTGGCTTTCTGAAACGGATAGCAATGCCCGAATCAGTTATGCAGAAATGACTGATATTTATAGTCTCGGTCAGAGCGGTGGTTTTGAAGATGCAATGAATGCTTTCTTTAGCCAGGCTTATGCGCTGGATATGCTGCGTATAGGTTTTAATGGCTCGTCAATTGCTGATAACACTGACCCCGAAACTAATAAGAAAGGTGAGGATGTCAATATTGGTTGGCATGCGTTGGCGAAAGATTTTCAGGGGGGCAAGCAGGTCATCTCTGAGCCTGTTAGCCTGGGTGAGTCCGGTACCTGGAAAAACATTGACCAGCTTGCCAACCACCTGATCACAAATATTATCGCCGAACCGTTCAGGGAAGATTCTCGTCTGGTCGTTTTGGTCGGGGCCGAACTAGCTGCGCAGCAACGTCTGAAGTTGTTCAATGTGGCGGATCGGCCAGCTGATATTAACGCTGCACAAATGGCTACCAGTTCAGTCGCCGGTCGTTTTGCCTTTATTCCGCCATTTATGCCAGGTAAACGTCTTGCCGTTACTACGCTTAATAACCTTCATATTTATACACAGGCTGATACGCGTTTTTATCGTGCTGAATTTGATGAGGTTAACTGCGAATACACACATTCCTATCTGCGTTACGAAGGCTATGCACTGGGCGATGCGGGGCTTTATGCCGCTGTGGACGAAAGAGCAGTGACCTTGGTTGACTGACAACGCTCATACAAAAGCCCGCTGCTATTTCGCGGGCTATGAGTGATAGACATTAACCAGTAACGCAAAGCGAACGTGAAGGAAAACCGTGTATGCCAGGCCTATATTTTGTGATCCGCTTTTATCTTTCAGTAATAAATATCTTGCTTCGCTCAAATGACGCGAGCTATAGTTTTAAAGCAGCCGCAAAATCGGTTGCCGGGCGTGGAAACCCGTGTAATCTGAAGGCGACACCAGACGCGCCTTGCGTCTTTTTTTGTGTCTATGTCTTTGCACATCTGTTACTTGCGCAATGGTTTCTTAGCCGTTGTAGCTCTCGCGTAATGGTGGCTCAGGCGGGGCTGACTTCGGTCAGGCCGGTATCCTTCAGAGCCGGTATTTCCACCCCCGTCTGGGCTACCACCAGTGAGCGTGGAAACTCCGGTGGTAGCGTTACCCGCTATCTGAAGGATGTCGCCATAATGACAACTATCCCTGCTTTTTCTTATCCTCAATATTCATTCCTGTTTCTTGCTATTCGCCGTGCTGATTGTCTGGCACAGCCTTGCCGTGTCCGAGTTACTGCATCCGATGAACGTTCTGCCCGCATTATGCTGGCTTCCGAATTTGTACTTTCCTTTGCCGGGCGATTGCCTGTAAACGCGAATGGGGAGGCTAATGCATGAATACGGATCTGATGAAAAACGCTCCTATGACGCTGAGTGAAGAAGGTGAGAACACTTTGCTGCGTGTATCTCTGGCTACTACGTTCGTCTCTGAATTGCTCTCTGGCTCCAGCTATGACGGGAACAGGACTATTTCTGGTGAAGGGGCAGCAGCACTTCTTGCCTGTCTCGCTAATCAGATGGATAGCGTGATCAAACAAAGCAACAGAATGTGTGAAGAGGTGCACCATGATAAACACTAAAACTCTTCATTCTCTGCCGTTTCGTACTGCGCTGTTGAGACGCTACATCGCTGAAGCATTTCTTGAACTCATGATAAAGGTCAACGGGGAACCTGTGTATGTCGAAGACGGTGAGCGTATCCCGCTGACGCCTGATCGTGTGGCCATCAATATTATCTATCACATTGAATCCCCTTTGATTGATTCATTTGGCATTGACGAGGGCAGTTACTTCGCGGCTAAAGCGCTGGAAAAAATGCTAATACCGGGATTTATGGGCGAAAGCATCCGCCTTTCTATAACCGGTGTGACTGAGATGCGCGAAGTTTATCGGGATATTATTTTTGGTGCGCCAGATGGTCAGTTGCCCGAAGGGATGGAACTCATGCAAGCAGTAGGCGGGGAGGATTTATTGTGATTTTAAAACCAGTATCGGCCATTTCTGAAGCGGCACGAGGACGCTGGCCGCAAATTCTTCCCGCGCTGGGTATCACTGTTCCGGCTGGGCGACATCATGGTGCTTGTCCGGCCTGTGGCGGCAAAGATCGTTTTCGTCTTGATGATAAAGAGGGGCGAGGAACATGGTTCTGTAATCAGTGCGGCAACGGTGACGGGCTTGATTTGGTTTGTCTGGTGTCCGGCAAAAGCATTAAACAGGCTTCTTCACTAGTGGCAGGAGTGCTCTCTTTACCCGATGTGGCGTCTGTTTCGCCCCTGCCCGCCAGGAAAGAAGCCCTCCGAACCGATAAAGGTGCACAGCATTATACCAGGCTGCGTGAAAAATGTAGTAATGGTGAGAGTGACTATTTGAGTGGGCGTGGCCTACATGGTCATACGCTGCCCTTATTAACGCATGTGTTTGACGTGGCCGGTATGGCATTCCCGCAAGGATCGATACTGTTACCACTGACAGACGTTGCAGGGAACATCACAGGCGGCCAGCTTATTAGCCCGCAAGGGGATAAAAGTCTTTTGCCTGGAAGCCAGCTGTCAGGTGCATTTATTCATATAGCGGGTAGTGAACAACAGGCTGCGGAGCAGGTTGTTATCACTGAAGGCTATGCGACTGGTCTGGCAGTGGCGGGAGTGACAGAAAGTCTGATTGTTGCCGCTGTTGCTGCCACCAATCTGGTAAAGGTGGCGCAGCAGTTGCGCCAGCGTTGGCCGGATGCGCGAATCATCATAGCCGGTGACAACGATCTGACGGACGGTAAAGAAAACACCGGCAGACTTTGGGCTGAGAAAGCGGCGAAAGCAGTAGACGGCTGGGTAACTCTGCCGCCAACACGGCATAAAGCAGACTGGGATGATTACCGTCAGGAGCATGGCCAGGAGCGAACCCGCGAAGCTTTCAGCGAAGAAATGACACTCCACGGTAAGGGGCGTACCCGCTTACCGCAGGGTTTCCGATTGACCCAGGAATATTTGTGGTACGACAAACTGGTGAATAAATCGGATGGTGATACCGAGATCCGCAATATCAAGATTTGCAGCCCGTTACGTGTGACGGCTATCACTTGCGATGCAGATGGTAGTAATTATGGCCGCTTACTGGAATGGGAAGATACCTACGGCAACAGTCGTAAATGGGCGATGCCAATGGAAATGCTGGGCGGCAGTGGTGAAGAGTTGCGCCGGGTGTTACTGGTAAATGGTTTGTCCTATATCAATATCAACGGCCTGGCTCGTGCGCACCTGATGGAATACATCTCTTTGTGTAAGCCTGAAAGAAAAGTCACCTGTGTGAATAAAACCGGCTGGCATGGCGGCGTATATGTTTTACAGGATGAAGTGATTGGTAAGGGTGCGGAGTCGGTGATCCTGCAAACTTCCAGCGTGCAAGGTCGTGATTTTCGCGTAATGGGTACAAGTGAGGAATGGCGGCAACATGTTAGCCGCTATTGTGTCGGAAATGCCCGCGTGGCGTTTGCGGTCAGTCTGGCTTTCGCTGCGCCATTACTGCGCATCGTAGGCGTTAGTGGCGGTGGGTATCACCTAAAGGGCGAATCCACAGACGGTAAGACCACCACTATGAAAGTATCCGCTTCAGTTTGTGGCGGAACCGATTTCTGGCATACCTGGCGAGCAACCGGCAACGCGTTGGAAGGAACGGCAAGCCGCCGCAACGATGCCACGTTAATGCTGGATGAGATCCGGGAAGTGGATGGACGCGAGGCCGGGAATATCGCTTACATGCTGGCTAATGGCCAGGGCAAGGCAAGGGCGCGTACTGATGGTTCAGTGCGTGAGACAAACCGCTGGAACCTGCTATTTCTGTCTACTGGTGAGTTGTCTCTGGTTGAGCATGCCGCGAATGCCGGAGAGCGAACCTATGCCGGTGTGGAAGTCAGGATGATTCAGATCCCCAGCGACTCAGGCAAATACGGCGTGTTTGAAGAATTGCATGGTTTCAGTGGCGGTAAAACATTATCTGAACATCTCGAACAGGCTGTAACGCAATATCACGGTGCGCCGTTCCGTGATTGGCTACATCACCTCACGCAGGACTTAACCGGTATCACTGGTGAAGCAAAAGCCATGCTGAAGGATTTCACCCGCCGAATGACTCCCGCAGATGCAGGAAATCAGGTAGGACGGGCAGTTACTCGCTTTGCTCTGGTTGCAATGGCTGGTGAATTGGCAACCCGCGCTGGTATCACCGGCTGGCAGCCTGGGGAAGCCTATCAGGCAGCAGAAAGGTGCCTGGCATCATGGATGGCAGATCGTGGCCATTCTGCCAATCAGGAAGATAGTGCAGCAATGGAGCAAGTTCGTGATTTTATGACCCGCAATCAGTTCAGCCGCTTTGCTGATTGGCATGACGAAAAGAACCGACCTGTAGCCATGATGGGCTTTCGAAAGGTGGATAGAGGAACAAACAACACTGAGGCGGTGACAACCTTCTATGTGCTGCCTTCTGGTTGGAAAGAAATCTGTAAAGGTTTTGATGCCCGTAAAGTTGCCAGACTATGTGTTAGTGCGGGCTGGCTGGAACCGGGGAAGGATGGACGAACCCAAATTAGCCTTCGCCTGCCAGAAATAGGCCTTAAGCGTGTATATCACTTCAATACCAACGTTCTGGGTGAATCAGATGAAGAATAACTTCGCGTGAGTCTTATTTTTCTGAGGTAACACAGGTAACAGAGGTAACAATCATAAGTCATGCGGGTTGTAGCTGTTACCAGTCAGAAATATTAACTGGTAACACTGGTAACAAAATCATGCCGTTACCAGTTGTTACCGTACAAAAAATTGTATTGGTAACATTTTTTCTCTTTATAAATCATTGATGTTGCCAGTGTTACCGCTGTTACCTTACCAGAATAAGAGAGATAAAGTTAAAGTAGCCGTCCGTTAAGGCTTTATTCTTGGCGGGCGGTTCTGTCCAATAAAGAGGAGCCAGCAATATGCGAGTTATGCGTATATATTGCCCGGAATGCGACGAAGTTGCTGTTATCAAGAAAACTAATCGTAAGCATGCGCATATTTCAGACGTTTACTGCGCATGCAGCAATGTGGAATGTGGTCATACATTTGTGATGAATATGACGTTTTCACACACGTTAAGCCCCAGCGCAATATCGCACGGTCATTTGATAAAAGAGTTAATAGGCAGTATTGCTGAGGATAAACGTCAGGAAATGATTGATATGCTTCGAATGGTGCAGAATGATGATAGCAAGGCACAAATAAACGAAAAACCAACAGGTCAACCTTCTCCATCCCGTTACAGGCGTGGCGGGTAGAGATGATAAAACATTTGTAAAGCATAAGATAAATTAAAATCATTTGCAGGGGTAGGTATGTTTATTAATCGCCAAATAATAAAAATTGATATTTACAAAGATCGCAAAGTCATAGAGCTTCATGGGGTGTTAATTGACGATGCGCTTAAGATTATTAAATTAATTGAAGGTGTTGAAACCAGTAAATTCTTTGCCTCTCCGGTTTCCGAAAACAACAAATGTAACTTATAGATTAAATATTATAGATGGAGCCATCTTTAATATAGAAGGTGGCTTCTTTATTTATCTCTTGTCACCTCAATCAGTATATGTTTTTTGTTTTCTTGTCGCATTCCGCGAGTAACGCTAGCCATAGTTACTTAGCTGCTACTTTATGCAATAAATTGCAATTCTCAAATTTATAGCAGTTGCCGTACAATCCGCGCCACGTCTGAGGTTTGCTATGTTTCATGCATTCACGCCTACCTCCATATTTGAATTACCGCATTGACATAAAGGTGATAAATTTCTGTATTAACAGAGTGTTATTAATTCTCCTCGCTAAGTGCCACGGCATTGATTTTGCAAAATATTGCAATTGTTTGCACATTGTGCAAAACCAGATGTGCCTCTGAACCCCGCGGCTACTGTGGGCTGATGGGTAAGTTTGCGTACCTGTTGTTTTGCAAAAAAATTAGGATCTGAATAGTGCAGGTGGGTGCGGTGTAGCGCCGTTTACGTGGCGTTTGTGATTACGTCAGTGGATTTTGGTAGTCCCGTAAGCGGATGCGGTATAGTGCTGATTTTGTCAATTACCCTAGTATTTCTCGGCTATGATATCGAGCGTAGTTGCTGTGTTTGAATGCGGACAATGAGCGACAAAGGCATGTACTCCCAAAATAAGAAGTCAGGGACGCATAAGAATTTAAGCTTTTCTATATGCAATGCTTTGAAAAAAATTAATCTCAAAAAATTGATTTATATGCAATTTTTTCTTAAAAAAAAATGATAGTGTTGATGTTGCACACTATGTTAAGGGATTTTTATAGGAGTCTATATGCGCTTTTCGGAATTTTTTAATCTCAATCGCTCACAGGCACATCTCGATTTCGTTGATATACCGCTTGACACTGACTTACCTGTTTTTCTTGATCCCGGAGCTATAAAGTCTCTTGATTCAATATGGGGACATGAGTTAATTGCACATTTGCAGAGTTTTTTTGAGAAAGTCCTAAAATTAATTAAGGCTGGAAAAAACAATGAAGCACAACGCCTTTTGGCATCATTAAATGAAAGAAATGAATTTCATTTAGGCTATTCGTCGGGTAGATCCCGTGGGCACGGTTTTGGCGCTGGTTCTGCACACTCAGTTTGGAATGCTCTAACTCAGAGTAAAGCGGTATCAAGTGGACTCTTAAAAGATCTAGAGGATACGGCATTATTGATATCAGGAATTGGAACTGACATGATTTCTGATGCAGTGAGCAATATATTAAGAGGACCATTAATTAAATACACTCAAGAAATGTGTGAATATTATGGCATCCCTTTAACTCCTGATATTGACTCAGGACCCATTTGGGATCCACACAAAGGAGAGTGGTATAATATATTTGTTTCTTTGCCAATGACCAAATTTGGCAAAATAATATTAGTTCCTAAAATTTTAGTAAGACATAGATTGTGTCTACAATATGACGAGTTCTACACACATTATTTACTGCCAGAAATGCAAGAAGAACATTTAAGAAACAATTCATCACTAATTGAAGTATTAAAAGATGGTACGAGGCGCGTTACTAAAAAAAGTTTGAAAGATAAGTATGGGAAAGATAAGCCTTCTGTCATAAATCAAACCTTGAAACGACCTGATGTATTCGAAGATTATAAAAAACATAAGGAAAGAAATCCTTCTGCTCCGTTATCTCATGAAATATTCAATGAGTTAGAAGCAATTAATGAAAAGGTGGATGTTACACCGCTTTTAAGTAAGTTAAAGTCCATAAAAACAGGAGCTAAACAAGCTGGGGAGTATGAGAATCTGATTGAGGAGTTATTTTCATTAATTTTCTATCCATCATTGTGCTTCCCAACGAAGCAACATGAAATTCATCAAGGTCGAAAACGAATAGATATCACTTATGTTAATGAAGCTAAATATGGTTTCTTTCATTGGCTTTTGCAACATTATACGTGCCCTAAAATTTATGTGGAATGTAAAAATTACACATCTGATGTGTCTAACCCTGAATTAGACCAAATCGCTGGTAGATTTTCTCGAAATAGAGGGAATGTAGGAATATTAGTCTGTAGAAAAATTCGAGACAAAAAATTATTTAGGCAACGATGTCTAGATACTGCAAACGATGGAAGAGGATTTATACTTTCTATCGATGATGATGATCTTGAAGTTCTATGTAAAGAATATATGGATGGTGGAAATCAAAATTTTCATTCGTTAAGAAAGCTGTGGAATTTTCTAATTGATTAGTGACCCCAATAGATAAAATGGTTGGTGCATGTCACATTCCATTTTATTAACTAAAATTATAGAAAAGAGTTTTTTTGCTTCAGTTATCGAAGTTCTAGACACTACTTTTAAAAGTCACTTTCGTTTTATCGATGTAAGAGTACATACCTTTTGTTACTCTTTTCCAAAATGGCGAATTTAAGGCGTAAACGTACGGAGATGGTATGGCGAGCAAAGCAGTTTTAGTAAATTTAGATGCAATGATAAAACGTGCTGATTTTGCAACTGAGGTGGAAGATGAAACCACTTTTGATACGATCAACAGCATTTCTGTCAGGGATCTGAATGATTTCACGGCTATTTTAAGAAAACCTGATTTCCAGAGAGAAACCAACCATTGGTCTCCAAATCAAGTTGTTTCCATGCTTGAAAGCTATGTTACAGGTGATTTAATTCCAGCTGTTATTTTATGGAAAAGTTCCTATATTTTCGTGATTGATGGTGGTCATAGATTAAGCGTACTAAAAGCTTGGATTGAAGATGATTATGGTGATGGCCCTCTTTCTATAAAATATTTCGGTTCGGAGATTTCAAAGGAACAAAGAAATATTGCAGAGAAAACTCGTCGTTTGATTAATGAGCGTATTGGTAGTTGGGCTCATTTTAAGCAAAGGTTATCAGATGAGGATATTTCATCAGCAGAAAGGAATAAGATTACTAATATTTTAACAAGGGGTTTGACTATTCAGTGGGTAAAAGGAAATGCTGATAAGGCTGAAAGTTCATTTTTTAATATTAATATGCAAGGGACTCCTCTGGATGAGGTTGAAGAGCTATTACTTAAAAACAGACATAAGCCGACATCTATTTCCGCTCGAGCAGTTATTAGAGCTGGAAAAGGGCATCGTTATTGGTCGGCGTTTAGTAAAGAATATTCAGATAAAATAGAGCAAGAGGCCTACAAACTGCACTCTATACTTTTTGATCCTGATTTAAATACCCCAGTAAAAACTTTAGATTTACCTTTAGGTGGAGCTAGAGGTGTTCGAGTAGCTATACAATTATTGATTGACTTTATCCTAATAGCAAATAGAGATAATCAAGGGCAACCTAAGACACTTGATGGCCAAGATGATGACGAACTTGGTTCAAAGACTGTTGAATCGTTAAAGAATGCAATTGATCTGGCGGATAGAATTACAGGTAATGGTAATGGTAGCTTAGGTTTGCATCCAGCGGTCTATTTCTATGGGCCAACTGGAAGGCATACTGGCCCAATGTTTTTGGGAACAGCATTCCTGATAGCACAGAAGATGAAAAATAATGATAAAGAATTTTTTAAAAAATTCACATCAATTAGATCTCAATTGGAAAATATCTTAGTGAAAGATAAAGAATTGATTTCTATGATTATCCAAAAGAATAGCAATCGTACGAGAGATATTAAATATAAAGAGTTCTTAGATGATTTAATTAAAGTGCTTCTATTAGGTAATGAAGTTAGTGAGAGTGATTTGATAAATTTAGCAGGTTTGCAAGGTAAATTAGTTGCTGGTAATGTAAATTCAAGTGGAAAGAAATTTTCAGATGATCAAAAGAGTAAGGTTTTTATTAATGCAGCTCTTTATTCATCAATCAGATGTTCTATTTGTAATGGCTATTTAGATTCTGCAAAATCTATTTCTTATGATCACATTACGAGAGTCAGAGATGGAGGTGTAGGTACTGGTGAAAACTGCCAGTTAACCCATCCATATTGTAATCAATCTGTAAAAAATTAAATTTTCAGAGCACTTCGAATGGTACTCTAATTTGATAAATTGTTAGAGTACCATTGCATCATTTCTTTTCTACATTCTAAATATTGCGCATGATTATAAGTACCCCTAATAGAATTCTTATCAACATGTGCTAGTTGCATTTCAATCCATGCGCTTTCGAAACCATGCTCATGTAGTATGGTGCTCATTGTATGCCTGAAGCCATGTCCTGTTAATCGCCCATGGTAACCCAACATTTTAATAACTTTATTAATGCTAGCTTCGCTCATTGGTTTTCTTACGTCATTTCTGCCCGGAAAAACCAAGTTATATTTTCCAGTAATCACATTCAGTTTTTTCAGAATACTGATTGCCTGAGTTGAAAGAGGCACTAAATGAGAACGGCGCTTTTTCATACGTTCTTTTGGAATTTCCCATAGAGCATTTTCAAGATCAAACTCTACCCATTCAGCAGCGCGCAATTCGATAGTTCTTACGCCGGTCAACATCAGCAGTTGCGTGGCGTACTTTGTCACTAAACTACCCTGATAATTTTCCAAAGCTTGGACGAAAGCTGGTAATTCGCTTTCTGCAAGGAACGGGAAATGATTTGTTTGAGGCTTATTAAGGGCTATAGCCAAATCAGGGGCAAAGTTATACTTAGCACGTCCAGTGGCTACAGCGTATCTAAATACTTCTCCACAGCGACGACGAACTTTACTAGTTTGCTCAAGTGCACCACGTTTCTCTATCTTCTGAAGCACAGTTAGCAGTTCTAGAGGTTCAATTTGTTCAATGGGACGTTGGCCGATAAAAGGGAAAATATCTTTCTCTAAGCAGTT
Source organism: Buttiauxella sp. BIGb0471 (assembly GCF_024807715.1). NCBI lineage: Bacteria > Pseudomonadati > Pseudomonadota > Gammaproteobacteria > Enterobacterales > Enterobacteriaceae > Buttiauxella > Buttiauxella sp. BIGb0471. Next base: position 209,665 of record NZ_JANUEU010000001.1, read on the forward strand.
CAATACTTCTTTAGCGTAACCATCTGACCAGGTCGTTGTTTTAGATAAATGCCACTCACGGGCAACTGCTTCAAAGTTATTGTCATGAGCGAAGCGTAAAGCGATTTTGTCAGCTTTCCGTGCTTCGCTCGGGTTGATCCCTTTGGCCAACATCGAACGGGCATCATCACGCTTTTTTCTGGCTTCTGCTAACGACACTTCTCCATAGATGCCAAATGAGATCATCTTAGGTTTACCTGCGAAGCGATAACGGAAACGCCATCCTTTCCCACCAGTTGTATCAATGAGCAGTGATAAGCCCGCGCCATCATTAAGCGTGTAGGGTTTATCTTGTGGTTTAGCACGTTTGATTTGCAGGTCTGATAGCAGCATATGTATAGAAAAAAGATCGAACCAAGTTACACACAATCTTATACGCAACTGTGTATAGATTCCATTAGATTATCTTGGACTGCTTGAGAAGGTGTGATGGTAAAATGCGATTGATATTATTGAATTTTTAGACTTTTTTGAACTGTTCTGGAAGGATAAATGGTGTCCCCTGCAGGAATCGAACCTGCAACTAGCCCTTAGGAGGGGCTTGTTATATCCATTTAACTAAGAGGACCTAATGCCCGTCATACTTCAAATTGTGGGGGTGTTGGCTGCATTCACAAATTCCAGTCACTTACTCAAGTAAGCTCCTGGAGATTTGTTCTTTTGCCGTCTACCCACAATTCGAACTATTTAGGGCATTGCGCGGCACAGTATACCCGCTTTTAGGTCTGAGTTAAGGGGCAGGTCTGCTGATCGCCTGAAACGTAACCATTTTTATGTGCGTCGCGCCTGCTTTTTGTCTTCGCCACCTTCTTTGCCGTCTTCCACTTCCTGTTTGCGCTTTGCTTTAGCCTTCGCCTCGGCTTTCTTCTTGTTGCTCATATCGTTACGGATTTGCGCGTGGCTAATCAGTGCGAAGATAAACGTGCCGCCGCAGATGTTGCCTGCGAGCGTTGGCAGGGCGAAAGGCCAGAAGAATTCGCTCCAGTGGATGGTGCCGTTAAAGACCAGGTACAGAATTTCCACCGAGCCGACCACGATATGGGTTAAATCCCCGAGCGCGACCAGCCAGGTCATGATGATAATCACCACGATTTTTGCCGAGCCTGCCGACGGGAACATCCACACCATGGTGGCGATTATCCAGCCGGAAATAATCGCGTTGGCGAACATCTCACCCGGCGTGTTATGCATCACGTCCATACCGATAGAAACGAAAGCGTCCCGGGTTTCCTCGTCAAATATCGGCATATATTCAAACGCATAAGCCGCAAGTCCGGTGCCGATAATATTGCCCAGTAAAACCATACCCCACAGCCGCATTAATAACAGGAAGTTGCTGCCGGTCGGTTTATGCATCACGGGCAATACGGCGGTGACGGTATTTTCAGTAAACAGTTGCTGGCGCGCCATAATCACGATGATAAAGCCGAAGGTGTAGCCGAGGTTTTCGAGTAAGAAACTGCCCGGCACGCCTTCCAGATTGACGTGAAATATCCCTTTCGCCAGCAGCGATGCGCCCATAGATAACCCGGCGGCGACGGCTGACCAAAACAGCGCCATCGCATCGCGTTCCAGCTCTTTTTCACCGTCCTGGCGAATGTGTTCGTGGATAGCCATGGCCCGCGATGGCAACTGTTCCTCATCGACCTCTATCTTTTCCCCGTGATCTTTTTCGTCACTTTCGACCTCAATTTCATCGGTGGATTTATCAATTTTCTCTTCTTTAACTTCACCCATTTTTAAGGTCACTCACCAGTTAGCAATACTTCTAAGCGTAGCGGCTTTTAGCTCGCTTCCACGAGATACAGACTAATTCGACTTAATTTTGATCTCGTGTCCGATGATTACCTCTTTTGGAGTACCGCTGCGGCGCGAGCCCGACTGGAGCAAAGCCTATGATGTGTTATGATTTTGCATCCCGAGACAAGGAGTGGCTCCTCAAAATGCTTGATGCGATTAACCTGACCTGCGTACGCGACGACCGCACGTTATTTAGCGAGCTATCGTTCAGCGTTTTGCCGGGCGAAATGGTGCAAATCGCCGGCAAAAATGGCGCAGGGAAAACGTCGCTGCTACGAATTTTGGCAGGGCTTGCGCAAGCAGAAGAGGGCGAAGTTAAATGGCAGGGCGAAGCGTTATCCCGCATTCGTTATCAATATCATCAGGATCTGCTGTGGCTTGGGCATCAGCCTGGAATTAAAACGGTTCTAACCGCATTCGAAAATCTGAGTTTTTATCACGCGCAAAGTGCGGAATCACTACGTTGGCAAGCGCTTACTGAAGTGGGTTTGCTGGGCTTTGAAGATGTGCCGGTCAATCAACTGTCTGCCGGGCAACAACGTCGTGTGGCCCTCGCGCGTTTGTGGTTAAGCCCGCATAAAATCTGGATTCTGGATGAGCCATTTACCGCCATCGATGTGACGGGCGTTGCAAAACTCACACGAAAGCTTGAACACCATGCCGAAAATGGCGGAATGGTGATCCTCACTACCCATCAGCCGCTGGCAGCCAATAATGTTCGTCAAATTCATTTGCAGGAGAAACTGGCATGATGCGCCGAATTTTTCTGCATGAGCTGCGCGTGGTGTTCCGCAAAGGGGCAGAAATCGCCAATCCTTTATGGTTTTTTCTTATCGTTATCACGCTGTTTCCACTGGGAATTGGCCCGGAGCCGCAGTTACTGGCGCGTATTGCACCGGGTGTGATTTGGGTGGCGGCGCTATTAGCGTCGTTACTGGCGATGGACAGACTGTTTCGCGATGACTTCCAGGATGGCTCCCTTGAGCAACTGATGCTGTTGCCTATTCCTTTGCCGATGGTGGTGTTAGCGAAAGTGACCGCTCACTGGGTGGTGACAGGTTTACCCCTGCTAATTCTTTCGCCGCTCGCCGCTTTGCTGTTAGGAATGGATTTTTACGGCTGGCAGGTGATGGCGCTCACGCTGCTTATCGGGACGCCGACATTGAGTTTTCTGGGTGCTCCGGGCGTGGGGCTAACGGTGGGTTTACGGCGTAGCGGTGTGCTGCTGAGTTTACTGGTCTTGCCGTTGACTATCCCGCTGCTGATTTTTGCCACCGCTGCGATGGACGCCGCATCAATGCATCTTCCGGTGGATGGTTATATGGCGATTCTTGGCGCGTTGCTTGCGGGCAGCGCGACGCTAAGCCCGTTCGCTACGGCGGCGGCGCTGCGAGTGAGTATTCAATAATTAAAAAATGTCGGATGGCGCGTTGCTTATCCGACCTACAAATTCAAAACCGATTTGGTTGATATTTTGTGAGCAACGATTATGTGGAAATGGTTACATCAGCTCGCTAAACCCGAGCGACTTTACCTGCTATGCGGGCGTTTGGTTCCGTGGTTTGCCATCATCAGCGCGATACTTCTGGTGGTCGGTTGCGTCTGGGGCTTTGGTTTTGCTCCTGCCGATTATCAACAAGGTCAGAGCTACCGCATCATGTATCTTCATGTCCCGGCGGCTATCTGGTCGATGGGCATTTACGGTTCGATGGCGGTGGCGGCGTTTATTGGCCTGGTGTGGCAGATGAAAATGTCTGACCTCGCCGTGGCGGCGATGGCGCCTGTGGGGGCGGTATTCACCTTTATTGCACTGGTGACCGGCTCCGCATGGGGTAAACCGATGTGGGGAACCTGGTGGGTGTGGGATGCCCGCCTGACTTCTGAGCTGGTGCTGCTGTTCCTGTATATCGGCGTGATTGCGCTCTATAACGCTTTTGACGACCGCCGTCTGGCCGGGCGTGCGGCGGGTATTCTGGTGCTGGTGGGCGTGGTGAACTTGCCGATTATCCATTTCTCCGTTGAGTGGTGGAATACGCTGCATCAGGGTTCCACCAATATGCAGCAAAGTATTGACCCTGCTATGCGCACGCCGTTGCGCTTCACCATTTTTGGTTTCCTGATGCTGTTCATCACGCTGACATTAATGCGTTTACGCAATCTCATTTTGCTTCAGGAACAACGCCGCCCGTGGGTAATGGAACTGGCGAATAAAGGGAGAAACGTATGACGAGCGCATTTTTAAACTGGGCTGATTTTTTCGCCATGGGCGGTTATGCGTTTTACGTCTGGCTCGCCGTCGCGTTGACCGTTATCCCATTATTCTTGTTGGTGGTGCATAGCCGCATGCAACGCCGCATGATTTTAAATTCTGTCTCGCGCCAACATGCGCGGGAAAAACGGATTCAGGCGGCACGACAAGCAGAGGGAACTGAATGAATACTCGTCGCAAACATCGACTTTACCTGGCGCTTTCGGTGCTGGTGGGGTTGGGGCTGACTATCACGCTGGTGCTGTATGCATTACGCAGCAATATCGACCTTTTCTATACGCCGAGCGAAATTCTGTACGGTAAAGGGGAAAGCCATCAATTGCCCGAAGTGGGGCAACGTTTGCGTGTTGGCGGCATGGTTCAACCAGGCAGTGTGAAACGTGACAACCAGACGCTAAAAGTGACGTTCAAACTTTACGATGCCAGCGGTGTGGTGGATGTCAGCTACGTCGGGATTTTACCGGACCTTTTCCGCGAGGGGCAGGGTGTGGTCGCTCAGGGCGTGTTCGAAGCCGGGAACCGTATTGAAGCGAAAGAAGTGCTGGCGAAACATGATGAAAATTACACGCCGCCGGAAGTGAAAGAAGCGATGGATAAAAATCACCAGCGTGCGCCACAGGCTTACAAGGATAACGCCTCATGATGCCTGAAATCGGCAGTTTTTTGCTTTGTCTGGCGCTGGGCTGGTCATTGTTACTGAGTGTTTATCCGCTGTGGGGCGTGGCGCGCAATGACTCGCGTTTAATGGCCTCATCACGGCCATTGGCCTGGGCGTTGTTTATCACACTCTGCGCCTGTTTCCTGGTGCTGGTGAATGCGTTTGTGGTGAACGATTTTACGGTGCTGTACGTCGCGAATAACTCCAATAGCGAGTTGCCCGTGTGGTATCGCGTCGCCGCGACGTGGGGCGCGCACGAAGGCTCGTTGCTGCTGTGGGTGTTGCTGCTCAGTGCCTGGACGTTTGCCGTGGCGCTGTTTAGTCGCAGCATGCCGCAAGATGCGGTGGCACGCGTGCTGGCGGTGATGGGGATGATTAATTTCGGCTTCCTGCTGTTTATCATCTTTACCTCGAATCCCTTCACCCGCACGTTGCCTGACTTCCCGATTGAAGGGCGTGACCTGAACCCGCTGTTGCAGGATATCGGGCTGATTTTCCACCCGCCGTTGTTGTACATGGGTTACGTCGGTTTCTCCGTGGCGTTTGCGTTTTCTATTGCCGCATTAATGGCCGGGAAACTCGATTCTGCCTGGGCGCGCTGGACGCGTCCGTGGACGTTAGCCGCCTGGTCATTTTTAACCATCGGCATTGTTTTAGGTTCGGCCTGGGCTTATTACGAGCTGGGCTGGGGCGGCTGGTGGTTCTGGGACCCGGTAGAAAACGCCTCGTTTATGCCGTGGCTTGCGGGCACGGCGTTAATTCACTCGCTTTCGGTGACGGAAAAGCGCGGTAGCTTTAAAGCCTGGACGGTGTTGCTGGCGATTACGGCATTCTCGCTTTGCCTGCTGGGCACTTTCCTGGTGCGTTCCGGCGTGCTGGTTTCGGTGCATTCGTTTGCCTCAGACCCAGCTCGCGGCATGTTTATCCTCGCCTTCCTGGTGATTGTGATTGGCGGTTCGCTGCTGCTGTATGCGGTGAAAGGCAGCAAAGTGCGATCGCGCGTTGGGAATAGTTTGTGGTCGCGGGAATCATTTTTGCTCGGCAACAACGTGTTATTGATTGCCGCGATGCTGGTGGTGTTACTCGGGACGTTACTGCCGCTGGTGCACAAACAGCTTGGGCTGGGCAGTATTTCCATCGGCGAACCGTTCTTCAACACCATGTTTACGGCACTCATGGCGCCGTTCGCGCTGTTGCTGGGCATTGGCCCATTGGTGCGCTGGCGTCGCGACGAACCGCAAAAACTAGTGAAAAGACTGGCGATTGCCGTTGCTATTACGGTTGCGCTTTCGTTGGTGCTGCCGTGGCTGATGCAAGACCGCGTTGAAGCCATGACGGTGGTCGGTTTGTTGATGGCGGTATGGGTGTTTGTGCTGGCGTTAATGGAAGTTTATGAGCGGGCGACAAATCGCCACGGCTTGCTGAAAGGCTTATGGAAATTACCACGCAGCCACTGGGGCATGGTGTTTGGGCATTTGGGGCTGGCGGTGACTGTCGTCGGTATCGCGTTTAGTCAGAACTACAGCATCGAACGCGATGTGCGCATGAAAGCAGGCGATAGCATCGACATTCATCAGTATCACTTTGTGTTCCGCGATGTGCATGAGCTGACTGGCCCGAATTACCGTGGGGGCGTGGGGATTATCGACGTCACGCGTAATGGCAAACCCGAAGCCACGTTGCATGCGGAAAAACGTTTCTACAACAGTAACCGCGCCATGATGACCGAGGCGGCGATCGATGGCGGCGTGACGCGTGACCTGTATGCCGCACTCGGCGAAGAGCTGGACGATGGAAGCTGGGCGGTTCGCCTGTATTACAAACCGTTCGTGCGCTGGATTTGGATGGGCGGAATTTTGATGACCATTGGCGGGTTGTTCTGCTTGTTTGACCCGCGTTACCGCCAGCGTAAAAACGTGCCGGAGGCTGCATGAATCGCAAAGTATTATTTATCCCGCTCGTTCTGTTTTTGTTGTTGGCCGCAATGCTGCTTTGGCAACTGGCGCGAAACGCGCAGGGCGATGATCCCACTAATCTGGAATCGGCATTAGTCGGGAAGCCCGTTCCGGTGTTTCGTCTTGAGTCGCTGGAAAACCCAGGCAAGGTTTACGACCAGGCGGTGCTCACTGACGGCAAACCTTTACTCCTCAACGTGTGGGCGACCTGGTGCCCGACCTGCCGCGCTGAACATCAGTTTCTTAATGGGCTGAAGGCGCAGGGAATTCGTGTCGTGGGGATGAATTACAAAGACGAACGCAGCAAAGCGATCACCTGGCTCAATGAACTTGGCAACCCTTATGCGCTGAGTCTGTTTGACGGCAACGGCATGCTGGGGTTAGATCTGGGCGTTTATGGTGCACCAGAAACATTTTTGATCGACGGCAAAGGGATCATTCGTTATCGCCACGCGGGCGATCTCAACGATCGCGTCTGGCAGCAGGAGCTGAAACCGCTGTGGGACAAATACAATAAGGAGGCCGGGGCATGAAACGCGGATGGCTACTGATCGTCGCATTCCTGTTTTCGTTTAATGTCCTGGCGGCAATAGACACTTTCCAGTTTAAAGATGAAGCGCAGGAACAGCAGTTCCGCCAGCTTACCGAGCAATTACGCTGCCCGAAATGCCAGAACAATAGCATTGCGGATTCTAACGCGATGATCGCCTCTGACATGCGTCTGAAAGTCTATGAGTTGATGCAGCAGGGGAAAACGAAGCAGCAAATTATCGACTATATGGTGCAGCGTTACGGTAATTTTGTGACTTATGAACCGCCGTTGACGCCTGCCACCATTATTCTGTGGGTTCTGCCGGTATTGTTTATTCTCGGCGGCGCGGGCGTGATTGTGGTGCGTAGCCGCAAACGACGCGTTCATTTTAGCGATGAACCGGAAACCGAACAGCACCAGACTGTCACTCGAAAAGCCCATTTCTGGTTTTTTGCTCCGGGAGCGGTGGTTTTGGTTGCCGTGAGTGTAGGCGTTTATCTGAAAACGTCGGACTGGAAGAAGGTGCAGACCTGGCAAAGCGTCACCGAACAAACGCCACAACTTCTGCAGCGCGCCTTGGATCCACAGGCAAAACCGCTAGATATGCCTGAAATGGCCGATCTCGGACTGGGATTACGCACGCGTTTACAGCAGGAGCCTGACAATATTGAGGGCTGGATGATGCTCGGGCGAATTGGTATGGTGCTCAATAATGCAAGTACCGCTACACAAGCCTTTGCACATGCGTTTAAACTGTCGCCCTCTAACAGTAATGTAAAGCTGGGCTATGCTGAAGTATTGACCCGCAGCGGCGACCCACAGGATAACCAACTTGGTGGGGATCTTTTGCGTGAATTGCTTAAGGCGGATCATACAAATGTTCGCGTATTAAGCTTGCTCGCATTTAATGCTTTTGAACAACAGAATTACCGCGAAGCGATTGGTGCATGGCAAATCATGTTGCAAGTCTTACCCGTAAACGACCAGCGTCGGGCTGTGGTGCAAAGAAGCATCGAGCAGGCAAAAGCGGCGTTGGCAGGTAACGACGGCACTAAAGCGGGGAGCGGAGAGCAATAATAACAGGGAGAGAGATATGAATTTCCGCCTGACCGGGCTGGCACTGGCCGCTACCGTATTAGTCGGCTGTGCGAGTTCGGCCGATACACAGCCGCAAGGGCGCTCGGACCCATTAGAAGGGTTCAACCGGACAATGTACGACTTCAACTTCAATGTGTTGGATCCGTATATCGTGCGCCCGGTTGCTGTAGTGTGGCGTGATTATGTGCCGCAACCTGCGCGCAACGGTCTGAGTAACTTTACGAGTAACCTCGAAGAACCTGCGTCAATGGTCAACAATTTCCTGCAAGGCGATCCGTATCAGGGGATGGTGCATTTCACCCGTTTCTTCCTGAACACCTTGTTGGGCATGGGTGGTTTCATCGACGTTGCTGGTATGGCTAATCCGAAATTACAACGCGTTGAACCCAACCGTTTTGGTACCACACTTGGGCATTACGGTGTTGGCTACGGTCCATACGTGCAGTTACCTGCATACGGTAGCTTCACGATTCGTGAAGACGGCGGCGAGTGGGTGGATGATTTATATGCCCCTCTGTCCTGGCTCACCTGGTGGATGTCGATTGGTAAGTGGACGCTTGAAGGTATCGAAACGCGTGCGCAATTGCTGGATTCTGAAGGGTTGCTCAAACAATCTTCAGACCCGTATATCCTGGTTCGTGAAGCGTACTTCCAGCGCCATGATTTCCTGGCAAACGGTGGCAAGCTTTCACCGCAGGAGAACCCAAATGCGTCCTCAATTGAAGATTCTCTGAAAGATATCGACTCGCAGTAAATGCGATATGTTTGAGGCATAAAAAAAGGCGAAACCTGAGTTTCGCCTTTTTTGTAACTGTTAACTATTAGAATGCGTAGTTAAAGTTCATGCCGTACAGCCACGCTTTACCTTCAGACTTGAAGGTGTATGGGCCTTCGGTAAATTCAACATGCTGACCGTGCATGTAGGAAACACCAAGATCGACGGAAGCATCATCGTTGAATGCGTAAGTGGTACCCGCACTCAGCCAGAAGCGGTCCTGATCCGGGATGGAGATAGAACGGTTATCCGCAGGAACCGGGCTATCGTCAAATGCGATACCGGTACGGAAGGTCCAGTTCTTATCCATATAGTAAGAGGTACCGATAGCAATACGGTACGCATCTTTAAAGTTCTCTTCTTTTTTGAACAATGTCTGGCCGTTGTTGCCAGTCGCTTTCAGCTCTTCGAACTGACTCCAGCTGGTGTAGGCAAGACTATAGTGAATCGCCCACTGTGGCGCGACTTTGTTATAACCTGACAGCTCCCACATTTCAGGCAGGTTCAGGGTCAGAGATCCTGGAACGGTTTGCCCGCTGGTGCCCGCCGGTAGGCCGAATGCAGAAAGCATTGGGGTATATGCCGCAGGCAGGTTGCTTCTATAGTCGCCGTCAAAGTCGATTTTGATTTCTGAACGGTAGGTTAAGCCATAACGGTTATCTTTATTGATTTCATAAAGGATACCCGCGTTCCAGCCAAAGCCCCATTCGTCGCCTTTCAGGTGCGCGATTTGGGTGTCGCTACTTAAAGAATTGCCATATCCGGCTAAAGCTTGTCCTTGTGGCGTTTGGCCAGCAGGGCTTTGCATGACTTGTCCCGCAATAATCTGGCCGAGGTCACCTGCGTAACGCTCGATTTTTGCTTTCGCATAAACAGCATCAAAGCCCAGACCGAAGCTCCAGTTGTTGTTTAAACGGTATGCGCCGCTGAGGTTTAGGTTCATGGTCGTCAGGTCGGTTTTACCGCCCATCGAACCTGCGGTGTAATTATTGTTGAACTCGGTCGCCAGACCATAGTTAGAGGTGACAGACGCACCCCAACCAAATTGTTCATTAATAGGCGCAACAAAATGCAGGTTTGGAACCCATGCAACCGGTGCAATGTTATCTGCGTCAGTGCTGCGGCCAGTAGGAGAAGTACCAGAGATATTAACGTCCGGGTCAATAAAGACCGCACCGCCGGAGAACATTGGGCGGTCAAACATCATAATCGTTGCAGGGTTACGGCTGGCGGAACCCGCGTTATCTGCGACCGCACCTTCCCCTGAATAAGCTCGGCCTAGGCCTGAGGAAGAGAACTCGTTTAATTGAAAGCCGGCTGAGTACGCCTGCGATGAGACAATTGCCACTGCAACCGCTAGGGCTGACTTTGTAAACAGGTTTTTCTGGCTCATGACCAAAACCTCATAATGGATTTATTTTTATACAAACAATGTTACATACCGTAACAGGAGCGCGAATAGTAGGGGCTGATCTGTTACAGAGAAATCAGACCAGTGGCGAGAGTATAGGTCTGACCAGATGGTATGTTGCAAGTTTGTATCTAAGATTTTTCAAATTTGATCGCCGAAACGAGATCTGCCTGGCAAAATCGGGTTCGGCGTCACTATGCAAACCAGGTGATTCTTGTTTTAGATCATTTTTAAGTGTGATTTGGGTCACTTAGAGATTTTGACAAGATTAACGACTGGAGTCGGTTCAACAGGGAGCGTAAAATAGACAAGATTCGTTGAAAATATTTTGCCTTTTAAATACAGAGGAAATCATAAAATGAGTAAGAACACTGCTGATGAAACCCCGGTTTGCTGCTGTATTGATGTCGGCTCTATCATCGATAACACCGACTGCACAGCCACTTACAGCCGCGTATTTGCCACTAAAGCTGAAGCGGACGAAACCCTGGCAGCACTGAGTGAAAAGGCTCGTGCAGCAGAATCAGAACCTTGCCAGATTGTTCCGCGTTACACCGAAGAAGCTGATGGCATCCGTCTGGATATCGATTTCACTTTCAGCTGCCAGGCTGAAACCATGATCTTCCAGCTCGGCCTGCGTTAAATGTAAAAATGTCGGATGGCGCAAACTTATCCGACCTACAAGTGCCAACCGTAAGGTGGATAAGCGAAAGCGTCATCCACCTTCTTTCACTTTAATATCCTTCCTTAAAGCGTGTCCCCCCTCCCAATTATTTAGTCACCCGGTTGGCTGATTGTAACTTTTTGGTTAAAACTGTGATCAGGTCTGACCACTATTGGTCAATTACATTTTTATTCCCAGAAATATGCAGTTACAGCAACATCGCTGTAGATTCATACACAAAGGGAAGAATAGGGGAGCGTTATGAGTCAGGCACTTCCGTTGGTGACCCGCCAGGGTGACCGCATTGCCATTGTCAGTGGTTTACGCACACCGTTTGCCCGTCAGGCGACGGCATTTCATGGCATTCCCGCAGTTGACCTTGGCACCATGGTGGTCAGCGAGCTGCTCGCTCGCAGCGAAATTCCCCCGGAAGTTATCGAACAGCTCGTTTTCGGCCAGGTGGTGCAGATGCCGGAAGCGCCAAACATTGCCCGCGAAATCGTTCTTGGTGCGGGTTTAAGCGTACATACCGACGCCTATAGCGTGAGTCGCGCCTGTGCGACCAGTTTCCAGGCGGTGGCGAACGTAGCCGAAAGTTTAATGGCCGGGACTATTCGCGCGGGTATCGCAGGTGGCGCGGATTCATCGTCTGTTTTACCGATTGGCGTCAGTAAAAAACTGGGGCGCGTACTGGTCGATGCTAATAAAGCCCGTACCCTGGGGCAAAAATTGAAACTCTTTTCCCGCTTACGCCCACGCGACCTGTTACCTGTTCCTCCTGCCGTCGCCGAGTATTCGACCGGTTTGCGAATGGGCGATACCGCTGAACAAATGGCGAAAACCCATGGCATTACCCGTGAACAGCAAGATGCGTTAGCACATCGCTCACACATCAAAGCCGCGATTGCGTGGAAAGAGGGGAAATTGTCGGAAGAGGTCATGACGGCATTTATCCCGCCTTATCGCCAACCGTTCAGCGAAGATAATAACGTGCGTCAGAATTCGTCGGTTGCTGATTACGCGAAGCTGCGTCCGGCGTTCGATCGCCAGCACGGAACCGTCACTGCCGCTAACAGCACGCCGTTAACGGATGGTGCCGCTGCGGTGATTCTGATGACGGAATCCCGCGCAAAAGAGCTCGGTTTAAAACCGTTGGGCTACTTGCGCAGTTATGCGTTTACGGCGGTAGATGTCTGGCAAGACATGCTGCTAGGCCCGGCCTGGGCAACGCCGCTGGCGCTCGAAAGGGCAGGCATCACTCTCAATGACTTGACGTTGTTTGATATGCATGAAGCCTTTGCCGCGCAAACGCTGGCTAACCTGAAAATGCTCGCCAGCGAACGTTTTGCTCGTGACGTATTGGGCCGCGCTCATGCGACCGGTGAAGTCGATGATGCGAAATTTAACGTGCTGGGCGGTTCGATTGCCTATGGGCACCCGTTCGCGGCAACGGGCGCTCGTATGATCACGCAAACATTGCACGAATTACGTCGCCGTGGCGGTGGATTTGGGTTAGTGACTGCCTGTGCTGCGGGTGGATTAGGTGCTGCTATGGTTCTGGAGGCCGAATAATGGAACAGATTTCCGCTTTCAACTTACACATCCGCCTCGACAATATCGCGGTTGTGACCATCGATGTGCCGGACGAAAAGATGAACACGCTGAAAGCCTCTTTCGGCCCTGAAGTCCATAACATCATCAAACAGGTGCGCGACAATACGGCACTACAAGGGTTGATATTTATTTCAGGTAAACCTGACAACTTTATTGCTGGCGCTGATATCAACATGATTGCCAACTGCCAGAGCGCGCTGGAAGCCCAAACGCTGGCGCATCAGGGGCAACAGATCATGGCAGAAATTGCGGCGCTACCGATTCCGGTTGTGGCGGCTATTCATGGCGCGTGTCTCGGCGGTGGGCTGGAGTTGGCCCTGGCCTGCCATTCACGGATTTGTACCGATGATGAAAAAACCAAACTTGGCTTGCCGGAAGTGCAGCTTGGCTTATTGCCTGGTTCTGGCGGCACCCAGCGTTTACCGCGTTTGATTGGCGTTAGTAATGCGCTGGATATGATTTTGACGGGTAAACAGTTACGCCCGCGCCAGGCGCTGAAACTGGGCCTGGTCGATGAAGTGGTTCCGCAATCTATTTTACTGGCCGCCGCGGTTGAACGTGTCGCAAAGGGCCGCCAACCCTCTCGGACATTACCGGTGCGGGAACGCATCCTGGCAGGCCCGCTTGGTCGTTCACTGTTGTTTAGCATGGTGGAGAAAAAAACCGAGCAAAAAACGCGCGGTAATTATCCAGCCACGAAACGCATTATCGACGTGATAAAAATCGGCCTCGGGCAGGGGAGTTTTAGCGGCTACGAATCAGAAGCGAAAGCGTTTGGCGAGTTAGCGATGACGCCACAATCGGCGGCGTTACGTGGGCTATTCTTTGCCAGCACCGAGCTTAAAAAAGAGCACGGCGCGGATGCACAGCCGCGTCCAATCAAGGCGGTAGGCGTGCTGGGCGGTGGCTTGATGGGCGGAGGAATTGCGTTTGTCACCGCGACAAAAGGCAAGCTGCCGGTGCGTATTAAAGATATCAATAATGAAGGCATTAACCACGCGCTGAAATACAGCTGGGATTTGCTGGATAGAAAAGTGCGTCGCCGCCATCTTAAAGCCATTGAACGCCAGCGCGAAATGGCGCGTATTTCCGGCGGCACCGATTATCACGGTTTCCATAATCGTGACATTGTCGTGGAAGCCGTTTTTGAAGATCTCGCGCTCAAGCAGAAAATGGTCGCTGAGATTGAACACAATGCTGCACCGCATACTATTTTTGCTTCAAACACCTCTTCATTGCCGATTGCCGATATCGCGGCTAACGCCGCGCGCCCCGAGCTGGTGATCGGTCTGCATTACTTCAGCCCGGTGGATAAAATGCCGCTGGTAGAAGTCATTCCTCACGCAGGAACGAGTGCGGAAACGATTTCCACAACGGTTCAGTTGGCGAAGAAACAAGGCAAAACGCCTATTGTGGTAGGCGACAGTGCCGGGTTTTACGTCAACCGCATTCTGGCACCTTACGTTAATGAAGCGATGCGATGCCTGGTGGAAGGTGAGCCGGTCGATAAAATTGATAATGCGCTGGTGGCGTTTGGTTTCCCTGTCGGCCCAATCCAACTTTTGGATGAGGTGGGAATTGATGTAGGGACTAAAATTAGCCCTATACTTCAGCAGGCTTACGGGGATCGTTTCGCTGCACCGCAAAATATTGCAGCAATATTGAATGACGATCGCAAAGGTAGAAAAAATGGGCGCGGTTTCTATCTTTATCCAGGCAAAGGGAGTAGAAGCAAAAAGCAGGTCGACCCTGCAATTTATAAGCTGTTAGGTGTTTCACCAAAAGGACAACTGGCAGAAAAAGAAATTGCACAACGCTGCGTGATGATGATGCTCAATGAGGCGGCGCGTTGCCTTGATGAAGGTGTTGTTCGCAGTGCTCGCGATGGCGACATCGGTGCAGTGTTCGGTATTGGTTTCCCACCGTTCCTCGGTGGCCCGTTCCGCTATATGGATTCTTTGGGTGCGGGTGAAGTTGTCGCGCAATTGCAGCGCCTGGCGAGTCAATACGGGGAGCGTTTTGCCCCTTGTGACAGACTTTTACAAATGGTGGAAGAGCAACGAAATTTCTGGGCAAAGTGAACCCCGGAGATGAAACTGTAGTCAAAGAAACATCAACATATGGCTCGGTGAATGGATGCTGGTTGGTCACTTATTAAACAGTGATTGACTATACTTGCACCATTGAGGTAAAAAACAGCGTTTCATTCGATGTACGGATAAGGCACAATGCCCGGCTGCTGAATTTCCCCTCTTAAGTTTCAGGGGAATTCAAGCATTCCTGGTTAACAAAAGCGGTGCAATATGCAAGTTTTTATCATGCGTCACGGCGACGCAGCACTCGATGCTGCCAGCGACTCGGTACGTCCACTCACACAATGTGGTTGTGATGAATCCCGGGTAATGGCGACCTGGTTGAAAGGCCAGGTGTTAGATATCGAACGTGTTCTGGTGAGCCCTTACCTGCGAGCCGAACAAACCCTGGATGTAGTGCGGGAAACTCTGACCCTTCCAGGTAAAGAAGACATTCTGCCGGAATTGACGCCGTGCGGCGATGTGGGCCTGGTGAGCTGCTACCTGCAAGCCCTGGCAAATGAAGGGGTTGAGTCGGCGCTGGTGATTTCTCACCTGCCGTTAGTCGGTTACCTGGTGTCTGAGCTTTGCCCGGAAGAGACACCGCCGATGTTCAGCACTTCGGCTATTGCTAATGTCACACTGGATGCCGAAACGGGCAAGGGTGTGTTCAACTGGCAAATGAGTCCATGCAATTTGAAAGTAGCTAAAGCTATTTAATTGCCGTAAGCATGAAAAAAGAGCCGCTATATGCGGCTCTTCTTATTTGTTCGTTAATACTCCCTACAAAATCAATAACGTAGGTCGGACAAGCGCAGCGTCATCCGACATAAAACCCTACGGCAATTCCGGCGGTAGCCACTCTTCGATTTCAATCAACACCAGCAACGCTGCATCACCACCGTATTCTTTCGGTGCCTGGTGAAATGCCATGATGTGTGGGTGTTGCGCCAGCCATAATGGCGTTTGCTGCTTCAAAACGTGTTTGCCATGCCCATGCATCACACAGGCGCAAAACACATGCTCGCGACGACAGGCCGCAATCAGCGCGCCTAATTCCTGCTTCGCTTGCATCTGAGTCAGACCATGCAAATCGAGGAACAATTCTGGCGAATAATCCCCGCGCCGAATTTTTTTCAGCTCAAAATGGCTGACGTCTTCGCGCACATAACGTGTCGGGCCTTCAGTCGCCAGTCGTGGCTGGAATTCGTCTGAAAAGTAATGACTCGCATCGGCTTGTTCCTGCAACAGCCGTTTCACTGGAACTTCCTGGACTTTCTTACGCATCGGGCGATGAACAATGGTGTCCTGAGTTAATTTTTTTGTGCCGCTCATCAGATCACGGAAAAGGTTCTGATCGTCAGCGCTGAGCGGATTTTTCTTCTTCATCTGTTTCTCGTCTCGCATCTGCATTAGCGCCAGTTTACCTGGTTTGTCGTCCATCGCTAAATAAAACGCAATTTTCACCGCAGTGACAGTGATTGAAATGCTGATTTGTCGCGGCCTTCATGGCAAACTAATCGATTATTGAATTAGCGCGAACGGCCTGCGGAGGGCAACGTGGATAAAATTTTCGTCGATGAGGCAGTGAATGAACTGCATACCATTCAGGATATGCTGCGCTGGGCAGTCAGTCGCTTTAGCGCCGCCAACATCTGGTATGGCCACGGCACGGATAACCCGTGGGACGAAGCCGTTCAGTTAGTGCTGCCAAGTCTCTATCTGCCGCTGGATATTCCAGAGGATATGCGCACTGCGCGTCTGACGCCAAGCGAACGCCATCGTATCGTTGAACGCGTGATTCGCCGCGTCAACGAGCGCATCCCGGTCGCCTATCTGACCAACAAAGCCTGGTTCTGCGGTCACGAGTTTTATGTCGATGAACGCGTGCTGGTTCCACGTTCCCCAATCGGCGAGCTTATCACCAACCGTTTCGCGGGCCTGTTTGATAACGAACCGCAGCACATTCTGGATATGTGCACCGGCAGCGGCTGCATTGCTATTGCCTGTGCTTACGAATTCCACAATGCAGAAGTTGATGCGGTGGATATTTCTCTTGATGCGCTGGCGGTTGCCGAGCAAAACATCGCCGAGCACGGCCTGGAAAGCCAGGTAACGCCAATGCGTTCCGATCTGTTCCGCGACCTGCCAAAAGTGCAGTACGACATTATCGTGACTAACCCACCTTACGTGGATGCGGAAGATATGTCTGACCTGCCAGGCGAGTTCCGCTTCGAGCCGGAATTAGGTTTAGCAGCGGGTACAGACGGCCTGAAACTGGCGCGTCGCATTCTGGCGTGTGCGCCGGATTATCTCGCCGATGGCGGCGTCCTGATTTGTGAAGTCGGAAACAGCATGGTACATCTGATGGACCAGTATCCGGATGTGCCGTTCACCTGGCTTGAGTTTGATAACGGTGGAGACGGCGTGTTCATGCTGACCAAATCGCAGCTTATTGATGCCCGCGAACATTTCAGCATTTACAAAGATTAATCTGTGCAGGCGGGCCTTTTGGCCCGTCTTCATTTGCTCACAACACAACGAAAAACGATAACGGAAAGAAGATGGCTGGAAACTCTATTGGACAAGTCTTTCGCGTAACGACTTTTGGTGAATCTCACGGTGTGGCGTTGGGTTGCATCGTTGATGGTGTGCCGCCGGGCATTCCGCTTACCGAAGCAGATTTACAACACGATCTCGACCGTCGACGCCCAGGGACTTCTCGCTATACCACGCAACGCCGTGAACCCGATCAGGTGAAAATTCTGTCCGGTGTATTTGAAGGCGTGACGACCGGCACCAGTATCGGTTTGTTGATTGAAAACACTGACCAGCGCTCGCAAGATTACAGCGCGATTAAAGACGTGTTCCGTCCGGGCCACGCAGATTACACCTACGAACAAAAATATGGCCTGCGCGATTACCGTGGCGGTGGCCGTTCTTCGGCTCGTGAAACCGCGATGCGTGTGGCGGCGGGGGCGATTGCTAAAAAATATCTGGCGCACAAATACGGCATCACGATTCGTGGCTGCCTGACGCAAATGGGCGACGTGCCGCTGGAAATCAAAGACTGGGATCAAGTCGAACAAAACCCGTTCTTCTGCCCGGACCCCGATAAAATCGAAACGCTTGATGAGCTGATGCGTGCGCTGAAAAAAGAAGGCGACTCCATCGGCGCGAAAGTGACTGTTGTGGCTGACAACGTGCCACCAGGCCTGGGCGAACCCGTATTTGACCGCTTAGATGCCGATATTGCACATGCGCTGATGAGCATCAACGCGGTGAAAGGCGTGGAAATTGGCGAGGGCTTTGGCGTGGTTAACCTGCGCGGAAGCCAGAACCGTGATGAAATCACCAAACAAGGCTTCCAGAGCAATCACGCTGGCGGCATTCTCGGTGGTATCAGTAGCGGCCAGCAAATTGTCGCGAACATGGCGCTGAAGCCAACTTCAAGCATTATGGTTCCGGGTCGTACCATCAATCGCGAAGGCGAAGAAGTTGAGATGGTCACGCGTGGCCGCCATGATCCTTGCGTGGGTATTCGCGCGGTTCCGATTGCCGAAGCCATGTTAGCGATTGTATTGATGGATCATATGCTGCGTCAGCGTGCTCAAAACGGTGACGTCACTTTCCCTTTGCCGCGCTGGTAATGCGATGAAAAAAACACTCGTGGGGCTGCTGGCATTGCTTGCCAGTACCGCTACTTTTGCCGCGACACCGTGGCAGAAAATTAGTCATCCGATTGCGGGAAGCCCGCAGTCTATTGGTGCATTCTCTAACGGCTGCATTGTGGGTGCCCACGAGTTGCCGCTCAACGATCCTCGCTATCAGGTGATGCGCCAGGACCAACGTCGCTATTTCGGCCATCCCGATTTAGTGTCGTTTATCCAGCGCTTGAGCAATCAATCGACGCAACTTGGCCTCGGTACGCTGCTGATTGGCGATATGGGAATGGCGGCGGGCGGTCGTTTTAGTTCAGGCCATGCCAGCCACCAAAGCGGGCTGGACGTCGATATCTTCTTGCAGCTTCCCAAAGCTCGCTGGACTTCAGCTCAGCTTCTTAAACCGCAGGCGCTGGATTTAGTCGCCAGCGATAATCAGCATGTGGTGCCGCGTTTGTGGCAGCCGGAAATCAGCAGCCTGATTAAGCTTGCGGCGAAAGATAACGACGTCACGCGGATCTTCGTCAATCCGGCAATCAAGCAGCAACTGTGTCTGGATGCCGGAGCTGACCGTGACTGGCTGCGCAAAGTGCGCCCGTGGTTTGCTCACCGCGCCCATATGCACGTGCGTCTGCGTTGTCCGGCTGACAGCCTTGAGTGCGAAGATCAACCCTTACCGCCGCCGGGCGACGGTTGCGGGACTGAATTGCAAAGCTGGTTTGCACCACCGCCTCCAGGGAGTAGTGCACCGAAAAAGAAAACTCCCCCCCCAATTCCGGCCTCATGTCAGGCCTTACTGGATGAGCACGTTCTCTAACGGATAAGATCATGGAATGGTTTATGGTTTCCCCCCTGATGCTGGTGGTGCTGTTTTTTGTCGCCATGGGAGCAGGGTTTATCGATGCTTTGGCGGGTGGGGGCGGTTTGATTACTATACCCGCATTGTTAGCGACAGGAATGTCACCGGCTCAAGCTCTGGCAACCAACAAGTTGCAGGCCTGCGGCGGTTCAGTTTCATCCTCGATCTATTTTATTCGTCGCAAAGTGGTCAGCCTACAAGATCAGAAACTCAATATTCTGATGACGTTGATCGGATCAATGACCGGCGCGCTGCTGGTTCAGTATGTGAAATCAGACGTGCTGCGCCAAATTCTGCCAATACTGGTCATTAGCATCGGTCTTTACTTCTTATTGATGCCAAAACTGGGTGCCGAAGACCGGCAACGCCGTTTATACGGCCTGCCATTTGCGCTGGTTGCTGGTGGCTGTGTCGGGTTCTACGACGGTTTCTTTGGCCCAGGTGCGGGTTCATTTTACGCGCTGGCATTTGTTACGTTATGCGGCTTTAACCTCGCCAAATCTACCGCTCACGCCAAAGTGTTAAACGCCACATCCAACCTCGGCGGTTTACTGCTGTTTATTATTGGCGGGAAGGTGATTTGGGGAACCGGCTTTGTGATGATGGCCGGGCAATTTATAGGGGCGCGAATGGGATCGCGTCTGGTGTTGAGTAAAGGGCAGAAACTGATCCGACCGATGATTGTGATTGTGTCGGCGGTGATGAGCGCCAAACTCTTATTTGATAGCCACGGAACGGAAATTCTCCAATGGTTGGGGATAAATTAAGATGACCACAGCAAATATGACAATAACGACAGAACACCATTATCAGGAACTTATCGACATTTTCGATAACTGCTTTAAAGATGAATTTAATACACGTCTGATTAAAGGCGACGACGAACCGATCTATCTTCCTGCTGATGAGGAAATTCCTTATCACCGCGTGGTGTTTGCCCACGGTTATTATGCCAGCGGCATGCACGAGATTTCTCACTGGCTGATCGCGGGTAAAGCTCGCCGCGAGCTGGTGGATTTCGGTTACTGGTATTGCCCGGACGGGCGTGATGCCGAAACTCAAAGTAAATTTGAGGATGTGGAAGTCAAACCCCAGGCGCAGGAATGGTTACTGTGCGTGGCGGCAAACTTCCCGTTCAATGTGAGTTGCGACAACCTGAGTGGGGATGTTGACCCGGACAGAATCGCATTTCAGCGTCGGGTTCATGCGCAGGTGATGATTTACCTGCAAGAGGGCATCCCGGCTCGCACGGCAAAATTAATTGAAGCACTGCGGGAGTATTATAAAACCCCGCCGCTGGCCGCAGAACAGTTCCCGTGGCCGGAAGATTTAAACTAAAAAACCTGCATATTGAAGAGGAAGTACGATGATCGCTGAATTTGAAACACGCATTCTGGCGCTAATTGATGAAATGGTTGAGACGGCCAGTGATGATGAACTGTTTGCCAGCGGTTATCTGCGTGGCCACCTGACTCTGGCTGTTGCCGATGTAGAGCATGGTGAAGATCACAGCCCGGAAGCGCTGCACAGTGCGGTATCCGGCAGCCTGGAGAAAGCGATTCAGGCAGGTGAGCTTTCGCCGCGCGACCAGTCTTTGGTGCTGGAAATGTGGGACAACTTGTACCAGAAAGCGCAATTCTAAGTTACCCCCTCACCCTAACCCTCTCCCCAAGGAGAGGGGACTGTTCGGTGTTCTCCCTCTCCCATGGGAGAGGGCTGGGGTGAGGGCGTTAAACCCTCATCTATTTAACTTCTTTCCCCTTCAGCAGCTTCCGCACCCAGAATCGATTCGGATTCAGAGCCGCCAGCGTTTCGCCATCCATGGGAACAGGTTCATCGCATATCTGCGCTGCCAGAATTTCTGCCGCCAGTGGTGCACTGCATAACCCTCTTGAACCCAACGCCGCCAACATAAACAGATTGGGATAGACCGGTGCAGCTTCGGCATTTTCACGGTTTTCGCAAAGTGTCGCATAGGCTTCAAGCGTGGCGTCATAGCGCGGAACGCTGCCGATAATCGGTATGTGATCGCGTGTCGCACATCGCACTCCACACCGGGCCTCACCCGCTGAGACATCGACTTCCTTCGGCCATTCCACATCCGGCAGACAATTCAACAAACGTTGACGGTTATACTGCTGATCTTCATCGTTATAGCGCATTTCTTCCACGCCACGATGATAGCTTGCACCGATACAATGCTGCTGATTGTGTGGATTTTGCGGCGTCAGATAACCGTCGTAACACAGCACCTGGCGTAATTCAGAAAGCGACGGGCGGGTTGGAATATGGCTCACCTGGCCGCCAACAGCGGAGAACGGCAGTTTAGCGGTTTGCGCGAATTTACTGATTTTGAAACCGTTGGCCATGACCACAATCGCATGGCGCTTTGCTTCCTGTTCAGCAAACGCTAATTCCCATCCTTCAGGTGTTTGCGTCAGTTCTTCGACATGATGCTGGTAATGGGTTTTAAGCCCCATTTGTTCTGCCAGCGCCAGCACGCCTGCGGTCAATTGCGCGGGGCACAACCAGCCTCCGAGCGGATAGGTTGCGCCACCATGCCCGGTTTCCAGGCCACAAAGTTTTGCAGCAGTTTGTGCATCAACGGCATGAACCAGTCGCTCAGGAAATTCGAGGCTCAGCATCTGTTCGATTTTATGCTGACTCTTCTCATCCCAACCCAGTTGCGTCACGCCACACCACTCGTGATCAAACTCAACAGGCAACGAGTCGTATAAACGACGGGCAAAGGTGAACGCCGCGCTGAAAAAGTTTGTTAGCGAAGCGTCGTGCGTATTCAGCAAGGGATACAACGCGCCCTGACGATTACCGGAAGCGCCAAGTGCCGGGGCGATATCTTCGCAGTAAAGCGTGACCTGCCAGCCACGGCGTAGCAAGGCGAGTGAGAGCAGGGCGCTGGCTACGCCGCCGCCAACAATAGCGACCTCTTGCCCTTGCGCTGCTGGTCGGGCATACCACGGAGCGAGTGCTGGCGTTTCAAGCGCTCGTTCCATTACACCCGTCAGCATTTCGCGCTTGCGTCCAAAACCTTTCGTTTTGGTCATAGTGAAACCCGCATCAATCAGGCCACGACGCACAAATCCGGCGCAGGTGAATGTCGCCAGCGTGGCGCCAGGTCTCGCCAGTTTTGCCATGGTGTTAAACAGGTTTTGCGTCCACATGTCCGGGTTTTTTGACGGCGCAAAACCGTCAAGGAACCAGGCATCGACCTGATTATTTAATGTGTCATCTAATTGCGGGATCAGTTCGTTAATATCCCCGAACCACAGGTCGAGAGTCACGCGTCCATCAGCGAGTAAAATACGGTGGCAACCGGCAATCGGAAGTGGCCACTGTTGCTGAAGTTGCTGCGCAAAATCGGCCAGTTCGGGCCAATGCGCATGAGCGGCGTGTAAATCTTCGGCAGTGAGAGGGAATTTTTCAAAACTAATAAAGTGCAGGCGCTTGAGCGTGGCTTGAGGCTGGTTTTTGCAAAAATCTTCAAAAGCTTGCCATAAAGTCAGGAAGTTAAGTCCGGTGCCAAAACCGCTTTCACCAACGATAAATAGCGAGCGATCGTGGGTTATGAAGCGTTCCGATAATCGGTTCCCACCAAGAAAGACATAACGAGTTTCCTCCAGTCCATTATCATTAGAGAAGTACACATCGTCGAATTCTCGGGATACAGGTGTACCCTCTTCGTTAAAGCCAAGGTTGGCAGATTGTATAGGGGACGGTTTCACGTAAGTTACTCGTCTGGCAGGCGGTGAAACGATCATAACGATGTGTGCGAAGCGGCGCAAATTTCAGACTGAATTGGCTGATCGGACTTGTTCGGCGTACAACTGTACGCTATTGTGCCATTCGAAATCCTAAATAGTGTAGTGAAAGAGGTATTGAATGAAACGTGCAGTGATTACTGGTCTGGGCATTGTTTCCAGCATCGGTAACAACCAGCAGGAAGTCCTGGCATCTCTGCGTGAAGGTCGCTCGGGGATCACTTTCTCTCAAGAATTCAAAGATTCTGGAATGCGCAGCCACGTGTGGGGTAACGTTAAACTGGACACCACCGGCCTGATTGACCGTAAAGTGGTCCGTTTCATGAACGATGCCTCTGTCTATGCTTACCTTTCAATGCAGCAAGCTATTGAAGATGCTGGTTTGAAAGAAGAAGTTTATCAAAGCAACCCGCGTGTGGGCCTGATTGCAGGTTCCGGTGGGTCGTCTAAATCTCAGGTATTCGGTGCAGACGCAATGCGTAGCCCGCGCGGCCTGAAAGCGGTGGGTCCTTACGTTGTGACCAAAGCGATGGGTTCTGCGGTTTCCGCATGCCTCGCGACTCCGTTCAAAATTCACGGCGTGAACTACTCGATCAGCTCCGCATGTGCGACTTCTGCGCACTGTATCGGTAATGCTGTTGAGCAAATTCAGCTGGGCAAACAGGACATCGTTTTTGCTGGTGGCGGCGAAGAGCTGTGCTGGGAAATGGCCTGTGAGTTCGATGCCATGGGCGCGCTGTCTACTAAATACAACGAAACGCCGGACAAAGCATCCCGTACCTATGATGCGAGCCGTGACGGTTTCGTTATCGCAGGCGGCGGCGGTATGGTTGTGGTCGAAGAACTGGAGCACGCTCTGGCTCGTGGCGCACACATCTACGCTGAAATCGTTGGCTACGGCGCAACTTCTGATGGCGCAGACATGGTTGCACCATCTGGTGAAGGCGCAGTACGTTGCATGAAGATGGCAATGCACGGTGTTGATACTCCGATTGACTACCTGAACACACACGGGACTTCCACACCAGTTGGTGATGTGAAAGAACTGGGCGCAATCAAAGAAGTCTTCGGTAACCACTCACCGTCGATGTCTGCGACCAAAGCAATGACGGGTCACTCTCTGGGTGCCGCTGGCGTTCAGGAAGCCATCTACTCTCTGCTGATGCTGGAGCACGGTTTCATCGCGCCAAGCATTAACATCGAAGAGCTGGATGAGCAGGCTGCTGGCCTGAACATCGTGACTGAAACTACCGAGCGTCAACTGAACACTGTTATGTCTAACAGCTTCGGTTTCGGTGGGACTAACGCCACACTGGTGATGCGTAAAGTTAAAGCTTAATTCCGGTGAAGTTAATAAACGGGGTGCCTTGTGCGCCCCGTTTTTTTTTGCATAATGACGACTGCCAAGGAGTAGCAGTATGTCCTCAATAAATGATTCTCAGCTTCAAAACAATAAATCTGAAAATAAGTCCCTATTTAGCCTGACCTTTGCGGTGTTCCTCACCTATATGACGGTGGGTCTCCCGCTGCCAGTGATTCCACTTTTTGTCCATCACGAGCTTGGCTTCGGCAATACCATGGTAGGGATCGCTGTTGGGATCCAGTTCCTCGCGACGGTTTTGACCCGAGGTTATGCCGGGCGTCTGGCCGACCAGCAAGGTGCGAAACGCTCGACCATGCAAGGGATGTGCGCCTGTGCTTTCGCTGGGGTGGCCTATTTGCTGGCTGCGTTGTTGCCCGTTGATGCGATGGCAAAATTCGGTTTACTGATAGTGGGGCGTTTGATTCTTGGCTTTGGCGAAAGCCAATTACTGACCGGAAATCTGACCTGGGGTTTAGGCCTGGTTGGCCCGACTCGCTCCGGCAAAGTGATGTCCTGGACCGGGATGGCGATTTATGGCGCATTAGCGGCGGGGGCACCCATTGGCTTGCTGTTAAACAGCCAATGGGGATTCGTGGCGCTGGGCGTATCAACTATCGCGTTGCCTTTGGTGGCGTGGGCGTTTAACGGACGCGTTCGCGCAGTGCCTGCGCATAAAGGCGAGCGTCCTTCTCTGTTTGCCGTGATTGGCCTTATCTGGAAACCAGGGCTCGGACTTGCATTGCAGGGCGTGGGTTTTGCGGTAATCGGCACCTTTGTCTCACTCTACTTTGCGTCGAACGGCTGGGCGTGGGCGGGCTTTACGCTCACCGCATTTGGCGGCGCGTTTGTGCTGATGCGTGTTCTGTTTGGCTGGATGCCGGACCGTTTTGGTGGTGTGCGAGTCGCGTTAGTGTCACTGGCGATTGAAACCATCGGGCTGGTTTTGCTGTGGCAAGCACCGGGCGCAGGTATTGCGTTAATAGGCGCTGCGTTAACCGGCTGCGGTTGTTCGCTGATTTTCCCGGCGCTGGGAGTTGAAGTGGTTAAACGCGTTCCGGCACAAGTGCGCGGTACGGCACTTGGCGGATATGCGGCGTTTCAGGATATCTCGTACGGTGTCGCCGGGCCACTGACCGGGCTGCTGGCAACTTCGATGGGATACCCATCTGTATTTTTAGCTGGGGCGATTTCGGCGGGCGTGGGGATTGTTGTTACGCTAATCGCTTTTCGCAAGTAACCTTCAATTGCCACCCGTCGCGGGTGGCAAATTTCATATCACTATCCACAACAAAAGCATCACCACAACCAGCGCGATAAGCGCTAATCCTGGTCGCGCACTTATCGCTTTCATCGGCTCGATAAACGGTGCCCAGATTGGGCTGGCTATCGGCTGAATGTGATGCACTTCAAGCGCTGATGGCTGGCGTTCGGCGCGTTTTAATAACACCTGATTCAAAATATCCTGCACCTGCGCGGTGGTCAGTAACGTTTGCGGTGTAGCCTGAAAACGTTGCTGCGAATAGTCCGTTATCTCTTTCCATTCAGCGGGTTCGAGCGGCTGCTTTAAAGCCGCCTGAATAGTATGTAGCGTCGGCGTATTTTGCTGACTTAATGTCTGGCGTGCCTGCAACCAGGTGGTTAGCAGCGCGAAATGCCTGGCCGGGATCAGCTCACCCGTTTTCACTCCTGAAAGCTCAAGCATTGACTGCCAGATTAACTTACTGGACTCGCCAGTTGCGGCAGCGAGTTTAGCGACCTGTTTATTTAGTGAATTATGTTCAGCGGGCAACAATGGGCGATCGGTTGCCTGGCGCTGTTGCGGTTGCGGAATAGCCAACTGGTTATTTTGCAACAGCGTGAGTACGCTTTTTAATTGTTCTGGCGTGAGCTGGCTGAGGGCCGTCTGCCCAAAATTCTGGCGAATATAATCGCTTACGGCCTGGCGGTTATTCCCCTGGGACAGAAGCTCACTGAGCTGCTGAACAACCTGGCGCGTGCCGTGAGTCGTTTGGGCATTATTCAGGCGCTGATTAAGATTTTGTTCAGCTGCGGGGAAGTGGCGCGACAGTAAAGGCGTTTCGCTTTTTAGCCCGAGGTCGTGTTTCAGACCCGCCCACACTTCGGCGCTTTGCTGCTGATTTAGCGCAACAATACGGGTAATCAAACGTTCCAGTACGGTACGTTGCTGAGTGGAAAGCGGAAACTCGCCTGCCGCAGAATGTGTGGAGGGCGGTTCCCCCGGAGGACGCGCAGTCGCCCCCTGAATGGGTTGCATAGTCTTAATCCTTTGTCAGCCCCCGGCTCAAGTATGCCAGGACGCCAGATTATGGCACACTATCGGGCTTATTCTCGACGATTAACCAACAGGTAACTAACGTGAAAATCCTCGTTGACGAAAATATGCCTTATGCACGCGAATTGTTCAGCCGTCTTGGCGATGTCACCGCCGTTCCTGGGCGCCCAATTCCCGTGTCTGAACTGGCCGATGCCGATGCATTAATGGTGCGCTCAGTGACTAAAGTGAATGCTGATTTACTCGATGGTAAAGCAATCAAGTTTGTTGGTACGGCGACGGCGGGCTGTGACCACGTTGACGAAACTTATCTTGAGAGCGCGGGTATCGCTTTTTCAGCAGCACCGGGTTGCAACGCTATCGCGGTAGTTGAATACGTCTTTTCTTCGCTATTAATGCTCGCAGAACGTGATGGTTTCCAGTTGACTGGCCGCACGGTGGGCATTGTTGGTGTGGGTAACGTGGGTTCGCGTTTGCAGGCGCGTTTAGAAGCCTTTGGTGTGCGTACGCTGCTTTGCGATCCCCCTCGCAGCGATCGTGGTGAACCCGGTGATTTCCAGCCGCTGGAAACACTGGTTCGTGAAGCCGATGTGTTGACCTTCCACACGCCGCTGTTTAAAGACGGCCCGTACAAATCGCTGCATTTAGCCGATGAAAAACTCATCTCCAGCCTCAAGCCTGGCTCAATTCTGATTAACGCTTGCCGTGGCCCGGTGGTTGATAACGCCGCGTTGCTGAAATGCCTGGAGAACGGCCAGGATCTGAGTGTTGTGCTCGATGTCTGGGAACCGGAGCCTGAGCTCAACGTCGCATTGCTCGATAAAGTGGATATCGGTACCGCTCACATTGCGGGTTATACGCTGGAAGGTAAAGCGCGTGGCACCACGCAAGTGTTCGAAGCATTCAGTGAATTTATCGGTCAGAAGCAGCAAGTGGCTTTAGACACGTTGCTGCCTGCACCTGAATTTGGCCGTATTACCCTGCATGGCCCGCTCGATCAAGCGACACTCAAAAGACTGGTTCATCTGGTGTATGATGTGCGCCGCGATGATGCACCGCTGCGTAAAGTCGCGGGTATTCCTGGTGAGTTTGACAAGTTACGCAAAAACTATCAGGAACGTCGTGAATGGTCGTCGCTCTATATTCAGTGTGATGATGAAGCGGCAGCAACAATGCTGCAAAAGCTAGGCTTTGGCGCTATCTATCACGCGGCGCGTTAAAACAATCCTTCTCATCTTCCCGGTGCTGCTATCGGGGAGATACTGCTATTTAAGTCTGGAGTAAACCAACATGTCTGAAGGCTGGAATATTGCCGTTTTAGGTGCCACGGGTGCCGTAGGCGCAGCTGTGATTGAACTGCTTGCTGAGCGCCAGTTCCCGGTTGGTGAATTGCATGCCCTCGCACGTAATGAAAGTGCGGGCGAAAATATTCGTTATGAAGGCAAAACCGTGATGGTTCAGGATGCTGAATCATTTGACTGGACTCAGGTTCAGCTCGCTTTCTTTGTGGCGGGTGCAGAAGCGTCAGCGCGTTATGTCGAAGAAGCGACTAACGCCGGTTGCCTGGTTATCGACTCAAGTGGCTTGTTCGCCATGGAACACGACGTACCATTGGTGGTGCCAGATGTGAACCCATTCGTGCTGGGTGAATACCGCAATCGCAATCTGGTGGCCGTGGCTGACAGCCTGACCAGCCAGTTGTTGACCGCATTGAAACCGCTTATCGAACAAGGTGGTTTATCCCGTATTCAGGTCACTAATTTACTGGCCGCTTCTGGTCGTGGCAAAAGTGCAGTCGATGCGCTGGCCGGGCAGAGCGCTCGTCTACTGAACGGTTTGCCAATTGAAGACGCCGATTTGTTTGGTCGCCAATTAGCGTTCAACATGCTGCCGTTAATGCCTGATGCAGAAGGCAGCATTCCTGTCGAACGCCGCTTAGTGAACGAAGTGCGCAAAGTCTTGCAGGATGAAGGCGTGATCATTTCTGCAAGCTTCGTCCAGGCGCCTGTGTTTTACGGCCACGCGCAAATGGTGAACTTTGAAGCTATGCGCCCGCTTGCCTCTGAAGAAGCGCGTGACGCATATATTCAATTTGAAGATATCGAACTTTCTGAAGAGGGCGATTTCCCGACTCAGGTTTCCGATGCTTCCGGCAGCTCGCACCTTTCCATCGGCTGTATCCACAACGATTACGGTATGCCAGAACAAATTCAATTCTGGTCTGTTGCCGATAACGTTCGCTTTGGCGGCGCACTGATGGCAGTGAAAACAGCTGAAAAATTAGTGCAGGAGTATATGTACTAATGTCCGACGAGTTGCTGCAAACCCCGCTTCGCAGAATTGCACTTGGCATTGAATACGACGGCAGTAAGTATTACGGCTGGCAGCGCCAGAACGAAGTGCGCAGCGTGCAGGAAAAGCTTGAAAAGGCGCTTTCGAAAGTGGCGGATGAGCCAATCAACGTATTCTGTGCCGGACGAACCGACGCAGGCGTTCATGCCACCGGCCAGGTTGTGCATTTCGAAACGCGTATGGATCGTAAAGACGCGGCATGGACGCTGGGTGTAAATGCGAATTTACCTGGCGACATTGCCGTGCGTTGGGTTAAAAATGTGCCCGATGATTTTCATGCCCGCTTTAGTGCAACGGCGCGCCGTTATCGTTATGTCATTTATAACCAGCGTCTGCGCCCGGCTGTGATGTCTCAAGGTGTCACGCATTTTTACCATCCGCTGGATGCCGATCGTATGCATCGGGCGGCGCAATGCTTGCTGGGCGAGAATGACTTTACCTCGTTCCGCGCAGTGCAATGCCAGTCGCGCACGCCGTGGCGTAACCTGATGCACATCAACGTGACCCGTTACGGTGCTTACGTGGTGGTGGATATCAAAGCCAATGCGTTTGTTCATCATATGGTACGAAACATTGTCGGCAGCCTGATGGAAATCGGCTGTGGCAATCAGGCAGAAAACTGGATGGCGGAATTACTGGCAGCAAAAGATCGCAAGCTGGCAGCTGCAACCGGTAAAGCAGAAGGCTTGTACTTAGTTTCTGTGGACTACCCTGAACATTTTGAGTTGCCTAAACCCCCAATGGGACCCCTTTTTTTGGCAGACTGACGCCAGACGAAATAGGTAGATAGCATATGGAATTTATCCGCTTCATTATTGATTTTATTTTGCACATTGATGTGCATTTGGCGGAGTTGGTAGCGCAGTATGGTGTCTGGGTTTATGCCATTCTGTTTTTGATTTTGTTCTGTGAAACCGGTCTGGTTGTCACACCGTTCCTGCCGGGTGATTCATTGTTGTTTGTGGCAGGTGCGCTGGCGGCGTTGCCAACTAACGATCTGAATGTTCACACCATGGTGATTTTGATGGTTATCGCCGCGATTATTGGCGATGCGGTGAACTACACTATTGGGCGGCTTTTTGGCGAAAAGCTATTCAGTAACCCGAACTCTAAAATCTTCCGCCGTAGTTATCTTGATAAAACACACGCTTTTTACGAGCGTCATGGCGGAAAAACGATTATCCTCGCGCGCTTCGTACCGATTGTGCGAACTTTCGCACCGTTTGTCGCAGGCATGGGGCATATGTCTTATCGCCATTTTGCGATGTATAACGTTGCCGGTGCGTTGCTGTGGGTACTGCTGTTTACCTACGCAGGCTACCTGTTCGGCGATTTGCCGATTGTGCAGGAAAACCTGAAATTACTGATTGTGGCGATTATTGTATTGTCGGTATTGCCGGGCGTGGTTGAGATTATTCGCCACAAACGTGCGGCCAAACGCCTGCAAAAGTAACCCCATCGCGCGGTTCGACCACTTTTTTATCCAAAGTCGCGGGCCGTTATGTTTTAATGAGCACCATTTATGGTCTGGGGCAGCTAGTTCTGCCACAGAAAAACTGGCATCGACCAGGTTCAAGCAGAAAGGTCATCAATGAGCTGGATTGAACGAATTCTCAATAAGAGCAATATCACCCCTACCCGTAAGGCGAGTATCCCTGAAGGGGTGTGGACGAAATGCGACAGCTGTGGCCAGGTTCTGTACCGTGCCGAACTGGAACGCAATCTCGAAGTCTGCCCAAAATGCGATCACCACATGCGTATGTCTGCGCGCGATCGCTTGCACAGCCTGTTAGATGAAGGCTCGATGTTTGAATTGGGTAGTGAGCTTGAGCCAAAAGATATCCTCAAGTTCAAAGACTCTAAAAAATATAAAGACCGTCTGGCATCTGCTCAGAAAGAAACCGGCGAGAAAGACGCGCTGGTGGTCATGAAAGGTACGCTCTACAACATGCCAGTTGTGGCTGTGGCGTTTGAGTTTGCTTTCATGGGCGGTTCCATGGGTTCTGTTGTGGGCGCGCGTTTTGTTCGTGCTGTGGAACAGGCTCTGGAAGATAACTGCCCAATGATCTGCTTCTCCGCTTCCGGTGGCGCACGTATGCAAGAAGCGCTGATGTCACTGATGCAGATGGCGAAAACCAGTGCTGCGTTGGCAAAAATGCAGGAACGCGGTCTGCCGTATATTTCGGTTCTGACTGACCCAACAATGGGTGGCGTTTCGGCAAGCTTCGCGATGCTGGGCGATCTGAACATTGCTGAACCAAAAGCTCTGATCGGCTTCGCGGGTCCACGTGTTATCGAGCAAACCGTTCGTGAAAAACTGCCGCCGGGCTTCCAGCGCAGTGAGTTCCTGATTGAAAAAGGGGCGATCGACATGATCGTTCGCCGCCCGGAAATGCGCCTGAAACTGGCAAGCATTCTGGCAAAACTGACAAATCAGCCAGCGCCGAATCCGGAAGAGCCGCGTGAACCGATTGTGGTTCCGGCCGCACCGGAAGAAGGTCACGAGGCCTGATAGTTAATAAGGGCAGGCCAAACAGGTCCTGCCCTTTTTCTTGAACCGTAGCGTAGAGCGGGCATCATGGAAAAAACTCAAACTCCTCAAGCCACGTCGCCCCTGGCCACGTGGCTTTGTTATCTGGAAAACCTCCATTCTAAAACCATCGAGCTTGGCCTTGAGCGCGTAAAAAAAGTTGCCGCAACGCTTGATGTGCTGAACCCCGCGCCAACGGTGTTTACCGTGGCGGGAACCAACGGCAAAGGCACAACCTGCCGTACCCTGGAAAGGGTGTTGATGGCGGCTGGTTACAGCGTCGGTGTTTATAGCTCGCCGCATCTGGTGCGTTACACCGAGCGTGTGCGCGTGCAAAGTGAAGAGCTGGACGAGGCATACCACACGGCGGCATTTGCACAAATTGAAGCCGCGCGTGGCGAGACATCGCTGACCTATTTTGAGTACAGCACCTTGTCGGCGCTACTGTTGTTTAAGCAACTGGCGGTGGATGTGGTGATCCTTGAAGTGGGTCTGGGCGGGCGTCTTGATGCCACCAATATTATCGATGCCGATGTGGCGGTAGTGACCAGTATCGCGCTGGACCACACCGACTGGCTGGGGCCAGATCGTGAAAGCATAGGACGTGAAAAAGCGGGTGTGTTCCGTGGCGGGAAACCAGCAATCGTCGGTGAGCCTGATATGCCGCATACCATTGCCGATGTGGCGACGGAGAAGGGCGCTCAATTGCTGCGCCGTGGCGTGGACTGGTCTTATCACGTTGGTGAGAATAGCTGGAGCTTCAAGGACAGCCAGGGCGAACTGAGCGGATTACCGTTGCCGTTAGTTCCGCAGCCGAATGCGGCGACGGCACTGGCGGCGTTGCGTGCCAGCGAGCTAAATGTCAGCAATGAGGCTATTATTCAAGGCATTAAAGAAGCGACGTTACCGGGGCGATTCCAGGTGATTTCGCGTGAGCCGTTGGTGATCCTTGATGTGGCGCACAACCCTCATGCGGCGGCGTATTTGGCCGGGCGTCTGGAGCAACTTCCAAAACGCGGGCGCGTGTTGGCCGTTATCGGGATGCTGCATGACAAAGACATCGCGGGCACGTTGGCATGTTTGTCGCCTCAGGTTGATAGCTGGTATTGTGCTCCATTAGAAGGCCCACGCGGTGCCACGGCGGAACAACTGATTGAACATCTCGGTCAGGGCGAAGTCTATGGCAGTGTGGAGCAAGCCTGGCGTGCCGCAATGAAGGCCGCCACAGAAAATGATACCGTGCTGGTGTGTGGTTCATTTCATACAGTAGCCCACGTAATGGAAGCGTTGGACGCGGAGAAAGCAGGTGGCGAGTAAGTTTCAAAATCGATTAGTCGGAACCATTATTCTGGTCGCACTGGGGGTCATTATCCTGCCAGGGCTGCTTGATGGTCAGAAAAAGCATTATCAGGACGAGTTTGCAGCGATTCCTTTGGTTCCAAAACCGGGTGACACCGATGAGCCAGACATGCTGCCTGCCGCGACTCAGGCACTGCCTTCGCAACCCCCTGAAGGGGCGGCCGAAGAGGTGAGAGCAGGCACAGCGGCAGCACCTGGACTTGATATCGCTTCTTTGCCTGGGGACGGAGCTGCGGGTATTGATGAAGTGCCTGTCAGCCGTGAGCAGCCGAAGCCAAAACCTGTGGCTGAGAAACCAAAACCTAAGCCGGTTGAAAAACCACAGAGCAAAGCTTCCGTTGATCAAACCGAAGAACGTCTGGCAATGATGAACGAACAGCCTCCGGAGCCTGCAAAACCAGCGAAGCAAGAAACTGCCGAGCAAGCACCGACCGGCAAAGCTTACGTCGTGCAACTGGGTGCCTTGAAGAATGCCGACAAAGTGAATGAAATTGTTGGTAAACTACGCGGCGCTGGGTTCCGTGCTTATACCTCACCGTCAACGCCAGTTCAGGGTAAAGTCACCCGAATTCTGGTAGGGCCGGATGCCTCGAAAGACAAACTTAAGTCTTCATTGGGCGAGCTAAATTCGCTTTCCGGGCTGAATGGTGTGGTGATGACTTACACGGCCAGATAAACCCGCATAGGCGGGATTTAGGGCAAATTTTTAATGGCGTTGAGCATTTTTTCAACGCCATTATTTATTTACGCGAGGGAAGGAAATCCCTACGCAAACGTTTTCTTTTTCTGTTAGAATGCGCCCCGAACTGGACGTCAGGGCGATTTGTCGTGGGATTTGTTCATGGTTTGGATAGATTACGCCATCATTGCGGTCATCGGCTTTTCGGCTCTGATTAGTGTTATTCGTGGGTTTGTGCGTGAAGCGTTATCGCTAGTAACCTGGGGCTGTGCTTTCTTTGTCGCCAGTCATTACTACAC
Organism: Buttiauxella sp. BIGb0471; assembly: GCF_024807715.1. NCBI lineage: Bacteria > Pseudomonadati > Pseudomonadota > Gammaproteobacteria > Enterobacterales > Enterobacteriaceae > Buttiauxella > Buttiauxella sp. BIGb0471. The sequence goes on from NZ_JANUEU010000001.1 coordinate 243,727, forward strand.
TTACCTTTCTGTCTGGTTCACTGGCTTTGAAGACGAACTGGTACGTAATGGAATAGCTATCGCGATACTGTTTATCGCGACACTCATCGTCGGTGCGATAGTCAATTATGTGATTAGCGCGCTGGTTGAGAAAACCGGCCTGTCGGGTACAGACAGGGTGTTGGGGATTTGCTTTGGTGCGTTACGTGGAGCACTGATCGTCGCCGCCATTCTGTTCTTTCTTGATACGTTCACTGGTTTTTCCAAGAGTGACGACTGGCAAAAGTCGCAGCTTATCCCGCAATTCAGTTTCATCATCAGATGGTTTTTTGACTATCTGCAAAGCTCGTCAAGTTTCTTGCCCCGGCCATAAGGCAGGGGTTGTGGCTTAATGAGGAAAAGACAACATGTGCGGTATTGTCGGTATCGCCGGTTTTATGCCGGTAAACCAGTCTATCTATGACGCGTTAACGGTGCTTCAACACCGTGGGCAGGATGCCGCAGGCATCGTCACCATTGATGCCTTAAATTGTTTTCGTCTGCGTAAAGCCAATGGGCTGGTGAGCGATGTGTTCGGTGCCATTCACATGCAACGCTTGCAGGGAAACATGGGTATCGGCCACGTACGTTACCCGACTGCGGGTAGCTCTAGCGCTTCTGAAGCCCAACCTTTCTACGTTAACTCTCCGTACGGCATTACTCTTGCACACAACGGCAATCTGACTAACGCCCACGAACTGCGCCAAAAGTTGTTCGAAGAAAAGCGTCGTCACATTAACACCACTTCCGATTCTGAAATCCTGCTCAATGTTTTTGCCAGCGAGCTGGATAACTTCCGCAACTATCCGCTGGAAGCAGACAACATTTTCGCCGCGATTGCCGCAACCAACCGCCAGATTCGTGGTGCGTACGCTTGTGTCGCGATGATTATCGGCCACGGTATGGTGGCGTTCCGCGACCCTAACGGTATTCGTCCGTTGGTGATGGGCAAGCGCGATTTGAATGATGGCCGCACCGAATATATGGTGGCCTCCGAAAGCGTCGCCCTTGATACGCTGGGCTTTGAGTTCCTGCGCGATGTTGCGCCGGGCGAAGCGGTGTACATCACCGAAAAAGGCCAGTTGTTCACACGCCAGTGTGCTGACAACCCGACCAGCAATCCATGCCTGTTCGAGTACGTTTACTTTGCGCGCCCGGACTCGTTCATCGACAAAATTTCCGTTTACAGCGCCCGCGTTGAAATGGGTAAAAAGCTCGGTGAGAAAATTGCTCGCGAATGGGAAGATTTGGATATCGACGTGGTTATCCCGATTCCAGAAACATCCTGCGATATCGCGCTGGAAATCGCCCGTATTCTCGACAAGCCGTACCGTCAGGGTTTTGTGAAAAACCGCTACGTAGGCCGCACGTTCATCATGCCAGGCCAGCAACTGCGTCGTAAATCTGTGCGTCGTAAACTGAATGCTAACCGCGCTGAGTTCCGCGATAAGAACGTGCTGCTGGTGGATGACTCCATCGTGCGCGGCACCACTTCTGAGCAAATTATCGAGATGGCACGTGAGGCCGGTGCGAAGAAAGTTTACCTCGCGTCAGCGGCACCGGAAATTCGTTTCCCGAATGTGTACGGCATCGATATGCCAAGTGCTAACGAACTGATTGCTCATGGCCGTGAAGTTGACGAGATCCGTCAGTTGATTGGTGCCGATGGTCTGATTTTCCAGGATCTGAACGATCTGATTGAAGCGGTTCGCGTTGAGAATCCGGATATCACGCAGTTTGAATGCTCGGTGTTCAACGGTATCTATGTGACCAAAGATGTGGATCACGAATACCTTGAGTATCTTGAGTCACTGCGTAATGACGATTCACAAGCGATTGCCCGTCAGAACGAAGTTGAAAACTTAGAGATGCACAACGAGGGTTAAAGCCATCCTCACCGTAACCCTCTCCCGGAAGGAGAGGGTTACCATTTCTTGCATCCCTGCCCATCTTGCGGCAAAGTCAGCCCAGATAAACTCCTCGGGCGAATGAAAAATATGAAACGGTTAATTGTTGGGATTTCAGGTGCCAGTGGCGCAACTTACGGTGTGCGACTGCTTCAGGTACTGCAACAATTACCGGACATCGAAACGCATCTTATCCTGAGCAATGCAGCCCGCCAGACACTCGCGCTGGAAACCGATATTTCCTTACGAGAAGTTCAGGCCTTTGCCGATGTGGTTCACGACTCGCGTGATATCGCCGCCAGCCTTTCTTCTGGCTCTTTTAAGACACACGGCATGGTGATATTGCCTTGTTCAATCAAAACCCTTTCTGGCATTGTTCACAGCTATACAGATGGCTTGTTAACGCGTGCAGCGGATGTCGTGCTCAAAGAGCGTCGCCCGTTGGTGCTTTGCGTGCGTGAAACGCCGCTGCATCTTGGGCATTTGCGCCTGATGACCCAGGCTGCAGAAATGGGCGCAGTGATAATGCCCCCGATGCCTGCGTTTTATCATCGGCCACAAAGCGTGCAGGACATTATCGACCAGACGGTGAACCGGGTCATCGATCAGTTCGATATTGAGTTACCACAAGATTTGTTTACTCGCTGGAGCGGCGCATAAGCGTGATGCGCCAGTGTGGTGCATCACAAAACCCTGCGCCTCATTATGAGGCGTTTTTGTAACCCCGATCACTTCCAGAACATTTATCCGCTATTTTCCACCGCGAATGCTTTTTCCTCATACCAGACCTGCTATCTTTCATTCTTGTGACAGAGTTGTAACTTTTATTTAACACGATATTGCCCACTTTCTTTCACGCAAGAAAAAGTGGCATGAGAACTGCAACTCTTAAACAGCTACACAAAACAAATACAACACGACGTTACACATAATAAGATAAGTCAAACTTGGGAGTTACGTATGAAAAAGCAAGTTCTCGCTCTGTCTTTACTGCTTGGCCTGAGCGCCACCGCAAGCGTCTTCGCAGCACTTCCGCAGAGTATTCGTCTTGGAACGGACACGACCTACGCGCCGTTTTCTTCTAAAGATGCGAAAGGGGATTTTGTTGGTTTCGATATCGATCTTGGTAATGAGCTGTGTAAGCGCATTAATACTAAATGTACCTGGGTCGCAAGTGACTTCGATGCACTGATTCCTTCACTTAAAGCGAAGAAAATTGACGGTATCATTTCCTCGCTTTCCATCACTGAAAAACGCCAGAAAGAGATTGCCTTCTCAGACAAACTTTATGCTGCTGATTCGCGCCTGATTGCTGTTAAAGGCTCCCCGGTTAAACCGACTCTGGATTCCCTCAAAGGTAAACACATCGGTGTACTGCAAGGATCGACACAAGAAGCGTATGCCAACGCTGAATGGCGCAGTAAAGGTGTCGATGTGGTGCCTTACGCAAACCAGGATCTGATCTATTCCGATCTGGCTGCTGGCCGCCTGGATGCTGCATTCCAGGATGAAACTGCAGCAAGCGAAGGCTTCCTGAAACTGCCTGCGGGTAAAGGCTATGAGTTTGCAGGCCCATCGGTAAAAAACAAACAGTACTTTGGCGACGGCACCGGTATTGGCTTGCGTAAAGACGACGCTGAACTGAAAGCGGCCTTTGATAAAGCGCTGGCAGATATGCGCAAAGACGGTACTTACGACAAATTTGCGAAGAAGTACTTCGATTTTAATGTTTACGGTGAATAAGTTTATCCCGTAGTCTGTAGCCCGGTTATGCTTTGGCGCAACCGGGCTGAATAGAATTGCAATCCAGTTTAAGTTGTCTGCACCCGTTTAGTGCAGTAATTTATCTCTGCACCAAAATGGTGGTTTGCTTGCATCTTGTTGGTGCAGCGTGTTTTTCCTGTTTTGAGACGCGTGGCAATGCTGCGCCATAATGGGGGAAAAAACATTATATTGAGATGCATAACCTGGCATGGAACATGCAATTTTATCCGGTTGAAAAGCAATCGCGCATAAAAACAGTGACTTCGAGGATAATTATGAACAAGCAGATCATCGCTCTTTCTTTGGTACTGGCATTTTCCAGTGTTTCCACAGCATTCGCCGCTATTCCCAAGAATTTACGTATTGGTACTGACCCAACTTACGCCCCGTTTGAGTCGAAAAACGCTCAAGGGGAATTAGTGGGTTTTGATATCGATTTGGCAAAAGAACTCTGCAAACGCATCGAAACTAATTGTACCTTCGTGGAAAACCCACTGGATGCGCTGATCCCTTCGTTGAAAGCGAAAAAAATTGACGCGATTATGTCGTCACTTTCCATCACTGAAAAGCGCCAGCAAGAGATTGCCTTCACCGACAAACTGTACGCAGCAGATTCCCGTTTAGTGGTCGCGAAAGGCTCCCCAATTCAACCTACCCTTGAATCCCTCAAAGGTAAGCGTGTCGGCGTTCTGCAAGGCACAACTCAAGAAACCTTTGGTAATGAGCACTGGGCACCTAAAGGTATCGAAATTGTTTCTTACCAGGGGCAGGATTCAATCTATGCGGACCTGACTGCGGGTCGTATTGACGCAGCATTTCAGGACGAAGTTGCCGCCAGCGAAGGTTTTCTGAAGCAACCTGTCGGCGCGAATTACCAGTTTGGTGGCCCGTCAATCAAAGACGAAAAGCTCTTTGGTGTTGGCACCGGTATGGGGCTGCGTAAAGACGATACCGAATTACGTGCAGCGCTCAATAAAGCGTTTGCCGAAATGCGTAAAGACGGAACTTACGAGAAGTTAGCGAAGAAATACTTCGATTTCGATGTTTACGGTGGTTAACAGTCACCAGTGGTTAAACCTGCCCTGAATGGGCAGGTTAAGTTTGTGCAGACACTGACGACAGGATACGCACCATGTTGTACGGTTTTTCTGAAGTAATATTTAAAGGGGCGCTCGTCACGCTGGAACTGGCGTTAAGCTCCGTTATCCTCGCCGTTATTATTGGCCTGGCTGGAGCCGGTGCTAAATTATCCAAAAACCGCCCGTTAGCCATATTGTTTGAAGGCTACACCACGCTGATTCGCGGCGTGCCTGACCTGGTGCTGATGCTGCTGATTTTCTATGGTCTGCAAATGGCGCTTAATGTCTTAACCGATTCGCTAGGCGTTGCCCAGTTTGATATCGACCCAATGGTTGCCGGTATCATTACGCTTGGTTTTATCTACGGTGCCTATTTTACCGAAACCTTCCGCGGTGCTTTTATGGCTGTGCCGAGAGGGCATATTGAAGCGGCAACCGCCTTCGGATTTACCGGCTCGCAAACTTTCCGCCGCATTCTCTTCCCGGCCATGATGCGTTATGCGTTACCGGGTATTGGGAACAACTGGCAGGTTATTTTGAAAGCCACCGCGCTGGTTTCTCTTTTAGGCCTTGAAGATGTGGTGAAAGCGACACAGCTTGCCGGGAAAAGCACCTGGCAGCCATTCTACTTTGCGATTGTTGCCGGGATCATCTACCTGTTCTTTACCACGGTATCGAATGGCGTATTGCTCTGGCTTGAACGCCGTTATTCCGTTGGCGTTAAAAGGGCGGAGCTATGATAGAAATCATTCAGGAATACTGGAAAGCCTTGCTGTGGACTGACGGATACCGCTTTACCGGCGTGGCAATCACACTCTGGTTGCTGATTTCGTCGGTGGTGATGGGGGGCATTCTGGCGCTATTTTTGGCTATCGGACGGGTGTCGAGCAACAAATATATCGCTTTCCCAATCTGGCTGTTTACCTACATTTTCCGTGGTACGCCGTTGTATGTCCAGTTGCTGGTTTTCTATTCCGGTATGTACACGCTGGAAGTGGTGAAAGGCACTGTGCTGCTCAATGAGTTTTTCCGCAGTGGCCTGAACTGCACCGTGTTGGCGTTGACGTTAAACACTTGTGCGTACACTACAGAAATTTTTGCCGGAGCGATTCGTGCCGTTCCATACGGTGAAATTGAAGCCGGTCGCGCTTACGGTTTCTCGCCATTCAAAATGTATCGCTGCATTATTTTGCCTTCCGCGCTGCGTATTGCGCTGCCTGCGTACAGCAACGAAGTGATTTTGATGCTGCACTCCACGGCGCTGGCATTCACCGCTACCGTACCGGATCTGCTGAAGATCGCCCGTGATATCAACTCCGCAACCTACCAGCCGTTTACCGCCTTCGGGATTGCTGCGGTGTTGTACCTGTGTATTTCTTATGTGCTGATTAGATTGTTCCGCAAGGCTGAGCAACGCTGGTTGCAGCATATTAAACCAAGCTCAACACATTGAGTGTGCAATGATGACTGATAAAAAATTAAGCGTTACCGACCTGCACAAGCGTTATGGCCAACATGAAGTGCTGAAAGGCGTCTCTTTACAGGCCAATGCTGGCGATGTGATTAGCATTATTGGTTCTTCCGGTTCAGGGAAAAGTACCTTTTTGCGCTGCATTAACTTCCTCGAAAAACCGAGTGAAGGGACGATTGTTGTCAATAACCAGAACATTAATCTGGTGCGTGATACCGATGGGCAGCTCAAAGTTGCCGATAAAAACCAGCTCCGTTTACTGCGCACGCGCCTGACGATGGTATTCCAGCATTTCAACTTGTGGAGCCACATGACGGTACTGGAAAACGTCATGGAAGCGCCGATTCAGGTGCTGGGCCTGAGCAAGCAAGAAGCGAAAGAGCGTGCGATTAAGTATCTGGCGAAAGTGGGCATTGACGAGCGTCAGCAGGTGAAATATCCGGTGCATCTTTCCGGCGGGCAGCAACAGCGCGTGTCTATCGCCCGTGCATTGGCGATGGAACCAGAAGTATTACTGTTTGATGAACCGACTTCCGCGCTCGACCCTGAGCTGGTGGGTGAGGTGCTGCGTATCATGCAAAAACTCGCGGAAGAAGGGAAAACCATGGTGGTGGTGACGCATGAGATGGACTTTGCGCGCCACGTTTCAAACCATGTGATTTTCCTGCATCAGGGGTTAATCGAGGAAGAAGGGACGCCGGAAGAGTTGTTTGGTAACCCGAAAAGCGCCCGTTTACAGCAGTTCCTGTCGGGATCGCTTAAGTAACACCGAAAGTCCCGCCGTTGCGGCGGGACTTAAATTTCACCGCACCACATCCCCAAGCGCCTCTTCCAGATCATACCAACGGAAGCCAAACCCGGACTCTTCGAGCCGTTTAGGCAGTGCTCGTTGCCCGCCTAACACCAACACCGAAGATTCACCCATCATCAGTCTGACCGCCGTAGCAGGTGCGCGCATAAACGCCGGCCGTTTCAGCACATGGCCCAGCGCGTGAGAGAATTGTTCGTTGCGAACCGGGTAGGGCGAAACCATATTGAACGGCCCGCGCAAATCGTTATCCAGCAGCCACAAAATGCCATTCACCATATCATCGATATGAATCCACGCCAGATACTGTCGTCCGTCGCCCATCGGGCCGCCGAGACCCAGGCGGAATATCGGTAATAGTTTACCCAAAATCCCGCCTTTGGGTGCTAACACCACGCCAGTGCGCAGCAAGCAGACACGAGTATGCTCGCTCTGTGCGCCGCAGGCGATTTGCTCCCAGCGGGCGCAAAGCTTATGGGTAAATTCATTGTGCGGTGGTTCATCTTCGTTGACGACCACTTCGCCGAGGTCGCCGTAATATCCAGCGGCAGACCCGGAGATAAATACCGCAGGCGGCGTCTGGCTTGCTTTAAACATCTCGACCAGGCGTTCGGTGATTTGCCAGCGGCTTTGGCAAAGGCGCTGTTTTTGTGATTCCGTCCAACGCTTGTCGGCAATCGGTTCACCTGCGAGATTGATTACCGCGCCAAAACCATCAAGATTGTTATGCTCACTCAATCCTTTCCACAGCGTGACTTTGGGATCAAATAACACCCTGGCTTTGTCGGGGGTGCGAGTCACAACGGTCACTTCGTGCCCCAATTCCAACAAACGCGGTATCAGATGGCTGCCAATCAAGCCGGTTCCGCCGGTAATCAGTATCTGCATGCTCGTCTCCAGCTGTTTTTGACTACCTCCGCCAGCTCATGGTCATAGAGACCGAATCGGCGTAACGCAGTGCGTGAAGTTTATCGATTTCTACTTCAGCATAAGATACCCACGGATGATCGCATGCGATGTCGAGCACATCCTGAGTTAATTTTTCCAGCAACGAGAAGCGATGATTCTCAATCAACTGGATGATTTGTTTAGTGATGGTGCGGTAATTCAGCGCATCGTTGATGTCTTCACTGGCGCGGGCTTTGTCTGCCGGGTAGTGAATCGCGACGTTAACGACGATATCCTGACGGTTGGCAATTTCTTCTTCTTTGATGCCGATGAAAGTGCGCAGGCGTAAGTTTTTGATTCGAATAATTGCGTCTGGCGACATTGCAGGTTTCCTTCAAGTATCTATTTCTGGTTATTTCCTGTTGCAGACTATACCCAAAAGAGATGAGGAAAAACATTGCGCCCATAGCGGGCGCACAGATGTTAGCTTTTCTGAGCCTGCTCATAGGCCCGTTCGGTTGCCGGGCGCGAACGAATACGTTCAAACCAGTTTTGCACCGCCGGGAAATTCGCCAGATTAATGCGCTGGCGCTCATGAGAAACCGTCCACGGGTAAGTGGCGATATCGGCAATACTGTATTCATTACCGCCCAGCCATGGGGTTTTCTCGAGCTGTTTGTTGAGGACACCATACAGACGCTGAGTTTCCACCTGGTAACGTTCAATGGCGTAAGGAACAGGCTGGGGTGCAAAATGATTAAAGTGATGATTTTGGCCGAGCATTGGGCCAAACCCTCCTACTTGCCAGAATAACCATTGCAGCGTGTGGGTGCGTTCACGCAGATCTTTGCTTAATAGCTCGTTGGTCTTTTCTGCCAGATAAAGCAGGATTTCGCCTGATTCAAAGATACTCAGTGGGCCGCCGCCGTCTGCCGGATGGTGGTCGATTATCGCCGGGATTTTATTGTTCGGTGAAATCGCCAAAAAGGCGGGCTGAAACTGATCTCCTTTGCCAATATCTATACGGTGAAGGGTGTAATCCAGCCCCGTTTCTTCCAGAAAAAGCGTGATTTTGTGGCCGTTTGGTGTCGGTGCATAGTAAAGGTCAATCATGTTATGCCCATCCTGATGTCAGCATTTTTCGTAAACCTATGGAGTATAGACTTTTTGAAAAACTTGCCGGGTGGATGAGTTTTGTTCAAGTGACAGAATTCATCTTCCGCTATATGTTCAATAACCTGGAAAGCTAAATTATGGGGATGTTATGAGCCAGCCGACAATCACACTTTGGTCCGATGCTAACTTTTTTAGTCCGTATGTCATGTCCGTTTATGTTGCACTGAAAGAGAAAGGTCTGAGCTTTACTCTGCAAACGGTTGATTTAAATAGCGGGCAAAATCTGCAACCAGGCTGGAAAGGTTATGACCTTACGCGACGCGTTCCGGTGCTAGCGGTCGATGACTTTTTGCTGACTGAATCCTCCGCTATTGCTGAGTATCTTGAAGACCGTTTCGCGCCTCCTACCTGGGAGCGTATTTATCCCCATGATCTCGAAAAACGCGCTCGGGCCAGACAAATTCAGGCGTGGTTACGCAGCGACTTAATGCCTATTCGTGAAGAGCGTTCCACCGACGTGGTTTTTGCCGGCGTGAAGAAAACCCATCTGACCGAGAAAGGGCAGGCGGCGGCGCAAAAACTCATCGCGGCGGTAGAAAATTTACTCCCCGTCGGCCAGCAAAATCTTTTTGGCGAATGGTCGATTGCTGATACCGATTTGGCACTGATGCTAAATCGCTTGATTCTCAATGGCGATGAGGTCCCGGAGCGTTTGCAGGAATATGCCGCGTTCCAGTGGCAGCGAGCATCCGTACAGCGTTTTCTGGCACTTTCCGCAAAGCATTCTGGCTGATTAGCCCCATAATTCGTTATGATAATTTTGCTTATCACTAACAGGAATGTGGTTTTATGAAGCTGATGTTTGCCTCAGATATTCATGGTTCGCTGCCTGCAACCGAGCAGGTGCTGGCTCATTTTGAACGCAGCGGTGCTAAATGGCTGATATTACTGGGCGATATGTTAAATCACGGGCCAAGAAATGCTTTGCCGGTGGGTTACAATCCTGGTGCCGTTGCGGAGCGCTTTAACAGCATTGCCGATAAAATTATTGCAGTGCGCGGCAACTGTGACAGCGAAGTGGATCAGATGCTGCTACATTTTCCGATTACAGCCCCATGGCAACAAATATTGATGGCCGAGCAGCGTTTATTTATCACCCACGGCCATTTATACAACCCGGATAAACTGCCGCCGCTGGCAGAAAATGATGTGTTGGTTTTTGGTCACACTCATCTGCCATTGGCTGAAAAGCAAGACTCGATTTATCTGTTCAATCCTGGCTCCGTGAGTATCCCAAAAGGTGGGTTTGAAGCGAGTTACGGGATGCTAAACGATGGTGTTCTGAGCGTTCACGCACTGAATAACGATGGGGTTATTGCACAGGTAGAGATTACCCCGTAACTTACCGCTTGTTGAACATAACGCGCCATAAGAGCGCCCTGAATAAGGTTTCCCCAATGGCGGAACAGAGTCATTTTGTTGGCATGGAATGGGTAGACATTGTCAGTGAAGACAATGAAGTCATCGCGCAGGCAAGTCGTGAGCAAATGCGTGCGCAGCGCTTGCGCCATCGCGCGACTTATATCGTCGTGCACGACGGTATGGGTAAAATCTTGGTGCAACGTCGCACTGAGACAAAAGATTTTTTACCGGGCATGCTCGACGCAACTGCGGGTGGCGTGGTTCAGGCTGATGAACAGTTACTGGACTCAGCTCGTCGCGAGGCAGAAGAAGAGTTGGGCATTGCCGGTGTGCCGTTCGCAGAGCATGGGCAGTTCTACTTTGAGGATGCCAACTGCCGCGTTTGGGGAAGCTTGTTTAGCTGCGTATCACACGGCCCGTTTGCGTTGCAGGAAGATGAAGTCAGCGAAGTGTGCTGGATGTCCCCTGAAGAAATTACCGCACGTTGTGATGACTTCACGCCTGACTCTCTGAAAGCCCTGGCATTGTGGATGACACGCAACGCTAAAAATGAATCCCAACATGCCGCTGCTGCGGAGTAATTGATTCGATTTTTCTCGGAACATCGCCAATAAAAAAGGCCGCTAATGCAAATTAGCGGCCTTTTTGCTTCTCAGCAGAACTTAGTCTTGTTGAGAAGACTGAATCGCAGTCAGAGCGATGGTGTAAACGATATCGTCTACCAGTGCGCCACGAGACAGGTCGTTAACGGGTTTACGCATACCTTGCAGCATTGGCCCGATGGAGATCAGGTCTGCTGAGCGCTGTACCGCTTTATAGGTGGTGTTACCGGTGTTCAGGTCTGGGAAGATGAACACGGTAGCGCGACCCGCAACCGGTGAGTTTGGCGCTTTGGATTTAGCAACGTCAGCCATAACCGCGGCGTCGTACTGCAACGGACCGTCGATGACCAGGTCAGGACGTTTTTCTTGAGCAATACGCGTAGCTTCACGTACTTTCTCAACGTCGCTACCCGCACCAGAAGTACCGGTGGAGTAAGACAGCATTGCAACGCGTGGGTCGATACCGAATGCAGCAGCGGAATCCGCAGACTGAATAGCGATTTCTGCCAGTTGCTCAGCAGTTGGATCCGGGTTGATCGCGCAGTCACCGTAAACATAAACCTGTTCTGGCAGCAGCATGAAGAACACAGAAGAAACCAGAGAGCTACCTGGTGCAGTTTTGATCAGCTGTAACGGAGGACGAATGGTGTTCGCAGTGGTGTGAACCGCACCGGAAACCAGGCCGTCAACTTCGTCTTGCTCAAGCATCAAAGTACCCAGCACCACGTTGTCTTCCAGTTGCTCACGCGCAACGGCTTCGGTCATGCCTTTGCTCTTACGCAGCTCAACCAGACGTGCAACGTAGCTCTCGCGAACCACTTCTGGATCAACGATTTCGATGCCAGCACTCAGTTCAACGCCTTGCGCAGCAGCAACGCGGGTGATTTCATCCGGGTTACCCAACAGCACGCAAGTTGCGATACCACGTTCAGCGCAGATAGATGCCGCTTTCACGGTACGTGGCTCTTCGCCTTCTGGCAGCACAACACGTTTGCCGGCTTTACGAGCAAGCTCGGTCAGCTGGTAGCGGAATGCTGGCGGAGACAGACGACGGCTGCGCTCGGAAGTTGCAGTCAGAGATTCAATCCAGTTTGCATCAATGTGGCTAGCCACATATTCCTGCACTTTCTCGATACGCTGATGGTCGTCAGTTGGGACTTCCAGGTTGAAGCTTTGCAGGCTCAGGGAGGTCTGCCAGGTGTTGGTATCAACCATGAACAGCGGCAGGCCGGTGGCGAATGCACGCTCACACAGTTTGCTCACGCGTGGGTCCATTTCGTAACCACCGGTCAGCAGAACGGCACCGATATCCACGCCATTCATTGCTGCCAGGCACGCTGCAACCAGCACATCTGGACGGTCTGCGGAAGTCACCAGCAAAGAACCTGGACGGAAGTGTTCCAGCATGTGCGGAATGCTACGTGCACAGAAGGTCACAGACTTCACGCGACGGGTTTTGATGTCGCCTTCGTTGATGATGGTTGCGTTCAGGTGACGCGCCATATCAATCGCGCGAGTGGCAATCAGATCAAAGCTCCATGGCACACAGCCCAGAACTGGCAGCGGGCTGTCAGCGAACAGTGCTTTAGGATCGATGTTCGCGATGCTCGCTTTAGTGGAGTCATCGAAAATTTCAGACAGATCAGGACGGGTACGACCCTGCTCATCAACTGGGGCATTCAGTTTGTTAATGATAACGCCAGTGATGTTGGTATTTTTGCTACCACCGAAACTGCTACGAGCCAGTTCAATACGTTCTTTCATCTGCTCTGGGGAGTTGTTACCCAGGGACATCACGAAGACGATTTCAGCGTTCAGCGTTTTAGCGATTTCATAGTTCAAAGACTGAGCAAACTGGTGCTTACGAGTCGGAACCAAACCTTCTACCAGAACCACTTCAGCGTCTTTGCTGCTGGCGTGGAAGTTGGCGATGATCTCTTCCATCAGCACGTCTTGTTGGTTGCTCGACAGCAGCGACTCAACGTGGTTCATGTGCAGTGGCTCAGCAGTAGGGATGCTGGAGTTAGCACGAACGATGCTGGTGGTTTGATCTGGAGTATCGTCACCCGTGCGTGGTTGAGCGATAGGTTTGAAAACGCTTAGGCGAACGCCTTTTTGTTCCATAGCACGGATAACACCCAGGCTGACGCTAGTCAGGCCGACGCTAGTTCCGGTAGGGATCAACATAATTGTACGGGACACGGTATAACCTCTTTGTTGCACAAGCGGGGCTTGTGAGACTCAGAAAACAACACCGCCAGCGAAGGCTGGCGGTAAGGAGAATCAAGCGGTCAGGCGAGATGCATCCTGAGCGATAACCAGTTCTTCGTTGGTCGGAATGACCACCGCAGCACGGGTACCCTCTTTGTTGATGAAGCCTGATTTGCCAAAGCGTGCAGCCAGGTTGCGTTCGTGGTCAACTTCGAAGCCCAGAACACCCAGTTTGCCCAGAGACAGTTCACGTACCATTGCTGCGTTTTCACCGATACCACCAGTGAACACAACTGCATCCAGACGACCGTCCATCAGCGCAGTATAAGAGCCGATGTATTTAGCCAGACGGTGACAGAACACGTCCATAGCACGTTTAGCATCTTCTTTAGTGGTGTAGTTGTCTTCAACATAACGGCAGTCGCTGGTGACTTCAGTCAGACCCAACAGACCAGATTCTTTGGTCAGCATTTTGTTGATGTCATCAACGCTCATGCCCAAAGAGTCATGCAGGTGGAAGATAATCGCAGGATCGATGTCACCAGAACGGGTGCCCATTACCAGGCCTTCCAGTGGAGTCAGACCCATAGAGGTGTCTACACACTTGCCGTTACGAATAGCAGAAACGGAACCGCCGTTGCCCAGGTGGCAAGTGATAATATTCACTTCTTCCACTGGCTTGTTCAGCATTTTCGCGGCTTCTTGAGTCACATAGTAGTGGCTGGTGCCGTGTGCGCCGTAGCGACGAACGCCGTGCTCTCTGTACAGTTTGTACGGCAGAGCATAGAGATAAGATTCTTCTGGCATGGTCTGATGGAACGCGGTGTCAAACACAGCAACGTTTTTATCAGCCAGTTTAGGGAAAGATTTCAATGCTTCAGCAATACCGATCAGGTGTGCCGGGTTATGCAGAGGTGCAAAAGAAGCAGTATCTTTGATACCCTGAATCACGGTCTCGTCGATAACGACGGAGCTGGTGTACTTCTCGCCGCCGTGAACAACACGGTGGCCGATAGCAGTCAGCTGCTCGGACAATTCAGGTTTTTGTGCCAAAATGGTATTAACCATAAAGTTCAGAGCTTCGCTGTGAGCGGCGCCTGCACCCAAAGCCGCTTCTTGTTTACCGCCATCCATTTTCCACTTGATACGTGCTTCAGGAAGATGGAAACATTCGGCTAAACCAGAGAGGTACTCGTCACCGTTTACAGCATCAATAATTGCGAATTTCAGTGAAGAGCTACCGCAGTTCAGAACCAGTACTAGCTTACTCGACATGGAAGTACCTACTTTTATACGTGGCTAAAAAAACGTCATTTAGTCTCTCAGCGTAGCGCATGATGAGACAGACATTTATGATTAACGTCATGCCGAAAGCGTTTTTTTGGCATGACGAAGAAATACTCTAGAGTTTACGCCATATTGCGTGATATTTCGGCATTGGCGAACTGAGCAAAAAATTGACAACCTGCGGTTTCCCTTCTACGGCCATCAAGGCCGGCACAGGATACCTGATTGCGATGGTTAAAGACAAAAGATTTTGAACCATGTAATTTAGAGTTGTTAAATTGCACAAAAATTTTATTTTTTATATGTGAAGTTGAGGTAACGTCATGTCGACACCCCAAAACAGCCACGCAAGCTGGTTCAGTATGTTCAGTCGCGGGCAGCATTATTCTAAGACCTGGCCTGTCGATAAACGCCTCGCGCCGATCTTCGTTGAAAACCGCGTTATCCGCGCCACGCGCTTCGCCATCCGCTTTATGCCTCCGCTCGCTGTCTTTACGCTGACCTGGCAAATTGCCCTTGGTGGCCAACTTGGCCCCGCCGTCGCTACCGCGTTGTTCGCCTGTAGCCTGCCGATGCAAGGTCTGTGGTGGTTAGGAAAACGTTCCGTCACCCCACTGCCGCCATCCATCCTTAATTGGTTTTACGAAGTGCGTGGCAAACTACAGGAAGCCGGACAGGCGTTATCGCCGATTGAAGGCAAGCCTGATTACCAGGCGCTGGCCGAAGTTCTTAAACGTGCGTTCAAGCAGTTGGATAAAACTTTTCTTGATGATTTGTAAAATCCCTGCCGTTTCGCATATATAGAAAGGATTATTTTTCGTAGGGCAATCTACCCTGCGCAACAGGAGCTAAGAAATGGAAATGACTAACGCCCAGCGACTGATTTTATCTAATCAGTACAAAATGATGACCATGCTCGATGCGGACAACGCCGAGCGTTATCGTCGGCTGCAAACGATCATTGAGCGTGGCTATGGCCTACAAATGCGTGAGCTGGACAGGGAGTTTGGCGAGCTGACGGAAGAAACCTGCCGCACGGTTATCGACATCATGGAGATGTACCACGCGCTGCACGTTTCCTGGACCAACCTGAAAGACAACCAGCAAATCGACGAACGCCGCGTCACCTTCCTCGGTTTTGATGCGGCCACAGAAGCACGTTTCCTGGGTTACGTTCGTTTCATGGTGAATATTGAAGGCCGTTACGCGCATTTTGATGCGGGTACGCACGGCTTTAACGCGCAGACCCCAATGTGGGAAAAATACCAACGGATGTTGAAAGTGTGGCAATCCTGCCCACGTCAGTATCATTTGAGTGCGAACGAGATCGCGCAAATTATTAATGCCTGAGGGGAGACTTGTCGTGAAGTGCAAAGGTTTCTTGTTTGATTTGGATGGGACTCTGGTTGATTCCCTGCCAGCAGTCGAGCGTGCATGGATTAACTGGGCAAAGCGTTTCGATATTTCGCCGCAAGAAGTATTGGGCTTCATTCATGGCAAACAGGCGATTACTTCGCTGCGTCACTTTATGGCGGGTGCCTCTGAAGAAGAGATCCAGCAAGAATTCTTGCGTCTGGAAAAAATTGAATCCGAAGACACCGACGGTATTGTCGCTTTGCCTGGCGCTGTTGAACTGTTGACTCACCTGAACGAAGCAGGCATTCCATGGGCAATTGTGACGTCGGGCTCGTTACCGGTCGCCTCTGCTCGCCGTGCTGCGGGTGGGCTACCGGCACCAGAAGTGTTGGTGACGGCTGAACGTGTAGCGCGTGGAAAACCAGAGCCAGATGCTTACCTGCTCGGTGCGCAATTACTTGAGCTTGAGCCTGAAGAGTGCGTGGTGGTGGAAGATGCCCCAGCGGGTGTGCTTTCTGGTCTTGCGGCGGGTTGCCACGTCATTGCGGTCAACGCCCCGGCAGATACGCCACGCCTTGCGCATGTTGATTATGCATTGCACTCGTTAACTGAGTTGCTGGTGCAGAAGTTGCCAGACGGTACAGTTGAAGTGCTTAGAAAACACTAAACACATGATTTAGCCCCGCGATAGCGGGGCTTTTTTATGGCAAGATTTTTACCCCCTGAGACAACCACAAAGGAATTGTTTTGAACTCAGAATTGATTTGGGTCTTATCGCTATTAGCGATTGCGGTAGTGTTATTCGCCACCGGCAAAGTGCGTATGGATGCGGTTGCTTTGCTTGTCATCATTGCATTTGTCCTCAGCGGTACACTGACTCTTAGCGAAGCCTTTTCTGGTTTTAGCGACCCCAATGTTATTTTGATTGCAGCGCTTTTTATCATTGGCGATGGACTCGTTCGAACCGGCGTTGCCTCAAAAATGGGCTCCTGGTTGGTGGATGTCGCAGGCAGCAGTGAAACAAAAATGTTGGTTTTGCTGATGTTAACGGTGGCGGGCCTCGGCGCGTTCATGAGTTCAACGGGCGTGGTAGCAATATTTATTCCCGTGGTTCTCAGTGTGTCCATGCGCATGAAAACGTCACCATCACGCCTGATGATGCCGCTGAGTTTTGCCGGGTTGATTAGCGGCATGATGACGCTTGTCGCCACGCCACCAAACCTGGTGGTAAACAGTGAACTGCTACGCGAAGGTTTACAGGGTTTCCACTTCTTTAGCGTGACGCCAATTGGCCTGGTCATTTTGCTGCTGGGTATCGGCTATATGCTGATCGCGCGGTTTGCATTAAACGGGCAGAAAAAAGATGACGGCAGACAAGACTGGAGACGCCGAACTTTCCGCGACCTGATCAAAGATTATCGGCTTACGGGGCGTGCGCGTCGTCTGGCGATTCGCCCTGGTTCGCCAATGGTGGGTCGCCGTCTTGATGATTTAAAACTGCGTGAGCGTTATGGTGCCAATGTAATTGGCCTTGAGCGTTGGCGTAAATTCAGACGGGTTATCGTCAATGTTACGGGCGTCACTGAATTTCGCGCGCGCGACGTGCTGTTGATTGATATGTCTGCTTCTGAAGTCGATCTGCGCGAGTTTTGTAGCGAACAGATGCTTGAGCCGATGGTGCTGCGCGGTGAATATTTTTCAGACCAGGCGCTGGATGTGGGGATGGCGGAAGTCTCGCTGATCCCTGAGTCTGAGTTAATCGGGCAAACGCTGCGCGAAATCGGCTTCCGTACGCGCTACGGCCTGAATGTCGTCGGGTTACGCCGTAATGGCGAAGCGATGGAAGGCTTGCTGGTGGATGAAGCCTTACAGCTTGGCGATATCTTGCTGGTGGTTGGCGACTGGAAACTGATCAGCCAATTGCAACTCAAAGGCCGCGATTTCCTGGTGCTTAACTTACCTGTGGAAGAGGGTGAAGCCTCGCCTGCGCATAGTCAGGCTCCGCACGCTATTTTCTGCCTGGCGTTGATGGTGGCGCTGATGCTGACCGATGAAATCCCCAATACTATTGCCGCTATTATTGCCTGTTTGCTGATGGGTAAATTCCGCTGTATCGATATGGAAAGTGCTTATAAAGCGGTGCATTGGCCAAGCATCATCTTGATTGTCGGCATGATGCCGTTTGCGCTTGCGCTGCAAAAAACGGGTGGGGTGAACTTGATTGTGGATGGTTTGATGCGTCTTGGGGGCGGCTACGGCCCGCACATGATGCTGATCTGCCTGTTCGTGATGTGCGCCGCAATTGGGCTATTCATCTCCAATACCGCCACCGCCGTGTTAATGGCGCCTATCGCGCTGGCGGCGGCAAAATCAATGGGGGTTTCGCCTTATCCCTTTGCGATGATTGTCGCACTTGCCGCCTCTGCTGCGTTTATGACTCCGGTATCTTCACCGGTTAATACGCTCGTTCTGGGGCCGGGAAATTATAAGTTCAGCGATTTTGTGAAGATGGGTGTGCCATTTACGGTGATTGTGATGGTAGTAAGCGTGGTGATGGTGCCGATGCTGTTCCCATTCTAATACCCCTCATACTTGAAGCCGCATCTTTGTTGGCTGCGTTCACAAACCCCAGTCACTTACTTTTGTAAGCTCCTGGGTTTTGCTCTCTTGCCGCCTTGATGCAACTCCAATTATTTTGGGTATAGACTAAAGCGGTGAATCCTGGCTAATCTCATCGAGTGACAGCTGGAAGCTCGGTACAAACACCTTCATGAAATAGTCCATTTCTTCGCTGTGGCGGTCCGCCAGGGTTTTTTCGAGTCGGCTTTTCGCCAGCAAAAACTCGTTATTCCCGGCAGACAGTTCTTCAAGACATTTCAGGTAGGCGCATAGCGCATCAGCTTGTTTCACAATCGCTCTTTCTTCATCGCTACTGCGATGCTCATCGATAAGCGGCGCCCAGATATCACGTAACTCTTCCGGCACCATATCAATGAGTTTCTGCTGTGCAATTTTCTCGATGGCTTTGTATTCGTGGGCAATCTGTGAGTTGAAATATTTTACGGGAGTGGGCAAATCTCCGGTTAAAACTTCGCTGGCGTCGTGATACATCGCCAACAGCGCAACATGTTCGGCGTTAATTTTCCCGTTAAATTTACGGTTTTTAATCACTGCCAGGGCATGAGCGACCATCGCGACTTGTAAGCTATGCTCCGAAACATTTTCGGTACGCACATTACGCATCAGCGGCCAACGATTGATTAATTTCAGACGTGAAAGATGGGCGAAGAAATGGCTCTGGCTCATAGGTACACTCGGTGTCTACTACAAAGAAAACCATTGTGCAGGGGGGTAGGGGAAGATGCAAACATCTCCCCCTCAAGGTTTACTGGTGGTAGTGCCCCAGGAAACGGCCAAATTTATTGATTGCCATTTCCAGTTCGTCAACGCGCGGTAAAGTCACAATACGCACGTGATCCGGCCACGGCCAGTTAAATGCAGTTCCCTGAACCAACAGCACTTTTTCTTGCAGCAAGAAATCCAGCACCATTTTTTGGTCATCATGGATGTTAAAACGTTTCGCATCGATTTTCGGGAACATATACAGCGCACCGCGTGGCTTCACACACGAGACACCCGGGATATCGTTAATCAATTCCCATGCGCGATTGCGTTGCTCATACAGACGCCCGCCAGGCGCGATAAATTCACTGATACTCTGATAGCCGCCAAGTGCCGTCTGGATCGCATGTTGAGCCGGAACGTTGGCGCACAGACGCATCGACGCCAGCATTTCCAGACCTTCAATATAACCTTTAGCGTGTTTTTTCGGTCCGTTCAGTACCATC
Organism: Buttiauxella sp. BIGb0471; assembly: GCF_024807715.1. Classification (NCBI taxonomy): domain Bacteria; kingdom Pseudomonadati; phylum Pseudomonadota; class Gammaproteobacteria; order Enterobacterales; family Enterobacteriaceae; genus Buttiauxella; species Buttiauxella sp. BIGb0471. The sequence goes on from NZ_JANUEU010000001.1 coordinate 263,504, forward strand.
CAGCCCTGACGGAAGCCCGCGACGCGGTAAGTTTTGGACAAACCATTAAAGGTGACAGTCAGCAAATCAGGTGCGAGAGCAGCAATCGAATGGTGTTGGGCTTCGTCGTAAAGAATCTTGTCGTAAATTTCATCAGCAAAAATAATTAAATTATGCTGACGAGCGATCTCCACGATTTCCAGTAGCAGTTCTTTAGAGTAGACCGCGCCGGTTGGGTTGTTCGGGTTAATAATCACAATCCCGCGTGTACGAGGTGTGATTTTAGCTCGAATATCATCAAGATCCGGGAACCAATCGGAAGACTCATCACATAAATAATGAACAGCTTTACCGCTGGAAAGTGAAACTGCAGCCGTCCATAAAGGATAATCCGGAGCAGGAACCAGCATCTCATCGCCGCTATTGAGCAAGGCTTGCATGGATTGCACAATCAGCTCAGATACACCGTTCCCGATATAGATGTCTTCAACCGTCACATCCCGCATGTCACGTGCCTGATAGTGCTGCATGATTGCTTTGCGTGCGGAGTAAAGTCCTTTTGAGTCGCAGTAACCTTGCGCTGTAGGCAGGTTACGAATCACATCGACAAGAATTTCATCCGGTGCATCAAAACCAAATGGCGCAGGGTTGCCGATATTCAGTTTGAGGACTTTATTCCCTTCTTCTTCAAGGCGTTTTGCCTCTTTGAGCACGGGGCCACGGATGTCATAACAGACGTTATCAAGTTTGCTGGATTTTTCGATAGGGGACATGAACCTGACCTTAAATGTTAGCGTCACTTCCTGCCGTGGAAGCGACCAGGCATCAATGTACTCCTGCCACGCGCAGATTTGAAGGTGGGCGAAGCGCTGAACTGTAATTAATCTTCTGAATTTTTGAGATAGTGATAAAGCCAGGTGAATGATGTTTTTGTAGTGTTATGTGTCGTAATATGTGCATTTATCAATTAAAAATATAATAAAATGAGGTGTTTTCAAGTCTATTAACTACCTATGTGTGTGAGGTTTCAGCAGGTAATGCTGTGTCAATTGCGAATTTAATTGAGTAATAGTTAAGGAAAATTGAATATTCATGCTTAAGGTTAAAATGAATACATTAGAGTGAGTTAATAATATGTATAAAAAAATAACAACCGATATTATTAATATAAATAGTTAATAGAGTTGAATTTCTTCTCATTTACCTTGAAAGAAAATGTCCAATTTTGGTAATAATCGGTAGAAGAAAGAATTAAAAAAGAGAATGAGATCAGATAATTCGCAACAAAAGTTATGAGATGGGACGATTTGCGGTAAGATATCCTACAGTTAATGGTGGGTGTTTCTTGTTGAATATTACGCAACTCTATGTTTTGTTGTGGGTTAGTGTGCGGTCATCACACCCGGCTAATTACCCTTGTTGTGTGGTAACATTAAGAAGATTTTCATCAGTCATACACTCGTTGATGTTGTGCATCGAATAAATAAAACTCATTATTGAAGTGGATTTACAATAATTACTCAGTTTTAATTTACGCGACTAGTACGTTAAGACGAATGTTTGTATGTTGTTTACGCCAGTATAATAACTCCCGGAATACGCGCTGCACATTATTGGTGCGTGTCACCCAGGGTTAGTGAAAATAAAAAAGTCAGAGCGACTGTCAGGATGATGGTGCAGCCCTACGGGGACGTTCTGTAAAAGGGAATTGCTTTATCTTTTTGATAAATCACAGCAATAAAACTAAGGCAGACTCGTAAGAGCAACCTACTAGTGAAAAAATTATGATTAACGCAAATCGTCCGATATTAAATCTCGACCTCGATCTGCTAAGGACTTTTGTTGCCGTAGCGGATCTCAATACCTTTGCTGCGGCGGCAGTTGCGGTGTGCCGTACTCAATCGGCAGTAAGCCAGCAGATGCAGCGTCTTGAACAGTTAGTAGGGAAAGAGCTTTTTGCACGTCATGGCCGTAATAAGCTGCTGACAGAGCATGGAATCCAGCTTCTGGGCTATGCGCGAAAAATTCTGCGTTTCAATGATGAAGCTTGTACCTCGCTGATGTTTAGTAATTTGCAGGGCGTGCTGACCATCGGCGCCTCTGATGAAACAGCGGATACTATTCTTCCATTCCTGCTTAATCGGATAAGTTCCGTTTATCCAAAGCTTGCGTTGGACGTGCGGGTTAAACGTAATCCGTTCATGATTGAAATGCTCAACCAGCAGGAAGTTGACTTAGTTGTTACGACAGCGAAGCCCGCGCATTTTGAATCCATTGTTTTACGCACTTCACCGACATTATGGTATTGCGCGGCAGATTATGTCTTCCAGAAAGGTGAAACCGTGCCTCTAGTGATGCTCGACGATCCGAGTCCTTACCGGGATATGATGCTGGAGCATTTGAATGCAGAGCGCATTCCGTGGCGTATTGCTTACGTTGCTTCAACGCTTTCAGCGGTACGTGCGGCCGTTAAAGCAGGTCTGGGTGTTACTGCTCGCCCTGTTGAAATGATGAGTCCTGAGCTGCGCGTACTCGGTAGTGCTGATGGCTTACCCGTGATGCCAGAGACCCAATATCTGTTGTGCCGCAATATGCAAACGACCAATGATTTGGCACAGGCTATTTTTAGTGCGCTGGAATCCAACCCAAACCCCTATCGGTATTTGGCTTCATCAGATGAAGATGATGGCACCGTGTTAATGGAACGCGATTTCGAGTAACGCATGGCAGGTTGTTGGTAACAAAATATGAAATTCGAAAACAGGTCACTGAGTTTGTTTTTAAGCTCAGTGGCTTGTTTTTTAATCAACGCAAGATAAGTTTATTGCTATTTTGTAAAAACATGTTTTAAAACAAACCACTCCGCACCTCCCTCACTGACTGCCTTCATCCACCGTCTTCTGAATCAACTCGTGTTTAAATGTTAAAAAATAGGCCGCAATGTTGTTGGTTTTTGATATGGATTAACAAAAGCGTGTCTCAGATCAAGAAAATACTCCCTATAGGGGGGATGAATAGTTGAGATTTCCTGCCAAAATAGAACAGTAGTTATTTTTTTCCACGATTACGGACACGATTCACCATCAATAATACCGAGTTAATCACTCGGGGTTACTAACGTTTAAGGCACTAAATGTTAATGAAGGTGGTGTCATGTAAATTAATGTGTGGATACTTTTGTTAAAGTTGACAAAAGGTTATAGAAAGGAGTAAAAAACCCCATCAATTTGCTGGTAAAGTTTTGATTCCAGCAGTTATTGTAAGGTTTATTGTTCCTCCCCATGAATCGATGTGGTGTTCATCTGCCAGCAAGAGCAGAGACTTTGGCGCCACTTTTGATGAGTAAGCAATGAGTATGTCAACATCCACTGAAGTTATCGCTCACCATTGGGCGTTCGCAGTTTTTCTTATTGTTGCCATTGGCCTGTGTTGCGTAATGCTTCTCGGGGCCTGGTTCCTTGGCGGGAGAGCTAAGGGTCGGCACAAAAACACTCCCTTCGAGTCAGGTATCGACTCAGTTGGTACAGCGCGCTTACGTCTATCCGCCAAGTTTTACCTGGTCGCCATGTTCTTCGTCATCTTCGACGTGGAAGCCTTGTATCTCTATGCGTGGTCAGTGTCCATCCGTGAAAGTGGATGGGTAGGCTTCGTCGAGGCCGCAATTTTCATTTTAGTGTTACTGGCAGGCCTGGTGTATCTGGTGCGTATTGGCGCGCTTGACTGGACACCTGCGCGTTCGCGCCGTGCCCAAATCAACCCGGAAACCGACAGTATCACTAACCGTCAGCAGTAACAGCGAGGCAATAAGATGGACTATACGCTCACCCGCATAGACCCCGACGGTGAGAACGACCGTTACCCCCTGCAAAAACAGGAGATCGTAACCGATCCTCTTGACCAAGAAATCAACCGTAGCGTGTACATGGGCAAGCTCGAACATGCCATGCACGATATGGTGAACTGGGGTCGTAAAAACTCAATTTGGCCTTATAACTTTGGCCTTTCTTGCTGCTACGTTGAGATGGTGACCTCGTTTACCGCCGTGCATGACGTGGCACGTTTTGGTGCCGAAGTATTGCGTGCTTCTCCGCGTCAGGCTGACCTGATGGTGATTGCAGGAACCTGCTTTACCAAAATGGCTCCCGTCATCCAGCGTCTTTATGACCAAATGCTCGAACCAAAATGGGTCATCTCAATGGGTGCCTGCGCCAACTCCGGCGGCATGTACGACATCTATTCTGTGGTGCAGGGTGTGGATAAATTCCTGCCGGTTGATGTTTACATCCCTGGCTGCCCACCGCGTCCGGAAGCTTACATGCAGGCTCTGATGCTGCTGCAAGAATCTATTGGTAAAGAACGTCGTCCGCTCTCGTGGGTAGTTGGCGATCAAGGTGTGTATCGCGCCAATATGCAATCCGAGCGCGAACGTAAACGTGGTGAGCGTATTGCTGTCACCAACTTGCGGACGCCAGACGAGATTTAATTTGCGCCTGTGGTCGGCGTGAGTTTACTTCGCATATCAATAATATTAGCGCGAAGCCGCTGACCAACAGTCACCACAGTACCATTTGCAATGGTGAGAATTATGACCGATTTAACTGCGCATGATGCCAACCAGCAAGCCTGGCAAACCCGTGACCATCTTGATGATCCGGTTATTGGCGAACTGCGTAACCGTTTTGGGCCGGATGCCTTCACTGTTCAGCCAACCCGCACTGGTGTTCCGGTGGCCTGGGTTAAGCGTGAACAATTACTGGAAGTTGTCGATTTCCTGAAAAGACTGCCAAAACCTTACGTCATGCTGTTCGACTTGCATGGTATGGATGAGCGTCTTCGTACTCACCGCGACGGTTTACCGGCTGCGGATTTTTCCGTTTTCTACCACCTGATTTCTATCGATCGCAATCGCGACATCATGCTCAAGGTGGCGCTGTCTGAAAACGACCTGAACGTGCCAACGATAACCAAACTGTTCCCTAACGCTAACTGGTATGAGCGTGAAACATGGGAAATGTTTGGCATTACCTTTAATGGACACCCGCACCTGACGCGCATCATGATGCCGCCAACGTGGGAAGGCCATCCGCTGCGTAAAGACTACCCGGCGCGTGCCACCGAGTTCGATCCGTTTGAATTGACCAAACAGAAAGAAGACCTCGAGATGGAAGCGTTGACCTTCAAGCCTGAAGATTGGGGCATGAAGCGCAGCAGTGAACATGAAGACTTCATGTTCCTGAACCTCGGTCCTAACCACCCATCTGCTCACGGTGCATTCCGTATTGTCCTGCAACTCGACGGTGAAGAAATTGTCGATTGCGTTCCGGATATCGGCTATCACCACCGTGGCGCTGAGAAAATGGGTGAGCGCCAGTCCTGGCACAGCTACATTCCCTACACCGACCGTATCGAGTACCTCGGCGGCTGCGTAAACGAAATGCCCTACGTGCTGGCGGTTGAAAAACTGGCGGGTATCAAGGTTCCTGAACGCGTAGACGTTATCCGCGTCATGCTGTCCGAACTGTTCCGTATCAACAGCCACTTGCTGTACATCTCTACGTTTATTCAGGACGTGGGCGCGATGACGCCAGTGTTCTTCGCCTTTACCGACCGTCAGAAAATCTATGACCTGGTCGAAGCGATTACCGGTTTCCGTATGCACCCGGCCTGGTTCCGTATCGGCGGTGTGGCACATGACTTGCCAAACGGTTGGGAGCGCTTGCTTAAAGAGTTCCTCGACTGGATGCCGAAACGACTGGATTCCTACGAGAAAGCTGCGCTGCGCAACACCATCCTTAAAGGCCGTTCTCAGGGCGTTGCTGCTTATGGCAAGAAAGAAGCGCTGGAGTGGGGCACTACCGGTGCTGGCCTGCGTGCTACCGGTGTCGATTTCGATATCCGTAAAGCTCGCCCTTACTCTGGTTATGAAAACTTCGACTTCGAAATCCCGGTCGGCGGTGGCATCAGTGACTGCTACACCCGCGTGATGTTGAAAGTTGAAGAACTTCGCCAGAGCTTGCGCATTCTTGATCAGTGCCTGAAAAACATGCCTGCTGGCCCGTTCAAAGCTGACCATCCGCTGACAACGCCGCCGCCGAAAGAGCGCACGCTGCAACATATCGAGACCCTGATCACTCACTTCCTGCAGGTTTCGTGGGGCCCGGTTATGCCGGCTAACGAATCCTTCCAGATGATTGAGGCGACGAAAGGGATTAACAGTTACTACCTGACCAGCGACGGCAGCACCATGAGCTACCGTACCCGCATCCGCACCCCGAGCTTTGCGCACTTGCAGCAAATCCCGTCGGCGATTCGTGGCAGCCTGGTTTCTGACCTGATTGTCTATCTGGGTAGTATCGATTTTGTAATGTCTGATGTGGATCGCTAACTATGCACGATAAACAACAACCCCAGGCTGAAGCTTTTGAACTGAGTGCGGCCGAGCGTGATGCGATTGAGCACGAAAAACATCATTATGAAGATGCTCGCGCAGCGTCTATCGAAGCGCTGAAAATTGTACAGAAACAGCGTGGCTGGGTGCCCGACGGCGCTATTTATGCCATCGCTGACGTGCTGGGCATTCCTGCCAGTGACGTAGAAGGTGTTGCGACATTCTATAGCCAGATTTTCCGCCAGCCGGTGGGCCGCCACGTTATCCGCTATTGCGATAGCGTGGTTTGCCATATTACGGGCTATCAGGGTATTCAGTCGGCTATCGAAGCAAAACTAAACATCAAACCGGGTCAAACCACGTTTGATGGTCGCTTTACCCTGCTGCCAACTTGCTGTCTGGGCAACTGCGACAAAGGGCCGACCATGATGATTGATGAGGACACTCACAGCCATCTGACGCCGGAAGCGATCCCTGATTTGCTGGAGCAGTACAAATGAAAACCGTTATTCGTACTGCCGAAACCCATCCGCTGACATGGCGGTTGCGCGATGACAAACAGCCAGTCTGGCTGGATGAATATCGCAGCAAAAACGGCTACGAAGGTGCTCGTCTTGCGTTGACTGGCCTTGCACCAGATGAAGTCGTTAACCGTGTTAAAGACGCTGGCCTGAAAGGGCGCGGCGGCGCAGGCTTCTCCACGGGTTTAAAGTGGAGCCTGATGCCAAAAGACGAGTCCATGAACATCCGTTACCTGCTGTGTAACGCCGATGAAATGGAACCCGGTACTTATAAAGACCGCTTGCTGATGGAGCAACTGCCGCACCTTTTGGTTGAAGGCATGTTGATTTCTGCTTTCGCTCTCAAAGCGTATCGCGGATACATCTTCCTGCGTGGCGAATACATTGAAGCGGCGGTGCATCTGCGCCGTGCGATTGCAGAAGCCACCGAAGCGGGCCTGCTTGGCAAAAATATTCTCGGTTCTGGTTTTGATTTTGAGCTGATCGTACACACCGGTGCCGGGCGTTATATCTGTGGTGAAGAAACCGCATTGATTAACTCCCTGGAAGGGCGTCGTGCAAACCCACGTTCAAAACCACCATTCCCTGCGTCAAGCGGCGTGTGGGGTAAACCGACCTGCGTCAACAACGTTGAAACGCTGTGTAACGTCCCGGCGATTCTGGCGGATGGCGTTGAGTGGTACCAGGGCATTTCTACCAGCAAAGACGCTGGTACTAAGCTGATGGGCTTCTCGGGTCGTGTGAAAAACCCTGGCGTTTGGGAATTACCGTTCGGCACCACGGCACGTGAAATCCTCGAGGATTACGCGGGCGGTATGCGCGATGGACTGAAATTCAAAGCCTGGCAGCCGGGTGGGGCAGGGACTGACTTCCTGACCGAATCACACCTCGATTTACCGATGGAATTCGAAAGCATCGGCAAAGCAGGCAGCCGTTTGGGTACTGCACTGGCGATGGCCGTAGACCATGAAATTGGTATGGTTCCGCTGGTTCGTAACCTGGAAGAGTTCTTTGCCCGCGAATCTTGCGGCTGGTGTACACCGTGCCGTGATGGTTTGCCGTGGAGCGTAAAAATTCTGCGTGCGCTGGAGCGTGGCGAAGGCCAGCCAGGGGATATCGAAACACTTGAGCAACTGTGTCGATTCCTTGGTCCAGGTAAAACCTTCTGTGCGCATGCGCCAGGTGCGGTTGAGCCATTGCAGAGCGCGATTAAATATTTCCGCGAAGAATTCGAAGCAGGCATTGCCAAACAAGATTTCGGTAACACCCGTGCCATTAGTGGCATTCAGCCGAACTTGTTAAAAGCACGCTGGTGATATCTGCGCCGATAAAGGTGCAGGTAAGAAAAATTTTATAATTAACTGGAAGCATGCTGACTATGGCTACGATTCATGTAGACGGCAAAGAATATGAGGTAAACGGGTCAGACAACCTGCTACAAGCATGTCTGTCACTCGGCCTCGATATTCCTTATTTTTGCTGGCACCCGGCGCTAGGCAGCGTCGGTGCTTGCCGCCAGTGCGCGGTGAAGCAATATCAGAACGCAGAAGATCTTCGTGGCCGCCTGGTGATGTCTTGTATGACACCGGCCTCGGACGGCACGTTCATCTCTATTGATGACGGTGAAGCAAAAGAATTCCGTGAAAGCGTCGTGGAATGGTTGATGACCAACCACCCACACGACTGCCCGGTTTGTGAAGAAGGCGGCAACTGCCACTTGCAGGATATGACGGTCATGACCGGTCATAGCTTCCGTCGCTATCGCTTCACCAAACGTACTCACCGTAATCAGGATCTCGGCCCGTTCATCTCTCACGAAATGAACCGCTGTATCGCCTGTTACCGCTGCGTGCGTTATTACAAAGATTACGCTGACGGCACCGACCTGGGTGTTTATGGCGCGCACGATAACGTCTACTTCGGTCGCCCGGAAGACGGTACGCTTGAGAGCGAATTCTCCGGTAACCTGGTAGAAATCTGCCCGACCGGCGTGTTCACGGACAAAACTCACTCCGAGCGTTACAACCGTAAGTGGGATATGCAGTTCGCGCCGAGCATTTGCCAGCAGTGCAGCATCGGGTGTAACACCAGCCCGGGTGAGCGCTACGGTGAATTGCGTCGTATCGAAAATCGCTATAACGGTACCGTGAACCACTACTTCCTGTGTGACCGTGGCCGCTTCGGTTATGGCTACGTCAACCTGAAGGATCGTCCACGTCAGCCGATCCAACGTCGTGGCGACGATCTGATCACCCTGAACGCAGAACAAGCGATGCAGGGCGCGGCAGATATTCTGCGCCAGTCGAAGAAAGTGATCGGTATCGGATCCCCACGTGCCAGCGTAGAAAGCAACTTTGCGCTGCGCGAGCTGGTTGGTGCGGACAACTTCTACACCGGTATCGCAACCGGTGAACAAGCACGTTTGCAACTGATGCTCAAAGTGCTGCAAGAGAGCGGCATTCATACTCCGGCACTGCGTGAAATCGAATCATACGATGCGGTTCTGGTGCTGGGCGAAGACATTACCCAAACCGGTGCACGTGTTGCGCTGGCTGTGCGTCAGGCCGTGAAAGGCAAAGCGCGTGAAATGGCAGCAGCGCAGAAAGTGGCTGACTGGCAGATTGCCGCAATCCTGAACATTGGTCAGCACGCCAAACACCCACTGTTTGTCACCAACATCGACAGCACTCGTCTGGACGACATCGCCGCATGGACTTACCGTGCGCCGGTTGAAGATCAGGCGCGTCTGGGCTTCGCAATCGCCAACGCGCTGGACAGCAGTTCTCCAGCAGTTGAATTGGATCGCGACCTGAAAAACAAAGTCGACGTTATCGTGCAAGCGCTGGCGGGTGCGAAAAAACCATTGATCGTATCCGGTACTAACGCCGGTAGCGAAGCGGTGATTCAGGCGGCAGCCAACGTGGCTAAAGCACTGAAAGGCCGTGGTGCCGATGTCGGTATCACTATGGTCGCTCGCGCGGTTAACAGCTTAGGCCTCGGCATGATTGGCGGCGGCTCGCTGGAAGAAGCGTTAAGTGAACTGGAAAGCGGTGCGGCCGATGCGGTCGTGGTGCTGGAAAACGATCTGCATCGTCATGCTTCTGCGGCGCGTGTTGACGCAGCACTGAGCAAAGCTCCGTTGGTGATGGTTATTGACCATCAACGCACGGCGATTATGGACAAAGCCCACCTGGTGCTGTCCACCGCAAGCTTTGCTGAAAGTGACGGAACAGTGATTAACAACGAAGGCCGCGCACAGCGTTTCTTCCAGGTTTATGACCCGTCTTACTACGACCATTCAGTGGTGATGCTCGAAAGCTGGCGCTGGTTGCACTCTCTGCACAGCACGGTTCAAAGCCGTGAAGTGGACTGGACGCAACTCGACCACGTTATCGACGCGTGCGTGAAAGCGCTGCCGCAACTGGCCGGAATTAAAGATGCGGCACCAGATGCCAGCTTCCGTATTCGTGGTCAGAAACTGTCGCGTTCTCCAATCCGCTCCAGTGGTCGTACGGCGATGCGTGCGAACATCAGCGTGCATGAACCGCGCCAGCCGCAGGATAAAGACACCATGTTTGCCTTCTCTATGGAAGGGAACAACAGCCCGTCGGCTAACCGCCAGCAAATTCCATTTGCGTGGGCGCCAGGCTGGAACTCACCGCAGGCATGGAACAAATTCCAGGCCGAAGTGGGTGGCAAACTGCGTCATGGTGACCCGGGTGTACGTCTGATTGAAGCGTCCGAAACAGGGATTGATTACTTCACTGACGTGCCGGAAATCTTCCATGCCGAAGAAGGGAAATGGCGTATCGCGCCTTACTACCATCTGTTTGGCAGCGATGAAATGTCCCAACGTTCTCCGATATTCCAGAGCCGCATGGCCGAGCCGTATATCAAGCTCAATCCGGCAGACGCTGCAAAACTGGGCGTGAATGCGGGAAGCCTGATTTCGTTTAGTTACGAAGGCCAGACGTTGAGTCTGCCGCTGCAACTTTCCGAGGGTCTGGCAGCAGGGCAGGTTGGTTTACCGATGGGGATGCCTGGCATTGCTCCGGTACTGGCAGGTGCTCGTCTTGAAAATCTCCAGGAGGCTGGCCAATGAGTTGGTTAACACCGGATGTTATCGACATTCTGCTGAGCATTCTTAAAGCGGTCGTAATCCTGCTGGTAGTAGTGACTTGCGGCGCGTTCATGAGCTTTGGTGAACGTCGTTTGCTGGGCCTGTTCCAGAACCGTTACGGACCGAACCGTGTTGGCTGGGGCGGCTCGCTCCAGTTAGTCGCGGACATGATCAAGATGTTCTTTAAAGAAGACTGGACCCCGCGCTTTGCGGACCGTGTCATCTTTACCCTGGCACCGATGATTGCCTTCACCTCGATGCTGCTGGCCTTTGCGATTGTGCCGGTCAGCCCGAACTGGGTGGTTGCCGACCTGAACATTGGTATTTTGTTCTTCCTGATGCTGGCAGGCCTCGCGGTTTACGCGGTGCTGTTCGCTGGCTGGTCAAGTAACAACAAATACTCACTGTTGGGCGCAATGCGTGCTTCTGCGCAGACACTGAGCTACGAAGTGTTCCTCGGTCTTTCCCTGATGGGCGTTGTTGCGCAGGCGGGATCGTTCAATATGGGCGATATCGTTGATAACCAGGCGAATCTGTGGAACGTGATTCCGCAGTTCTTTGGCTTTATCACCTTTGCCATCGCAGGCGTTGCGGTATGCCACCGTCACCCGTTTGACCAACCGGAAGCGGAGCAAGAACTGGCAGATGGTTACCACATCGAATATTCAGGCATGAAGTTCGGCCTGTTCTTTGTGGGTGAGTACATCGGCATCGTTACCGTTTCAGCCCTGATCGTCACCCTGTTCTTTGGTGGCTGGCATGGCCCATGGTTACCACCGTTCATCTGGTTCGCGCTGAAAACCGCGTTCTTCATGATGATGTTCATTTTGATCCGTGCATCGTTGCCTCGTCCGCGTTATGACCAGGTAATGTCATTTGGCTGGAAAATTTGCCTGCCGCTGACGCTGATCAATCTGCTGGTGACCGCCGCGGTCATTCTCTATCAGGCACCATAAGGGGTGAAAAAACCATGACATTGAAAGAGTTAGCGGTTGGTTTCGGCACCCAGGTACGCAGTATCTGGATGATCGGTCTGCACGCGTTTGCCAAACGTGAAACGCAGATGTATCCGGAAGAGCCAGTCTATTTACCGCCGCGCTACCGTGGCCGCATCGTGCTGACGCGCGATCCGGACGGCTCCGAGCGTTGCGTAGCCTGTAACCTGTGTGCGGTAGCCTGCCCGGTAGCCTGTATCTCTTTGCAAAAAGCAGAAACAAAAGATGGCCGCTGGTATCCAGAATTCTTCCGCATTAACTTCTCGCGCTGCATTTTCTGTGGCCTGTGCGAAGAAGCGTGCCCAACCACCGCGATTCAGCTCACCCCAGATTTCGAACTGGGCGAGTTTAAGCGCCAGGATTTGGTGTACGAAAAAGAGGACCTGCTGATCTCCGGTCCGGGCAAATACCCGGAATATAACTTCTACCGGATGGCAGGTATGGCAATCGACGGCAAAGATAAGGGCGAAGCGGAAAACGAAGCCAAGCCTATCGACGTCAAAGGCCTATTACCTTAAAGGAGCAAGGCAATGGAATTCGCTTTTTATATTTGCGCAATCATCGCGGTTGGGACCACCTTACGGGTGATCACGCATACCAATCCGGTGCATGCCTTGCTGTATCTGATCATCTCACTGCTGGCGATCTCCGGGGTGTTCTTCTCCCTGGGGGCGTACTTTGCCGCAGCGCTTGAGATCATCGTTTACGCCGGTGCCATCATGGTGCTGTTCGTCTTTGTGGTCATGATGCTAAACCTCGGCGGCGCGGTTGTAGAACAAGAGCGCCAGTGGCTGAAGCCGCAGTTGTGGATTGGCCCTGGTATTTTGTCCGCCGTACTGTTGGCGGTGCTGGTTTACGCGATTCTCGGTCTGAATGACCAGGGTATCGACGGCACCTCAGTGAGTGCAAAAGCGGTAGGTATCGCGCTGTTCGGACCGTACGTTCTGGCAGTGGAATTAGCCTCAATGCTGTTGTTAGCGGGTCTGGTTGTAGCCTTCCACCTGGGTCGTGAAGACCGCCCTGGTGAAGTGCTGAGCAACCGTCAGGCTGACCAGGCTGTGAAAAGAAAAACGGAGGAGCACGTATGATTCCGCTGCAACATGGACTAATCCTTGCTGCCATTTTGTTCGTTCTTGGGCTGACTGGCCTGGTGATTCGTCGCAACCTGCTTTTCATGTTGATTAGCCTGGAAGTGATGATTAACGCAGCGGCGCTCGCGTTTGTGGTCGCCGGGAGTTATTGGGGCCAGGCTGACGGCCAGGTGATGTATATTCTCGCGATTAGCTTAGCTGCCGCCGAAGCCAGTATTGGCCTCGCGCTGTTATTGCAGCTCCATCGTCGTCGCCAGAGCCTGAATATCGATTCAGTAAGTGAGATGCGTGGATGAACCTTCTCTGGTTAACCATTCTATTGCCTTTTATTGGCTTTTTATTGTTGGCGTTCTCTCGTGGCCGCTGGTCAGAAAACCTTTCTGCCACGGTTGGGGTCGGCTCAATCGGCCTTGCGGCGTTAGTCACCGCGATTGTTGGGGTTGATTTCTTTAACAACGGAAGAGAAGCGTTTACCCAGCCATTATGGACCTGGATGTCAGTCGGCGATTTCAATATCGGCTTTAATCTGATCCTCGACGGTTTGTCGCTGACCATGCTTTCTGTGGTCACAGGCGTTGGCTTCTTGATCCACATGTACGCCTCCTGGTATATGCGTGGGGAAGAGGGCTACTCCCGCTTCTTCGCCTACACCAACTTGTTTATTGCGAGCATGGTCGTTCTGGTGCTTGGCGATAACCTGCTGCTGATGTATCTCGGTTGGGAAGGCGTGGGCCTGTGCTCGTATCTGCTGATTGGTTTCTACTACACCGATCCGAAGAACGGCGCGGCGGCCATGAAAGCGTTCGTTGTGACCCGCGTGGGCGACGTGTTCCTCGCTTTCGCACTGTTCATTCTTTACAACGAACTGGGCACGCTGAACTTCCGCGAAATGGTTGAACTGGCACCGCAGCACTTTGCGGCTGGCAACCAAATGCTGATGTGGGCAACCCTGATGCTGTTAGGCGGCGCGGTAGGTAAATCTGCGCAGTTGCCTTTACAGACCTGGCTTGCAGATGCGATGGCTGGCCCAACGCCGGTTTCAGCGCTGATCCACGCGGCCACCATGGTTACCGCGGGTGTCTACCTGATTGCTCGTACTCACGGCCTGTTCCTGTTAACGCCTGAAGTGCTGCATTTAGTGGGAATCGTAGGTGCGGTGACGCTGGTCATGGCAGGCTTTGCGGCACTGGTGCAAACCGATATCAAACGTGTGCTCGCGTACTCGACCATGAGCCAGATTGGCTACATGTTCCTGGCGCTGGGCGTACAAGCGTGGGATGCGGCGATTTTCCACCTGATGACGCACGCTTTCTTCAAAGCGTTGCTGTTCCTGTCGTCCGGTTCGGTGATTCTTGCCTGCCATCACGAACAAAACATCTTCAAAATGGGTGGCCTGCGTAAGTCCATTCCGCTGGTGTATATCTGCTTCCTGGTCGGCGGTGCCGCGTTGTCTGCGTTGCCACTCATTACTGCGGGCTTCTTCAGTAAAGATGAGATTCTGGCCGGTGCGATGGCAAATGGTCATATGAACCTGATGGTTGCAGGCCTGGTCGGTGCGTTTATGACCTCGCTGTATACCTTCCGTATGATCTTTATCGTCTTCCACGGTAAAGAGCAGATTCACGCGCATGCGCTTAAAGGCATTACTCACCACCTGCCGCTGATTGTGCTGCTGGTGTTGTCCACTTTCGTGGGGGCAATGATTGTTCCGCCATTAGCGGGCGTCCTGCCAGCAACCACAGAGCTTGCGCACGGTAGCGTGCTGACACTGGAGATCACTTCTGGTGTGGTCGCCATCGCGGGCATCCTGATTGCAGCATGGCTGTGGCTGGGCAAACGCACTCTGGTGACCTCCATTGCTAACAGCGCACCGGGCCGCTTCTTCGGCACCTGGTGGTTCCATGCCTGGGGCTTCGATTGGCTTTACGACAAAGTCTTTGTCAAGCCATTCCTCGGTATCGCCTGGTTGATTAAGAGCGATCCGCTGAATTCACTGATGAATATTCCGGCAGTTCTTTCCCGCTTTGCAGGTCGCGGCCTGTTGGTGAGCGAGAACGGTTATCTTCGCTGGTATGTGGCATCAATGAGTATCGGCGCAGTGGTTGTTCTGGGCTTGCTGCTGGTCTTGCGCTAATTCAACGCTCCCTCCTCTGAATAAGGGGAGGGAATGTGAGTGATGTTTTGGTTTATTTTGACTTAGGGACACAAATGCCATGCTATTACCCTGGCTGATACTCATCCCCTTTATTGGCGGCTTCTTCTGCTGGCAGACTGAACGTTTCGGCGTAAAAGTGCCGCGTTGGATCGCGCTGGTAACGATGGGACTGACACTGGCTCTCTCTTTGCAACTGTGGTTAGCCGGTGGCTACACACTGACGCAATCCGCAGGTTTGCCGCAGTGGCAGTCTGAATTTGTTTTGCCGTGGATCCCACGCTTTGGGATTGAAATCCATCTGGCGTTGGATGGCCTGTCACTGCTGATGGTGGTCCTGACCGGTCTGCTCGGCGTGCTGGCGGTACTCTGTTCCTGGAATGAAATCGAAAAATATCAGGGCTTCTTCCACCTCAACCTGATGTGGATCCTCGGTGGCGTTATCGGCGTGTTCCTTGCCATCGACATGTTCCTGTTCTTCTTCTTCTGGGAAATGATGCTGGTGCCGATGTACTTCCTGATTGCACTGTGGGGCCACAAAGCCTCCGACGGGAAGACGCGTATCACCGCTGCGACCAAGTTCTTCATCTACACCCAGGCAAGCGGCCTGGTGATGTTGATTGCCATTCTTGGTCTGGTGTTCGTGCATTACAACTCAACCGGCGTCTGGACATTTAACTACGAGCAATTGCTGCACACTGAAATGTCCAGCAGCGTTCAATGGTTGCTGATGCTGGGCTTCTTCATTGCGTTTGCGGTGAAAATGCCAGTGGTTCCCTTGCACGGTTGGCTACCCGATGCGCACTCCCAGGCACCGACAGCAGGTTCTGTTGACCTCGCAGGTATCTTGCTGAAAACCGCGGCCTATGGTCTGCTGCGTTTCGCACTGCCGCTGTTCCCGGAAGCATCTGCTGAATTTGCACCTATCGCGATGTGGCTGGGTGTTATCGGTATCTTCTACGGCGCGTGGATGGCCTTCGCACAAACCGATATCAAACGCCTGATTGCTTATACCTCCGTTTCTCACATGGGCTTCGTGTTGATTGCCATTTATACCGGCAGCCAACTGGCTTACCAGGGTGCGGTGATTCAGATGATTGCTCACGGTCTCTCTGCGGCCGGTATGTTCATCATCTGTGGTCAGATTTACGAGCGTCTGCACACTCGTGATATGCGTCTGATGGGCGGCCTGTGGAACAAAATTAAATGGCTGCCAGGTCTGTCACTGTTCTTTGCAGTGGCAACGCTGGGTATGCCGGGTACCGGTAACTTCGTTGGCGAATTTATGATTCTGTTCGGCAGCTACCGTGTCGTGCCAGTGATTACCATTATCTCGACTTTCGGTCTGGTCTTTGCCTCTGTTTATTCTCTGGCGATGATTCATCGTGCTTACTTCGGTAAAGCGAAAAGTGAAATCAGTGATAAACAACTGGCAGGCATGTCGCTGCGCGAGTTCTTTATCATCCTGTTGCTGGT
The DNA here is from genome assembly GCF_024807715.1 of Buttiauxella sp. BIGb0471. Lineage (NCBI taxonomy): Bacteria > Pseudomonadati > Pseudomonadota > Gammaproteobacteria > Enterobacterales > Enterobacteriaceae > Buttiauxella > Buttiauxella sp. BIGb0471. The sequence goes on from NZ_JANUEU010000001.1 coordinate 280,226, forward strand.
GGTGTTGTTAGTCCTGTTGGGCTTCTACCCGCAGCCAATTCTGGATACTTCGCATTCCGCGATGAGCAATATTCAGCAGTGGTTTACCAGTTCAATTCCAACTACAAGGCCGTAATTCGCCATGACTATAACTCCTCAACAATTGATCGCGCTGCTACCGCTGCTCGTCGTCGGATTGACGGTGGTGGTTGTGATGCTCTCCATAGCGTGGCGACGCGACCATTTTGTCAATGCAACACTGGCAGTAATCGGCCTGAACGCCGCACTCGTTTCACTGTGGTTTGTTGGCCAGGCTGGCGCAATGGACGTCACGCCGCTGATGCGCGTTGATGGCTATGCGATGCTTTACACCGGTTTGGTTTTGCTGGCGAGCCTTGCGACTTGTACGTTTGCTTATCCGTGGCTGCAAGGTTATACCGACAACCGCGAAGAGTTTTACTTACTGGTCTTGATTGCCGCTCTCGGCGGTATTCTGTTGGCTAACGCAAACCACCTGGCAGCGTTGTTCCTCGGTATCGAGCTGATTTCTCTGCCGTTGTTCGGTTTGATTGGTTACGCTTTCCGCCAGAAACGTTCGCTGGAAGCCAGTATCAAATACACTATTCTGTCTGCCGCAGCGTCTTCATTCCTGCTGTTCGGTATGGCGCTGGTGTATGCGGAATCTGGCGACCTGTCGTTTGTGAGCCTCGGTAAGAGCCTCGCCGATAACATGCTGCATGAACCGCTGCTGCTGGCGGGTCTGGGTCTGATGATTGTTGGCCTTGGCTTTAAACTGTCACTGGTTCCATTCCACCTGTGGACACCAGACGTTTACCAGGGCGCACCAGCTCCGGTTTCCACCTTCCTGGCCACCGCCAGCAAAATCGCCATATTTGGTGTGGTGATGCGTCTGTTCCTCTACGCGCCAGTTGGCGATAGCGAAGCAGTGCGTGTGGTGCTGGGTATTATCGCCTTCGCTTCCATCATCGTCGGTAACCTGATGGCGTTAAGCCAGACCAACATCAAACGCCTGCTGGGTTATTCGTCTATCGCGCACCTGGGTTATCTGCTGGTGGCACTGATTGCGTTGCAAAGCGGCGATATGTCGATGGAATCCGTTGGCGTGTATCTGGCCGGTTATCTGTTCAGCAGCCTTGGCGCGTTCGGTGTTGTCAGCCTGATGTCCAGCCCGTACCGTGGACCGGATGCTGATTCGCTGTACTCCTACCGTGGTCTGTTCTGGCATAAGCCGATTCTGTCTGCGGTGATGACCGTGATGATGTTGTCTCTGGCGGGTATCCCAATGACCCTGGGCTTCATCGGTAAGTTCTACATCATCGCCGTCGGTGTGCAGTCTCACCTGTGGTGGCTGACCGGTGCTGTGGTACTGGGTAGTGCGATTGGTCTTTACTACTATTTGCGTGTGACGGTGAGTTTGTACCTGAACGCACCGCAACAGCCAGGCCGTGATGCGCCAACAAACTGGGCATTTACTGCGGGCGGCGTTGTCGTGCTGATCTCCGCTGTGCTGGTGTTGTTGCTGGGTGTTTACCCGCAACCGCTGATTACGCTGGTGCGTATGGCGACACCGATGATGTAGTTCCAACCCGACCTGTGAAAGGGCTGCCCAACAGGGTGGCCCTTTTTGTTTTATGGGCTTGCTACACTTAAGCGAGCATTTTCAAACGTGCGGAAGCATATCTTGCGCCAGGTAATTAAATATGGAGTTTTATGACCACGCATCTGGTCTGGTTTCGCAATGATTTACGGGTAAATGATAACCTGGCTTTAGCAGCCGCATGTCGTGATCCCCACGCTCGTGTCGTCGGTCTTTTTATTGCCACACCAGGGCAATGGCGGCAGCACGATATGGCCCCGCGTCAGGCCGAGTTTATCTGGCAACACGTGCAAAGTTTGTCTCACGCACTTGCCCAGCGCGGCATTGAGTTGCGGGTTCATGAAGTGGCTGATTTTAATGCCTGCGCTGAATACCTGAAGAGTTTCTGCGAACAGCAGCACATCGACGCCCTGTTTTATAACTATCAATACGAACTTAATGAACGCCAGCGTGATGCAGCGGTTGAGAAGGCGCTGGGTCGGGATGTGGTTTGTCAGGGTTTTGATGACAGCGTATTACTGCCGCCCGGCAGCGTCACAACGGGCAATAACGAGATGTACAAAGTCTTCACGCCTTTTAGCAAAGCGTTTATCAAACGTTTGCACGAAGGTTTACCGGAATGTGTTCCGGCGCCGAAAGCACGTGAAATCGCATTGCCTGAGCCAGAAATACTCCGCGAATTTGATTATTCCCGCCAGCCAATAGATGAAAGTTTGTTCCCCATCGGCGAACAGCAGGCGATTAACCAACTGCGCCAGTTTTGCCGCCAGCCGGTTGCCGATTACGAGCAACAACGGGATTTCCCCGCCATCGACGGGACCAGCCGCTTATCGGCATATCTGGCGACTGGTGTGTTGTCCCCACGCCAGTGTTTACATCGTCTGCTAAAAGAACATCCCCAGGCGCTGGATGGGGGAAGTGGGAGTGTCTGGCTAAACGAATTAATCTGGCGTGAGTTTTATCGCCATTTGCTGGTGGCGTATCCGAAACTTTGTCGCCATCAGCCATTTATCTCATGGACAGACAACGTTGTCTGGCGACAAGATGAATCGCAGTTTATCGCCTGGCAGCAAGGGAAAACAGGTTTCCCGATTGTGGATGCGGCCATGCGTCAGCTCAACACCACAGGCTGGATGCACAACCGTTTACGGATGGTGGTGGCGAGTTTTCTGGTCAAAGATTTATTGTGTGACTGGCGGCGTGGTGAACGCTACTTTATGTCACAGCTCATTGATGGGGATCTCGCCGCAAACAATGGCGGCTGGCAATGGGCAGCCTCCACAGGCACCGACGCGGCACCTTATTTTCGCATCTTCAACCCGACCACACAGGGTGAGCGTTTTGATGCGCAAGGGGAATTTATCCGACAGTGGTTGCCAGAGCTGAGTGATGTGCCGGATAAATATATTCAAACGCCCTGGATTTGGGCAGAAAAACAACAATTGAAGCTGGACTATCCACATCCAATTCTTGAACATAAACAAGCACGTATCGCGACACTCGCCGCTTATGAAGCGGCCCGGAAATCTTGAGAGAAAGAAGATGAAAAATAGCGAACTCGAACGTCTGATTAACGAGAAGCTCAACAGTGCTGCGATAAGCGATTACGCACCGAATGGTTTGCAGGTTGAAGGGCGCGAAGAGATTCGCAAAATTGTGACCGGCGTGACCGCAAGCCAGGCGCTGATTGATGAGGCGATACGCCAACAGGCAGACGCCATCATCGTTCACCATGGCTATTTCTGGAAAGGTGAATCGCCGGTGATTCGCGGCATGAAACGTAATCGCCTCAAAGCACTTCTGGCTAACGATATCAATCTGTTTGGTTGGCACCTGCCGCTTGATGCCCATCCGCAACTCGGGAATAACGCGCAGCTTGGTGCGTTGCTGGGCATTGAAACCAAAGGTGAAATTGAGCCGCTGGTGCCCTGGGGAGAGTTCCCAACGCCACTTTCAGGCGTTGAACTGGCGTCATGGATTGAAATGCGTCTGGGGCGCACACCACTATGGTGTGGCGATACCGGCCCGGAACACATTCGTCGTGTGGCCTGGTGTACGGGCGGTGGGCAAAGCTTTATTGATAGCGCGGCCCGTTTTGGCGTCGATGCTTTCATTACCGGCGAAGTTTCAGAACAAACTATTCACTCGGCGCGTGAACAAGGTCTGCATTTCTATGCGGCTGGCCACCACGCCACTGAACGCGGCGGCATCCAGGCATTGAGCGACTGGCTGAACAGCGAAACCGATTTAGACGTGACCTTCATTGATATTCCGAACCCGGCATAACGCAAGACCGAGGAGAAAAAGTGCAAAGAGCACGCTGTTATCTATTAGGCGAAAGCGCAGTGGTTCTCGAACTGGAGCCGCCATTATCATTGGAAAGTCAGCAACGTATCTGGGGATTGACCCAACGATTGCTGGAAGCGCCTTCCGTGTCGGAAGTCATCCCTGGGATGAACAATATCACCGTCGTATTACGTGAGCCGCAGAGCCTGGCGCTGGATGGCATTGAACGCATCCAACGCTGGTGGGAAGAGAGTGAAGCCATGATACCCGCCTCGCGCTGCGTGGAAATCCCGGTAATTTACGGTGGCAGCCACGGGCCAGATTTAGCCGAAGTCGCCGAACACTGCGGGTTAACCGTAAGTCAGGTGGTGGAGCAACATTCAGCCGCGCAATACGTCGTCTATTTCCTCGGCTTCCAGCCGGGCTTTGCTTATCTTGCAGGGCTTGCGCCGACGCTTGTCACGCCGCGACGTGCGGAACCGCGTTTGATGGTTCCGGCAGGGTCGGTTGGGATTGGCGGGAGCCAGACCGGAATTTACCCGCTGGCAACGCCGGGCGGTTGGCAGATTATTGGTCAGACGTCGTTGAAATTATTCAATCCGGCAGCAGAGAAACCGACATTATTAACTCCGGGTGATACCGTGCGCTTTGTGCCTCAAAAGGAGGGCGTGTGCTGAAAATTATTCGTGCCGGGATGCACATGTCAGTGCAAGACACCGGGCGCTATGGCTATCGTCAATTAGGCGTGAGCCGCTGCGGTGCGCTTGATGCACCAGCGTTACAAATCGCTAATTTGTTGGTAGGAAATGCTCCGGAAAGCGCGGCGCTGGAAATCACGCTTGGTCATTGCGTCGTTGAATTTACTCAAGATGGCTGGTTTGCCTTAACCGGCGCGGGTTGCCATGCCGAACTGGACGGTCGCGCGGTGTGGACGGGCTGGCGGCTGCCGGTCAAAGCGGGGCAGCAGCTTAAGCTCAAAAAACCTGAACGCGGGATGCGCAGCTATCTTGCGGTGGCGGGCGGCCTGGATGTGCCGGAGGTTTTAGGCTCGTACAGTACCGATCTCAAAGCGCAGGTCGGTGGCGTCGAAGGGCGTTTACTCAAAGATGGCGATGAAATCCCATTGTTGCCTTCAACACGCCAGTTCCGCGAGGCGCGGGGCGTGAAGCAGCTGTTATGGGGAAATCGCATTCGCGCGCTGGCAGGGCCGGAATACCACGAATTTACCCAAACTTCACAGGATGAATTCTGGCGTCTGCCGTGGCAGTTAAGCCCGCAGAGCAACCGTATGGGCTATCGCCTGCAGGGGCAACGCCTCGAGCGCACTACCGACCGCGAGCTGCTGTCCCACGGTTTATTACCGGGCGTGGTACAGGTGCCGCACAACGGGCAGCCTATTGTGCTGATGAACGATGCTCAGACAACCGGCGGCTATCCGAGAATCGCCTGCGTAATTGAAGCCGATATGTTTAACCTGGCGCAAATACGACTCGGTGAACCCGTGCATTTTGTGCAATGCACGCTTGAGGAAGCGCTGAAAGCGCGTCGCGAGCAGCATATTTATCTCGAGCAACTGGCCTGGCGGTTGAATAACGAAGACTGATTTTCAGGGATAATGTGATGCCAGAAGGCCCGGAAATACGACGAGCGGCGGATAAACTCGAAGCCGCGGTTTTAGGTAAACCTTTAACTGCGGCGTGGTTCGCCTTTCCTGAATTAAAAGCGTTTGAACAGGCGCTTGTGGGGCAAAAAGTTGAGCGAATCGAAACGCGCGGCAAAGCGCTGCTGACGCATTTTTCTGGCGGATTAACCCTTTATAGCCACAACCAGCTTTATGGCGTGTGGCGCGTGGTCAACGCCGGGGAAATGCCGGAAACCACGCGAGTACTGCGCGTGAAATTGCAGACAGCCGATAAAGCCATTTTGCTCTATAGCGCTTCGGATATTGAAATGCTCGATGCAGACGGTCTGGCGAAACATCCATTTTTGTTGCGCGTCGGGCCGGATGTTTTGGATCTCACACTGAGCGCTGAACAGGTGAAAGAGCGTTTGTTGTCGACGAGATTTCGCAAGCGGCAGTTCAGCGGTCTGCTGTTGGATCAGGCATTTCTGGCAGGATTAGGAAACTATCTGCGCGTTGAAATTCTTTGGGCGGTGGGGTTGCTGGCGCAGCATAAAGCACAGGATTTAACCCCCGAGCAACTCGACAAACTGTCGCATGCACTGCTGGATATTCCACGACATTCCTACAATACGCGTGGGAATGTTGATGAAAATAAGCATCATGGGGCGATTTTTAGCTTTAAGGTGTTTCATCGGGCGGGGCAGAAGTGCGAACGCTGCGGCGGCATAATCGAGAAAACAATGCTTTCATCCAGGCCATTTTATTGGTGCCCGGGCTGTCAGCATTAAACAATCCTGAATATTGCGTTTATCTCATCGGGCAGAGATCGGGTATATTGGGACGCAGGTCACAAAAAAATCTTAAAGGAAGACGTTGTACTATGAGTTATCGTTTCGCCCTGACTGCCATGGCAGCCGTTTTAGCCCTCACGGGATGCACAAAATCGAAAACAGCCGACCAGGCTCCGGCTTTCGATTTCGGCTCCTCGCGGGTGACTGTGACGCATATCCCGACTAAAACTGACGATGGCACTGCAATTTACGTGACCATTGATAGCAAGGATGCCGGTAAGCTGGGGACGAGTGAGAGTCTCGAGGTTCAACTGCCAGAGGGCAAGCATAAAGTCGGCGGCTACGCCCGGACGCTGATTGGTCGCGTGACCATCGCGCCTGTCGAAGTATCGACATCGAGCGATGTGATCAGCCATGTGACCTATTCTGTGGCGAACGGCAAGCCGACATTTATCGTCCGTGCATCAACTCCAGTTCCGAAACCGAAGTCAGAATCGATTCCGGCAGAACCCATTCCGATGATACCGAAACAAATTGAAGAGCCTGCCGCCACCGAGCAGACGCAGGCTGAAGCACCTGCCGCGCCAGTCGCAACGCCGGAAACACAGGAACCGCCGAAAGTCACCGAGTTGACGCCAACCATTCAGTCGCCGACGGAGACGCAAACGTCGACACCGCAGGGCGTGAGCATCACTAATCTGACGGATACACCGCAGGCATAACAATGCGCAGGGTTCAGGAGCTGTTTCAGATATAAAAAAACGCGCCATTTGGCGCGTTTTTACTTTCCAGAAACGAACTTATTTTTTCAAATCAGATTTGAAATCACGCTGTTCGTAGCCAGTGTACAGCTGACGTGGACGGGCAATTTTGATGCCGTCGTCGTGCATTTCGTTCCAGTGCGCAATCCAGCCCACGGTACGCGCCATCGCGAAGATAACGGTAAACATGGAAGATGGAATTCCCATCGCTTTCAGGATGATACCGGAGTAGAAGTCCACGTTCGGGTAGAGTTTCTTCTCGATGAAGTACGGGTCGTTAAGCGCAATGTGCTCAAGTTCCATCGCCACTTCCAGCAGGCTGTTATCTTTCAGATTCAGCTCTTTCAGCACTTCATGACAGGTTTCACGCATCACAGTGGCACGCGGGTCGTAGTTTTTGTAGACGCGGTGACCAAAGCCCATCAGACGGAAAGAGTCGTTCTTGTCTTTCGCACGACGGATGAACTCAGGAATGTGTTCAACGCTGCTGATTTCTTCGAGCATCTTCAATGCCGCTTCGTTAGCACCACCGTGCGCAGGTCCCCACAGGGATGCGATACCGGCTGCGATACAGGCGAACGGGTTAGCACCAGAAGAACCGGCGGTACGCACTGTAGAGGTTGAAGCGTTTTGCTCGTGGTCGGCGTGCAGGATCAGAATACGGTCCATTGCGCGTTCCAGAATTGGGTTCACCACGTACTCTTCGCATGGTGTGGAGAACATCATATTCAGGAAATTGCCCGCGTAAGAGAGGTCGTTACGTGGGTAAACGAACGGCTGGCCGATGGAATATTTGTAACACATCGCTGCCATCGTTGGCATTTTGGACAGCAGACGGAAGGCTGCAATCTCGCGGTGACGTGGGTTATTCACGTCCATGGAGTCATGGTAAAACGCTGCCAACGCACCGGTCACGCCGCACATAACAGCCATCGGGTGAGAGTCACGACGGAAACCGTGGAACAAACGGGTGATTTGTTCGTGGATCATGGTGTGACGGGTAACGGTGGTTTTGAATTCTTCGTATTGTTCCTGAGTCGGTTTTTCACCGTTTAGCAGGATATAGCAGACTTCGAGATAATTGGAATGGGTTGCCAGTTGATCGATCGGGAAACCACGGTGCAACAAGATGCCTTCATCACCGTCGATAAAGGTGATTTTTGATTCGCATGATGCGGTAGAGGTGAAACCCGGGTCAAAAGTAAACACACCTTTAGAACCAAGACTACGGATATCAATTACATCCTGACCGAGCGTGCCCTTTAGCACATCCAGTTCGATAGCATCATCACCATTGTAGGTGAGAGTTGCTTTTTTATCAGCCATTTACGGTCTCCTTAGCGCCTAATTTATCAGACTGCGGGATGCCCGACTTGCTTTCAAACCAACCGTGACGCTTACCCGTTTTTTTATATGCTCGTGGCTCTGTTTTGATTGTGTACAGCAAGGGTACAGAGCGAAGGGCGCTTGCAGGTAACATATGCCACGCAGGCGAAAAATCAGCAAATCAGAGCGTTAGCAGTCCATATCATTCAAACCTGTATACCACTAATAACTGTCCTGATTGATTGGGTCAATACCGATACACTGTTACATAACTTATTCTCAGGTGAAAGGCAGACCCTATAACTTTTACGAATTATACGGCTTTTCTGGCTCTGTTTGTAACAAGAATGTTTAAGTTTTGTCAAATCAGATGATTAAAATTTAAAATAATGTTGTTATCGTGATCCTGCTCACTGTTCCGACCAAAACCCTTCAAACTATATGTAGGTTAATTGTAATGAATTTGTGAAGCGCCTATACTGCCGCCAGGTCTCCGGAATACCCTGCCACCGGGCGCCACCCAGCGTTGTAGCCAGTTTTTTGGCATCTGGATGTAGCTGTTTTTGCATGACGCACAGTTATAGAAAGTTCACGCTGTCTGACCCCGCCTGCAGATCCGGAGGAAGGAAACTATAAGAACAGCATGTGGGCGCTATTCATGATAAAAAATGCGAAAAAACAAAGACCTGTAAACCTCGATCTGACAACGATGAGGTTCCCCGTCACTGCGATCGCTTCCATCCTCCATCGTGTATCCGGCGTGATCACCTTTGTGGCTGTTGGCATTCTACTGTGGTTGTTAGGCCAGTCACTCTCTTCTCCAGAAGGCTTCCTCGTTGCTTCATCCATAATGAGTAGCTTCTTTGTTAAATTCATCATGTGGGGCATCCTCACCGCGTTGGCATACCACGTTGTTGTGGGTATTCGCCACATCCTGATGGACACCGGCTTACTGGAAGAAACCCTTATAGCGGGCAAACGATCCGCAATGATTTCCTTTGTTATTACTGTCGTGCTTTCACTTCTCGCAGGAGTCCTCGTATGGTAAGCAATGCCTCCGCATTAGGTCGCAATGGTGTGCATGACTATATTCTGGTTCGTGCCTCCGCCATCGTAATCACCCTGTACATCATCTATATGATTGGGTTCTTCGCCACCTCCGGCGAGTTAACCTATGAGATCTGGAGTGGTTTCTTCGGCTCTGCCTTCACCAAAGTGTTCACCCTGCTGACATTGTTCTCAATTTTGATCCATGCCTGGATTGGCATGTGGCAGGTGTTGACCGACTACGTTAAACCAGTGGCGATTCGTCTTGGGCTGCAACTTGTTATTGTTGTTGCACTGCTGGTTTACGTCATTTATGGATTCGTTGTGGTGTGGGGTGTGTAATGAGTTTACCAGTCAGAGAGTTTGATGCAGTTGTCATCGGTGCTGGTGGTGCAGGTATGCGCGCCGCACTGCAAATTTCACAAGGTGGCCAGACTTGCGCCTTGCTGTCTAAAGTTTTCCCAACCCGTTCCCATACCGTGTCTGCGCAGGGTGGTATCACCGTAGCGCTGGGTAATACCCACGAAGACAACTGGGAATGGCATATGTATGACACGGTAAAAGGTTCCGACTATATCGGTGACCAGGACGCCATTGAATATATGTGTAAAACCGGCCCGGAAGCGATTCTGGAACTGGAGCACATGGGTCTGCCGTTCTCCCGTCTTGATGATGGCACTATTTATCAGCGTCCGTTTGGCGGCCAGTCGAAGAACTTCGGTGGCGAACAAGCGGCACGTACTGCGGCAGCGGCTGACCGTACCGGTCACGCATTGTTGCACACGCTGTACCAACAAAACCTGAAAAACAAAACCACGATCTTCTCCGAATGGTATGCGCTGGATCTGGTGAAAAACGCCGATGGCGCCGTGGTGGGTACTACCGCGCTGTGTATCGAAACCGGCGAAGTGGTTTACTTCAAAGCGAAAGCGACCATTCTGGCAACCGGTGGTGCGGGCCGTATTTATCAGTCTACAACTAACGCACACATTAATACCGGCGACGGTGTTGGCATGGCGCTGCGCGCTGGCGTGCCTGTACAAGATATGGAAATGTGGCAGTTCCACCCAACCGGCATTGCGGGTGCGGGTGTGCTGGTTACAGAAGGTTGTCGTGGTGAGGGCGGTTATCTGCTGAACAAACACGGTGAGCGCTTCATGGAGCGTTACGCGCCAAACGCGAAAGATCTGGCGGGCCGTGACGTTGTTGCGCGTTCCATCATGATTGAAATCCGCGAAGGCCGTGGCTGTGACGGCCCATGGGGTCCACACGCGAAACTGAAACTTGACCACCTTGGCAAAGAAGTTCTCGAATCCCGTCTGCCGGGCATCCTCGAACTGTCTCGTACCTTTGCCCATGTTGACCCGGTTAAAGAGCCAATCCCGGTTATCCCAACTTGCCACTATATGATGGGCGGCATCCCGACCAAAGTCACTGGCCAGGCGCTGACCGTGAATGCGCAGGGCGAAGACGTTCTGATTCCTGGTCTGTTTGCTGTCGGTGAAATCGCTTGTGTATCCGTTCACGGTGCAAACCGTCTGGGCGGTAACTCACTGCTGGATCTGGTGGTATTTGGCCGCGCTGCGGGCATGCATCTGCTGGAGTCTATCGCAGAGCAGGGCGAACTGCGTGACGCGACCGAAGACGAAATTAATGCCGCACTCGAGCGCCTGAACCGCTGGAACGGTAACCGTAACGGCGAAGATCCGGTGCAAATCCGCAAAGCGCTTCAGGAATGTATGCAGCACAACTTCTCGGTATTCCGTGAAGGTGATGCGATGGCAAAAGGTCTTGAGCAACTGAAAGAAATCCGCGAGCGCCTGAAAAACGCCCGTCTGGATGATACTTCAAGCGAGTTCAACACCCAGCGCGTTGAGTGCCTCGAGCTTGATAACCTGATGGAAACTGCTTTTGCGACCGCTGTTTCCGCTAACTTCCGCACCGAAAGCCGTGGCGCGCATAGCCGCTTCGACTATCCGGAACGTGACGATGCAAACTGGCTGTGTCACAGCCTGTATCTGCCTGAGTCGGAAAGCATGACTCGCCGTGAGGTGAACATGCAGCCGAAACTGCGTCCGGCATTCCCGCCGAAAGTGCGTACTTATTAATAGCGGAGCAAAGTGATGAAACTCGAATTCTCTATTTATCGCTACAACCCGGATGTTGACGATGCTCCGCGTATGCAGGAGTACACCCTGGAAGGGGAAGAAGGGCGCGACATGATGTTGCTTGACGCGCTGATGCAACTGAAAGAAAAAGATCCGACGCTCTCTTTCCGTCGCTCGTGCCGTGAAGGGGTCTGTGGCTCCGATGGCGTGAACATGAACGGTAAAAATGGCCTGGCTTGTATCACCCCGATCTCCGCGTTGGGCAATGGAAAGCAGAAGATTGTGATCCGTCCACTGCCTGGATTGCCGGTTGTGCGCGATCTGGTTGTAGACATGGGGCAATTCTATGCTCAATATGAGAAGATTAAGCCTTACCTATTGAATAATGGGCAAAATCCACCGGCTCGTGAGCATTTACAATCACCCGAGCAGCGTGAGAAATTGGATGGATTGTACGAGTGTATTCTGTGTGCGTGCTGCTCGACTTCCTGCCCATCGTTCTGGTGGAACCCGGATAAGTTCATCGGCCCGGCAGGTTTACTGGCAGCATATCGCTTCCTGATTGACAGCCGTGATACTGAAACCGCAAGTCGTCTTGACGGAATCAGTGATGCTTTCAGCGTATTCCGCTGCCATGGCATCATGAATTGCGTCAGTGTTTGTCCTAAGGGATTGAACCCGACGAAAGCCATCGGCCACATTAAGTCGATGTTGCTGCAAAAGAGTGCCTAGCTTTTAGTTCCCTCTCCTTCGGGAGAGGGGAAAATTTGCAGGAAACCTTTAAAAACTGCCCTGTTGCGACAGTTTTTAAAGGTTCCTTCTCGAGCCGCCTGGAAAGGAAAAAGGCTCGTAGTTGTGAACCCCGGTAATGTGTACCACATGTGTACGCAATAGTTATTCACGGCGAAATAAGCATATAAATGCTTAAGGGATCACGATGCAGAACGGCGAAATGAAAGCCTGGCTGGATTCCTCTTACCTGGCAGGTGCAAACCAGTCCTGGATAGAGCAGCTCTATGAAGACTTCTTAACCGATCCTGACTCTGTTGATGCGCACTGGCGCTCAATGTTCCAGCAATTACCTGGAACCGGGGCCAGACCGGATCAATTCCATTCCAAAACACGTGATTATTTCCGTCGTCTGGCGAAGGATGCCTCACGTTATTCCACCGCAATTACCGACCCTGACACTGACGTCAAGCAAGTCAAAGTGTTGCAGCTGATCAACGCCTGGCGTTTCCGTGGCCATCAGGCTGCAAACCTTGATCCACTTGGTTTGTGGAAACAGGACGCGGTTCCCGATCTTGATCCGGCCTTCCATAATCTGACTGACGCCGATCTTCAGGAAACTTTCAATGTGGGTTCTTTTGCCAGCGGCAAAGAAACCATGAAGTTGTCCGACTTGATCAGTGCGCTGAAGCAGACTTACGGCGGATCTATCGGTGCGGAATATATGCACATCACCAACACCGAAGAAAAACGCTGGATTCAGCAGCGCATTGAATCGGTAGTGGGTCACTCAACATTTACTGTTGATGAGAAAAAACGCTTCCTGCAGGAGCTGACCGCAGCAGAAGGCCTTGAGCGTTACCTGGGTGCGAAATTCCCAGGCGCAAAACGCTTCTCGCTGGAAGGCGGTGATGCACTGGTGCCAATGCTTAAAGAGATGATCCGCCATGCGGGCAAGAGCGGCACACGTGAAGTGGTTCTGGGCATGGCGCACCGTGGCCGCCTGAACGTACTGATCAACGTATTAGGTAAGAAACCGCAGGAACTGTTTGACGAGTTCGCCGGTAAGCATAAAGAACACCTCGGCACCGGTGATGTGAAGTACCACATGGGCTTCTCATCTGACGTTGAAACCGAAGGCGGCCTGGTTCACCTGGCGCTGGCGTTTAACCCGTCACACCTCGAAATCGTTAGCCCGGTGGTTATCGGTTCTGTGCGCGCGCGTCTGGACCGTCTGGAAAAACCAGGCATTAACCAGGTTCTGCCAATCACTATTCATGGTGACGCCGCGGTGGCCGGGCAGGGCGTGGTTCAGGAAACCCTGAACATGTCCAAAGCGCGTGGTTACGAAGTGGGCGGTACCGTTCGCATTGTTATCAACAACCAGATTGGTTTCACCACCTCTAACCCGCTGGATGCGCGTTCTACGCCGTACTGTACCGATATCGGTAAGATGGTGATGGCACCAATTTTCCACGTGAATGCAGATGATCCGGAAGCGGTAGCATTTGTGACTCGTCTGGCGCTGGACTTCCGTAACACCTTTAAGCGCGACGTGTTTATCGATCTGGTTTGCTACCGTCGCCATGGTCATAACGAAGCTGATGAGCCAAGCGCAACTCAGCCAGTGATGTACCAGAAAATTAAGAAACACCCGACGCCGCGTAAGATCTACGCAGACCGTCTGGAGCAGCAAAAACTGGCAACGCTTGAAGATGCCACCGAAATGGTGAATCTCTATCGTGACGCGCTGGATGCTGGCGAATGTGTGGTTGAAGAATACCGCCCAATGAACATGCATTCATTTACCTGGTCGCCATACCTCAACCACGAGTGGGATGAGAGCTATCCGAACAAGGTAGAGATGAAGCGTTTGCAGGAGCTGGCGAAGCGTATTAGCAGCGCCCCTGAAACCGTTGAGATGCAGTCACGCGTAGCGAAAATCTACAGCGACCGCATGGAAATGGCGAACGGCGCGAAGAAATTCGACTGGGGCGCGGCTGAAAATCTGGCGTATGCAACTCTGGTTGATGAAGGCGTATCTGTGCGTTTGTCGGGTGAAGACGTGGGACGTGGGACATTCTTCCACCGCCACGCTGTGATTCACAACCAGACTAACGGTTCAACTTACACGCCGCTGCAACACGTTCACAACAGCCAGGGTGAGTTCAAAGTCTGGGACTCCGTGCTGTCTGAAGAAGCGGTACTGGCGTTCGAATACGGTTATGCCACTGCTGAACCTCGCACGCTGACTATCTGGGAAGCTCAGTTCGGCGACTTCGCCAACGGCGCTCAGGTTGTTATCGACCAGTTCATCAGTTCCGGCGAGCAGAAATGGGGCCGTATGTGTGGCCTGGTGATGTTGCTGCCGCACGGTTACGAAGGCCAGGGCCCGGAGCACTCCTCCGCACGTCTGGAACGTTACCTCCAACTGTGTGCTGAACAAAACATGCAGGTTTGTGTGCCTTCTACTCCAGCGCAGGTTTATCACATGCTGCGTCGCCAGGCGCTGCGCGGTATGCGTCGTCCGCTGGTGGTGATGTCACCTAAATCTCTGTTGCGTCACCCGCTGGCCGTTTCCACCATGGAAGAACTGGCTAACGGCACCTTCTTACCTGCCATTGGCGAAGTTGACGAGCTTGATCCTAAAGCGGTGAAACGCGTCGTCCTGTGTTCTGGTAAGGTTTATTACGATTTGCTGGAACAGCGTCGTAAGAACGATCAAAAAGATGTGGCAATTGTGCGCATCGAACAGTTGTATCCGTTCCCGCACCAGGCGGTGCAGGAAGCATTGAAACCATTTGCTCACGTACATGATTTTGTGTGGTGCCAGGAAGAGCCGCTTAACCAGGGCGCTTGGTACTGTAGCCAGCACCATTTCCGTGAAGTGATTCCATTTGGATCAGCCCTGCGTTATGCAGGTCGTCCAGCCTCCGCATCACCTGCGGTAGGGTACTTGTCCGTTCACCAGAAACAGCAGCAAGATCTGGTTAATGACGCGCTGAACGTCGATTAATTAAAGGATAAAAAATGAGTAGCGTAGATATTCTAGTTCCTGACCTGCCTGAGTCCGTTGCCGATGCGACTGTTGCAACCTGGCATAAAAAACCGGGTGACACCGTGACCCGTGACGAAGTGCTGGTGGAAATCGAAACTGACAAAGTGGTACTGGAAGTACCGGCGTCTGCAGATGGTATTCTGGATGCTGTACTGGAAGATGAAGGCACCACCGTAACTTCTCGTCAAATCCTGGGTCGCCTGCGTGAAGGCAACAGCTCTGGTAAAGAGACTTCTGCGAAAGCAGAAAGCAAAGAGTCTACTCCGGCACAGCGCCAGCAGGCTTCTTTGGAAGAGCAGAGCAATGACGCTCTCAGTCCGGCTATTCGCCGCCTGATTGCAGAGCATTCTCTGGATGCTAATGCCATTAAAGGCAGCGGTGTTGGCGGTCGTATCACCCGTGAAGATGTGGATAAGCATCTGACTCAGGCGAAAGCGGCTCAACCTGCTCAAGCTAAAGCGGCAGAAGAATCCAAAGCTCCGGTTGCGCCACTGGCTGGCCGTAGCGAAAAACGCGTTCCAATGACTCGCCTGCGCAAACGTGTTGCTGAACGTCTGCTGGAAGCGAAAAATTCCACCGCCATGCTCACGACGTTTAACGAAGTGAACATGAAGCCAATCATGGAACTGCGTAAGCAGTACGGTGAATCTTTTGAGAAACGCCACGGTGTACGTCTGGGCTTCATGTCCTTCTACATCAAAGCGGTAGTTGAAGCGCTGAAACGCTATCCGGAAGTGAACGCTTCTATCGATGGCGAAGACGTGGTTTATCACAACTACTTCGACGTGAGCATCGCGGTTTCTACCCCACGCGGCCTGGTGACTCCGGTACTGCGTGATGTTGATACCCTGGGTATGGCTGACATCGAAAAACGCATCAAAGAACTGGCAGTGAAAGGCCGTGACGGCAAGCTGACAGTTGAGGATTTGACTGGCGGTAACTTCACCATCACCAACGGTGGTGTGTTTGGTTCCCTGATGTCAACGCCGATCATCAACCCGCCGCAGAGCGCGATCCTCGGCATGCACGCTATCAAAGACCGTCCGATGGCGGTTGACGGTAAAGTTGAGATCCTGCCAATGATGTATCTGGCGCTGTCTTACGATCACCGTTTGATCGATGGCCGTGAATCAGTGGGTTATCTGGTAGCAATCAAAGAATTGCTCGAAGACCCGACTCGTCTGCTGCTGGACGTTTAGTTTAAAAGCATCACCTGCACTGTAGGCCGAAAGCTGCGCGCCATCCGGCACGAAAACCGCACCGGTCTACAGGTTTGAATAACGATTACCCTGAAGGATGGATAGAACTCATGAACTTACACGAGTATCAGGCGAAACAGTTGTTTGCTCGATATGGCCTGCCGGCTCCAGTCGGTTACGCCTGCAACACTCCACGTGAAGCGGAAGAAGCAGCCTCTAAAATTGGCGCAGGTCCGTGGGTGGTAAAATGTCAGGTTCATGCTGGTGGCCGCGGTAAAGCGGGCGGCGTGAAAGTGGTTAACAGCAAAGAAGACATCCGTGCTTTTGCTGAACACTGGCTGGGCAAACGCCTGGTAACCTACCAGACAGACGCCAATGGCCAGCCGGTTCACCAGATTCTGGTTGAAGCTGCGACTGACATTGATAAAGAATTGTATCTCGGCGCGGTGGTTGATCGTAGCTCCCGTCGCGTCGTGTTTATGGCGTCCACAGAAGGTGGCGTTGAAATTGAAAAAGTTGCGGAAGAAACCCCGCATCTGATCCACAAAGTTGCTCTGGATCCATTGGCAGGCCCAATGCCTTATCAAGGCCGTGAACTGGCGTTCAAACTGGGTCTGGAAGGTAAACAGGTTCAGCAGTTCACCAAGATCTTTATGGGGCTGGCGAACATCTTCCTGGATCGTGACCTGGCGCTGATCGAAATCAACCCGCTGGTTATCACTAAGCAGGGCGATCTGGTATGCCTCGATGGCAAACTGGGCGCTGATGGCAACGCATTGTTCCGCCAGCCAGAACTGCGCGAAATGCGTGACCCAAGCCAGGAAGATGCACGTGAATCTCAGGCTGCTCAGTGGGAACTGAACTACGTTGCGCTTGATGGCAACATCGGTTGCATGGTTAACGGTGCGGGCCTGGCAATGGGCACCATGGACATCGTGAAACTGCACGGCGGCGAACCAGCAAACTTCCTGGACGTTGGCGGCGGTGCAACCAAAGAACGCGTAACCGAAGCATTCAAAATCATTCTGTCTGATGACAAAGTGAAAGCGGTTCTGGTGAACATTTTCGGCGGTATCGTACGATGTGACCTGATTGCAGACGGCATCATCGGTGCGGTTGCAGAAGTGGGTGTTAACGTTCCAGTGGTTGTTCGTCTGGAAGGTAACAATGCGGAACTGGGTGCGAAGAAACTGGCTGACAGCGGCCTGAATATTATTGCAGCGAAAAGTCTGACGGATGCAGCACAGCAGGTTGTTGCTGCCGTGGAGGGGAAATAATGTCCATTTTGATCGATAAAAACACCAAGGTGATTTGCCAGGGTTTCACCGGCAGCCAGGGGACTTTCCACTCCGAGCAGGCGATTGCATACGGTACGCAAATGGTTGGCGGTGTTACGCCAGGCAAAGGCGGCACTGAGCACCTCGGTCTGCCAGTATTTAACACTGTGCGCGAAGCCGTAGAAGCAACAGGCGCTACGGCTTCTGTTATCTACGTTCCGGCACCGTTCTGCAAAGACTCCATTCTGGAAGCAATCGACGCAGGCATTAAGCTGATTATCACCATCACCGAAGGTATCCCGACGCTGGATATGCTGACTGTGAAAGTGAAACTGGACGAAGCAGGCGTGCGCATGATTGGGCCAAACTGCCCAGGCGTTATCACCCCGGGCGAGTGCAAAATCGGTATCATGCCAGGCCACATTCACCTGCCAGGCAAAGTGGGCATCGTTTCCCGCTCCGGTACGCTGACCTATGAAGCCGTTAAACAGACTACCGATATCGGTCTGGGCCAGTCTACTTGTGTAGGCATTGGCGGTGACCCGATCCCAGGCTCTAACTTCATCGATATCCTGAAGATGTTCCAGGAAGATCCGAAGACTGAAGCAATCGTGATGATCGGTGAGATCGGCGGTAGCGCTGAAGAAGAAGCCGCCGCCTACATTAAAGAGCATGTCACCAAGCCAGTAGTGGGTTACATCGCGGGTGTGACTGCGCCGAAAGGCAAGCGTATGGGCCATGCGGGCGCCATCATTGCAGGTGGTAAAGGCACAGCGGATGAGAAATTCGCAGCGCTGGAAGCCGCAGGCGTGAAAACCGTTCGCAGCCTGGCTGACATCGGTGAAGCACTGAAAGCTATTTTGCCTCAGTAAGCAGAACTAATAATAAATGTTCGACATGGTTGGCCGCTCTTTTGAGCGGCCTTTTTTATGGATGGTATATTTTATTTATGAAAATCTGTTATTGAAAATTTGTATTTTTTAATTAATAATACGGTCTTGAATGTTTTTAGGGAAATGATTTATACATTCTTTATCTTTTGTTTTATTAACTATAAAATGAAACGTTTCACCTGCATTATCAATATAAGCTACATTGTCTGACATGCTATCTTTTTTAATTTTAGTAAGTTGCTTTTCAGAGTGAAAAAGGCCTCCAAGTACTTTGTTTTTATTACTCATGTAAGTGACTGTGTCTGTTGGTATGTTATTGTTAATTGTTATAACAGATAAGGCATCTAATATTAAAATGTTTATATTCATTATATACATGTGCCCTGCTATGGTTGCGCGATTATCTCCTGTTATATAATTAATATCATCGGAATTATAAGATAGTAGTATGTATGAGTGATCATCAGTATGCTTTATTTTAAATAGATCAAACAAGTCATCAATTGCTCGTGTGGCAATTTTGGCACAATAAGTATAATTCTCTTGTTTCTTATCCATATCATCGGCATGCGCTTTTATAGCAAGCAGGATGGAAAAAATAAGAGCGTATACTTTATAATTATGTTTCATAAATCCTCGATGTTTTTATTTAATAGGGCGGAAATCACTCGGGAGGATAATGTCATCGTTTAATGCATACCATGCATGAACAAAAGCAGGCCACCGAACCGTTATAAATCCATCTCGACCAGGATTTATCCTTCCTGTAACTTCCGATGCATCGCTTTGACTACTTCCTTTATCAGCCCAAAAGTTCACACTCAGTTTTCCAATGGGTTGAAGTATTACTGAATACTTCTGCTTGCTAATCCAATAATATGCGCCTGCATCACAAGAGTAATATGAATCAGTGGAAGGGAGGATATTGTTAGGCTCTAATGTAAAATAATTAGAGGTACGGCCAAATCTATATTTACTATAGTTAGTATAATTACCTCTGCCAGTTAGGTGCACTGTCCCTCGACCTTTGAATTTTGCACCATCACCTACTTGAGTGTTACCTAATTTAATCCCTTGATTTGTTCCGGGTTCATACATATTAAAGTAATTTAAGTCACCATTCTCAACAAAAGATTTAAATCGCCCTGTCTCTCTTGCCATTTGCCCCATAAAATGAGCCATTCGCAATGGTGTAACGATAAGATATTTTGTTAGGATTTTTGATAAATTAACGCTTACATTTACAGGGCGGATTATCTCTCCTGATTGTTTTCTTCCTTCGGTAGTAAGCCAATTAGTTAGTTCTAACCTCATTAACTCTGGTTGTAATGAAGAGGACTCATTGCGGCGAACAATTCGTATATAATCCTCTAGTCCCAACCACCCACACTTCCTGAAATGAGCAACAAAAGCTCTCGGCTCAAAATGCCATACCCGTCCGGAAGGTAATGGATTTTCTTCCAGGCAAAGCGCTTTCCCGTGCTCAGTCAGCAATTTCAGGTCACATTCCTCCATCGGTTTACTCATCACATCGTTAGGCGATTTCAGCCATTCAAACCTGGAGTCCACCGTAGCGTTGTCCCATTCCAGCGGGAAATGACAAACCATCCTGCTTAAGTCACTGCGGGTGGTGCACAGAATTGTCGGTGAATTGCACTGGCTGTTAGTGTCTGTATCATCATCCACCAGTTTCCAACCCATCCAGTGGGGAAAGTCGCCGTCACTGTAGACTTTGATGTCACTGGCGCCCAGGTTAACAAAACCTCTCCCTCCAGGAATATTCACCGTCCGCCACAGCGGCGCATCTGCCGGGGTCAGCGTTTCGTATTCTGTATTGACAATCCGTCCAAAACGCAGCAGTTCATACCCCGCACTCGGACTTTCCGGGTAAAGTCTCAGTGCACTGGAATAGAGATTGTATTCATAGTCCTCTCCATCCGCATTGACCAAAGGTTCACCCACCTCGGAATAATTATCGGGTAATGCGGCGTCCTGTTGGCGAGTCACCATCGTACAACTGCCTTTATTGAAACTCATGGTGACATATAACGGTACTACGGTGGTCTGCACCGTGCTGTTGTTCACCAGTGAGTTAGTTTCCGGCATGGATTCGTAACACCTGGTTCCGGCAGGCAAATAAAAATGCATATCGCCGTAAACCACATCAAGCCGTCCGTTTTTTGTCAGGTCGGTATCAGGCGATGTTCTTCCCGTGATTTTCTGAATATTTTCATCGTCACAGAAAATCTGAAAATGAAGCGCCTTTTTGCCATCGACCAGACCAGTCGTACCGATCGGTGCTTTGCGATACAGCGTTTCCCCGGGTACTACACTGCTGTCAATCGTGTTCAGGTGTATATACAGCGAGTACCAGACAATCTTGCCTGCTTCGCCGCTACCGATTTCTGTTTCATGTTTCAGAAGTACGTAGCCGTTATCTGTGGCGCCGTTGTAATTTAAGGGCTGTATCTCGCGTGCTGTCGGGTCGGGCTGGCGAAGGGAAATGATTTTGCCATCGGCAACGCATCGCACAGAATCTGATGAGCTGGAGGTCAGGTGAATACCGCCATGCCAGGACTGGCCCTCATTGACGGGAAAATTTCTCTGCGGGTCAGCAGGCATCATTCTGTTAACCCAGTCAGCGTCGTTTTCAGTATCAGTACGTTCTGCCAGTAACGGTGGGCTGATTATCATTTTTATAATCCTTTATATAGAGAATGGATGATGTTGACTTCAGTTATGAAAAGACGAATCTGACAGGTGGGGCTTCATCTTCCGGCTCATCCTGCTCACCTGAGTTATCGCCACCACTGGAGCCACCACTTCCGTCCTCATCTTCCGGCGGCTCAGATCCTGAACCCCCCTCATCACTCAGACGGCTCAGTATCGCCGGCTGCAGGGTCTTGACCGCTGTTCCCGGACTTCCCCCGCCGTTGAGATTGATTTTCAGCCCGGTGATGTCCACGCCGCCGGGGTGGATGATGATGAACGAACTGCCCATTTTTAGCGTGATTTTGCTGTTGCTCTGCAACACGATATCGCCCTGCGCATCCACACCCAGCGCACCCGCCACTTTCTGTGCCAGGTCGCCTTTCACTTCCAGGCTGTGATGGCCCTTCACCAGGCTGATATGGTCTTTTGTGGTGTTGTGTTCCTGATTGCCTTTTACCGTGACTTTGCGGTCGCGCTCCACGTACAGGTTGTCATCGCGGCCGCTGTTTACCGTCCGGTCGCGGGTGACTTTCAGCGTCTGGTCATTGTGTACGGTGATGCTGCGGTCGTGCGCCACGGTGATTTTCTGGTCGTGTCCGGCGGCATTTTCCTTGCCGACTTTTACCGTCTGCCCCAGGCCGACCGTGACCTGCTGGTTATTGCCGATGGTTTCGCTATGGTCGACTTTCACATTCGTATCGCGGTTATTGAGCACCACCGTCTTCATATCCTTCTGGGCATGCATCGACAGCAGCTCCTGGCCGGTCTGGTCCTCAAACATCAGTTCGTTGTATCCATTACCCTTATACGTCTGCGAGCGTATCGCCATCTGGGTTTTAGTCCCCGGCAGGTCGCCCGGTGCACGGTTGGCGGCGTGATAGGTGCGCCCGGTGATAATCGGCTGGTCCGGGTCGCCGTTGAGAAAATCGACAATCACTTCCTGGCCGACGCGGGGGATGGCGATGTTGCCGAATCCGGTGCCCGCCCACGCCTGGGAGACGCGTACCCAGCACGAGCTTTCTTCGTTGCTTTTGTTGTAGCGGTCCCAGGCAAATTTCACCGTCACGCGCCCGTGCTCGTCGCAGTAGATTTCTTCCCCGGCAGGACCGGTGACAATCCCGATTTGCGGGCCGTCCACCAGCGGTTTCGGCAACGGCGCCGGGCGCCAGGTTTGTGTGGCCGGGATAACATGAAAACTGTTGGTGAGCGTGGTGCCCTGGCCTGAACTGCCGATATGCGCCTGCGGCTGGCTGCCGGTCATCTCGCACGACACCACCTGCCACGGGCTGTTTAAATCTTCACGCGGATGGTCGGTGAGGGTGAACCAGCGCCCCGGCTGTAACTGCGGGCAATTACTGGTGCCACTGGCAAAATCGACGTTATTGCGCCAGCCGTCCATCTGATATTTCGCAAAATCAGCCCCGTGCTGTTCATCCTTAAAACGCCCCGGATAGTCAAAGATTTCGTAGTCCGGGCGCTGATACGACAGGTCTGCGCCTTCTTCCTGGTACTGTGCCTGCCAGCCGGGGGCAGTGAAGGTGTAATCCTGGGTAGTGACTTTCGCCGGGCGGATTTGCGCGCTGCGGCGAAAGGTGTTGATGCAGTAGGTCGAGGATTCCGAGGCGGCATTCGGGTTATACGGAAAAGCCCCGAGGCCGCGCAGGTTGCTGCGGTCATCGGTGAAGGTCAGCTTCTGGTCTCTGTCATCGAGATATTCATCCTCGAAGAAAAAAATGCCTTCTTCGGCGGCGAGGCGGGCGATGAAATCATAGTCCGACTCCATAAACTGGACGCAGAATTCACGCGCCGGATGCGGGCGACGGAACAGGGCGTCATGCGTGCGGATACGCATTTCTTTCAGCAGTTTGGCAAAAATATACTGGATGTCGTAGTTCTGAAAGCTGCGGCAGTTCTGCCGTTGTGAACTGCGCCAGAACTCCGGGCGCACCGTCATGCGGTAGAGCGTCTGGTGTTTGCCGCTGTCGCCCTGCTCGCAGAAGGTGACGATACCGCGCACCCGGCGCTTAATCACTTCGCCCTGCCAGATGGTGAGAACCCCGTATTCATCGAGGATTTTTTGAAAGCCAATCGCCGGGTCATTACAGGACACTGTGATATCCAGGCTGAACAGGGAGGAGAGGGACTGTTTAAGCTTAAAGTTCACCACCGCAAAGGTGTCGGCCGGTGTACGCCCGGCGGTGAAGGTAAAGCGAGTGCCGTCTGAGGCCATGAGGGAAGTCCTTTCCTGTTCGTGGAGTTATTGACAGAATGCATAGTCTGAACTGAATCATAATTCTGATAAATATAATAAAATCAATAAATTATAGGTTTTAGAAGATAAGGTGAGTCAAGAAGGTTGGTTGTGATGTTGATCACAATTAAGAAAATAAGAAAACGGACAGATCAATGCTTTAGATCTTAGAGATTGATGTTCATAGCACCATTCTGGTTGGTAACTTCAATGATGCTATGAGCGCAGTAAGGGGAGGGATTTATGACAGATTTAATGCTTACGCCGCGCCACCAACGTAAATTTGTAATCGTCGCTTTTAAAGATATTGCGGCTGAATTCAAACACCCGCCCATCCTTAAGATAGCCGCATGAAACCTTCTCAATAATCGGTTTGCTGGCATCAATTCCTAACGCTTTAACGACCTCTTCTGAGGGCATCACCGGAATGATTTCTTGTTCGCTGCGGTCGATGACCATTTTCTTCACGTTCTCAATAAAGTGATATTTCGAGTTTTCCATCACTTCCCAGGTCAGGTCAGGGAACAGTGAGAGCGGCATCCAGGTTTCTTCCAGAGTGACGGGCTTTTGCTTGATAAAACGCACGCGTTTTACATGCCAGACTTTGTCATCCGTGGTGAGTTGTAAACGGGCGGCCAAAAGCTCATCGGCCTTGGTCACTTCAAAAATTTGCACTTCGCTGTGGGTTTCGACGTTTCGGTCAGCCAGTTTTTCGTAGAAGCTGGTCAGTTGATAAATATCGTAATTGACCTTTTCTTCCTTAACGTATGAACCGCTGCCCTGAATGCTCTCAATGATTTGCTGCTCGGTAAGCTGTTTTAGCGCCTGGCGTACGGTGACACGACTGACCGCAAACAGAGCCTGCAACGCTGATTCAGTCGGCAGCGCATCACCAGGTTTCAGTTCACCGTTTTCAACCTGCTGGCGGATAGCATCGGCAATCTGACGGTACATCGGTTTCTTAGCCACCACGTAGTCCCCTGAGAACATTAAAAATCATGGCGAATCATAGCGCCATTCATCACGACTGTTAACTGATAAGTATTAATACAAATTTAATACAAATATTCTTTACAGTGAAATTGATCACATAAAGGTATTGTTTTGCTGTGTAAGCTTACGGCAACTGGAACCGACTCCTTACGAGGGAATGATGAACCTGACGGCGTTGACTCACCCTGATTTAGTCACACTGCAAACGACGTTTGCCAGTCGTGATGAAGCGATACACACAATGGCGAAGCAACTGGCTGCGGTTGGAAAACTACATAGTCTGGAACAATTTCTGGCTGAAGTTTTTTCACGTGAAGCGCAGGGGCCAACTGCTCTCGGTGAAGGGTTGGCAGTGCCGCATGGTAAAACAAATGCGGTAAAAGAAGCGGCATTTGCGGCCGCGACGCTTAAAACGCCTGTTGAGTGGGAAGGTGTAGACGGGCCGGAAGCGGTGCGGATGATCTTCTTGCTGGCCATTCCTGAAGGCGAAGCCGGTTCAACTCATATGCAGCTTTTGACTTCTCTGACTACCGCACTGGTTGATGAAGAAGTACGCGAAAAAGTGATGCATGCAACATCGGTCGACGAGTTTCTGGCGTTGTTAAACAACGAGCCACAAAGTGTCGTGGTTGAAGAAGATGCTTCTCGCCCGACTATCGTTTGTGTCACGGCATGCCCGGCTGGGATCGCCCACACTTATATGGCGGCGGAATATCTGGAAAAAGCCGGGCGCAAACTAGGTATTAATGTCTATGTCGAAAAGCAAGGGGCGAATGGTATTGAGGGGCGTTTAACTGCGCGGCAAATCAATCAGGCGCATGCATGTATATTTGCCGCCGAAGTCGCTATCAAGGATGTCGAGCGCTTCAAAGGCATCCCGTCAATTACGACACCGGTTGCTGAACCCATCAAACATGCCGAGCGTATTTTGCAGCAGGCGCTGGCGTTGAGAGCGTCATCTGATGAACACGTGGAGCAGCAAGATACGGCGCAATCTGCACCAGGTTTTAAAACCGAATTAAAGCAGGCGTTACTGAGCGGAATTTCCTTTGCCGTTCCGCTGATTGTCGCGGGCGGAACAGTGTTAGCTGTAGCCGTTTTGCTGGCGCAGATTTTTGGTTTGCAGCATTTGTTCGATCTTGAAAATTCGTGGTTGTGGATGTACCGCAAACTTGGTGGTGGAATGCTCGGCACGCTGATGGTGCCGGTTCTGGCTGCATATACGGCTTATTCCCTTGCCGATAAGCCTGCACTTGGTCCTGGTTTTGCTGCAGGGCTTGCGGCAAACATGATTGGCTCGGGTTTTCTCGGCGGGGTGGTGGCCGGTTTAATCGCGGGCTATTTAATGCGTTGGGTGAAAAAGCACATACGCCTCAGCCCCAACTTCAATGGTTTTCTTACTTTCTACCTTTATCCCGTGATTGGCACGCTTGTCGCCGGCAGTCTAATGCTGTTTGTGATTGGTGAACCCGTCGCGTGGATCAACACCTCTTTAACTCATTGGCTTAATGGTTTATCCGGCAGCAACGCATTGTTGCTGGGCGCGATTCTGGGCTTTATGTGTTCGTTTGATCTGGGAGGCCCAGTCAATAAAGCCTCTTACGCATTTTGCCTCGGGGCGATGGCGAACGGTGTGTATGGCCCATACGCCATCTTCGCCTCGGTCAAAATGGTTTCAGCTTTTACGGTTACGGCTTCCACATTGATCGCTCCAAAACTGTTCAAAGATTTTGAAATTGAAACGGGTAAATCGACCTGGTTGCTCGGTCTTGCCGGGATCACGGAAGGAGCGATCCCGATGGCGATTGAAGATCCTATTCGTGTGATTGGTTCATTCCTCGTGGGATCGGTTGTTACGGGGGTAATGGTGGGCGCAATGAATATCGGTTTATCGACACCGGGAGCAGGTATTTTCTCTTTATTTTTACTTCATCCTGGCGGTCATAGCGGCATGGCTGCGGCGGCTGGGTGGTTTGGTGCAGCGCTGGTCGGCACCATTATTTCAACCCTGATACTGATTTTGTGGCGTAAACGCGCGGTTAAGCAGGGCAAATATTCAACTGAAAGCGTTTTATCGTAATCACTCAGAAGTAAGGCAAACAAGAATGAAAGCTGTATCTCGTGTTCATATAACTCCCCATATGCATTGGGACCGTGAATGGTATTTCACGACCGAAGAGTCTCGTATCCTTTTGATAAATAATATGGAGGAGATACTGACTCGCCTTGAGTGTGATCCTGAATATAAATATTACGTACTCGACGGGCAGACGGCGGTACTGGAAGATTACTTTGCGATTAAACCGGAAAATAAATCTCGTGTGAAAGCGTTGGTCGAGGCGGGCAAGCTGATCATCGGACCGTGGTATACGCAAACAGACACCACTATTGTTTCCGGCGAGTCCATCGTGCGCAACCTGATGTACGGGATGCGGGATTGCCTGGCATTTGGGGAGCCGATGAAAATTGGTTATCTGCCGGACTCGTTTGGGATGTCTGCACAATTGCCGCATATATTTAACGGTTTTGGAATCAAGCGCACAATGTTCTGGCGCGGTTGTTCAGAACGCCACGGCACGGACAGAACCGAATTTTTGTGGCACAGCAACGATGGTAGTGAAGTTGTCGCCCAGGTGCTGCCGTTGGGTTACGCCATTGGTAAATATTTGCCTGATGATGAGGCCGGGTTGCGTAAGCGCCTCGACAACTATTTTGAAGTGTTAGAAAAGGCTTCTGCGACTCAGGAAATTTTGCTGCCAAACGGGCATGATCAAATGCCGCTACAACAAAATATTTTCACGGTCATTGATAAATTGCGCGAGATTTACCCTCAGCGTGAGTTTGTGATGAGCCGTTTTGAGGAAGTATTCGAGAAAATTGAAGCATTGCGCGAGAAGCTTGCCACGCTAAAAGGTGAGTTTATCGACGGCAAGTACATGCGAGTGCACCGCACCATCAGCTCGACACGCATGGACATTAAAATCGCTCATGCGCAGATTGAAAACAAAATCGTCAATATTCTGGAGCCGCTGGCGTCTATCGCGTGGTCGCTAGGTTTTGAATATCACCACGGTCTGCTGGAAAAAATGTGGAAAGAGATCCTGAAAAACCATGCCCATGACAGCATCGGTTGCTGTTGTAGCGACAAAGTTCACCAGGAGATCATGACCCGTTTTGTACTTGCAGACGATATGGCTGAAAATCTGATTCGTTTTTACATGCGTAAAATTGTCGACAATATGCCTGCTACAGATTCCGACAAACTGACGTTTTTCAATATGATGCCCTATCCGCGTGAAGAGGTAATCAACACGACTATTCGCATCCGCGCCAGCCAGTTCACGCTTAAAGATGGACAGGGTAACGAAGTGGAATATTTCATTCGCGAGGCGCGGGAAATCGACCCAGGTTTGGTTGACCGGCAAATTGTGCATTACGGCAATTATGACCCGTTCATGGAATACGATATTCAGCTCAGTCAGGTTCTGCCCGCGATGGGTTATTGCACGCTGTATGTCGAAGGGAAGAAGCCTGGCGTGCAACGTAGTGTAACGGTGCCGACGCAAGCTCTGTTGGAAAACAATTTCTATCATATCGCCCTCAACCAGAACGGCACGCTACGTATTACTGATAAATACACTGGCCTGAGTTATGACCAGGTTCTGCAACTGGAAGACGGTTCCGATGACGGCGATGAATATGATTATTCCCCAGCTAAAGCCGAATGGTTGATTTACTCGACTTCGAGCGCGCATGTTTGTGAAGTGAAACACGAAGCCTGGCAAAGCATGGCGACATTGAAGCTGCGCATGGCGTTACCTGAGAATTTACAACAGCGGGGAGTGCGCGAGACGAGTGGTTATCTGGACGCTGAATGTCATGTCACGCTTGCGCGCAATAGCCGTCGCATTGATATCGAAATACAACTCGATAACCAGGCTAACGATCACCGGGTGAGGGTGTTGATACCGACGCCATTCGCATCGACAACGGTGTTGGCAGATAACCAGTTTGGGACCATTACACGCCCGGTCGAAGATACGGCGATGGAAAACTGGCAGGAGGAAGGTTGGAAAGAAGCCCCGATTCCGGTATGGAACTTACTGAATTACGCCGCATTGCATGATGGTAAACAAGGTCTGGCGCTGTTTACCGACGGGTTGCGTGAGTTTGAAATCATCGGTGAGAAAAAAGACACTTTTGCGCTGACGCTTTTCCGTTCGATTGGTGTTTTGGGCAAAGAAGAATTGGTGTTACGTCCGGGACGACCATCCGGCATCAAATTGCCAACCCCTGATTCTCAACTACGCGGAAAGTTGAGTTGTCGTTTTAGCCTGATGGCATTTAGCGGTTCGCCGACGGCGGCAGGAATTGCACAACATGCCCGCGCATGGCTGACACCGGTTCAGTGCTACAACAAAATTCCATTTGATGCGATGAAACTCAATCGGGCAGATTTTGAAACGCCGGGTACATTTAGCTTGCTTACGATGCCTTCGGTAGGATGTATGCTCAGTGCCCTTAAAAAGGCGGAAGACCGTGATGAAGTGATTATTCGCATCTTTAACCCCGACGAACAACACCCTGGAGAGGGAATGGTGACTAGCACGCTGCCTATTACTGGCTGGCAGGAGACGGGAATGGATGAAAAACCGTTGTTACAACAATCAGAAAGGGTGGGGCAGTTTGCTGTGGTTAAGCCTTGCCAGTCGCGGACATTTAGCCTTGCGATAGACCGTTTCAGATAGCGTTACTGTTTCAGTCTTTTTCTCTGGCCACGTTTTTACGTGGCCTTTCTGTTTTTCAGCCCACAGCAACATTTTGCTAACCATATCAAAAATAATGACTTGTTAAATACTTTATCATTAAAAGTAAATAATTTGTTAATTATGAGCAAAAAAAGAAATGAACCGCAGAAAATACCGTGAGGTGATTAATGCGGTGCGTCATTAATGCGGAGGATTTAATTTCCGGGCCTGGCTTCAAATAAATAACTTTTGTTTATAGATATCATTCATGCATTAACGAAAATGACTTTTGCAAAACATATCATTAACAACAAGTTCATCATTCATTGTTATGAGGAACTAAATTAACAAATAGGGAATAAATTGCGCTAGATCAATATCTAAAACTAGCCAGTAGGGTGCAAAAGCGCGTAAATTGTTGCAGATCAAGATGGCGGTTAGTGGACATTTTCGCTATAAATTGATCACTGTCTAGAAACGTAAATAAGCCTTAGCAATTACCTATTTATCGTAAGGGATTTGCAGGGTAATATATTTGCGGATTATTTTTGGGTTTTTATTAACGTGTTTGTAACCTTTCATCTTCTTCATTACATACAAATAATGAGAGGGTGGAGTTTGGAAGCCAATGTTTTTGTATTAGGGCATGCGTTGTGGTGAACCATCGGGTGAACCACGGTCGGAGTCTTCATGCGAAGAGCAAGGAGTCAAGATGTTTGATATTGTCGAACTGTCGCGCTTACAGTTTGCCTTGACCGCGATGTACCACTTTCTTTTTGTGCCACTAACGCTCGGTATGGCGTTCTTGTTGGCCATCATGGAAACGGTGTACGTTCTGTCAGGTAAGCAAATTTATAAAGATATGACCAAGTTCTGGGGCAAGTTGTTTGGTATCAACTTTGCTTTGGGCGTGGCCACCGGTTTAACCATGGAGTTCCAGTTCGGCACAAACTGGTCTTATTACTCGCATTACGTGGGTGATATCTTTGGTGCCCCTCTGGCCATCGAAGGCCTGATGGCATTCTTCCTTGAATCCACATTCGTGGGTCTGTTCTTCTTCGGTTGGGATCGCCTTGGCAAAGTCCAACACATGGCGGTAACCTGGCTGGTGGCACTTGGCTCCAACCTTTCCGCGCTGTGGATTCTGGTGGCGAACGGCTGGATGCAGAACCCAATTGCCTCCGACTTCAACTTCGAAACCATGCGTATGGAGATGGTCAGCTTCTCCGAATTGGTGTTGAACCCTGTTGCACAGGTGAAATTCGTTCACACAGTGGCTTCTGGCTACGTATGTGGTGCGATGTTCATCTTAGGTGTTAGCTCCTACTACCTGCTTAAAGGCCGTGACGTTGCATTTGCTAAACGTTCATTTGCCGTCGCTGCAAGCTTTGGTATGGCGGCTATCCTGTCTGTCATCGTGCTGGGTGATGAATCCGGTTACGAAATGGGTGACGTGCAGAAAACCAAACTGGCTGCCATTGAAGCTGAGTGGGAAACACAACCTGCTCCTGCCGCCTTTACGCTGTTTGGTATTCCTGACCAGGATAAGCAAGAAAATAGCTATGCGATTCAAATTCCATATGCGCTTGGCATCATCGCCACCCGCTCTGTGGATAAGCAAGTTATTGGTCTGAAAGACCTGATGGTGCAGCACGAAGAACGTATTCGTAACGGCATGAAGGCTTATAGCCTGCTGGAACAGTTACGTGCAGGTTCGAAAGATCAGGCGGTTCGCGATAACTTTGAATCTGTTAAGAAAGACCTGGGTTACGGTCTGTTGCTGAAACGCTATACGCCGAACGTCGCCGACGCGACGGAAGAGCAAATTCAGAAGGCAACTAAAGACTCTATCCCACGCGTTGCTCCGCTGTACTTTGCGTTCCGTATCATGGTCGGTTGTGGCTTCCTGATGCTGTTTATCATCGCGGCTTCGTTCTGGACCGTAACACGTAATGCAATCGGCTCGAAAAAATGGCTGTTGCGTGCGGCGCTCTATGGCATCCCGCTGCCATGGATTGCGATTGAATCTGGCTGGTTTGTTGCTGAATACGGTCGTCAACCATGGGCTGTGGGTGAGGTATTGCCAACCGCGGTTGCTAACTCCTCGCTGACCGTGGGCGATCTGATCTTCTCCATGGTACTGATTTGCGGCCTTTACACGCTGTTTATGGTGGCGGAATTGTTCCTGATGTTCAAATTTGCTCGCCTTGGGCCGAGCAGTCTGAAAACAGGCCGCTATCACTTTGAGCAGTCCAATGTGGCTTCTCAGCCGGCACGCTAAGACAGGAGTCGTCAAATGATCGATTATGAAGTATTGCGCTTTATCTGGTGGCTGCTGGTTGGCATTTTGCTGATTGGTTTTGCAGTCACCGACGGCTTTGACATGGGCGTGGGCATGTTGTCTCGCATCATTGGCAAATCTGACGTTGAACGCCGCATTATGGTGAATTCCATCGCTCCGCACTGGGATGGTAACCAGGTGTGGCTCATCACTGCTGGTGGTGCGCTGTTTGCTGCCTGGCCGATGGTTTACGCTGCAGCGTTCTCCGGCTTCTATGTAGCGATGATTCTGGTACTGGCTTCTTTGTTCTTCCGTCCGGTAGGTTTTGATTACCGCTCGAAGATTGAAGACATGCGCTGGCGCAACATGTGGGACTGGGGCATTTTCATCGGTAGCTTCGTGCCACCGTTAGTCATTGGTGTGGCGTTCGGTAACCTGCTGCAAGGCGTGCCGTTCCACGTTGATGAGTATCTGCGCCTGTACTACACCGGTAACTTCTTCCAGTTGCTGAACCCGTTTGGCCTGCTGGCTGGTGTCGTGAGCGTATCCATGATCCTTGCTCAAGGTGCTACTTACCTGCAAATGCGTACTGTGGGTGAACTGCATCTGCGTGCCAAAGCCGCTGCGCAAATTTCAGCGCTGGTGATGATGGTGTGCTTCGCATTGGCTGGTGTTTGGGTT
Source organism: Buttiauxella sp. BIGb0471 (assembly GCF_024807715.1). NCBI lineage: Bacteria > Pseudomonadati > Pseudomonadota > Gammaproteobacteria > Enterobacterales > Enterobacteriaceae > Buttiauxella > Buttiauxella sp. BIGb0471. Next base: position 312,588 of record NZ_JANUEU010000001.1, read on the forward strand.
ATCTACGGGATTGACGGCTATGTTGTGACTTCAGAATTGAATCACCATGCAGCTTCTAACCCGCTGACCAAAGAAGTCGCTCGTCAGGCAGGTGCATGGATGGTGAACTTCAACAATATGCCTATCCTGTGGCTCATCCCTGCATTGGGCGTGGTTCTGCCGCTGCTGACTGTGTTGATGTCGCGTCTGGAGAAAGGTGCCATGGCATTCCTGTTCTCTTCACTGACTCTGGCTTGTGTGATTCTGACTGCTGGTGTGGCGATGTTCCCGTTCGTCATGCCTTCAAGCACCATGCTGAACGCGAGTCTGACCATGTGGGATGCCACATCCAGCCAGCTGACGCTGAACGTGATGACCTTTGTTGCTGCGGTATTTGTGCCGATCGTTCTCATCTACACCATCTGGTGTTACTGGAAAATGTTCGGTCGAATCACCAAAGAGCATATCGAAAGCAACACCCACTCTCTGTACTAAGTAAGGAGCTGATTATGTGGTACTTTGCATGGATTCTGGGGACGCTTCTTGCCTGTGCTTTTGGCATCATTACCGCCCTGGCACTTGAGCACGTAGAAGCTGCTAAAGCTGGTAAAGAAGAAATTTGATGGAAGGAATTATCGCAAAGCTGTATGCGGTAATGGATAAGAGCCCTTTAAGGGCTCTTTCCTTGATCATGGCACTTATCCTGGCCGGGTGTATGTTTTGGGACCCGTCCCGCTTTGCGGCAAAAACCAGTGACCTGGCAATCTGGCACGGTTTTTTGTTGATGTGGGCTGTTTGCACCGGCGTGATACATGGTGTGGGTTTTCGTCCACGTAAAGTGCTGTGGCAGGGCGTTTTTAGTCCGTTGCCTGCGCTATTAGTCCTGCTGGCAGGGCTGGCTATTTTCTTCTTCTGATGCTTCTTTAAGCTTGAAGATTTTTACACACATTTTATGGGCTTTAACAAGCCCATAAATATTTACCTAACGTTTAATGCAACCCATTCCCAACCCCCATCCTCTTGCGTATAGTAGCAACGTTTAATTGCATTACCGGGATGTAAAGTGAGTACAACGCTGTTTCGATGGCCGGTTCGTGTCTACTACGAAGATACCGATGCCGGTGGTGTGGTTTACCATGCCAGTTATGTTGCTTTTTATGAAAGAGCACGCACAGAGATGCTGCGCCATCACAACTTCAACCAGCAAGATTTGTTGGCGGAGCGCGTCGCCTTTGTTGTTCGCAGAATGACAGTGGATTATCTGGCGCCGGCCAGACTCGACGATTTACTCGAAATCCAAAGTGAAATTACATCGATGCGTGGTACCTCTATGGTATTTACACAGCGAATCGTCAATGCCGATAACCAGGTACTCAACGAAGCTGAGGTCCTGATTGTCTGTGTTGATCCACACCTAATGAAGCCTCGTGCGCTTCCCAAGTCTATTGTCGCGGAGTTCAAGCAGTGACTGACATGAATATCCTTGATTTGTTCCTGAAGGCAAGCCTTCTGGTCAAATTTATCATGTTGATTTTGATTGGTTTTTCCATTGCATCATGGGCAATCATTATTCAGCGTACGCGCATCCTCAATGCTGCTACTCGTGAAGCAGAAGCATTTGAAGATAAGTTCTGGTCGGGCATTGAATTGTCCCGTCTCTATCAGGAAAGCCAGGGCCGCCGTGACAATCTTGCTGGCTCTGAACAAATTTTCTATTCAGGCTTTAAAGAGTTTGCCCGACTGCATCGTGCTAACACGCACGCACCTGAAGCAGTTGTTGAAGGGGCATCTCGCGCCATGCGTATTTCCATGAGCCGTGAGCTGGAAACGCTGGAAACTCATATTCCTTTCCTCGGAACCGTGGGTTCAATCAGTCCGTATATCGGTCTGTTTGGTACGGTTTGGGGGATTATGCACGCCTTTATCGCACTCGGTGCGGTCAAACAAGCGACATTGCAGATGGTTGCACCCGGTATCGCAGAAGCACTGATTGCAACTGCAATCGGTCTGTTCGCTGCAATCCCTGCGGTTATGGCGTATAACCGCCTGAATCAACGTGTGAACAAACTGGAATTGAATTACGACAACTTCATGGAAGAGTTCACGGCTATCCTGCACCGTCAGGCTTTTACCAGCAGCGATAAGCAGTAAGGGGTAAGTCATGGCCAGACGTGGACGTGGGCGTGGTCGTCGGGAATTAAAGTCCGAAATTAACATCGTTCCTCTGCTGGACGTACTGTTGGTGTTGCTGCTTATTTTTATGGCAACAGCTCCAATCATTACACAGAGCGTTGAGGTTGATTTGCCGGATGCGACAGATTCGCAGACGGTGAGTAGTAACGATGAACCACCGGTTATTATTGAAGTTTCCGGGGTAGGGCAGTACAGCGTGGTGGTTGAGAAAGACCGTATGGACCAGTTGCCATCTGAACAGGTTATTGCGGAAGCACAGCGTCGTTTGCAGGCAAACCCGAAAACGGTCTTTTTGATCGGTGGTGCGAAAGATGTTCCTTACGAGGAAATCATCAAAGCACTTAACATGCTGCATAGCGCAGGTGTGAAATCCGTCGGTTTGATGACGCAGCCAATCTGATCCATCTCGCGATATTTGGGAACCGATAGTGTCAAAGGCAACCATAGAAAACGATAAGCTCAAGCGCGCGATAATCGTCTCAGTGATCCTGCATATCATTTTGATTGCAGTCCTGATTTGGAGTTCGTTTGACGAGCACATCGACGCCAGTGCTGGCGGCGGTGGAGGTTCGGCTATTGACGCGGTCATGGTCGACCCTGGTGCTGTTGTTCAGCAGTACAATCGTCAGCAACAGCAGCAGGCGAGTAGTAAACGTGCTGCCGAGCAACGCGAGAAACAAGCGCAACAACAGGCTGAAGAACTCCAGGAAAAACAGGCTGCTGAACAACAGCGTCTGAAAGCTCTGGAGAAAGAACGCCTCGACGCGCAAGAACAAGCGAAGCAACAAGCAGACCAGCAGAAACAGGCGCAAGAAGCAGCTAAAGAAGCGCAAGAGCAACAAAAGCAAGCTGAAGCAGCCGCGGCGAAAGCCAAAGCAGATGCTAAAGCGCAAGCTGATGCTCAGGCGAAGGCTGCAGAAGAAGCGGCGAAGAAAGCTGCTGCGGATGCACAAAAGAAAGCGACTGAAGAAGCAGCTAAAAAAGCAGCTGATGCAGAGAAAAAGGCTGCTGCCGAAGCTGCCGCTGCGGCGAAAAAAGCTCAGCAGGAAGCCGAAAAGAAAGCTGCAGATGCTGCTGCCAAGAAAGCTGCCGATGCTGAGAAGAAAGCTACGGCTGAAGCTGCCAAAAAAGCTGCTGCAAAAGAAGCTGCTGAGACTGCTGCGGCAGAAAAAGCGGCTTCTGATAAGGCTGCGGCTGCAAAAGCTGCTGGCGATAAGAAAGCGGCAGCAGATGCGAAGAAAAAGGCTGCTGCTGATAAAGCTGCTGCCGATAAGGCCGCCGCTGCGGGCGTTGACGATCTATTTGGCGACCTAAGCTCTGGTAAGAATGCACCGAAAACGGGTGCGGGAGCGAAAGGTAACGGTCAGCCTGCTAAAGATAGTGGTACAAGTGGGGCTAATGGTGGTGCGACGGGTTCAGATATAAGTGCATATGCTGCTCAAATCCGGAGTGCCATACAGAGTCGCTTGTATGATGCCAGTCTTTATCAAGGGCAAACTTGTGTTTTACACATCAAGTTAGCTCCCGATGGACTCTTGCTATCTGCGACTCCTGAGGGCGGAGATTCTGCTCTATGTCAGGCCGCGTTGACAGCAGCAAAAACTGCCAAGATTCCTAAACCGCCTAGCCAGGCAGTTTATGAAAAAGTAAAAGATGCCAAACTAGACTTTAAACTGTGATTTTTCCTCTATGAAAATAGGGAAAGCCTACTACTGTAGTCACAGGGTTTTGGTAGTTTTGTGTATTTGAGTTTGTTAACATTCTGCTAAATTATCGTGGGCTTTGGGTCCAGATAAGGGAGATATGATGAAGCAGGCATTTCGAGTTGCATTAAGTTTTTTAATGCTGTGGGCAGCAGTGCTGCACGCAGAAGTTCGTATTGAGATCACCCAAGGGGTGGACTCAGCACGTCCAATTGGTGTGGCGCCGTTTAAATGGGCAGGCCCAGGTGCAGCACCAGAAGATATTGGTGGCATCGTTGCCGCTGATTTACGTAACAGTGGCAAATTCAATCCACTCGATCGTTCACGTTTACCGCAGCAACCTGGCTCCGCTCAGGAAGTGCAACCGGCCGCGTGGACCGCTCTGGGTATTGATGCTGTTGTTGTTGGCCAGGTCACACCGAATGGTGATGGCAGCTATACCGTGGCTTACCAGTTGGTTGATACCTCTGGCGCCCCAGGTACTGTGCTGGCGCAAAATTCCTACAAAGTGAACAAACAGTGGCTTCGCTATGCCGGTCATACCGCCAGCGATGAAGTGTTTGAGAAGCTGACAGGTATCAAAGGTGCGTTCCGTACACGTATTGCTTACGTCGTGCAGACCAATGGCGGTCAGTTCCCGTATGAACTGCGCGTTTCTGATTACGATGGCTACAACCAGTTTGTGGTACACCGTTCTCCGCAGCCGTTGATGTCACCAGCCTGGTCTCCAGACGGTAGCAAACTGGCTTACGTAACGTTTGAAAGCGGTCGTTCAGCGCTGGTTATCCAGACTCTGGCGAATGGTGCGGTGCAGCAGGTGGCTTCTTTCCCTCGTCACAACGGCGCGCCTACCTTCTCTCCAGACGGCAGCAAGCTAGCCTTCGCATTGTCGAAAACCGGTAGCCTGAACCTGTATGTGATGGATATTGGCTCTGGTCAGATTCGTCAGGTGACGGATGGTCGCAGCAACAACACTGAACCGACCTGGTTCCCGGATAGCCAGAACCTGGCGTACACCTCCGATCAGGCTGGTCGTCCGCAGATTTATAAAGTGAATGTGAATGGCGGTGCTCCACAACGTATTTCCTGGGAAGGTTCTCAGAACCAGGATTCCGATGTGAGTTCCGACGGTAAGTTTATGGTGATGGTGAGCTCGAACGGTGGGCAACAACATATCGCCAAACAGGATCTGGTAGCGGGTGGCGTACAAACTTTATCGTCAACGTTCCTGGATGAAACGCCAAGTCTGGCACCTAACGGCACGATGGTAATCTACAGCTCTTCTCAGGGGATGGGATCTGTGCTGAATCTGGTCTCAACAGATGGGCGTTTCAAAGCGCGTCTTCCGGCAACCGATGGTCAGGTTAAATTCCCTGCCTGGTCGCCGTATCTGTGATAATAAAATATTAAAGGATCAAAGAAATGCAACTGAACAAAGTGCTGAAAGGGCTGATGCTGGTATTGCCTGTTATGGCAATTGCTGCGTGTAGTTCTAACAAGAGCGCCAACAACGAGAGCGGCGAAGGTATGCTGGGCGCCGGCACTGGTATGGACGCTAACGGTAGCAATGGCAACATGTCATCTGAAGAACAGGCTCGCCTGCAGATGCAACAGCTGCAACAGAACAACATCGTATACTTCGGTCTGGACAAATATGATGTTTCTTCTGAATTCGCTGCAATGCTGGATGCGCACGCTAACTTCCTGCGTAGCAACCCATCTTACAAAGTGACTGTAGAAGGTCATGCGGACGAACGTGGTACTCCGGAATACAACATTTCCCTGGGTGAGCGTCGTGCTAGCGCTGTTAAGATGTACCTGCAAGGTAAAGGCGTTTCTGCAGACCAGATCTCCATCGTTTCTTACGGTAAAGAAAAACCAGCAGTTCTGGGTCATGACGAAGCGGCTTACGCTAAAAACCGTCGTGCCGTTCTGGTTTACTAAGAGAACAGTATGAACAGTAACCTCAGACATCACTTGTTGAGTCTGTCGTTACTGGTTGGCATAGCGGCCCCCTGGGCCGCTACTGCTCAGGCGCCAATCAGTAGTGTCGGCTCAGGCTCGGTCGAAGACCGTGTCACTCAACTCGAGCGTATTTCTAACGCTCACAGTCAACTCTTAACCCAACTTCAACAACAACTCTCTGATAACCAAAATGATATTGATTCCCTTCGTGGTCAAATCCAGGAAAGCCAATATCAGTTGAATCAGGTTGTTGAGCGTCAGAAGCAAATTTTATTGCAGATAGACAGCCTCGGTAGCGGCGCTGCTGCAGGGCAAGCTGCTGGTGCAACCGATCAGGGCGCTGCTGCGACAGCAGCACCTGATGCTGGTGCGTCAGCCAGCACTCCGGCTGCTCCTGTGCAGGGGGGCGATGCCAACAGCGACTACAATGCCGCTATTGCCATGGTGCAGGATAAGTCCCGTCAGGACGAAGCCATCGCTGCATTTCAGAGTTTTATCAAGAAGTACCCAGATTCAACTTACCAGCCAAATGCTAATTACTGGCTGGGGCAGCTGAATTACAACAAAGGGAAAAAGGATGATGCGGCGTTTTATTTTGCCTCTGTGGTGAAAAATTACCCGAAATCTCCAAAAGCCCCGGACGCAATGTTTAAAGTCGGTGTGATCATGCAAGACAAAGGCGATACCGCAAAAGCGAAAGCTGTGTATCAACAAGTGATCAAACAATTTCCAAATACCGACGGCGCAAAGCAGGCACAAAAACGTCTGAATGCGATGTAGTGAGTGCGGCCTGACCAGATATTGCTGTTTTTCTGGTCAAGCCGAACGAAACGCGAGCCATTAGGTGATCTTGATCGAAATTCTTGTTGCGTCAAAATCTTAAATCAGTAATATATGCCGCCGTTGCCAAGGGATATCAAACAAACCCGAAGTGACTCGAAATTGGGTCGTTAGCTCAGTTGGTAGAGCAGTTGACTTTTAATCAATTGGTCGCAGGTTCGAATCCTGCACGACCCACCAATTTCGAAGCAGTCAGTATTTGAAGAAGCAGTAAACCGCATTGCGGGGCGTTAGCTCAGTTGGTAGAGCAGTTGACTTTTAATCAATTGGTCGCAGGTTCGAATCCTGCACGCCCCACCAATTACGGATGTAGTGAGTTTTTGAAGAAGTAGTAAACCGCATTGCGGGGCGTTAGCTCAGTTGGTAGAGCAGTTGACTTTTAATCAATTGGTCGCAGGTTCGAATCCTGCACGCCCCACCAATATTTAAGTATTCTGTGCAAGTGAGTCGTGAAGGGTTTGAACCTGCTGCAGGTTCGAGTTGAGCGTAAGCGAAACAGCGTTGCGTAGCAACGACCCGAAGGGTGAGGCCAAAGGCCGAATCATCCTGCACGCCCCACCAATTATGAATGTAGTGCGAAGTAGTACGGAAGTTTGGGTGATTAGCTCAGTTGGTAGAGCACCTCCTTTACACGGAGGGGGTCGGCGGTTCGAGCCCGTCATCACCCACCATTCGGGGCGTTAGCTCAGTTGGTAGAGCAGTTGACTTTTAATCAATTGGTCGCAGGTTCGAATCCTGCACGCCCCACCAATGTAGAAAGGCGCCCTAAAGGCGCCTTTTTGCTATCTGCAATTCTTGGTTGAAATTAAATTCCTCACGACAATCCCGCCATAATTCGCTATCTTGTTTAGCATACAAAACAACCCTAGCCATTTCTGGTACATTCACGCCGGAATAGTGCTAATTTGGTTAAGTCAGTCAAACGAGAAAGCACTATGAGCGTAATGTTCGATCCAGAAGCAGCGATTTATCCTTTCCCACCTAAGCCACAGCCTTTGAGCGCGGACGAAAAGCAGTTTTACCGCGAGAAAATCAAGCGTCTGCTGAAAGAGCGGAATGCTGTCATGGTGGCTCACTACTACACCGACCCCGAAATTCAGGCTCTGGCGGAGGAGACTGGCGGCTGTATCTCTGATTCTCTCGAGATGGCACGTTTTGGGGCAAATCATCCAGCCACTACGCTCCTGGTGGCAGGCGTACGCTTTATGGGTGAAACATCGAAGATCCTGAGTCCGGAAAAAACCGTTCTGATGCCTACGCTTAATGCAGAATGTTCTCTGGATCTCGGTTGCCCAATCGAGGAGTTTAACGCCTTTTGCGATAAGCATCCCGATCGCACCGTGGTGGTCTATGCTAATACTTCCGCTGCGGTGAAAGCCCGTGCGGATTGGGTTGTGACATCCAGTATCGCCGTTGAATTGATTGAACATCTCGATAGCCTGGGCGAGAAAATCATCTGGGCACCGGATCGTCATCTCGGGAATTATGTACAAAAGCAAACCGGCGCTGATGTGCTGTGCTGGCAGGGTGCATGTATCGTACATGACGAGTTCAAAACTCAGGCGTTAACGCGTATGAAAGCGCTTTATCCGGATGCTGCGGTATTAGTTCACCCGGAATCGCCACAGGCCATCGTTGATTTGGCCGATGCAGTAGGCTCCACCAGTCAGCTTATTGCTGCGGCAAAAACGTTGCCCCACAAGAAACTGATTGTGGCGACCGACCGCGGGATTTTTTACAAAATGCAGCAGGCGTGCCCGGATAAAGAGTTGTTCGAAGCACCGACAGCTGGTGAAGGGGCAACGTGTCGTACCTGTGCTCATTGCCCATGGATGGCGATGAACGGCCTTAAAGCTATCGCTGAGGGGTTGGAGCAGGGCGGAGCGGCGCATGAGATTCATGTTGACGCTGCACTCCGTGAGGGCGCTCTGGTGCCTTTAAATCGAATGTTAGCTTTTGCCGCTGAATTACGACGGAATATTAAAGGCAACGCATAAGGATCTTATGCTCAGGAGCGAATATGGATTTTTTTAGCACGCAGAATATTTTGGTTCATATCCCCATCGGCGCTGGTGGGTATGATTTATCATGGATAGAAGCTATTGGAACCGTGGCGGGCTTACTGTGCATCTGGTTGGCGAGCCTTGAAAAGATCAGCAATTACGCATTCGGCTTAATTAACGTCACGCTCTTTGCGGTAATTTTCTTTCAGATTCAACTTTACGCGAGCCTGTTGCTTCAGCTTTTCTTCTTTGCGGCCAATATTTACGGTTGGTATGCATGGTCACGGCAGACAAACGATAATCAGGCCGCTCTCCAGATTCGCTGGTTACCTTTGCCCAAAGCCCTCGCCTGGATTGCGGTATGTGTTGGGGCGATTGGTTTAATGACCGTGTTTATCGATCCGGTATTTGCATTCCTGACCCGAATAGCGGTTTCTGTCATGCAGGGACTGGGGCTGAATGTGACAATGCCAGTGCTTCAGCCTGATGCCTTCCCGTTCTGGGACTCTTGCATGATGGTGTTGTCGATTGTGGCGATGATTCTGATGACCCGTAAGTACGTCGAAAACTGGTTGCTATGGGTGATCATTAACGTGATTAGCGTGGTGATTTTCGCCCTACAAGGTGTCTATGCGATGTCGCTCGAATATATGATTCTGACGTTTATCGCGCTCAATGGCAGCCGCATGTGGATCAAAAGTGCGCGTGAACGTGGCTCACGCGCCTTGTCTTAATCAATGATGATGATGAGCATGGTCGTGCTGACCATGCTCATTTAAATCACAATCTTGCCCATGGCAAAGCTGATACTCCATCTGCACCGTCGCATGTTCAATCTGATACTCATCTTTTAGAAAATGATGGATGCGCTCTAACAGGGCGTCGTGGTCGTGTGGTGGTACCACTTGCACATGCATTGTCATTAATGGTTTTTCGCCAACCAGCCAGATGTGTACGTGGTGAACATTACGAACTTCTGGGATTGTTCTGGCTAATTTCCGCTTCAAAACAGAGATATCAATGGAGTGAGGTGCGCCTTCGAGCAGCTCGTTGACACTCTCTTTAAGTAAATTCCACGCACTGCGCAGCACCAGGCACGAAACCAAAATAGAAAGGATCGGGTCAATGGGCCTCCATCCCGTCCACAGAATGATCAGTGCCGCAGCAATCGCGCCTACAGAACCCAGTAAATCCCCCAGAACATGCAGTGCCGCAGCGCGCACGTTAATATTCTTTTCTTCATTTCCGCGATGCAAAATCCAGAAAGAAAACAAATTCGCCATCAATCCTGCAAACGCAATAATCAGCATTGTCCAGCCGGCGATCGGTTGCGGATGATAAAAACGGCTTATCGCTTCCCAGACAATCAATACGGTAATGACCACAAGAGCAATAGCATTCACAAACGCAGCAAGCGTGGTCAGCCTTAACCATCCGAAGGTATGACGGGCATTGGGTGGACGCCGGGCAAACTGCACCGCCAGCAACGCGACTAACAACGCTGCGGCATCTGTGAGCATGTGGCCTGCATCGGCAAGCAAAGCCAGCGACCCAGAAATAATCCCTCCGATGACTTCTGCCACCATAAAGAGAGCCGTGATGACAAACGCCCAAAGCAGGCGTCTGGAATTGGTATCACCGGAGGAATGTTGATGTGTATGCGCCATGGTTTCTTCTGTTTTCGCAAAACGACGATGCGCTAATTATAACCACTAATGCTGATTAACTTATTGAATAAAGCTCATAAAAAAGGAGAGCCTTAGCTCCCCTCTTGTTTAGCGGTGTTTCAATTACTGTGAAGTGCCGTCCACTTTCGTGTTCACGTCATCACCGCTACCGGTTTCAACCTTTTGGTTGGTATCCGGGCATTTACCGTCTTTACACATCGAATTTTTATGGATTTCATCTTTGCTCATCCCGTCGCTGGTCATACCGCTACTGCTGGTTGAGCCATTTGGATGAAGCATAGTGCCGCCATTATTGATATTGCTATTATCAACGCCTTTAGGCGCAAGGTTCTGATTCGCATCCGGTGCGACCTGGCCTGCTGATGCAGCGGCGTTTGCCTGGCCATTATTGTCACCGCTAGTATCTGCGGCCATTGCCAGACCACTGGCGACTGAAAGGGTTGCTGTCAGGAAAAGTGCGGTTAATTTTTTCATCATCATGCTCCTGTTCTGGTTGTTATTGCTGGATAACTTCTTCCAACAGTGCACTTGCTTTATTCTGAGCTTGTGCCATTTATCGACTAAATATGTCACTGATTAACATCACGTCAGAATACAATTTTGCTAAAGGACTACTTTTTAGTGTTAACAATTAAAAATTGTAGCGGTAAACCGGGGTTTTACCATTTTTTGACGCTTTTTAGGTCGTTTCCAGGAATATTCCGCCTGAAGTGTAAAAGCCCGTTTACACTTCAGGCTTGAAGCGATAGATTGAAGGGATTGCAACTAAGCTAAATCTCAAGGCCATTCCCGGACATATCATGAATTATCAGAACGACGACTTACGCATCAAAGAAATCAACGAACTGTTACCGCCAGTAGCGCTGCTCGAAAAATTCCCTGCCACAGAAAAAGCCGCCGCCACCGTATCTGGCGCGCGCAAAGCGATTCATAAAATCCTGAAAGGAAATGACGATCGTCTGCTGGTGGTTATTGGCCCTTGCTCCATTCACGACGTTAAAGCGGCGAAAGAATATGGCGCACGTTTGCTTGAGCTGCGTGAAGAGTTGCAAGGTGAGCTGGAAATCGTAATGCGCGTTTATTTTGAAAAACCGCGCACCACGGTTGGCTGGAAAGGTTTGATCAACGATCCTGAAATGGATAACAGCTATAAAATCAACGATGGCCTGCGCATTGCTCGTAAGCTGTTGTTAGACATCAACGACTCTGGCCTGCCTGCTGCGGGTGAGTTTTTAGATATGATTACCCCGCAGTATCTGGCGGACTTGATGAGCTGGGGTGCTATCGGTGCACGTACTACAGAATCTCAGGTTCACCGTGAACTCGCCTCTGGCCTGTCTTGCCCGGTGGGTTTCAAAAATGGTACTGACGGCACCATGAAGGTTGCCATTGATGCGATCAATGCGGCTGGCGCGCCTCACAGCTTCCTGTCTGTGACCAAATGGGGTCACTCAGCTATCGTCACCACCAGTGGGAATGGCGATTGCCATATCATTCTGCGTGGCGGTAAAGAGCCAAATTACAGCGCTACTCATGTTGCTCAGGTTAAGACTGACTTGCAAAAAGCGGGTCTGCCAGCGCAGGTGATGATCGATTTCAGCCATGCGAATAGCAGCAAGCAATTCAAGAAGCAGATTGAAGTTTGTGCCGATGTTTGCCAGCAAATTACGAGTGGCGATGCCGCTATTACCGGCGTGATGATTGAAAGTCACCTGGTAGAAGGCAATCAGAGCCTCGAGAGTGGCGAACCGCTGGTTTACGGCAAAAGCGTTACCGATGCGTGTATCGGCTGGGAAGATACTGAAACTGTTCTGCGTCAGTTGGCAGATGCGGTTAAAGTTCGCCGTGGCTAATTAGCAGCACTGTTGCATAAAAAAAGGCGTGGTGAAAACCACGCCTTTTTCACATCTAACGAATTACTTCGCTTTACCCTGGTTTGCTACCGCTGCGGCTTTTGCTGCGATTTCATCAGCATTGCCCAGATAGTAACGTTTCAGTGGTTTGAAGTTCTCGTCGAACTCATAAACCAATGGCACGCCAGTTGGGATATTCAGCTCAAGAATTTCTTCTTCGCTCAGGTTATCAAGGAATTTAACCAGTGCACGCAGGGAGTTACCGTGAGCGGCAACAATGACGCGCTCGCCGCTTTTCATGCGTGGCAGAATGGTTTCGTTCCAGTAAGGAATAACACGATCGATGGTCAGTGCCAGGCTTTCAGTCGTTGGCAGTTCTTTGTCGGTCAGACTTGCATAACGCGGGTCATGGCCTGGGAAACGCTCATCATCGCGAGTTAATTCTGGTGGAGTCACAGCAAAACCACGACGCCATTGTTTAACTTGCTCGTCACCGTATTTCTCTGCGGTTTCAGCTTTGTTCAGACCCTGCAACGCACCGTAGTGACGCTCATTCAGCTTCCATGATTTCTCAACTGGCAGCCAGGCCTGATCCAGTTCATCGAGGATATTCCACAGTGTGTGGATGGCACGTTTCAGCACAGAAGTGTAAGCAAAGTCGAAGGAGTAGCCTTCGTCTTTCAGCAATTTACCTGCAGCTTTCGCTTCGGTTTGACCTTTCTCAGACAGATCAACGTCATACCAACCAGTGAAGCGGTTTTCGTTGTTCCACTGGCTTTCACCGTGACGAACCAGAACCAGCTTAGTAACAGCCATAGTTTACTCCTTAATAAGCCTGCGATTAATGATAACGATTATCATTATATTGCCGCAAAGGGGCCAGCGGCAATGCTAAACGTTTAACATAGCGAAAAAGAGTGTGGAGTGTAAGGTGGATGTGAACGGTTGTTATATTTTTGTCGCTAAATGGCGGGAAATCCAGCGATCTGAATAATAATCGCCCTCCGTGAAGGAGGGCGAAAAACTTAGAGTGGAGTAAATTCGTACTCTGTAATGCTCAGATATTCATCATCGGGCTGTAACCAGCAATCGGGTTGTGGCCATTCAGGGTGGTTTGGGCTATCTGGCAGAAACTCACTTTCCAGTGCCAGACCCTGGTATGCGCTGTAAGTACCTTGTTCCCGTGCAGGCGTGCCATCAAGGTAATTACCACTGTAAAATTGCAACGCTGGTGCCGTGGTGTAGACCGTCATTTGCAGTTTATTGTCGCTCGACCAGACGTGTGCTGCGGGCAGGCTGGCATCGCCTTGCGCCTGTAGTAAGAAAGCATGATCGTAGCCTTTCACCAGCACCTGATCGTCATCACTCAAGAAATCATCAGCGATAGTTTTTGGTGTGCGGAAATCAAAGCTGGTGCCATCCACATCTTTAAGCCCGGCTTGCGGAATACCGCTGCTGTCGACGGGCAAATAGCTGTCAGCCAACAATTGCAGACGATGCTGGCGAATATCATTCTGCTGACCATCAAGGTTGAAATATGCATGATTGGTCAGATTCACTGGGCACGGCTTGCTGGTTTTTGCACGGAACTCAACAGTAATGCAGTTATCTTCGGTTAACGCATAACGCGCCGTAGCGCGTAACTCACCAGGGAAACCCTGGTCGCCATCGTGCGAATCAAGCGTGTACAGCACTTCATGCTCGTTCTGACGCACAATGCGCCAGCGGCGGGTATCAAACCCGTCCGGGCCACCATGCAACTGGTGCGCGCCCTGATTAGCAGTGACGTTTACGGTAACACCGTCACGCTCAAACTGGCTGTTAGCAATGCGGTTGGCATAACGTCCTACGGTTGCGCCCAGATAAGCCGACTGATTCAGATAATCTTCCGGCGTTTCGCAGCCGAGCAGCGTTTCACGCACGCTGCCATCTTTCATCGGTACGCGGCATGACAGCAAAGTTGCGCCCCAGTCCATCACGGTGACAACCAGCCCCGCGCTATTGCGCAGGGTGGAGATGCGGAAAGGTTGCCCGTCTGGTGCGAGCTGTGGAGTCTCTTTTAGCATTGGCCAGCGCCCTCCGAAGGTTTGCAAACGTAGAAGGTTTCTTTGATACCAGTTTTCGCTTCGTACTGTTTTTCGACCGCTTGTTTAACCGCTGGAACCAAATCTTCCGGGATAAGCGCCACGATGCAACCGCCGAAGCCGCCACCCGTCATACGTACACCGCCTTTATCGCCGATAGTCGCTTTCACGATTTCAACCAGCGTATCGATTTGCGGTACGGTGATTTCAAAATCGTCGCGCATCGATGCGTGAGATTCAGCCATCAGCACGCCCATTCGCAGCAAGTCACCTTTTGCCAGCGCGTCAGCGGCTTCAACGGTGCGGATGTTTTCAGTCAGAACATGGCGCACGCGTTTGGCCACAACCGGGTCAAGCTCATGAGCCACTTCATTGAATTTGGACAGTTGCACGTCACGCAGCGCCTTCTGGCTGAAGAAACGTGCGCCCGTTTCGCATTGCTCGCGGCGGGTGTTGTATTCGCTACCGACCAGCGTGCGTTTGAAATTACTGTTGATGATGACAACTGCCACGCCTTTTGGCATCGAAACAGCTTTGGTGCCCAGCGTGCGGCAGTCGATCAGTAATGCGTGATCTTTCTTGCCTAACGCTGAAATCAGCTGATCCATAATTCCACAGTTACAGCCGACGAACTGGTTCTCTGCTTCCTGTCCATTCAACGCAATTTGTGAACCATCAAGGGACAGATGATAAAGCTTCTGGAACACCGTACCGACCGCTACTTCCAAAGAGGCTGATGAACTCAAACCCGCGCCCTGGGGTACGTTGCCGCTGATCACTAAATCAGCGCCACCAAAGTTCTTGTCACGTTTTTGCAGATGCTTAACGACACCGCGCACGTAGTTAGACCATTGCTGTGTATCGTGGCTCAGAATGGGTTTATCCAGTGAAAACTCATCCACTTGATTGTCATAATCCGCAGCGATGACACGCACCATGCGGTCGTCACGTTTCGCGCAGCTGATTACTGTCTGGTAGTCGATTGCGCAAGGCAGTACGAAGCCGTCGTTGTAATCGGTATGTTCGCCAATCAGGTTTACGCGCCCCGGAGCCTGAATGGTGTGGGTCGCCGGATAGCCAAATTTCTCGGCAAAGATGTGTTGGGTATTATCTTTCAGACTCATTTTTTATTCTCCGGATTGGCGAAAGTGGATATCGGACACTGCACGCAAGCGTTCTGCGGCTTGCTCTGCGGTTAAATCACGTTGAGTTTCAGCCAGCATTTCATAGCCGACCATAAATTTACGCACCGTCGCACTTCGCAGCAATGGCGGATAGAAGTGGGCATGCAGTTGCCAGTGACTGTTTTCTTCACCAGTAAACGGTGCGCCGTGCCAGCCCATAGAATAGGGGAATGAGCACTGGAACAGGTTGTCATAACGGCTGGTCAGCTTTTTCAGCGCGACGGCTAAATCACTGCGTTGTTCTGCCGTTAAATCGGTGATGCGCAGGATATGCGTTTTTGGCAGCAGCAGCGTTTCGAACGGCCAGGCAGCCCAGTAAGGCACCACAGCAATCCAGTGTTCGGTTTCAACAACCGTGCGGCTGCCATCTTTAAGCTCGCGCTGTGCGTAATCGACCAGCATTGGCGAGCCATTTTCAGCAAAGTATTCGCGCTGCAATGCATCTTCACGCGCCACTTCATTGGGCAGGAAACTATTTGCCCAAACCTGGCCGTGCGGATGCGGGTTGGAGCAACCCATCGCCGCGCCTTTATTTTCAAAAACCTGCACCCACGGGTAGGTTTGGCCTAAGTCCGCAGTCTGTTCTTGCCAGGTTTTCACCACTTCTTCCAACGCGGTGACAGAAAGCTGCGGCAGCGTTTTACTGTGGTCGGGTGAAAAGCAGATAACCCGGCTGGTACCGCGTGCGCTTTCACAACGTAACAGAGGATCGCTGCTTTCAGGCGCATCCGGGGTGTCGGTCATCAGCGCAGCAAAGTCGTTAGTAAAAACAAACGTGCCGGTATATTGCGGATTTTTATCGCCCGTTACGCGCGTATTACCAGGACACAAGAAACAATCCGGATCGTGCGTCGGTAAGGTTTCTTGGGACGGTGTTTCCTGCGCCCCTTGCCATGGGCGTTTAGCCCGATGCGGGGAAACCAGGATCCATTGTCCGGTCAATGGGTTGTAACGACGATGTGGATGATCCACCGGGTTAAACTGCTCCATCACATTTCCTTAGTCTGGATAACCTTGAGGATGGCGAGATTGCCAGCGCCAGGTATCATCTGCCATTTCTTGCAGAGTCCGGCTGACACGCCAGTTAAGTTCTTGGTCGGCTTTGGTGGCATCTGCCCAGTAAGCGGGGAGATCGCCTTCACGGCGCGGGGCGAAGTGATAATTCACCGGCTTGCCGCAAGCGGTACTGAAAGCGTTGATCACATCCAGCACGCTGCTACCAACACCTGCACCGAGGTTATAGATATGCACGCCAGGCTTACCTTGTAGCGTTTGCATAGCAGCAACATGACCATCGGCTAAATCCATCACATGAATATAGTCGCGGACACCTGTGCCATCTTCGGTTGGGTAATCATTACCAAACACCGCCAGCGAATCGCGGCGCCCGACGGCAACCTGCGCGATATACGGCATCAGGTTGTTTGGAATACCTTGCGGGTCTTCGCCCATATCCCCTGACGGATGCGCGCCGACCGGGTTGAAGTAACGCAGTAAAGCCACGCTCCAGCTTGGCTGGGCTTTTTGTAAATCAGCCAGAATCTGTTCAACCATCAGCTTGCTGCGGCCATATGGACTTGCAGGCGTACCGGTCGGGAAGCTTTCAACGTAAGGGATTTGTGGCTGATCGCCATAAACGGTGGCGGAAGAGCTGAATATGAAGTTGGTGACGTTGGCGGCACGCATCGCAGAAATCAGGCGCAAAGTACCGGTGACGTTGTTGTCGTAATATTCCAGCGGCTTGTTAACCGACTCGCCTACGGCTTTAAGCCCGGCAAAATGGATAACAGCATCAATTTGATGATCGTGGAAAATTTCAGCCAGTAAGGCTTCATCACGAATATCGCCGTCAATAAACAGCGGGTGTTTTCCGCCAAGACGTTCAATCACCGGCAGCACACTGCGTTTACTGTTGCAGAGGTTATCCAGAATGACGACATCGTGGCCATTTTGCAGCAGTTGCACACAAGCGTGACTGCCAATGTAACCGCTACCACCTGTTACCAATACTCTCATTTTTCGCTCCATTGCGCGTATGGTATGTAATAAACATAGCATAACAGAGATGCGAAAAGTGTGACACGGGCTAAATTAGTGGAATCGTTTACACTAATGTTTCAGGCGCACTCAAAAGCCAGAAAAGTGATTATAAAACAAATAGGTGTCGTAGGGATGTTGCGGGTTGTCTGAAAGTAGGGTGGATAAAATTCACCCTACCGATGAAGTGTTTAACGCGCGGCGGGTAAATCTTCAAACTGATAACGATAAGCGTCGCCGTCAGCCACGAAAGTTAACCGTCTGGTGATGCATTGCGGTGCGTCTTCCGCATGGTGAGAAACAAACAGCAACTGGGTTTCTCCTTCGCCAATCAAGATATCAATGAAACGGCGCACCAGCTGACGATTCAGTGGATCAAGCCCTTGCAGCGGTTCATCGAGAATCAGCAGTGTTGGGTGTTTCACCAGTGCACGCGCAATCAATGCAAGACGCTGTTGGCCCCATGAAAGACTGTGGAAGGGCGCATCTGCAATCGCGTTGTCCATGCCGAGCATGTTCAGCCATTCACGGGCAAGTTTTTGTTGGCGATCGGAAACTGCCTGATAGATGCCAATCGAATCAAAATAGCCTGAAAGCACCACGTTTCGCACCGTTGTACTGACGCGGTAATCCAGATGCAAATTACTGCTGACGTAGCCAATATGCTTTTTGATATCCCAGATGGTTTCGCCGCTGCCACGACGACGACCAAACAGCGTCAGATCGTTGCTGTATCCCTGGGGATGATCGCCCGTGACCAGACTTAATAACGTCGATTTCCCTGCACCGTTCGGGCCGACGATTTGCCAGTGTTCCCCAGGGTTTACCGTCCAGGAAAGTTTGTGCAGGATAGGCCGGTCATTGTATTCCACCACACCATCGCGCAGCACAATACGTGGCTGGTTTTCAGGCAACGTATAGCGTGCACTCGGATCGTCAGCTTCCGGCAGCGCTACGCCTGCCAGTTTTTCGCTGTGAGCCAGTTGTGCAATCAGCGCTTGTTCCAATAGCTTTTGTTTTTCACCGACTTCAATCAGCGCACAATCTGCCAGCACGCCAGCGTTTTGTATAAAATCAGGGATCTCATCAAAGCGGTTAAGCACTAATACGACGGTGTAGCCCTGCGTACTCAACTCACCTAATAATGCGGCGAGTTGCTCGCGGGATTTCACATCCAGCCCGTCAAATGGCTCATCAAAAATAAGCAAATCAGGCTGCGGCATCAGCGCCTGGCAGAGCAGTGCCTTGCGCGTTTCACCTGTGGAAAGGTATTTAAAACGGCGAGTTAATAACGATGTGATGCCGAAAAGCTCCGCTAACTTTTGGCAGCGGGCTTCATCTTTGATTTCATCCTGAATAATTTCCGCCGTGGTGCGACCGGTATCGTCTTCATCAGGACTCAATAAATCGGTGTTATTGCGCTGCCATTCATCGCTGACTAACTTTTGCAGTTGCTCAAAAGAAAGGTGGGCAATCCGGGTGAATGTGCACTGGCGCTCGCCTTTTTGCAGGGGGAGTGAACCGGCTAATGCCCGGGCAAGGGCTGATTTACCGCTGCCGTTGGCACCCACAAACGCCCAGCTTTCACCGGCGTTAATGGCTAAATCATTGAGGGCAAGAGTTCGGGTGTCGCTAAGGTGAAAGACTCCTTGCGAAATTTGCAACGTCGACATAAACCATCCCATTTTTTGCAGTGACTAAGCCCAGATTTACGGATTGCCTGCGGTGTTGTCAATTCGCTGCGCGGTTTTAGCACAGAGTGGCGATAATCACGCGATCGGCATTAAAAAATGTTATGACTTCAGCACCTTCTACCAGTTTCTGGATTTCCACTACAGTGTTCGGCACGGTAGCGCACAGCGTTTGCCCGTCAGGCAATTGCACCAACACTTCGCTTTGCTCAGCCCCTTGCTGAATATTGCTGATAATACCGGGGAGCTGGTTGTCTGCACCGCTGGCACGTTTGGCATCAGTGGTAATTTCCACCCACGGCGCTTTAATCAGTACCAGAACTTCTTTGCCTTCGCTTAAACCCAGGCGTTCTGCGCTCTGGCGCGTAATGGCTGCCTGCAAACGCGTTGAGCCATCAGCCAATAAAATATCAACGTGTTGCTGCACTTGTTCTCTATCACGCCGTAAAACGGTGCCGAAAAGCTGGTTGCGAGCGCTGGTTTGCAGAGAAAAACGAGAAATTGCAGCGAGCAAACTATCGAGCGGTAGCGCGTCATCACGCAGCACATCGAAGGCTTTTTGTTGGATTTGCGCGAGCAATTCATAAAGCTGAATCAGACGTTCACCGTAATGCGTAAGAACCGCGCCACCGCCGCCTTTGCCGCCTGTTGCTCTATCAACTAACGTCTCATCGCTCAGTTGATTCATCTCATTGATGGCGTCCCAGGCACTTTTGTAGCTAATGCCCGCAAGTTTTGCGCCCTGGCTAATTGAGCCGGTATGTTGTATTTGTTTAAGTAGCGCGATACGACGTGGATCGGCGAACAGCCGCTGCTGGAGTTTCAGCGTCAGTAGAATTTCAGCTTGCATAACCTCTCCGCAATAAAGAAAACGCCATTTTCCTCTATTGCGTGGGGTTGGGCAAATCGCACAAAAGGAGAGTGCGTTTTTCTGTCAGGTCGTTAGAATAGCCGCTCTCACTTTTGTTGGAGGCATCCATGTTAGAGTTATTGAAAAGCTTGGTGTTTGCCGTGGTCATGGTGCCAATCGTAATGGCGGTGATTCTCGGTCTTATCTATGGATTGGGTGAAGTCTTTAACGTCTTCTCAAAAGTCGGTCACAACGACCAACCGAAAAAAAACCATTGATTTCCTAACGCCCGCATCAGCGGGCGTTGCATTTCTTCTCTTCCCTTCAGAAATTCAGCAACGGCAATACTGCCGGGATCTGCGAAAGCAGGTACAGCACCAGTCCGATAGAGCCACCAACCAGCGTGCCGTTTATGCGGATAAACTGTAAATCTTTGCCTATATTCAGCTCGATTTGCCGCGACATATCCTGTGCATCCCAGCTTTTGACCGTATCGCTAATATGGCGAGTCAGGAAAGTGGCAAACTCAGGTGCCATTTTCTGCACCGCTAGCTCCAGATGTTCATTGAGTGATGCGCGCAGTGCACTATCGGCAACCAGCGTCTCTCCCAACCACTGCCCAGCCTCTGCAATGCGCTTTTTCATGCGCGAATCTTCAGAATTAACATCCACTTTCAACCATTCGCGCAAATCGCCCCACAGTTCGCCCAGATAGCGGTTAAAAGCCTCATCCTCTTTCAAATAACTTTTTATGCTGTCGGCTTTTTCAGCCATTTGCGGCGAGTTTTTAAGATTGTCGATGAGCTTTAACGTCGCGCGATCAAAAGCCTGACGGATCTGGTGCCCCTGATCGTGGCTGACGTCATCCAGAAACGAATTGACCGCACTGGAAACCAAATCGGCGCTGTGCTCCCCCAGCCATTCGGTGGGTAATACTTTGGCCTTGCGTGGATGCTCTGTTTCCAGCCAGCGGACAATCTGACGGGCGATAAAAGCCCGCGTGCTTTCACGTTTTATCAGCGCCAGCATCTGGGCAATGACGGAGTCGAGTAACTCCTGATGGCGGTTATTTTTAGTCAGACTTTCCAGCAGCAGAGCACTGGAATGGGTCAAATCGACCTTATCGATGGCCTTGTGAACCGCCTGGCGGATTAAGCGTTGGATGCGCGTATCGTCAGTTAAGTCTAAAAATGCGCTCATCACCTGCAACAGATGTTGCCCGACGCGCTGCGCATTGTCGGGCTTGCTGAACCACTGGCCAATCATGTGCGCCGGTTCGTGGCGGCGAATTAAGGCAATCAGGGACTGGGTATCAAGAAACTTCTCCTGCACAAAAATGCCCAGGTTTTCACCAATGCGATCTTTATTGCGCGGAATAATCGCCGTATGACGAGAGATGAAGGGAATCGGTACGCGATGAAACAGCGCTGCCACGGCAAACCAGTCAGCGAGCGCACCCACCATTGCGGCTTCGGCGATAGCTTTTAAGCCGCTCACCCAGAAACCCGGTGGTAAAAAGAGGGTAGTCACAAACGTTACAGCGGCAACCAGCAGTAGGGACAGCGCAAGGCGCTTGGTGCGTTTTAGTTCAGCTATTTTCTCCATTAACTAAGCATAGAACGGCACGCAGCGGATCGGTAGAACAAATTTGCGTTGCGATTAATCTCGCTCTATTTCGATTAACTAAATTTTCCACACCTTCAAATCGTTATAAGAATCTTCCTGTAATCGACTTGCCTGGAGCACACATTTAACGATACTGTATATATATACAGTTATTGTTTGTGAGGATTTTATGGCACCGCTAACTCTTTTTATTTTCTGTTCATCAACAGGTTACGGAGCGTAACTATGGGCGCATTTCCATCACCTGCGCAGGATTATGCAGAAAAGAGCGTCGATATTCGTCAATTAGTGGATGAACATCCGACTGCCACATACTACATGCGGGCATCGGACGATTCGATGATTGAAGGGGGTATCAGCAATGGCGATTTGCTGGTGGTTAATAGCGCAAAAACGGCGGTCCATAACGATATTGTGATTGCGGCGGTGAATGGCGAATTCGTCGTCAGACAATTGCAACTCAGACCCGTTATTCAGCTCATGCCGCTTAATCGCGCCTGCAAACCTATTCATCTCGGTTCAGATGAGGCGCTTGAGGTGTTTGGCGTGGTGACTTATATCGTGAAATCAACGAGGTAATTATGTTTGCCCTGGTTGATGTAAACAGTTTTTACGCAAGTTGCGAAACCATATTCAGGCCTGACCTGAAAGGCAAACCGGTAGTGGTTTTAAGTAACAATGATGGTTGCGTGATTGCACGAAACGCCGAGGCAAAGAACTGTGGTGTGCAAATGGGCGGTCCGTATTTCAAGCAGAAAGATCTCTTCCGCCAACAAGGCGTGACCGCTTTTAGCAGTAATTACGAGTTATATGCTGATATGTCACATCGCGTCATGATGACGCTGGAGGAAATTTGCCCGCGGGTTGAGATCTATTCAATCGATGAGGCTTTTTGTGATTTTTCTGGCGTGAGTCATTGCCGAAATCTGAAAGATCTTGGCCGGGAAATCCGTTCTACTCTTTCGCAGCGCACGCATTTAACGGTAGGCGTGGGGATTGCCCAGACAAAAACCTTAGCCAAACTCGCTAATCACGCAGCAAAACAGTGGCCGCTGGAATCGGGTGGCGTTGTCGACCTGTCTGGCCGTGAGCGGCAACGCCAATTAATGGCAGCGTTCCCGGTTGGCGAAGTATGGGGAATTGGTCGTCGAATCAGTAAAAAGCTTGAAGCGATGGGGATTAAAACGACTCTGCAACTGGCTGATGCGGATATCCGTTTTATACGTAAACATTTCAGTGTCGTGCTCGAGCGCACGGTTCGTGAACTGCGTGGGGAATCTTGTCTGGGATTTGAAGAGTTTGCTCCCACGAAACAGGAAATCATCTGCTCGCGCTCATTTGGGGAGCGGCTGACTGAGTATGAACATATGCGTCAGGCTATTTGCAGCTATGCGGCACGTGCCGCAGAAAAGCTCAGGGGTGAACACCAGTATTGTCGTCATATTTCTGCTTTTGTTAAAACATCCCCTTTCACGGTGAATGAACCTTACTACGGCAACCAGGCGATGGTGAAACTCCTTACCCCAACGCAGGACACCAGAGATATTATTGATGCGGCGACACGCTGCCTGAACACCATCTGGAGAGGTGGGCACCACTATCAAAAAGCAGGGGTGATGCTTTGTGACTTTTTCAGCCAGGGTATTGCACAGCTCAATCTCTTTGATGAAAACCCGCCGCGAGCCAACAGCGAAATGCTGATGCAGGTGATAGACGATATTAATAAGAAGAAAGGCAAAGGGACGATTTATTTTGTGGGGCAGGGGATTGAGCAGCCGTGGCAGATGAAAAGAGCGATGTTGTCACCGCGTTATACGACCCGGCTTTCAGATTTGTTGAGGGTTAAATCGGGGAGCATGTGAGAGGCTCATTTTCTTATGCTGTTCCGTTAACAGCTGGCACACCACATTGCCAGGTAATGGGCGATGGAAAAAATAACCCTGGCAAAACTCAATACCCGCCATTTGCACTTGAGCTAATTCGTCTTGCGTTTCAACGCCTTCAATAAGAATTTCACATTTAACTACCATACATAACTTCACCACTTGTCGCAGGAAGTTAAATCCATCGGGTTTAGCGAGGCCCAACACCATTGATCTATCTAATTTTATTTTATCCAGAGGATAACGAGTCAGATAATGCAGGGTTGAATAGCCAGAGCCAAAATCATCCAGCGCGATTTTAATACCCAAACTTCGCATCTTTTCCAGAACCTCTGCGACACGCACCGGCTCCTGCACCTTTTGTGATTCAGTAATCTCAAATTCGAGCTGCCATCCCGTGGGGAGTGGCTTTGCTAACACTTTGCGAACCACATTCAGCAATCTGTAATCGACCAGTGTCTGAGGTGAAATATTGACGGACAGCGTCATATTTTCTGCATCAGACATATTCTCCCGAACATAATCTAATGCATGTTCCATTACCCAGAAGTCCATCTCCGGCATCAACCCTGTTCTTTCATAATATTTGAGGAAAACAGGCGGCGTTATTTTTCCGCTATCGCTTTGATGGCGAATCAGAACCTCAAGGGCAACGATTTTATGATCGGATAAACGCACCTGTGGCTGAAAATAGAGAATGAACTGGCCGCTGTTTTGCAGCTTCTCAATTTGTCTTTGGGCTTCAATGTAGCTGTTCCCTTCAACAATATGGCTGTAATTCGGCACCATCTCAAAATCTGTCGGTTGAGTCATATTCATCTCACCCGTGAGTAAATCCAGGTCGGGATTGTCGGGAACCGATTGTTTAAGTGAAGTGGTAACGAAGGGGCGATAAATAACGACCCCAAGGCTAATAATCAGAAGATACAAAAACACAGCGCTCACAGAGTGGCCGCTGGCTAGCCAGACTTTGACTGGAGAAGGCGTTGACCAACTGACTATTTCGGAAATCCGCGGAACCATGTCCAGATAAGTTGCGCCGTATGCAACCAGGTAAGACATTAAGGGGACAAGGACAAACGGGATAATCATGACGGGGTTCAGGACAATCGGATAACCAAAAATGAGAGGCTCATTGATATTAAAAATTGCCATGGGTGCCGCTACGCCTAACAAGCGGCGATGGGGGTTTTTGGCTTCCATGAAAATACAAATTATCAAACTCACGGTATTACCCGTTCCGCCAGCATTGCACCACATATCGTAGAATACAGGGCTAAGGATATTCAGCGGGTGATGAAGAGTATGCCAGTCATTGATATTTATTTTTTGTGCCGCAGTAAAAGCAACATCAATATCCAAAAATAGGTAATAACCGTGAAGGCCAAAGAACCATGGCACCGTACGCAAGAGAACATATGAAATGCCATGTAAAAAATCTTTTGGATAAAAATACATGGACAAATTACTGAGAAAATCCATCCCGCTTTTCAGCCAAATGGCAGCACCCAGTTTAATGGCACAACTAAAGAGCGCAATAATACCCAGCGTGGCAAAAAAAGAGATGATATTCGTATAGCTATTGTCTTTCCATGAGCGGAGTTTTAGCAGATTCTCGCTCACCACTTCTTGTAAGTAATTGCCGAAGACTCCAGAAGCCAGCGCTAGGGGGATACTGATGTCTAAGAAGAACTGTGCATTATCATCAAGGATTCGGCGGAAGATCATCAAGGTGCTGATGCTTAGTGCAATACAGTAAATCTGTGAGAGACGGTTTCTGACAGCCCAGTGAACCGCGACATAGATGTTCATCACCAACGGTGCCAGCGCTAAAAAACCAACCTGGAGCTGCATGAACCAGATGGCAGCATTATTAAATCCGGTGGTATCACAGATGACTGATGCAGTAATGACGAGTCCCCGGACGATTGATAAAGGGACAATTGCCATGGTGCTGGCAATAATGGCATGAGCAAATCGATTGTTTAATAAACGACTTTGACTGTTATGCAGACGATGCAGCAGATTGTTGTACAGCCACAGTTTTCTCACAAAGTTACCTGAAATATGTATGCTTATTGATAATTGTATTTAAATGGACAATTGCATGACTAAAAAATGGAATAAATGATATTTACTTCATAATTGAATAATTAAATGCCGTTTCAATTTATTGTTTAAATACACTTCGATAACAAAGAGACATCTGTGGTTTAACTATTACACCCTCTCATAAAAGCAACGACGAGAATGGTACCAATAACAAAGGTAGCCAGTACCTTCGATACTAATCCGGTTATAAAGAAGACAGACCCCAGCACAAGAAAAATAACAAATGCCTTACAATAGTTTGATAACATCTTTAATAACCTGCTAACCCCAGTCAAAAATATTAAACCCCCACTGTTCTGGGGGTATATTTAATCTAGGGTAACAATATTTGTACTGCTAAGTAACTCTGGTAAATGTTCAAAATTACGCATTCAGGTGTGATTATCTGTACACCTTATAGAAGTTAAATTACAGGCAATAAAAAAGCAGCCATAACAGGCTGCTTTCGAAGGGGATGTTGGTCGGCACGGAGAGATTTGAACTCTCGACCCTCGCCACCCCATGACGATGCGCTACCAGGCTGCGCTACGTGCCGAGATCGTGCAAATAATACTACCTTTTTCGCGATCGTTTGCAAGACAGCTTTTTGCTAACTGGTTCATAAATAAACAATCAGTTAGCAATGAAACGCTTCTCGTCGGTTAGCACCTGGAGCAACAACCCAAGTTGAGGCTTGGTTTCTTTGATGCGTTCACCCTGCAAATCGTACATCCGATAGTTACCATTATTATCAAGCACTAACGTCATGTCAGGAAGAGTGACCGCGAGGCTGTTGTTATCCGCACCCACAACCCAGTTATTGCGACGTGTCGCGGCAAACAAGTCTTCACCTTGTGAATACTCGTTGGCTGGATTTTTAACGTGCAACAGGCGCTGCATCAGGGTTGTCATGACATCTTGATGGTCAGTGAGCTTGGTGATGGTTTGTGCTGGTGTGCCAGGCCAATGGATAACTAATGGCACCTCAATACGTGAGCGTGACCATGCAAAGGATTCCTGCTCTTTACCCAGCGGCACGCCATGACCTGCGGTAATAATCACCACCGTATTCTGGAGCTTACCGGAAGCTTCCAGCGCATCAAGCACACGTTTGATTTGCTCATCAACACTAACCGCTGCGCGAGCATAGCGACGAGCAAAGGCCTGCTGATTGGTGTCTGCTGTAATATTGGTGCCATTAAAAGCAACCCAGGAGAACCAGCGGTTATCTTCGGACGCGTATTGGTTTAGCCAGTTAACCCATTGCGTCGCTGTTTGCTCGTCAGACTGGCTTTTTGCAGAAGGTAAAGAGAAGTCTGATAGCAGGGCCTGGCGATACATGGACGAGTCAAAACCATCGGAGGCGAACAGCCCCAGTTGATAGCCTTGCTGGTTCAATGCAGTAATTAAAGCTGCAGGAATTCGGGCGGATAACACGCCATCCATGTAGGCTGGCGAAATGCCGTAGAACAGGCCAAAGATACCGTTATCGGTCCCGTTGCCCGCACTCATATGTTGCGTAAAGTTGATATTGCCCGCCGCAAACTCGCTCAGGTTCGGCAAATCTTTCTGCGTATGTTCAGCATTCAGGCCGTCGACCGTAATCAGCAATACGTTGTGCCCGGTGCCCATATCACGGAATTGGAGGTCGCTCAGTGGATACTGCACCGATACCGCTTCAGGACTACCTTGTTCCACGAGGCGGCGTTGGTACTCTTTTGCATCCAACAGGCCATGTTTTTCGAGGAAGCGGCGGGCCGTCATCGGGTAAGACAGCGGCAGGTTGGCGCGCTGCATGGTTATCGGGCGATAGAAATTCGCATCGGCCCAGATATACATAATATGGCTACTGAAGAAGGCGACGAAGAACAGCACAACCACAGGTTTTGCATAGTGTTTGCGCCGCCCCAGGCTGCGCAGTTTCTGCCAGCTCCAGGTCGCAAACAGCATTTCAATTAATAAAATCACCGGCACGCTGATAAACATCAGTTGCCAGTCGCGCGCCATCTCACTCTGGTCGGGGTTAATCACCAGTTCCCAGACAATCGGATTAAGGTGGAGATGGAAGCGAGTAAAGACTTCGCTGTCGATAAGCAACAACGTCATGCCTGCGGTAGCGAGCGCTGCCGAGACAAAGCGCATCAGGCGTTGTGACATCACAACGAACGTTAGCGGGAAGAGAATCAGCAAGTAGGTGGCGAACACCACAAAGCTAAAATGACCGATAACACTCAGCCAGGAATAAATACGACCTGTGAGCGTTGTCGGCCAGTCGGCGACAAACAAATAGCGGCTACCCAGCAGTGTTGCCAGCAGGATATTGAACAAGGCGAACCAATGTCCCCAACTGACCATCTGGGAAACTTTTTCGCGGTAGCGCTGACGGTTAGTCACCATAACGTGTAACTACGATCCCTTAATGAGCTTTGTCTTCGCTCACGGAGGCTTGCAACGCCTCAGCGAAAGAGCGAGCCAACGAGCGGCGTTGAGCAGAAGCTACGCTGGTATTAATCAAGTTGGTGACCATGTTTCCCAGTACCATCAGGGAAAGATCGGTTGGCGTTTGGTGCTTTTCCAGCACGCTTGCCAGTTCACTCAACAGTTCTTCGACGCGTTCGTCACTATAACGGGATATTTGTGGCATAAATTAACAATCAATTAGATTCAGGAAAGGGCGTTATCTTACCGTAGCAGGACCTATTTTTCTTGAATTATTTAGGTGATGTTGCACATGGCTTCAGGCAATGGTTGAATACCGCCGAGTCTAAAAGGAGAGTTTATCATGAGTCTGGATATCGACCAGATTGCCTTACACCAGTTAATCAAGCGCGGCGAGCAGACACTTGAAGTTGTGTTGCGCGATTCTCTGTTGGCAACGAACGGCGCCGTAGAAGAGATGATGGCTGAATTGCATCGCGTCTACAGCGCAAAAAATAAAGCCTATGGTCTGTTCAGCGAAGAGAGTGAATTGGCGCAAGCGCTACGCTCGCAGCGTAAAGGCGATGAAGATTTCCTCGCATTCAGCCGCGCAGCCACTGGCCGACTGCGTGATGAACTGGCGAAATATCCATTTGCGGATGGCGGCATTGTGCTGTTTTGCCAATATCGTTACCTGGCTGTGGAATATTTGCTGGTGGCGGTGCTGAATAATTTAAGCAGTATGCGCGTCAACGAGGAGCTGGATATCAGTTCTACGCATCACCTGGATATCAACCACGCCGATATCGTGGCGCGTATTGATCTGACCGAATGGGAAACCAATCCAGAATCCACGCGTTATCTGACGTTCCTGAAAGGACGAGTAGGGCGCAAAGTTTCTGACTTCTTTATGGATTTCCTCGGTGCCAGCGAAGGTTTAAACGCCAAAGCGCAGAACAAAGGCTTGTTGCAAGCGTTGGACGACTTCACCAACGAAGCTCAACTGGATAAAAATGAGCGTCAGGCCGCGCGTCAGCAGGTTTATGCATACTGCAACGAGCAACTCCAGTCTGGGGAAGAGATTGAGCTTTCTTCGCTGGCTGATGAGCTACCTTGGGCGGTTGACGACAAAAACTTCCAGCAGTTTACAGCTGATAAAGGCTATGAACTTGAAGAGAGCTTCCCGGCTGACCGTGGCACATTGCGCCAGTTAACCAAGTTCGCCGGTAGCGGTGGTGGGTTAACGATTAGCTTTGACGCCATGTTATTAGGCGAGCGTATTTACTGGGATCCAGCGACTGACACGCTGACTATTAAGGGCACGCCACCGAATCTGCGCGACCAGTTACAACGCCGCAGTTCTGGAAAATAGCCATAAAAAAACCCGCCGAAGCGGGTTTTTTTTCGAGCTAAATTCGCGATTAAGCGCGAACGAAGTCGATGTGGCTCAGTTTTGGCTTGAACGGGTGACGCTGAACAGCCTGAACTTTAACCTTAACTTCTTTACCGTCTACAACCAGAGTCAGAACTTCTTCGTAGAAACCTGGTTTAGCTTGCAGGTTCATTACGTTGTCGTGATCCAGTTCGATAGAGATCGCAGCTTCGGAACCACCATAGATGATTGCCGGGAATTTGTTAGCTGCACGCAGGCGGCGGCTCGCACCCTTGCCCTGCTCTTTGCGTTCTACTGCATTGATAGTAAACATTAACTGTTTCTCTCTTAAATAATCCTGTTACAGGCGACCCAGCAACAGGTAAGTGATCTGCTTTGCGGATGCAAAAGCGGGCGGGATTATAGCCATATCTGGCCTCGGCTTCAATGAAAAGAACCTTTAACCGCGCAATTCATTCGCGCGGCGGAAGCGGCCTTCGTAATCAAATACCTTTTCCCGCACGTTCCAGAAGTTGCCATTTTTGCGTGCAACGACAAAATCCGGATGGCGCAGTGCCGATTGCTGGGCGACGACATCGGCGGCGTTTATCCAGCGCAGCGGCACGCCTGGCGCTCGGCTGTGCGGTCGAATAAACAGCTGTTCAAACGCCATGCGCTGGGCGGGTGTTTGTAGGCGGAACCGTTCGCTGACATCTGCACCATCTTCATCAAAATAGGTAATCTTCAGCCAGTCGCCTTTATCGTCGCCCCCGTGTTGCAGCGTCATTCCCCCGCAGCGTAGAACCAGGGCGTCTTTTAATTTCAGCGCGGCTTTTAACATATCGTCAGGATCGACCAGAACGTGATCGCACTGGTGGCAGCGACGTGCCGCGATATCGTTTTCAGCATGACATTGCGGGCAATTTTTGAAGCGGAAACGGTAATCGCACTGCTCCCTGGAGCCATCGTCATCTTCAAACCAGCCCTGGCAACGGCGGCCAAAGTGTTCAATTAATTTGCCGTCGCTGGTGGTTTTGCCCCAAAAAGTATTCGCAAAACCACAGGAGGGGCAAAAGACTTGCACGGGCACGTTGTCACTTTTGCCTTTTGCTGCGCCGACTTCGGGGGTGAACAAATCATGGGGGTTACCGGCATAGTCGAGGATTAAACAATCTTTTTTGCCAGGAGCCAGGCGCAAACCGCGACCCACAATTTGCTGATAAAGGCTCACGGATTCCGTCGGGCGTAAAATTGCAATCAGATCGACGTGTGGCGCATCAAATCCGGTGGTGAGCACCGAAACGTTCACCAGGAAACGGAATTGCTGATTTTTGAAGGCTTCAATTAATGTATCGCGCGCCGGTCCTGGGGTATCAGCCGTAATCAACGCGGCATCGTTAGAGGGCAGCAGCGCGGTGACTTCTTTAGCGTGTTCAACGGTGGCGGCAAAAATCATTACGCCGCGCCTGTCGGCGGCAAACTCAACAATCTGGCTGATGATATGCGGGGTAATGCGTTTTTGCTGTTTCAGCTCGCGGTTAAGATCCGCTTCGCTAAACAGGCCATTGGATTGCGCCTGCAAGCGGCTGAAATCGTACTGCACTACCGGCATGTCCAGCCGTTCTGGCGGTGTTAAATAGCCGTGCTTAATCATGTACCGCAGCGGTAATTCGTAAATACAGTCCCGGAATAGGGCGTTTTCGTTGCCGCGCACTATGCCGTGATAGTGAAAATGGTAAATCCAGCCTTTTCCTAAACGATAAGGCGTGGCAGTCAGACCTAACAGGCGCAGCTTCGGAGTCGCAGAGCGTAGATGGGCAAGGATTTGCTGATATTGGCTGTCGTCGGAATCGCCGATACGGTGGCATTCATCGACTATCAGTAATGAAAACTCGCCCTTGAATTGCTCAAGATTACGTGCAACAGACTGCACGCTGCCAAAAACCACTTTGCCGTTGCTCTCTTTACGTTGCAGCCCGGCGGCAAAAATATCGGCTTCCAGCCCGAGCGCACAATATTTCGCATGGTTTTGCGCCACGAGTTCTTTGACGTGTGCCAGCACCAGCACCCGTCCGCGAGCCACTCGGGCAAGTTCGGCAATCACCAGGCTTTTCCCCGCACCCGTTGGCAACACAATGACTGCTGGCGTGATGTGCTTGCGGAAATGGGCGAGCGTGGCGTCCACGGCTTCTTGTTGGTAGGGGCGTAAAATAAAGGACATTATTGATCAGGTCTATGAAACATCAGCGTCGATTATGCCATGAAACAGGGTTTTAGCTTGAGAGAGTTTTCTATCCCGCTATACTGGCAAACTAATTAACAGGCAAATCAATTTTTCCTTATAAAATGGGCGAATGCCCTGCTGGCCATTTGGTGCTGGCTCCTCTTTGAAACAGGCAATATTTTAATGCGACTCGATAAATTTATCTCTCAGCAACTTGGCGTGAGCCGCGCTATTTCTGGCCGTGAAATCCGTGCCAGCCGTGTCACCATTGATGGTGAAGTAGTGCGTGACGCCTCTTTTAAACTGAACCCGGAACATCAGGTTGAGTTTGATGGCCGTTCGTTGACTCAGGAAAATGGCCCTCGCTACTTTATGCTTAATAAGCCGCAGGGTTATGTCTGTTCCACCGAAGATCCGGATCACCCGACCGTGCTCTATTTCCTGGATGAGCCGATGGCGCACAAACTGCATGCTGCAGGGCGCCTGGATATCGATACCACTGGGCTGGTGCTGATGACCGATGATGGGCAATGGTCGCATCGCATTACTTCTCCGCGCCATCATTGTGAAAAAACCTATCTGGTGACGCTGGAAAATCCGGTGTCCGATGACACGGCAGAACAATTCGCCGCAGGCGTTCAATTGCATAATGAAAAAGATCTGACGTTACCGGCGGTTATGGAGGTCATCACGCCGTTTGAGGTGCGTTTGACCATCAAAGAAGGGCGTTATCACCAGGTAAAACGCATGTTCGCCGCAGTGGGGAACCATGTTGTAGGCCTGCATCGTGAGCGTATTGGCGCTGTTGCAATGGACGCCAGTCTCGCACCAGGTGAATATCGCCGCTTAACCGAAGAAGAAATTGCAAGCTTTGGCATGCCGCCACGTTAATCCCCGGAGGATGTGTTGAGTAGTAAGCAAAACTCGTCAATTGGTATTGTGGTGATACTTGGCCTGTTGGCCATGTTAATGCCGCTGTCCATCGATATGTATTTACCGGCTCTGCCGGTTATTGCCTCGGAATTTGGCGTGCCGGCTGGCAGCGCGCAAATGACGCTAAGCACCTATATTCTCGGTTTCGCTATTGGCCAGCTATTTTATGGACCGATGGCTGACAGCATTGGTCGTAAGCCTGTGGTGCTCGGGGGGACGCTCATCTTTGCCGCGGCGGCAATTGCTTGTGCGCTTTCACAGACGATTGATCACCTGATTGCGATGCGTTTTCTTCACGGCCTGTCGGCTGCCGCTGCAAGTGTCGTGATCAACGCCCTGATGCGCGATATTTATCCGAAAGAAGAGTTCTCACGCATGATGTCGTTCGTCATGCTGATAACAACCATTGCGCCGCTGGTTGCGCCAATGGTTGGGGGCGCAGTGCTGGTGTGGTTTAGCTGGCACGCCATCTTCTGGATTCTGGCACTGGCAGCCCTGCTGGCTTCAGGGATGATTTTCTTCCTGATCCACGAAACGCTACCGGTTGAGCGTCGCCAGAAGTTTCATTTGCGTACGACGATCGGTAACTTCGCCACATTGTTCCGCCACAAACGTGTGTTGAGTTATATGCTGGCGAGCGGTTTCAGCTTTGCGGCAATGTTCTCATTTTTGAGCGCTGGGCCGTTTGTTTACATTGAACTGAATCATGTCGCGCCGCAGCATTTCGGCTACTACTTCGCGCTTAACATTGTCTTCTTGATCATCATGACGCTGATTAACAGTCGCTTTGTGCGCCATTTTGGCCCACTGGCAATGTTCCGCTTCGGGCTGTTTGTGCAGTTTGCTATGGCAATCTGGCTGGTGGTGAGCACTGGGCTGGATCTCGGCTTTTGGTCGATGGTGCTGGGGATTGCGGTATTTGTCGGCTGCGTGTCGATGGTTTCTTCGAATGCGATGGCGGTTATTCTTGATGAATTTCCCCATATGGCGGGAACCGCCTCTTCATTGGCAGGGACATTCCGCTTTGGTATCGGTGCATTAACGGGCGCATTGCTCTCGATTGCGACCTTTAACACCGCGTGGCCAATGATTTGGTCGATTGCGGTTTGCGCTACGTGTTCAATCGTTTTCTATGTCTATGCCAGTCGCCCTCGCTTAACCACGAAATAATCCGAAAGTCTTAAAACGGGTATCGCCAGATGCCCGTTCTTTAATCCAAATCAACGAAAATCCCACCCAAACGCCTACAATTTGTTTCTCAAATGTAAACGCATCAACAACAAAAAGTCACATTCTTGTAGTTAAAAAGGTTGAGTTACATCGCAGAAAGCGTTACATATAGCGCCGAAACGTGTGCAGCTCCACAAAAATAAAACGTTAAATGTGAAATGGTAGACAAATAATTACAACGGATGTAAGCGGTTTCCAGGTTGTTTACACACAATTAACCAACATTGTGTTAACCTTTATGTAAATCGTTTGTGAAATAATTTTGGATTTTTTTGGGGATACCACAGTGAATACGTTACAGCTTTCCATCGTTCATCGCTTACCACATAGCTATCGTTGGCTGGCAGGTTTTGCGGGTTCCAGAGTTGAACCGATTCCGCAAAATGGGCAGGGTGCCGAAAATTGTCTGATTGGCCTTAAATTGCTGAGCGACAGTAACAGTGATTCAGCCTGGCCGACGATGCAAAAATTAAGCCTCGCGTTACGAGATATTGAAGTGGATTCTGCGGTTGTCGAGTGTGAAGGCCAGCCTTGTCTGTTTGTTAATCGCCAGGATGAACAAACCGCAACCTGCCGCCTGAAAAACTTTGGCGTCGCGATTGCTGAGTCTTTCTCCAGCGCTAATCCATTTTAACGCTTAAATTCATCAGGCAAGTGCGAGTAACTGGCGTGTATATTCCGCCTGAGGCGCGGCAAAAATTTGCTGACATGCCCCTTGTTCCACCACTTCACCCTGCCGCAGCACCACAACCTGATGGCATAAAGACTTCACCACTCGCAAATCATGGCTGATAAAAATGTAGGCCAGCTGATGTTTTTCCTGCAATGACTTCAGCAGTGCAAGAATTTGCGCCTGGACTGAGCGATCGAGCGAAGAGGTCGGTTCATCAAGAATAATCAACTCTGGCTGCAAAATGAGCGCCCTGGCAATCGCAATGCGCTGTCGCTGCCCGCCTGAAAACTCCGCTGGATAGCGATGCATTGTTTCCGGATCTAATCCCACTTCCTGCATGGCAACGATCACTTTCTGCTCGCGTTGCGCAGCACTTAACGCAGGTTGATGGACGCGCAAACCCTCTTCAATAATCTGTAAAACATCCAGTCGCGGATTTAACGATGAATTGGGAT
Organism: Buttiauxella sp. BIGb0471; assembly: GCF_024807715.1. Lineage (NCBI taxonomy): Bacteria > Pseudomonadati > Pseudomonadota > Gammaproteobacteria > Enterobacterales > Enterobacteriaceae > Buttiauxella > Buttiauxella sp. BIGb0471. Next base: position 347,563 of record NZ_JANUEU010000001.1, read on the forward strand.
CCTGAAAAACGACCTGAATACGACGGCGCAAAGGCAGCAGCTTTTTGCGGTTAAGTTCATGCAACGCCACCCCATCGAACCAAATCTCACCGCTGGAATGAATGAGCCGTAACAACGCAAGGCCAGTGGTACTTTTCCCCGAACCCGACTCCCCAACCAGGCCGATACTTTCACCGGCTCGAAGTGAAAAACTCAGATCTTTAATCCCATAGTTGTAGCCGATGGTTTTCTTGAGCAGGCCCCGACGAATGGGGAAGGCGACTTGTAAATCATGAACTTTGAGTAGGGGAGAAGTCGACTCGTCAACCGGGCGCGGGCTGCCAGAAGGTTCTGCCGCCAGCAGTTGCTGAGTGTAGGTATGTTGCGGCGCAGATAACAATTTCACCGCCGAGTTTTGCTCAACACATTTGCCGTAGCGCATGACCGCCACATTATCTGCCAGCTTTTTGACGATACTCAGATTATGCGTGATAAACAACAGCCCCATATTTAGCTCTTGTTTGAGTTCTTTGAGCAGTTGCAGAATTTGCGCCTGCACGGTGACGTCCAGTGCGGTCGTCGGTTCATCGGCAATCAGCAGTTCCGGGCGGGTGAGCAGCGCCATTGCAATCATTACGCGCTGGCGCTCGCCACCGGAAAGCTGGTGCGGAAAGTCATTTAAACGATTTGCCGCGTTGCGAATGCCGACTCTATCGAGGCAAGTCAGCATTTCTGCGCGTGCCGCTTCACGGCGCATGCCACGGTGCAGGGATAACACTTCATAAAGCTGCTTTTCAATATTATGTAACGGATTGAGCGAAACCATTGGCTCCTGGAAAATCATGGCGATTTTATTACCGCGCACGGTACGAAGCAGTCGTTCAGGCGCGTGTAATAATTCCTGGCCTTTAAAGAAGATTTCGCCAGCGGGATAAAGCACCGGCGGGGCGGGCAATAAGCGTAAAACTGATAATGCCGTAACGCTTTTTCCGGAACCTGACTCGCCAACCAGCGCCAGCGTTTCGCCCGCGTTCACCTCAAGTGATAAATCATCCACCACTTGCCTGATGGTATCGCCGCTGCGAAAAGCCACGGATAAATTCTTAATGGACAGCAGTGGAGTCGTCATATCAGTGCGCCTTACTCGGGTCAAAGGCGTCGCGCACTGCTTCGCCAATAAAAATAAGTAACGTCAGCAAAATGGCCAGAGAGAAAAATGCGGTAATCCCAAGCCACGGAGCCTGAAGGTTATTTTTCCCTTGCAACAGCAATTCACCGAGGGACGGAGAACCAAGCGGTAGTCCGAAGCCTAAGAAATCCAGCGAGGTGAGAGTGGTAATGGAACCACAAAGAATAAACGGCAAAAATGTCAGCGTAGCCACCATGGCATTTGGCAGCATATGACGCAGGATGATTGACCTGTCACTCACACCCATGGCCTGCGCGGCGCGAATATAGTCGAAATTTCGCGTACGGAGAAACTCAGCACGTACCACGCCCACCAGACTCATCCAGCCAAACAAAACGGTAATACCCAGCAGCCACCAAAAATTCGGCTGAATGACGCTCGAAAGCAGAATTATCAGGAATAACGTCGGCATTCCTGACCATACTTCGATAAAACGCTGCCCCCATAAATCCACCCGCCCGCCGTAATAGCCTTGTACCGCTCCTGCAAGGATGCCAATAACGCTGGAAAATAGCGTCAGCATCAGGCCGAAGAGGATTGAAATACGCGTGCCGTAAAGAATACGCGCCAGCACATCGCCGCCATTAGCGTCTGTTCCAAGCCAGTTCTGGCTGCTCGGGGGGGAAGGAAAAGGAACCGTGGTGGCAAAGTTAATCGCATTAGAACCAAAGCGGATCGGCGCCCACAGCACCCAACCATTTTGGTTCAGGCGCTGCGCAAGCCACGGATCCTGATAATCAGCAGGGGTTGCCAACGGGCCGCCGAAATCGCTTTCACTGTAATTGGTGAGGAAAGGAAAATAGAGACGTTCCTGATAATGCACGATGAGCGGACGATCGTTGGCTATCAACTCAGATCCAAGACTGAGCAAGAACAGAACGCCGAATACCCATAGCGACCAATAGCCACGTTTGTTTTGGCGTAAACGCGCCCAGCGGGCCTGATTAACGGGACTTAAATGGCTCATCCTCGCCCCTCGAAATCAATACGCGGATCAACCAGCGTGTAAGTAATGTCGCTCAGAATATTAAGCAGTAGACCAATCAGGGTAAAAATGTAAAGCGTGCCAAACATCACCGGATAGTCGCGAGAAATAGTCGAGTCATAGCCGAGCAATCCCAGTCCGTTAAGTGAAAACATCACTTCGATCAGCAGCGACCCGGTAAAAAACATACTGATGAACGTGGCAGGAAAACCGGCAATCACTAAAAGCATGGCGTTGCGAAACACATGCCGGTAGAGAATCTTATTTTCATCCAGCCCCTTGGCTCGAGCCGTAACGACGTATTGCTTGCGGATTTCGTCGAGAAATGAGTTTTTCGTCAGCATCGTTAACGTTGCAAAACCGCCGACGACGGTCGCCAACACCGGCAGCGTTATGTGCCAAAGATAATCAATGATTTTCCCGTACCACGGCAGGGTATCGAAATTGGTAGAAACCAGACCACGCAGCGGGAACCAGTCCAGATAACTGCCGCCGGCAAACAAAACAATCAGCAAAATAGCGAACAGGAAGGCTGGGATCGCATAGCCAATAATAATAAAAGTGCTGCTCCAGATATCAAAACTGCTGCCATTGCTGACCGCCTTGCGTATGCCGAGCGGAATCGACACCAGGTAGATAATTAAGGTGCTCCACAAACCAATCGAGATAGAAACCGGCAGGCTTTCTTTGATGAGATTTAAAACCGATGCGCTGCGAAACAGGCTGTTGCCGAAATCAAAGCGCAGGTAATCGCCCAGCATTTTGAAGTAGCGTTCATGAATGGGTTTATCAAAGCCGTAGCGATGGGTGATTTCGGCAATCACTTCCGGGTCGAGGCCGCGAGCACCGCGATACTGGCTGTCAGTTGCGTTAGCTACGCCAACACGCGCATGGCCGCTGCCCATGGTATCTGTTGCCATACCAGGAACGCCGACGCCGTGACCCAACTGTATGGCGGCGATAGCCTGATCAACAGGGCCGCCTGGCGCTATCTGAACAATGAAAAAATTAATGGTGATAATCGCCCACAACGTAGGGATGATTAGCAGCAAACGACGTAACAGATAACTTCCCATGTTGTGCCCTTAACGTCGGTTTTCTGGTAGTTGAGCGGCTTTGTTTACGTCATACCACCAGGTATCAAACCCGGTGGTATATAACGGATGAATCGCAGGTTTTGAGAATTTACTCCACCAGGCAAAGCGGTCTGCGGCCATGTACCACATAGGAATCATGTAATAATTCCACGTCAGAACACGATCCAGTGCGCGGCCTAACGGCAGCAGTTTCTGTTTATTACCTTGATTAGCCACAATTTCAGAGGCCAGTTTGTCGATGACCGGGTTTTTTACGCCAGGGGCATTGTAGGTGGAATCGACATATTCGGATGCCCACGCGATTTGTACATCAGCACTGGGGTAAGGCATTGCGCTGTAGAGCGTCGGCATCATGTCATAATCGCGGGTACGCAGGCGGTTGGTCAGTTGCGAGTTATCGACCTGGCGAATTTCCATCGTGACCCCCAGGCGTTGCAGGTTGTGCTGGAAGGGTAAAATCCATTGTGTATTACCGGTAGTGGCCGTCAGTAATTCAAAGACGAAGGGTTTCCCCGTTTTAACATTGATAAGTTTTTGGTCTTTAAGTTCCCATCCCGCCTCTTTGAATAACGTCAGAGCTTTGAGTAGATTGTCACGATCAAAACCATTGCCGCTGGATTTTGGCGGGTTGTAGACAGTCGTGAAGATTTCTGGCGGTAAATCTTTTTTCATCGGGGCCAGTAAAGTCAGCTCATCGGCATCAGGGTAATCACGAGCGGCATACTCGGTGTTCTGGAAATAGCTGTTGGCACGGCTGTAGGCGTTATAAAACAGCGCCTTGTTCATCCATTCAAAATCAAATGCCAGGCCAACGGCTTCGCGGACTTTTCGGTCTGCAAAGATCGGGCGTTGGACATTAAAAGCCAGCCAGCGCGTATCTTGCGCCGCTTCGTTAGGCTGTTCTTCTTTGACGATGAAATGATTAGCGAAGTTTTTGCCGATGTAACGGGTTGCCCAGTTCTTGGCCGATGCTTCGTTGCGAAAATCAAACGCACCGGCTTTGAAGGCCTCGAAGGCGACATTATCGTCAAGATAATAATCATAACGGATGGAGTCAAAATTCCAGCGCCCACGGTTGACGGGCAAATTGGCGGCCCAGTAATCCCTGACGCGTGAATAGGTGATGTACTGCCCCATGCGCCACGCGGTAATTTTATAGGGGCCGCTGGCTGGAGGTGGTTTAGAAAGCGGGTCGCTGAGCTTATGGTCTTTCCAGAATTGCTCAGGGAACACTGGCAGAGAGAACAGCCCCAGCATTCGTTCTTTGCTCGGTTCTGCCAGCTCGATGCGCACCGTTAAAGGCGCGATAGCTTTGACCTTCGCACCTTTATAAATCAGGCGAAACTGCGGTACACCTTCGGTCATGAATTTATTAAAGGTGAAAGCAACGTCGCTGGCTTTTATCGGGGTGCCATCGTGAAAACGCGCCCTGGGATTGATTTCGATTTCAGCCCAGGCAAAGTTGTCAGGGTAACGCGCCATTTCACCAATTAACGGGTAGTAGCTGCCGGGTTCATCATCGGATGTGGTAAACAGCGTGTCATAAAGAGTTTCAGTGCGCACACCGGCATTGCCACGCAAAGCATAACGGTTGAAATTATCAAAGGTCCCTATCGCCGAGAGCGTGATGTTTCCGCCCTTTGGGGCCGCAGGATTGACGTAATCGAAATGGGTGAAGTTAATGGCGTATTTAGGCTCACCTAAAACGGCAAATGAATAACTTTCCTTGATGTTTTCGGCCTGGCTTTGGAAAGTCATCAGGCAAAGGCTTAGCAGAGCGAAGGCGCGAGCTAACATCGTATGGGCCAATCCTTGTAACGTCATGATGATGAATCATAAGTTATACCCACGATACTTCAAGCCGCATCTTTGTCAGACGTCAGGAGTTACTCTGAAAAACCCGCACCTTTAAGCTCATCGTACGTTTTTGTTTCCTCTTCCCATTTCTTCAATTGCTCGAAGGTGAGAGGGCGTGCGAAGTAGAAGCCCTGCAAGTAATTAACACCCTGTTCCATTAGCCATCTGGCTTGCTCTGGCGTCTCAACACCTTCGGCAACGGTGGTCATGCTCAGTTTTCGGGCAAGCGTTAACACCGCATCAAGCACCGGAGAAGTGACCGTTTCAAGGCCAATAGAATTCACAAAGCCTCTGTCTATCTTGAGATAATCAAGTTTGAAACGCTCAAGATAAATCAGTGCACTGTGTCCGGTTCCAAAATCATCAACCGCAATTTCATACCCTTGCTCGTGCATCCAGTGGAACAGACAGCTGGCTTCGTTTTCCTTAACCATATCGCGTTCCGTGATTTCAAAAATTAGCTGAAAATGAGGAGGGGGTAATGAGGCTGCAAAAGCCTGAATATCTTCTTTGAAAGTGGGGGAGTGCAGATGGCTGGGAGCCAGATTGACACCGAGTCGCGCTCCTGCGGGTAAAACTTGTTGCAGCCTTCTGGCATCACGCGCAATTAACTCAAATAAATGGCGTGTGAGGGGAACAATCAGTTGCTGTGCTTCTGCAAAAGCAATAAATGCATCGGGGGGGATAGACCCGGCAATAGGATGGTTCCAGCGCATCAAGACTTCAACGCCGGACATTTTCAAGTTTTTGGCATTCACAACCGGTTGATAAACGACATAAAACTGCCCGCGTTTAATCCCTGTGAGAATTTCTTTACCTGAGCGTAATCGTACCGTCAGTAACCAGGCGCATAACGCTGCGCCAATAATACCGAAGACAAGCCCGGTCAGGATGGAGATTTGAATATCTTCAACGGGCCAGGTTTTGCCGTACAACGCTATCCTGATGGGATAGCCTTTGATGGAGACCACGCGAGTGGGATGCTGCGGCAGCTCAGATACATTCATCACATTGCTGGAAAGGGTGGTCAGCGCTTTGTCGCCAGCGATTATCGCCATCGATAGCACATCACTTTGGCGGGTGGAGAACAGTAAATAAGGTGTGAGGTTCACATTCAGCGTCGCGAAAACACCTTTCCCTTGAATCACCGGGTTTTTAAACCATGCGGCAATCGTGGGTTTGCCCGGCATCATGGGAGTGCCATGTAAGATATCAATATCGATATTGGCGTTGATGTCTATATCAGGGACAAGCTCATGCATATCGAGCATCATGCCGCCCGTTGCAGAAGAGCAGTAAGCAAAACCATCACGAACTAAAACAAAAGCGCGAACGTTAGCGTTAAAAGCAGCGCTTGATGTCAGCTCGCCCGAAACCTGGTGGCAATCAGAAAGGGTTAATGGCTGAATACCGCTCGTCGTGGATTGAAGATCTTGAAAAAAGTTACTCAGATAATCGCGGATATCTGTGGAAAGCGTGTCATAGCTTGCCTCCCGCTTACTGTGTAGCGTCAGACTGGTTATTCCACCGATCAGCAGTGCGGTAAGTACACCAGCCAAAATACTGAAGGCGGCGATTTGCCGGACTGAGGTGAAGTATCGTGAAAAAAGTATTTTCGAAAACATGGATAAATGGTTCCTGCATGAGCAAGAGACTTATTGTTTATAAGTATTTTTTCCGACTATAACGCAAAAGTTGCAACTGCGTCATAAAGTTTCGAACGTAAATTATAAATATTGTTAAAACGGATAAGCGAATGAATTCTAAGCCAAAATTTAGGCAATAAAAAACGCTGCCTGGGCAGCGTTATTTTATCGTCTCGTTGTTTTGCTTTTTTTGCAGTACAGCCAAGGGAGTAACTGTCTGCAGTCAGTGCATTAACTGCGGCTCAATACACGGCGCGCTTCGTTATAACGCTTTTTCCAATACGGCTCGTCCATGCTTGAAATCGTCACACCACTGCTGGTGGAAGCATGTACAAACTGATTATTACCGATGTAGATACCAACATGTCGACCCGTTGAACCTGCGCGGAACAGAACTAAATCACCCGTACGTAATTTACTACGTGAAATTGATTTACCTGAATCCTGCTGTTCAGACGTTGAACGAGGCAATTCTAAACCAAATTGTTCGCGGAATGTACGCTGCACGAATGCAGAACAATCAATTCCACTTCTATTGCTGCCACCAAGACGATAACGAACGCCTTTCCAGCTTGCATATTGATCCATGAGACGTGATTTCACATCTACATTACGGACCATCTCTTCGAATTCATCCTGAGAAGCTTGCAGTAAAAAACCATCTTTATTGCCGACTGCATGCTGCTCAGAATGCATATTTGCTGTGTTTGTCGAACTACATGCTGACAGCATTACTGCCACAGCAACAGCGGGAATTACCCGCAAGATATATCTCAAAATAGGCTGAGATTTGACCATTATGTTTGTTATCCCTTGGTGTCCTTAACGATAAATATCGTTATACAAAATGCCAACGTGACGAGACTAATTATCTGGGCTCCATGAAACAATTGCTTAAGAGCAAAACTGTGGCATGACGCACAAATTTATTCACACTGCGAATGTATTGGCTTAAAAGCACAAAACGTATCCGAGGTTACCCTATCAACACTGGCGTGGCGAGAGGTTTTGAAGGTTTTTTTATAAGAAATTGTGATGTTAAAAGAGAACAAGAAATATTGCGCAATTGTTAACCATTGCTGGTGTTTATATATGCAGGTGATTCATTTGCCTGGAGAAGGTGAAAGGTTAAATATTAGGCCATTGGCGGTGTTGGATAAAAAAACATCAGTGAACGTTTCCGAACCCTGATGTTTAACGGGAAATGATGTTTATATGATGTTGCTTGTTTATTTCTTTCTGCCCGGCAAATAACGGTCCAGTAGGCTAATTAACCTGTCGCTTAATGGGGTTAATAATGCCCAGGGTAAACAGACAAGCGCCACAGATAACGAGCCAACGAAGATATCGGTGAACCAATGCGCACCAATCATCACGCGCGGCAACATGAAGATCAGGAAAATTATCACCGCAATGGCAAACGCTTTTTTGCCGAAATATCGCAGCATGAAACCAGTGAAAATCAGAAGCATTAATCCATGATCGCCAGGGAAACTGTCTGACGAAGCATCCTTAGTGGGGAAATGCAGCAATTCGCTGACGCGATAAATATCGGTGAAATAAAGCGTCGGGCTGACGTGAGATTCCGGAATTAAATGGCCGAGCTGATTAATGATAATTGCGCAAAATAGCATCACAATTCCCATGATAACCATGCGACGGCGACCGATTGCGGACTCTTTGCGCCAGTACCAGAAAAACAATGAACCCATGGCTAAAAGTGAAATACCATCGAACACCCGGTTATTGGTTATTGCCACCAGTTCCAGAAAGGCGCGGCTTTTAACCAGTGCCTGGTTGAAGAAATGGAAGATCGTGGAATCAAGCACGAACCATGAACCATGGCCCGCGGGCAGATACCAACTAAAAAATAATGCTAAACCCAGGGCGTTTAGCACCAGAATCAGGGGGAGTCGAATATTATTCATGCAAAACCACAAAATCATTAACAAAGGTGAAAGGGTAGACTTACAAACTTAAACGTAGCTTCAACAACGAGTTTTGTAACGCGTTCCAGTCCACTTCACCGCTATGAATCAACTCTATACGGCTATCTGGCGGAGCAACGTTCTGCGTCTCGATATGAAAATCCTGTCCCTGACGATTAATGCGCACTAAACCCTCCGTGATGCGCAGGACTCCTTTCACGCGTTCAACGGGAACAAGTCTAGCCCATTCCAGAATACCCACTGTGTCAAAAAGTGTGTCTGCATCAAAAATCCAGCCGCAGCCTGTATAGCCCTGGCCGCTATTAATGCTGCGTCTCCAGCGTTGATGCTCAGGCAAACTGAGGGCGGCAAGCCCACGCGCCGCAGCATGGCTATGGCTATGTTCCGGGCTGGATGGCAGTTCCCGCAGGTTCAGCCGTGGTTTGTCGAGCAGGTTGATATCAATGTTGCCGTTCTGCGCATGGATAACTTCACGTTCACCGCCTTCACGTTGTAGCCATTCGCTCAGGGCGCTCCGGCTCACTTCGCTTGCGTGGTCTTCTTTATTAGCAATGATGATATCGGCGGCGGCGAGCTGGTCGCGGAAGTTGTCATTATTGACTGTGCGTTCGTCCAGCAACTGGCGTGGATCCAGCAAACACAGTGTCGCGTTGAGTTCAATCCACGGTTGGTAAACTTCGGCGGTGAGCATATCAAGAATTTGTTTCGGATGACCGAGGCCGGTGGGTTCGATAAGCAGGCGGTCAGGTTTGCCCTGGCGCAGCAAAGTATTCAGGCCGACCTGCATCGGCAGCCCGTTCACACAACACATGCAACCGCCGGGGATTTCTTTCAATAATGCGCCGCTGTCGGCTAACAACGCGCCGTCGATACCGACTTCGCCAAATTCGTTGACTAGCACCGCCCATTTTTCATGTTCAGGTTTATTGGCCAGCAAATGCAAAATCGTGGTGGTTTTTCCGCTACCGAGGAACCCGGTAATTAAGTTAGTTTTAGTCACAGGCGCTCCGGACAGGTTAACTGAATCTTTAAGTTTCCCTATCCTGAACGACATTGACCAAAAATTGAAGCGTGAACGGTCTTCATGTCCCTATGAAGACATTTTGATGATATTAATCGACAAGTTTTGCTACAGCTGCGCGCGCGCCGTTGGCTGATAATTCATTCCATGCGGAAGTGACGCGAGTTACAAATTCTTCATTCAATGGCAAGTCACTGCCAAAGATTTCGTGCAGGCTGAGTAGGGCGTTGACGCGTTCATCATCGGTGCTGTTTTCGACCAGTGTTTTGATTTTCACCGCCAGCGGGTCGCGAATATCAATCTCGTTCCCGGCATCATCGCTGCCGCTTACATAGCGCATCCATCCGGCAATTCCCAGCGCCAGGCACGGCCACTCATCGCCTTGTTGCAGATGCCAGCGGACACTCTCGAGCATGCGTTGGGGCAGCTTCTGGCTGCCGTCCATCGCGATTTGCCAGGTGCGGTGTTTCAGCGCTGGGTTATCAAAGCGCTCAAGCAAGTTATGCGCATACTGCGGCAAACTCACGCCGGTGACACGTAAAGTCGGTGCCTGTTCTTGCATCATTAAGCGGTGCGCAGCCTGGCGGAAATTCTGGTCGGCCATACAGTCATTAATATGCTGGTATCCCGCGAGGTAGCCAAGATAAGCCAGGAAAGAGTGGCTGCCGTTGAGCATCCGAAGTTTCATTTGCTCCCACGGCATCACGTCATCGACCATTTCTACACCGACTTCTTCCCACGCTGGGCGGCCTGCCACAAAATTATCTTCAATCACCCACTGAATAAACGGCTCGCCTGAAATTGCACATGGGTCTTCAACGCCTAACACATCTGTAATTTCTTGTAGCGACTCGGGCGTTGCCGCAGGCACGATTCTGTCGACCATGGTACTCGGGAAGGTCACATGTTCGCGGACCCAGTCGGCTAATTCCTGGCTGCGAGTTTCCGCCATACCAATGACTGCGTTACGCACCACATGGCCGTTATCAGGAATGTTGTCACAGGACAGCACGGTAAACGGACGCAGGCCGCGTTCACGACGGCGATTCAGGGCTTCAACCAGAATACCCGGTGCGGAATGGGGCTCAGTCGGATTTTGTAAATCGTGAATAATGCGTTCGTTATTGCTATCAAGCTTGCCGGTTGCCGGGTCGATGCAATATCCCTTTTCAGTCACGGTAAGAGACACAATCGCGACCTGGGGTTCGCAGAACTTCTCAATGATGGCATCCAGCCCATCAAGTTTAGCATTTAGGCATTCGTTAACCGCCCCGACAATAATCGCCTGGTTGCCGTCACGACCCTTTTCCAGCACGGTATACAAATGATCCTGCGCGCGCAGTGCACTCATTAACTTATCGCCGCTAAACAGACTTATTTCGCAAATGCCCCAGTCACCGCCTAGCTTATTGAGCACCCGGTCAGTCAACAGCGCCTGGTGTGCGCGGTGAAACGCACCAAAACCAAAATGGACGATGCGGGTTTTTAAAGCCTTGCGGTCATAACCAGGCTGTTGAATGACGGCAGGTAACGTGACTGAAGCAATTGTGTTCATAAAATGCAAATCCTGATTAACCAATTAGTAACATGGCTTAGTCTAAAGTTATATGACAACAAATTAAATTGGTGTGCTGCCTTTATCCCTTTAATGTGAGCTGGATCAACCAATATCACCGCAAAATTTGACCGGATAGAAGAATCCGGTATGGTAGTCAGCAATACAGTATTTATGAATTGGTATGACAACTTAACTGAGGAACTGTCGATGGAACAAACATGGCGTTGGTATGGCCCAAAAGACCCGGTATCTCTGGATGATGTGCGTCAAGCGGGCGCGACCGGTGTCGTTACTGCTCTGCATCACATCCCAAATGGTGAAGTCTGGCCGGTTGCCGACATCAAAGAGCGTCAGGCTGTATTGGCAGCAAAAGGGCTAACCTGGTCCGTGGTAGAAAGTATTCCGGTCCATGAAGAAATCAAAACGCATTCCGGTGACTACGATAAGCATATCGCCAACTACCAGCAGAGCATTCGTAACCTGGCTGAATGTGGCATCGACACCGTGTGCTACAACTTCATGCCGATTCTGGACTGGACACGTACCGACCTGGAATACCAATTGCCAGACGGTTCAAAAGCGCTGCGTTTTGACCAGATTGCTTTTGCAGCGTTTGAGCTGCACATCCTCAAGCGCAAAGGCGCTGAAGCGGATTACAGCGAAGAAGAGCAGCGCCAGGCGCTGGACTACTTCAACAATATGTCTGATGCCGAAAAAGAAAAATTGACCCGTAATATCATTGCCGGGTTACCTGGTGCGGAAGAGGGTTACACCCTTGACCAATTCCGTGCACGCCTGGCGGAATACGATGGCATCAGCAAAGATCAACTGCGTGAAAACATGGCCTACTTCCTGCGTGCGATTGTTGCCGTAGCAGAAGAAGTTGGCGTGCGTCTGGCGGTTCACCCGGATGATCCACCGCGTCCGATTCTGGGCCTGCCGCGTATCGTTTCAACCATTGAAGATATGCAGTGGCTGAAAGAAACCGTCGACAGCATTTATAACGGCTTCACCATGTGTACGGGTTCTTACGGCGTTCGGGCTGATAACGATCTGGTGCGGATGATTGAAACCTTCGGCGATCGCATTCACTTTACTCACCTGCGCGCAACGTGCCGTGAAGATAACCCGAAAACCTTCCATGAAGGCGCACACCTGCAAGGTGATGTGAACATGGTTGCGGTAGTGAAAGCGATTTTGACTGAAGAACAGCGTCGTAAAAACGCCGGTGACGTGCGTCCAATCCCAATGCGTCCGGATCACGGCCATCAGATGCTTGACGATCTGCACAAGAAAACCAACCCTGGCTACTCAGCGATTGGCCGCCTGAAAGGTCTGGCTGAAGTACGTGGTGTGGAACTGGCTCTGAAACAGACGATGTTCCCGGATCTGCTGAAGTAAGATTTCAAGCCCGATAGAAAACGCGCCTTCTGGCGCGTTTTTTTATGGCTGCATCATAGACCTATTTATACAGACCCAGGTTACCCGTGAGCCCGGTGATTTTTTTCTTCGGTCCAATTAACCCGATTGCGACCAGCTCGATGTTATTGCTCGAAACAGCAGCAATACGTTCCCCATATTCATCATATGTCTTACAAGACTGCGCCAGAGCGCTGAAGGGCATCGTATAAATCTCTTCGTCAGCTTCAGCAATGTTGAGCAGCTCCTGTATATAAGCTCCGGGTGCCAGCAGAATCGGCAAAGGGGCATATATAACGCCAGGATAATTGACGGCATCTGCACTTTGCATGTCAGGACCCACCAGATTTTCCACCGTATGGCCGAAACTCATACCAATAACGCTGGCGGCGTTGATGGCAAGCCCAGGGCTTAGGTCTTTATCAATAATAATTGTGCTTCGATGTAGGCTGGCGTCGAACTTCATATTTTATCCTCGCAGGGGAATCTGGAATGGCTCGTGGAGTCGCTCTTTGTGTTCAATATAATGCGGGAAGCTCGCGGGAAATTGCTGTCTAAATAGCTTGAAAAATGCACGTAATAAGGCAGGATTAACCTAATTATTACCTAAAATTAAAAGGATCTGACCTAATGGCCTTAAGCACAACAGATGTAAAGATTCTTGCTCTCTTACAAAGCGATGCGCGTATGACGAACCAGTCTGTGGCCGATTCCATTGGGTTATCCGCTTCACCTTGCTGGCGAAAAATACGCAAGCTTGAAGAAGATGAAGTGATTCAGGGTTACCGCGCAGTAATTAACCGTCGCAAAATCGGCCTGGCAGTCATGGTGTTCGTTCGTGTAACCATAGACAGCCACAGTGAATCAGAAGCGAAGAAGTTTGAAGAGGAAGTCGCGGCACTTGAGGATGTGGTTGCGTGCTACAGCATCGGTGGCGATGCCGATTTCTTATTGCAGGTGGTGGCGCGCGACCTGGATTCTTATGCGGATTTTGCCATGTCAGTAGTACGTCGTTTACCGGGGATTAAAGAGATGCAGAGTATGTTTGTGCTCAAGGAGATCAAACCGCTGGTGAGCTATCCGATTAAAAAATAATTTTGCCCAAAATAAAAACCCGCCGCAGCGGGTTTGATGTCTGTCGGTTAAACCGCAAAACACTGGTTAGTCTGCGCGACCCATAGAGCGCTTTTCAGCGATATGAATACGGATCTTCTCACCTGTCACCATATATTCTGGAACCTGAATCACCAGGCCAGTAGACATCGTTGCAGGCTTGGTGCGGGAGCTTGCTGACGCGCCTTTAATGCCCGGTGCCGTTTCAACAATTTCCAGGTCCACAGTCTGCGGCAGTTCAAGTGCGAGCAGTTGGCCATCCCAGGTCAGAACCTGCATGTCTGGCATGCCGCCTTCAGGAATGAATTGCAGCTCTTCTTCAATCTGATCTTTGGTGAAGATATACGGGGTGTAATCCTCTTTATCCATGAACACGTATTCGTTGCCATCAATGTAAGAGAAGTCAACGTAACGGCGGGTCAGAGTGATGGTGTCGACAATGTCATCGCCTTTGAAGCGCTCTTCAACTTTCTGGCCAGTGCGGACATCAGAAAAACGCATTTTATAAAGCGTTGCTGCGCCACGGGCGCTAGGTGCCTGGATATCGATATCTTTAACAATCAGCAACTTGCCGTTGTAATTCAGTACCATACCCTTTTTGATTTCGTTAGCTCTTGGCATCGAAGTTTCCTGTAAAAAATTGAGGAGCGAAAATATTGCGTCAAATTACTCGCGAGGCGCATTTCAGGCAAGCGGATTTAATGGATAAATCGACATAGTAAAGCTGCGTCACTACTGCTACAGTCCCGACTCTTGTCAGCCCACCGGAGCATTGATGATGGACTGCCGTCCCGATTGCGGCGCGTGTTGTACCGCGCCATCTGTATCAAGCCCGATTCCGGGCATGCCCAATGGCAAACCTGCGAATACAATTTGCGTTCAGCTCGGCGCGGACATGCGCTGTAAAATCTTTACTTCGCCGTTGCGGCCAAAGGTATGCGCCAGCCTGCAAGCGTCCCGCGAAATGTGTGGTACCACGCGCCAACAGGCAATGGATTACCTGATTTATCTCGAAGCGGCGACCGCGCCTTAAATGTCCTTTATTCTCACCATGCAATACGCGGTGATAGCTATCATGCCCAGCGCGATATAAAACACCGTGTGGTAGTTCCAGATCTCCGCCACCACACCTGCCATAGAGCCTGCGATAATCCAGCCGACACGCGTGGTATTAGTATAAAGCGTCGTTGCGGCACCGGCCTGGCCAGGCATTAAATCCTGAAAATAGAGCATGCCGATACCGGCCAGAATGCCGATGAAAATCGCATTCAGCAGTTGCAAGCCGAGCAGCATATATTCGTTGTGGATCGTCAGCATCCCAATGTAAAACAGCAGGCCAGCGACGCCCGCAATACGCATCAGTAAACGTTTTCCAAAGCGTTTAGCGTAATATCCGGCGATCAGCATGGTTGGGATTTCAAGCCCGGCTGCAGTTCCCATCATCACGCCCGCCAGTTTCTCCGGCAGATGCAATTCATTAATGATGTAGAGCGGCATATTAATGATGTAGAGGCTGTTACAGCCCCACATCATGGTACAAGCGACAAACAGCAGCAGGGCATCGCGACGGTTACGGCGTGGCGCTTCAAGTTTGGTGGTTTTCGCTACCCCCTCTTTACGCATCGACGGTAATAACATCCGTACCATCACGCTGCACACCACAAACGCGAAAGCCGCACACAAATACATGGTGGTAAAGCCAAAACCGAGCGCCAGCGCGTAAGCGATAGGCGGGCCAATCACCCATGCCAGCGAAACCTGCGCACGCAAAATAGAGCTGAACATCACCGCTTCGCGACCCGTGTGGTCGGCGTGTTCGCGCGCAAGGGCAAACATTTGTGGGTTGGCGGTCGAGCCAAAGCTACTCAGGAATACACCGACGAACAGCAACACGAAATAGTTGCGGTTCCAGGCAAACAGCACGCAGGCGAGAGCGCCCAATAAGCAGCAGACAAAAATCAGCGATTTGCGGTCGCCTTTACGGTCAGAACGGCCAGCCAAAAACTGACTGACTAAAATACCGATGACGGCGCTACCGGTGAAAAAGAAACCGACCATCGCTGGACGGACATGCACTTCTTCAGTCAGAAACAAACTCAGAGTCGGGGTTTGTAATGCTCCCGCAATTCCGGTTAAAAAAGCTACAATCAAAAAGGCAGAAGAAGTGATATCAAGGGGCTTACGGGTTGCCGCTATGGGGGAGTTTTGCATTCTCTCGGAGTCGCTTATCAATGAACGCGCGGAGTTTACGCGCCTTGTCTGTAAATAAACAGTTGTTCAAATCAAAAGCGACACGAATAGATAAAACGCCGTTCCTTATTGTGTTCAGCAAAAGCTGACGCTCAATAAAGCCGTGCTGAAAGCACTGTGATGTCGCTCACTTTTGCGGCGTTAGACGCGGCGAAAATGTGCGTAACCTCTAAATTTCGGTAACGAAATCACAACAACTCTTGCCTGATTCGCGGGGAATCATCACACTCCTTGAAACGTTTCAGCGTCGTCTTATTTTGTATCAGGAGTGGGATGGCGCATTTTTTCTCATTGCAGCTGAATCGTTTCAATTCAGCAGGAGAGGAGAACCATGTTCCAGTTATCTGTACAAGACATCCACCCAGGCGCAAGCGCCGGGAATAAAGAAGAAGCCATACGTCAGGTTGCCGCTGCGCTTGCGCAGGCCGGGAACGTCAGCATTGGCTACGTTGAAGGTATGCTGGCCCGTGAGCTGCAAACCTCGACCTACCTTGGCAACGGCATTGCCATTCCACATGGCACTACTGATACCCGCGATCTGGTGCTGAAAACCGGTGTTCAAGTGTTCCAGTTTCCGCAAGGAATCGAGTGGGGCGAAGGCCAAACTGCCTATGTTGCTATTGGTATCGCCGCGAGTTCCGACGAGCACCTTGGTTTACTGCGTCAGCTGACGCATGTGCTGAGTGATGACGACGTTGCTGAACAACTCAAAACGGCAACTTCAGCAGAAGAGCTGCGTGCGTTGCTGATGGGCGAAAAACAGTCTGCATCTTTACTGTTTGATAACTCCTTACTGGCGTTGGATGTGACCGCAACCGACCTGATGACGCTGCAAGCATTGAATGCCGGGCGTATTAAACAGGCGGGTGCTGCAAGTGCTGCATTCGTCAGTGATGTTGTTTCCAGCAAACCGCTCTATCTGGGGCAGGGTATCTGGCTGAACGACAGCACCGAAGGCAATCTCGCCAGTGCGGTGGCTATCAGCCGTCCTGCTTCTGTTTTTGAAGCTGAAGGCCAACCGGTATCGCTTTTGATGACGGTTGCAGTGGCCGACGACCAACCTTTGCAAGTTCTTAATCGCCTGAGCGACATGCTGATCAATAACACGGCTGACCGGTTGCTGAACGCAGATGCGCCAGAGCTGCTGACGCTGCTGACTAGTGATGAAGCCGTGACTCAAAACAGCCTGAGTGCCGAGTTCCAGATTCGTAACGAACATGGTTTACACGCCCGTCCTGGTACGGTGCTGGTGAATACCATCAAACAATTTAATAGTGAGATTACCGTGACAAACCTTGATGGCAGCGGGAAACCGGCCAATGGTCGTAGCCTGATGAAAGTCGTCGCGTTGGGCGTGAAAAAAGGCCACCACCTGCGTTTCACCGCTCAGGGTGATGATGCTGAACTTGCGCTGAAAGCTATCGGTGAAGCGGTTGCCGCCGGTCTTGGTGAGGGGGCTGTATGAGTCGTCGCGTCGCAACAATTACTCTGAACCCGGCTTACGATTTAGTGGGTTACACCCCGGAAGTTGAACGCGGGGAAGTGAACCTGGTGCGTACTACCGGCCTGCATGCCGCAGGGAAAGGTATTAACGTTGCTAAGGTACTGAAAGATTTAGGCATCGACGTCACCGTGGGTGGTTTCCTCGGTAAAGATAACCAGGACGGATTCCAGCAGTTGTTCAGTGAACTGGGCATTGCCAACCGTTTCCAGGTGGTACAGGGTCGCACCCGTATCAACGTAAAACTGACGGAAAAAGACGGTGAAGTGACCGACTTTAACTTCTCCGGTTTTGAAGTGACCCCGGCAGATTGGGAACGCTTTGTTGCCGATTCCCTGAGCTGGCTCGGCCAGTTTGACATGGTTTGCGTCAGCGGCAGCTTGCCGGCAGGTGTATCTCCAGAAGCGTTCACCGACTGGATGAAGCGTCTGCGCAGCCAGTGCCCATGCATCATTTTCGACAGCAGCCGCGAAGCATTAGTCGCTGGCCTGAAAGCCGCTCCGTGGTTAGTGAAACCTAACCGCCGCGAGCTGGAAATCTGGGCGGGTCGTAAACTGCCAGAAATGAAAGATGTGATTGAAGCCGCTCACGCCCTGCGTGAACAGGGGATTGCACACGTGGTGATCTCTCTGGGTGCCGAAGGTGCGCTGTGGGTTAACGCATCCGGTGAATGGATTGCAAAACCGCCAGCTTGTGAAGTCGTCAGCACTGTAGGTGCCGGGGATTCCATGGTGGGCGGACTTATCTATGGCCTGTTAATGCGCGAGTCCAGCGAACATACCTTACGCCTTGCGACCGCCGTCGCCGCTTTGGCAGTAAGCCAGAGCAATGTCGGTATCACCGACCGTCCTCAACTGGCGGCCATGATGGCCCGTGTTGATCTGAAACCTTTTAACTGACAGCAGGAGAGGAACAATGAAAACGCTGCTGATTATCGAACCAGGTCTTGGGCAAGCTCGCGCCTATCTCGCGAAAACGCTGCTCGGAAGCGCTGCGGCTAAAGCACGCTTGCAGATTATCGACAATCCAAACGATGCTGAAATGGCCATCGTTGTAGGGACTGCCATTCCTGCTGATAGCTCGCTGAATGGCAAAAAAGTATATCTGGGTGATATCGACCGTGCAGTTCAGCACCCGGAACTGTTTTTAGGTGAAGCGAAAGACAAAGCGAAGCCTTACACCGCTCCAGCTAATGCAGCCCCGGTTGAACTGGCGAAAGGGCCGAAGCGTATTGTCGCGGTGACGGCTTGCCCAACGGGTGTCGCGCATACCTTTATGGCGGCAGAAGCCATTGAAACCGAAGCTAAAAAACGTGGCTGGTGGGTAAAAGTCGAAACACGCGGCTCTGTAGGCGCGGGTAATGCGATTACTCCGGAAGAAGTGGCAGCAGCAGATTTAGTGATTGTTGCGGCTGATATCGAAGTGGACCTGGCGAAATTTGCCGGGAAACCGATGTATCGCACTTCAACTGGCTTAGCGCTGAAGAAAACAGCGCAAGAGCTGGATAAAGCCGTTGTTGAAGCTAAACCTTTCGAAGCGAAAGGGCAGAGTGCTGCCAGCGCTACAGAAGGGAAGAAAGAGTCCGCAGGCGCTTATCGCCACTTGCTGACAGGCGTTTCGTTCATGCTGCCGATGGTTGTTGCGGGTGGTCTATGTATCGCACTGTCGTTTGCATTTGGTATCGAAGCGTTTAAAGAACCCGGCACATTAGCCGCCGCACTGATGCAAATTGGTGGCGGTTCAGCCTTTGCGCTGATGGTTCCGGTTCTGGCAGGTTACATCGCGTTCTCCATCGCTGACCGTCCAGGTCTGACGCCAGGTCTTATCGGCGGTATGTTAGCGGTGAGTACCGGTTCTGGTTTTATCGGCGGGATTATTGCGGGCTTCCTCGCAGGTTATATTGCGAAGTTGATCAGCACTAAGCTGAAATTACCTTCCAGCATGGAAGCACTGAAGCCTATCCTGATTATTCCTTTGTTCTCCAGCCTGATTGTCGGGCTTGCGATGATTTATCTGATTGGTACGCCAGTTGCGAAAATCCTCGAAGGCCTGACTCACTGGCTGCAAACCATGGGCACGGCGAATGCGGTTCTGCTGGGCGCAATCCTTGGTGGCATGATGTGTACTGACATGGGCGGGCCGGTAAACAAAGCGGCTTATGCGTTTGGTGTCGGTTTGCTGAGTACCCAAACTTACGCTCCGATGGCCGCTATTATGGCCGCAGGTATGGTGCCACCGCTGGCAATGGGTCTGGCAACGCTGGTTGCGCGTCGTAAATTCGACAAAGCGCAGCAAGAGGGCGGTAAAGCAGCGATGGTTCTCGGTCTGTGCTTTATCACCGAAGGAGCAATCCCGTTCGCCGCGCGTGACCCAATGCGTGTATTACCGTGCTGTATCATTGGCGGAGCGGTGACTGGCGCAATCTCTATGGCGGTCGGCGCTAAACTGATGGCACCACATGGCGGATTGTTTGTGCTGTTAATTCCAGGCGCTATTACCCCGGTTGTGGGTTATCTGATTGCGATTGTGGCGGGAACACTGCTGGCGGGTCTGTCTTATGCCTTCCTGAAACGTTCTGAAACAGAGTTAGCGGTTAAAGCGGCATAGTTCCGGCATAGTTCCGAAGGTCGGATAAGCGCAGCGTCATCCGACAAAAATAGCAAGCTCCCGGCATCCACCGGGAGCTTTTTTTATGCCTACGCGGCAGCGGTTTCGTGCTGCTGAGCTTTCAACCAGGCAATCTCTTCAGCCCAGATATCCGGATTCGTGGTTTCCAGAATTAACGGAATACCGTCAAAACGGTTATCGCGCATGATCCAGGCAAACGGCGTGTGGCCGATGTTCCCTTCACCCAGGCTGTTATGGCGGTCAACACGGCTACCAAAAGCACTTTTGGCGTCGTTAAGGTGCATACCGCGCAGATACTGGAAGCCCACAATTTTGTCGAACTCAGCGAAAGTATTTTCGCAATCAGCTTCCGTCCGCAAGTCATAACCCGCCGCAAAAGCGTGGCAAGTATCAATACAAACGCCGACGCGGGATTTGTCTTCCACACCATCAATGATGGCGGCCAGATGCTCAAACCGGAACCCAAGATTGCTGCCCTGGCCTGCGGTGTTTTCAATCACCGCCGTCACGCCTTCGGTTTTATCCAGCGCGATGTTGATCGACTGCGCAATGCGCGCAAGGCACTCTTCTTCAGGGATTTGCATCAAATGGCTGCCGGGATGGAAGTTCAGCAGCGTCAAACCCAACTGCATGCAGCGTTCCATCTCATCAATAAAAGCTTCGCGGGATTTTTCCAGCGCTTCTTCAACCGGGTGGCCGAGGTTAATCAGATAACTGTCATGGGGGAGGATTTGACCCGGACCGTAATTGTACTTTTCACAGGCGCGTTTGAATTGGGTGATAACTTCTTCGGTCAACGGTGCTGCACGCCACTGACGTTGGTTTTTGGTGAACAGGGCAAAAGCAGTGGCTTCCAGCTCGTGTGCGCGAATTGCGGCATTTTCCAGACCACCTGCGGCACTAACATGTGCGCCAATAAACTTCATCATTCTTTCTCCTGTCAAAACCCGCTACCGGGAAACGAACAATGATAGCGGGTTCAGGAGGAAATATCAGGCCATTAAATGGTGGATGCCGAGGTTAATCGCGCCGCCACCGACAATCAGCCAGACAAACAGCACCAGTGCCATCAGCAGCGGGCGCACACCGGCCTTTTTCAGCGCGCTGAAGTGCGTGGTCAAACCTAACGCCGCCATCGCCATTGCCAGCAAGAATGTATCCAGTGTAATCAGGGCATTAACTGCCCATGCTGGCAACAAGTGCAGCGAGTTAAACATTGCCACCACAATAAACAGCACTGCAAACCATGGGATGGTGATTTTGCTTTTCTGCGCCTGACCTGCTGGAGCGAGCTGTTTAACGCGCGCTGCCAGGAAAATCAGGAACGGAGCCAGCATCATTACGCGCAGCATTTTAGCAATCACGGCTGCGTTTTCAGTTTCAGGGCTGATAGCATGGCCCGCCGCCACCACTTGCGCCACTTCATGCATGGTCGAACCGGTGTAAATCCCAAAGGTTTCCGGTGTGAACCACTGTGTGACATACGGATAAATCATTGGATAAATGAAGATAGCTAGCGTACCGAAGATCACCACCGTTGCGACGGCTACCGTCACTTTACTGGCTTCGGCTTTAACCACCGGTTCGGTTGCCAGAATCGCTGCCGCACCGCAAATGCTACTACCTGCACCAATTAACCAACTGGTTTGTTTATCCAGCCCGAACACTTTTTGACCCAGCCAGCAGGCGAGGGCAAAAGTGCTGGTTAATGTCAGAACATCAATAATCACGCCGCTGGCACCGACGTCGGCAATTTGTGAAAACGTCAGTCGAAAACCGTACAGAATGATCCCCAGGCGCAATAAATGCTGCTTGGCAAACAGCACGCCACCATCACAGTGCTGCCAGATTTTGGGGTAGAGCGTGTTGCCAATCACCATCCCGCACAAAATAGCGAGCGTCAGTGCTCCCAGGCCAAGTGCCGCAACGGACGGAATATTGCCCAGCCACAGCGCCAACGCTGTAATTGCCCCTGCCAGCGCAAGCCCTGGCAGAAAGTGCCACAATGTATGTCGATGAGTGGGAATTGATAACGTAGCCATAACCTTCTCCTTTGTATAGCCGTCATACTTCAAGCCGCAGGTGCGTTGGCTGCACGCGCTCACCCGAATCACTTACCGGCGTAAGCTCATCGGGTTTCTCGCGCTTGCCGCCTTCCTGCAACTCGAATTATTTTGGCTTTATTGGCAAAAGAATAAGTCCTGCTGGTTTAAAAATAAAATTGATTATATATTTATAATTAATCTGAATAAGTGTTAAGGCGTGCTTAATATGCATATCACCCTACGGCAACTTGAAGTGTTTGCCGAAGTGCTCAAAAGCGGTTCCACTACTCAGGCTTCGCAAATGCTGGCGCTGTCGCAGTCAGCGGTGAGTGCGGCGTTGTCGGATCTTGAAGGGCAGTTGGGCGTGCAATTATTTGACCGGGTCGGTAAGCGGCTGGTGGTCAACGAACATGGCCGCTTGTTGTATCCGCGCGTGGTGGGTTTGCTGGAGCAGGCAATTGAAGTCGAACAGCTATTTAAAGAAGACAACGGCGCGATTCGTGTTTTTGCCAGTAGCACTATCGGCAACTATATACTGCCGGAAATGATTGCCCATTATCGCCGTGATTTTCCCTCGCTCCCCCTCGAAATGAGCGTCGGCAATAGCCAGGACGTGATTAACGCCGTGGCGGATTTCCGGGTTGATATCGGCCTGATTGAAGGCCCAAGCCACATGACCGAACTGGTGACAGAGCCGTGGCTGGAAGACGAGTTAGTGGTATTTGCACCACCAGATGCGCCGTTATTACAACAACCCGTCACGCTGGACACGCTGGCAAAACAGCCGTGGATCCTGCGCGAGAAAGGCTCCGGCACCCGCGAAATCGTGGACTATCTGCTGCTTTCGCATTTGCCGCAGTTTCATCTCGGCATGGAGCTGGGAAATTCAGAAGCGATTAAACACGCGGTGCGTCATGGCTTAGGGATTAGTTGCTTATCGCGCAGAGTGATTGCCGAACAGCTGGAAAGCGGTTCGCTGGTGGAAGTTCCGGTGCCGCTACCGCGCCTGGTGCGCACGTTATATCGCATTCACCATCGCCAGAAACACATTTCTAATGCATTGCTGCGTTTTTTGAAGTATTGCGATGAATAGTTATTTTTAGCAGATTAATATCTGGAATCATAAGAATAAGCCTGGCCTGGTTGGCAGGTTTATTCATTTTTTAACTTTATTATTTAATGATTGATATTTAACTTGTTAGTATCATTATCGTCACTCCGGTATAACGGCATTATTGTTTATGGCTGCTCATATATAAACGAATTTCAAACGGCATTTAAATAACAGATAAGTCGCTATTATTCGTATTGCATATATAAAAGTGCAATGCGAAGCTGTGCCGGAATTCAATTATAATATATAGGGTTGTTATGAAAAAGTTACTTATTGCAGTCGTTGCTTCTATGGCGTTAGCCGGTTGTGCGCAACAAACCTTTACCATCAAACATGATATTGCTGAAAAGCCGACTCAGGAAGTTAAACAGGCCTTCTTCGTCCAGGGCTTAGGGCAAACGCAGACGATTGATGCCGCTCAGGTCTGTGGTGGTGCGGATAAAGTGGTTCGTACTGAAGTTCAGGAATCCGGAATGGATGTGCTGTTGCGTGTTGTCACGCTCGGGATTTATACCCCGCGTGAAGCCCGCGTATATTGCTCTAAATAAAATATAAAGCCAGTGATTAATACTGGCTTTAATTATCTCATTAAGTTTTTTATTAGCAGTTTGATTGACTCATCGTTTATATATCGCCCTTTAGGATGGCGTTTTTAAACTCAAGGGTTTTCATCATGAAGAGTCTGTTTATTACCGGTGCCACCGGTTTTTTGGGCGGGGCTGTATTAACGCGCGCACTTTCCGATACATCTATTGAATCCATTTTGTTACTGGTTCGGGCAAACTCTCCAAAAGAGGGCGTAGAAAGAATCAGAAATAACCTCGCTAAATTTGGTTGCAGTGAAACCTTACTCACAAAAATAAACGAACGAAATATTTTACTCGGCGATTTAGCTAATTCAGAAGACTTTTTGAATGACGACCGACTTTCTGGCGTGACTCATGTTATTAACTCTGCGGCAGTCGCCTCCTTTGGCGATAACGCACTGATTTGGAAGGTGAATGTCGAAGGCACGTTGAAGTTCGTTAAACGCATGGCCGATGTGGCGGGCTTAGTTCGTTTTGTGCACGTCGGAACCGCAATGTCATGTGTTCCTGAAGCCGGAACGCTGGTCACTGAAAGCATGACGCGCAAGCCTGAAGAAGAGCATCTGGTCCAGTACACCTGGTCAAAATCCACCATTGAACAATTGATGATTGAACATTGCCCACAGCTTCCTTTAGTGATTGCCCGTCCGTCTATTGTCGTCGGTCACAGTGAAGAAGGCTGTCGTCCATCGAGCAGTATTTTTTGGGTATTCCGCATGGCGCTGATGCTCGGGAAATTCATGTGCTCTCTGGAAGATAAGATTGACGTTATCCCCGTCGATTATTGCGCCGAAGCCTTGCTGTTATTAACCAAAAGCGCGGTACTGAGTGAAACGGTTTACCATATTTCCGCAGGCGATACCGGCAGCACGCAGTTTATCGAAATCGACAAAGCCATGGCCGCAGCATTGAATCAGCAACCTATTTCTTCCCACTACCAACAAGTGGATTACAGCGAGCTGGTTAAAGGTCGCCGCGAATTCAAGTCTATTTATGGCCCGTGTAATGAACGTCTCATGCTCAGAGCGATGCGTTTATACGGTGAATTCTCAATGCTGAATGTGCGTTTCTCGAATAAAAAACTGCTGGATTTAGGGATGTCACCGCCGCCTCGTTTTGTTGACTATATTAACCGCTGCGTGGAAACCACCCGCGACTTTAGTATTCCGGAGTTGATGAAGGTCGATTTTAAGTAACCCTTTGAACTCAGTGGGGAAGGGATTCCCTCACATCATAACCCGCGTAATAACCCTTTCTCTGGCCTGTATCATAAGTGCTTTACTTATAATCCGGCCCGGATCATGAAGCTCTCTTATAACAGCGTATTTCTTCTATATGTATGAGACTGGTTTGCTACAATCTCGCCTCATTTTTAGGAAGGACCGCAATTTTCTATGGTTTCTCAAGATAAAACAACACAAGCGCCTGGCTTACGTCGTGAGCTAAAAGCGCGCCACTTAACGATGATCGCCATCGGCGGTTCCATCGGTACCGGGCTATTTGTTGCCTCTGGTGCAACCATTTCTCAAGCGGGCCCAGGCGGCGCGCTGCTCTCCTATATGCTGATTGGTCTGATGGTGTACTTCCTGATGACAAGCCTGGGCGAGCTTGCGGCTTATATGCCGGTTTCTGGCTCTTTCGCCACCTATGGGCAGCAATACGTTGAAGAAGGCTTCGGCTTCGCACTGGGCTGGAACTACTGGTACAACTGGGCGGTGACCATCGCGGTTGACCTGGTGGCATCACAACTGGTGATGAACTACTGGTTCCCTGACACCCCAGGCTGGATCTGGAGTGCGCTGTTCCTCGGCATCATGTTCTTGCTCAACTACATTTCCGTTAAAGGTTTTGGCGAAGCAGAATATTGGTTCTCACTGATTAAAGTCGTCACCGTGGTGGTGTTTATCGCCGTTGGCGTGATGATGATTCTGGGCATCTTTAAAGGTGCGCAACCTGCTGGCTGGAGCAACTGGACAATTGGCGATGCGCCATTTGCGGGTGGCTTCTCGGCGATGATAGGCGTGGCGATGATAGTCGGTTTCTCCTTCCAGGGAACTGAGCTTATCGGTGTTGCGGCGGGCGAATCTGAAGATCCAGGTAAAAATATTCCACGCGCGGTTCGTCAGGTATTCTGGCGTATCCTGCTGTTCTATGTGTTCGCGATTCTGATTATCAGCCTGATCATTCCTTACACCGATCCAAGCCTGCTGCGTAATGATGTGAAAGACATCGGCGTCAGCCCATTCACGCTGGTCTTCGAGCACGCGGGTCTGTTGTCTGCGGCGGCTGTCATGAATGCGGTTATTCTGACGGCGGTACTTTCTGCGGGTAACTCCGGGATGTACGCATCAACGCGTATGCTTTACACCCTGGCGTGCGACGGCAAAGCGCCACGCATTTTCTCTAAGCTTTCCCGTGGCGGAGTGCCGCGTAATGCGCTGTACGCAACAACTGTTGTCGCGGGCCTGTGCTTCCTGACATCTATGTTCGGGAACCAGACCGTTTACCTGTGGCTGCTGAATACTTCAGGTATGACGGGCTTTATCGCCTGGTTGGGGATTGCCATTAGCCACTACCGTTTCCGCCGTGGTTATGTGAAGCAAGGGCTGGATCTCAAAGACCTGCCGTATGTTTCTGGCTTCTTCCCGCTGGGGCCAATCTTTGCTTTCGTCCTGTGCCTTATCATTACTCTGGGCCAGAACTACGAAGCATTCCTGGCTGATAAAATCGACTGGGCTGGCGTGACTGCCACTTACATCGGTATTCCGCTGTTCCTGGCGATCTGGTGGGGCTACAAAATTACTAAAGGAACTCGTTTCGTGAAATACAGCGAAATGACTTTCCCGAAAACGTTTAAAAACGAGAAGTAAAAGTCAAAGTAAAGCAAAAAGGGCGCGATTATCGCGCCCTTTTTGCTTTTGGCAGTCAATAACATTTCATGCCCTTCCCCTGAATGCAGTAGCCAAACATTACAAATTTTAACAATTTGATTGATAACTATTCTCGTTTATTTTATGGTGTCGCCACACTTTACCCCGGCTGGATGTTGGTGAGTAAGGCTTGCAGTCGCTTGCCAATGTAGCAAGCGTCGCATTAGGAATGTGAGCGCAATCTATTTGTTAAATATTGTTTGCCATTCACCTCATGGAGAAAGGAATGTTAAGGTTGAATCCCATCGTCCGGGGAGGACTTTGCGCGTCAATAATCAGTGCTGCGTTTCCAGTCATTGCCACTGAATACGAAGACACCGTGGTTGTGACTGCGTCCGCCAGCGAGCAAAGCCTCAAAGATGCGCCTGCCAGTATTAGCGTTATCACTCAAGAAGATCTGAAAAAGAAACCGATCCAGAACCTGAAAGATGTCTTGCAGGAAGTTCCCGGTGTGCAGCTCACCAACGAAGGGGATAACCGCCAGGGCGTCAGTATTCGTGGCCTGAGTAGCAGCTACACGCTGATTCTGGTGGATGGTAAACGAGTGAATTCGCGCAATGCCGTATTCCGTCACAATGATTTCGACCTTAACTGGATCCCAGTCGATGCGATTGAACGTATCGAAGTGGTGCGTGGGCCAATGTCCTCGCTCTATGGTTCCGATGCGTTGGGCGGCGTGGTCAACATTATCACGCGTAAAGTCGGCAAAGCCTGGCACGGCACCGTAACAGCAGATACCACGATTCAGGAAAAACGCGATCGGGGTGATTCTTATAACAGTAATTTCTTCGTCAGCGGCCCAATCGTTGACGACCTGCTCGGGGTGAAAGTTTACGGCAACCTCGGCAAGCGCGAGAAAGACAAACAAGAATCTTCCAATACCAGCGCCACGGGTGAAACGCCACGCATCGAAGGCTTCACGTCGCGTAGCGGCAGCGCCGAATTTGCGCTGACCCCAACTGAAAACCAGGATATGACTTTCGGTTACGGGTTTGACCGCCAGGACAGAGATTCTGACTCGCTGAATAAAAACCGCATGGAACGCCAGGATTACTCCATTTCCCACAATGGTCGTTGGGATTATGGCAATACCGAACTGCGCTTCTATGGCGACAAAATTGATAACCTCAATCCGGGCAATAGCTCGCCAATCACCTCACGTAATAACAGCCTCGACGGTAAACTGGTTCTGCCATTAGGCGAGATAAACCAGTTGCTGACCTTCGGCGGTGAATGGCGTCACGATAAGTTAAGTGACCCGGTAAACCTGACTGGCGGCACCAGCTCCGAAACATCCGCCAGCCAGTACGCACTGTTCCTGGAAGACGAATGGCGGATTTTCGAGCCGCTGGCGTTGACCACCGGCATCCGTATGGATGACCACGAAACATACGGCGACCACTGGAGCCCGCGTGCCTATCTCGTTTATAGCGCGACAGACACCGTCACAGTAAAAGGTGGTTGGGCGACCGCGTTTAAAGCGCCTTCTTTATTACAGTTAAGCCCGGACTGGACCAGCAACTCTTGCCGTGGCTCTTGTAAGATTGTCGGCAGCTCCGATTTGAAACCAGAAACCAGCGAAAGCTTCGAGCTTGGCCTGTATTACGCCGGTGATGAAGGCCTGCTGGATGGCGTAAGCGGGAGTATCACCACCTTCCAGAACGATCTGGAAGATATGATTGATATCAACCGTACCGCCAATCGTGCGCTGGCACCGTCCTATTCGAATTTTGTGGGTTTTGACAGTGCGGGGAACCCTATCTTCAAATACTACAATGTCAATAAAGCGCGTATTCGCGGCGTGGAAACCGAGGTGAAAGTACCGTTTAACGATCAATGGAAATTGACGTTGAACTACACCTATAACGATGGTCGTGATTTAAGTAATGGTGGTAACAAGCCGTTGTCTTCTCTGCCATTCCATACCGCAAACGGTACGCTGGACTGGGTACCACTGGATGACTGGTCGTTCTATGTTTCTGCCAACTATACCGGCGAGCAGCGTGCG
Source organism: Buttiauxella sp. BIGb0471 (assembly GCF_024807715.1). Lineage (NCBI taxonomy): Bacteria > Pseudomonadati > Pseudomonadota > Gammaproteobacteria > Enterobacterales > Enterobacteriaceae > Buttiauxella > Buttiauxella sp. BIGb0471. The sequence continues at coordinate 376,439 of NZ_JANUEU010000001.1, forward strand.
ACAACCAGCAGCGAACCCACGCCTGGCGGTTACGTAGTGTGGAATACCGGTGCAGCGTGGAAGGCGACGAAAAACGTTAAACTGCGTGCGGGTGTGCTGAACCTGGGTGACAAAGACTTGAGTCGTGACGATTACAGTTACAACGAAGATGGTCGTCGTTACTTTATGGCGGTGGATTACACGTTCTAAGTTTTTGCCCTCACCCTAACCCTCTCCCAAAGGAGAGGGCCGGGGTGAGGGGAAAAATACTAAGCCAAATGCTCCGCATGAAAACGCAGATGGTCTTCAACGAACGACGCAATGAAATAATAACTGTGATCGTAACCCGGCTGGACGCGAAGCGTTAACGGCCAGTTCTTCTGCCGCGCCACTTCCGCAAACTGTGCCGGTTGTAATTGATCGGCCAGGAACTGATCGGCATCCCCCTGATCGATAAGCACCGGAGTAGACTTGCTCTCGTCAGCCTGCATCAGCAAACAGCAGCTATCCCATTCACGCCATTTCGCTTCGTCAGCACCTAAATAAGCCGCAAAGGCTTTTTGCCCCCATGGCACACGCGTTGGGTTCACAATCGGTGCGAAGGCAGAAACGGAACAGTAGCGGCCTGGGTTTTTCAACGCGATGCTCAATGCACCATGGCCACCCATCGAATGCCCGAAAATAGACGCTTTGTCGCTAATACTGAAGTTATCAGCGATCAACGCGGGCAGTTCTTCATTAATGTAGTCGTACATACGGAAATGCCCGGCCCACGGTTCTTCGGTGGCATTCAGGTAAAAACCTGCGCCCTGGCCGAGATCGTAACTTTCGCTATTAGGCACGTTTTCACCGCGTGGGCTGGTATCCGGCATCACCAGCACAATGCCCAATTCAGAAGCGACACGCTGCGCACCGGCTTTGGTGGTAAAGTTTTCATCGTTACAGGTTAAACCAGACAACCAATAGAGAACCGGTGGAGGAGTGGTGCGCGGCGTTGGAAGAAAAATACTGAACGTCATCTGGCATTTCAATACTGTGGAATCATGGCGCCAGCGCTGCTGCCAGCCTTCAAAACATCGGTGTTCTTCTAGTAGTTCCATCCAGAGGTCCTTATTTATATTCAAGATCGATGAATAACTTTCACTTCTCCCCAGTCTAGTCATGCTGCATCATGCTGGCAACGAAATCGTAACAATCGGGGGTTGTGTGGCGGCACGTATCGCGTTGACGGGATTTTTAGTGTTAGTCGTCGCAATGGGCATTGGCCGTTTTGCGTTCACGCCGCAAGTCCCGTTGATGATAGCAGAAGGGCAACTTACCTTAACCAGCGCGGGTTTGGTAGCAGCGATTAATTACCTCGGTTATCTGGTTGGCGCGTGGGATGCCATGCGGGCGCACCGGCGTGTCGAGATGCGATTAATGGCTGGCGTCTGGGGGGCGGTGATTTTAACACTGCTTTCAGCCACCGTAGATTCCGCACTGTGGCACGCGTTAATTCGTTTTCTTATTGGATGTGCCAGCGGCTGGGCGATGGTATTAATTGCGGCCTGGACGAACGAACAACTGGCGCATTTAGGTAAACCCGGATTAAGCGCTGCGGTATTTGCAGGGCCGGGGGCCGGAATATTTATCAGCGGTTTGCTGGCGGTTGCGATTCACAGCTACGGGTTATCGGCCAGCCATGCGTGGTTGGTTTATGGCGTTTTAGCGCTGCTATTTATTGTGTTAATCGCCCGCAACTTACCGCGCAAGGGCGAACTACATCGCCCGGAAACTGCACCAGAGCCGTTGGTTTTAACGCCGCAGCTTAAACGCCTGGTCTGGAGTTATAGCCTGGCGGGATTTGGCTATATTCTTCCCGCGACATTTCTATCGCAAATGGCCAGCGCCCGCTTCCCTGGCAGCGCGTTTGCGCAGTTCGTCTGGCCTATATTCGGTGGCGCGGCAGTGTGCGGTATTTTGCTCGGTATTGCTGCGCGTCATTTGTTGCAAAGTCACCAACGCCTGGCGCTGGTTCTGTGGCTACAAGCCCTTGGGGTATTCGCCTCAGATATGATTCCCGGTATGTTCGGGCTGGTGTTAGGTTCGTTGCTGGTGGGCGGAGGCTTCTTATGTGCGGTGCAATTATCGCTACTCTGCGGGCGCGAGCTGGCACCAAAACATACCCGCTATATGGCAGGATTACTGACCACCGGTTATGCGATGGGGCAGTTAGTTGGGCCGATGCTCTCGGCATTATCGACGTCACTGACCGGGCAGCTTGAGCCTGCATTATATGTCGCCGGTTTCGCGTTATTGATTAGCGGTGGCCTGGTGTGGCGAAGGTATTGACGATTTCAATAATTATCGTTCGCACTACTGGATTATGCGACCGCGCTCACGCACAATGAGCGCACACTTTGCCCCTATGAGGGCAGGGGTCAGCCACACCTGCAGGAGAAAACAACATGTCATCACTCAGTCCAGAAGCCGCACTGGTTCACGAAGCATTGGTTGCTCGCGGTTTAGAAACCCCGCTGCGCCCACCTGTGCGTGAGCTGGATAACGAAACCCGCAAGCGTGAGATTGCCGAACATATGACGGAAATCATGCAGTTGCTCAATCTCGATTTGAGCGACGATAGCTTGATGGAAACCCCGCATCGCATCGCAAAAATGTATGTCGATGAGATTTTCTCCGGTCTCGATTACGCCAATTTCCCGAAAATCACCGTCATCGAAAATAAGATGAAGGTTGATGAAATGGTCACGGTGCGCAACATTACGTTGACCAGCACCTGCGAACACCACTTCGTGACTATCGACGGGAAAGCGACCGTTTCGTATCTCCCGAAAGACACGGTGATTGGCCTGTCGAAAATTAACCGCATTGTGCAGTTCTTTGCCCAGCGCCCGCAGGTTCAGGAACGCTTAACTCAGCAAATCCTGATTGCTCTGCAAACCCTGCTTGGCACCAACAATGTGGCGGTATCTATTGATGCGGTCCATTATTGTGTGAAAGCGCGTGGTGTGCAGGATGCGACAAGTGCGACCACGACCACGTCGTTGGGTGGATTGTTTAAATCCAGCCAAAACACTCGCCAGGAATTTCTGCGCGCTGTGCGTCATAACTAATCATTAAGTGAGCTGGGTGTATGGAGAGAAATATCACGCTGGATTTTGTCCGTGGCGTCGCTATTCTCGGCATCCTGCTGCTTAATATCGTGGCCTTCGGTTTACCGAAGGCGGCGTATCTCAATCCAGCCTGGTCCGGCTCTGTCACCGACAGCGATGCCTGGACATGGGCGATTCTCGACCTTTTCGCTCAGGTCAAATTCCTCACGTTGTTTGCGCTGCTATTCGGTGCAGGTTTGCAGATGTTGTTACATCGCGGCAAACGCTGGATCCAGTCACGCCTGACGCTACTCGTTCTGCTCGGCTTCATGCACGGCATTTTGCTGTGGGATGGCGATATTCTGCTGGCTTACGGTCTGGTTGGGCTGGTGTGCTGGCGGCTGATCCGCGACGCTCCGGGGATTCGTTCCCTGTTTAATACCGGCGTGATGCTTTATCTCACCGGGGTTGGGGTACTGCTGTTACTGGGCTTTATTTCAGGCGACACGCCAAACCGCTCGTGGATACCAGACGCGGCCAACTTGCAGTATGAGCAGTGGTGGAAGCTAAACGGTGGCACCGAGGCAATCAGTAATCGTATTGATCTTCTCTCCTCGAATTTAGTGGCGCTAGGAGCGCAGTATGGCTGGCAACTGGCGGGCATGATGCTGATGGGCGCGGCATTAATGCGCAGCGGCTGGCTACGTGGCGAGTTTAGTTTGCATCATTATCGCCGCACGGGTTTGTGGCTGATTGTGGTGGGTATGTTAATTAACATTCCGGCGATTTACGCCCAGTGGCATGTGGGCTGGATGTATCGCTGGTGCGCTTTCTTGTTGCAAGCCCCGCGAGAATTGAGCGCGCCGTTCCAGACCGTAGGTTATGCGGCGCTGGCATTTGGCTACTGGCCACAGCTTTCACGTTTGTGGCTGGTGAATGCCGTGGCGCATGTTGGGCGCATGGCGCTATCAAACTATTTACTGCAAACGGTGATTTGCACCACGCTCTTCTTCCGCATGGGCTGGTTCATGAAGTTTGATCGTTTATCCCTGCTGGCCGTAGTGCCTGCCGTGTGGGTTATTAACATTCTCTTCTCTATGCTCTGGCTGCGTTTCTTCCGCCAGGGGCCTGTTGAATGGCTGTGGCGGCAACTCACCGCACGGGCCGCAGGGGTATCACTGAAACATCCAGCAAGATAATGATATACATCACAAACGTTAACGATATGTATGTAACCGTTTTCATTGATGTGATCATCCTCACGTAGTCGTTCACAACTCACTGCCAAAATAGCCACCTTGCCAAATACAGGGTGCATCCATGAGACTTATTCCTCCAGCGTCAGGTCGATACCTATGATCACCATTCGTGACGTTGCCCGAATCGCCGGCGTCTCCGTGGCGACAGTATCCCGCGTACTCAATAACAGCGCATTAGTCAGCGCCGACACGCGTGAGACTGTGATGCATGCGGTGGCGCAACTGGGATATCGCCCGAATGCCAACGCCCAGGCGTTAGCCACGCAGGTGAGCGACACCATCGGCGTGGTGGTCATGGATGTTTCCGATCCGTTCTTTGGTGCGTTGGTCAAAGCAGTGGATGTTGTGGCGCAGCAGCACAACAAATACGTTCTGATTGGCAATAGCTACCACCAGGAAGAAAAAGAACGTCATGCCATTGAAGTGTTGATTCGTCAGCGCTGTAACGCATTGATTGTTCATGCTAAAGCACTCAGCGATCAAGAGCTGGGTGAATTCCTTGATCAAATTCCGGGCATGGTTTTGGTCAATCGCATTGTGCCAGGTTATGAGCATCGCTGCGTGGGGCTGGATAACGTCAGCGGTGCCTTAATGGCAACACGAATGCTGTTTAATCAGGGCCATCAGCGCATTGGTTATCTGGCCTCAAGCCACGCGATTGAAGATAACGCCCAGCGCCGGGAAGGGTGGATGCGGGGCATGACCGAGCAGGGGATAACCCCGCCGGAAAGCTGGGTTGGCGTCGGTTCGCCGGATATGCAAGGTGGCGAAGCGGCGATGGTGGAGCTGCTTGGGCGCAATTTGCAACTCAGTGCGGTGTTTGCCTACAACGACAGCATGGCCGCAGGTGCGTTAACTGCCTTGAAAGATAACGGGATTGTCGTGCCGCATCATGTATCCATCATTGGCTTTGATGATATTCCTATCGCGCGTTACACCGATCCGCAGCTTACAACAGTGCGTTACCCCATTGTTTCAATGGCTCGTCTGGCGACTGAACTGGCGTTACAGGGTGCCGCGGGGACGCTCGATAATGGTGCAACACACTGTTTTATGCCGACATTAGTCCGCCGCCATTCAGTGGCTCCTCGGCAAATTGCGGCACCGATCACTCTCTGAATAAAGTCTTTTATGTAACCGGTTTCAATTTGTGAGTAAATTCACAGTTAATTAACATTGCGATGACTATGATGTCAGCGTTTTATAAGCTGAAACTATATGTAACGGTGATTAATCAGTTTACGTATAGGTATTAAGCCAAAACTATCAAAAAAGCAGTTATGGATCGTTACGAAACACGGAAGAGTTTTTTTAACAGAGAAAAATTTTCGGCATTCAGTAACGTTTTCTTAACAATGCTGCCTGCCTGAATACCACTGAACTACCCTGCAAAAAAACCGGAGATACCATGAATAAGAAGGTTTTGACCCTGTCCGCCATTATGTCTTGCATGTTGTTTGGCGCAGCCGCTCATGCAGCTGATACCCGTATTGGTGTGACCATTTATAAATACGACGATAACTTTATGTCGGTCGTGCGCAAGGCAATCGAAAAAGACGCAAAAGCATCTCCAGATGTAGAGCTGCTGATGAACGACTCCCAGAACGACCAATCCAAGCAGAACGATCAGATTGACGTGCTGTTGGCAAAAGGCGTGAAAGGTCTGGCAATCAACCTGGTTGACCCTGCTGCTGCTGGCACTGTTATCGAAAAAGCCCGTGGTCAGAACGTACCAATCGTGTTCTACAACAAAGAGCCTTCTCGTAAAGCGCTGGATAGTTACGACAAAGCTTACTACGTAGGTACCGACTCTAAAGAATCCGGTGTGATTCAGGGCGACCTGATTGCTAAACATTGGGCAGCAAACCCAGCGTGGGATCTGAACAAAGATGGTCAGGTTCAGTTCGTTCTGCTCAAAGGCGAGCCAGGCCACCCGGATGCTGAAGCTCGTACCACTTACGTTATCAAAGAGCTGAACAACAAAGGTCTGAAAACCCAACAGCTGCAGTTAGATACTGCAATGTGGGACACCGCTCAGGCGAAAGATAAGATGGACGCATGGTTGTCCGGTCCGAATGCTAACAAAATCGAAGTGGTTATCGCCAACAACGATGCGATGGCAATGGGTGCCGTAGAAGCGTTGAAAGCACACAACAAATCTTCTATTCCAGTCTTCGGTGTGGATGCCCTGCCAGAAGCGTTGGCAATGGTTAAATCTGGCGCAATGGCCGGTACTGTTCTGAACGATGCCAACAACCAGGCTAAAGCAACCTTCGATCTGGTGAAAAACCTGGCCGCTGGCAAACCAGCAGCAGAAGGCACTAACTGGAAAATCGAAGACAAAATTGTCCGTATTCCTTACGTTGGTGTTGATAAAGACAACCTGGCTCAATTCGTCGGTAAATAAGTATCCCGTTCAGGATATGGCTTTAAGTGTGTCGAATCCGGGCGAATTTTCGCCCGGTATCAGGCCTGATAATCAGCCACACAGGTATAACTATGGTTGACACAAATACAAATCAGTCGTCGGAATATTTGTTGGAAATGACCAACATTAATAAATCATTCCCCGGCGTTAAGGCACTGGATAATGTTAATTTAAAAGTTCGTCCTCATTCCATTCACGCATTAATGGGTGAGAACGGTGCAGGCAAATCAACATTATTAAAATGTCTTTTTGGGATCTACAGCAAAGATTCCGGCAGCATTCTTTTTCAGGGACAAGAAGTTAACTTTTCCAGCACTAAAGAGGCGCTGGAAAATGGTATCTCCATGGTGCATCAGGAATTGAACCTGGTTTTACAACGCACCGTAATGGATAACATGTGGCTGGGGCGTTACCCAACCAAAGGTGTATTTGTCGATCAAGACAAAATGTACCGCGATACCAAACACATCTTCGATGAACTGGATATTGATATTGACCCTAAAGCTCGCGTGGGCACTTTGTCAGTATCGCAAATGCAGATGATCGAAATCGCTAAAGCGTTTTCTTACAATGCCAAAATCGTCATTATGGATGAGCCAACATCCTCACTGACAGAAAAGGAAGTTAATCACCTTTTCAAAATCATTCGTAAGTTAAAAGAGCGCGGCTGCGGCATTGTTTATATCTCTCACAAAATGGAAGAGATCTTCCAGTTGTGTGATGAGATCACCATCTTGCGTGACGGACAGTGGATTGCCACCCAGCCTTTAGAAGGGTTGGACATGGATAAAATTATCTCCATGATGGTCGGCCGCTCACTGAACCAACGTTTCCCGACAAAAGAAAACGTACCGGGTGAAGTGATTTTGGAAGTGCGCAACCTCACTTCTTTGCGCCAGCCTTCGATTCGTGATGTCTCCTTTGATTTGCATAAAGGGGAAATTCTCGGCATTGCCGGTCTGGTCGGTGCAAAACGTACTGATATTGTTGAAACGCTATTTGGTATCCGCGAGAAGTCTGACGGCACCATTATGCTGCACGGCAAAAAAATTAATAACCATTCGGCGAATGAAGCGATTAACCACGGTTTTGCGTTGGTCACAGAAGAGCGTCGTTCAACCGGTATTTATGCGTACCTGGATATCGGCTTTAACTCGCTGATTTCTAATATTCGTAATTATAAAAACAAAGTTGGTTTATTAGATAACTCCCGCATGAAAAGCGATACCCAATGGGTTATCGACTCAATGCGTGTCAAAACACCGGGCCATCGTACTTCTATTGGTTCGCTGTCCGGTGGTAATCAACAGAAAGTTATTATCGGTCGTTGGTTATTAACACAGCCAGAAATTTTAATGCTGGATGAGCCTACCCGTGGGATTGATGTCGGCGCTAAGTTTGAAATTTATCAGCTTATTGCTGAGCTTGCCAAAAAAGGGAAAGGAATCATCATTATTTCGTCCGAAATGCCGGAGTTGTTAGGGATTACAGATCGTATTCTGGTCATGAGCAATGGTCTTGTTGCCGGAATTGTAGACACTAAAACAACCACGCAGAACGAAATATTACGTCTTGCGTCTGTGCACCTTTGATAATTTAGGGGCTATTAAAAATGAGTGCGTTAAATAAGAAAAGTTTTCTAACTTATCTGAAAGAAGGCGGCATTTATGTCGTTTTGCTGGTCTTACTGGCGATTATTATTTTCCAGGATCCCACGTTTTTAAGCTTGATGAACTTAAGTAACATTCTGACCCAATCATCAGTGCGTATTATTATCGCACTGGGTGTGGCGGGGCTGATTGTGACCCAGGGTACAGACCTTTCGGCGGGTCGTCAGGTTGGCCTGGCGGCGGTCGTTGCAGCAACGCTTTTGCAGTCTATGGAAAACGTGAACAAAGTTTTCCCTGAAATGAGCACCATGCCTATTCCGGTGGTTATCCTGATCGTCTGTGCGATTGGCGCCATCATTGGTCTGGTTAACGGTATTATCATCGCTTACCTGAATGTGACGCCGTTTATCACCACATTGGGCACCATGATTATCGTTTATGGTATCAACTCCCTGTATTACGACTTTGTTGGTGCGTCGCCAATTGCCGGGTTCGACAGCGGATTCTCGACCTTTACCCAGGGCTTTATCAAGATGGGTAACTTTAAGCTCTCGTACATCACATTCTATGCGTTGATTGCGATTGGCTTTGTCTGGGTGCTGTGGAACAAAACGCGCTTTGGTAAGAACATCTTCGCCATCGGTGGTAATCCTGAAGCGGCTAAAGTTTCTGGTGTAAACGTTGCCCTGAACCTGATCATGATTTACGCGCTGTCTGGTGTGTTCTACGCGTTCGGCGGGATGTTAGAAGCGGGCCGTATCGGTTCTGCGACCAACAACCTGGGCTTTATGTACGAACTGGATGCGATTGCAGCGTGCGTGGTTGGCGGTGTGTCATTCAGCGGCGGTGTGGGAACAGTGGTAGGTGTCGTAACCGGTGTTATCATCTTTACGGTGATCAACTACGGCCTGACGTATATCGGCGTGAACCCTTACTGGCAGTACATTATCAAGGGCGCGATTATTATCTTCGCGGTCGCGCTGGATTCACTGAAATACGCTCGTAAGAAGTAATCTCTACGGTTTACCAAGACCCGCACAGGACGATATGTGCGGGTTTTTTTATGCACTCTATTTCTTCTCTTTCTTCTGCAATTCCAGCAACTGCTCTGGTGTAACTGCCGGATAAGCTTGCGCATCTTCAGGCACTTCATGCATGGCAGGAATAGGGACTAGCGGCCCGAGGAAACGCGGCTCACGTTTGAAGATATACAAATCTGCCAGCGCACCCAGACGCGCACCAAACTCCCTGATACGCACTGTCATCATATTTTTTGGCGAAGGGACTGCATAACACTGCGCCTGAATGCCCATATGCAGAGCAATAAAGAGGGCGCGTTCGCAGTGAAAACGCTGAGTGATAATAATGAAATCATTGGTATCGAAGACTTTTCGCGTACGAACGATAGAGTCCAGAGTACGGAAACCGGCGTAATCGAGCACGATATCGGCAGGATCAACCCCACCGGAAATCAGGTCTTTACGCATGGTCATGGGTTCGTTATAGCTTTGCAGCGCATTATCGCCGCTCAACAGCAGGTAGTTTACCTTGCCGCTGTTATAGGCATTTAACGCGCCCTGAATGCGGAACTGGTAGTACTGATTAATTACGCCGGTGCGGTAATACTTGGCGGTGCCCAATACCACGCCAACCTGGCGATAGGGCAAATCTTGCAGTTCGTCGTAAACGTAAGGTGCAGTTTTCCAGCTTATCCAGCGGTCAAGACAAAGCGCAGCCACCACAGCCAAGCCGATTATCACCAACAGGCTATAAAACAAGCGCTTCAACATGGACTTGCGGCTCAATAAAGGGATGGAATTTTATCCAAGGCTACTTTACCTGGTGGTTAAGAGCAAGATTAGAGGAATTGGTTGGACTAAAAATCACCAATGCGAGCGCTCTCGCGCCCGCATCGTTCTCATCAATTCAACAGTGCGCGGTCGATATTCATACAACCTAACGCTTTTAACGTGGCGGCTGTTGCGTCCCATTGTGTCAATGGCGCTTCGGCTTTTTCAGCCAGAATCGCACGCTGGATATCATTGTAATCGTAGCCGGAAAGGCTCAACAGATTCAGCGCCGCTTGCAGCGGGGGTAGGGAAGGGTTGAATGCGGCGTTTTCCGCATAACTACCGGTGAAAATTGTCCCATCGCGCATTTCCAGCGCGACACCCGAAGGCGCATTACTGTAGGGCGCATGGCTGCGGTTTGCGGCCGTGATGGCGGCATGGCTGAGTTCATCGCCTTGCAGCGTAAAGCCATGATCCATTTCATCCAGCAACAACGTTTTGATTTCTAAATCACGCGGACCAAATGCATCTGGCAGATAGTCGCCAAGAGTTGCAGGCTTGCGGCCCGGCAAATTAATGCGCAATGCCACACCGCTGTTCAGTTCATTCATAAACTGGCGGCAATGGCCACACGGCGTGTAGTTGACGGTAATCGCGGCGAGGGCTTTTTCGCCACGCATCCACGCATGGGTAATCGCACTTTGTTCAGCATGAACGGTTTGCTGCATGGTGGAGCCAAGAAACTCCATATTGCCGCCGAAATAGAGATTTCCGCTGACGCCACGTGCTACCGCACCTACATAGAACTGCGACAAATCCGCGCGTGCACAGGCTGCTGCAAGCGGCAGCAAAGCAAATGCCAGCGCGTCATCATCAAGCCCGGTCTGGGCTTTCAATGATTCCACTTCAGTGGCGCTAAACATCGCCGGGAAGTGGGCATCAGCAATCAAGGGTTGCAAAGCGGCTTGCAGTGAAGCCGGGAGTTGTGCGAGAGCAGCCTGAAAACGTGAGCGCATGGATCGTAGCCTCATAACAAGTAATTGAATCGTAGTTTACGGTTCTGTATGGGCTTTATATGTGATCTTTCTCTAATTACAAATGCAACTTATGAAATAAAGAATGAAATTGCGCGATCTCTCGCAAGTTTTAACCAAATACAGCCAAAATCACCGGGAATAAGAATGGGGCAACCAGCGACGTAATAATGCCGCAAATCACCAGCGCCAGTGAGCTGAATGCGCCTTCCTGGAAATCCAGTTCAGCACAACGCGCAGTCCCAAGGGCGTGAGAGGCAGCACCCATCGACAGGCCGCGCGACGCTTTGGTTTTAATACCCATCAGATTCAGAATGCTATGGCCAAATACCGCGCCAAGAATCCCCACGAAAATCACGCAGACGGCGCTAATTGCCGGGATGCCGCCGATACTGCCGCCCACCGCCATGGCAATCGGTGTTGTGACAGACTTAGGCAAGATTGACGCGGCGATTTGTGGTGTAGCACCCATTAATAATGCAACGGATGTACCGGTAATCATCGCTACCATGCTGCCAATAAAACAGATGGTGATAATGGATTTCCAGCGTGCACGAATCTGGTGAAGCTGTTCATACAGTGGGAACGCGAGGGCAACTACCGCCGGTTGTAGCAAATCGTTCAGCACTTTACTGCCAGCGAAATAGTGATCATAGGGCGTGCCGGTAAACACCAGAATAGGGATGATAACAATCATCGAAACCAGTAACGGGTTCAGCAGCGGTGACTTATAACGCATTCCGATTTGGCGGGCGAGAAAGAAGGTCACCAGCGTTAAAGGCAAAGACCACCAGATATGATGCATCATTTTGTTTCACCCTCGCTTTCACCCACGACTTTACGTTCTCCGTGTACCAAATGAGAACTCCAGCTCACGATAACTAATACCACTAAGGTACTGATAAAGCAGGAGACAACCACGGGACCAAATTGCTGTTTTATCACATCCACATACTGCATGACGCCCACACCAATCGGCACAAAAAGAAGCGCCATATAACGAATCAGCAGGTGGCAACTTGGTTTAACCCATTTCGCTGGCAGGATTTGCAGAGAGAGCAAAACAAACAGAATTAACATGCCGATAATGCTGCCAGGAATGGTGATCGGCAACAGCGAGGCAATAGCAATGCCCACATATAAGCATATGTAAATTAATACAAATGAACGCAGGTACTGCCAAATTACGGTGAGCGAATTACGCATGGTGATGACCCTTTAAGAAACGCATTCATCATACAATTAAAGCTGAAAATGTGCTACCGATCACATCATGAATTATGAGCATACCAAATATTCCAAATTGGAACGTTCCAGAATGTTTTGGGCAATCTGCCAAATCCCATTTTGCAGGCATAAAAAAAGCGACCCGTAGGTCGCTTAGTTATGCTCGAAAGGTTCGATTAGTTCAAACGTACCGGCATACCGGAACGGTTCAGAATCGCCTGATCCAGCACGGTGCTGTCAACGTCTGGCTGAGCGGTAATGGCAGTCACGTTGCTTTTCAGCGCGATTGGCACGATCTCAGTTGAGTTGAACTGCTCTTCAGTCGTGGACAGTGGGTTATGCACTTCTACATAGCGCGTACCATCTGGCTCAACGGTGGCTTTCACCGGTTCGTTGATGAACTGAACGCGCGTACCGACTGGCACTTTCTCGAACAGGAATTTGATGTCTTCGTTACGCAGACGCACACAACCGTGGCTCACACGCAGGCCGATACCAAAGTTGGCGTTGGTGCCGTGAATCGCATACAGACGGCCAATGTACAGCGCGTACAGACCCATTGGGTTGTCCGGACCGGCTGGAACAACGGCTGGCAGCGGCGTACCGGCAGCAATATATTCTGCGTGCATTTTCGCCGTTGGTGTCCAGGTCGGGCCTGCTTTCTTACGTTCTACCTTAGTAGTCCAGTTCAGCGGAGTATCTTTACCCAACTGGCCGATACCGATTGGCAACACGATAACGGTGTTGGTGCCAGCCGGGTAGTAGTAAAGGCGCATTTCAGCACTGTTAATCACGATACCTTCATGAACGGTATCCGGCAGAATTAACTGCTGAGGAATGTTCAGGATGGTGCCAGGCTTTGGCAGATACGGGTCAACGCCTGGGTTCGCTTCCAGCATGTTGGAAAGACCCATCTGGTAACGCGCGGCATATTCTTCCAGCGGCGCAGTGCTGCCTTCAGGAATAGTAACAACCTGGTTTTGACCAATCAGACGGCTGCCATCGGTTGGCAGAGGATAGGTCACGGCAGAAGCTGTCTTACTGAAAGACACGACAGCCACAAATGCCAGTAAAATTGTGCGTAGTTTCATATTCATGTTATGTGAAGTATTTCTGGCCATGCAGGCTAGTTAGTGAAGAAACGGAGCGATTTGAGCGCGCATTATATGTGCATTCCATCGACCTGGGAAATCAGATGTGGATTAAATCACACTTTTTTGCACTTTGATTATTTTATCACCAGCGCACAAGCAGAGCGATCTACACGTTGAGTTATGGCATAATGTGCCCGATCTCACATATTACAATTTTATCAGGACATCTCTGTGCTAGTTTCCAGTAACGTCACAATGCAGTTCGGCAGTAAGCCGTTGTTTGAAAATATTTCTGTCAAATTTGGCGGCGGCAACCGTTACGGCTTGATCGGCGCCAACGGTAGCGGCAAGTCTACCTTTATGAAGATCCTCGGTGGCGATTTAGAGCCAACACTGGGTAACGTTTCACTCGATCCTAACGAGCGCATCGGTAAATTGCGTCAGGATCAGTTCGCCTTTGAAAAGTTCACCGTTCTCGATACGGTCATCATGGGCCATGCCGAACTGTGGGCTGTAAAAGAAGAGCGCGACCGCATTTATGCGCTGCCAGAGATGAGCGAAGAAGACGGCTATAAAGTGGCCGATCTGGAAGTTCTCTATGGCGAAATGGACGGTTACACCGCCGAAGCGCGTGCTGGTGAATTACTGCTTGGCGTAGGGATCCCTGTTGAACAGCATTACGGCCCGATGAGCGAAGTCGCTCCAGGCTGGAAACTGCGTGTGCTTCTGGCGCAGGCGCTGTTCTCAAACCCGGATATCCTGCTGCTCGATGAACCGACGAACAACCTCGACATCGACACCATTCGTTGGCTGGAAACGGTTCTCAACGAACGTAACAGCACCATGGTCATCATTTCGCACGACCGTCACTTCCTGAACATGGTTTGTACGCACATGGCGGACCTGGACTACGGCGAACTGCGCGTTTATCCAGGCAACTACGATGAATACATGACGGCGGCAACACAAGTTCGTGAACGTCTGTTGTCTGATAATGCGAAGAAAAAAGCGCAGATTGCTGACCTGCAATCCTTCGTTAGCCGCTTTAGTGCCAACGCCTCGAAATCTCGCCAGGCGACTTCTCGTGCGCGTCAGATTGATAAAATCAAACTCGACGAAGTTAAAGCCTCCAGCCGTCAGAACCCGTTCATTCGCTTCGAGCAGGACAAGAAACTGTTCCGTAATGCGCTTGAAGTGGAATCACTGGCGAAAGGTTTTGACAACGGCCCGCTGTTCAAAGGCGTTAACATGCTGTTGGAAGTGGGTGAAAAACTCGCCATTCTGGGTACCAACGGCGTGGGTAAAACCACTCTGCTTAAAACGCTGGTCGCTGAACTGGCTCCAGACGCAGGTACAGTTAAGTGGTCTGAGAATGTGCAAATCGGCTATTACGCACAGGATCACGAATACGAGTTTGAAAATGACCTGACCGTGTTCGACTGGATGAGCCAGTGGATGCAAGAAGGTGATGACGAGCAAGCGGTGCGCAGCATTCTGGGCCGTCTGTTGTTCAGCCAGGACGATATCAAAAAGCCTGCGAAGGTGCTGTCCGGTGGTGAGAAAGGCCGTATGTTGTTTGGTAAATTGATGATGGAACGTCCGAACGTTCTGGTCATGGACGAACCAACCAACCACCTGGATATGGAATCCATTGAATCGCTGAACATGGCGCTGGAAATGTACCCGGGCACGCTGATCTTTGTCTCTCACGACCGTGAGTTTGTGAGCTCGCTGGCCACCCGCGTGATTGAAATTACGCCAGAGCGCGTGGTTGACTTTACCGGCGGCTATGAAGATTACCTGCGCAGTAAAGGTATTGATAACTAAGTTTTAGCTTAGAACACCCTCACCCTAGCCCTCTCCCCCAGGAGAGGGAACTGACGGTTTTCACCCTCTCCCTGAGGGAGAGGGTCGGGGTGAGGGTTACAACTTAAATCTTCCAGAAATCCTGCACTTTCCCGTCTACAACCAAACGGCGTTTTTCACCCGCCGGTAGCGTTAACGTCATCTCTTTCCAGGCCGGCTGATAATCACCTCTACGAGTGAAGTTCACATGAATTTCATCTGCGGTGCAGTGAATTTCCCAGTTCAGCCACAGCGCGTTGCCTTGCTGATACCCCCACGTTTCGCCGTCATCTTCAAACAGACTACCGTGAGAAACGCCTGTGCCTTGCAGAGGGTACACTTTCAGCTCGCGCACCGTGTCAGCTTTGGCATCCACGTGAGTAATACGTGCCGAATGAGGCAGGGCTGCACCCGCTCGCACCAGCAACGGCAAGCGTTCCAGCGGTGCATCAACCACAATACTTTGGCCGCCGCTATACCACTGGCCGGTATAGTAGTCGTACCAACCCGCGCCGTTTTCCGGCAGCCAGACTTCACGCTCTCGCTGGCCTTCTTCCACCACGCTTGCCACTAACAAATCACGGCCAAGCATGAAATCGTCACACTCTTCGAAGGTTTTGGCGTCGTGCTCGTGGTCAAGGAACGTTGAACGCAGCATCGGTTCGTCGTCGGCATGCGCCTGCCACAGCAGGGTGTAGAAGTACGGCAGCAGACGATAACGCGTTTCGATAGCGCTGCGAATGGCTGGCGTCACTGACGAATACATCCATGGTTCGTTGACGGTTTGGTCGTCATTCCACGAGTGAATAGTGAAACGCGGGTGCATCACGCCATTTTGTACCCAGCGTACAAACAGCTCCGCATCAGGTTTGTCGCCAGAAAAACCGCCGACATCGTGCCCAACGTTATACAAACCAGAAAGGCTCATGCCCACACCCATGCGGGTGTTGTAACGCAGTGTATTCCAGTTGGTGCGGTTATCACCGCTCCAGGTTTGCACGTAACGCTGCATCCCGGCGCAACCGGAACGGGAAATCAGATATGGACGTTTTTCCGGCGCAAAAGCCTGCTGCGCTTCGAGCGAGGCACGCATCATCAGCAGCGGCATCACCGGGCGGATATTTTTGATGGCAATTTCTTCGCCAAAGCCGTAACAGCGGGCTTCGCCGTCCCACACTTCGTATTCGTTATTATCATTCCAGGTGGAGTCGATACCCATTTCCAGCAGTTGCGTGGTGACGCCGTTTTGCCACCATTTCACCGTTGCCGGATTGGTGAAGTCGAGATGCGAACCTTCGTCATCCCAGAAGATCGAACGCTCCGGGCTATCTTGCTCCGAATCCTTAATAAACAGTCCTTGCTCAACCACTTCCTGGTAACGCGGATGATCCTGCAACAGACATGGCTTGATGTTAGCTGCCAGTTTGATCCCTGCGGTGTGGAATGCCTGGGACATCACTTTCGGCTGCGGCACCTTGTCGTAGTTCCAGTTAAAGACATAGCGCTTGTTATTGATTGAGGTGTAGCCCGACGACAGCTGGAACGAATCGCAAGGAATGGCATGCTCTTCACACAGTTTGATAAAGCTCATCAGCTGGTTTTGCGCGTCTGGTGCATCGGTGTAATGCATGGTTGAGCCGCTGTAGCCGAGGCTCCATTTCGGGCCAAACAGCGTTTTACCGGTCAGGCGCACAAACGCTTTGGTGACATCTAAAACCTGCGGGCCGAGGAACAGGTAATAATCGACATCGCCCGATTCTGCCTGCCAGCGGCGGTACGGCAGGTGGTAGTTGTCAATTTCGTTACCCAAATCCAGCCAGCAGCTGCTCAGGTTGTCGTAAAACATCCCGAAGCTGACATCCGGGCGGCGTGTGATGGTAAACGGAATATGTTTGTACAGCGGGTCAGTGGACTCTGCGTTATAGCCCATCGCATCCAGGTTACGCATTTCGTAGCGTTTCCCGGTGCGCTGCAACGGACCGGCTTTCTCGCCCAGACCATAATAACGTTCTTCTTTAAAGCGACGCTGATAGTGCGCCACACCGTCGCCGTAGGCGTTCAGCAGATATGCGCTGGTCGGGCGGTCGCAGGCGAGCAATTGCCACTCGCCATTGTCATTTTTGTATTCCCACTCCAGCCACAAAGGCTGGTGGACGGTCACCCGCAATTTATCGGTGCTGATACACAATGTTTCATCGCGCTCTTCCACCGTGAAACCAGGTAACGTAAACCCTTGCAGGCTTTCACGGTCACGGCCTTCCCACGGCACATCATTCTCTGGCGCAATGCTCCAGGTGCGGTTCAATGCCAGCTTGTTTTCGCGTTTAATCAGCACGCGGAACATGCCTTGCTCCAGCACAAACAGGTTCAGGCGATGTTTGCCGTCCACGCTTAACTCAACGTGATTGGCGTCAGACTTCAGCAGTGTCCAGTTCTTCAAAGTTTTCATCGTTCACAATCCATTTCATGCACGCTTGGTGCGGCGTTCAGCAATAAAAGAAACCAGGAATACAGCGCCAATCAGGTCAAAGAAGCCCATGGCGATAAATAAAGGGTTGTAGCCAATCTTGTCGGCGGTAACGCCAATCAGCAGCGAGAACAGGAAGCTGGCAATCCAGGCGGCAGAACCACGCATGCCGTTTACCGTCGCCATCTGGCCTTTATCAAAGGAGTCCACAACCAGCGCACTCAACATGCAGGAGATAATCTGGTGCCCGAAGCCGCCGACGGAAATCAACGCGATGGTGACGTACGGGTCTTTGGTGAGGGCAACCAGCGCCAGCGAAATCATCAGGAACGCACCGGTCACTGAACTTGCGACGATAGAGTTGGTGCGTGAACAGCCAAACCAGCGGGTGTAGATTTTGGTCAAATAACCACTGGCGACACTGCCGAGGTCTGCGGCGAGGAACGGCAGCCAGGCGAACATG
Organism: Buttiauxella sp. BIGb0471; assembly: GCF_024807715.1. Lineage (NCBI taxonomy): Bacteria > Pseudomonadati > Pseudomonadota > Gammaproteobacteria > Enterobacterales > Enterobacteriaceae > Buttiauxella > Buttiauxella sp. BIGb0471. Next base: position 394,727 of record NZ_JANUEU010000001.1, read on the forward strand.
GCGATTTGTTTCAGGTCCATACCGCGTTCGCTTGCCAGGTATAACGGCACCCAGAAACTCAGCACCGCCCAGGCAGGTTCAGCCATAAATGCCGGGATGGCGATACCGTAAAAACGTTTGTTTTTGCCGACGGTTTTCAGTGCGGTCAGGAACGGCATTTTCACCGCAGCAGGTTCGTTATCCTGCTTGATGAATTCCAGTTCTTCTTTGCTCAGATTCGGGTGCTGCTCCGGGTTGTGATAGAACAGCCACCACAAAATGACCCATAACATTGCCAGCACGCCGGTAAACATAAACGCGCCCTGCCAGCCGAAAGAGGCATGAGCAAAATAGATGATGGGCGGTGCCAGCATAGCCCCAATTGAGAAGCCAACGCCTGCCCAACCTGCGGCAATTGGGCGTTCTTTTTTCGGGAACCATTCGCCAATCGTTTTGGCGTTAGCGGGGGTTGCGGCTGCTTCAGCGCCACCCATAAAGAAACGCAAAATGGCCAGTTGTAGCCAGCTTCCTGCCCCTGCGTGCATGATGCAGACGACCGCCCAAATCCCTGCGCAAACTAAGAAGCCGAGTTTGAGGCCGATAACATCAATCAACCAGCCGCAGATTGGCTGGAACAGGGTATAGGCAAGCTGGAATGCACCGACAATCCACGAATATTGTTCAGTGGTAATGCCCAGGCTGCTTTTCAGCTCAGGTGCCAGAATACCCAGTGAGTTACGGGTAATGTAGTTAACGGTAACGCCTAATAAAAACAGGACTAGCACCCACCAGCGCAGGTTGCGAACGGTGCGTTTTGCCTTAACGGCGGTAACGCCGGGATTTATGCCATGACTCATTTCATTCTCCACGCAGAAGCAATGTCTATCGGAATGTTTGCCACAATTTTGTGATTGTGAAAGTTATATCTATTTGATTAATAATTATTTTATTGGCTTCTTGCCGCTGCAAAGGCAGGCACTTCTGCGGCAATGGAGAGAGCGTAAAACAGTTGGAAAAGGGTCAATAGCGACTTTTGTGCAAATATTTTCATATGAAAGTGAAATACGTGCGTTTGCTAACGAAAATACCTGTGGCAAAGCCATACACTTCATCATGAAAATTTTTTCATTGCCGAAATGGGCGCAGATCACAAAATGAGTAAAAAGCTAAAAATCACCGAAATCGCCGCTGAAACCGGACTTTCAATTAGCACCGTTTCGCGTGTGCTGGCGGGTAAGTCCAACACCAGCGAACAGGCTCGGCAACGTGTTTTGAACTGTGCCGGTCAAAAAGGCGTGCTTGCGGGGATGGCGGCGGGGCGCATGCTACTTAACAGTTTGGTCGTTTTCGCGCCACAGCGTGCCTTTGATGAGCGGTCTGACGTCTTTTATTATCGTGTCACGCAAGGGTTAAGTCAGGCGCTTTCCCCACATGAAGTGCGGCTGCGTTACTGTGCGCTGGAAGAAAACGACAGCGATGCCAACCTGTTTCTGAGCAAAATGAACGAGGTGGAAACAGAAGCGGCGATCTTGCTCGGCATTGACGATCCGCATATTCACGATCTGGCGGTGGATCTCGGCAAGCCTTGCGTGTTGATCAACTGTCGCGATCGCAAAATGCGTCTACCCGGCGTTGCGCCGGATCACCAGTTGATTGGCGATTTTGCGGCAAGTTACTTGTTCGAGCAGGGGCACAAATCGGTGGTCACATTACTGTGCCTGCGCCGCTACACCATGGAGTTGCGTCTGGCGGGGATTCGCGACGCATGGGATGCCAACAATCTGCATTTTGACGACGCACGCCATCTGATTACCGCCCAGAGTTTTAGCGCCAAAGAGAGTGAAAAACTGATTAGCGAATTTCTGGAAAAAACACCGCAGCATCAGCTACCGACAGCATTTTTAGTCGGCGGTGATTTTATGGCGGCAGGGGCGGTCAGTGCGCTGCAAAATGCCGGATTACGCGTGCCGCATGATATTTCGGTCATGAGCATCGACGGTTTTAATCTGGCTGCCATTCACGATGTGCCGCTGACCTCGGTGCATGTTCCGCGCGATCGGTTAGGTGAGGAAGCGGTGCATATTCTTCAGCAGCGTTTAATCCGCCCGGATGCGCCGATAGGGAATTTACTGCTTAACGGAACGTTGGCAGTGCGGGATTCAGTGCGCCGTATTCGTCCAAACAAGAGTCATACGGCGGTCAGTAGCGTGGGGCTTTATGATGAGTGATTGACCTTAATAGCAATTCACCAGGCTCTGCTGGTTGAGTTTACCCAACTTGCGACGAATAGAACCCATATGCCGGTAAATCGTTTTTGCTGTTACGCCTCTAAGTTGCGATATTTCATGCAGTGAAGCGCCCTGTGATAAATAGTTGGCAACCTGTTTCTCCGTTCTGGAAAGTTGTCTTTTTTTCTTCTCCTGCTCCAAATTGTCGTAAACCAGGCCAGCATTGGGTTGCTCACGCAGGCGTTGTTTGATTGCCTTCTCGTAATTCACCAGTGGACAATTAAGGTTAATCTCTTCCGGGAAATGAATGTGACCCCAGCATAAAGTGTTGTTCATAAGAAAAATATAATCTGAAAAATTATTCTGCTTTAACTGTGTCTGAATGAAACGATGAAATTCAAAGAAACTGCTAAGCATGCTAGTGTCGACAATAATTACATTTCGATACTGCATTAAATCTTCTGGTATTTTTTTTATGTAAATGCTTCAGTGCTAAGGTGATGAAAGAGCAGTGGGTGGCGTAATGAATTCCCTGGTGTGGCATAAAATAAATCCTCAATGTATTAACTCTTCAAATCAAGCTTTCTATTTATGACCATTACATCAATGTGGTATTTTGTTTTTTCGTAATGACTTTTTAGTCTCGGTGATGCAAATAACTCATCGGCTAGTTTGTTTACTTTTTGTCGGGTGAGAAATAATATGCATCGGCCAATGAGGAGCTTAAATAATAAACGCACTTTTGCTTGCCAGCCTGTTTTTGTACCGATGCTATAATTTCATAAAACGAGAGGTTGCTATGAGCAATTTACCTAAAATCAATCAACTCAAAAACCTCCGTGCAATCATCCAATATGGCAGCATTCGTGCGGCTTCTCAGGCCGTACATCAAACACAATCGGCAATGACGCGCAGCATCCAGGAGCTGGAAAAAACGTTAGGTGTGACCTTACTCGACAGAACCGCTCGCGGCGCACTGCTGACTGATATGGGAAGGCTATTTGAACCGAGAATGAACATGGTGCTAAATGAGCTTGAGCGTGCAGTTGATGAAATCCGCCAGTTGGAAAGTGCTGCTAACGGCACAGTTATGTTTGGTTGTTCCCATTTACCAGCCTTTGGCATTATGCCTGGCTTGTTAAAAAAATTTCAGGAACGCCATCCTAAAGCCTACCTGACGGTCATCGAAGGTCAGCTCTCAGAATTGCTGGGCTCGTTGCGCCTTGGGCGAATGGATTTTTTTATCGGTATCGTCACGCCGGATATAGCTTTGCATGAATTCAGCGAAGAACATTTGTCGGTGGCGAAATTCTGCGTGTTTGCCCATAAGGATCACCCGCTGGCGCATTGTCAGTCGCTGCTGGAATTACGGGATGCAAAATGGTACCTCCCTACGGCGAGCGCCGGTTTTTTTAATGCCATAGAGCAGGTTGTGTTTCCGGGCGGCAAAGGGCCGGGATGTTCCGTGTTATATGGTGATTCCACTACTATTGCGGAACAACTCATTTTGACTGAGGGTTATCTCTCAGTTGGGCCGCAGTTAATGCTCGAACTCCCATGGTTAAAAGATAAATTATGCCAGGTTAACGTAAAAGAGACTTTGCCAAACGGTAATTACAGTTTGATTTACCGTCAGCAACAAACATTAACGCCCATCGCTAAATTACTCATCAATGAAATTCGCCATGAGTTTATTAAGTAATATTCTCCTGATTTCTCTGATTATATTTAAAAAATAATAAAAATGTTGGCTTTCATCAGTCTGGATATTTTTTATGTTTCACAGTGGGAGTGAAGTTAATCTACCTAAGGTAAATATTATGTTTAGTCAATCCCATAAGCTTCAGCTCAATGATTTAATAGCCAGCATCATTAAATTTATTACACCGCTAATTATTATTCCGCTTTCCTTTTCTACCCTGGCTGCAACCATTAGCCAGGGCCAAACTGTCACGATTCCTTTTACCAATGGCGCACAAAACCCTGATGACCCATCAAGCCAAAACGAATGGAAAGTGGATGGTTTTATTGGCAATTTAATCAACAACGGCACATTGAACATTTTGTCTGAAAATGGCGTGAGCGGCTCCGTACATGCCTTTACTATGACGGCGGGTACCCAATCAGGGGCGTCGGGTACCGTGCTTATTTCAGGGCCTGGTTCAAAATTGGTTAACAACAGCTTCCTTGTCCTGGGGAATAACGGTAGCGGTAATATGACGGTTCGCGATGGCGGACACGTATCTAATATCTCTACTGGGCAATTAGGGGTCAATAGCGGGTCAGATGGTTTTGCTCACGTGACAGGGCCAGGATCAATATGGGACTCAAACAGCGAGCTGTTAATTGGTCTGGCCGGACAAGGAGCCGTGCAAGTCAGTGATGAAGGTAGGCTCTCAGCTAATCGCGTAACCCTCGCAAGAGACTCTGGTAGTTCAGGGACAGTGGTAATTGGTGCGCTAGAGGGCGTAGCTCCAGTCGCACCAGGAATCATAGAAGCCAATAGGATTTCAGCTGGAACAGGCACCGCTTCGCTGGTGCTTAATCACACTTCGCAAGATTATGTCCTGGACAGCAAGCTTAACGACGGTATAGATAACGCCGTGGGTTCTGGAACTGGGCTGGTGGGTAATTTCGTCATCGACTCGCTGGCGGGTACAACACATTTAAACAGTGACCATGGTGATTTCACCGGCACCTTGCAGGCGCGTGAAAACGGGACGTTAAGCGTCAACGGCGATATGTCCCAGGCCACGGTTTCTCTCCTTTCCGGTGGTGTGCTTGAAGGAAATGGGCGCGTCGGCAATACCACTAACGGCGGAACAATTTCCCCAGGAAATTCCATCGGCACATTAACTATCGATGGGGATTACCACGGTGCGGGTGGCACGCTGGTGATGGAAAGTGTCCTTGGCGGTGATAATTCCCCTGCCGACCGGCTGATCATTACCGGGAGTGCAACAGGCGACACCCACGTCGAGATCGTTAACCTGGGGGGTGAAGGTGGCTTTACCGAAAACGGCATTCCTCTGATTTATGCCGCACAGCTTTCCGACGGCAATGCCTTTAAGCTTAAGGGTGATTTTACTACGCCCGAAGGGGAACAGGCTGTGGTGCACGGAGCGTATGCCTATGCATTTCGAACCCTTCAATATGGCACCGGGCGCTGGTGGTATTTGACCTCCGATCTTAGCGACCCGCAACAACCTGTCGCGCCATTGCCGGAAGTGCCAACGCCAGGTACGCCTGAGCCTGGCACCCCAACCCCTGGCGTACCTGTAGTCGAAACACCAGAACCTGGTGTGGTAACCCCTGGCGTGCCTGTTTTCCCTGTCATTCCTGAAGGGCCAGATGAAATTGCGCCGCAACGTTACCACCCAGGGGCTGCACTTTATGAGCAGTACCCGCAGGTTCTCGCTGAACTTAATCGAGTTCCCACTTTGCAGGAACGCGTTGGCGATATTGCGGATGATAAGAAAATCGGTGCCTGGGGGCGGATGGAAGGCAATTACAGCAAAAATCAGCCTGTTGCCTCCACCACCGATGCCGATCGTAAAATAAACCTCTGGAAAATGCAGACGGGTGTCGATGGTGCAATCGTTGATAACCACAATGGCTTGCTGACAGGAGGTGTTAATTTTAGTTACGGACAGGTCAATGCCGATATCAGCGCATATTCAGGAAGTGGTGACATCGACACCACTGGTTACGGCCCGGGATTGACGCTCACATGGTATGGAAATAACGGCCTGTATGTGGATAGCCAAGTGCAGATGATGTTCTTCAATAGTGATCTTAATTCCAGTATCGTCGGCACGTCTTTGAAATCGGATAACAAAGGTAAAGGCTATGCTGGTTCAGTGGAGAGCGGCTGGCGTCTTGATGCGGGAAACGGTTATGCCATCACCCCACAGGCACAACTGGTATGGTCACGAGTGAGTTTTGATAGTTTTGACGACACCTTTGGCAGCAGAGTTTCACTCAAAGATGGTGATAGTTTGCTGGCGCGTCTGGGCGTAAGTGGTGACCACCGGGCTGAATGGCAAGCGAAGGACAGCACTAAAACTCGCAGCTACGTGCACGTGAATCTGGATGTGCTCCAGGAAATGGCGGACGGCAGTACCGTTAAGATTGAAGAGGTGAAATTCAGCTCTCGCGATGCCCGCACGCAAATTGCGCTTGGCGTGGGCGGTACACTGGACTGGAACGATGGGCGCTACGCGGTTTATGGCAAAGTTGGCGTTCAGGCGAGCCCGCACAATCCGAGTGATAACTATGGTGCCGGCGGGAATGTAGGTATTCGAATCAGCTGGTAATGCGCGAAAAGGTTGATGGCAGCAGAATGCTAAGCTGCCATCTGCCTGTTAGTTACCACACACTTCGCATTGCGAATTTCGCGGCAATTTCATTTCACGGAACTGGCAGGTCATCGCATCGTACATCACGATTTTTCCGCTTGCTGGTGTGCCGTAATGCGCCAGCAGTTTGATGGCTTCCATCGCCTGCAATGAGCCGATGACGCCGACCAGCGGAGCCATAACCCCTGCTTCAACACAAGTCAGTGCGCTGTCGCCAAATAAGCGGCTCAGGCAGCGGTAGCACGGCTCGCCATCCTGATAAGTAAAGACGCTGATTTGCCCTTCCATACGAATGGCCGCGCCCGAAACTAAGGGCTTTTTAAGCGTAAAACAGCACTGATTTAGCTGATTACGGATGGTCACGTTGTCAGTGCAATCCATCACCAGGTCATGCTCCGCAATCAATTCCAGCAACTGCGTTTCGTCTAACAGCGCGTTGACCGCTTCAATCTGAATATGTGGATTAATTGCTGCCAGCACATCGCGGGCAGAATCGACTTTGGGCTGCCCGATAGTGGCATCGCGATGCAGCGTCTGGCGCTGCAAATTGGACAGCGCCACGGTGTCAAAATCCAGCAATGTCAGTTGGCCGACGCCTGCCGCTGCCAGATACGGGGCGGCGGCACAACCCAGCCCGCCAAGCCCAACAATCAATACCCGCGCGGCTTTCAACGCTTCCTGGCCGTCAAAATCAAAACCGCGCAGAATAATCTGGCGGTTGTAGCGCAGCATCTCCTGATCGCTCAGTTCAGCGCCCATCGTTAGCCTCCAAACAGATGATTGAACGGCTCTACCTCAACCCAATCACCGGCTTCAACATGGCCGCGCTCACGTTCCAGCACGATAAAACAGTTGGCCTGGCTAAATGAACTGAAAATATGCGACCCCTGGTGGCCGGTGCTCAACACTTCTAATTGCCCGTCTTCGCCCCTGCGCATGATGCCGCGCTGGAAATCGAGACGGCCCGGCGATTTTTTCAAACGCCCGACGGTACGCGCGCGCTGGCGTGGCGGCAGGGCATTGCCTTGCTCGCCGCTGAGTCTGGCAAGCAGCGGTTGAACTAGCTGATAAAACGTCAGTGCCGCGGAAACCGGGTTGCCCGGCAGGCCGCAGAACCAGCTATTTGTCAGACGACCGAAAGCAAAAGGTTTGCCCGGCTTAATCGCCAGTTTCCAGAAACCAACTTCACCCAACTCTTCGAGCAATTGTTTGGTGTAATCCGCTTCACCCACAGAAACGCCGCCGCTGCTAATGACCACATCGGCCTTGCTGTCGGCTTCAATAAATGCGGCGCGCAGCGCTTCGGGGTCATCACGGATGATACCTAAATCGATAACTTCGCAGCCCAATTGTTCGAGCATGATATGCACCGCAAGGCGGTTGGTATCGTAGATTTGACTGTCGCCAAGGGGTGTTCCTGGCAGTTGCAACTCATCGCCCGTAGAGAATACCGCCGCACGCACTTTGCGCAGCACGGCGACCTCTGGAATACCTAACGAGGCAATCAGCGGTAATTCCGCCGCGGTCAGTTTTTTACCCGCAGGTAACACGCTGCCGCCCTGGCGAATATCTTCCCCACGCAGGCGAACGTTTTGCCCGTTTTTAACTTGTTCATTAAAGCGCACGCCGCTTTCGGTCACGGTCGCTTCTTCTTGCATCACGACGGCATCCGTTCCCTGCGGAACTGGTGCGCCAGTCATAATGCGAATGCAGGTTCCCGCAGGCCAATCGCCATCAAACGGCTGCCCGGCAAAAGCCTTTCCCGCCACGGGCAGAGCTGTTCCTGACGCCAAATCTTGCAGGCGTACCGCGTACCCGTCCATGGCTGAGTTATCAAAGCCAGGCACATCAATGGGAGACGTGACAGGGTGCGAAGTAATACGTCCACAAGCCTTGAGCAAAGGGATGGACTCAGATTCGGTGACAGGAACAATACGCGAGAGCATCTGTTCCATTGCGGTTTCAAGGGGGATAAGCCCGGCGGTAAATTCCATGAAAGCTCCTGCTACGCGGGGAAAAATATGTCGGACATTATGGCAGAGAATCGGGGCTGGCTGAATGTCCCATTATGGGTAATCCGGGATAGCGTTTTCCTTTACATCACATTTACATCTTTCTATATTCAAAAATCGTATTAGTTAACAGTCACTATTCTGATATTTATAGCTTTCGTAGTTTTTGTAGGTCGGATAAGCAAAGCGCCATCCGACAACACAACGGACTCCGACAATACAACGCACTCTGACAAGGCAATGTCGAAATGAGCAAAGCAGTAATCGCGATCCACGGTGGTGCGGGAGCCATCACTCGTGCACAACTCAGCCCCGAAAAAGAGCTGCTGTATATTAAGGCGCTCTCGGAAATCGTTGAGGCAGGCCAGGCATTGCTCGAGGCGGGCGGTACTGCGCTGGATGCCGTGACCGAAGCGGTTCGTATGCTCGAAGAATGCCCGTTGTTTAACGCCGGAATTGGCGCGGTATTTACCCATGACGGCACGCATGAACTCGATGCCTGCATCATGGATGGCAACACCCTTGAAGCCGGTGCGGTGGCGGGTGTCAGTCATATTCGTAACCCCATTCTCGCTGCGCGCCAGGTTCTGGAACACAGCCCGCATGTTTTGCTGATTGGCAAAGGCGCTGAAAACTTCGCCGAGCAGCATGGCCTTGAGCCCGTTTCACCCGATCTTTTTTTCACCCAACAGCGTTGGGATCAATTGCAAAGCGCCCGTGCAAATCAACAAACGGTGTTGGATCACGACGGAGGTGAACCTATCGATCCGGGCACCAAATTTGGCACCGTCGGCGCTGTCGCTCTCGATAAATACGGCAACCTGGCTGCCGCGACCTCCACCGGCGGCATGACCAACAAATTGCCGGGTCGTGTAGGCGATTCACCGATAATCGGCGCAGGTTGCTACGCCAATAACGCCAACGTTGCGGTGTCCTGCACCGGCACGGGCGAAGTGTTTATGAAAACCCTCGCGGCTTACGACATCGCAGCCCTGATGGAATATGGCGGGCTGAGTCTGCATCAGGCGACCGAGCGCGTCGTCATGGAAAAACTTCCAGCGCTGCAAGGTAGCGGCGGAGTGATTGCTATTGATAGCGAAGGCAATGTGGCATTGCCATTTAATAGCGAAGGGATGTACCGCGGCTACGGTTTTGTCGGTGATGCCCCGAGCGTCGGAATCTATCAAAGCCTGGAGGGCTGATGCCCAGAAGTCATGAACTTCCCGAGGACGAAGTGCTGTCGGTCAACGCGCTCAATGTGAGTTTTCGCCAGGAAAATGCCGACATTCAGGCGGTGTCAGACCTGTCGTTTACGCTAAAACGGGGTGAAACGCTGGCCATTGTCGGGGAGTCTGGCTCGGGAAAATCAGTGACGGCGCTGGCGTTAATGCGCCTGCTGGAAAAATCCGCAAGCCGTGTTGAAAGCGATTACATCCTGCTGCGCCGTCGCAACGGCGAGGTGATCGCGCCTGCCGAATTAAGTTCATCGCAAATGCGCCATGTGCGCGGTGCCGATATCGCAATGATTTTCCAGGAGCCGATGACCTCGCTCAATCCGGTGTTTCCGGTGGGAGAACAAATTGCGGAATCTATCCGTTTGCATCAGGGGTTGGATAAACACGCGGCGATGGAAGAGGCCAGGCGCATGCTCGAACGGGTGCGCATTCCGGAAGCGAAAGCGATTCTTGGCCGTTATCCGCACCAGCTTTCAGGCGGGATGCGCCAGAGGGTGATGATTGCCATGGCGCTCTCGTGCCGTCCGGCGGTGCTGATTGCCGACGAACCGACTACCGCTCTGGATGTGACCATTCAGGCGCAAATCCTCCAGCTCATTCGCGTTCTACAAGATGAAATGCAAATGGGCGTGATATTCATCACTCACGATATGGGCGTAGTCGCGGATATCGCCGATCGTGTGCTGGTGATGTATCGCGGCCAGGCGGTGGAAACCGGCACCGTAGAGCAAATTTTTAGCGCACCGGTTCATCCTTATACCAAAACGTTGCTGGCAGCGGTTCCGCGCCTGGGCGCGATGAATGGCCGTGATTTGCCGCGTAAATTTCCGCTGGTTGACCCTCAGCACCCCGATAAACCCGAAGCGGAAACCGAACAAAACACCATTGCCCCCGGTTCCGTTCCCATTTTGCAAGTCAGCGATTTAGTGACGCGCTTTGATATTCGCAGCGGTATTTTTAACCGTGTCACCAGCCGGGTGCATGCGGTCGAAAAAGTGAGTTTTGATTTGTGGCCCGGCGAAACGTTAGGGCTGGTAGGGGAGTCGGGGAGCGGCAAATCTACTACCGGGCGTGCGCTGCTGCGACTGGTGGAAACCCAGGGCGGCAGCATTCACTTCAACGGCCAGCGCATCGACACGCTTTCCAATGCCGACATGCAGCATGTGCGCAAAGACATTCAGTTTATCTTCCAGGATCCGTACGCCTCACTCGACCCGCGCCTGACGGTGGGCTATTCGATCATGGAACCGCTGCTGGTGCATAACGTGATGCCCAAAGAGCAGGCGCAAGAACGCGTGGCCTGGTTACTGGAGCGCGTCGGGTTGCAGGCGGAGCATGCGTGGCGTTATCCGCACGAGTTTTCTGGCGGGCAACGCCAGCGCATTTGCATCGCCCGTGCATTGGCGCTCAATCCAAAAGTGGTGATTGCCGATGAATCTGTATCGGCGCTTGATGTGTCGATTCGGGCGCAAATCATCAACCTGATGATGGATCTCCAGCGCGAATTTGGCATCGCTTACCTGTTTATTTCTCACGATATGGCGGTGGTGGAACGTATTTGCCATCGCGTGGCGGTGATGTATTTAGGGCAAATTGTCGAAATTGGCCCGCGACGCGCCGTGTTTGAAAATCCGCAGCATCCGTATACCAGAAAATTAATGGCAGCCGTTCCGGTGGCTGACCCCACGCACCGCCGCCCCAAACCCGTTTTGCTTTCCGATGATATCCCCAGTTCCACGCATAAGCTGGGGAGTGAACCGCATGTTGCAACGCTTGTGAATGTTGGGCCAGGGCATTTTGTCGCTCGCCCATAATAAAAATTGAGTCCGGCAAGGATAATCAGGAGAACACAATGACCATGTTTGAGAATAAAAAGTGGCTGTTGGCCGCAGGGCTTGCGACCAGTGTGATTGTCGCACCGGCATTCGCGGCGAAAGATGTTGTTGTTGCTGTTGCGTCCAACTTCACCACACTCGACCCGTATGATGCCAACGACACGCTGTCGCAGGCGGTAGCGAAGTCGTTTTATCAGGGGCTATTTGGCCTTGATAAAGAGATGAAACTGCAAAACGTGTTGGCCGAAAGTTACACCGTTTCTGACGACGGACTGGTTTACACCATCAAATTACACCCTGGCGTTAAATTCCAGGATGGGACTGATTTCAACGCCGAAGCGGTGAAGATTAACCTCGATCGCGCCAGCAATCCTGAAAACCATCTCAAACGCTACAACCTGTATAAAGCCATTGCCAAAACCGAAGCGGTTGACGCTAACACGGTAAAAATTACCCTTAAACAGCCGTTCTCGGCGTTTATTAATATTCTCGCCCACCCGGCAACGGCGATGATTTCCCCGGCCGCGCTGAAAAAATACGGCAAAGAGATTGGTTTCCATCCGGTCGGCACTGGCCCGTATCAGCTTGATACCTGGAACCAGACCGATTTTGTGAAGGTGAAGAAATTCGACGGTTACTGGAAGCAGGGCCTGCCTAAGCTCGACACCATCACCTGGCGTCCGGTTGTTGATAACAACACCCGAGCGGCCATGCTCCAGACCGGCGAAGCGCAGTTTGCCTTCCCAATCCCTTACGAGCAGGCTGGCGTGCTTGAGAAAAATGACAAACTGGAGCTGGTGGCTTCGCCTTCCATCATGCAGCGTTATCTCAGCATGAACGTGACACAAAAGCCGTTTGATAACCCGAAAGTGCGTGAAGCCATCAACTATGCGATTAACCGCCAGGCGCTGGTGAAAGTGGCGTTTGCCGGTTATGCAACGCCAGCCGAAGGCGTAGTACCGCCGTCTATCGACTTCGCACAAATTTACAAACCGTGGCCGTATGACCCGGCAAAAGCGCGCGAACTACTGAAAGAAGCGGGCTATCCAAATGGTTTCGAAACCACGTTGTGGTCATCCCACAACCACAGCACCGCGCAGAAAGTATTGCAGTTCACTCAGCAGCAACTGGCGCAGGTTGGCATTAAAGTGAAAGTCACGGCGATGGATGCCGGGCAGCGTGCCGCGGAAGTGGAAGCTAAAGGCCAGAAAGAGAGCGGCGTGAGAATGTTCTACACCGGTTGGTCGGCCTCGACAGGTGAAGCGGACTGGGCGCTGTCGCCGTTGTTTGCCTCATCTAACTGGCCGCCAACGCTGTTTAACACCGCGTTCTACAGCAATCCGCAGGTGGATAAAGACCTGAGCGAGGCGCTGAAAACCACCAATCGTGATGAGAAAGCGAAACTGTATAAAGACGCGCAGGACACCATCTGGAAAGAGAATCCGTGGGTGCCGCTGGTGGTCGAAAAACTGGTTTCCGCACACAGCAAAACCCTCACCGGTTTTTATGTGATGCCAGATACCGGGTTTAGTTTTGATGATGCGGATTTGAAAGAGTGATGATTTTTGATGTGCGTTTACGCCCTCACCCTAACTCTCTCCCCCAGGAGAGGGAACAATCCGGTTTTCCCCCTCTCCCAGGGGGAGAGGGCCGGGGTGAGGGCGATAAAACAATGAGACAGGCCAATGTTTAACTATTTCCTCAAACGCCTGCTGGGCCTGATCCCGACACTGCTTATCGTCGCGGTGCTGGTGTTTCTGTTCGTCCATATGCTCCCAGGCGACCCGGCGCGTTTAATCGCCGGGCCGGAAGCGGATGCCACCGTGATTGAAATGGTGCGCAAACAGTTGGGGCTGGATTTACCGCTGTGGCGGCAATTCTTGCACTACATCGGCAACATTGTGCAGGGGGATTTCGGCACCTCGATGGTCTCACGCCGCCCGGTTTCCGAAGAGATCGCCAGCCGCTTTATGCCGACTTTCTGGCTCACTATCACCAGCATGATTTGGGCGGTTATTTTTGGTCTGTTCACCGGCATTATTGCTGCCGTGTGGCGTAACCGCTGGCCGGACAGACTCAGCATGACGATCGCGGTTTCCGGTATTTCATTTCCCGCGTTTGCACTCGGCATGCTGCTGATGCAGGTTTTTTCCGTCGAACTGGGCTGGCTGCCGACGGTCGGTGCCGATAGCTGGCAGCACTACATTTTGCCGTCTGTCACGCTGGGGGCGGCGGTCGCTGCGGTGATGGCGCGTTTTACGCGTGCTTCGTTCGTGGATGTGCTGCAAGAAGATTACATGCGCACCGCACGCGCCAAAGGGGTGAGCGAAACGCTGATTGTGATTAAACACGGTCTGCGCAACGCGATGATCCCGGTCGTCACCATGATGGGATTGCAGTTCGGTTTCCTGCTCGGCGGTTCGATTGTTGTCGAAAAAGTCTTTAACTGGCCAGGCCTTGGGCGCTTGCTGGTGGATTCAGTCGAAATGCGCGACTACCCGGTGATTCAGGCGGAAGTGTTGCTGTTTTCGCTGGAATTTATTGTTATCAACTTAGTGGTGGATTTGCTGTACGCCGCCATTAACCCGGCCATCAGGTACAAGTAAGGATGCGACTCTTTAACTGGCGACGCCAGGCGGTACTGAACGCGATGCCGATTGTTCGGCCAAACCAGGTGCGCACGCCGTGGCACGAATTTCTACGCCGCTTACGCAAACAGCCGGTGGCGATGCTTGCCGGGTTATTCGTGCTGTTTCTGATTGTGGTGGCGCTTGTTGCCCCGTGGATTTCGCCGTTCGATGCGGAAAACTATTTCGATTATGACCGGCTAAACGATGGCCCGTCGATGCTGCACTGGTTTGGCGTGGATTCTCTCGGGCGCGATATTTTCAGTCGGGTTTTGGTCGGAGCACAAATCTCGCTGGCGGCGGGGGTATTTTCGGTCTTAATCGGGGCGCTGATCGGCACGTTCTTCGGGCTGCTGGCGGGATATTACGAAGGTTGGTGGGACCGGGTGATTATGCGCATTTGCGACGTGCTGTTCGCCTTCCCTGGGATTTTGCTGGCGATAGCCGTGGTTGCGGTAATGGGCAGCGGCATGTCGAACGTGATTATCGCCGTCGCCATTTTCAGCATTCCGGCCTTTGCCCGCCTGGTGCGCGGCAACACGCTGGTGCTGAAACATCAGACGTTCATCGAATCTGCACGCAGTATCGGCGCATCGGATGCGACGATTATTTTCCGCCATATTCTGCCGGGTACGGTTTCGTCGATTGTGGTCTATTTCACGATGCGTATCGGGACGTCGATTATTTCGGCGGCGAGTTTGTCGTTTTTGGGCTTAGGCGCACAGCCGCCGACGCCGGAGTGGGGCGCGATGCTCAACGAAGCGCGGGCCGATATGGTGATAGCACCTCACGTCGCGCTCTTTCCGAGCCTGGCAATCTTCCTGACGGTGCTGGCGTTTAATTTGCTGGGGGATGGATTGCGGGATGCGTTGGACCCGAAGATAAAAGGGTGATTTCAAAGAAAAAAGGCGGATGACGCTTACGCTTATCCGCCTTACAACTCTATTTCGTAGGTCGGATAAGCGTAAGCGTCATCCGACATTCAGAACTTAAACCACTGAACCCCACAAGTCATATTCGTCCGCGTTTTCAACTTTCACGCGCACCACATCACCTGGTTTCAGTTTGGTGTCGCCGTTCAGGTAAACCGCGCCGTCGATTTCTGGAGCGTCAGCCATGCTGCGGCCAATCGCGCCTTCTTCGTCAACTTCATCAACGATAACCAGAATTTCGCGGCCCACTTTTTCTTGCAGACGTTCAGCAGAAATCTGCTGTTGCAGCTGCATGAAGCGGTTCCAGCGCTCTTCTTTTACTTCTTCTGGCACAGGATCGGCCAGTTCGTTGGCCGTCGCACCTTCAACCGGGCTGAACTTGAAGCAACCGACGCGATCCAGACGTGCTTCTTTCAGGAAGTCGAGCAGCATCTGGAAGTCTTCTTCGGTTTCGCCTGGGAAGCCAACAATAAAGGTGGAACGCAGCGTCAGATCCGGGCAGATCTCACGCCATTGCTTAATACGCTGCAACTGGCGATCAACGCTGCCTGGGCGCTTCATCAACTTCAGAATTCGTGGGCTGGCGTGCTGCAGTGGGATATCCAGATACGGCAGGATCTTGCCTTCCGCCATCAATGGAATCACATCATCAACGTGCGGATACGGGTAAACGTAGTGCAGACGTGTCCAGACGCCGAGTTTAGCCAGTTGTTCACACAGGCTAACCATGCTGGTTTTCACCGGCTCACCATTGTAGAAACCGGTGCGGTGCTTAACGTCCACGCCATAAGCTGAAGTATCCTGAGAGATAACCAGCAACTCTTTCACGCCTGCATCTACCAGACGCTTCGCTTCGGACAGCACATCGCCAATAGGACGGCTGTCGAGATCGCCACGCATGGAAGGGATGATGCAGAAGGTGCAACGGTGGTTGCAGCCTTCGGAAATTTTCAGGTACGCGTAGTGACGCGGGGTCAGTTTCACGCCTTGTTCCGGTACCAGGCTCAGGAACGGGTTATGTTTTGGTTTCGGCACATAGTGGTGAACGTGCTGCAAAACTTGCTCGTAGCTATGCGGGCCGGTGATTTCCAGAACTTTAGGGTGCACTTCGCGGATTTGATCTTCTTTGGCCCCTAAACAGCCGGTCACAATCACTTTGCCATTTTCGTTCAGCGCTTCGCCGATCGCTTCGAGCGACTCTTGTACGGCACTGTCGATAAAGCCACAGGTGTTAACGATAACCATATCGGCATCATCATAGCTAGGCACTACATCGTAACCTTCGGTGCGCAGCTCAGTCAGAATCCGTTCAGAATCAACGAGGTTTTTTGGGCAGCCGAGGGATACAAAGCCAATACGGGGTTGTTGCATACGGGTTACGCTCACAAAGTAAACAGAAAATAAAAGCCGGGCGATTCTACACGGGTTTTGGGCAAGGCTCTACTGGTTGTTTTTAAACTGCCGCGCAAACAATTTCAGACGATTGGATAAGGCTTATTTTTGCTTAGCGGGTAAGCTGGCTCTATTATCTCCCCGCTTCGTTTGCTTGAAGTTTATATTGAAACCTCCCGCTCAAAGAGAGAACCGCAATATGCGTAAGATTTTAGCCCTTTCCGGGATGCTGACGGGTGCCTTGTTGCTGTCGGCTTGTAACGTGATTCCAACCCCACTCAACACGCCTCCTGCAACCGCGCAAAAGTTTGTCTGTGGCGGCGAAAAACTGGCAATAGATGGCGACTACGCCTGGTATAACGGCGACCGTTATTCCTATCAAAATATGTCCGGTGGGCAGGCGTTTTATCGTTACCACAGCAGTAACTTCGGCCTGAAGAAAGTCGGTGAAAACCGAACGATGCTGATTGGCCTTGATGCCAAACCTTGTGTTGCGGCGAATTAATGATGCAGCCACACTGTCGCCTGGCGGGCCTGAGTACGCTGCTGCTCGGTTTTACGCTGGTAGGGTGTGGAACGCTGTCTAACGTCGCCCCGGAGGCCGAAGCGCCGCAAAAGGCGCAGCGTGTTTGTGGCGCTTCACAAGCGCGTGATATCAACCAGTGGCTTCCCACCATGGTTGAACAGCAATCGCCCGCGATGGTGGTGGGGGTGATTGAAGCCAATGGCCAACGCCATTACTGGCATTTTGGTGTCACCGATAGCGAACATCAGTATCCGGTCGATGAGCACACGCTGTTTGCGGTTGGCTCGCTCAGTAAAGGCATGACCGCCGAAGCAACGGCGGTGCTGGTGGCGCAGGGGCGCCTGCATTGGTCAGATACTCTTGAAACGTTGCTGCCGCCATCGGTGCCGTTAAGCGATGACGCGAAAAAAATCACCCTGCTGCAATTGGTGACGCACACTTCTGGTTTGCCACGGCAAAATATGGACTTGCCGATGCTGACCGCGTTTATTCGCTATCTGGGTAACGGTGAGAATTTCTATGCCCATCTTGATAGCGACGATGTGGTGAATGACCTGGCTGATTTCTCAAAACCGCACAATGACGAGCCACGTTATTCCAACCTTGGCTACGCGGTGCTGGATTATGTTCTGCGTTATCAAACTGGGCAGCGCGCCGACCAACTGGTTCAGTCGCTGATCTTTGACCCACTGAATCTGCGTAACAGCAGCTTTACTCCTCAGAAATTAAGAAGTTACCCCCAGCGGGCGATTGGTCACGCGGGTAGCCAGCCAAAGTTTGTTCCGCGTGGACAAGTGGTGCCGGACTGGCAATTCCACGGCAATATGCTGGGCGCAGGCGGTTTGTACACCGACACCGCCGATTTGCTGACGTTTGCCGCAGCCCATCTGGATAGCACGGGCGATCAAACGCTGGATAAAGCGATTAACGATACGATGCAAATCTACTATCCGCATAACAACGAGCGGCGTGACAAAGAAGCCGCCAATATCGCCTGGGTCACGGACACTTATGGCGAGCAAGCGATCACTTATCAGGTGGGATATATCGGCGGCTACTCCAGCTATATTGGTATTGACCGCGTGAATCACTTCGCTGTGGTGGTCTTGCAAAACAGCTTCACCTGGCAAAATAACCTTGGGCACAGTGTGTTACGGCAAATGCTTGAAGAGAAGCAGCAGGCGGCCACTTGTCGGGCTCCTACCGCTGCGTAATCCCTTGTTTCGCTGCGATTGTTAGCTTTGTAAAGCTTATTGCCATGGATCAAAAAACTCGGCAAAAAAAACAGGTCCGCTTAAAGTTTATCCATACTATAAGTGTGTGTTATTGATTTGAACCACACGGAGGATAAATGTAT
This sequence comes from Buttiauxella sp. BIGb0471, assembly GCF_024807715.1. Taxonomy (NCBI): domain Bacteria; kingdom Pseudomonadati; phylum Pseudomonadota; class Gammaproteobacteria; order Enterobacterales; family Enterobacteriaceae; genus Buttiauxella; species Buttiauxella sp. BIGb0471. Next base: position 413,208 of record NZ_JANUEU010000001.1, read on the forward strand.
GACTGGGGAGCCACTCAAACGCGATCTCTTGAAAAAGATGATCATCGCAAAAATAGACATTGCCGCTTATCTGCGCATGAGAAAAGCGAAAGGGTATATGTCTGTCGCTGAAACTGAGCATCTGCGCGATAACTTGTTCGATTTGTCGAATGAATATCGCGAGAAGTCTTTACGCCTCAAATCTCATCTTGCGTTGCAAGAAATAGCCAGCCTGAATCAAGGAATGAGCGCGGTGTGTTCTGCCGCAGTTTGCCTGATGACCGGGCGTCACGATTGCCCGCAATACATTGCCATCGATGCTGGAAAACTGGAAAGTTGCCTGTCTGATTTGTCCGACAGCCTGAAAGAGATTATGGGCCACCAACTGGCGGTAGAAACGTGACAATCAGGGGGAGTTGACTCCCCCTGTTTAAGTTTTTGTAAAATTCCGCGCCCTCCTGACCTGGAAGACTAACCTTATCGGATAAACCGATAAGGAGATGTCCATGCCACGGCTGCCGTTTCGCACACTCATCGCCGCTTCACTCTTACTTTCAGCCAGCATGACTTATGCCGCCGGGGTGAAAGTTGAAGTGCTGCAAAGCAAACTTGATCACCCCTGGTCACTGGCTTTTTTACCTGAAAATCAGGGCATGCTGATTACATTGCGTGACGGGCAATTACGCCGCTGGCAACCGGGGGAGGGCTTAAGCGATCCGATTGTCGGTGTGCCAAAAGTCTGGGCGCATGGGCAGGGAGGTTTACTGGACGTGGTGCTGGCACCGGATTTTGAAAAAAGTCGCCGCGTCTGGCTCAGTTTTGCCGAAGGCAATAGCGATGATAAAGCCGGAACCGCTGTCGGTTACGGCACTTTAAGCCGCAATATGGAACGCCTGGAAAACTTCAAAGTGGTGTTCCGCCAGACGCCGAAACTCTCGACCGGCAATCATTTTGGCGGACGCATGGTGTTTGACGGCAAGGGTTATTTGTTTATCGCTCTGGGTGAAAACAACCAGCGTTCGACTGCCCAGGACATGGATAAACTTCAGGGCAAACTGGTGCGCCTGACGCAAGACGGCGAAGTGCCGCAGGATAATCCGTTTGTCGGCAAGCAGGGCGCGCGCAGTGAAATTTGGTCTTATGGGCACCGTAACCCGCAGGGCATGGCATTGAATCCGGCCAATGGCGAGCTGTGGCTCAACGAACACGGCCCGCGTGGTGGCGATGAAATCAACGTAGCAAAGGCAGGTAAAAACTACGGCTGGCCGCTGGCGACCTGGGGCATTAATTATAGCGGGCTGCCGATCCCGGAAGCGAAAGGCGAAATTGTGGCGGGCACTGAACAACCCATTTATTACTGGAAGGTGTCCCCTGCGGTGAGCGGCATGGCGTTCTATAACGCCGATAAATTCCCGCAGTGGAAAGGGAAGCTGTTTATTGGCGCGCTAAAAGAGAAAAACCTGATTGAGCTGACGCTCAGTGGCGACAAAGTGACCGAACAAACGCGTTTGCTGGACGACCACGGCGAGCGGATCCGTGATGTGCGCGTCGGCCCGGACGGTTTTCTGTATGTCCTGACCGACGAATCAGATGGGCAATTGCTGAAAATCAGCCCATCCAGCTAAAGTTTCTAACTCAGTGGAATCATAACGATTTTCTTAAATGCCGGGCGCTGGGTCAGTTGTTGATACCAGCGTTGCAGGTTCGGAAAATCATGCCACTGCACGTCGAGATTGAGCAGGTTGTAAACGCTCGGCGCAAGGGCGATATCCGCCACGCTGAACGCATCGCCGCCCAGCCATTTTTGCTGCGCCAGTTCGGCTTCAACGATGGCAAACAGCGCGTTACATTGCTCGATACTCTCGTCGATAAGTTTTTGACTGCGATCTTCCGGCGCGATTCGCACCAGGCTGAAAAATACGCCACGGTGCGGGCCTGCCAACGTTGTACCTACCCAGTCCATCCATTTTTCGCCACGCGCACGCGTCGCGGGATCTGCAATCCACAACGACTCTTTGCCATACTGCGCGGCCAGATAACGCACGATAGTATTGGACTCCCATAACGTCAGGTCGGTAGCGTCATCATGAATACAGGGCACTAACGCGTTAGGGTTCATGGCCAGATATTCGGCATCGTGGGTTTTACCAAACTTCCCGCCAGCAGGAACCGAGTGATACGCCACGCCTAACTCTTCCAGGCACCACAACACTTTCTTCACGTTTGTTGAATTGTCTCTGCCCCAAACAGTAATCATTTTGTTTCCTCTATGTTGGTTTTCATCCCAGTATGCCGTGCGCTGATGAAGAAAACAGCAGCGAAACTCAACGGCAGGTAAAAAACTCATCAACGTGGCGGCAAGTCAGGCAGTTATCGAATAAACTTAAAAAACTTTACCAACACTATGTTTCATTATGTGGTTTCACAAGTTAGCTTACTGGCAACTTGAACGATTGAGTAACGGCGTGTGTCGTGACTTTTATAGAATGGATACTGGGTGGTGTTATGAAAACTTTGCAAATCCCTGCTTCGCTTCGAGCATTACTGGCAGGGTCGACCCTGCTGTTGGTAGCCGCGCCAGCGGTTAGTGCAGAACAAACTGCTGATGCACCGCAAGTTGATGCTAAAGCCTGGATCTTAATGGATTATGCCAGCGGCAAAGTATTGGCCGAAGGGAATGCTGATTTGCAGCTTGATCCGGCGAGCCTGACCAAACTAATGACCAGCTATGTCGTCGGGCAGGCTATTAAAGCGGATAAAATCAAGCTGAACGATATGGTCACTATCGGCAAAGATGCGTGGGCAACGGGCAACCCGGCGCTGCGTGGTTCGTCGCTGATGTTCCTCAAGCCGGGCGATAAAGTCTCGGTTGAAGATCTGAACAAAGGCGTGATCATTCAGTCTGGTAACGATGCAAGTATTGCGATTGCCGATTACGTTGCAGGCAGCCAGGACTCGTTCGTCAGCCTGATGAACAACTATGCGCAAAAGCTGAACCTCACCAACACCACCTTCAAAACCGTACATGGCCTGGATGCACCGGGGCAGTTCAGTACCGCGCGTGATATGGCGCTGCTGGGCAAAGCGTTAATTCATGATGTGCCTGAAGAGTACGCTATCCATAAAGAGAAAGAGTTCACCTTCAACAACATCAAGCAACCGAACCGTAACCGCTTGTTGTGGAGCAGCAACCTTAACGTTGACGGTATGAAAACCGGCACGACCACCGGGGCAGGCTACAACCTGGTTGCATCGGCCACCTCCGGCGACATGCGTTTGATTTCCGTGGTTCTGGGAACCAAAACTGACCGTATTCGTTTTAACGAAAGTGAAAAATTGCTGACGTGGGGCTTCCGCTTCTTCGAAACCGTGACGCCAATTAAACCGGACGCCACGTTTGTAACCCAGCGCGTGTGGTTTGGTGACAAGAGCGAAGTGAATCTCGGAGCGGGCGAAGGTGGTTCGGTCACTATTCCTCGCGGCCAGTTGAAGAACCTGAAAGCGAGCTTCTCGCTGACCGAACCTCAGCTAACCGCGCCGCTGAAAAAAGGCCAGGTTGTCGGCACAATCGACTTCCAGCTTAATGGCAAATCTATCGAACAGCGCCCGCTGATGGTGATGGAAGCAGTAGAAGAGGGCGGTTTCTTTAGCCGGATGTGGGACTTCGTATTAATGAAGTTCCATTCCTGGTTCGGCACATGGTTTAGTTAATTACCACTGCAAAGTCACACTCTCCGACGCGGCAAATTCAACAAATGCCGCGTCGGGTTTTTCATCACTGATGATCAAATCAAAACTAGCAAGCGGCCCCATACAGGCTGAACGCACTTTGCCGAACTTGCTGCTGTCCACCACCAATACCCGCTGCTGCGCCATCGCTAACGCCCAATGTTTTACTGGCAACTCATCAAGATTAAAACAGGTCGCGCCGTGACGTGTATGAACGCCCGCCGCCGAGAAAAAGGCGATATCCGGGCAGAAGTTATTCAGACATTCCTGGAAATTAATCGGTTTGAAAATCGCATTGCTGGCGTGAAATTCGCCGCCGCTCAAAATAACCCGGCAGCCGGGTTTATCCTGCAACGCCAGAAATGTGTTTAACGAGTAACACACTCCGGTAAATTCCAGCTCATCGTCCAGCGCTTCAATGATGTAAGGCGTGGTGGTGCCGCAATCAAAGAATACCGTCTGGTGCGGGCGAACTAATGCCGCAGCGATACGCGCCGCATGGCGTTTTTCTTCAATACGACGGGTTTTCTGGTCACTTAACAGATAGTGGTTAGCCGTGACGCTGCGGGGTTCAAGAACCACATATCCCCCCAGCAAAACCACCGGCCCAGGTTCGCTATTAAGGTCCCGTCGAATCGTCATTTCAGAGACACCGAGTAAAGCCGATGCCTCTTTAAGGTGAATTTTGTCGCTGCGTTTAAGCGCCTGAATCAGGCGATTGATGCGTTCGTCGCGTCGGGTTTCCATGGTGAGCAGCTAAACCTTATTGTGTTCCCTCAACAGGGATAGGGTGAGAGCGTGAGTTAACGCATCTTACCTTTGCTCAAAGGGTTAGTCACGCACCCAACCTTTGCGGATGGGCAGGGCAAAGCAGAAACGATAGGCCTGATGCAAGCGCGCATAAAGCGACTCGCCAAGTAGGTTCCAGACCATTTGCGCCAACAGGCAAGAACACAAGCCCACCAGCAAACCGCCGAGCATATCCAACGGCCAGTGCACGCCAAGATAAACGCGTGACCAGGCAATCGCACAGGCGATAACAAAAAGTACCACGCCTGACCAAACCCGATGCCAGAACAAAAACGCCAGCGCGAAGGTGAAAATCACCGTACCGTGGTCGCTTGGGAAAGAATCATCTGGCGCGTGATGCAGGAAGTTATAGCCAAACCCGCTGACAAACGGCCTGTCGTGCGGGAAAGCATGGCCGATAATCCACGATAGCGACACGCTAACGATAATGGCCAGCGCGGTCTTAATCACGACGACACGTTGCGCGGTCATCTGGCGGCGTTGCCCCCACAACCACAGAATGGCAATCAACAATGGCACGATGTTAATCAAATCTTTGGCAATAAAAATGGCAAATTTAATCAACCATTCGGGCGATTCAGGTGTGGCATTCATCAGCAAAAAAAGAGACTGATTCAATTGTTCAATCATAACGTTATGAGTTCCTTAACCCGTCAAATGAAGATGATGCCGTACCCCCTGCATCGTGACCATAGGACGACAGCCTACTTTGAGCTTCTTAAGAAATCCTTAAACGACTGAACGATTGTGCTTGTTAAATAACAATTCACTATCTACCGCGAAGCCAATTTATTACACTTCGTTCGTTTTTCTTCTCCTTCGAGTTTTTCATGCAAAATAATAAGCGACTGGGTCGCCAGGCACTGCTATTCCCGCTGTGCCTGGTGCTCTATGAATTTTCTACGTATATCGGCAATGACATGATCCAGCCCGGCATGCTGGCGGTTGTCGAACAATACAACGCGGGAATCGAATGGGTGCCGACCTCCATGACTGCGTATCTGGCTGGCGGCATGTTTTTACAGTGGCTGTTAGGGCCGCTTTCGGATCGTATTGGCCGTCGCCCGGTGATGTTGACCGGCGTGGTGTGGTTTATCGTCACTTGTCTGGCGACGTTGCTGGCGCAAAACATCGAGCAATTTACTTTCCTGCGATTCCTGCAAGGGGTCAGCTTGTGCTTTATTGGCGCGGTCGGTTATGCGGCAATTCAGGAATCGTTCGAGGAGGCGGTGTGTATCAAAATCACGGCGCTGATGGCGAACGTGGCACTCATTGCTCCGCTGCTTGGCCCTTTGGTTGGGGCCGCGTGGATTCACTACGCGCCGTGGGAAACCATGTTTGTGCTATTTGCAGCCCTTGCCGCATTCTCATTCTATGGTTTGCATCGCGCGATGCCGGAAACCGCGACGCGTCTGGGTGAAAAACTCTCGCTGCGTGATTTAGGGCACGACTACAAGCTGGTGCTGAAAAACGGGCGCTTTGTGGCCGGGGCGCTGGCGATTGGTTTTGTTAGCCTGCCGTTGCTGGCGTGGATTGCGCAGTCACCGATTATCATCATCAGCGGTGAAAAGCTGTCGACGTACGAATATGGTTTATTGCAGGTGCCTATCTTCGGCGCACTGATTCTCGGCAACCTGGTGCTGGCGCGTTTAACGTCACGCCGCAGCGTGCGTTCGCTGATTATCATGGGCGGCTGGTGGATTGTGCCGGGGCTGGTGGTGGCCGCTGTCGCAACCGTGGCTTCAACTCATGCTTATTTGTGGATGACTGCCGGGTTGAGCATTTACGCCTTCGGTATTGGTCTTGCCAACGCAGGCCTGGTGCGCCTGACGCTGTTTGCCAGTGATATGAGCAAAGGCACAGTTTCGGCGGCAATGGGCATGTTGCAGATGCTGATTTTCACCGTCGGTATCGAGTTGAGCAAACATGCTTATCTGTTTGGCGGCAATGGTTTGTTCAGCCTGTTGAATTTGCTCGGCGGTGTGATTTGGTTAGGTTTGATGTTTGTGTTTTTGAAAGATAAAAGCGTGGGTAATCGGACGGACGCCTAGCTTTAGCTGTTGGATGACGCTTCGCTTATCCAACCTACAACTTATCTCCCCACAACAAGCAAAAAAATACCCCGGCATGCCGGGGTATTTTGTTTGTAGCGTTCGGTATTACTTAACCGCCATACCGGCTTGCGCACCGCTGTCAGGGCTTAACAGGAAGATATCTTTCCCGCCAGGACCTGCCGCCATCACCATCCCTTCTGAGATGCCGAAGCGCATTTTACGCGGTGCCAGGTTTGCCACCATAATGGTCAAACGGCCTTCAAGTGCTGCCGGGTCCGGGTAAGCAGAACGAATGCCGGAGAACACGTTGCGTTTCTCACCGCCAAGATCCAGCGTCAGGCGCAGCAGCTTGTCAGAACCTTCAACAAATTCCGCTTTCTCAATCAGCGCCACGCGCAGATCCACTTTCGCAAAATCATCAAAGGCAATGGTTTCGCCGATTGGGTCATCGGCCAGTGGGCCAGTCACCGGAGCGGCTGCGGCTTTCACTTCTTCTTTCGATGCTTCAACCAGCGATTCAACCTGTTTCATTTCAATGCGGTTATACAGCGCTTTGAAGTTATTCACTTTGTGATTCAACAGCGGGGTATTGATGCTATCCCAGGTTAATTCACAGTTCAGGAAGGCTTCAGTGCGCTCCGCAAGCGTAGGCAGAACCGGTTTCAGCCAGGTCATCAGCACGCGGAACAGGTTGATACCCATGGTGCAGATGGCTTGCAGGTCAGCATCGCGGCCTTCCTGTTTTGCCACAACCCACGGAGCTTGTTCATCTACGTAACGGTTCGCCACGTCTGCCAGCGCCATGATTTCACGCACTGCTTTACCGAATTCGCGGCTTTCCCACGCTTCGCCAATAGTTTGCGCAGCGTCGGTAAAGGTTTTGTACAACGCCGGGTCAGCGATTTCAGCAGACAGCTGGCCGTCAAAACGCTTGGCAATAAAGCCTGCGTTACGGGATGCCAGGTTGACAACTTTGTTGACAATATCGCTGTTCACGCGCTGCACGAAATCTTCCAGATTCAGGTCGATATCGTCGATACGTGAAGAGAGTTTCGCGGTGTAGTAATAACGCAGGCTGTCGGCGTCGAAATGGTTCAACCAGGTGCTGGCTTTAATAAACGTGCCGCGAGATTTGGACATCTTCGCGCCGTTCACCGTCACATAGCCGTGAACGAACAGGTTGGTTGGCTTGCGGAAACCGCTGCCTTCCAACATCGCAGGCCAGAACAGGCTGTGGAAATACACGATGTCTTTACCGATGAAGTGGTACAGCTCGGTCGTAGAATCTTGCTTCCAGTATTCGTCAAAGCTTTCGGTATCGCCGCGTTTGTCGCACAGGTTTTTGAAGGAGCCCATATAACCGATTGGCGCGTCCAGCCAGACGTAGAAATATTTGCCCGGCGCATCAGGAATCTCGAAGCCGAAGTACGGCGCATCGCGGGAAATATCCCACTGTTGCAGGCCAGACTCGAACCACTCCTGCATTTTGTTCGCCACTTGCTCTTGCAGCGCGCCAGAACGAGTCCATGCTTGCAGCATTTCGCTAAATGATGGCAAATCAAAGAAGAAGTGCTCGGAATCACGCATTACTGGCGTTGCGCCGGAAACCACGGATTGCGGGTTAATCAGCTCGGTTGGGCTATATGTTGCGCCACACACTTCGCAGTTATCACCGTATTGGTCCGGGGCTTTACATTTCGGACAGGTGCCTTTTACGAAACGGTCAGGCAGGAACATGCCTTTTTCCGGGTCGAAAAGTTGAGAAATGGTACGGTTTTTAATGAAACCGTTCTCTTTCAGACGGCCATAAATCAGCGACGCCAGCTCGCGGTTTTCGTCGCTGTGCGTGGAATGATAGTTATCATAGCTGATGTTAAAGCCAGCAAAATCAGTCTGATGCTCCTGACTCATTTCGGCAATCATCTGTTCTGGGGTAATCCCTAATTGCTGTGCTTTCAGCATGATAGGAGTACCGTGTGCATCGTCTGCGCAGATGAAGTTGACCATGTTTCCGCGCATTCGTTGGTAACGGACCCAGACGTCAGCCTGGATGTGCTCCAGCATGTGACCAAGGTGGATTGAGCCGTTAGCGTACGGAAGTGCGCACGTTACCAATAATTTTTTCGCGGTATGAGCCATAGTAGAAATTGCATCTTCTAAAGAGAAAAGGGCCTTAGATGTTAACTGAGAGCCGCCTTGCGGTAAACCACACAAGGTGAACAAGGAAATTTTATCGTGCCTGGTGGCTTCTGGTATGCTTAACAAACTGCAATGTCCGACAATAAAAACATAAGGAGCCGGGATGAATTCGCAATCCCCGTCAAGTCGTTCCCCCGAGCAGCTACGCGCTATGGTCGCCGGGACACTGGCCAATTTTCAGCACCCAACCCTCAAACATAATCTGACCGCGCTTAAAGCGCTGCATCACGTGGCTATGCTGGATGACACGTTGCACGTCGAACTGCTTATGCCGTTTGTCTGGCGCAGTGCGTTTGAAGAACTGCAAGAACAGTGCAGCTCAGATTTATTGCGTATTACCGGCGCGAAAGCGGTGGACTGGAAACTGAGCCACAACATCGCCACGCTAAAACGTGTGAAAAATCACCCCGGCATTAGCGGCGTGAAAAACATTATTGCGGTGAGTTCAGGCAAAGGCGGTGTGGGGAAATCCAGCACGGCGGTAAACCTGGCGCTGGCGCTGATTGCCGAAGGTGCAAAGGTCGGGATTCTGGATGCGGATATTTACGGCCCGTCGATCCCAACCATGCTGGGCGCGGAACACGAGCGCCCAACGTCGCCTGATGGCACGCACATGACGCCAATCGTGGCGCATGGCCTGGCAACAAACTCCATTGGTTATCTGGTGACGGATGAAAACGCGATGGTGTGGCGCGGCCCGATGGCCAGCAAAGCACTGATGCAAATGCTGCAAGAAACCATGTGGCCAGATCTCGATTATCTGGTGTTGGATATGCCGCCGGGAACGGGTGATATCCAGCTCACGCTGGCACAAAATATCCCTGTAACCGGGGCTGTTGTGGTGACCACGCCGCAGGATATTGCGCTGATTGACGCCCGCAAAGGCATTGTGATGTTTGAGAAAGTCGATGTGCCAGTATTGGGTATCGTTGAAAACATGAGCATGCACATTTGCAGCAATTGCGGGCACCACGAGCCGATTTTCGGCACCGGCGGCGCGCAAAAACTGGCGGATCAGTACCACACCAAACTGCTGGGTCAGATGCCGCTGCACATTACGCTGCGTGAAGATCTCGATGCCGGTAAACCGACGGTGATTAGCCGCCCTGAAAGCGAGTTTACGGCGATATATCGCCAGTTGGCTGGGAGCGTTGCAGCCCAGCTATATTGGGGTGGGGAAGTGATCCCTGCGGATATCGCGTTCAGAGCGGTGTAATTTAAAACCACCCTCATCCCTGCCTTCTCCCTAAGGGAGAAGGAGAACACCGAGCCCCCTCTCCAGGGGGCTGTCTCTTAGTCACAACTCAACCTGACAAAATTGCCGGGGCGAAGGCTATTTATTCCCAAAATCAAAAATTATTGAAACCCTTCAAAGAAAGTTAAGCGTGAACGTTGTATGTTACGCGCCCTCAAAGACTCAACGGCGGCCGCAATGTACGAATTTAACCTGGTATTACTGCTACTTCAGCAGATGTGCGTCTACCTGGTTATCGCCTGGTTGATGAGTAAAACGCGGCTGTTTATCCCGCTGATGCAGGTCACAGTACGTTTACCACACAAATTACTTTGCTACGTCACGTTTTCCATCTTCTGCATTATGGGCACCTATTTTGGCCTGCATATCGACGACTCCATCGCTAACACGCGGGCGATTGGTGCGGTGATGGGCGGGTTGCTCGGCGGCCCGTTAGTGGGCGGACTGGTGGGCTTAACCGGAGGCTTGCACCGTTATTCGATGGGTGGAATGACGGCATTAAGCTGCATGTTTTCAACCATCGTCGAAGGATTGCTGGGCGGGTTGCTACACCGTTTTCTGATTCGCCGTGGGCGTAGCGATTTGCTGTTTAACCCGCTGACCGCAGGCGGAATTACACTGCTGGCCGAATTCTTCCAGATGGGCATCATTCTGCTGATTGCCCGCCCGTTTGCCGATGCGCTCAATCTGGTGAAAAGCATTGCCGCACCGATGATGGTCACTAACACCGTCGGTGCCGCGCTATTCATGCGTATCCTGCTGGATAAACGCGCGATGCTTGAGAAATACACCTCGGCATTTTCGGCTACCGCGCTAAAAGTGGCGGCCTCGACCGAAGGGATTTTGCGCCAGGGCTTTAACCAGGAAAACAGCATGAAAGTAGCGCAGGTGCTGCATCAGGAGCTGGATATCGGCGCAGTCGCCATCACCGATAATGAAAAGCTGCTGGCCTTTACCGGCATTGGCGCTGACCACCATTTACCGGGTCGCCCCATCTCGTCTGATTACACCTGGCAGGCGATTGAACGCGGTGAAGTAGTGTATGCCGATGGCAACGAAATACCGTACCGCTGCTCGCTGCATCCCAACTGCAAATTAGGCTCGACGCTGGTGATCCCGTTGTATGGCGAAAATAGCCGCGTGATTGGCACCATCAAACTGTATGAAGCGAAAAACCGCCTGTTCAGCTCCATTAACCGCACGCTGGGCGAAGGGATTGCGCAACTGTTATCGGCACAGATTCTTGCCGGGCAGTACGAACGGCAAAAACAGATGCTCACGCAGTCCGAAATTAAGCTGCTGCATGCGCAGGTAAACCCACATTTCTTATTTAACGCGCTGAACACGCTGGTGGCAGTGATTCGCCGCGACAACGAACAAGCCTGCCAGCTGGTGCAATATCTCTCGACGTTTTTCCGTAAAAACCTAAAGCGCCCAAGCGAGATTGTGACCCTGGCCGACGAAATTGAGCATGTAAATGCGTATCTGCAAATCGAGCAGGCACGGTTTCAATCGCGTTTGCGCGTGCAGCTGAATGTCCCGCAGGCGTTGGCGCAGGTGCGTTTACCGGCGTTCTCATTACAGCCGATAGTCGAAAACGCCATAAAGCATGGCACTTCGCAACTGCTTGGCGTCGGTGAAATCACCATAAATGCCTGCCAGACTGGCGAGCATTTGCACTTGTCCGTAGAAGACAACGCCGGTCTATACCACGACAACCCCACGGCGACCGGGCTGGGGATGAGTCTGGTAGACAAGCGCTTGCGCGCCCGCTATGGCGATGACTGCGGCATAAAAGTGGACTTCGAATCAGACCGATTTACCCGTATTACCCTACGTTTACCTCTGGAGGAAACCCCATGTTAAAAGTGCTGATTGTCGATGACGAGCCGCTGGCGCGTGAGAATCTGCGAGTCATGCTGCAAAACGAGACCGATCTGGAGATTGTAGGGGAGTGCGGCAATGCGGTGGAAGCGATTGGCGCCGTGCATCGTTTGCGCCCGGACGTGGTGTTTCTTGATATCCAGATGCCGCGCATCAGCGGCCTGGAAATGGCGAGCATGCTGGATCCTGAACAGCGGCCCTGGATCGTGTTTCTCACCGCCTTTGACGAGTACGCGGTGCAGGCATTTGAAGAACACGCCTTCGACTATTTGCTTAAGCCAATTGACAGCAAACGCCTGGAGAAAACGCTGCATCGTCTGCGCCATGAGCGAGGGGATCAGGACATCACGCTACTCGCACCCAATCAGGAAGATCTCAAATTCATTCCATGTACCGGGCAGAGCCGCATTTATTTGCTGCAAATGGAAGAGGTGATGTTCGCCAGCAGCCGAATGAGCGGGGTTTACGTCACCAACGCGCAGGGGAGCGAAGGTTTTACCGAACTCACGCTGCGAACGCTCGAAAGCCGCACGCCGCTGGTACGCTGCCATCGGCAATACCTGGTCAACATGGCGCATCTTAAAGAGATCCGCTTCGAAGACGGCGGCCAGGCAGAATTAATGCTGCGTGACGGGAACTCTGTCCCGGTGAGCCGCCGCTATTTAAAAAGCCTGAAAGAGGCACTGGGGTTGAAAGCGGTCTAGTTTAAAACGAGTTAGTTTTATGTAGGGTATATGCGGTCATGCCGATATACTCCCCGCTTTCAAGATTTGGAACGAGAGAACCACCACTATGATGAATAACGACGTATTACGCAGCGTGCGCTACATGCTGAATTTGGGCAATGACGACATGGTGAAAATTTTCGCCCTGACCGACACGGCCGTTACTGCAGAGCAAATTGTTACCTGGACCAAAAAAGAAGACGAAGAGAACTTCAAACTTTGCCCGGATATTCTGATGGCAAACTTCCTTAACGGTTTGATTTACTTCAAGCGCGGCAAAGACGAAAGCAAGCCTGCACCAAAAATTGAACGCAAGATGACTAATAACATCATCCTGAAAAAACTGCGTATTGCGTTTGATTTGAAAACTGACGATGTGCTGGAAATTTTAACCAGCCAGGAATTCCGCATCTCTATGCCAGAAATCACCGCGATGATGCGTGCCCCTGAAAACAAGAATTTCCGTGAATGTGGCGACCAGTTCCTGCGCTACTTCCTGCGTGGTTTAACTTCTCGCGTACACGTCGCGAAGAAGTAATATTTATCGCGCTTATCTACTCAACGAATGCATTTCGTAGGTCGGATAAGCGCCAGCGTCATCCGACATTATCCCCGCGCTTCGTTTTTCCGCTTCACAATATCCGCCATCACCGCCAGCGCAATTTCTGCGGGCGTTTTGCTACCCAGCGGCAAGCCAATCGGCGCGTGAATGCGTTGTAACTCCTCCGGGCTTAACTCTGCCAGATTGTGTAATCGCTCCAGACGGCGGGCGCTGTTCTTCTGTGAACCCATCGCGCCAATGTAAAACGCAGGCGTATTCACCGCTTCCATCATCGTTAAATCATCCATACGCGGGTCATGGGTGAGAGCGACAATCGCCGTGTTGGCGTGGCAGGAATTTTGCTCGAGGTAGTTCGCCGGGAATTGTTTAATTAACGTGATTTCGGATTTCAGAAGGGCGGCAAAGTTTTCCAGCGCGTCCGGGCGATTCTCGCAAACTAACACTTCAAATCCGAGTGAACTGGCAAAATCTGCGCAGTACAGCGCAACGCTCGACAGCCCGGCAATCAGCAAACGTGGGGCGGCGGCAATATGCAACATTACGTGTTGCCCGTTGCGCTCGACCTGGGTGATATCGGCAAAGCCAGTCACTTCCAGATGGCAGCAAGGTTCAGGGAGCGTCAGGCATTTTTGCAGGGCGAAATGGCCGCTTAACGCATCGCCCATTTTCTCAAGGTAGGCAATATTCCCTGCGGTGGCCGGTAAATACTCGACCAGAATATCCAGCACCCCGCCGCAAGGCAGCGCAATACCCGGTTCCAGCCCGCCTTCGCCGTAGCGCACAATCTGGCTGGCTTGCTGATATTCACCTTGCGCAATGCGTTGTAAAAAATCCTCTTCCACACAGCCACCGGAAAGCGAGCCGCAGAAGCGACCATCGTTAGTTGACGCCATCAGCGCACCTGGCGAGCGCGGCGATGAACCGTAAGTATTGAGTACCGTACACAGCCAGACAGGCTGTCCGGCAAGCCAGTCACGCGCCTGGCGAATCACATTCATATCAAGATGCTGCATGTTTATTCTCCTGGTCCAGGTGCGATGGAAGGTCGATATCGCATTGCGAATCGCCATCTTCAATCTCGATAAAATGCACCGCTTCTGCACGCAGCAACTCGCGCGCGCCGTTATCACCTGTCAGGCGACTCAGTTTGTCGTACCAGCGATGAGCGAAACCCACCGGGTGGCCGGGTTGCGCATTCACGCGAGGGCGTACCAGTTCGTGAAGCGCCAGCGCATCCGCAACCTGGACAAACATGGTGGGGGGAACAAAGGGCATATCGGCCAGATGAATCAGCCAGCCATTCCAGTGGGGGTTAGCGCTAACCCCTGCGGCAATAGATTCTCCCAGACCTGCGCTTTCGATAAGCGTGAAAGGGATTTGTTGTGCACGACACAGTTCCTGAATATGAATATTTTCCGGACGCGTCACGACGTGAACCGCAAGATGCGTTGCGCAGGCATGGCGTAGCGTTTGCGCAAACACACTGCAATTGTTAAGCCGCGCATCGAGTTTATTGCCATTTCCACCCGCTTCTCTGAACCGTTTAGCGAACCCGGCTGCGGCGATGATAATGCCCACATTCCTGCTCAAGACTGATTCCTCGGCACTTTTTGACACACTCGTCACGTAAATTTGTTGCGCAATAGTTTGCGCAACTATGTTTTTTTTATGAAAATGAGATGTTAATTCTTACATGCTTTAACGCAAATGCATATACTTATAATAACTACGGAAATGAATGTCTGGCCTTCACAAACAGTTCAAAAAAAAGACAATTATAATTTTAACGGGACGTTTTATGAGCAATTTTAATCCATCGCGGCGCCGCTTTATTAAAAGTGCCGTAGTCGCAGGAGTCGCAGTTTATCTTGCCCCTCTCTACAGCCGCGCTTACGCCGCGCTGTTTGAAGAAAAGATCCTCAATTCCCCCGAGTGGGATGCCAAAAATAAACGCATTCGTTTCCGTATTGATGGCCAATCGAAAGTCATGGGGCACAAAGTTTTTGCCCGTGATATTCGCGCTGTGGATATGCCGCACTGGCCGCAGAAACAGGCGCACGCCTTAATTTTGCGCACCACAAAAGCCAACCGTCTGTTTAGCGGCATCGACCTGTCTTTATTGGGCGATGACCTGAAACCTGACCGCCTCGTCACCGCTGATGATCTGGCGCGCGACGGTCTGGCATTCCCGGCGTTTTACGGCGAAGACATGCTGCTGCCGACGGGCAAAACGCCAGCGTATTTAGGCCAGGCCGTGGCGATTTTGATTTACCACGATTTTGCCCGTTTCCGCTTTGCCAAAGACAAACTGAAATTCAAAGACGAAGTGATCCAGTACGGTGCCGAAACCGGCCCGCTCGAACGTGACCCATGGGGCACATTCCGCTTTGTGCGCGTCGGCGGTGCCACCTCACAGGACGACGATCATTTCTCCAGCCTAAAAGACATGCCAATTTTCCCGGTGTCGATGAAAAAGCATTTGCCGGTTTGGCCTGAAGGGCGTGAAGGCGGCAAGCTGGATCAGGAAGGCATGTATTACGCAGGCATGATTGCCGATGAACTTAAGAACCCGCCGGATGACTGGCTGGTGATGCAGCGCCGCTACACAACGCAATCCATCGACACCGCCGCCCTTGAGCCGGATAACGCCAACGGCTGGTTCGACGAAGCGACGCAAACGCTGCACATGGTAGTGCCGACGCAATCCCCGCAAGAAGTGGCCGATGAAATGCCGCGCATGCTGGCAAAAGGCATTACGCCGGTAAAACAGCTGATTCTGCACCCGTGTTACACCGTGGGTTATGGTTCTAAAGATCACTACAACTTCCCGTATTACGGGGCGGTAGCGGCAATGTATGGCGACGGGCATCCGGTGCGCCTGGCCAACGATCGTTACGAACAGTTCCAGAGCGCGTTAAAACGCCACGCATTTGATATGAACTACACCATCGCGGTGAATAAAAAGACCGGCATTCTGCAATCGTTTTTGGGCGATATGACCGCCAACGGCGGCGGGCGCAGCAACTTTACGCCGTCGGTATCGATGGTGGGCGCGACGGCCGCGCAGTCTATTTATTACTTCCCGAAGAGTGATTTGTCGGCGGTGGGCGTGGCCTCACGCGCCATCGACGCCGGTTCCGCTCGTGGCTACGGCACGCTGCAAAGTATGGCTGCCACCGAAATGATGGTCGATGAAATCGCCGCGCAACTGAATATTGACCCGATTGAATTTCGCATGCGCAACGCGCTGAAATCCGGCATGAAAAACACCCAGGGTGCCATTCCTGCCGGGGCGATTCGCGTGGATGAAGTGTTGGCGAAAGCCGCGAAAAATGAAATCTGGCTCAAACGTGCGGAACGCAAAGCTGAATTTGAAATGAAAAACCCAGGTAAGCGCTACGGCGTGGGCTTTGGGTGCGTGCAAAAAGACTTTGGCACCGGAGCGGAAACCTCGTTTGCCCGTGTTGAAGTGAGTGCTGACGGGCGCATTTCCTTGCACCACAGCGGCGCGGAAATGGGCACGGGTATGTCGACTTCGCAATCCGTGCTGTGCGCGCAGTGGCTGGGCAAACCTGCCGACGAAGCCAATTTCTCTGTGACGGACTGGTCAACGCTGCCGATTGTCACCAGTGGCGACCCTTACATTATGTCCCAGGAAGAGCAGGATAAACTGGCGGCGAACCCGGCGTGGTCGCCATCTTACTGTTCGCCATCGAGCGCCAGTAACTCAGCCTATTACTTCTCGCACAGCACGCGGGAAGCGGCACGTTTAGTGTTTGAGCACGGCTTGTGGCCTGCGGCGATGGCAATCTGGTCAACCGGTATTGGTGGCGGCCAGGCGGCTCCATTAGTGGTGCGCATTGAAGACGCCCGCTGGGTGGAAGGCGGTTTAACTGCCGCCGGAATGGAAATTTTAAGCCTCGATCTACTGGCGAAAAAAGCGCATGAGATGGGGCTGATGACCGGTGCCGCGGTGCATGTCTTTAACCGCTGGCAGTGGGCAGAAGCGGATTTCAAAATTGGCGAGCAGAGCAGACGCCTGCCTATCGACGGCCTGTCTGTGCGCAACGGCAATGGCGAATTCACCACGCTTGCCCGTGAGCATGTCTACTACCCGCCAACGCAGCGTAACAACGCGGCGGTGACATACTACAGCGCCGTCGGCACGCTGGCGGAAGTTGCGGTCAGTCTCGCAACAGGCGAAGTCGAGCTGCTCAATCACCATTCAATTATGGAATGCGGAAACTTGATCGTGCCGGAGCTGGTTTCCGGTCAGTTGCAGGGCGGCCTGGCGATGGGTATCGGCCACGCGCTCCACGAATATTTACCTCTCTATGAAGACGGACCCGGTAACGGAACATGGAACTTCAACCGTTATCACCTGCCGCGTGCCAGTGATGTTGCGGTCTGGAAACAGACTGGCGATATCCTCCCCGCGCTTTCGGAAACTGACCCGCCAAAAGGTATGGCTGAAGTCGTGATGATCCCGGTTGTTGCCGCGATTGTGAATGCGATTGCCGATGCCACCGGCCACCGTTTCCGTGATTTGCCCGTCCGTGCTGAAAATATTCGTGAGGTATTACCATGAGCATCAAAACTAAACCAATGACCCTGACCATCAACAACAAACCGTACGGCCCGATTGACGTGCCGGAAGGGTTGATGATGATCGATTTCCTCCACGAATACGTTTATCTAACCGGTTCACGCCTCGGCTGTGGCCAGGGTATTTGCCACGCCTGCGTGGCGATTGTCGATAACCCAAGCGGCACGAGCGAAGAAGTGCGCACCTGTATCACTGGCGCACATTTCTTTAACGGCAAAAAAGTCCGTACCGTAGAAGGCCACGCCAAAGTTGATGAGCAGGGCGAAGTCGTCGAACTCTCGCCGATTCAACAATCCTTCCTCGATCATTACAGCTTTCAGTGCGGCTACTGCACGCCGGGCTTTGTGAACGCTGCAACGATTTTTGTTGAGAAGCTGAAACGTGAACCGATTGCTCGTGAAGACCTGGAAGGGGCGATTTCTACTGCGCTGGAAAACCACATCTGCCGCTGTACCGGTTATGTGCGTTACTACGAAGCGGTACGCGATGTGGTGCTGAAAACGCCGGGGCTGCTGAAGGAGGCGGTGAAATGAAAAAACGTCTCGCGCTCATTGTGCTGGCAATAGTCGTCATTATTGTGGCGATTTTGTACTGGCGGGAATACCGCACGTATGACGGCCCGGTGCAGAAAGTCACTGCCAGTAAAGAGCAAATCGAACGTGGGAGTTATCTGGCGAAAGCGGCTGACTGTGCGGCTTGCCACACGGCATCTGGCGGCGCACCGCTGGCGGGTGGCTATCCGCTGGAATCCCCATACGGCACGATTTATGGCAGCAACCTGACGCCATCTGCTGACTACGGGATTGGCCGCTGGACGAAAGATGATTTCTACAAAGCGTTGACCGAGGGCGTTGGCCCAACCGGGCGTCATCTGTTCCCGGCAATGCCTTATACCTCGTACAAAAACATTTCGCGCCAGGATTCTGACGACATTTATGCATATCTGATGACGCGTCCGGCGGTGGACGTTAAGACGCCGGATAACGAAATGACCTTCCCGTTCAACCAGCGTATCGCGCTGATTGGCTGGAATATTTTGTTCCATGACAAAGATCCACTTCCTGCGATTTCCACCGGTGATTCAGCCGACTGGCATCGCGGCCGTTATCTGGCCGATGTGCTGGGGCACTGTGGCGAATGCCATACCGAGCGCGGTTTACTCGGCCAGATGAAACTCGATAAAGCCATGCAGGGCGGGGAGTTAGGGCGCTTTATGGCACCGGATATTACGCCAAAAGCCTTAGCACAGCGTGGCTGGACGCCGCAGGATGTGAAGCAATTCCTCACTACCGGCATTGCGCCACAGGGCAGCGCGTTTAGCGAAATGCACATGGTGGTTGACCTGAGCACGCAGCATCTGACGCCTGAAGATCAAAAAGCGATGGCAACGTATTTGATGGGCGAAGCGCCGCCAGCCGCGGTGTCTGCAGCACTCGGTAACGGTAACGAAGCTGGGCGAATGACATATCTCGATCAGTGTGCCGGTTGCCACGCTCGTGAAGGCGAGGGCAAACCGCACGTTGCCGTTTCAATGCTTAATAACGCAACCCTGCGCCAGCCTGATGCGAAAAACCTGATTGTCTCGGTGATGGACGGTCTGCCTGCGCAGAACTTCCCGAACGGGGAAAGCATGCAAAGTATGCCGGGCTTTGGTGAGCGCCTGAACGATGAGCAAATCGCTGAACTGGTGAATTACCTGCGTGTGACGTGGGGTGGTTTACCGGGGGATGTGACGGCGGAGCAGGTCAAGGCGCTGAGGCCAGCGCAGAAGTAAACTGGGTGATTATGCCTGAAGGGTGAATGTTCCGTTCACCCGAAAGTTCACTGATCCCACATAGGTTAGTGAACGGTGAACGTGCCAGGTGGAAAACGACATCCCCCTGGCGACCCAGTCGCCCGGTGATCGCTCTCTTTCGCTGCTCCCGGCAGCTCAACCCTGACTTATGGGGAACACTGGGGCAATTTATACCGGGACTAAGGTCAAAACCCAAACCAGCCAGGCTTTTGACTTTAGCTTTTGACTTTAGCTTTTGACGTTGCCCTTGTTCCCGGCTTCAATCGCGCCGGTTTTTACCCTTCAGTCGTGGTCACGTGGTCGGGAACCACGTGAGAGAGCGATCGCCGGGAGCGAATCGCGAACGACCGCGAATGTTGGGTAAAAAACGGTGTTTACCGCGAAGCGGCGATTGACTTGCCGGGCGCCAGGATTGCCAAGGAGAGGGCGTTCTCTCCTTGGCACGTTCACCGTTCGCTGATCCATGTAGGAACGGTAAACTTTCGGGTGAACGGAAAATCACTGTACCAGACATAGAAAACCACTCACTCCCCCTTTCTAACCGCTCACGCGCCAATACAACCGCTCACTAAAACTCCCGCTTATTGCACTCCCAACCCATGCCAGCATAGCGCTGAACTTTTTATCTATGGCTCTGGAGTGGGTTATGCAACACGCATTAACGTTTGTTATCGCGACCCTGTGTATTCTGGCTATCTGCTATCGCCTTTACGGGGTGTTTTTCGTCCGTAAAGTTCTGAATGCTGATGACTCTGAAATCACACCGTCACATATTCTTGAGGACGGCAAAGACTACGTCCCGACTAAAAAATGGGTTAACTTCGGCAGTCATTTTGCTGCGATTGCCGCCGCTGGCCCGTTAGTTGGACCGGTTCTGGCTGCACAATATGGCTATCTGCCAAGTTTCTTATGGTTGCTGATTGGTTGTGTGGTAGGCGGGGCGGTGCATGACACCGTGGTGCTTTTCGCCTCCATGAAACACCGCGGTAAGTCGCTCTCAGAAGTGGCAAAAGCGGAGCTTGGCCCGGTCGCAGGGTGGTGTACCGGTCTGGCAATGTTATTCATCATCACTATCACCATGGCAGGTTTGTCGATGGTGGTGGTTCACGCGCTGGAACGTAACCCGTGGGGGACGTTTGCGGTGTTCATGACGATACCGGTGGCGATTTGTGTTGGCCTGTGGGAGCGCTATACCGGCAGTATGCGCGGTGCGACCTGGGTTGGGATTATCGTTATCTTCGCCTGCGTTATTATCGGGCCGTACATTCAGGAATCGTCTTTCGGCGAATGGCTGAGTCTGCGCGCTTCAACGGTGAGCCTGGTGCTGCCATTCTACGCATTCTTTGCTACCGCGCTGCCGGTTTGGATGCTGCTGACGCCGCGTGGTTATCTCTCAAGCTTTATGAAAATCGGCGTGTTTGGCGCACTGGTCGTTGGCGTGGTGTTCATTAACCCGGAAATTCAATTCCCGGCAGTGACGCAGTTTATCCACGGTAATGGCCCGGTTCTGGCCGGTCCGGTTTGGCCGTTTATCTCGATTACCATCGCTTGTGGCGCGATTTCTGGCTTCCACGCGTTTATCGGCTCAGGCACCACACCAAAACAAATCGACAAATGGAACGACATTTTGCCGGTTGCTTTTGGCGCCATGTTGGCGGAATGCGTGGTTGGCGTGATGGCGCTGATTGCGGCGACCGCACTCCATCCTGCGGATTACTTTGCGATTAACTCCGCGCCTGAGGTGTTTGCAGGTTTAGGCATGAACGTGGTGAATTTGCCGCAGTTGAGCGAATCTATCGGCCTGGATTTATACGGTCGTACCGGCGGGGCGGTGACGCTTGCAGTCGGCATGGCTGATATTTTCACCCGCATTCCGTGGTTCAGCCATCTGGCTTCTTACTTCTTCCAGTTCGTGGTGATGTTTGAGGCGGTCTTTATTCTGACGGCGGTGGACTCCGGTACGCGAGTTGCGCGTTATCTGCTGCAAGATTTCCTCGGTGACATTTGGGCGCCACTCAAACGTACTAACTGGATGCCGGGTGCGATTGGTTGCAGTATCGTGGCCTGCGTGTTGTGGGGTTACTTGCTGAACTCGGGTGATATCAACTCGGTGTGGGCATTGTTTGGCGTATCCAACCAGTTAATGGCTTCTATCGGCCTGATGATTGGCGCGACCATTATCCTGCGCATGTCGGAAAAACGCTGGTACGTGCTGACTTGCCTGGTGCCGTTGTCATATCTGTATGTGACGGTGAACTACGCGGCATACTGGATGGTGAAAAACGTCTACTTCAACAGTGCGGCGAAAGGTTTCAACATTTTCAACGGTACGATTTCCATTGTCATGGTCGCACTGGGCCTGGTGATTATGGTGGCGTCGATTCAACGTTGGTTCGTGCTATGGAGTGCTCGCGGGAATTCAGAGCCGATTGAATTGTTGTCTTGATAAGAGTTGATTTGAACAGTGCTAAAAGCCGGTCCTCCGTGACCGGTTTTTTAATTACTGAAAAATAACTGAATTAGCGTGATCGGCGCGGTATTGAATCTTCACGCGTTGGCCGTTCAGGGTGTATTCGGTGTAAGGGTAAACTTCTTTCCAGCCCGCAGCTTTCAGTTTTGCTTCAACCTGGCTGGTGGTTAAGTCCATCAGATCTTTTTTCTCGAGCTTTTTCGCACTTGCGGTGCTGGTGCTGCTGACCTGTTGCAGTGCGCCATGTTTACGCGATGCAGACCATTCGCCGGTCATTTCATCACCGCTGCGGGTGAAACTTAGGGTATAGCCCGCGCCTTTCCACTCGGCAAAATCAGGGTTGTTAATGGTTTGGGTCGCTTTTTTGCCATTGATGGTCACGGCTTTATTGTTGACCACAACTTTGACGGAATCACCTGCCGCTTTCCAGCTGCCGTTGGCTAAATCGAGTGCCATCGCCGCAGGAGATAACACCAAACCGCCCACCAGGGCTGCGACTACCACGTTAAATTTGCTCATCATTAACTCTCTTATGTATTAGATCTTCTTAATTATTACCCATTGGGAAAGTTTAAGAAGATGAATGTTCTTGCGTGGCGAGATAATGCTGCGGAGTACGTTGGCCGTTGTTGATATAAATCAAATTGGTGAATGTGTTTTCGGTAAGTATTCTTAAAAATAATGATTGGCGATTGAGAGGCGGTTGGCACTTACATTTGAAACGCCACTGGCACTCGTTCGGCCAATGGCGTTGCTGATTTTTACTCGACTACAGGCTTACTTATCGGTTGCTCAAGCACCATGGTTTGCGTCTGGCTCAGGCTAACGCCCGCCGCACGTAGCATTTTGAGGATCTCATACAGCAAATCACTGCGCGTGGAACTCACCATACGCGGGCTATTCACATAACCCGTCACACTCAGCACGATGCCGGTTGGCCCCAGTTCTTTGAAGCTGACAGACGGTTTCGGATTTTCCAGAATGGATTCATGCAGGTTATAGGCCTCAAGCAACAAATTACGCACTTGCTCCGGGTCGATATCCAGCGGGAAGGTGAGGGCGATGGTAGCCACACCCTGGGCATTTCCCATGGTGGCGTTACGCACGTTCTGCGAAATAAGCTGCGAGTTCGGTACAATTACCGTGGATTTGTCGCCTAACTGAATCTCGGTGGCGCGGACGTTGATGCGGCGAATATCGCCCTCTACGCCGCTGATACTGACTAAATCGCCCACTTTCACCGGGCGCTCGGTTAACAGAATCAGGCCGGAAATAAAGTTCTTCACGATTTCCTGTAAACCAAAACCGATACCTACCGATAAGGCGCTCACAATCCACGCCAGTTTGTTCCACTCAATGCCGAGCATTGAGAGCGTGAGCATGATAATCAGCACGTAACCGACGTTGGTAAACAGCGTCACCAGCGATGCGCGCAGGCCGCGATCCATATTGGTTTTTGGCAGGAAGTCGTTATCCAGCCAGCGGCGTGTGGAGCGCAGCACGTACCAGCCAATCACCAGACACAGCACCGCATTTAACGCATGTGCCGGGATAATATTCATCCCTTCGAGGCCTTTTCCGCCCCACATATCGGCGATTTTTGTGAGCAACTCCATCGGCGTCGTGGTGCCAAAGGTGCCATTCAGTAGCGCCACGGCGGCCATCACTAACAGTGACGTTTTCCCTAATGCGGAAAACAGCGTTGCCGCGAGTGACAGGTGGCGGTCATTGAGGCTCAGCGTACTTTTGAGGATTTTCCCGCTCTGGGTAGAAGGCGAGAATACCGCTTCACACAGGTCAACCACGAAATGAATCAGCAGATACAGGCTGGAAACCACCAGACCAATCCACAGCAATTCAAAGGTGACGAAGCGCGCCAGCGGGATGTAACCAATCAGCAGAGCCAGCAGGATAACGAACGCGGTGAGGCTGATGACGAGGTGAATTAAGCCTGCCACCGTTGAGCGGGCTTCGGTTTGCTCGCCGTCGGCGCGCATTTTACGGCGTATGCGGTTGACGCGAATCGGTGCGACCAGGCAATTGAGCGCCACCAGTAATGCGGAAAGGCCATTACCAAATAGCGTGGCGGCAATGCTCGCGCCGACCAGAGCATTCAACTGTTCAATAATACCGAAGATAAAGATAAAAGTGGCGAGCAAAATCGGGAACGAAGAGAGTGTTTTCGCCAGCGGATCGGCAATGCCCGGCAGACGCCAGGAAGGGTGGCTGTTTGATAACAGCGCAATCCCCAGGCCGGCAATCACCGCTGAAAAATAAGTTAGCTCAACTAACTGCTCGGCGAACTCGTTGATCCACGCGGAAGTATCAGGCAAGCGAGTGAAGATATAACACAGCAGTTGCATGCTGATACCCAGCGTCAGCATGGTGCTTAACGTGGTGAAACACGCAAGGAAACTGCGACGAAAACGCCCTTGCGGCAGCCAGCGGGGCAAAACCCAGTTCATGGGGCTATCCAGGCCTCTGCGGCCAAACAGCCCGATTCCCAGCGCTAACAGCAAATAGATGCTGGTGCTCAGGCGCCATTCTTCGCTCCAGGCTTGATCCCATGCCTCGCCAACTTGTGTGCCAAAATCGCCAAACCGAACGGCGTCTTTATCGCTGGGTTCAATGACTGGCGACCAGAATTTCTCGCCGAGAATACTGCCGGTATTTAGCGCGATTTGGGTTTTCAGCGCGTCACGGCGCAGGCCGGAAATTTGTGACGATAGGTTTTGCGCCCCAACGGAAATCGCTTTGGTTTGCTCAATTTGGGTGGTGAGCAAAGTTTTGCTGCTGTTGAGCTGCTTGCGTTGGCTGACCACCTGCGGCGTTTCTGCAAGCGTACCCGGTGCGGGTGGCGGCCCCAGAACATCAAGCTGCGCCTGGATTTGAGTTAATTGCGGAGCCAACGCTACGGCGAGTTTATCGGCCTCGCTTGCCAGCTTTTGTGAATCGTCGTTAAGGCTGGTGAACTGCTTGTCCGTTTTTGCGGTTGAGACTCGCTGTTTTAGCGCATCAAGGCGCTTTTGCAATGCAGGCAGCGCGGTGCTGGCATTGATCTTAGCCGGCTCTTCAGTGGCAGTTTGTCCTGTGGAATCATCCGCATGAGAGAGGAAAGGAGTCAATATCAGGCAGGACAGGAATGCCAACAGTAACGGCATTTTGAACATTTTTTGCATCATCAGGATCGATCCAGTGAATCAATAAATTAACGGCTTAAAAACAATTTGCTAAGAATATCTTGTATTGGTGTAAATGGGTAGTTCCGGGAGGCTAATTCAGCCAATTCCCTCCGCTATTTCTTAGGGCTTTATAAGACATACCTTAGAGATAATAAAGGCTTGGTACATATTATTGAATGTGTATTTAACTTAAATTATGCAGCGTCGAAGAGATGGTGTTTTAAATTTCGATTTAAATATCACTGATGACGATAAATAAACATCTCCACAAGGACTGCGGAGAGGGAATAGGCTATCTATGGCCCGAGTTATTTAACCGGAATAATGAAGGATGCATTATTCGAACAGGGTATTTTAATAATTAAAGGAATCTCCATGAAATTCAGCAAAATTGCATCCTCATTGGTTGCCGGGATTGCATTAGTCAGCGGTGCGGCTCAGGCCGATGCGGTGAGTGTTAATGGCGGCACAGTCCACTTTAAAGGTGAGCTGGTGAACGCGGCATGTGCGGTAAGTACTCAGTCTTCCGATCAAACAGTGAAGTTGGGTCAATATCGTACTGCGGCATTTACTAAAGTGGGCGATACCTCCGCTCAGATCCCATTCACTATCGTTCTGAACGACTGTGACACCACTGTTTCAACTCTGGCGTCCGTGGCATTCTCCGGCCAGGCAGACGGAACTGACCCTACACTGCTTGCCATCAACTCCGGTGATAACAGCACCACGGCAGGCGGCGTAGGTATTCAGATTCTGGACAGCAAATCAAAAGTGCTGACCCCGGATGGCTCTACCTTCTCAACCGCGCAGACCCTGATTGATGGCACAAACACCCTGCCATTCACCGCGCGTTACAAAGCAACCGCCGCTACTGCAACAGCAGGCCAGGCCAATGCTGACGCGACTTTCGTGATGAAATACGAATAATAAGTCTGAACAAGGATGACGAAAGCCTCAGGGATGGGGCTGATGCAATGCAACTCTTTGGAAGGCGACAATGATAAGGATAATCCTGTTGTTCCTGCTATTCGCAAACAGCGTGTCGGTGCAGGCAAACCGCGTTGTGGTGGTAGACGGCGGGAAGGTAAAAATGCAGGGCTCACTGGTGAACGGCGGCTGCTCTGTGGCATCGGAAAGCCAGGAATTTACCGTGCAAATGGGACAATACAAAAGCTCCTTCTTTAAAGAGGTGGGTAACTACGCGCCTGTCAGTATTCCCTTTGCGATACATCTGACCGATTGCGATACCGAAACCTCTGATTTAGTGGGAATCTCCTTTCAGGGCGTAACGCCTGAGCAAGACCCGCAGGTATTTCTGGCCTCGACCCGTATCGGTGAGATTGATTCCAGCTCGGGAATTGGTCTGGCGTTATTTGATAGTGAACAAAAGCTCATTATTCCTAATGCCGCACCAGGATATTTTGTGTCAATTAAAGAGCAAGAAACGACGCTGCATTTTACCGCTCGCTATCGTTCGGTGACACAACAAATGACGCCTGGAAATATCCATTCCGATGTCTGGTTTACGCTCATTTATCCCTGAATCATAGAATTTAATAATAGTCATAATGATGGTGCCGTGTGATGAATAATTTATTTAAACAGGGCTCGGCCGCAATGCTGTGTCTGTTAATTTTTTGCTTTAACGTACAAGCCGCGGGTGGTATTGCGCTGGGCGCGACACGCGTTATTTATCCTGCTGATGCTAAACAAACTTCGCTCTCGATTAATAATAGCGACAACAAAGAGCGCTACCTTGTAAATTCGTGGGTCGAAAATAACCTCGGCGTTAAAGATAAGACGTTTATTGTGACGCCTCCTCTTTTTGTCAGTGAACCCTCAAGCGAAAACACGCTGCGTATCATTTACGCAGGGCCGCCATTGCCTGCTGACCGTGAATCCGTTTTCTGGATGAATGTGAAAGCCATTCCGTCAGTCGATAAAAGTAATCTCGAAGGCAGCAACGTGCTGCAACTGGCGATCCTGTCACGCATCAAGCTGTTTGTGCGCCCTAAAAACCTGCAAATGCAGCCAGAAGAGGCGGTAAAACAGCTGCGCTTTAGCCGCAGCGGCGAGCACCTGCGTGTTCACAATCCCTCTCCTTATTACATCAGCACGGTCAATCTGAAAGTCGGCAACGAGAAACTGGCCAATACCATGGTCGCGCCAAAAAGCGTGGCGCAGGTGATTATTCCCGCAGGCATAAAAGGCGCTATCTCGTTCCAGACGGTGAATGACTACGGTGCGGTCACGCCTGTGCAAGCAGGCGTAATGCTGTAATGCAGGTAATCTGCACAAAAAGGATACCTGGCAGATGAACAATAAGTCACTCGCCCCGCTGGCGGGGATGATAATGGCAGCGCTCTGTCCCGGAACGAGTTCAGGTGAAAGCTTCTTTAACCCTGGGTTTTTATCGGCAGAAGACGCCGCCGTTGCGGATTTGTCGCGTTTTGAAAAAGGCAGCGACCAGGCTCCGGGTGAATATCGCGTGGATATCTGGCGTAACGATGAATTTATCGCCACCCAGGATATTCGTTTCATTGCCAGCGACGCCAAAAGCGGAAAAGTAAAATCAGGCGGTCTGGTGCCGTGCCTGGACACTGACTGGCTCAAGCGCCTCGGTTTAAACATGCTCGCCTATCCAGCGCTTGCCAGGTTGAAAGCCGGTGAGTGTGTGCCGATGGCCGAGCTGATTCCGGGTTCCGAAACGCACTTTGATTTTGCCAAATTACGCCTGGATATCAGCTTGCCGCAGGCATCGCTGCTCAATAGCGCCAGGGGCTATATTCCCGCCCAGGAGTGGGATGAAGGTATCCCCGCAGCTCTGTTGAACTACAGCTTTACCGGCAACCACGGCAGTTCCGACGATAACTACTATTTAAGCCTGCAAAGTGGCCTGAACTATGGCCCGTGGCGGCTACGTAACAGCGGAGCCTGGAGCTACACCCGCGGCGATGACTATCGTTCCAGCCACTGGAATAACATCAGCACCTACGCGCAACGGACGATAATTCCGCTCAAAAGCGAACTGGTGATGGGCGACAGCAACACTGGCAGCGACGTGTTCGACAGCCTCGGCTTTCGCGGCGCACGGCTCTATTCGGCGGATAGCATGTACCCCGATAGTCTGCAAGGTTACGCGCCAACGGTGCGCGGCATCGCGCGGACTAACGCCAAAATCACCATCCGCCAGAACGGCTTTGTCATTTACCAAAGCTACGTCTCGCCGGGCGCATTCGCTATCAGTGACCTGAACCCAACCTCTTCGAGTGGCGATCTCGACGTTACCCTGGAAGAAAAAGACGGAACCCAGCAAAAATACACTGTGCCTTACTCCACCGTTCCGCTGTTGCAGCGTGAAGGACGATTGAAATTTGATGTGGTCGCCGGGGATTTCCGCAGCGGTAGTGACCAACAAAACACGCCATTCTTTACCCAGGCTACGCTCGTCGCCGGGCTATCTGATGGCTATACCGTTTACGGCGGCACGCAGCTTGCCGGGGATTACACCGCAATGGCGCTGGGGGCAGGCAAAAACCTCGGCGAATGGGGCGCCATTTCGATGGATGTTACCCATGCGCGCAGCCGACTTGCGGATGACAGCGAGCATCAGGGCCAGTCATTGCGCTTCCTGTACGCCAAATCACTCAGCGATTACGGCACCAACTTCCAGTTATTGGGCTACCGCTATTCGACGCGTGGGTTCTATACGCTCGACGAAGTGGCCTACAAAAATATTGAAGGCTATGAATACGCCACGGATGACGCCGGTGGGAATAAAACGGAACCTGTTGTGCAGAGCTACCACAATTTGCGCTACAGCAAACGTGGGCGTTTTCAAATTAACGTTTCTCAGTCTCTGGGCGATTACGGGTCGCTGTATGTTTCAGGCAGTCAGCAAACTTACTGGGAAACCAATCAAAACAACACCTGGTATCAGACCGGATATGCCAGCGGCTGGCGCGGGATTAGCTATTCACTTTCGATGTCATGGAGCAAATCAGTCGGGATTTCCGGGAACGATCGCATCATGGCCTTCAACCTTTCTGTGCCGTTCAGCACCTTGCTGGGGCATGGATATTCGCGGACCAGCACACTCGACCGCGCTTATGCCACTTTTGCTGCCAGCAATAATTCTGATGGCGATGCCACGGTACAAACCGGCATCGGTGGCACGCTACTGGAAGGACGAAACCTGAACTACAGCGTGACTCAGGGCCATAGCGATACCAACGGATACAGCGGTAGTGCGAATGCTAACTGGCAGGCGACGTACGGCACGCTGGGGCTGGGTTACAACTACGACCGGGATCAGCACGACTTTAACTGGCAGGCATCGGGCGGTGTGGTCGGTCACGCCGATGGCGTCACCTTTAGCCAGCCGCTAGGCGATACCAATGTGCTTATCAAAGCGCCGGGAGCCAGCGGGGTTGGCGTTGAAAATCAGACCGGGGTGAAAACTGACTGGCGAGGTTACGCGGTGATGCCGTATGCCACGGTTTATCGCTACAACCGCATCGCGCTGGATACCAACACCATGGACAACCACACCGATATTGAAAATAACGTCAGCAATGTGGTGCCGACTGAAGGCGCAGTGGTTCGTGCTGAATTTAATGCGCGCATTGGTGTGCGGGCGATCATCACCGTGACGCGAGGCGGAAAAGCCGTGCCGTTCGGCTCCGTGGTGCGTGAAGAAACCAGCGGTGTCACCAGCATGGTCGGGGATGAAGGGCAAATTTATCTCAGCGGGTTGCCGCTTCAGGGAAAACTTCTTGTTCAGTGGGGCGATGGCAAAGGTTCACAGTGTTTCGCACCGTATATATTACCGCCGGAAAGCCTGTCTCAGGCGGTTGTCGTGGCGAATGCTACCTGCTCATAGAATGGTTGAGCGATTCAGGGATCTGTTTATGAAA
Source organism: Buttiauxella sp. BIGb0471 (assembly GCF_024807715.1). Taxonomy (NCBI): domain Bacteria; kingdom Pseudomonadati; phylum Pseudomonadota; class Gammaproteobacteria; order Enterobacterales; family Enterobacteriaceae; genus Buttiauxella; species Buttiauxella sp. BIGb0471. The sequence continues at coordinate 443,374 of NZ_JANUEU010000001.1, forward strand.
TTGATGACATCACTAGCGGGAACCGTGCTGCTGACTTGCTCACTGCCTGCATTTGCGACGGTCTGCCACAACTCGAACGGCGTGCCGACGGATATTTTTTACGATCTGTCTGATGTGTTCACCAGCGCAAACAATAATGTCGGGCAAATTATCACGCTGGCGGCAAAATCAGGCTGGGTGGGGGTCAATGCGACCTGCCCGGCGGGAACTCAGGGCGACACCACCATGCGCAGTTATGTGAGTAACTTGCCGGTGCAAGAAACCATCGGCGGGTATCAATACATGAAACTCAATGACTACCTGGAAGGGGCCATGAGTATCACGGACAGTTATTCCGGGCAGTTTTTCCCGCCGAAAAATTACATCCAGATGGGACACCACCCCAATGTGCCCAAGCAAAAGCCTTTTGGGGTTCAGGACTCGCAGCTGATTTTTAAGCTCAAAGTGACACGGAAATTTATCAATATGGTGCCCATCCCAAGGCAGACCATGTTTACGGTGTATGTCACCACGCGAAACACCGACCCGCTGACTACCCCGGTTTATACCATCAGCTACAGTGGGAAAATCGAAGTGCCGCAAAACTGTGAGATCAACGCCGGGCAAATCGTCGAATTTGATTTTGGGGATATCGGCGCGTCGTTATTTAGCCAGGCGGGGGCGGGGAATCGCCCGCAGGGTGTGACGCCGCAAAGCAAAACGGTGGCGATAAAATGCACCAATGTGGCGGCGCAGGCCTATCTTTCCCTGCGCCTGGAAGCGGAAAAAGCCTCCGGCAAAATGATGGTATCGAACAATAACGATCTCGGATTTATCGTCGCCGATAGCAGCGGACAGCCACTGACGCCAAACGATCTCAGTAGCAAAATCCATTTCCGCCTTGATGATGCCGCCGCGGCGCAAGTGGGCATTCGCGCGTGGCCGGTGAGCGTAACAGGGAACAAACCTGCGGAAGGGCCGTTTAGCGCGCGGGGCTATTTGCGGGTGGATTATGACTAAAATCACCAGAGGCACCTTTTTGGGGGTTTTATTGTTGGTCGGCGGTGTGGTGAGTCATGCGCAAGCTGACACGCCACTTGGCGAAGTGAATATCGAACTGCGTGGAAACGTGGTGGATTTCAGCTGTTACGTCGAGATGGGGGATGAGGATAAAACCGTTCAGTTGGGACGCTGGCCGACAAAACAACTGCGTACCGCAGGCAGCACGACGCAAAGTATGCCTTTCACATTGAAGCTGAACGGCTGCCCGCCAGGCGCTGCATCGATAACGTTTTCGGGCAAGCAAGCCACCGGTAATCCCGGATTACTGGGGCTAAACGAGAGCAGCGGAGCGACAAATGTGGCTGTCGAATTGCGCGATAAAGACAAAACTCAGTTGCCGCTGGACCAGGCAAGCCAGGATGTGGCCGTAGATATCAACGGCAATGCCGTGCTAACTTTTTTTGCCAATTACATCGCACTGGCTGATAACCCCCAGCCGGGGCAAGCCAATGCGGATGCAACTTTTATGATTAATTATTATTAACCGATCGGGATGTATCTTAGTGACATAAAAAAACCGGGAGCTTATCCCGGTTTTTTTATGCTTTACTGTGATGTGTGTCGCGCGGCTATAATAATTCTTTCACTCGGGCATAATCGATAAGTTCGACAATGGAAGTGACATGCAGTTTTGAAAATATATTTGATTTGTGTGCACTAATGGTTTTGTTGCTCAACAGCAGTTGCTCGGCGATTTCTTTATTTGATAAACCATTAGCCAGATAACGTAATACAGTTATCTCCCGGTTAGACAATGGCATATCATCGGTTCCGCTTTTGCGCGAGGTCGGGTTGCTGATTAATTCGAGTGTTTCAGAGGGAAAGAAAGAATATCCCGACAGCAACATCTCCACGGCATGATAGATATCTTCCTGATCCTTTCTTTTACTGACAAAACCATTTGCCCCTGCCTGAATTGCCCGCCCGGCATAAAATCGCTCAGATTTTGATGAGAGGAAAAGTATGCGCGTATCAGCCTGTATGCTTTTGATTCTCTTTAATAAAGTAAAACCATCGATGGAAGGAAGTTCGATATCCAGGATCACTAAATCGACAGTGTGGGTGCGCATATAGTTAATCACCTCACGGCTATCGTCTGTTTTCATAACAACATCGATATTTTTATTTTTTTGTAACAGAACTTCTATCGACATTCTGACTATAGGATGTTCGTCCATAATAATTACGGATGCAGGTTTCATATTCTTGCCTCGGTTTTTTGAGAAACACATCGCATTGACGCAGAGTCACTGGCGGTGAAAGTGGTGAAACGTTTCACTGATGAGTATTTTATTTTGTATGCAAGATGCTTCCTTGAACTTAAAACAGTCCTTCAAATTTACTATTCCATAGTGGTTTTGAACGTAATAAAAGGAGTTATTTCATTAGTAAAAAGAATGTATTCATATTAGCTAAATGAATGGTTGGATTATACAGCCATATTATTTCAGAGAAAGGCTAGTGTTATCTTGATGCAATTATGCTGCGATCAAATTCTAATTAAATTGGTTAATTATTTGTTATTTGGATAATGCGCCTGTGTTAAGTTAAATGAATGGTAAAAAAGCTTGTTTTGAATATAAAGAATAGTGCGAAATATTAAATGTTTAATATTTGTTATCTGTAACATGGAATCATTACATGATTTATCGCGTTGACGTGGCATAGCAAGCGGAAAACCGATTTTCCAGGAATAGTTGTAATTGTGAAATATTTGATCTGATTTAACATAAATACAACATTGAAAATAGGCAATTTCCTAGCCTTCATCCGTAAGGTTGTTATTTAGCGCAGCTATTCTTTTCCTGACAACGGAGAGGATAATTTATTTAAAAGGTGTATGAGTGCCTTGTTGTTCTTGAGGCCAAGACGGGAGGCGATGCGCCCAAGCGTATACACAACAAAGTGGTAGGGTTTGTTGAATGACAGGGCTATCGTTTTCAACGAGTCACCTTTTGCCACAGCCAGCAGAATGTTCCATTCACGATGAGATAGCGGAGCAAGGGTTGAGAAAACAAGATCTTGCTCGTCCCGATTCAGGTTCAGTATTTTGAGCAACTCCGAAATGGTTTGCCGCCTTTCGACGACCGGGAAGCGGGAAGCTGCACCAATCAGTCTGGCGATGTTTTGGCAGCGGCAGGTAGCAAATTGCATGATATTGAGTTCGGGCCAGGTCTTTTGCCATCTCCGCGTCTTATCCAGCACATCAATAGCTGCCTCGCTCACGCCATCCAGATCTATCAACATACGCGGTTGCGGGTTTCGGCTAAGTAATGTTTCAGCCTCGTCCAGGGTTGCGCAAACGTGAGTGCGCTGGTGCTTAAAAACAGATTCAGTGAGTGCGAGAGATAAGTAGTTGTCGCCGGTCATAAGGATGATATCGAGCGGTTCCGCCAGAGACTGTTTATGAATCTGATGTTGCAGGTATTCCAGACGGTCGAAGACAAGCGGTGTCATTCTGGCATGGAGATTGGCAAGGCCACTATTTCTGATGCGGCGATATCTGCGTTTACGTGCGGCTATGTACAAATGCTCAGTCTTCTAGTGTGCGAATAAAGGGGACATTCGCTTTGCTACGGCAGGGAATCAATGCTGAATGAGACGTTATTTCCATATTTTTGTTGATAGCACAATGACGACTGAAGGGGAGTCGCTAAGGTTTCTCAGAAGCTGAATGTTCACAGCTTCTGATTATATCGTTGGAATGGATACTGACAGGGATTAAAAGTGTTAGATATTAGGTTTGGCTTAAGTACATATAAGCTGTTTCTTAAATAATATGTCAGTTATGGATTAAAAAAAGGAGGTTGGTTTTGAGAAATTTATGCAATTCGTATTGATCGCGAATACCCAATTTCCTCATGATTGCCTTACGATGTAATTTTGCGATATTTTCATCCAGTTTCATCAAACAGGCTGAATCTTTTAACGAGTGGCCCTTAGCGATATGTGAAAGCAACTGGCGCTCGACAACAGTGAAGCTGCGTGTGGTGCAGTATTGGCAAATCCCGGCAGGAATCGCAACGGTGTTTTTCCCATGTCTGGACGGTTCAAGCCACCAGGCTATTTTGCGGGTTATTTCATCAATTTCATCCTCTCTGAAGATAACCGGCAACATATACAAACATGGCCGAAACATCAGATTCTGATGTTCTTTTTGGCGGCAAATGAGAATAATTCGTTGAGACTTTGTTGTCTTAGGCATTTGATAGCAATCAGCAGTCACCCAATTATCATCCAAAGACAGAAATACAATATCGGCGCAATGATGGTGTTCGGGAGATAAAAAACAAAAATCTTGTTTAAGGTGCTGGCACACATTTGCAACGATAATTTTTATACCGTGAGTGAAATGGCTATTTTTTTCGCGTATCGCAATTGTAAGCATAAGATCTCTCATTGAGAAATAGATCGAATGGCGATGGTAATGAAGTTAACAGGCAAACTGAATAACTTGAGACTTAATCGACAAGTCGCTGAGGATGACTCAATACCAGGGGGTTTCCTGGTATGAAAAATGCAGGAAAATCATTCGCGAAGGGATTCGATAGCAACAGGTTTGCCGGTATGATAGCCCTGAAGCCAACCCACACCCATGGTGATGAGCATTTGTTTGATCTCTTCGCTTTCAACAAATTCCGCGACAACTTCCAGATTTTTGAATTTTGCGGCTTCGCAAAAAGACATCACGATAAAATGGTCGAACTTTTCAGCAACAATATTGCGGACAAATGAACCATCTATTTTAAGAATATCTGCTTCCAGGTTTTTCAGACGAGAATAACTGGAAGCTCCCGTTCCAAAATCATCAATTGCGATCTTACAACCCTGGTTACGCAACTCTCGCAATACATTTGCAGCATTCAAGTTATCGATAATATCTGATTCAATAATTTCGAAGATGATACGTTCCGGGCGAATTGACCAGGTGTTAAATAAAGTGAAAAGCCTGTCGAGGAAATCCGATTTGATCAGCGACTGCGGGGTTAGATTTATCGAGAAACGACTGTCCGCCTGAGATTGATCAAGAGAGTGCATAAAACGAAACGTCTGCTCTATGACCGTCATATCCACTTCTGCGAGCAGTCCGGCTTCTTCTGCCAGGGGCAAAAAGGTATTCGGGAAAAGCAAATTATTATTCCCCGCGTTAATCCGTATCAGGATTTCTTGATATCTGTCGGAACGGCTCGTGGAGACAATAGGCTGTGCCAGTAATACAAATGATTTTTGGTCTATCGACTGCTGCAACAGGTGGCGTATCACCGCTGGATTGACAGCGCTATCGCCAGCTTCATTCATATTCAGGTTTTCAGGTTTGCCATTTTGCAGCGATACAAAAGTGCTGGCATTGAGTTGCCCGACAACATACGAAAGATTGGGGATGTTGTTATCGTAACGCATCCAGGATAAGCCAAAGTTTAACCCTAACTCCATCTCTCCCCAGGAAAAACGAAACGAAGTCATGGCTTTATAATAGGAGTCGATAAGACTTTCATTCATGTTATCCAGACGCAAGAAAATGCCATATCCAGGACTGTAATAAATATTGTCATACCCCTTAAGCAGCGGTGTTAAGTATGCAACTACGGCTTTAACAAATTCAAAGCGGAAAGCAATACCATGAGCTTGTGTTAAAGAGTTTAATTCCGGGCACTGTACGGTACACAACCCTGCGTTCGGATATTGTATGAGATCTTTTTTAAGCGCTTGTAAATTGGGCAGGCCGGTATGAGGTTCAGATAAAGAGACGCGCTTAAGATGTTTGATGTAGTTAAGAATGCGTGTTGCCAATACACCAACAAGAACAATAGTCAGGGAAAATATGGCAATCATTGATGATGCAAGCGCCAGATGGCCGATGTAGTGCCCTACCGTAAATTCATTTTTTATCGATATATAATTATCAGTGTAATAGCCTAACAAAATGAGCATGAAAACCCATAATGGGCTTATGAGCGCATGGCCCAATCGGATTGAGCCCCAAAGCATTATTGGTAATAGTAATACTATGGAATAATCAGTGAATATTAAAATGTCATTTCTTGTCGTAATCATGCAGTACATAATAGCAATTAAAAGCATTGCCCATACTAGCTGACTTATTGCATGTGGCCCATTAACAATCAAATCTTTTAACTGGCGCAAATAACTTAAAAACCATGAGGGTTTGTAGCATGAGCGGAAAAGTAAATAACAAAATGGGACACCTGTAATACAGGATGTCAGCATCCACTGAACATTGATAAGCGTAATAACACTAAAAATATTTTCATCAGAGGCTGAGATAAAATGAAATTTAAGCAGTAACCATTGGTAGAGCGCGGTAAACGTAAAACTATTAAGGCAAATAAGCCAACATATGCGTTGCGCAGAGAGGCGACTGCGCCCAAAACTTACCCTGCCTCGTTTGCCCGTTGCGCAAAAATAGAGCGTGACACAGATTAAAGCGCTACTTAACTGTGCAGCGATACTCAGGAAATCAAACAGCGGATAGTGGTAAAAACTGTAAAGGGCAAACAGGGCTAACGTCGGGAGTGCCCTGCGATGGTATAAAATCAGCAATGCTGTAATGATGGGTAAGGTCAGATCATAAAACCGTAGCGGTATCCCAACTATTTCAACACTATGGCATAACTTCGCAGCAAGCGAATATAAAAAGAAAAATGTGACACATATTTTAATGTGCTGTTGAATGCTTGCTGAGAAAACCATATTTTTAGCGTAAAATCCTAAATGTGATTAATAAACGCGCGCTGCCCAATATAAGATATTTTAGAATATCATGTTTTTATTAAACGAACACTTAACAGTTTTGTGGTTATTAATTTCATATGGAACTTTGTGTTAGTTAATTGGAATATACGCCTGCGTGAAAATAACTTGTTGTTTCTTTGCTATGAATGTTGTTTTTCTTGGTTAGATGTTTTTAATTCTTGTGAATATGTGATTGTCATTATAATAATGTAATTCCATGATGACATTCTCTTGTTATATTCACAAAGCTATCACTGTTACGCATGAATATACTCTCTGCTAAAAATGTTAATTACTTGTTGATGCCCGCTATTAATTCTATGTATAAATTACTCTAAACAATACAGCGTGAAGAAAGGGCAACAGTATGGAAATAATCACACCGAGATTGATCCTCCGGCCACTTCGTTCGGAAGATGCCGAGCAAATTCAAAACGTATTTCCGCGCTGGGAGATTGTGCGTTACCTGGTTTCTACTGTTCCGTGGCCTTATCCACCTGGCGCGGCAAAACATTATGTCGATAATGTTGCGCTGCCTGCGGTAAAAGAAGGAAAGGGCTGGTTCTGGTCCATTCGGCGTAAAGAAAATCCGCAGGAATTAATTGGGCTAATTTGTCTGATGGATACTCCAGATAACAACCGTGGTTTCTGGTTAGTCCCGGAATGGCAAGGACAGGGCCTGATGAGTGAGGCCTGCGGTGTAGTGAATGATTTCTGGTTTGAAACACTCGAGAAAGACGTGTTACGCGCGCCAAAGGCCGTCGCCAATGACCGTTCCAAAAACCTTTCCATCCGTCACGGTATGCGGCTTATCCGCACCGAAAAATCGCAATATGTGAGTGGAGAAATGGATTCGGAGCTTTGGGAAATAACCCGCGATGAATGGCGGCAATTCAAAAAGTTAACGTCGTTGGCTTAACATCTGGCAGCACAGGCGGTTTACAGTCACTGTTGCGCGCATTATTCTTCTGAACGCAAAAATATGATTTATCAATGACTCGGGGTGCCCTTCTTTGTGAAGGCTGAGAAATACCCGTACCACCTGATCTGGATAATGCCAGCGTAGGGAAGTCAGATGCCTGCCTGGTCATCTCTTCTTCACGCCAGGCAGGAGCTTACAAGATGCAACCTGACCTGTTACCCGGCCACTGCGCCGCCTCGGTTTTACATAACTTACGCAGCACTCCCCCTTTAGTCCATTGCATGACCAATGATGTGGTGCAGGGTTTTACCGCCAACGTGCTGCTCGCCATTGGCGCGGCTCCCGCTATGGTCATTGAGCCTGAAGAGGCCGCGCAATTTGCCCCCATTGCCAGTGCATTGCTGATTAATATCGGAACACTCACCGCCGATAGCAGTCGCGCAATGCTGGACGCCATTCACGCCGCGAATCAATCCTCCACGCCATGGGTACTCGATCCGGTTGCCGTCGGCGCTCTGGCGTTTCGTACCCGATTTGCCCGCGAAGTTCTCGCGCTAAAACCTGCCGCAATCCGGGGTAATGCTTCAGAAATCTTAGCCTTAGCGGGGGAGCATTCCGCAGGCCGTGGCGTAGATAGCGCTGACGACGCACTTTCTGCATTACCCGCAGCCCTTAAACTGGCGCAGCTTACTGGCGCGGTGGTGGCCGTCACCGGCGAGGAGGATTACATCACCGATGGCGAACACGCCTGGAGCGTGGCGGGCGGCGGCGTGTTGATGACGCGCGTGGTCGGCACCGGTTGCGCGCTTTCCGCCGTGGTTGCCGCTTGCTGCTCACTGCCAGGGACGCGGCTGGATAACGTGGCTGCCGCCTGCCAGTTTATGAAATTCGCCGGGGAACAGGCGATTGCCGTGAGTCGCGGTCCTGGCAGTTTTGTCCCGGCGTTTCTTGACGCACTTTACGGACTTAATGCGGAGGCTCTGGCATGAAAGGGCAAAACCGTATTAACGCATTGACGATTGCTGGCACCGACCCGAGCGGGGGGGCGGGCATTCAGGCTGACCTGAAAACATTCTCGGCACTGGGCGCGTATGGCGCCAGCGTGATCACCGCGCTGGTGGCGCAAAATACCCGCGGCGTGCAGTCTGTTTATCGCATTGAACCGGCATTTGTCGCCGCCCAGCTTGATTCTGTGCTCAGCGATGTGCGCATCGACACCATTAAAATTGGCATGCTGGCTGAGACCGATATCGTTGAAGCGGTGGCGGAGCGGTTGGCTTTTTACAATGCACGCAACGTGGTGCTCGATACGGTCATGCTGGCGAAAAGTGGCGACCCATTGCTTGCGCCCTCTGCGGTAGAGAGCCTGCGTCGTCGGCTGTTGCCGCAAGTGGCGTTGATCACCCCGAATCTGCCTGAAGCCGCCGCATTGCTGGACGCACCACATGCACGCAGTGAGCGAGAAATGAAGGAACAGGGCGATGCGCTGCTGGGAATGGGGTGCGAAGCGGTGTTGATGAAAGGCGGCCATCTTGATGACGCCGAAAGCCCGGACTGGTTATTTACCCGCGACGGCGCGCAACGTTTTACCGCTCCGCGTGTCCAGACTCGCCACACTCACGGCACGGGATGTACGCTTTCTGCGGCCCTTGCCGCACTTTATCCGCGCTATCTTGACTGGCCGAAGACTATTTCGGCGGCGAAAGCGTGGCTATCTCAGGCGTTAGAGCAGGCGGATTCGCTGGAAGTGGGCCACGGAATTGGACCGGTGCATCATTTTCATCAATGGTGGTAATCGAGGTAATACCTGTATAAGACCATTGAGTTATACTGGTTTCACCTTATCTTCCGGACATTTGCGCGAAATGGAACAGGTTCACCTTCAGCTCATTGAACAACTCGTCCAGCGGTTTTCGCAGGCCGACAACACGCCGCTGTATTTGAAATTCGCCGAAACGGTGAAATCGGCGGTACGCAGCGGTGTGTTGCCGCAAGGGAATATTCTGCCGGGGGAGCGAGATCTCAGTCAGTTGACCGGTGTTTCGCGCATAACGGTGCGCAAAGCAATGCAGACGCTGGAAGATGAAGGGGTGGTGACCCGTTCCCGAGGCTACGGCACGCAGATTAACAACACGTTTGAGTATTCGCTGAAAGAGGCGCGTGGCTTTTCGCAGCAAGTTGTGTTGCGCGGTAAAAAGCCTGACACACTGTGGGTCAACAAACGCGTGGTGAAATGCCCGGCAGATGTGGCCGAGCAACTGGCGATTATCGCCGATAGCGATGTTTTCCTGCTGAAACGTATTCGTTATGTCGATGAAGATGCGGTTTCGGTGGAAGAGTCTTACGTGCCAACGGAATTAATCGCGAATGCTGATGACATCGGCGTTTCGCTGTATGACTATTTTCGCAGCCAGAATATTATCCCGCAGCGAACGCGCAGCCGCGTCAGCGCCAGAATGCCCGACAGCGAGTTCCAGTCGCATATTAAGCTGGAAACGCCGGTGCCGGTTCTGGTGATCAAACAGGTGGCGTTTGACCCGCAAAACCGGCCTATCGAATACAGCATTAGTTATTGTCGCAGCGATTTATATGTGTTTGTCTGCGAAGAATAATACCCGTCATACTTCAAACGGCATCTTTGTTGGCTGCGTTCGCTTGCCCGAATCGCTTAGTTGACTAAGCTCATCGGGACTCGCTCTCTTGCCGCCGCGATGTCGCTCGAATTATTTTGGGTATTGGCAGAGTTGTTCAATAAAGGGGGCGCAATCGCCACCGCGGTGGCTAACGACATAAGAAGCCACGGCATTACCCAGACTTACCGCATCGCCGAGGCTCCAGCCCGCCGCCAGCCCAGCCAGAGTACCACCCGCATGGCTGTCGCCTGCGCCAATCGTATCCACAACCACGGCTGGGAACGGCGCTGCCAGACCAATACTCTCCGCTGAAGCAAACCAGGCACCTTCTTTGTCGAGCCGCACTATTAACGGCGAATCGTAGCGCTCAAGCCATTTCTCGCAAATTCCTGCAATATCATCGCCCGCCACATTCAACCACTGCGCGGCAATTGCTGCTTCCTGGCGGTTAAGGGAAACCATCGGTTTGCAGGCCATAATCCGTGCCAGTAGCGGCTCAGGAATATCAGCAATCCGCGGGCCAAAATCGATAAATGCGCTCACGTCATGCAGCGATTCCAGCCAGTTCACCAGTAAGTCGGCACACGGCCCGGCAAGTTGATATCCAGACAGCGAAAGCAGGGTACCGGGCGCAAGCTGCAATTTATCCAGCCACTGTTGATTCCACTGGTGCTCGACGCCACGAAACGACATAAACGTTCTTTCGCCGTCCGGCTCCACCAGCGCCAGGCACCAGCCGTTATCACCGCTGGTGGTGTGGATTTCGCTGATGATTCCTTGCTTTTCCAGGCTTGAGCGAATGATATCCGCCCAGGTTCCCTGGCCAATCGGGAGCGCATTTTTTGAGGCAATGCCCAGGCGCGACAGCGTGAGCGCGATGTTCAGCGCGCAGCCGCCGATGTTCACGCTTTGCTGTTGCAGTTCGATATCACATCCGCGCCACGGCAGGGCGTAAGCGTCGGCTATGACGTCAATAACTGCCGAGCCGAGCACGCAAACCGGGCGTTTCGCCGTAAGTGTCGGCAGGCGGGAATGCAATTCACTGGCGTTCATTTTGCGCCTCCCTTTGCTGGCGATAGCCCATAAACAGGCGGCTGTAGCGCGTAAAATCAAGCTGGTTAACGTCATCAAGCTCGCGTTTAAGTTCGCTATCAATGCTTTCTACGCCGTGTAGCGCGCCACAAATCGCCGTCGCCATCGCACCAATGGTGTCGGTATCCCCGCCCAGGTTGGCGCATAAAATCGCGCAACGATTCGGGTTGGTTTGTGCCAGTTCCACCATCGCAATCGCCGCGGCGACAGATTCAATGGTACTGGTGCCGGTGCCGACCAGGTGGTAAACCTGCTCCATGCCAGACTCGGTGCCGCGCGCGGTTCTGGCAACATTTAACGCCAGCTCAATACGCGCCCCGAGGGACGCATTAAACGTAGTGACTCGCTTTTCCTGCGCGTGGCGAGCCACAGAAGGCAGTTCATCGCAAATGGTTTCCCAGCTAGCGCCTTCAATCGCTTTTGAAATCGCCCAGGCTATCACCACCGCGCCGGAAATCGCCAGATCGGATTTGTGCGTTGGGCTGGAGGCCAGCGCGACTTCATCAATGAACGCGTCGAGATTATGCGTCGGCAGCAGGCAACCCAACGGCGAGGCACGCATGGCCGCCCCGTTAGTGACGCCATTGTTTTCCAACTCGCTGACCGGCGTGCCTTGCTTAATTGCATTCAGCGCGATTTTGGACGTTGGCCCAAGCACATTCTTGTTGAAAGCATCGAAGCCTTCCGCCCAGTGCAGAATATTGCGCCCGATGGTGTCCGGGTTGACTGCACCGTGATGCTCGATAATCGCATCGGCCAGCGCCAGCGCCATCGAGGTGTCGTCGGTAAACTCGGCGCGGTTGAAATAACAGGCGGCGTTGTTTTCTGCTGGCCCCGGCAGGAAGCGGTCAATCCAGCCAAAGTGCGCTTTCACCCGCGAACGCGGCCACAACTCCGATGGCATTCCCATCGCATCGCCTAATGCCTGGCCGTAAAAGGCCCCCAGAATACGATTTTCCATCATTATGCTTCCTTTAAATCTTTGTCAGATTGGCTGCCAGCAACGGCAATAGTCGTGATTTCTTTGTCGGACTCGCGGAAAAACACCATGAACAACACGGTAATGACCGCAATCATCACCGCACCAAAGCCCCACATTCCCGCCCAGTTGAAGGTCTGACCGTTGACAGGTGTTGGGTAGGCGAACATTTTTTCCATCAGTTGTGCGCCGATACGATAACCAAGCAAGCTACCAAAGCCCTGGCAGCACAGCGTGATAAGCCCTTGTGCCGCAGTGCGCATATGCACCGGCGCTTTTTTATCGACGTAGATATAGGCAGTGACGTAGTAGAAATCGTAACTCACGCCGTGCAGCAAAATACCGAGGAACAGCAGACCGTAAGTAAAGATATGGTCGGCTCCACCGTACACGAAGAAACCGTAGCGAATGGCGGCGGTGATAAGACCAAGCAGTAATACCTTTTTAATGCCAAAGCGCTTAATGAAGAACGGCAGCGCCAGCATAAAGAAGATTTCGGAGAACTGGCCGAGTGTCATCCATCCAGTGGCGTTATGCATACCCACTTCGGTCAGATAGCCATTGGCGAAGATGTAATAGAAAGCCAGTGGCATGGCAAACAAGAAAGAGCAGAAGAAAAAGACCAGGAAGTTTTTGTCTTTCAGCAGCACGATGGCATCCAGCCCGAGCATCACTTTCACGCTCATTTTGCCGGTACTTTTCGGTGGCGTATTTGGCAGCGCCAGGGCGAATACCCCGAGCAGCGCAGAACTGCCTGCGGTGATAAGCAACGGGATGTTGGTCGGCGAAATATCGCTAAAGCCCAGCATTTGCGGCAGGAAACCGCACACTAACCCAGATGCAATCCAGCCGATAGTGCCCATCACCCGAATGCGCGGGAAGTCCCGCTCCACATCATCAACATTGGAAAATGCGATGCTGTTAGTCAGCGCGATAGTTGGCATGTAGGTCAGGGAATAGGCCAGCAGCAGCGGGAAGAAATAGACAAACTCGGTTTGTTGCGCTGCCAGATACATCAGCACCGCACCGACAAACATCAGCAGGGCGAGCACCTTTTGCGCGGCAAAAAAACGGTCAGTCAGCGAGCCGACCAGAATCGGCGAAAGAATTGCCGCGATGGCAGTACAGGCATAAGACCAACCAATTTCAGTCGGGCTAAAGCCACTTTTACTCAGGAAAAGCCAAAGAGGGACGAACCAGGCGCCCCAGATAAACCATTCAATAAACATCATGAATGAAAGGCTAATTGTTGTACGTTTCATATTTAGAACCTTCATGATTGTGTTGGGTACACCACAACAATACCAATCAATAATACCTTTTAAATACCTTTGTGTTGTTTCTTTGACCGCCGTTGCAAAAATACACCGCCTGGAGACAAACCGTTACAAGCCAAAACCCACCTAAAGTGCTGCCCTGGGTGGCGAAGGTTGCCAGTCACGACCAGGATTAGGGCTGCCTGTTTTATTCGAAGGCAGGCCAGGAATAACCATCGTCAGCGGGCAGGGTGCTCGCTGAAATAACGGGAGTGCATTATGACTGATATTGCGCAGTTGCTAGGCAAAGACGCCGACAGCTTGTTACAGCATCGTTGTATGACTATTCCGGCAGACCAGTTGTATCTGCCAGGCTCGGATTATGTAGACCGCGTGATGGTGGATAACAACCGCCCGCCAGCGGTGCTACGGAATATGCAAACGCTGTACAACACCGGGCGGCTGGCAGGCACCGGTTATCTTTCCATTTTACCTGTCGATCAGGGTGTGGAACATTCCGCGGGTGCATCGTTTGCCGCAAACCCACTCTATTTTGACCCGAAGAATATTGTCGAGCTGGCGATTGAAGCGGGCTGTAACTGTGTCGCTTCAACCTATGGCGTGCTGGCCTCGGTGTCGCGCCGTTACGCGCACCGCATTCCTTTCCTCGTCAAACTCAACCATAACGAAACGCTGAGCTATCCGAATACCTTCGACCAGACGCTATACGCAAGCGTAGAGCAGGCGTTCAATATGGGCGCGGTGGCGGTTGGCGCGACCATTTATTTCGGTTCGCCAGAATCACGCCGCCAGATTGAAGAGATCTCGGTTGCGTTTGAGCGTGCGCACGAACTCGGCCTGGTGACGGTGCTCTGGGCGTATCTGCGTAATCCCGATTTCAAAAAAGATGGCGTGGATTACCACGTTAGTGCTGATCTTACCGGGCAGGCGAACCATCTGGCAGCGACCATTGGCGCGGATATCGTGAAGCAGAAAATGGCCGAAAATAACGGCGGTTACAAGGCGGTGAACTTTGGTTACACCGACGACCGCGTGTACACCAAACTGAGCAGCGATAACCCAATCGATCTGGTGCGTTACCAACTGGCGAACTGCTATATGGGCCGCGCCGGGCTGATAAACTCCGGCGGTGCTGCGGGTGGTGAGACTGACCTGACGGACGCGGTCCGCACTGCGGTCATTAACAAACGCGCAGGCGGCATGGGGTTGATTCTGGGGCGCAAAGCCTTTAAGAAATCCATGTCTGAGGGCGTGAAGTTAATTAATGCGGTTCAGGATGTTTATCTGGATGGGAAGGTGGGGATAGCGTGATTGCTCGCTTGCCGGGGAGCGGTGATTTTCCGTTTACCTGAATGTTTAAGGTTATGGAAGTGCGGTGATGTTCCGTTCACCTTTGCGAACTGTGTTTCTACATATTCCTGCTCACGGTGAACGTGCCATGGGGATTACGACATCCCCCTGGCGACCCCGTCGCCCGGCAAGTCAATCGCCGCTTACGCGGTAAACACCGTTTTTTACCCAACATTCGCGGTCGTTCGCGATTCGCTCCCGGCGATCGCTCACTCACGTGGTTCCCGACCACGTGACCACGACTGAAGGGTAAAAACCGGCGCGATTGGAGCCGGGAACAAGGGCAACGTCAAAAGCTAAAGTCAAAAGCCTGGCTGGTTTGGGTTTTGACCTTAGTCCCGGTATAAATTGCCCCAGTGTTCCCCATAAGTCAGGGTTGAGCTGCCGGGAGCAGCGAAAGAGAGCGATCGCCGGGAGCGAATCGCGAACGACCCTGAACGTTGGGGATAAGCTGGGGTTTACCGCGCAGCGGCAATTTAATCACCGGGCGCCGGGGTTGCCAGGGGGCTGGCGTGAGCCACCTGGCACGTTCACCGTTCACTAACCTATGTGGGATCAGTGAACTTTCGGGTGAACGGAAAATCACTATCCCGCCATAGGCATCCCCCCATGTGAACGGAAATTCACCGCCCCCATCCCCCGTTATCTCCGTCACAATTCCATAACACTTTGTGAAAAACATCACTTTCCCCTGTGCAGATGTCCAAAAAATCACCCCTATTTAGGCACCTTTGAACGAGGCGAAGGTGCTTTTTTACGCATACAGTAGATGGTGAAACGCTGTTTTAAAATCACAAAAGGACACTAACAGCCGTGAAAATTGAATCTGTAAACGTCACCGTTTTTACTTACCCAACCCGCCGTGTTTCTGACAGCGCAGGTCACTCCCACCCAGGCCCTGAGAGCCTCGCAAAAATGGCGATGCTCACGATCACCACCGATGAAGGGGATTGCGGGTATTCTTTCGCGCCGCCAGAAGTGGTGCGCCCTTATGTGGTCAATGCGTTTTTCCGCAAAGTGTTAGTCGGGCAAGATCCGTTTAACCGCGAGCGCATCTGGCAAGATCTGGTGCACTGGCAGCGTGGCAGCGCCCATCAACTCACCGAACGTGCGCTGTCGTTTGTCGAACAGGCGCTGTGGGATTTGATTGGCCGCAAACTGAAAGTCCCGGTCTACAAATTGCTCGGTGGATTCCGTGACAAAGTCCCGGCCTACGGCAGCACCATGTGCGGGGACGAGCTGGAAGGCGGGTTATCTACGCCAGACGAATTTGGCCAGTTCGCTGAAAAACTGGTCGCTCGTGGCTACAAAGCCATAAAACTCCACACCTGGATGCCGCCTGTTGCGTTCGCGCCAGACCCAAAAATGGATGTCAAAGCCTGCGCCGCCGTGCGCGAAGCCGTTGGCCCGGATATTGATTTAATGCTCGACGGCTACCACTGGTATAGCCGCAGCCAGGCGCTGTACATCGGCAAGGCACTGGAAAAACTCAACTTCGCGTGGTTTGAAGAGCCGATGGAAGAAGAGAGCATGGCGTCTTACGTCTGGCTTTCTGAGAACCTGTCGATTGATGTTGTCGGGCCAGAAAGTCTTGGTGGCAAGCACCACAGCCGCGCCGATTGGGTGAAGGCGGGTGCCTGCGACATTCTGCGCGCCGGGGCGAACGGCGTCGGCGGGATTGCGCCAACCATGAAAGTGGCGGCACTTGCGGAATCCTTCGGTATGGACTGCGAAGTGCACGGCAACGGTGCGGCAAGCCTCGCCGTGGTGGGCGCGATTCGCAACTGCCGCTGGTACGAGCGTGGTTTACTGCATCCGTTCCTCGAATACGATGAACCCGCAGCCTACCTCAACAGTATCGTAGACCCGATGGATGCCGACGGTTTTGTGCATTTGCCACAGCGTCCGGGCCTGGGTGAAGACATCAATTTTGAATATATCGAGATGAACACCGTTAGCCGCGATTAACCCGCGCAAAAATAATAATCCCGGCGCGAAAGACGCCGGGGAATACTGACCCTACAAAAACGGTATCTATCATGAATCGAAGCTCCCGGCTGGGGGCGTGGCTGCTCACGCTCCTGTTCATGTTCGGCAGCAGTTCGGTGGTGGCCAAAACACCCCCTGACCAGCTGATTATCGGCATGAATATGAATAACCTGCTCACGCTTGATCCGGCCGCGATGACCGGCAATGAAGTGGTGGGGCTGGTGGTCAATCTCTATGACTCGCTGGTGGAATTAGATCCGGCAAAACTTACTAACGTGCGCCCGGCACTGGCAACCTCCTGGGATATCTCAGATGACGGCAATCGCCTGACCTTTCACCTGCGCGATGGCGTGAAATTCCACTCTGGCAACGTACTCACCGCAGACGACGTGGTGTGGTCGATGCGCCGTGTTTTGCACCTCAATTTGGCGCAGGCATCAGTGTGGAAATCCTACGGTTTTAGCAAAAAGAACGTCGATGAACATGTGAAAGCCCTGGATGCTTCAACGGTGGAAATCACGCTGCCGAAAGCCAACGACCCGCAACTGGTGATTTACTCGCTGGCCGCCCTCGGTAGCGTGGTGGTACTGGACAGCAAAACGGTCGAGCAGCATGTGCAAAACGACGACTGGGGCAATCGCTGGCTAACGACCAATGAAGCCGGTTCCGGCCCGTTCAGCCTCGAAGTGTGGCAGGCGAAAGACGTGCTGCGCATGAAGCGCAACCCGGATTACTGGCGCGGCGAACCGAAACTGGCACGCGTGGTGTTCCGCCACTTCCAGGAATCGCAAACCCTGCGCCTGATGATTGCCAAAGGCGACCTGGATATTGCCAGCAACATGGCGGTTTCGGACGTTAACGCCCTGCGTAAAGACCCGGAATTGACGGTCGATGCAGTAAAAAAAGGCACCATTTATTACGTCGCCATGAGCATGAAAGAGCCGCATTTCGCCAACCCGAAAGTGCGCGAAGCGGTGCGCTATCTGATTGATTATCAAGGCATCAACAAAGCGCTGATGCCGGGTTATGGCGTGCTGCACCAGCGCCCAATCCAGTCTGGAATGCCTGCCACCTTGCCCAATCCTGGTTACGCGCTGGATATTCCCCGTGCGAAAAAACTGCTGGCCGAAGCGGGTTATCCGGATGGATTCGACACCACCTTGCGCGTGCTGGCGGATCAGCCGTTCCTGAACATCGCCATTGCGGTGCAGTCCACGCTGATGCAGGCGGGGATCAACGCCAAAATTGTCACCGGAACCGGCAACCAGATTTACGGCGCGATGCGTGAGCGTAAGTTCGACATGTTGGTTGGGCGCGGCGGCAGTGGCGTAGAACCGCATCCCCATTCCAGCCTGCGATCGCTGGTCTATAACCCGGATAACAGCGACGCGGCGCGTTTGACTAACTTCCAGGGCTGGCGCACCAGCTTCTACGACAAACAAATTAATCAGCAAATCGACCAGGCGCTGGTCGAACGCGACCCGGCAAAACAGCTCGAGGAATATCAGGCCATTCAGACGCGTTATGACGAGCTGATCCCGGCGTTGCTGCCGCTTTCGCAAATGGTGGACTCGGTGGTGGTGCGCAACGAAGTGCAGAACTACCAACCACACCCGTCGGCCACCACTTTCCTGCGCGATGTTTATAAAACGCCAGTTGAGAATGGGGAGAACAAAGGATGAGCATGATTTTGCTGGCACCGGGCGGCCGCGCCCGGCGTTTTTCAAAGCGCTTAACTCAGGTGTTGATCACCTTGTTTGGGCTGCTGTTGCTGACCTTTTTCATTGGCCGCGTGATGCCTATCGACCCGGTGCTGGCGATTGTCGGCCCGGATGCCGACCAAAGCACCTATCAGCAGGTTTATCACCAACTCGGCTTTGATCAATCTTTGGCAACGCAGTTCTGGATTTACCTCGGCGGCCTGCTGCATGGCGATTTAGGCAACGCGCTGCTGACCGGGAAACCGGTGGTGGATGACATTCTGCGCGTGTTCCCGGCGACGCTGGAACTGGCGACGGTGGCGATTATCGTCGGTGCGGGCCTTGGTATTCCACTAGGCGTTTGGGCGGCGGCGCGTCGCAACAGCGTGGTGGATTACGCGGTGCGTATTATTAGCCTCGCCGGTTATTCGACGCCGATCTTCTGGGTCGGGATGATGGGATTGCTGCTGTTTTACGCCTGGCTGGGTTGGGTGGGTGGCGCAGGGCGCATTGATTTAGCGCTGGATGGCGTTGTGCCGCGCCGCAGCGGTTTGCTGCTGGTGGATGCGCTACTGGCTGGAAACAGCGCGGTGTTTTTCAACGCGCTCAATCACCTGATTCTGCCAGCGTCACTGCTCGGTTTTCACTCAATGGCCTACATCAGCCGAATGACGCGTAGCTTTATGCTGGCGCAGCTGTCGCAGGAATTCATTATTACCGCAAGGGTAAAAGGACTGACCGAACGCCAGGTTATCTGGAACCACGCGTTCCGAAACATTCTGGTGCAACTGTTAACCGTGGTGGCGCTGGCGTACGGCTCGCTGCTCGAAGGTGCGGTGTTAATTGAAACCGTGTTCTCGTGGCCGGGTTTTGGTTCTTATTTAACGGGCAGTTTGCTGCTCGGCGATATGAATGCGGTGATGGGCTGCGTGCTGGTGGTCGGGGTGATCTTCGTGTTGCTCAATCTGCTGTCCGACATGCTCTACCAACTCTTTGATCCGAGGACAAAATCATGACGGTTTCCTTTGGAACACCACAACTGACGGCTGCGGACGAGCGCTCACTGCGCGTTAAACGTGCGGGTCTTCGCGCGGTTGGGTTTATCGGCAAAATGGCGCGTAACCCGCTGACCGCCATTGGCGGGGGGATTGTCTTCTTACTGCTGATGGTGGCGATTTTCGCGCCATGGATAGCGCCGTATAACCCGCTGGTACAAGATTTGAATCGCGCGCTGACGGCACCCAACGCCACGCACTGGTTTGGCACCGACGAATTTGGCCGCGATATCTTCAGCCGCCTGGTTTATGGCTCGCGCATTACGCTCTACATCGTGCTGCTGGTGTCAGTCACCGTTGGCCCGCTGGGTTTACTGCTCGGTGTGACCGCCGGATATTTTGGCGGCAAAGTCGATATGGTGCTGATGCGCATTACCGATATCTTCATCTCGTTCCCAAGCCTGGTGCTGGCGCTGGCGTTTGTGGCCGCACTCGGCCCCGGCCTTGAGCATGTGGTTATCGCGATTACGCTCACTGCGTGGCCGCCGATTGCCCGCCTGGCGCGTGCGGAAACCCTCTCGTTACGGCAGGCCGATTTTATCTCTGCGGTGCGTTTGCAAGGGGCTTCGCCGGTTCGTGTGCTGTGGCGTCACATTGTGCCGCTGTGCATGCCGTCGGTCATCATCCGTATCACCATGAATATGGCGGGCATTATTCTGACGGCTGCCGGGCTTGGCTTTCTGGGTCTTGGCGCACAGCCTCCAGAGCCAGAGTGGGGCGCAATGATCTCCAGCGGGCGCACTTACATGATGGAGTGCTGGTGGGTAGTAACGATTCCGGGGCTGGCGATTTTAATCAACAGTCTGGCATTCAACTTCTTGGGAGACGGCCTACGTGACATCCTCGATCCTCGCAGCGAATAATTCGCCGCAACTGCTTGATGTACGCGACCTGAACGTGACGTTTGTGAACGGTCGCCAGCAAACCCACGCGGTGCGTGGCGTTTCATTCCAGCTCGGGCGCGAGAAACTGGCCATCGTTGGCGAGTCCGGCTCCGGGAAATCCACCGTCGGGCGTGCGCTGTTGCAGCTTCACCCTAAAAAAGCGCAGATCACCGCCGATCGTATGCAATTCGGCGATGTTGATCTGCTCAATGCCACTGACGCACAAATGCGTAATGTGCGTGGCAAACGTATTTCTATGATTATGCAGGACCCGAAATACTCGCTAAACCCTGTGATGTGCGTCGGGGATCAAATTGCGGAAGCGTGGCTGACGCACCATCGCGTCGGGCATAAAGAAGCGAAGCAAAAGGTGCTGGAAATGCTCGAAGTGGTGCGCATTCGTCAGCCTGAACGCGTCTATAACCTCTATCCGCACGAAGTTTCTGGCGGCCAGGGGCAGCGCATCATGATTGCCATGATGTTGATTACCGACCCGGAAATGGTGATTGCCGACGAACCGACTTCCGCGCTCGATGTGTCTGTGCGTTTACAGGTGCTGGCGTTGCTGGATGATTTAGTGCAGTCGCGTGGCCTGGGGCTGATTTTCATCAGCCACGACATTAACCTGGTGCGCAGTTTCTGCGACCGCGTGCTGGTGATGTACGCCGGGCGGGTAGTGGAATCCATTGCCGCAAAAGATTTGGATAATGCGCAGCATCCGTACACGCAGGGGCTTATCAGCGCCTTGCCGGATATGGACAAACGGCGTGCGCATCTGCCGGTACTTCAGCGCCAGGCCAGTTGGCTAACCCAATAAGGAGCAACGAATGTCATCCATGATTGAAGTCAGCCAGCTCAATTTAACCTTTGGCGAAGGGGCGAAAACCAACCAGGTGCTGTTCGATGTGAATTTTAACGTTGGGCACGGCGAGATTTTTGGCCTGGTGGGGGAGTCGGGTTCCGGGAAAACGACCGTACTGAAATGCCTGGCGGGGTTGTTTACCCACTGGCAGGGAAAACTGGTAATTGATGGGACGGAACTCGAGCACAAAATCAGCCGCGAACGGTGCCGCATGGTGCAAATGGTATTTCAGGATCCCTACGGTTCGCTCCATCCGCGCCATACCATTGGCGACATTCTGGAAGAACCGCTGCAAATACATGGTTTCACCGACCGCGACCGCCGCATCAACATGATGCTCGATAAAGTCGGCCTGAACCGGGCGTTTCGCAGCCGTTATCCGCATCAGCTTTCTGGCGGGCAGCGCCAGCGTGTGGCGATTGCACGTGCGCTGATACTTGAACCGGAAGTACTGCTGCTAGATGAGCCTACTTCAGCATTGGATGTTTCGGTGCAGGCAGAAATTCTCAATTTACTTTCGGATTTACAGCAAGAATCGAAACTCACCTATTTAATGGTGACGCACGATTTAGGCGTGATTGCGCATTTATGCCATCGCGTCGGTGTAATGCAACACGGGAAAATTCTTGAGTCACTCAGTACCGATAATTTAATTAGCGGTGCGGCGCAAAATCCTTATACCCAAATGCTGGTGAATGCCAGTCGGCAATATAGCCGTGAAATGGCAAGTCAGGTAGCTCAGTTTTAATTAATGATTGCTTTTAGAAATACCGTGCGTCAGGCAAACCCTGGCGCATTTTTATATGGTTAAGATTAATAATTCTGCTCCTTTCAACTTCCGCGCTCATCACTCTTAATTTTTCATAACCATCTGAATAATATGAAATAAACTATTCTTATATAAGATGTTTTTCTTATATAAGAAAGACGACAAAGATTATTCAGAAAACAAATCTAGGAATTTTCCTAAGAAGCAATAACATGACCATACCTTCTGCAATGTTTCTGCTTAGGGTTATATATCTCATTCTCAACTGCTCAACCTTATCTGTTTATTTATCAGTAACAGGCTTATTTGCTCTGGGATTCCGCATTGCACGATAAGGACGAAGCAACACAACAAGGATAACAAGATGAAAGCTTTATTACCTGTAGTATTCGGCACGGCAGCTTTATTCAGTGGCGCGGCTTTCGCGGAATCAACAAACACCATTACCTTTAAAGGCGAGATCACTGAACAAACCTGCTCGGTGACCGTTAACGGTTCAGATGCTCACCCTGTCGTACTGTTGCCAACCATCTCTAAAAGTGAACTTAAGGACGCTGCTTCTTCGGCAGGGCTGACCACGTTCACTATGGGCGTCAGTGGATGCAGCGTAGACAGCGCCACATTAGAGATTAAAACCTTATTTATCGGCACTAACGTTACCAGTAGCGGAAACCTTGCAACCAGCGGTTCGGCTACTAACGTTGAGCTGCAATTGCTAACCGATGCATCGGGCAGCACGGTTATCGACCTAAGTAACCCAATGGCTGTTGCAGGGATATCTATTCCGGCAGGAGAACAGTCCGGTGAACACGACTACGCAGTGCGCTACTTCTCGCCAACTGGTAATGCTACCGCGGGTGATGTTGTCGCCGCAGTGCAGTACGCGATTTCTTATCTTTAATAGTGCACGGCGTAGGGGATGAAACATGAGTTTAGGGAGAAGTTTGCTTACGTTTGCACTCGTCGGTACCTGTTTAAGCAGCCAGGCAAGTGTTGTGATGACGGGCAACCGTGTGGTGTATCCAGCGGAGGCAAAACAAGTCAGCGTGCAGTTAACCAACCGGGATGACTTTCCAAATGTCATGCAGGCCTGGCTGGACAGCGGCGATGAGCAGTCAACACCGCAAACCGCGCGCGCACCTTTTATTCTGACCCCTCCCATGTTTCGCATGGCCGCGCACAGCGGCCAAACCCTGCGCCTGCAGTTTACCGGCGCGGATTTGCCAAAGGATAAAGAGTCGGTGTTCTGGCTCAATACCTTGCAAATCCCGCCGGTGGCTAAAGGGAGTGAAGCATCCAATCAGATGATCGTGATGCTGCGCAGTCGTATGAAAGTGTTCTGGCGTCCCGCTGGATTACAGGGCTCGCCGGACACGATGAACAAAACGACAACCGCTTCGGTTTCAGGCCGCCAACTGAGCCTCACCAACAACAGCGGCTATTTCGCATCGATTGCCCATGTGGTGGTGACGGTTGCCAATAGATCCGTGACGTTGAGTGGCGAGATGATTGCCCCCGGTGCGACAAAATCATGGCCCTTAGCTGGCACACCTTCGGGTGACAGCGTGCAGATGACATGGATTAACGATCAGGGCGCTTATCTGAGCGGAACACTTCCACTGAAGCATTAGAGGCTTTGCAGGGAAGCAAAATTATGGAAAAACATCACTGGCTGAGCCTTTGCTTGCTGGGTGGATGGGCGTTGCCGTTCGTCTCGCAGGCCGAAAACTACACCTTCGATGAAGCCTTATTGTTGGGGAGCGATTACGGGCAGGGGCTTGCTCGCTTCAACAGCGAGGCTTCAGTGGCTCCGGGGCAATATCTGGTGGATATCTGGCTAAACGGGCGGTTTATCGCCCGTGAAGGAGTGATGTTTCGTGGTGAAGGTGAGGATGTTACGCCTTGTTTGCCGTTGGTTTTTTATGAACAAAATGGTGTGCTGGCATTAAACACGCCCGGCAGCGAAAGCTGTTTAAGCCCTGCGAAACGCGTCGCAGGGGCAAGTTATGTATTTGATAACGCGCTATTACGGCTGGATATTGCCATCCCCCAGGCTGAAATGGTGCAGGTGCCGCATGATTACGTCGCCCCCGAGCAATGGCAGGCGGGGGAAAGCCTGTTGTTTACCAACTACAACAGTAACTTTTATTACAGTGATGCAGGTGGAAGCCAGAGCGAATACGGCTGGTTGGGGCTCACAGCGGGCATTAACTTTGGTTTATGGCAACTGCGCCAGCAATCCTCAGCAAGCTATAGCCGTTATGGGGATAAGAAACGCTACCAGTGGGATAACTTACAAACCTGGCTACAACGCCCGGTTGCAGCGCTGCAAAGCACACTCAGTGCAGGGCAAAGTTACAGTGGTGGCAACCTGTTTAGCAGCATGGCGTTTACTGGCGTCAAACTGGAAACCGACCAACGGATGTGGCCTCAATCCCGACAAGGATACGCACCAGAAATTCGCGGCACGGCAGCAAGCGCCGCGCGTGTGGTCGTCAGCCAGAACGGGCGCACGTTGTACCAAACCAACGTGGCGCAAGGGCCGTTTTTGATTAACGACCTTGCCAGCACCGCCTGGCAGGGCGATTTACAGGTTGATGTGATTGAAGCCGAGGGTAGCCGCAGCCAGTTCACTGTGCCGTTTTCTGCGCTGCCGCTTTCATTGCGCCCGGGGGTCTGGCGCTATAACGCGGTTATTGGCCGTGCGCGTGATTATGATACGGATGACAACTGGTTCGGTGATTTCACCCTTGAACGCGGTATCGCCAATAGCCTGACGGCTAACGGTGGCGTTCGTCTGGGGAAAGAGTACGCCTCCACGGTACTGGGTGGCGTCTGGGCTTCAGAGCTTGGGGCGATTGGTGCGGATGTGACGGCGTCGTCCGCTCAACTCCCGGATGGCAAACAAACGGGCTGGCGTTCACAGCTTTCCTGGAGCCGTTCGTTTAACGCAACCGGTACCAACGTGGCACTGGCGGGCTACCGCTATTCCACTGCCGGATATCGTGATTTCAGTGATGTGCTGGGTGAACGAAATGCGGCTAAAAACAGTGATACCTGGCGTTCGGATACGCTTTCGCAGCGCAACCAGTTTACCGCCACCGTTAACCAGCAATTGGGTGACTATGGCTCGATATGGCTTTCCGGCTCGGTGAGCGATTACTACGGCGAGCGGGGACGCAATACACAGCTCCAGTTTGGTTATGCCAATCAGTGGCGACAAATTAGTTACAACCTGGCCGCGAGCCGCCAGCAAACATTCTGGCGTGATACCACACGACGGGCAGATGGGCAGCCAGCGCAGAATGCCAGACACGGTCAGACGGAAAATATTGTCACGCTGACATTCTCCGTGCCGCTGAAGTTTGGTGAGCGTGAAGATTATCTCTCGCTTTCAACTAGCCATAGTAAAAGCAGTGGCACCAGTTATCAGGCATCGCTGGCAGGCTCCATCACTGAAGACGATAGCGCAAGTTATGCCGTTTCTGCGGGTTACCAGAACGCATCGGGCGAGGCGGCACAAAAGAACTGGAGCGCCTCGCTGCAAAAAATGACTTCCTTTGGCACCCTCAACGGCAGCTATTCGCAGGCAGAAAACTATAAGCAATGGTCAGGTGGAATGCGGGGTGCCGCAGTTGTGCATCGCGGAGGCGTTACGCTTGGACCATGGCTAGGCGACACCTTTGCGCTGGTGGAAGCGAAGGGCGCCGAAGGGGCGCGCGTCAGTAATGGCCAGGGCGCAGCCATCAACGCTCAAGGCTTCGCGCTTGTGCCATCGCTAACTCCCTATCGTTTTAATCATGTTCAGTTAGACACCCGTAATATGGCGGCCGACATTGAGCTTGAGGATAACCAACAACGCGTTGCACCGTATGCCGGAGCCGCAGTGAAATTATCGTTCTCAACGATAAAGGGAGCCGCGGCACTGATTGATGTCACTACACGCCGTGGCTCGCTCCCTGCAGGAGCAGAAGTCTTTGATGAACACAATCAGGTTGTCGGGATGGTGGGGCAGGCAAACCAGGTGTATGCCCGTTTACCGACAACGAAAGGACAGTTGACGGTGCGTTGGGGCGAGGGCCCTGATGAAAGATGCGCTTTTCAATATCAGCTAACAGATGACCAACCTCAGCGGGCGATGATCGCGCTTACAGCTCAGTGTTCGGATGCGTAAGGAAACCATTAAGTGAAAACCAGGACAAAACTCGCGATCGTCATTCTGATGATGTTAAGCGCTACGGCACAGGCGGCATGTGAATACATTATTTACCCGTATACCGGCGCGAATAGTCAATTCGGTTCACACCGCCTGAGTTCGGCCAGTGATGGCAAAGCTGATTCCTGGTGGGGTCACAGTGGGGCCGATGCCAAGAACGGGCAGCTGACCGGCGTGAGTAAATCGATTGATGTCAGCAGCAATAATATTTTCCAACCGCCTGGCACGGTGCTGGCGGCAACTGGGGGCATTCCTTTTACCCAATATGCGCACAAAGGCGGGTGGGACCCTGAACTGGTGTTTTTCCGCTGTACGCCCGATACCGCAGGCCAGCTTTACCAGGCGTTTTCCACCAATGGGGATGACGCCTATGCCGGTTGGTATGAAGCGCAAGATGTGCCGGGGGCTTATCTGACGCTTGCCAGAAATGTGGCGATGCGCATTACGCTGGAAGCGACCGGACAGGTATTCACGGATATCTGGCAGCAGATCGCCATGACTAACCTTGATACGGATAAAGACGGCAACTTTTTAATTAAAGCCAAAAACTTTTCGCCGATTCGTGTGGAGCTGATCAAAACAGCGGATACGCGATATTTTATTAGCTCGGCTGCGACTTACACTTTTGCTGGGGTAAACCCTAATGCTTATGTTGTGTTTCGCGGGCCAGGACTTGATTCGAACGGCATCAAAGTGGGCCAGGCGCATCGTGGCGGTAACTGGGCTGGCTGGTATCACGAATGGCCATCGGTCATTAGCCTTTACAATAATGGGATTACCGTGCGGCGAGGGGCGATTTGCCAGGTGACCCATTTCACACCTTTTGTGCAATTACCAAGAGTCAGTGCCACGGATATCAGAGCTGGGCGCAGCGTCAGTGCACCTTTCTCGCTGGAGTTTGCTTGCGAATCCAATGTGGTTTCAGGGGTTGTCACCAACAAGCAGAACGTCGCACTCGGGTTTCTGGCTCCGGAGGCGAATGTCCTGGCAGCGCAAAAATATGGCCTGATTAGCGGGAATGCGGTGACTCACTTACTTGATGATGCTTACGGCGCACCGGGTCATGCACGGGGTGTTGGCGTCAGGATATTGCGCAATGGTTTCCCGATGAACTTCTTGACCACCGACGTCGCTGGAACAGGCGCAAGCGCGGGTTGGGTGCCTGTGCTGGGGGGCGCGCAGGTGAAAACTGCAACCCAGAGTGGTGTTGATAGCTACCACGAAACATTTGAAGCGCGTCTTGAACGTTTCTCAAGTGATCAAGTGGAAGCAGGGAGGTATCAGGCTCATGCCCAAATCCTTATGCGTCTTCAGTAGATTGCTGTTTTTTTGGCTATGTTTAGCCTTGCCCGCCCAAGCGGTGGTCAACCTGAGTGCCACGCGGGTGGTCTTTGACAAGGGAGCGGCGACCCAATCTATTACGCTTGCTAACAGTGCTGATTATCCGGTGATGGTGCAGGCATGGATTGACGATGGCGACCCTCACGGCATTCCGCAAACTGCCGAATCGCCGTTTGTCGTACTGCCACCCATTTTTCGTCTGGCGCCGCTTGAGCAGCGTTCTGTCAGGCTGCTAACCAGCGCTAAAGGTTTGCCAGATGACCGTGAGTCATTGTTTTGGCTGAATATTTATGAGATTCCGCCTAATCAGCCAGCGGTACAAAATGAAAAAATCCTGCTGGCATTTCGTACGCAGCTGAAAGTGTTTTGGCGTCCAGCTGGAGTGGGGAAACTGACTGAAGATGCGGGAAATCAATTACGTTTTACGCGCTCGGGTGAGGGAGTGACAGTATCCAACCCTACGCCCTGGAATATCTCTTTGGCTGAGGTGGAAATAGCCGGGTATTCTGCTTCGGGAATGACCTTAAGTCCATTTTCGCAGCAGCCGCTCTTTACGTTTAATAAGGTAGATTTACAGGACGGTGTAGTTAAATTTGTCATAATAAACGATGAGGGAAATCAGTGGGGTTATGCTTTGTCGATTAAATAAACAGATCTAATAAGCCTTTACACCCCCAGATCTGAATACGTAAGGAACAGCGTGAATAAACAAATTATCTTGAATGGCGTGGCTGCCTTTCTACCTGAAAAACACAGGATTATCGCTATTAATAGCGACCGACCACCCTTATCACTGAGTATACCTGCGAGTAGATGCCTGGCATTGTTGGTTAATTATCAAGGGGAGGTGGTGCTTCGGGAACACTTTTTCCATGAAGTCTGGGTGAGTAATGGAGCCCAGGTAACCAATAATACCTTCTATCAAAATATTTCCCTTTTGCGCCGGGCATTTAAAGAGTTTGGCCTTAATGAGGACTATATCGTCACCGTCCCAAAGGTCGGGGTCAAACTTGAAAATACCTTGAAAATAACCCGCAGTGAAGAAGTTGAAACCATTGCTACGGAGCGATCACAACCTTCTACGCCTGAGCCAACACCGCCGCGTAAGATTGCGCGCCGTTTGTCTTCTTCGCTCAGTAAGGGACGATTTGGTTTAGGTACAATGGTGCTAGTGCTCTGTTTAGGTGGCACGTCTTTGGCCTGGCAAGGCAGCATGGATAACCGCTTCACAGAATTTAAACCGCTAATAACTCAAAGTAACTGCAGTTATTTTGTGAATTCCGATACCACTGACTATAAAAAACATCGCTTATTTGCGCGTGATTTTAAATTGAATTGTGAAGATTTTCATTATGTCTATTTAACAGCTTATAACAATTTTGCCCGTTTTTCTGCTGTGGCCTGTGAACGTCCATTTAGTGCCTGGCGAAAGAATCACTGTGTCACACATTATGTTATAACGGATAATGGAAATGCGTTTGAAAAATAATACTGCATGGTTATTAGTAGGCTTGCTGATCATCGCATCCTGTATCGCGACGGTTAAGGTATATCTGTATTGGAAGAATACGCATTTTAGCTGTGCTGGGGAATTAACCCTTCATCGTAAAGACAATGTTGCAAATGTTACGATGCAATATGTTTTTAATGGTGATACCGGGGCGGTGATGCTACGGGGTGAGGTTATATCGAACAATACTCTGGTTGAACAAGTAAGCCAGAATGTATTTTTTGATTTTCAGCGTAAGGGAAATGATTATTTTCTCATTTCAAAGTCAGTGACGGATTCAACTGGAAGCCCAACGGATCTCCCATTATTAAAGAGAACATTCCCGCTCTTCTATTTAGAACCCGATGCGAAGTTTTTTCTTAATATCAAACAATTGACTGGCTCCAGCTGGCTTTTTACCACCAGCCGATCGCCTTCTTTGCTTTGCAGCAGTAAATAACCCGTTAACCTAACAGCGGGCAGTTTGGCGGCAGGCGGCAGCTCAGCGCATTGGGATGGATATCAATGCGGAATTTCTGGCTGGTCAGCGGCTCGCCATCAAGGTTAAAGGTAATGTCGTGCGGGGCGGTTATCTCGAACCAGGATGAACGCCCATCAATAATATTGGGGTTGTCGTCTGGTTGCGTCAGCGTTTTAAAAATTGCCGGCAGCAACTCTTCGCCAGTAAAAATACGCAACTCTAATAAACCATCATTAATCAATGCCTGTGGGCAAAGTTCCTGCCCACCACCCGCCTGGCGGCCATTGCCGATACCAATCACCAGCGCATCGCCTTGCCATTCAAAATTTTCACCCCGGATTTCGCAGCGGTCAGGTTTGAGCGTGTCGAGGCGAATCAATCCGTGAACGAAATAGGCGATACCACCGAGTGCGGCTTTCAGTTTTTCAGGTGTTTCGGTAGTGATACGTGTGCCAAAACCACCGGTCGCCATATTGATAAAGAAGGCGGATTCGTTCACTTGTACCAGATCAATAGGCACGCCTTTGCCGACTATTGCCAGTTGCAATGCTTTATCCAGCTCCTGGGGAATGCCGATGCTGGTGGCAAAATCATTCGCGGTGCCTAGCGGGAGAATCCCCAACACCGGGCGGTTTTCAGGATCAAGTTGCGCCAGCGCGGTTGCTACTTCGTTTATTGTGCCGTCGCCGCCGCCAGCAATGACGGTATTGACACCCAAACTGGATGCTTCTTTTACGTAACGAATCGCGTCACCTTGTTCCCAGGTAACGCGGATGTGTAACGTGTAACCCTCGTCACGCATGACTTTTACGGCGCTTCGCAAGATGTCATTGTTGGCACCTTTGCCGTTCAGAATGACGAGTGATGCGGGAAACTGCTCCATGGCGGACCTCAGGAAATGTAGTTGAATTCTGAGTGTATCTTATGTGTGGGATTTGCGGGTAAGAACAGGCTGAGTCTGCGGGGTTTAGCAAAAAAGAAGGCCTGCGAAAGGGAGATTCCACAGGCCAATGAGGTGGTTCTTGGTATATATCATGATGCTTCAAATTGAATGATCAGGATATAGCTAGCATTTATGGGTTATGTTTTTCAGCCCGGCGATAATAACCGCAACAAGCGAAGCGGTATGTGATCGGTTTCTAAGAAATGTCCTGGCGTGAAAAAATACCCCAAATTAACTAGTTAGCATGCGGATCGCGTGAGGTCTGACCGGCTAAATTGCGCATCAGCAGCGCATAATCCAGCGAGACATCTTCCGGCACAGGCATCCATACGGTGTGACCGTCGCCCGGTGCAACGTCAATCGGTTGCGCCTTGGTGTTTTCCAGCACTTCAAGCGTGAAAGTCACGTTACCTTGCGGCGTCATCATTTCCAGGCTGTCACCCAACAAGAATTTGTTTTTGACTTTTACCGCTGCCAGGTCGCCACGGCGTTCACCGGTAAATTCGCCAACAAACTGCTGAGTTTCCGAAACGGAGTGACCGTAATCGTAATTCTGATAAGAATCATGATTATGGCGACGCAAGAAACCTTCGGTGTAACCCCGGTGTGCGAGGCCTTCAAGCGTGGTTAAAAGAGTAGGGTCGAACGGTTTGCCTGCGGCGGCATCGTCAATCGCGCGGCGATAGACCTGAGCGGTACGCGCACAGTAATAATAAGACTTGGTGCGGCCTTCGATTTTCAGCGAGTGGACGCCCATTTTGGTCAGGCGCTCAACGTGTTCAATGGCACGCAAGTCTTTGGAGTTCATGATGTAGGTGCCATGTTCGTCTTCGAACGCCGTCATGTATTCGCCAGGACGCTTGGCTTCTTCCAGCATAAACACCTGGTCAGTGGGTGCGCCTGCGCCCAAAGTTGGTTCAATGTTTTGCACCGGAATTGGCTCATGAAGATGCACGATATTACCGACATCATCTTCTTTGCCTTCTTCAACTTTGTATTCCCAACGGCAGGCGTTGGTGCAAGTGCCCTGGTTCGGGTCACGCTTGTTGATGTAGCCAGAAAGCAGGCAGCGGCCAGAATAGGCCATGCACAGTGCGCCGTGCACGAAGATTTCCAGTTCCATGTCCGGCACTTGCTCACGGACTTCAGCAATCTCTTCCAGAGACAACTCGCGGGACAAAATCACGCGCGTCAGCCCCATTTGTTTCCAGAACTTCACCGTCGCCCAGTTCACAGCGTTCGCCTGTACAGACAGGTGAACATCCATTTCCGGGAACGCTTCACGCACCATCATGATAAGGCCAGGATCGGACATGATCAGCGCATCCGGCCCCATATCAATAACCGGCTTCAGGTCACGGATAAAGGTTTTCAGCTTGGCGTTGTGCGGGGCAATGTTGACTACCACGTAGAATTTTTTACCCAGCTCATGGGCTTCGTTGATGCCGAGCTGGAGATTCTCGTGATTGAATTCGTTATTGCGCACGCGCAGGCTGTAACGCGGCTGGCCCGCGTACACCGCATCGGCACCATAGGCAAAAGCGTAACGCATATTTTTCAGCGTTCCGGCTGGCGAAAGGAGTTCTGGTTTAAACATGGGGATTCTCGTCTGATTTCAGGTCAGAACCACTCCACCCGTCATACTTCAAGTTGCTGGTGCGTTGGCGGCGTTCATTCACCCGAATCACTTACTTGAGTAAGCTCATCGGGATTCACTCTCTTGCCGCCTTCCCCCAACTCGAATTATTTAGGGTTCGATTAAGATGGAATGGTTTAAGGCACAATTTTAGGGCGGGAATTGTAGCGCTAATTGGTTCCAGAAACTACCTTTACGCAATACGGCAGGCGTCGGCTTCCCAGCGATAACCCACACCATAAACGGCGCGGATAAACGACTGTTCTTCATCGAGCGCTTCGAGCTTGCGGCGCAGGTTTTTGATATGGCTGTCGATGGTGCGGTCTGTGACGACGCGGTAATCATCATAAAGCTGGTTCAATAACTGCTCTCGCGAAAACACTTTGCCCGGTTCATGGGACAGCGTTTTCAACAGACGAAATTCCGCAGGCGTTAAATCCAGCAGCTTGTCGCGCCAGCTTGCCTGGAAACGGCCTTCGTCGATGATTAATGGGCTGATTTCGTCAGCCGCCACCGGGTCACGCTGGCGTTTGCAGCGGCGCAAAATCGTTTTCACGCGTGCCACCACTTCTCGCGGGCTGTAGGGTTTGCAGATGTAATCATCGGCACCAATTTCCAGCCCTAAAAGACGGTCGATTTCTTCAATTTTGGCCGTCACCATCACAATCGGAATTTCCGAGAAGCGGCGGATTTCGCGGCACAGCGTCAGGCCGTCGGTGCCTGGCAGCATTAAATCAAGCAGGATTAAATCCGGCGGCGTCTGGCGCACAAACGGCAGCACTTTGTCGCCGTGGGTAATCAATTCCGGGGCATAACCCGCAGCACGTAAGTAATCAATCAACAGTTGCCCGAGCTTCGGCTCGTCTTCAACAATTAAGATGCGCGGTGTGTTTTCGTCAATGGGTAATTCGGTCATACAGGTCTCAACGATTCAGGCTCCAGCGGTAACTCTACTGTAATGCTAACCCCGCCGAAAGGCGAATGCGTGGCGTAAAGCTTGCCGTTATGGGCGGCAACGATGTTCTGGCAAATGGACAAACCGAGGCCAGAACCGCCGCTGGCGCGGTTGCGCGAACCTTCAGCGCGATAAAAACGCTCAAACAGCATGGTTAATTGCTCGTCGCTCACGCCCGGCGTGCTATCGGCAAAGTGCATGATAAATCGCTGATTGACCACTTCGCCGGAAATCACCAACTGGCCGCCTGTGTCGGTGTAACGCAGGCTGTTTTCCAGCAGGTTATTGAATAACTGCATTAAACGGTCGCTGTCACCGAAAATAGTCACGCTGTCGGGCAGCGCCAGGCTGATTTTCAAACCGCGCGAATTGAAACGCTCACGGAATGCCCCGGCGACAATTTCCAGCAGGTTGATGATATCCAAAGACTGTTTCTGATAGGCCAGCGCGCCTTCGTCGGACATCGACAACTGATGCAGGTCATCAACCAGTTTGGTGAGCGTCGCCACTTCCATCTGCAAAGATGCAACAGATTCCGGCGTGAATTTGCGTACGCCATCCTGAATCGCCTCCAGCTCGCCGCGTAAAATCGCCAGCGGGGTGCGCAATTCATGGGAAATATCTGCCATATAGGCGCGGCGCATATTGTGATTTTTCTCAAGCGTGCTGGCGAGTTGGTTAAAGTCCTGCGCCAGTTTGCCGAGTTCATCCTGGCTGGTGGAGTCAACGCGAGTGGAGAAGTCCCCGGCGGCCAGTTTGTGCGTGCCGTCGACCAGTCGTTTGACCGGAGCCAGCAGGCCACGCGCCAGCAGGAAGGTGGCAGCCGCGGCAAGCAGCGTCGCCAGGCCGACGATTATCCAGCTGGTGCGCCGTTGTTGGCGGTCGAAATTAATATCCGTGTTGCGCGTCAGGCGCTCGACCGGGGAGGCGACAACCCAGCCCGCATCACGCCCGTTGACGTTAATCGCCCGGCGCATGCCATCGGTCGGCACCGGGCCACGTGGGCCAACCAGCACTTTGTAATCCTGATCGACGACCCAGAATTGGGTGCGCCAGCCGTGCGGCGGCAGATTGTTGTTTTCCACATCGCCATGCTCGAATGAACGCAACAGCTTGAACATAAAGCGATCGTTATTGCGCAGAAACTGCCAGTTGCCGTGTTGCTCGTACTGTTCGCCCAGCGCGTCGCTCAACATTTCCAGCCGCTGTTCATTGCCGCGCTTGATGTAATCAATAAACCCATGTTCGAAACTGAGCCGCACGCCCCAATGCATGATTGCCAGCACCAGCAGGCAGGTCGAGAAAATCGCGAGGAATAGTTTGCCGGTAATACCAGGCCGCCAGAGCTTCATGAGCTCCTCCTTTTGCGTCGCGCAATCACGACATTTTTAGTGGTGTCTTTCGGGACGCGAGCAAAAATCAGCGCGGGAAGGGCGATAACCAGCGCGATACTCAAATATGTGTACATAAACACGTGGTGAATAACCGCCGGATCGGCCGCCAGGTGGTGATGGCCGTACATGCCCAGCAGAAGCCCAGCGATGGTGACACCAATACTCATGGAAAGCTGCATCACCATCGAAAGCATGCTGTTGCCGGAGCTTGCGAGGTCGTCTGGCAAGTCTTTGAGCGTCAGCGTGTTCATTGACGAGAAGCGCGTGGAGTTCACCATGCCGAGCAAGAACAAGACCACCGGCAGCGCGTAATACCAGCCTAGAAGCGCGGTGGCCATAAACAGCAGGATAACCACCGCTAAACCGAGCGTGGTGGCAACCAGGACGTTGCGATAGCCAAAGCGGTTAACCACCTGCACCACAATGCGTTTCATGCCCATACTGCCGAGCACCATCGGCACCATCATCAGGCCCGCGTGGAAGGGCGAAAAACCGAGGCCGATTTGCAGGAATACCGGCGTCATAAACGGGATCATGCCGCTGCCGATACGGCCGCAAAAACTGCCTAGTAGCCCGAGAGAGAACGTCTGAGTCTTAAAAAGATTGAGGTTAAACAGGGCATTATCGTTGGCTTTGGCGTGCCATAAATAGAGCGCCATTGCCGCCGCACCGCCGCCTACCAACAGCCACACGGTGGAAGGGCTAACACCTAAACCTTTTGCGCCATCAAGGGCAATGGTCAATGCTGCCATGCCAAACGCCAGATAGACAAAGCCCATCATGTCGAATTTGCGCGTCTGCATGGTGTAGTTCGGCATCAGCCACAAGGTGGCGATGGCGCCGATAATGCCAACCGGCAGATTAATCAGGAAGATCCAGTGCCACGAGGCGTATTCCACCAGCACGCCGCCGAGCGCGGGGCCGAGCAATGGGCCGATTTGCCCCGGCAACGTCACAAAGGTCATTGCCGCCATATATTGTTCGCGCGGGACGATTTTCATCACCGTTAAGCGCCCGACGGGCACCATCATCGCTCCGCCGATCCCTTGCACGACTCGCGCCATCACCAGTTCGTTCAGCGTGGACGCGTGGGCGCACAGCAGTGAACCGAGGGTAAACAGCACAATGGCGGTGAAGAAGATATTGCGCACGCCAACGCGGTCCGCCAGCCAGCCGCTCGCGGGTAACATCACCGCCACCGTCAACACATACGACACGATAACCGAGTGCATATGCAGCGGGCTTTCCCCCAGGCTCGCCGCCATAGAGGGCAGGGCGGTGTTGACGATGGTGGTGTCGAGCGATTGCATGAAGAAGCCAAAGGCGACAATCCACAGTTGCCAGCGCACAGCGGCAGGCAATTCGGTCATGGGTTCAATACCTCATCTTTACGAGCTTTACGCGCAAACCGCATCCGCAAACGGTCAAAGAACAGATAAACCACCGGCGTGGTGTACAGCGTCAATAACTGGCTGACGACCAGACCACCTACGATGGTGATCCCCAGCGGTTGGCGTAACTCCGCGCCGTCACCGCTGGTCAGCACCAGCGGCAGTGCGCCAAACAGCGCCGCCAGCGTGGTCATCATGATTGGGCGGAAACGCAACAGGCAGGCCTGGAAAATAGCCTCTTCGGGTTGCAGGTTGCCGTTGCGCTGCGCGTCGATGGCGAAGTCCACCATCATGATGGCGTTTTTCTTCACAATGCCAATTAAGAGCATGATGCCAATGAGCGCGATTAAGCTAAACGGCGCACCAAATATTTCCAGGGCTAACAATGCGCCCACCCCCGCAGAAGGCAGCGTGGAGAGGATCGTCAGCGGGTGAACGTAGCTCTCGTAAAGAATCCCCAACACGATATACACCGTGGCAATAGCCGCGATGATCAGCAGCACCTGGGATTTCATGGTGTCCTGGAACACCTGCGCGGTTCCGGCGTACATGCCGCGTACCGTTGAAGGCACGCCGAGCGCGGTCATCGTACGGTCGATGGCGTCGCTGGCTTCAGAAAGCGACACGCCAGTCGGCAGGTTAAACGACACGGTAGACGCGGCTGAAAGCCCCTGATGGTTGACCGAAAGCGGCGCATTTGCGGGCTGCCATTTCGCAAACCAGGAAAGCGGGATCGCCTTGCCTTCTTTATTGATAACAAACATTTGATCCAGCGCGCTGATGTCTTGCGTATAACGCGAGTCAACTTCCATCACCACTTTGTACTGGTTAAGCGGCTGGTAAATCGTGGAAATCTGCCGCTGACCAAAGGCGTTATTGAGCAGGGCGTTGGCATCTTCCACGCTAATGCCCAGCCGCGCCATGGATTCGCGGTCATAAATCAGATCCATTTCTGCGCCGTTGTTCTGGCTGTCGGAGTTCACGTCCGCAAGCTGCGGCAGTTTGGCCAGTGCCTGGCGAATTTTTGGCTCCCAGGTGCGTAAATCGGCCAGGTTATCGGAAAGCAAAGTGTATTGATAACTGGCGTTGGCCTGGCGACCACCGACACGAATATCCTGCACCGCCATCAAAAACAGGCTGGCTCCCGGCTCTTTTGCCAGAGCTTTACGCAGACGGTCAATCACTTGCTGCGCGGTTTCTTTGCGCTCGGAAAGCGGTTTTAGCGAGATAAACATCATGCCGCTGTTCACCCGCGAGCCACCTGTAAATCCGGTCACGTTTTCCACCGCCGGATCTTCACGAATGATCTTCATAAAGTCCTGAAGTTTGCCGCGCATCGCCTGGAATGAAATGCTTTGGTCGGCCTGGATATTGCCCATTAACCGCCCGGTGTCTTGTTCCGGGAAGAAGGTTTTTGGAATGGCAATATAGAGCCAGACATTCAGCGCAA
The DNA here is from genome assembly GCF_024807715.1 of Buttiauxella sp. BIGb0471. Classification (NCBI taxonomy): domain Bacteria; kingdom Pseudomonadati; phylum Pseudomonadota; class Gammaproteobacteria; order Enterobacterales; family Enterobacteriaceae; genus Buttiauxella; species Buttiauxella sp. BIGb0471. The sequence goes on from NZ_JANUEU010000001.1 coordinate 480,977, forward strand.
TGGTTGCCAGCAGCACTACGCCGACCAGTTTTGTATGGTTCAGCACCCATTTCAGCGAACGCCCATAGCCTTGCTGCATCGCAATCAGCAAGCGGCCAAAACCACGCTGGCGCGTTGGCGTATGTTGCGGTTTATTTTTGAGCAACCAGCCGCACATCATCGGCGTGAGCGTAATCGACACCACCAGCGAGATACCAATCGCTACCGAAAGCGTGACGGCAAACTCTTTGAATAGTCGCCCCGGCAATCCGCCCATTAACAGCAATGGCAGGAAGACAGCCACCAAAGACAGGCTCATGGAAAGCACCGTAAAACCGACTTCACGCACGCCTTGTAACGCGGCCTGCAACGGTTTAACGCCCGCTTCGAGATGGCGGGAAATATTCTCCAGCACCACGATGGCGTCATCCACTACAAAACCGGTGGCGATGGTCAGCGCCATTAACGACAAGTTATTCAGGCTAAAACCGCACAAATACATGGCGATAAACGTGCCAATCAGCGACACCGGAACGGCAACGGCGGGGATAAGCGTTGCGCGGCCAGAACGCAGGAACAAGAACACCACCAGAATGACCAGCGCGACGGAGATAATCAGCGATTGTTCGACTTCTTCAAGCGAGGCGCGAATCGTCGGCGAGCGGTCCTGGGCAATTTGCAAATCGATTGATGCCGGAATGGTTTCCCGCAGCTCAGGGATTTTCGCCCGGATGCGGTCAACCGTTTCGATGATATTCGCTTCCTGGGATTTACGAATCATCAGCAAAATCGCGGGCTTGGCGTTGGTCATCCCGGCGTTGCGCACGTCCTGCACGGAATCGGTTACGGTGGCGACATCACTCAAATGCACCGCGCCACCGTTGTTGTAGTGAATGATCAGCGGCTGGTATTCGGCGGCGGTTTTAAGTTCGTCATTGGTCTGCAACTGCCAGCGCTGGGAGCCATCCTCCAGCGCACCCTGCGGGCGGCGTACGTTGGCATCACTAATGGACTTGCGAACCGCGTCCAGCGAAACGCCCTGGTTAAACAGCGCCTGCGGGTTAAGCGCGACGCGAACCGCCGGGAGCGAGCTGCCGCCGACATCCACATCACCGACGCCATCAATTTGCGCCACCGTCTGCGCCAGTTGCGTCGAGGCGAAATCATAAAGCTGCCCCTGAGAAAACGTGTCGGAGGTGAGCGTCAGAATAATAATGGGCGCATCGGAAGGGTTGGCTTTGCGATACGTTGGGCGGCTTGGCATGCCGCTGGGCAGCAGACTTTGCGCGGCGTTAATAGCCGCCTGCACGTCACGCGCGGCTCCGTTGATATCGCGATCAAAGGTAAATTCCAGAATGATGCGCGTGCTGCCGAGTGAACTCGACGAGGTCATCTCGTTCACGCCAGCAATGCGCCCGAGTGCGCGTTCCAGCGGTGTAGCCACCGATGACGCCATGGTTTCAGGCGATGCACCGGGGAGTGACGCACTGACCATGATCACCGGGAAATCCACCTGCGGCAGCGGGGCCACAGGCAACAGGCGGAAACCCAGCACGCCGCACAATGTGATGGCGGCGGTCAGTAAAATGGTGGCGACGGGCCGGTAGATGAACAGTGCGAAGAATTTCACAGCACTTCCTCATCACTGTCATGCCGCCCAAAACGGCGGCGCACTGCATGCGACAGGTTATCAAACAGCAGATAGATAACCGGCGTGGTAAACAGCGTTAAGACCTGGCTCACCAGCAGACCACCGACCATGCCGATCCCCAGCGGGCGGCGCAGTTCAGCACCGACACCGGTTGAAAGCATCAGCGGCAGCGCACCCAAAAGAGCGGCAAGCGTGGTCATCAGAATAGGGCGGAAACGCAGCAAACAGGCCTGGTAAATGGCCTCATACGGTTTCATGCCTTGCTCACGTTCAGCCGCCAGCGCGAAGTCGATCATCATGATGGCGTTTTTCTTCACGATACCGATAAGCAAGATGATGCCGATGATGGCAATCACGTCCAGTTCCGCTCCCGCCAGCATTAATGCCATGAGTGCGCCGACGCCTGCGGTTGGCAGCGTGGAAAGAATAGTTATCGGGTGAATAAAACTTTCATACAACACGCCGAGCACGATATACATCGCCACTACGGAGGCGACGATAAGCCAGATAGTGCTGCCCAGGGCATTCTGGAAGGCGAGGGTGCTGCCCTGGAATTGGGTGGTGATATCCGCAGGCATCGCCAGCTCTTTTTCCGCCGCCGTAATCGCTTTAACCGCGTCTTCGAGCGAGTGATCGCTTGTGACGTTAAACGAGAATGTCGTCGACGGGAACTGGTCAAGATGGTTGATAGTCAGCGGCGCAAAACGCTGCTCGATTTTGGCAATCGCACTTAACGGTACGCTGCCACCGTCTGTGCTGGCGAGACGAATATTATCCAGCCCGCTCAGACCCGGCGTGGTGCTGGTGTCGTGTTCAAGCACCACGCGGTACTGGTTGGCCTGGGTGTAAATAGTGGAAATCAGGCGCTGACCAAATGCGTTATACAGGGCGTTATCGACATCTGACATCGAGATGCCAAGGCGGCTGGCGCTGGCTCTGTCAACATTCACATAGGCTACCAGGCCTCTATCCTGCCAGTCGCTGCTGACATCTGCCAGTTGCGGCAAGGTGCGCAGTTTTTCTGTTAACTGCGGCACCCAGGTGCTGAGTTCATCGAGCGATGTGGCCTGCAATGTGAACTGGTACTGCGTCCGGCTCACCGTGGTATCGATGGTTAAGTCCTGAACCGGTTGCAGATACAGTTCGACGCCAGGGACTTTCGCCACGCCATTTTGCAAACGTTCAATCACCACCGGAATACGGTCGTCACGATCGCTTAACGGTTTGAGGTTGATTTGCAAACGTGCGCTATTAAGCGAAGGGTTAGTGCCGTCAACGCCGACAAACGAAGTCAGACTTTCTACCGCTGGATCTTTCAATATGACGTCGGCAACCTGCTGTTGGCGCTGAGCCATATTGGCAAAGGAAACCGACTGCGGCGCTTGCAGCGTGCCCTGAATAATGCCGTTATCCTGAATCGGGAAGAAGCCTTTCGGGATGAAAATCCACAGCACAACGGTGAGTGCCAGGGTGCCAAAAGCCACACCCAACGTGAGCCACGGGTGGTTTAATACGCGGGTTAACATGCGCCCGTAACCGGCAATGACGCGGTCAAAGAAGCGCTCGCTGGCACGGGAAAAACGGTTCTGTTTGCGTAGCGATTCGTGGCTTAACATGCGCGCGCACATCATCGGTGTCAGCGTCAGTGACACCACTGCTGAAATCAGAATCGCGATGGCTAGCGTGACGGCAAATTCGCGGAACAGGCGGCCAACGATATCGCCCATAAACAGCAGCGGAATCAGTACCGCTATTAGCGAGAAGGTCAGCGAGATAATCGTAAAGCCAATTTCTCCTGCCCCTTTGAGCGAGGCGGCGAGCGGTTTCTCACCTTTCTCGATATAACGCGAGATGTTCTCGATAACCACAATCGCATCGTCGACCACAAAACCGGTGGCGATGGTTAATGCCATCAGCGTCAGGTTGTTTATCGAAAAGTCGAGGAACACCATCACTGCAAATGTACCAATCAGTGACAGCGGCACCGCGACAGCAGGGATAATGGTCGCCGGAACGTTGCGCAGGAACAGGTAAATAATCATCACCACCAGGGCGATGGCGAGCATCAGCTCATGCTGCGTGTCACTGACCGAGGCGCGGATATTGGTGGTGCGGTCGCTGAGTAATTTTACTTCGACCGACTTTGGCAAACTTTTGGTTAATGCGGGCAACATCGCACGAATGGCATCGGCGGTGTCGATGATATTGGCACCCGGCTGGCGTTGCACGTTCATTACAATCGCGGGCTGTTTGTTTGCCCAGGCCCCGAGCCACGTGTTTTCAGCACCTTGTTCAACGGTTGCCACATCGCCAAGGCGAATCGGTGCCCCGTTTTGATAGGCGATAATCAAGTTGCGATATTCATCGGCCGACTGCATCTGGTCGTTGGCGGACAGCGTGACGGCGCGTTCGGGGCCATCCAGGCTGCCTTTCGCCGAGTTAACGTTGGCGCTGGTAATCGCGGTGCGCACCGTTTCGCTGGTCAGGCCAAGTGCCGCAATCGCCGGGGCGTTAAGTTTAACGCGTACCGCCGGGCGCTGGCCGCCGGAAAGCGTGACCAGTCCGACGCCGGAAACCTGGGAAATTTTCTGCGCCACACGCGTTTCTACCATGTCTTCAACTTGCGTCATCGGCATGGCGGAGGAGGTCACGGCGAGCGTCATAATCGGCGGGTCGGCCGGGTTCACTTTGCTATAAACCGGCGGGTTGGGCAGGTCGGTCGGCAGTAAATTGGTTGCGGCGTTAATCGCGGCCTGCACTTCCTGCTCGGCGACATCCAGCGGTAAAGAGAGCTGGAATTGCAGCGTCACTACCGATGCACCCCCGGCACTTTGCGACGACATTTGTTTCAGGCCGGACATCTGCCCAAATTGGCGCTCAAGCGGGGCGGTAATCGCTGATGTCACCACATCCGGACTAGCACCTGGATAGAGCGTGACGACCTGAATCGTCGGGTAATCCACTTCTGGCAGTGCAGAAACGGGCAGGAAACGATAGCCGATGATCCCGGCAAGTAAGATAGCCACCATTAATAATGTGGTCGCCACGGGGCGCAGGATAAACAGGCGTGATGGCCCTCCCGTGGCGCTTGGTGGTAGCACCTGCATCAGGAAGTCGCTCCGTTACGTTTGTGTTTTTGCGGGTGTTCAGCTTCATTCGATGGGGAAGCGGCGGTGGCTGATTGCGCTTCTACCACTTCAACTTTTGCACCTTCTGTCAGACGGTCGATGCCGTCAGTGACCACTCGATCCCCGGCGGAAAGCCCGGCGGTAATCACCACTTTTTGGCTGTCCTGAATACCGGTTGTCACCAGGTGTTTACTGACTTTATCTTCGCTGTTAAGCACCCAGACAAAGTTGCCTTCGTTGCCCATTTGCAGCGCAGCTGTTGGAATGACAACTGCATTTTGCTGGGTATCGACCAGCATGCGTGCGTTGACGAACTGGTTAGGGAACAGGGCATCATCTTCATTGTTAAAACGAGCTTTGAGTTTGATGGTGCCGGTGGTGACATCAATCTGATTATCGAGGCTCAGTAATGAACCGCTGCTTAATTTCAGCTTGTTGGTGCGATCCCAGGCCTCAACAACCAGTGTTGCTCCCGCTTTCTGCGCTTTCACGACGGTCGCAATATCGCCTTCCGGCAGGGTGAAAATCAAATCGATAGGGTGTGTTTGTGTCAATACGACAATTCCGGCGGTATCGCTGCTCGAAATCTGGTTGCCGACATCCACCTGTTTCAGGCCCACGCGGCCATCAATTGGCGCGGTAATCCGGCTCCAGTCGAGCTGCAACTGCGCACTGGCGACGGCGGCTTCGTCGGCTTTAATAGTGCCCATTGATTCGTTGACCAGCGCCTGTTGCGCGTCCATTTCCTGGCGTGAAACCAGGTTGGTTTTCACCAACTGTTGAAAGCGAGCCAAATCGCGGCGCGCATTTGCAAGCGTGGCCTGATCTTTTGCCAGTTGTCCCTGAGCTTGGGCTAAGGCAATTTTGAACTGGCTTGGGTCGATTTCTGCGAGTAAATCGCCCGCTTTAACTTGTTGGCCTTCCTGGAAGTGAATCGCCAGCAGTTGCCCATCCACACGACTACGCACCGTGACAGTATTGGCGGCGGTGATGGTGCCAAGACCGGTGAGATAGCGAGGAACGGATTCGCTGGTCGCGGTTGCGGCCTGGACAGGCGCTAATGCACCACGCATTCCCTGCCGTGAACCAGCAGGGCGCTGTTGTGTTGACTGCGAACCAGCGGTTTCGTTATCCGTGCTCGAATGACGCCAGTAAAAAATGGCGGCGATAACGACAATGATGGCGGCTGCAATCGCAAACCCACGTGTGGTGAAAGTGCCTTTCATAGTTGTATTTGTTCTCTTCCTGAAACCATTCGGCCTAATGATACTAGTGTAGAGAGTGAGAGCGGCGGAAAAATGGAGGAAATATGAAGTACTGTATGGATAAGTCTTAGATGGCGGTTTTTTGCGTACATCCTCGAAGGAATGCGGCTAAATGATATCCTGTTTGAATCTTCGCTAATAAACTGTGGTTTATACTTTAAATATAAACTATAGTTTATGAGGCAACGCTATGACATGGAAGATAGTGACGACAAAACGGTTTGAAGAGTGGTTTGATCAGCAAAGTAATGTACTTCAGGAAAGGATGCTTGCGAGTTTGGTGCGGTTACATTTTTTGGGACCTGGATTACCTCGCCCTTTTGCGGACACCATAAAGGGATCGCATTTTACCAATATGAAAGAACTTAGAGTTCAATTTCAAGGTAAGCCCATCAGAGCTTTTTATATTTTTGATTTTCAGCGTAATGCGATTTTGTTGTGTGCCGGGGATAAGTCGAAAAGTAAGCGTTTTTACGAAACGATGGTTAATGTAGCAGACAAAGAGTTTATGGACTGGTTGAGGTTACAGGAGAAATAAGATGAAAAAATTACCCGAGGGTTACACCACATTAGAAGAGCTTATCGCCCGACGCTCTCCAGAGAGCCAGAAGCGAATTGCCGAAGAAACTCAGGAGCTGATTCTCGAATGCTGTCTGCATATGATGCGGGAGCAAAAAGGCTGGTCGCAGCAGCAACTGGCCGAAGTCATGGGTATTAGCCAACCCGCCGTCACTGCAATTGAAAAGCGCGGTAATGAAGTCAAACTAGGGACGCTAAAGCGCTATATCGAGGCGTTGGGCGGCAAGCTTTCGCTGCACATAGAGTTCCCGGACGGGGTGAAACAACTCAGTATTTAAAACGCCGTGAGTTTCCCCACGGCGCATTGATTAATCGCGGAACACCACATCAGCCCAGCGTGCGAGGCCTGCGGTTACGGAGCCGAAATCATCGCCCCCGGCTAATGGAATGCCCGGTAACTGCTGTGCCAGAGCGTGTTTAAGCAGCGGCGAACGCGCACTTCCCCCGGTCAGATAAATGACATCCGGCTTCACGGCGCTGTTTTCCAACGCAAGCGTGACTTGCTCCATGATGCGTTGTAGCGGCTGGCTAATCGCCATTTCCAGTTCTGGTTGGGTAATTTCGCAACCCAGCTCTTTGCTGATAAACGGCAGCATAGTGGCGACTTGTTTGCTGTCGGACAGCGCAATTTTGCTCTCTTCAGCAGCACGCACCAGGCGATAACTGAGTCGCTGACGCCACACTTTTTGCAGGAATGCCACTTTCTCGGGTTCACGCGAATCGCGTACCAACTCGTTTAGCATGCGACCGTTGGCGCTGCTGTAGAAATCGTTTTGCGCAGGCACGTCGTTGATTGCCACCGCATTCCACCACGGCAATACCGGCAGCGCGATACCTTTTTCGGTTTGACCGCCCATTCCCAACAACGGAGAAAGCTGCTTAAACGCCAGCATAATGTCGAGATCGTTACCGCCAACGCGGCAACCGCTGTGGCCGAGCAAACTCTGTTCGCGGTCGCGACGAGCGCGCCATTGCGGCCCCATCAATAACACTGAACAGTCGGTTGTCCCGCCGCCGATATCGACGACCAGCACCTGTTTTTCTTCGGCTAACGTCGCTTCAAAATCAAGCCCTGCGGCGACGGGCTCGAACTGGAACACCACGTCTTTAAAACCTGCGCGATGTGCAGCGCGTTCAAGGATACCTTGCGCCTGTTGGTTTGCTTCATCGCCGCCTAAGCCCTGGAAGTTTATCGGGCGGCCGATCACGGCCTGGGTAATGGGCTCGGCAACCTGGCTTTGTGCCTGTTTGCGAATGTGTAGCATCATGGCGCAAACCAAATCTTCAAACACGGCGACTTGCTGCGGTTTTAAACCGGTGGCACCGAGGAAAGATTTTGGCGATTTAACGAAGTAAACTTCTTCAGGATCTTCCATGTACTGGCGCAGGGAACTCAGCCCGAATTGCACACTGCCTGGCAAAACGTCGATGTCTTCATCGCGGTTAAAGGAGACTGCACGGCGCAACAACGCCTGAGTCTCAGTGCCGGTAGCCGGGACTTCATGATGACGATATAGCCATTCACTGACTGACTCACGCGTCGGGGCGCACAACATTGAAGGAAGCAGCGTCGAGCCGTTTTCCATCTCCAGGGCTTGCGGAACACCATCGCGCATCACTGCCACAGAGCAGTTTGCAGTACCATAATCGAAGCCTATAAATTGCATAAAATCCCCATGCCGGTGAAGAAGGGGGGCGACTTTAGCGGAATGTGACGCATCCGGCAACCGAATATCAAAGCAAGGCATTATTCAACAGCTCAGCCTATGCTATGCCAACCCTACGCAACAGGAACACAGAATGTATCAACTGAGCTACAACCCGCCGTACGACTGGAAGTGGATGTTTGGTTTTCTTGCCGGGCGTGCGGTTAACGGCATAGAGATTGTTACCGAAGAGCAGTATTGTCGCAGCTTTGCTTTGGGGGATCATCAGGGTCTGCTCACGCTGGAACCTGATGAAACCAACTGTACACTCAATGTGACGCTAAGCGAGGGATTGCAGGGCGTTGCGGATGAGGTTTTGCACCGCGTAAAGCAACTGTTGGATCTCGAATGTCAGCCGCACACCATTCTGGAAAGCCTGGGGGATTTGTCGGCGGCACGTCCCGGTTTGCGCTTACCGGGTTGTATGGACACTTTCGAGCAATCTATTCGCGCGATTTTAGGGCAGCTCGTCAGTGTGGCGATGGCGGCGAAACTTACCAGTAAACTGGCGCAGGCTTTTGGCGAACCGCTGGTGGAAAATCCTGAGTGGTTTGTTTTTCCCACGCCCCAAAAGCTGGCCGCGTTACAACCTGAGCAGCTAAAACAGCTCGGAATGCCGTTAAAACGCGGCGAAGCCATTATTCATCTTGCTCAACTCATGGTGAATGGTGAGTTTCCGCTTCACAGCCCTGTGGATGTGGAGAGGGGCGTGAAAGCGTTAACGACGTATCCGGGGATTGGGCGCTGGACGGCAAACTACATTGCGCTAAGGGGCTGGCAAGCCACAGATGTTTTCTTGCCCGATGATTACCTGATTAAGCAACGCTTCCCTGGTATGACGCCCGCGCAAATCCGCCGTTATGCGGAGCGCTGGAAACCCTGGCGCTCCTACGCGCTGTTGCATATCTGGTATAGCGACGGCTGGGTTCCAGCTAGTTAATAGCGAAGTAACTCGAATTGAGCAGCATCTCAAGTGGCAACGGTTGAGTGACTGCTTCACCAAATATCAGATCGACGCCAATTCCTGACAGCGTATCCATCACCATCGGTATATCCGCCGGGCCTGCGATAGTTTGCAGCGTCTGGCGCTGCGCATGACCCTGAATAATCGTCACCATCATTTCGTCCATCAGGTTGCAATGCACGTTCTGAATCAGTTCTTCATCGACAATGATGTAACTGAAGTATTGGCGCGCAACACGTTTAAAGATATCCAGGTCACGCCCCACATGGCTAAGAATCAACTGACAGCCGCTGTCATGCAGCCTTTGGAGGTTTCTTTCGATTTTTTCATCGTCGTTCTGTAGTACTTCGCAATGCACCATCAGGTGCAACAAGCGGGTTGGGAGCGCGCTTCGTGCGAACAGTGCCAGCAATTCGTCAACGACCTTGTCACAAGCCAGGCTGTGAGAGGAGAGGGCAAGGGCGACGCCAAAGCCTTTGTTGGTTACGGACTGAGAAAACTTGCTGAAGAATTCGTTGAAGATCCGCAGATCGAGCGCGCAGTGCAACTCAGCATCGGTGACGGCTGTGCGGAACGTTTTCTCGTCAATGACCACGCCGTCGTTGCCCCAGAAGCGCAGCGAAAGCAGATAGAAACTGGTTGTCTCCGGGATGCGCGGAGGTGCTACGCCAAGGGCAATCATCAAGATCGGGTTATCATTGATGATAGATTTTTGCTCGGCAAGGGTGATGTTTTGGCCATCTTTGCGGATGTCATGCTGGGAAGATTCAAAGACTGTTACCCGGCCACGGCCACCATTTTTTGAGGCATAACAGGCGATATCTGCCTGTGAAAGTACCTCGGATGCCAGGCGATTATCGGCATCAATTTGCGTGATCCCGGCGCTGGCACCAATGCGATGCAAACGCCCGTTCCACGTAAAGTGGTAATCATTGATGCTTTGGATAATCCGTTCCGAAATATGGCGCGCATTGTCAGACGAACAATCCGGCAGCAGCAATCCAAACTCATCGCCGCCCAGGCGCGCGAGGAAATCGCCGGTGCGTAACATACTGAGCATTAAAGAAGAAAGCTCACGCAACAGCGCATCGCCCGCCGCGTGACCCGCGGTATCGTTCACCGCTTTAAAGCGATCGAGGTCGATAAACACTAACGCGTGGCGCTGACGATTTTCTCCGGCACTTTGCAGCAGGCGTTTAAGGTGGTTTTCAAAGCTGACACGGTTTGCCAGATGAGTCAGCCCATCGTGTGAGGCGCTGTAGCTCAGTTGTTTGAGCATTTTACGCGATTCGGTGACGTCCTGAATAACCAGCACCGAGCCAATACTTTGTCCATCAAGTGTGGTCAGCGGTGTGATGCTGTAGTGAATGTCGTAGCTGCCACCGTTGCGGCAATGCAGAACCACATCGTGTTCAATCGTCGCGCGGGAATAATCACCGCTATGAATGTTTTCCATTACCGGGCCGTTGTCACCAAAGGTAATGTGCAGGATTGCCAGAATATGCTGACCAATCGCTTGCTGCTGCGGCCAGCCGCTCAACTTTTCGGCGATCGGATTCATAAAGGTGATATTCATATCCACATCAGTACAAATCACCGCTTCGCCAATCGAGTCCAGCGTAATGTGCAGACGCTCTTTTTCCTGATACAGCGCTTCATTCAGCTGTTTCACTTCGGTCATATCCATGTTGATGCCCAGCAAACGCTCGACGTCACCATTTTTATTCAGTACGCGGTTGGCGAGAGAGCGAATATGGCGAATGCCTTCTTTGACATGAATGCGATATTCCATCTTAAATGGCACGCGAGCCTGCAAGGCATCGCGCACCGTTTTCTCAGCCGCAGGCGCATCATCAGCGACAATACGCTCCAGCCACAATGCGTAGGTGGGTTTCAGGTGCGCCGGAACCTCATAGAGATCAAACATACGTTTGTCCCAACTGATCACATCAGTCCCAAGATCCCATTCCCAGATACCAATACCGCCGGCCTCATTGGCAAGCGTGATGCGCTCCATCAGGCGTTTATTCACCCATTCGGTGTGCTTGAGATCGTTAATGTCTTCGATTTGGGCGATTAAATAGAGTGGCGTGCCGTCAATATCTCGCACAATGGAAACCGCCAGCAGCGCCCACACCACATCACCTTTGCTGGTGTAGTAACGTTTTTCCATCGAATAGCTATTGATACTGCCGCTGACCAACATATTGAGCTGGTGCAAGTCGGCGTGTAAATCTTCCGGGTGCGTGATTTGCTGGAAGGTGAGCGAACGGAGTTGTTCCGCGGTGTAACCGAGGAATTTACTCAGCGATTTATTGACCTGCAACCATTGTCCGTCGGTCGAAACCAGCGCCATACCGATAGCGGAATATTCCATGGCATTACGGAAACGTGCTTCGCTTTCGGTGATGTGTTTTCGTTCTTCGCGAAATGAATACATCACCATGGTCATCACATTGGCAGGCAATAGAATCATCAGGAACGGCAGCCACGGTGCGTTATTCATGACGGTTGTGTGGGGTTGTTGCATGGCGACGTGACTGTTGGTAGCCATCATTAATGAGACCACCATCAGCGTGCCGAGGAAAACAATAAAGGCTTCGAGGCGGGGCAGGCGAATAGCGCTCCACATCAGGAAAACAATAATAAAGGTAAATGGCCACGGCATATAACGCAGGGCGAGGTAACTTAACGTCAGGGTAATGACAAAAGTGAATATTGTTTCTAATAATAATTTTGGATTTTTATGGCGTAAAAGGTAACTGGGTTTAAACAATAACGCGGTGGGCACCAGCGCCAGGCTACCGATGGTTTCGGATAGCATCCAGACGAAAAAAGTTTTTGCAACACTTCCGCCATCAGATCCGGCTAACCATACCGCCAATATACCGCCAACAATCGGCGGGATGACGGCACTGCACATCACCAGCCGAACCCAATTATGCAAATTTTGCAGAGGATTATGCTGTGGCAGCAGGCGGCGCATTAATGTTGCACCAAGCACTGCTTCAATAATATTGATGGCGGTATAGCCCAAATTAATTTCGTTTAGGGGAAATAATAGTGCTGTGGCGCATAAACTCCCCACAGCGCAAACCCCAATAACCATGGGCCAATGACGAAGTGAATTTCGGAATAAAGCTACCATCATGAGAGATGTCGGGAACCAAAGCGGCGCTAAAACAGTTCCAACCAGGGATAATTCGAGTGAATACAGAGTAAATATAAAGCTGAGAAACCCTAATCCCACTGGCAGTACGAAGGAAGGCATTGCGATTAATTCTTTTGTGTTTTGTTTGGTCATTACCGCAAATCCGTTAAGGCGTGCCGCCAGGTGCCATGCCCGGATGCAAATAAAAAGATAAGTTTCGGTTTATGCTAGTACAAACAATTTACATTTCCTATGTCGGTTGGTCATAATTTAACATTAAGAGGTAATAAAAAGTGATATTAGACATACTTATTTTCACCTCTTGATAATTGTCCCTGTAATTGGAAGGGCATTGCTGGATTAACCCTGAAAGCTAAAATCACCCGCCAACGTGCATTACTCTGGTATCAGCGGGCGGATCTCCCTATAATTGCCGCGTTTGACGCATCTGCGTCCCCCTTCCTCAACATTTAAGTCAACAAGGCTCGTTACAACATGACTGACAAGTCCCATCAATGCGTCATCATCGGGATAGCCGGTGCGTCGGCTTCAGGAAAAAGTCTTATTGCCAGCACACTGTATCGCGAACTGCGCGATCAGGTTGGTGATGAACACATTGGTGTCATTCCAGAAGACAGTTACTACAAAGACCAAAGCCATCTTTCGATGGAAGAACGAGTTAAGACCAACTATGACCATCCTAACGCGATGGATCACAATTTGTTGTTCCAACACCTGCAAATGCTTAAAGCCGGAAACCCAATTGAACTCCCGGTTTACAGCTACGTGGAACACACCCGCACGGGTAACACGGTTCATTTAATGCCGAAGAAAGTCATCATTCTGGAAGGGATTTTGTTGTTGACGGATGCCCGTCTGCGCGAAGAGATGAACTTCTCCATTTTTGTTGATACGCCGCTGGATATTTGCCTGATGCGCCGCATGAAGCGTGACGTTAACGAACGTGGCCGCTCCATGGATTCCGTTATGGCTCAATATCAGAAAACCGTTCGCCCGATGTTCTTGCAATTCATTGAACCTTCTAAGCAGTATGCCGATATCATCGTGCCGCGCGGGGGTAAAAACCGTATTGCCATTGATATTCTTAAGGCGAAAATCAGTCAGTTCTTTGAGTAATCTCCAGGCGTAAAAACCACCGTACCTGCAATGTGAAAGACGACGGGTATCATGAAATCCCGCTATTTACCCGTCGTTGCGTGGCTATCTGCGCCGCGCTGTGGCAGGGTAAACAAAACTGAGCTTGAGATAAGGAGCATCTGAAATGCGATTGTGTGACCGCGATATAGAGGCCTGGCTTGATGACGGGCGCTTAACGATTACCCCTCGTCCTCCAGTTGAACGCATTAGCGGTGCTACCGTTGATGTGCGCCTGGGGAATAAATTCCGTACTTTCAGCGGCCATACTGCTCCGTTTATCGACTTAAGCGGACCTAAAGATGAAGTGAGCGAAGCATTAGAGCGCGTGATGAGCGACGAAATTGTTCTCCGCGAAGGCGATGCTTTCTATCTGCATCCAGGCGAACTGGCTTTAGCGGTAACGCTTGAGTCCGTGACCATTCCTGCTGATTTAGTCGGTTGGTTAGATGGCCGTTCATCTTTAGCGCGTTTAGGCTTGATGGTTCACGTTACGGCTCACCGCATCGACCCAGGCTGGCATGGTTGTATCGTCCTGGAGTTCTTTAATTCCGGTAAACTGCCTTTGGCTTTACGTCCTGGTATGATGATTGGTGCGCTAAGCTTTGAACCCCTTTCTGGCCCGGCTGCACGTCCTTACAACAGCCGCCAGGATGCAAAGTATCGCGATCAGCAAGGTGCGGTTGCAAGCCGTATTGATAAGGACTGAGTTCCCATCTGTATGAGGGCTGTATGAAACGATTTATAACCACGCTGATGATATTGCTGGTCGTGCTGGTGGCCGGCCTTTCTGCGTTGGTATTGTTGGTTAATCCCAATGATTTTCGTGCATATATGGTGCGCCAGGTTGAAACCCGTAGCGGTTATCAGCTTCATCTGGATGGCCCGCTGCGTTGGCATGTCTGGCCGCAGCTCAGTATTTTATCAGGGCGTATGTCGCTGACGGCACCAGGGGCAAGCCAGCCATTGGTCAGTGCCGACAACATGCGCCTCGACGTGGCTTTAGTTCCGCTGTTATCCCATCAGTTGAAAGTCCAGCAGGTGATGCTCAAAGGTGCGGTGATTCAACTCACTCCGCAAACTGAAGAGCGTCGTCCGAAAGATGCGCCCGTTGGGCCATCAACCGGCATTACCCCGTCAGGTGAAGACCGTGGCTGGTCGTTTGATATTGCGAAGCTAAAAGTTGCCGATAGTGTGCTGGTGTTCCAGCATGACGGCGATGAACAAATCACCGTGCGCAATATCAATCTGCAAATGGAACAAAATGACAGAAAGCTGGCGCACATTGAGCTGAGCAGCCGCATTAACCGCGATCAGCGCGACCTGAATTTTTCTCTGGTGGCTGACCTCGACGCCAGTAATTACCCTCAACAGCTCACGGCGAATATCTCGAAACTGGATTACCAGTTTCGCGGTGCCGACCTTCCAGTCAGTGGCATTGCCGGGAGTGCGACCTTCGCGGCCAGTTGGTCCGATCCGCAACATCTTCTTGAATTTAGCCAGCTGCAACTGACGGCAAACGATAGCGACCTGCAAGGTAACGGGCGTGTAGTGCTCGAAGATAAGCCTCAATGGCAGCTCGATCTGCGCTCCAGTAAACTGAATCTTGATGCTCTGGTGGCTGAAAATGCCGTAACCAGCACCAACGTCGTGCAGCAGGCGCAACAGCAAAGCAGTTTGCCACGCCCGGTGATTGCCTCCGGCGTAGACGATAACACTTATCAGAGCCTGCGCGGTTTCAGCGCACAAGTGAAAATTGCTGCGGGAAATGTGCGTTGGCGCGGGCTGGACTTCACCGATGTTCAGTCGGCGATGACTAACCAATATGGTTTGCTGAAAGTTTCAGAGCTGGCAGGCAAGTTTGGCAAAGGCAGCATGTCATTCCCCGGCGTTCTGGATGCGCGTAAAAACGAGCCGAGTTTACACTTCAATCCGAAAGTCACTGACATCGAAATTGGGCCGATCCTCACTGCGTTTGATTATCCGATTGCTTTGACAGGATTGCTGTCGATGGATGGCGACTTTAGCGGTGACAAACTCAATGCTGATGCATTCCGCCGCAGCTGGCAGGGCGATGCGAACATCACAATGTCGAATACCACAATGCAGGGGATGAACTTCCAGCAAATGATTCAGCAGGCCGTTGCCCGCAGTAATGGCGATGTGCAGGCCCAGCAAAACTATGACAACGTCACCACGCTTGAAAGTTTTGCAGCGCAGGCGAGCCTTGATAACGGTCAACTCACGCTCGGCAATATGTCGGGCAAGTCTTCAATGCTGGAACTCACGGGCAAAGGGACGCTCGACCTGGTTCAGCAGCAGTGCGACACGCGGTTTAACGTCACGGTGCTGGGAGGCTGGGAAGGGGACAGCAAACTGATTGAAGTGCTGAAAACCACGCCTATTCCGCTTCGGGTTTACGGCCCGTGGCAGAAGCTGAATTACTCTCTGCAAGTGGATCAGGCACTGCGCAAGCAGTTGCAGGGCGAAGCGAAACGTCGGTTGAATGACTGGCTGGATAAGCACAAAGACAGCAAAAATTCGAAAGACGTGAAAGAGTTGCTAAATAATCTGTAGCGTTGTTTTGTAGGGTGGATAAGCCGTAGGCTTCATCCACCATGTATGTCGGATATTGTCGGATGACGGGTTTGTCATCACCCTCAGAGAGAACCGAAAGGTTCTCTCTTTTGTTTTACACCTCAAAATCCATCTCTTCATCATCCTCGAGCGGCACAATTTGCACCTTCTGCACCCGGTGGCTTTCCACTTGCAGCGTGCGCAACAGAAAATCCCCCACCTGGACTGCTTCCCCGCTAACCGGAATATGTTGCAGCAACTCCATCAGCAAACCGGCGATGGTGTGATAGTTACGTTTCTCATCAAGCGGCAGCGGCACATACTGGATTAAATCCTCGAGCGGCATATGCCCGTTGGCCGTCCAGGTGCCATCCGGGTTTTTCTGGATATCATGGCGCGCATCAATCTCTTCGATTTCATTGGGCAAGTTACCAGCGATGGTCTCCATCACGTCACTTAATGTCACCACACCTTCGACGGAACCAAATTCATCGACCACAAAGGCAAAGTGCGTGCGCCCATTGCGAAACTGTTCCAGCGCGGCCAACAGCGGCAGCGTTTCCGGGAATATCAGTGGCTGGCGAATCAATGCCTCAAGATCAAGCGGCTCGCCCTTCAACGACTGCTGGAGCAAATCAATGACGTGCACCACACCTAAAATCTCGTCGCCTTCACCGGTAATCACCACGCGGGTATGCTGATTTTTGTCCAGCAACGCGCGTGTTTGTTCCTCTGGATCGCCAAGTTTGACGTGCTCGACATCATGGCGTGACGTCATGATGCTGCTGACGGTACGCCGGTTCAGATTGAGCACTCGTTCAATCATCAATCGTTCCTGAGGCTCAAAAATTTCATCCTGTTGCGAGTGGTCAGCAATCAACGATGCCGTTTGCGCATCCAGCTCCGCTTCTTCCTTTTTCCCGTTAAGCAGACGTAAAACAGCCTCGGCGGTGCGCTGGCGCAATGACTGGTCGGCTGATAAGAAGCGACGACGATTGAAAATGGCGAGCTGATTCAGGCTCTCAATCATCACCGAGAAACCAATGGCGGCGTACAGATAGCCCTTCGGAATATGGTAGCCAAAACCGTCGGCCACCAGACTAAAGCCAATCATCAGCAGAAAACTCAGGCACAAAATCACGATGGTTGGGTGATTGTTCACAAAGCGCGTCAGAGCTTTGCTGGCAAGCAGCATCAGGCAAATGGCGATGATCACCGCAGCCATCATGACGGGTAAATGGTCGACCATCCCCACAGCGGTAATCACTGAATCGAGAGAAAATACCGCATCGAGAACGACGATTTGCGCGACCACCGGCCAGAAGCGTGCGCCCCGTCGCTGCGTGTGGGATTCGCTGTCTTTACCTTCAAGGCGTTCGTTTAGCTCGACGGTAGCTTTGAATAACAAGAACAGGCCGCCAAACAGCATGATTAAATCCCTGGCGCTGAATGCCAGTTCACCGAGATGAAACAGCGGACGGGTCAGCGTTACCAGCCAGGAAATAGAAGCCAGCAGCAGCAAACGCATTAACATCGCCAGTATCAACCCCGTGACACGAGCACGGTCGCGCTGAGCCGGGGGAAGTTTTTCGGCAAGTATTGCGATAAACACCAGGTTATCGATACCCAGAACCAATTCAATAACGACCAGAGTCACCAGTCCTGCCCAGATTGAGGGGTCGACAATCCATTCCATACGCCGGTCAGTACCTCATTAAAGATGACAAATGTCACAATGAAATGATGGATACTCACTGGGGAAATTGCAATGCCAGATGCGGGAATAATCCATTCATGCCGAATTCTTGTGCCTGCTTCGCTTAATTCCACTTAATAACCAGGGTAAATAATTAATATTTTGCTAAATAAAGGGTAATTGCTTTTTCTTATATTTAAAATTACATGAGATAGTTCTGTATATTCCCTTGCGGCGTATCACTTATTAATTTTCTGTCAATATAAAGAAAATCCTAAACGCGTGTAAATGTGCTGTTAATACTAATCTTAAAAGTCAGGTTCTCCTTCTGTGGAACCTTGCCTGATATAGGGTTAGCTGTAACAATCGATATCGGTGTCTGATATTAGATGTATTTTTTATATTCGCTGAAGCCATGATATTTAACCTGGCACCGCAGGTTTTATTTTCTAAGATAATTCTTTGAATTTAATTTCTGTAACGATTACCCATTATAACTTGTCTTTTTTCAGTAGGTTGGTGACTGTAAGCCAGGGGCGGTAGCATGCCCGAAGGCCAGAGAATAAGCCTCAATTATTCTGTCAATAGGATGTCGGGAAATAAGAGTTTTTTTAGGATTGATGCCAGATATTTCTGCGGCAACCAGGTTTAAATTCAGACCTCATTCAAATACCTAACGAGTCACTTATTTTATTCGCTCAGGATAATTACTCTGCCATAGTGATAAATACTCAATGATAAAATACAAACTTAAATTGATGCCTTTATTGGTGTCAGTAACCCTTATGAGTGGTTGCACAGTGCTCCCCGGTAGCAATATGTCTACGATGGGGAAAGATGTTATCAAGCAACAGGATTCAGACTTTAATCTGGATCGCATGGTTAACGTTTATCCGTTAACACCGCGTCTGGTTGAACAATTACGCGTACGCCCTGCGGTGGCACAGCCAAATATGTCTCTGGACCAGGAGATTGCAGCTTACCAATATCGTGTTGGCCCAGGGGATGTCCTGAACGTCACCGTCTGGGATCACCCGGAACTCACCACACCAGCGGGCCAATATCGTAGCTCAAGCGATGCCGGTAACTGGGTGCAGTCTGACGGCACGATGTTCTATCCGTATGTCGGCAAAGTAAAAGTCACGGGTAAAACCCTTTCTGAAATTCGTAGTGATATTACCAGCCGCCTTGCGACGTACATCGCAGACCCGCAGGTGGACGTTAATATCGCTGGGTTCAGATCTCAAAAAGCCTACGTCTCGGGCCAGGTCAACAAATCAGGGCAACAGGCGATTACCAACGTTCCGCTCACCGTTCTGGATGCGATCAATGCCGCAGGTGGCCTGACCGATGCTGCCGACTGGCGCAACGTGGTGCTGACGCACAATGGCCAGGAAAAGCGCATTTCTCTGCAAGCCCTGATGCAAAACGGCGACCTGAGCCAGAACCATCTTCTGTACCCTGGCGACATTTTATTCGTGCCGCGCAATGACGACCTGAAAGTGTTCGTGATGGGTGAAGTGAAGAAACAAACCACCCTCAAAATGGACTTCAGCGGCATGACGCTAACCGAAGCGCTCGGCCAGGCCGAAGGTCTGGATATGACCTCATCTAACGCTAGCGGCATCTTCGTTATTCGCCCAATCAAAGAGAAGCAGGGCGGCAAAATCGCCAACATTTATCAGCTTGATATGTCTGATGCGACCTCGCTGGTGATGGGCACCGAATTCCAGCTGCAACCTTACGACGTGGTGTATGTGACCACCGCACCAGTCACGCGTTGGAATCGCCTGATCAACCAACTGCTGCCAACCATCAGTGGCGTTCGTTATATGACGGATACCGCCAAAGATATCCATACCTGGTAACGCGCTATGTTCAACAAAATTCTGGTTGTTTGTGTGGGGAATATTTGCCGTTCCCCAACCGCTGAGCGGTTATTAAAAAATTACCATCCGCAGCTTACTGTGACTTCCGCAGGGCTTGGGGCGCTGGTGGGAAAAGGGGCGGATGTGGGCGCTATCCGCGTGGCGGAGCAGCATAACCTCTCGCTTGAGGGGCATTGTGCGAAGCAGGTCTCCGGAAAAATGTGCCGCGAATACGACCTGATCCTCGCCATGGAAAAACGCCATATCTCCGCAATTTGCGAAATGGCTCCAGAGATGCGCGGCAAAGTGATGCTGTTCGGTCACTGGGATGCGGAACGGGAAATTCCCGATCCGTATCGCAAAAGCCACGACGCTTTTGAAGCGGTTTACGGTCTTCTGGACCAGAGCGCTCAGAAATGGGCTAACGCACTCAACGCTCATCAGGGATAACAATGACAGAAAAATCACGCCGTCCGAGCGCCCCGACTGAGGGCAATGACGAAATTGATATTGGCCGATTGTTTGGCACGGTTCTCGAAGCCCGCTGGTGGGTTTTGGGGATCACCGCCGTCTTCGCCATTCTTGCCACCGTCTACGCGATGTTTGCCACACCCATCTATAAAGCCGATGCGCTGGTGCAAATTGAACAAAACGCCGGTAACTCGCTGGTCAACGACATCAGCTCCGCGCTCTCAAACAAACCGCCAGCATCTGCTGCGGAAATGCAGCTGATTCAATCGCGCCTGGTTTTAGGTAAAACGGTTGACGATCTCAACCTTGATATTGCGGTGGAGAAAAACAGCTTCTGGTTATTGGGCGCGGGTTGGGACCGCTTGCAGGGTCGCCAAAATGACACCGTTGTGGTCGATACTTTTGGCCTCCCAGCGGGCCAGGGCAAGAATATCTTCACCGTGGAAGTTACTAGCCCAACGCAATATCAGCTCACCAGTGATAACGGATTTAGCGCCAAAGGGCAGGTCGGGCAAACCCTCAGCAAAGATGGCATCACCATGAACGTGAGTGCGATTAAAGCTGAAGTGGGCGATACCTTTACCGTCACCAAATATTCTACGCTTGGCATGATCAACCAGCTACAGGGCAACCTGGTGGTCGCTGAAAACGGTAAAGATACCGGGGTATTAAGCCTTTCTTACACCGGCGAAGACCGGGATAAAATTCGCGATATCCTCGACAGCATCACGCGCAATTATCTTGAGCAGAACGTACAGCGCAAATCGGAAGAAGCGGCAAAAAGCCTGAAGTTCCTTGCCGAACAATTGCCAGAAGTGCGCACTCGTCTGGATGCCGCGGAAAACAAGCTCAACGCCTATCGCCAACAGCAAGATTCGGTTGATTTGTCGCTTGAAGCGAAATCTGTGCTCGACACCATGGTGAACATTGACGCGCAGCTTAATGAGCTGACCTTCAAAGAAGCCGAAATTTCCAAGCTATATACCAAAGTTCACCCGGCGTACCGCACGCTGCTGGAAAAACGTAAAACGCTGGAAGATGAAAAAGCGCGTCTGAATGGTCGTGTGACGGCCATGCCGAAAACCCAACAAGAAATCGTGCGTTTGACGCGTGATGTGGAATCCGGCCAGCAGGTTTACATGCAATTGCTGAACAAACAGCAAGAGCTGAAAATCACCGAAGCCAGCACCGTGGGCGATGTGCGTATTGTTGATGCGGCGATTGCGCAGCCTGGAATGGTTAAACCGCAACGGGCGTTGATTATTCTCGGCAGCATTATTCTTGGCCTGATGCTTTCTATTATGGGCGTGCTGCTACGTTCGCTCTTCAACCGTGGCATCGAAAGCCCGGCGGTGCTGGAAGAGGCGGGGATTGGTGTTTACGCCAGCATTCCACTTTCTGAATGGCAGAAATCTCGTGATAACGCCACGGTTCGCGGTGTGAAAGCAGCGAAGCGCAATAAACAAAGCCAACTGCTGGCGGTGGGTAATCCCACGGATCTCGCCATCGAAGCCATTCGCAGCCTGCGCACCAGTCTGCACTTCGCCATGATGCAGGCATCGAACAATGTTCTGATGCTCACCGGTGTCAGCCCGTCGATTGGTAAAACCTTTGTCTGCGCCAACCTGGCCGCCGTGATTAGCCAGACCAACAAACGCGTGTTGCTTATCGACTGCGATATGCGCAAAGGCTATACCCACGAACTGCTCGGAACCACCAATAACAACGGCCTGGCCGAAGTGCTGACCGGGCAGGCGGAAATCACCCGCTGTGCGCAAAAAACGTCAGTGCCTAATTTCGACCTCATCCCGCGCGGTGTGGTGCCTTCAAACCCTTCTGAACTGTTGATGAGCGAGCGCTTTGCCGAGCTGATTGCATGGGCAAGCAAGAACTATGACCTGGTGTTGATCGATACCCCGCCAATTCTCGCGGTGACCGATGCTGCCGTTGTGGGCCGCCACGCAGGCACCACGTTGATGGTGGCGCGTTATGCGGTGAACACGCTCAAAGAAGTCGAAACCAGCCTTAGCCGCTTTGAACAAAACGGCGTCAATGTGCGCGGCGTGATCCTGAACTCCATCTTCCGCCGTGCGGCGGGATATGAAGATTACGGTTACTACGAGTACGAATATAAGTCTGATGCGAAATAGTCAGGCATCAGCTGGCGGATGACGCTTTGCTTATCCGCCCTACATTTCACGCCCTGTAGGGTGGATAAGCGATAGCGTCATCCACCAATAAATAAAAACGATTTTCGGGGGAGCGCCATGAATAACCCACTTATCTCTATTTATATGCCGACATGGAACCGTCAGCAGCTGGCAATCCGCGCCATTAAATCCGTGTTGCGCCAGGATTATGAACACTGGGAAATGTTAATCGTTGACGACTGCTCTTCATCCTACGAACAGCTCCAGCGCTTTGTGGAAGAACTCGGTGACGCGCGCGTGCGTTACACCCGCAATGATTTCAACTCCGGCGCGTGTTCAGTGCGTAACCAGGCCATCAGCCAGGCGACGGGCGAATTGATCACGGGTATTGATGACGATGATGAATGGACGCCTAATCGCCTGTCCGTTTTTCTGGAGCACAAACACCAACTGGTGACACACGCCTTTTTATACGCCAACGACTACGTCTGCGAAGGGCAGGTTTATTCCCAGCCCGCCAGCCTGCCGCTGTACCCAAAATCACCGTTTTCACTAAAGCTGTTTTATAAGCGCAATATTATTGGTAATCAGGTGTTTACCTACGCCAGTCGCTTCAAGGCTTGCCTGTTTGATACCACACTGGCTGCGGCTCAGGACTATGACATCTTCCTGCGAATGGTGGTCGAGTACGGTCAACCCTGGAAAGTGGAAGAAGCCACGCAAATTTTGCATGTTAACCACGGTGAAATGCAGATCACCAAATCGCCGAAAAAATTTGCCGGGTACTTCCACTTCTACCGAAAGCACAAAGATAAATTCGACCGGGCCAGCAAGAAATACCAGCTGTTTACCCTCTACCAAATCCGCAATAAACGCATGTCGCTACGCACGTTATTAGCGCTGTTGAGCGTGCGTAACACCAAACGTCTTGCCGACGGACTACGGGGGAAATAACCGTGCTTGAAGATCTGCGCGCAAATTCCTGGAGCCTGCGCCCGTGCTGCATGGTGATGGCTTATCGCATCGCGCATTTTTGCTCGGTGTGGCGCAAAAAAAGCGTCATCAACAATCTCTGGGCGGCACCGGTCATCCTGCTTTATCGCTTTATCACCGAATGCCTGTTTGGCTATGAAATCCAGGCAGGTGCCACCATCGGGCGTCGTTTTACCATTCACCACGGTTATGCCGTCGTCATCAATAAGTTCGTGGTTGCCGGAGACGATTTCACTATTCGTCACGGCGTCACTATCGGCAATCGCAGCAAAAGCAATGATTGCCCGGTGATTGGCAATGGTGTCGAGCTAGGCGCGAATGTGGTGATCATTGGTGATATCACCGTGGGTAATAACGTGGTGGTCGGTGCAGGAAGTGTGGTGCTGGACAACGTGCCGGACAATGCGCTGGTCGTCGGCCAGAAAGCGCAAGTAAAGGTTATAAAATGAATATCTTACAATTCAACGTGCGCCTGGCTGAAGGCGGTGCGGCAGGTGTCGCGCTGGATCTGCATCAGCGTGCTAACGCCGCCGGTTTTAGCTCCCGTTTTATCTATGGTTATGGCAAAGGCGGAAAGAAAAGCGCCAGCCACGATAAATTCCCAGGCGTAGTAAAACACACGCCGCGACTCACATCGATTGCCAACATAATTCTGTTCCGCTTTTTCAACCGCGACCCGTTTGGCAACCTCAATAACCTGTACCGCAAAGTGACCCGCGCTCATGGCCCGGTGGTTCTGCATTTCCATGTGGTCCACAGCTACTGGCTGAATCTCGAAGAGATGGTGACGTTTTGCCAGCGGGTGAAAGCCCATAAAGCAGATGTCACTTTTGTCTGGACGCTACACGACCACTGGAGCATTACCGGACGCTGTGCGTTTCTCGATGGATGCGATGGCTGGAAAACCGGCTGTCAGAAATGCCCGACGCTAAATAACTATCCGCCGGTGAAAACCGATCGCGCCCATTTGCTGGTGGACACCAAACGCCAGTTGTTCCGCGAAATGTTAGCGCTGGGCTGCCAGTTTATCTCCCCGAGCCAGCATGTGGCCGATGCTTTTAACCGTATCTATGGGGCAGGGCGCTGCAAAATTATCAATAACGGAATCGATGTCGCAACCGAAGCGATTCTGGCTGAACTGCCGCTGACGAGTGCGGCGGGTGACAAGCCCAAAGTGGCCGTTGTGGCGCACGATTTACGTTATGACGGTAAAACCAACCAGCAGCTGGTGCAGGCGATGATGGCGCTGGGGGATGAAATTGAACTGCACACCTTCGGGAAATTCTCGCCGTTTAATGGCCCGAACGTCGTGAATCACGGCTACATGACCGACAAAAAAGCGCTGATGAGTGAGCTTAATGAAATGGACTCGCTGGTGTTCAGTTCGCAGGTGGATAACTACCCGCTGATTTTGTGCGAAGCGCTGTCGATTGGCGTGCCGGTTATCGCCACCCAAAGTGACGCCGCCGATGAAGTGCTGCGCAAAGTCGATGGTAAAACCTTTAGCGATATGCGGGTGCTGGAACTGGTGAAAATGCCAAAAGAAGCGCTCGCCCAGCAGGTGTTTGGCAAGGATTTGCAGAGTTTCAAAACTGCGAGCCGCCAGGCGTTCAGTGGACAACAGATGCTGGAGGAATATGTCTCGTTCTATCAGAATCTGTAGTTATCTGCTGCTGCCGTTCATCTATCTGGTGGTCAACGTCAAGTTGGCCTCACTCGGAGAAAGTTTCCCGATAACGATAGTCACCTTCTTGCCCGCCATTCTCTTTTTGTACATTGAACGCATTAGCGTCAAAAAATTGATGATTGCTTTGGGCATCGGTGCGGGACTTACCGCATTTAACTACATCTTTGGTCAATCGCTGGATGCCAGCAAATATGTCACCTCGACATTATTGTTTGTTTATATCGTACTGATCATGGCGATGACGTGGAGCTGCCGCTTCAAAACTATTTCACAACGTAATCACCGTAAGTTATTAAGGTTATTTTATGGCGTCGTCGCCATTATTGTGATGTTGGCAGCAGCGGAAATGGCTCAGATTATTCTCACTGGTGGGAGTAGCCTGATTGAGAAAATTTCGAAGTTTCTTATATACAGTAACAGCTATGTTCTGAACTTTATTAGCTTCGGTGGTAAGCGTACCACGGCTCTTTATTTTGAACCGGCGTTCTTCGCTCTGGCGTTAATCTCAATTTGGCTCAGTATCAAACAGTTCGGTATCAAAACACCAAAAACTGATGGTATGATTCTTTTGGGGATAGTGCTTTCGGGATCGTTTTCAGGGGTAATGACTTTTATCCTGTTCTATTTGCTTGAATGGGCATTTCAATACCTTAATAAAAGTGCAATAAAGAAGAAGTTACCATTAGCGATAATTTCTCTCTCCGTGTTTTTAGTAGGGTTAATATTCGCATTCCCTTATATCGCCACGCGCCTGGGGGATTTGGGAACGGAAGGTTCGTCATCGTATTATCGTATTATTGGCCCTCTGGCGATGGTCGGGCATTCATTGACCAATATTGATGGGGTAGTGCGGTTCGGATCTTTATATGAATATGTCGCATCATTCGGAATCTTTAACGGTGCGGATGTCGGTAAAACAGTAGACAATGGTTTGTATCTGCTAATTATTTATTTTTCATGGTTCGCGGTATTACTGACAATTTGGTATATGTGGAAAGTCATTAAAATGATGCGTACGGCATTTGGTAATAATGAAAATTACCGTGTGCAATTATGGCTCTTTACCCCTGTATCACTGTTTTTTACCGGTTCAATTTTTAGCCCTGAATATGCGTTCTTAATTGTTTGCCCGTTTATTTTACGTAAAGCACTCAATATTACGAACACCTGAGGTCAATAACAATGCTGCTAAGTGTCATCACGGTTGCTTATAAAAATCTTGCCGGAATAGAAAAAACCTGGCAGTCGCTGGCCCATTTAGCGAAGGCGCCTGGTATCACATTTGAGTGGATTGTGGTTGATGGTGGCTCGCAAGATGGTACCGCCGAGTTTCTGGAAAACCTGAATGGGCAGTACAACTTACGTTTCGTGAGTGAGAAAGATAACGGCATTTATGATGCGATGAACAAAGGCATTGTTATGGCTCAGGGCCGTTATGCGTTGTTCCTTAACTCAGGTGATGTTTTCCATCAGGATATCGTAAATGTCTCCCGCCAGCTTGCTGAAAGGCCGTTGACGGAAAATGCCATGATCATTGGCGATGCATTATTAGACTTTGGCGACGGGACAAAAATAGAGCGTCGGGCAAAACAGGGTTGGTATATTTACCACAGTTTGCCCGCAAGCCATCAGGCGATATTTTTCCCTATGGATGGTCTGCTCAAATACCCGTATGACCTGCAATATAAAGTATCTTCGGATTACGCCCTGGCAGCCAAAATGTATAAAAGCGGTTATGCATTTAAACGCGTCAAGGGGATTGTCTCCGAGTTTTCAATGGGCGGTGTTTCTACCACCAATAATATTGAGTTGTGCCGTGATGCGAGAAGCGTGCAGCGCAGAATATTACACGTCCCAGGCTTTATTGCAGAATTGTCTTATAAGCTCCGTTTACGCACCACCGGAAAATCAAAAGCATTATATAACAAAGCCTGATTCTAACAGGAATAACTTATGCAGGAATTAAATGGCTTCTCGGTATCGAAAGGTTTCCGGGGCGCAAACTCTATTAAGGTTCAACTGTGGTGGGCAGTACAAGCAACATTATTTGCCTGGTCACCACAAGTGTTATATCGCTGGCGGGCATTTTTATTACGCTTGTTTGGCGCACGAATCGGTAAAGGTGTTGTGATTCGTCCGTCAGTGAAAATTACTTACCCATGGAAATTAACCCTCGGGGATTATGCCTGGGTCGGCGATGACGCCGTGTTATATACGCTGGGTGAAATTACGATTGGTGCAAATTCTGTCGTTTCACAAAAGTGTTATTTATGTACCGGCAGTCACGATTATATGAGCAAACATTTCGATATTACTGCCACGCCAATTGTTATTGGTGAGAAATGTTGGCTTGCCACGGATGTCTTTGTTTCACCTGGCGTCACGATTGGAAATGGCACCGTCGTCGGTGCTCGCAGCAGTATTTATAAATCATTACCGGCAAATGCCGTTTGCCGGGGAAATCCGGCAGTCGTTATTCGGCAACGCATTATGCCCTCACCCTAACCCTCTCCCCCAGGAGAGGGAATTGGATCGAGTCCCGTTATTCCCCCTCTCCCTCAGGGAGAGGGCTGGGGTGAGGGTGATACACAAATGTTTAAAGAGGAAAATACATTATGACTAAAGTAGCTCTCATCACGGGTGTTACCGGGCAAGACGGCTCTTATCTGGCGGAACTGCTGCTGGAAAAAGGTTATGAAGTTCACGGTATTAAACGTCGCGCATCTTCTTTCAACACCGAACGTGTTGATCATATTTATCAGGATCCGCATTCCGGTAATCCTAAATTCCATCTGCACTACGGTGATCTGACGGACAGCTCGAACCTGACCCGTATTCTTTCCGAAGTGCAGCCGGATGAAGTGTATAACCTCGGCGCAATGAGCCACGTAGCGGTTTCTTTCGAATCTCCGGAATACACCGCTGATGTGGATGCGATGGGAACCTTGCGTCTGCTGGAAGCGATTCGCTTCTTAGGTCTTGAGAAGAAAACCCGTTTCTACCAGGCATCGACGTCTGAGCTGTATGGCCTGGTGCAGGAAACCCCACAGAAAGAAACCACACCTTTCTACCCGCGCTCTCCGTATGCCGTAGCCAAACTTTACGCCTACTGGATCACCGTTAACTACCGCGAATCGTACGGCATGTTTGCCTGTAACGGCATTCTGTTCAACCACGAATCTCCACGCCGTGGCGAAACATTTGTGACTCGCAAAATCACCCGCGCTATCGCCAACATCGCTCAGGGCCTGGAAAAATGCCTGTATCTGGGCAACATGGATTCCCTGCGTGACTGGGGCCATGCCAAAGACTACGTGAAAATGCAGTGGATGATGTTGCAGCAAGACAACCCGGAAGACTTCGTGATTGCGACCGGCGTGCAGTATTCCGTGCGCGAATTCGTGGAAATGGCGGCGGCACAACTGGGCATCAAACTGCGCTTTGAAGGCACCGGCGTTGACGAAAAAGGCATCGTTGTTTCCGTGACCGGCCATGACGCGCCAGGTGTGAAACCAGGCGATGTGATTATCTCCGTTGACCCGCGTTACTTCCGTCCTGCTGAAGTGGAAACCCTGCTGGGCGACCCAACCAAAGCACACGAAAAACTGGGCTGGAAACCAGAAATCACACTGCGTGAAATGGTTGGCGAAATGGTCGCTAAAGACCTTGAAGCGGCGAAAAAGCATTCGTTGCTGAAGTCACACGGCTACGAGGTTGCCATCGCGCTGGAGTCCTGAGCATGAATAAACAACGTATCTTTGTTGCCGGCCATCGTGGGATGGTCGGTTCCGCCATCGTTCGTCAGCTCGAGCAACGTGCAGACGTTGAACTGGTGCTGCGTAACCGCGACGAGCTGAACCTGCTGGATGGCGCGGCTGTTAACGCTTTCTTTGCCGATGCGCGCATCGATCAGGTTTACCTGGCGGCGGCGAAAGTGGGCGGAATTGTTGCTAACAACACGTATCCGGCAGACTTCATCTACGAGAATATGATGATCGAAGCCAACATTATTCACTCTGCGCACACGCACAACGTGAATAAGCTGTTGTTCCTCGGTTCCTCGTGCATTTACCCGAAAATGGCGAACCAGCCGATGGCGGAAAGCGAGCTGCTGCAAGGCACGCTTGAAGCGACCAACGAGCCGTACGCGATTGCCAAAATCGCGGGTATCAAACTGTGCGAGTCTTACAACCGCCAGTTCGGTCGTGATTATCGCTCGGTGATGCCAACCAATTTGTATGGCCCGCACGATAACTTCCACCCGAGCAACTCGCACGTGATTCCGGCGTTGCTGCGTCGTTTCCACGAAGCGACTGCGCAAAACTCGCCTGATGTGGTGGTGTGGGGCAGCGGTACGCCAATGCGTGAGTTCCTGCACGTTGACGATATGGCGGCAGCCAGCATTCATATTATGGAGCTGGCAAGCGAGGTGTGGCAGGAAAATACCCAGCCGATGCTTTCCCATATTAACGTCGGCACCGGTGTGGATTGCACTATCCGCGAACTGGCGCAAACCATCGCCAAAGTGACCGGTTACCGTGGCCGTGTGGTGTTTGATGCCACCAAACCTGATGGCACGCCGCGTAAACTGCTCGACGTGACGCGCTTGCGCCGTCTGGGTTGGTATCCGGAAATCACCCTGGAGCCTGGCCTTGCCAGCACCTACCAGTGGTTCCTCGAAAACCAGCAACGGTTCCGGGGGTAAGTATGTTTTTGAGTGCTGAAGACTTCGCAACCGTTGTCCGCTCCACCCCGCTGATTTCCATCGATTTGATTGTTGAAAATCAGGCAGGAGAATTCCTGCTGGGCTTACGCACTCAGCGCCCGGCGCAGAACTTTTGGTTCGTGCCGGGTGGCCGGGTACAAAAAGACGAAACGCTGGAGCGTGCTTTTGCGCGCTTAACCGAAGCCGAATTAGGCCAGCGGTTTACTCTTTCAGACGGTGAGTTTTACGGCGTGTGGCAGCACTTCTACGACGACAATTTCTCCGGGCCGGATTTCTCAACCCACTATGTGGTGCTGGGGTTCCGTCTGCGCGTGGATGCTGATGCGCTGCAACTGCCGACTGCGCAGCATAACGACTACTGCTGGTTAACGCAGGAAGCACTGCTGGCGACTCAGAACGTCCACGACAACAGCCGCGCTTACTTTCTGACCGACAAGGCAGATAAGGTCATCGGATTATGAAGATTTTGGTCTACGGCATTAACTACTCACCGGAATTAACCGGTATCGGGAAATACACCGGTGAGATGGTTGAGTGGATGACGAGCCAGGGCCATGAGGTGCGGGTCATTACCGCACCACCTTATTACCCGGTATGGGAAGTGCATCCCGATTATTCATCCTGGAAATACAAGAAAGAAGTGGGTGCCGCGACCGTCTGGCGCTGCCCGCTGTATGTGCCAAAACAGCCATCAACGTTAAAGCGTCTGATTCATTTAGGCAGCTTTGCGCTTAGCTCGTTCTTCCCGCTGATTGCTCAACGTCGCTGGAAGCCGGATCGCATTATCGGCGTGGTGCCGACCCTCTTTTGCGTGCCGGGCATGCGCCTGCTCGCAAAATTGAGCGGTGCGCGCACGCTGCTGCATATTCAGGATTACGAAGTCGACGCCATGCTCGGCCTGGGAATGGCGGGCAAAAAACAGGGCAAAGTGGCGAAACTGGCACAGCGCTTTGAACAAAGTGGATTGCACAACGTCGACCATGTTTCGACCATTTCGCGCTCAATGATGAACAAAGCGGCGGAAAAGGGCGTTGATCCCGGCAAAGTGATCTTCTTCCCGAACTGGTCAGAAGTGGAGCGTTTTCGCGCCATCTCCCACGAAGAGATCCTCGCCGTGCGCAACAGCCTGCAACTGCCTGCGGATAAAAAAATCATTCTCTATTCCGGCAACATTGGGGAAAAGCAGGGGCTGGAAACGGTGATTGAAGTGGCGGAGCGTTTTGCTCATCAGCCATACCTGTTTGTGATTGTCGGCCAGGGTGGCGGTAAAGCCCGCCTGCAAAAACTCGCACAGGATAAAGGGCTGCACAACGTGGTGTTCCATCCGCTTCAGCCTTACAACGCGCTACCAGCACTGTTGCGTCTTGCGGATTGCCACCTGGTGATTCAACGCCGGGGTGCCGCCGATGCCGTATTGCCATCGAAACTGACCAATATTCTTGCCGTGGGCGGAAATGCGGTAATTACCGCAGAACCGGATACCGAACTCGGCCAACTTTGCGACGCGTATTCCGGTATTGCCGTGTGTGTAGAGCCTGAGTCGGTTGACGCGTTAGTCGAAGGTATCGAGCGCTGCCTGCAATTGCCAGTACACAACACGGTGGCATGTGAATATGCCGAGCGCACGCTCGAGAAAGACAGCGTGCTGAACCAATTTATTGCAGACATTACTGCATAAGATATCGGGGTTAAATCATGAGTCACAGTCAACTCTACCCAGTCATTATGGCTGGCGGAAACGGTAGCCGGTTGTGGCCGTTGTCCCGCGTACTTTACCCGAAACAGTTCCTGTGCCTGAAAGGCGAACTGACTATGCTGCAAACCACTATCAGCCGCCTGAATGGCGTTGAATGCGAAAGCCCGGTGGTGATTTGCAATGAAGAACACCGTTTTATCGTCGCGGAGCAACTGCGTGAGCTGAACAAGCTGACGGAAAATATTGTGCTGGAACCTGCCGGGCGTAACACCGCTCCGGCCATCGCGCTTGCAGCCCTGGCCGCGGTGCGCAATCAGCCGGAAAACGACCCGCTGATGCTGATTCTTGCAGCAGACCATGTGATTCAGAACGAAGAGGCATTTCGTGACGCCGTGCGTAACGCGCTGCCGTTCGCGGAAGCCGGGAAACTGGTCACGTTTGGCATCGTGCCCGATCTGCCAGAAACCGGTTATGGCTACATTCGCCGTGGCGAACTGGAGAATCCGAACACCCCAGATGTTGACGCTGTGGCCTTTAGCGTGGCGCAGTTTGTCGAAAAACCGGATCTCGACACCGCGCAGGCTTATGTCGCCAGCGGCGAATATTACTGGAACAGCGGCATGTTCCTGTTCCGTGCCGGGCGCTATCTCGAAGAGCTGAAAAAATTCCGCCCGGATATTCTCGTCGCCTGTGAAAAAGCAATGGCGAACATCGACCCGGATCTGGACTTTGTGCGCGTTGACGAAGCGGCGTTCCTGGCCTGCCCGGATGAATCTATCGACTACGCCGTGATGGAAAAAACCGCCGATGCGGTGGTGGTGCCAATGGATGCCGGGTGGAGCGATGTGGGTTCATGGTCTTCTCTTTGGGAAATCAGCACCAAAAACCAGCAGGGCAATGTGCATCACGGCGATGTGATAAGCCACTCTACCGAGAACAGTTATATCTACGCCGAATCCGGCCTGGTCACGACAGTGGGAGTGAAAGATCTGATTGTTGTGCAGACTAAAGACGCCGTGCTGATTGCCGACCGTGACCACGTCCAGAGCGTGAAGAAAGTGGTTGAGCAAATCAAATTCGATGGCCGCCACGAACACCATAACCACCGCGAAGTGTACCGCCCGTGGGGTAAGTACGACTCTATCGACGAAGGCGAGCGTTACCAGGTGAAACGCATCACCGTGAAACCGGGCGAAGGCTTGTCTTTGCAGATGCACCATCACCGCGCCGAGCACTGGATTGTGGTGGCGGGTACCGCGAAAGTCACACTGGGTGAAGAGACAAAATTGCTGGGCGAAAACGAGTCCATCTACATCCCTCTGGGCGTGACGCACTGCCTGGAAAACCCCGGAAAAATCCCGCTCGACCTGATTGAAGTGCGTTCCGGCACTTACCTCGAAGAAGACGACATCGTCCGTTTCGAAGACCGTTACGGGCGTATCTAGCCAATAAAAATTTGATGAGTCCCCGCAGACCACTCTGCGGGTTGGGTAACTGTTGCCCGAAGGAGACTGAAAAGTGCAAAAACTGACCTGCTTTAAAGCCTACGACATCCGTGGAAAGCTCGGTGAAGAGCTGAACGAAGATATCGCAGAACGCATTGGCCGCGCTTATGGCGAGTACCTGAAACCGAAAACTATCGTGCTGGGCGGTGATGTGCGCCTGACCAGCGAAGCATTGAAACTGGCGCTGGCAAAAGGGTTGCAGGATGCGGGCGTGGACGTGCTGGATATCGGCCTGTCCGGCACCGAAGAAATCTATTTCGCTACATGGCATCTGAATATGGACGGCGGCATTGAAGTGACCGCCAGCCACAACCCGATGGACTACAACGGCATGAAACTGGTGCGTGAAGGCGCTCGCCCAATCAGTGGCGACACCGGCCTGCGCGACGTGCAGCGCCTGGCGGAAGCCAACGACTTCCCGCCGGTCGACGCCGCAAAACGTGGCAGCTACCAGAGGATTTCAGTGGTCGAGGCGTATATCGACCATCTGTTCACCTACATCAACGTGGCTAACATCAAACCGCTGAAGCTGGTGATTAACTCCGGTAACGGCGCGGCTGGCCCGATTGTCGATGCCATCGAGGCCCGCTTTAAATCACTCAATGTGCCGCTGACGTTTATCAAAGTGCACAACCAGCCTGACGGCAACTTCCCGAACGGTATCCCGAACCCGTTGCTGCCGGAGTGTCGCGACGACACCCGCAATGCGGTGATTGAACACGGCGCGGATATGGGGATTGCCTTTGACGGCGATTTCGACCGCTGCTTCCTGTTCGATGAGAAAGGGCAGTTTATCGAGGGTTATTACATCGTCGGCCTGCTGGCGGCGGCCTTCCTCGAAAAACAGCCGGGGGCGAAGATTATTCATGACCCGCGCCTGTCGTGGAACACGGTGGATATCGTGGAGCGCGCAGGTGGCACGCCGGTGATGTCGAAAACTGGTCATGCGTTTATCAAAGAACGTATGCGCCAGGAAGATGCGATTTACGGCGGGGAAATGAGCGCCCACCACTATTTCCGTGATTTTGCCTACTGCGACAGCGGGATGATCCCGTGGCTGCTGGTGACGGAACTGCTGTGCCTGAAAGGCAAAACCTTGGGCGAGCTGGTGTGTGACCGCATGGCGGCGTGGCCGGCGAGCGGGGAAATCAACAGCAAGCTGGCGGACCCGAAAGTCGCCATTGAACGCGTACAGCAACACTTTGCGCCGCACGCTGAGGAAGTTGATAACACTGACGGTATCAGCATGGCGTTTGCCGACTGGCGCTTTAACCTGCGCAGCTCGAACACCGAGCCGGTGGTGCGCCTGAATGTGGAATCGCGCAGCGATGAAAAGCTGATGCAGGCGCGAACGCAGGAAATTATGGAACTGTTGAATCAGTGATTGGTGGGGACGGCATCTCCTGGCATTTGTAGGGTGGATAAACGAAGTGTCATCCACCGTGGTGTTGCAAAAACACATGGCGGATGACGCAAGCTTATCCGCCCTACAACGGCAGGAAAGGGGAGCCGTCACTCCTTTAATAAAGGTAAAACGATGACAAACCTAAAAAAGCGCGAGCTGCCAAAAACGAACGCATCGTTGATCTCTATGGTGCAACGTTTTTCCGACATAACCATTATGTTTGTTGGCTTATGGGTAGTGTGTCAGGTCAACGCGTTACCGTTTTTGTACATGCATTTGCTGATGGCGTTGCTGGCCCTCGTTGTCTTCCAGATGATTGGTGGAATAACCGATTTTTA
Organism: Buttiauxella sp. BIGb0471; assembly: GCF_024807715.1. NCBI lineage: Bacteria > Pseudomonadati > Pseudomonadota > Gammaproteobacteria > Enterobacterales > Enterobacteriaceae > Buttiauxella > Buttiauxella sp. BIGb0471. Next base: position 515,667 of record NZ_JANUEU010000001.1, read on the forward strand.
TCGTTCCTGGCGTGGCGTGAGAATTTCCAGCGAACTGATGCTCCTGCTGCAAAACTGGACGCTGAGCCTGATTTTCAGCGCCGGACTGCTGGCATTTAACCCGGATTTCGACGGTTCATTCTGGGTTTATCTCGCCTGGTATGTGTTAACCAGTTTCGGCATGGTGATGTGCCGTTCGTTTATTCGTTTCGGTGCCGGTTGGCTGCGCAATATGGGCTACAACACGCGCCGCATTGCTATCGCGGGTTCTATGCCGGTCGGTTACACGCTCGCCGAAAGCTTCCGCAACGAGCCGTGGTTAGGTTTTGATGTGATGGGCGTTTACGACGACGAACAGCCAGAAACAAAACACGGTGATTATGCAGGCTGTTTCGCAGATTTAGTGGAACAGGCGCGGGCAGGGCGCATCGACAACGTCTATATCGCGATGGCGATGAGCGAAGAAGCACGCATTAAAAGCCTGGTGCGCGAACTGACGGATACCACCTGTTCGGTGATGCTGATCCCGGATGTTTTTACCTTCAATATTCTGAACTCCCGCACCGAAGAAGTGAACGGTGTGCCGGTTGTGCCACTGTTTGATACGCCGCTCAACGGCATCAACCGCATCCTGAAACGCCTCGAAGATATCGTGCTTTCGGCGATGATCCTGCTGTTTATTTCCCCGGTGTTGCTGTGTATCAGTGCGGCGGTGAAATTGACGTCTCCTGGCCCGGTTATCTTCCGTCAGACGCGCTATGGCATGGACGGCAAGCCGATCAAGGTGTGGAAATTCCGTTCCATGAAAGTGATGGAAAACGACACGGTCGTCACCCAGGCCACCAAAGGCGATAAGCGTGTGACGCCGGTCGGGAATTTCCTGCGCCGTACCTCTCTTGACGAACTGCCGCAGTTTATCAATGTGCTGATGGGCGAGATGTCGATCGTTGGACCGCGCCCTCACGCGGTGGCGCATAACGAGCAGTATCGCTCGCTAATTGAAGGCTACATGTTGCGCCATAAAGTGAAGCCGGGCATTACAGGCTGGGCGCAAATCAACGGCTGGCGCGGTGAGACCGATACGCTCGAGAAGATGGAAAAACGCGTTGAGTTTGACCTGGAGTACATCCGCGAATGGAGCCTGTGGTTCGACATCAAAATTGTCTTCCTCACCATTTTCAAAGGCTTTGTGAATAAAGCTGCGTATTAAGTGACGAACTTTTTGTAGGTCGGATAAGTACCGCGTCATCCGACAAATAATGGATAACCCAATGAGCCTGAGAGAAAAAACCATCAGCGGCGCGAAATGGTCTGCTATCGCCACGGTCATCATTATTAGCCTTGGCCTGGTGCAGATGACCGTGTTGGCGAGAGTTGTCGACAATCACGAGTTTGGCCTGCTGACTATCTCGCTGGTGATTATCGCGCTGGCCGATACGCTGTCGGATTTTGGCATCGCTAACTCGATTATCCAGCGTAAGGAAATCAGCCACCTCGAACTCACCACGCTGTACTGGCTGAATGTGGGCCTCGGGATCGTGGTATTTGCCGCCGTATTTTTGCTCAGCGATGTTATCGCCTCGGTGCTGCATGCGCCGAAGCTTTCCCCGCTGATTAAAACACTGTCGTTTGCGTTTATCGTCATCCCGCACGGCCAGCAGTTCCGCGCGTTGATGCAAAAAGAGCTGGAGTTTTCAAAGATTGGCTCGATTGAAACGGTTTCAGTGATGGCGGGCTTTACGGTCACGGTGGGGGCGGCGATGTTTTACCCGTTCGCCATGACTGCGATTATCGGTTATCTGGTCAACACCGTGGTGCGTACTTCGCTGTTCGGTTTCTTTGGCCGCAAAATTTACCGCCCTGGCCTGCATTTCTCGCTGAAGTCCGTCGGCTCTAACCTGAAATTTGGCGCGTGGTTGACGGCTGACAGCATTATCAATTACGTGAATACCAATCTTTCTACCCTGGTGCTGGCGCGTATTTTAGGGGCCAGCATCGCCGGGGGTTACAACCTCGCTTATAACGTGGCGGTGGTGCCGCCGATGAAACTGAACCCGATTATCACCCGCGTGCTGTTCCCGGCATTTGCCAAAATCCAGGACGATACCGACAAGTTACGTATCAACTTCTACAAACTGCTGTCGATTGTCGGAATCATCAACTTCCCGGCGCTGCTTGGTCTTTTAGTGGTTTCGAACAATTTTGTGCCGTTGGTATTTGGTGAAAAGTGGCAATTCATTACCCCAATTCTGCAATTGCTGTGCGTGGTGGGGCTGCTGCGATCTATCGGCAACCCGATTGGTTCGCTGCTAATGGCGAAAGCGCGGGTCGATATCAGCTTTAAATTCAACGTCTTCAAAACGTGCCTGTTTATCCCGGCGATTATCGTCGGCGGGCATCTGGCGGGCGCGTTGGGCGTGACGCTCGGCTTCCTGTTTGTGCAGGTGGTGAACACGGTTCTGAGCTACTTCGTGATGATCAAACCGGTGCTTGGCTCCAGTTATCGTCAGTACATTCAGAGTATCTGGCTGCCGTTTTACCTTTCCATTCCAACCATTGTAGTGAGTGCTGCGCTGGGGATAGCCCTGAAAGGGCATATCTCCATCGGCCTGTTACTGGCGACGCAAATTGCTGCGGGCGCACTGGCCTTTATCGTCATGCTGTTGCTTTCGCGTAACGCGCTGGTGGTCGAGATGAAACGTCAGTTCATAAGAAGAGAACCCCATTTGAAAAAGAGGTCTGTATGAAATTATTAATTCTTGGCAACCACACCTGCGGCAACCGTGGTGATAGCGCTATTTTGCGCGGACTTATTGATGCGATTACCACTATTGATGAATCGGTAGACGTTGACGTGATGAGCCGCTACCCGGTGAGTTCCGCCTGGCTGCTGGGCCGCCCGGTGATGGGTGACGGCCTGTATAAACAAATGAAACAGCACAACAATGCCGTCGGTTTGATGGGGCGTGTGAAGAAGGTGCTGCGCCGTAAATATCAACACCAGGTTTTACTGGCAAAGGCCACTGACAACGGGCGTCTGCGCAATATCTCTATCCCGCAGGGCTTTATTGATTTCGTGAAATCGCTGCAAAAATATGACGCCATTATTCAGGTCGGCGGATCGTTTTTTGTCGATTTATACGGTGTTTCGCAGTTCGAGCATGCGCTGTGCAGTTTTATGGCGAAAAAGCCGGTTTACATGATTGGGCACAGCGTGGGGCCATTCCAGGACCCGCAGTTTAATCATCTGGCGAGTTATGTCTTCGGCAATGTGGAGTCGTTGATTTTACGTGAAACCGTCAGCCTTAAATTGATGAACCAAAGCAATATCGACAGCAGCAAAGTCGAGCAGGGAGTGGATACCGCGTGGCTTGTGGACCATCACAACGACAATTTTGTACCGAATTATGCGGTGAATCACTGGCTTAACACCATCAAGCGCAAGAAAACTGTCGCGATTACGTTGCGTGAACTGGCTCCGTTCGACAAGCGCCTCGGCACCACGCAACAGGCCTACGAACAAGCGTTCGCTGCGGTGGTTAATCGCGTGATTGAAGAGGGTTATCAGGTGTTGGCGCTCTCCACCTGTACGGGAATCGATAGCTATAACAAAGATGACCGCATGGTGGCGCTCAATCTGCGTCAGTACGTGAATGACCCAGAGCAATATCATGTGGTGATGGATGAACTCAACGACCTGGAAATGGGCAAGATTCTGGGCGAGTGTGAGCTGACCGTGGGCACACGTCTGCATTCGGCGATTATCTCTATGAACTTCGGCACGCCTGCGATTGCTATCAATTACGAACACAAATCCGCGGGCATCATGCAGCAGTTGGGTTTGCCAGAAATGGCGATTGAAATCCGCCAGCTACTTAACGGTTCGCTCCAGAGTGTGGTTGCGGATGTATTAGGGCAATTGCCTGCCATTAATGAGCGCCTGGCTCATGCGGTGCGCGCTGAACGTGAGGACGGTCTGCGCATGGTGGAGTCGGTATTAACTCGAATTAAGGGGGAAAAATGAAAGTCGGTTTCTTCCTGCTCAAATTCCCGGTGGCATCCGAAACCTTCGTGCTCAACCAGATAACCGCGTTTATCGACATGGGGTACGAGGTGGAAATTGTCGCGATTCAAAAAGGCGATTTGACCAACACGCATTCGGCATTCAAAGAGTACGGGCTTGCGGAGAAAACCACCTGGTTGATGGATGAACCTGCGGGAAAGGTCGCAAAACTGCAATCCCGCGCGTTGAACACGCTGCGTGGCTCGTTACGCCCGCGCACCTGGCGTGCGCTGAATGCAAAACGTTACGGTGAGGAAGCACGCAATCTGATTTTGTCCTCCATTTGCGGCAGCCATCCTCAAACCGTGTGCGCGGATGTGTTTATTGCCCACTTCGGCCCGGCGGGTGTGACGGCGGCCAAACTGCGCGAACTTGGTTTGCTGAAGGGCAAAATCGCCACCGTATTCCACGGTATTGATATTTCAGGCCGCGAAGCCCTGAATCATTACACACCTGAATATCAGAAGCTGTTTACCCGTGGCGATTTAATGCTGCCCATCAGTCAATTATGGGCGGGGCGCTTGCAAAACATGGGCTGCCCGACGGCGAAAATCAGCGTGTCGCGCATGGGCGTCGACATGGAACGCTTTTCACAACGCCCGGTGAAGGCACCTGCCAAAACGCTGGAGATTATCTCGGTGGCCCGGTTGACCGAGAAAAAAGGGCTACACGTCGCTATCGACGCCTGTCTGTTGCTCAAAGAGCGCGGCGTGAAATTTCGCTACAACATTCTCGGCATTGGCCCATGGGAAAAACGCCTGCGCACGCTGATTGAACAATTTCAGCTTGATGATGTGGTGTTTATGCCGGGGTTTAAACCTAACCACGAAGTGAAAGCGATGCTGGATGAAGCCGATGTATTTCTTCTGCCTTCTGTCACGGGCGAAGATGGCGATATGGAAGGCATTCCCGTGGCATTGATGGAAGCGATGGCGGTTGGCATTCCGGTGATTTCTACGGTTCATAGCGGTATTCCTGAACTGATTGATGCCGGGCGTTCAGGCTGGCTGGTGCCAGAAAAAGATGCGACCGCGCTCGCAGATTGCTTACAAGCCTTCGGCAATATCGAGGCCAGCGAGCTGAGACCGATGCTGAACCTGGCTCGCGAAAAAGTTGAAACTGAATTCAACCAGAAAGTGATTTATCAAGAATTAGCTCGTCAGCTACAAACGCTGTAAATCCACCGAGTGAAATATCACGAGGACGTATGCCGAATAAATATCAATCAACTCCCTCCCACTTTTCATCCTCGCGCCGCAAATTGTTAAAAGCCAGCTCAGTGCTGGCCGCGGTACCATTTATCTCCCCTCGCTATGTATTAGCTGCCGCTGGCAAAAACGAGGTCAGCGTCCAAAAGTTCTATCGTGGTGACTGGATTGCCGCCTTCAAACAGGCTTTTTCAACCGCTGATACCGTGACTGTTCCTGCCGATTTAGTCTGCGACAACATCAATACGGCGATCTTTATGCCCGAAGGTAAAACTTTGCAGGTTGCGGGCGGCTTAAAGGGCAACGGTAAAGGGCGCTTTGTGATGCAGGACGGCTGCCAGATTCTGGGTGAGAAGGGCGGGCGATTTAACAATATTACCCTTGATGTGCGTGGGTCAGACTGCACCATCAAAGGGATTGATATGAGCGGATTTGTGCCGGTCACCCAAATCTACATCGGCGGCAAAGAGAAGCGCACGATGCGCAACCTGGTCATAGATCAGATTACGGTACATGATGCGAACTACGCCATTTTGCGGCAAGGGTTCCATAACCGCATGGAAAACGTGAAGATCACTAACGGGCACTTTAGCCATTTGCAGGGCGATGCTATCGAGTGGAATGTGGCGATAAACGACCACGACTTGCAGATCTCCGACCATGTTATTGAGAACATTGACTGCACCAATGGCAAGATAAACTGGGGCATTGGCATTGGGCTTGCGGGGAGCACCTATGACAATGACTACCCCGAGGACCAGGCGGTAAAGAATTTTGTGGTGGCGAACATCACCGGTAGCAACTGCCGCCAACTGGTCCACGTCGAAAACGGCAAACACTTCATTATTCGTAATATAAAGGCACGCAATATTAACCATACCTTCAGTAAGAAAGCGGGGATTGATAATGCTACGGTAGCTATTTATGGCTGTGATAATTTCGTGCTTGATAATATCGAGATGAAAGAGAGTGCCGGATTTTTAATTGGTTATGGTGTGATCAAAGGTAAATATTTATCTATTCCACAAAATTTTAAACTAAATAACATTGTGCTTGATAATACGAATATGCAGTTCAAAAGCCGCGGAATACAGATATCGTCGGGCAATGCGACCTCGTTTGTGGCTATCACTAATGTTGCGATGAAGCGTGCAACCCTTGAGCTGCATAACAAACCGCAACACTTGTTTCTGAGAAACATCGATGTGATGCAGTACGCTAACACTGGGCCTGCGCTGAAGCTGAACTTCGACCTGCGCAAAGACGTGCGTGGGCGTTTTATGGCAAAAGACGAGACGCTGCTGTCGCTCGCCAATGTGCGCGCTGTGAACGAGAAAGGGGATAGTTCGGTAGATATCGACCGGGTTGACCAGCGGTATGTGAATAGTGAGAACCTTAATTTCACATTACCAGGTAATACGCTTTAAGAATGTTTAACTTCAGGCAGAAATGAATGTAAGCATCGTTATTTTTGATTGGGATTTTACTTAGTATCAAAATGGGTAGGCTTTTTGTGCTGGCTATCAAGCTTCAAAAGTTTATAATTCTGCGACAAAATCAGATGCTATAGAGTCACAGCATCTGAACACCTCCCTTGAAATCACACAATTTATGCTCTGGTGACTTCATCGGACAAATTTACTTACTGGGCTTAGTATGAAAGAGAAGGTTATTTTTGTTGGTGCATCTGGCTTCGTTGGAACCCGATTGATTGAAACAGCACATTCTGAATTCGAGATCAAAAATTTAGATAAGCAAGGTAGCCACTTTTATCAAGACATTACTGTTTCCGGGGATGTTCGTGAGCAAGGCTCTCTCGATGACCATTTTGCAGGGCAACAGACCGTCGTGTTACTTGCAGCGGAACACCGTGATGATGTCAGTCCAACCTCGCTTTACTATGATGTGAATGTTCAGGGGACTCGAAACGTTCTTGCTGCAATGGATAAGAATGGTGTCAAAAACATCATCTTTACCAGTTCTGTAGCCGTCTATGGCCTGAACAAAAAAAATCCTGACGAAACCCATCCAATAGATCCCTTCAATCATTATGGTAAGAGCAAATGGCAGGCGGAAGAAGTGCTACGTGCCTGGCACAATGAAGCGCCTGAAGAACGCTCTCTAACCATCATTCGCCCTACCGTTATCTTCGGTGAACGAAACCGTGGGAATGTCTACAACCTCCTCAAACAGATTGCCAGCGGTAAATTTGCGATGGTTGGAGCAGGTAACAATTACAAATCTATGGCTTACGTCGGCAATATTGTTGAGTTCATTAAGTACAAACTCCAGAACGTTCAGCAAGGTTACCAAGTTTACAACTATGTTGATAAACCCGACCTCAACATGAATCAGCTGGTATCGGAAGTTGAAAAAAGTCTGAGCAAAAAAATTCCGTCTGTTCACTTACCTTATGCGGTGGGTATGCTCGGAGGCTTCTGTTTTGACGTGCTGAGCAAAGTGACAGGTAAAAAGTACTCAATCAGTTCTGTACGAGTGAAGAAATTCTGCGCAACAACACAGTTTGATGCCACTAAGGTCCATGGCAGTGGTTTCACCGCGCCGTATACTTTATCCCAGGGCTTAGATCGAACTTTGCAATATGAATTTGTATCCGCTAAAAAAGACGATATCACGTTTGTTTCTGAGTGAGGGAAGGGCGAGCCAGGTCTGATTCAGCGGGAGTAATCTGATTCAGACCTCCCCTTGATGCATGTATTCTACAGGTACGTAGATTTTTACTGACGAGATATAGTCGGTTGAATATCCATCTGACGCTTAGTGATAAGTAAATTTTTGATGGATATGCATTTGCCAGTGGCTATAATCCCTCAACCATTTATAGGTGGGCTGTATATGATTAATTTGAAAGCAGTGATTCCGGTCGCAGGTTTGGGCATGCATATGTTGCCTGCAACAAAAGCAATTCCGAAGGAGATGCTGCCGATCGTTGACAAGCCGATGATTCAATACATTGTTGACGAAATCGTAGCTGCTGGTATCAAAGAAATCGTGCTGGTAACGCACTCTTCAAAGAATGCTGTAGAGAACCATTTCGACACATCTTATGAACTGGAAGCCTTGCTTGAGCAGCGCGTTAAGCGCCAGTTGCTCGCGGAAGTCCAGTCTATCTGCCCTCCGGGCGTGACCATTATGAACGTCCGTCAGGCCCAGCCATTAGGTTTAGGCCATTCAATCTTGTGCGCTCGCCCGGTAGTGGGTGACAACCCATTCGTGGTGGTATTACCTGACGTTATCCTTGATGGCGCTAGTGCGGACCCATTGCGCTATAATTTAGCTGCTATTGTCGAGCGTTTTAAAGAGACGGGCCGCAGCCAGGTTCTGGCAAAACGTATGCCGAACGTAGATTTATCTGAGTACTCAGTGATTACGACCGAAGAGCCACTTCAAAATGACGGGCAAATTGGCCGTATCGTTGATTTTGTGGAAAAACCAGATCAACCACAGACTCTGGATTCTGACGTGGCTGCAGTTGGTCGCTATGTGTTGTCTGCTGATATCTGGGCTGAGCTTGAGAAAACCGAGCCGGGTGCCTGGGGCCGTATCCAGCTTACTGACGCCATCGCTGAACTGAACAAAAAGCAAGCAGTTGAAGCGGCCCTGATGACTGGCGAAAGTTATGACTGCGGTAAGAAAATGGGTTACATGCAGGCGTTTGTTCAGTATGGGCTGCGCAGCCTGAAGGAAGGGGCAAAGTTTAGGGAAGGCATTATCAATTTATTATCAGAGAAGAAATAATCAATTATTTTGAATGAAAAATGATAATATTATCCAATCTCGAATATTATCATTTTTTAATATATTTTCTGCATACGTTTAAATTAGTTACTTAGTAAAGAGTCAACATTAACTTGCAACGCAAGCGCATTGGTAGCTTAAGAGCCAAGGGCGGTAGCGTGGTCGGTGCTCGTTTCGAAATTTTGAACAATATATAATATGCGATATCTCGAAGAGAGGGGTTTTTAGAGTCTCATTTCTTATGTATATATTTTGCGATATTATTTAAAATCAATCAGTGAGGAAAATAGGATTTACATGAAAAGAATAATTACATTTGGTACATTTGATGTTTTCCATGTTGGTCATGTCAATATATTAAAACGAGCACGTGATTTAGGTGACCAACTTATTGTAGGTATATCTTCAGATGCTTTGAATTATTCAAAAAAACAGCGATACCCAATTTATTCGCAAGAAGATCGCGTTGAAATAATATCATCGCTTAGATTTGTAGATGAGGTTTTTATAGAGGAATCTCTCGAGAAAAAACTAGATTATATAAAAAACAATCAAGCAGATGTACTTGTAATGGGTGATGATTGGGAGGGGAAATTTGATTGGGTAAAAACACAGTGTGATGTAGTCTACTTACCAAGAACACCTTCTATTTCTACTACAGAAATAATAGAAATCGTACGTAAAATAAAATAACTATATGATATTTTTGCAATCATCACATTATCAAACAAGTACAATTATGGCTAGCACCAATGAATACTTATAAAAAATATAGAGTGGTGTCTTTATTATCAATCTGTATGTCGTTACTCCGAGTAATAGTCGGGCCTATTACATTACTGGTTCTTGCTAAAAAAATGACTAGCGAAGAACTGGGCTTCTACTATACATTTTTCTCATTAACTGCAATGACTCAACTGCTTGAGGTTGGGATGACTGGAGTTCTTAGACAGTATTACAGTCATTCGTATAATCAAGATAATAGCCAAGATAAAATATCTAATTATTTCATCTTTTCCGTATATTGGTATTTCGCTCTTTCAATCTTATTTTACATATTAGGTACAATAATACCCTTTGTAATGTATAACGACTATCAAGGGCATATGCTGTGGGAAAGGCCATGGTTTTTGTTATTGGCAATTTCATGTTTTAGTCTGATGCTACTACCACTAAATGCAATGTTAGATGGTACGCAAAGGCAACATTTATTAATTAAGGCGAATATTTTAAATCAATTGGCTGTTGCATTATCGCTTTGGGGATTTATTTATACTGGATTTGGGCTATATGCTTTAGGTCTATCTCAGTTAATTGGAATATTGTCATTCTTAACTACGGTTTTTGTGTTGAATAAATTTAGTTGGCGATTAATAAAACTAAATTATAAGGTTTTTAATTTCAAGGAGGTGTTAATTGATTTGTGGCCATTATTAAAAAAAACAAGCGTTGTATGGTTTTTGGGGTATTTTTATTGGAATGGATTTAATATTCTTTCCTTTAAATATTTAGGTGCTGAAATGGCTGGCTTTATTGGCCTTTCCGTAGCGCTTATGAGGGCAGGGCAAAATATTGCAATATCCATACTCAATTCTCAAATGACCTTGTATGCCAATACTATTGCAAAAGGACTGGTAGCAGAATCAAAGAAAATATTTGATAAATATTTCTTTCTATCATTTTGTTTATTGTTATGTGGATATGCTATTTTTTATATGGTGCAATTTTTATTTCCGGAGTTTTTCTTATTTAAAAAAATATTACCCATAAATCAAATGATTTTTGTTTCAATTTTCTTTATATTTACATTTCTAATTTCTGGTTTTGAGGTGTTTATTCGTTGTTTCAAAGTGGAAAAATTTATTTTTACACAATTAGTTAACTCACTATTAACACCGCTATTGTTTTGGACGGGCATTGCATTAAATTTCAAGTATTTTCTTCTTCCTATATTATCTGTTTTGCTTGTTACCATTATGACCGTTTATATAAGCAAGAAATCTTATTCGGGGTTTATAAATGAAAAAAGCAATTAAATATGGAATAAAGTTGATTTCATGGTTGGCGTACCCAGTTGGTTTATTCTTTAAAAGAAATAAAAGGATATGGCTTTTTGGTGGTTACAATGGATTTACAGATAACTCACGATATTTTTTTGAATCTATAAATAAGTACAGTGATATACGATGTGTCTGGATTACAGATGACAAAAAAACATTAAGAATAATAAGGGATGCAGGTTATGAAGCATATCATAAAAAAAGCATTAAGGGGATAATGCTTTGCTATATGGCAAAAGTATATATATATAGTAACTATGTCTCAACTATTAACTTTTATACTTCAGCAGGAGCTACGTTAGTAAATTTATGGCATGGAACACCATTGAAAAAAATTGAATATGATATTATGAAAAAACCCCTAAATAACTTCTTTAATAATGCCGGGTTATTTTATAAATTATTAATGCCTGAGTATCATAAACGGTGCGATATTTTGCTGGCACCAAGTGATTTTGTATATGAATACTTTTTCAAAAGTGCTTTCAGAGCATATGACGAAAATAATGTTATTATAGCTGACCCTCCTCGTATTTCAGCGTTAATTGATAAAGAAAAAGAATATAAAATCATAGGTTCTTGCAACGTACAAAAAATAAAAACGTTCTTATATGCCCCGACTTGGCGAGATGATGGTTCAGATTTTATTAAAAAGTCGGGATTAAATTTTAGTACATTAAATGATTTATTGTCCAAAAATAATGCATTGTTACAAATTCGCTTACATGCGAATACTAAATTAGATATAGATATAACCATGCTTACGAATATATTTATTATTGATAATGGAGAGACCGCTGAAGAAAGCATGCTAAAATCTGATTTTTTAATTACAGACTATTCATCTATATTTTTTGATTATCTTTATTTAGACCGTCCTATTATATTTTTCCCATTTGACTATAATGAGTATCTATCCTCTCGAGATATTTATCTAAATTATAATGATATTGTGCCGGGAGTTAAAGTTTATAACCAAGAAGATCTGATATCTGAAATGCTGAAGATGTTGAAGGGTGACGATGGATATTATGATGTGCGTAAGAATATTACGAATAAATTCTGCTCATTAGAGCGTCGTGATGATTTATATATTATGAAAGAAATTGAAGAGCGCATTAATGAGAATTAAAAAATTACTATTAAGAATAGAATCACAGTTTGTACGGCTAAAACTGAATCATAATGAATTAGCTAATTCTCTCTCCCGAGATCAACGGGATGTATTGACGCTTAAAAATATTGAGTCCGTTATTGAGAATAGAAAGAAGCACCCATCAATATCCGCCGTTTATCGGGTAAGAAATGGTTCACAATATATTGAGCTCTCTATTATATCAGTAGCACCAATATGCAGCGAGATCATTATCGTAGATAATGGTTCTACAGATGGGACACTTGAAATAGTAAAGAGACTTAAGGATGAGCTTAGCAGTATTTGCGATATAAAAATTTTTCATTACAATTCGTCTGTCGCATTGGCCGGGAAAGGATACAGAGATGAAGTTGAAAAATATCCTGAACGATCGTTGGCTAAATATTATAATTATGCATTTTCATTGGCTTCATGTGAGTATGTAATGAAGTGTGATGCTCACTGTATATATACTCCAGCAGGAATAAATAAGATACAATCCAAAATTATAAATTTATACAAAACTAATAATCTATTTACTTTTAGAGGCGTTGAGATTTTCGGTGGGCTACTATCATGTGAGCCTTATTTAATTAAAAAAGGCTGTTTCGAATATTATGATTCAGATACGTTCGAACTGCTAAAATTGAAGTTTAAGCGTTCTTTCAAACAACGGATAATGGGAAGAATATCAACACCATGTTTCATCCATGTTAAAAGAATGTCGTATGTAAAATATGCATTTAAAAAAGAATCTACACCTATAAAATATCTATACAGTAAAGGCGAATAAAAGCGAATGAATGTTAAAACCAAAGTGGTTGATAATATTAATTCTTTTGTGACATTTGTTTGTATATTTGGATTGCTATTAGCTATACTCTTTTCATTATATCCACTATTAATGTTGCCTATTATAGCTGTTATTAGTCCTTTTGCGAATAAGTCAATAAGGCTCTTCTTATCTATAATATCGGTTTCTTTCTTTATAATGTTTTATTCTTCAATAATTCCGTTTTCAGATATTGCAGAGTATATTACTGTTTATCGAGGTATAAACGAAACAGATATATTAGGTTTTGGGAGGTTTGGTGGAGGGATTGAAATTTGCATATTATTTCTTATGCGTATAGTTTATCTTTTTTCAAACGGGAATGAATATGCATTTTTACTAATCTATTTTAGCTTGATTCAGTTGTTGTTATTTACTTTTTGTTTAAGGGTGAATTCAAGACTGGCTTGCCTTTATTTTATTACTTTTAATCTTTCTTATTCGTTTTACTCTTTCAATGTTTATTTTTTACGGAGCATGTTAGCTGCTGTTATACTTCTTAATGCATTTCTTTATGTAAATAAAAAACGTTATCTTTTATATTTTTTAGCCATAACATCCCATGCTTCTTCAGTTTTATTCATAGGGTTATGGGAGTATCTAAAAGACAGGAATAAAAAAATAAAATTCGCGGCGGGTACAATTCTGCTTTCTTTGGTCGCATTTTGTATTATATTTTTGCGTGATAGAATTGAATATTATCTATTTAAAAGCTCCGGAAATTCAATGGGCTATGTTCAAGCAATGACTTTTTTTGTGAATTTTTTGCTATGTTTTATTATTCTCTGGTATTCCAATATTAAAACTGAAGTAGAAGTTAGGAAGGTATTTTTCCTATTAATCGTATTTTTGTTCTTAGCTGCTATAACTTACAATGTACCGCAAAGTTTTGGGATTAGAATTTCACTGTTTCTATATGCGCTTTCTCCATTTTTTATATATCCATTGCTGCGGTCTGAAAAAGTCACGTTAAATAATAAGATTTTATCTTTGTACACAATACTAAGCATTAACACTTTTCTTTTGTTTACAGTTCTGTTTAAAGGGGATGAGATTTCATTTTATATGTTTAATAGTCCATTCGATGAGAATTTACTAGATATTTTCAATAGATGCCTCAGTTCTTTTGCAAAAGGTTATTACTCGGTAATATATTCTCGGGAGTTTTAACGGGTTAGTGTAATTATTGTTAACTGATTCTAATGTGGTAGGTCTAATATATTTTCTTGGTCAGATGCCGTTGCTAGTTAGCCTTTTTTGGATTAAGCAATTTTTCATAAGTGACTGTTGTTAACTTTATGAAAGTCAAATGTGTAAGAAGTTTTATTAAAATTTACATTTTATATTAAATAGGAGGGTTAGCATTTTGGATATAGAAATTGCTTTATCAGTTCTTAATTCTGGTATTAATAATGTCAAATTTAGGAGTGACTTTAAATATTTGGTCATACATCAAATTAGTGATGGCGTAGATTATTCAGATATGGCACGCAGTATGCCTGAAAATGTCAGATATATATCTTCTCATGACGTTGGATTGTCAAGGAGTAGGAATTTAGCCATTAAATATGCACAGTCAGATTATATATGGATTATGGATGATGATGTTTCAATAAAGGATGATGCTAAGCAATACATTCAGAAACTTGCTGAGAAATATAGTGATACCCCATTATTGGTAGTCTCACATACTTTGACCAATGAAAATGAAAATGAAAATGAAAAAATAAAAGTGCTAAATATAGTCTCCGCTACTTGTATTTGTTCAATCGATATGATAATAAAGGTTTCTAAAATTAGAGGCTTATTATTTGATACGAATTTTGGATTAGGCGCCAGATATCCATCAGGGGAGGAATATATATTTGCCTGTAAACTTATTAATTCAGGGCAAAAACTTATTAAATCCAATAAAATCTGTTCATACCACCCTGATATTACTAATGTAAATAATGGTTATCCAGACAAAGATAGTTTAACAACCAAAAAAAATATGTTTTTAACAGCCAATGGTTCTTTTGTAGGACACTTACTCTACATTGCCTTTTTGTTTAAATCTTTATTTAAATGATACGTTATGGAAGTAAGCGCCTAGGGTTTCTATGAATGAAAAGAATATCGATTTTTATAGATGACATTTCCTGTTCTGGCGGTACTGAGCGGGTGGCAACATTTCTTGCTAATGAGTTTTATATCGAAGGTTACGATGTGACATTAATCTCTTTAACAGCAAAAAAAGGTAAGCCTTTTTATGAAATACAGTCTGGTGTTGAATTAATAGTGCTTGGTTCTTCTACTATTAAATCTTTGTTCTCATACTTACGAAAAAAAGATAGTGATGTAATAATTTCTGTATCCATGGGACGATTGTCTTTCAAATTATGCATGTTACTCATGATTCTGAATCTTAAATGCCGCCTTATTTTGAGCGAGCATGTGGCTTTTGAAAAAACGTCAAAACTTATTCGTGCTATGAAATGGTTAAGTTATCAGTTAGCTGATGATTTAGTGTTGTTAACTCAACATGATTATAATTTATTAAAAAAATCTGTACGCGCGCGCGTTAGCATTATTCATAATGCCAGTAATTTTAAACCGGTATCAGATTCTATTTTGTCAGAAAAAAAGAAAATAGTTTTAGCTGTGGGAAGACTCACACATCAGAAAGCATTCGATAAGCTATTACATATTTGGGCTTCAATAAATGATCATCATGGATGGATGCTGCGAATAATTGGTGATGGTGAAATGCAACATGAATTAAATGGCCTAATTTCGAAGCTATGCTTAGAAAACAGCGTCATTTTATTATCGGCCTCTATGTCAATAGCTAAAGAGTATCAAGATGCCAGTTTACTTGCTATGACTTCACGGTATGAGGGATTGCCTTTGGTACTTATTGAGGCTAAATCTTTCGGTGTGCCTGCAATAGCTTTCGATTGTAAAACAGGGCCACGTGAATTAATTAATAATTTTGAAGATGGTATACTTATTCCTGAAGATGATGATAATGAGTATGCACTGCAATTATCACGGCTGATGAACGATAATTCCATGCTAAAATATATGCAAAAAAATGCAATTTCAGATTCAGAAAATTATACAGTTGATAGGATAAGCCGGTATTGGAAAGAGTTGATATTATGAAAACAAAAGAACGAGTTTCAATAATAATGCCGGCTTATAACTCTGCTGCATATATATCCGATAGTATTCTTTCTGTTATCAAACAAGAATTCCAAGATTGGCACCTCTATATTATAGATGACGCCTCGACAGATGACACATCAAAAATAGTAGCATCAATATCTGACTCAGACTCGCGAATTACTTATTTATGTCAATTGAACAATAGAGGTGTGGCAACTGCTCGTAATATTGGAATTGAAAAATGCACAGGTCAATATATTGCATTTTTAGATAGTGATGATATTTGGGAGCCGAGTAAATTAAAGTCACAAGTCTCTTATCTTGATCAAGGGTATGATGTCGTTTGTAGTCATTACGCCCTTTTCATTAATGATCCAGATAACATCATTGATGTTCGAACTGGTCCTTTTAGAATTGATTATTCACGTATGTTGCGCGGAAATTGTATTGGAAATTTAACAGGTATTTATAATCGTCGTAATTTGGGTAAAGTAATACAAAAAAAATGTGGGCATGAGGACTACCTGATGTGGTTAGAGTTATTGAGTTGTTCGGGATATGCCATTTGTGTTCAACAAGTATTAGCACGTTATCGTGTATCATCTAATTCCTTATCGGCCAATAAACTCAAAGCAGCTTCCTGGCAATGGAGTATATATCGTAATCATTTGAAATTTAATTTCATTAAAAGTGCATATTATCTTTCTTGCTATGGTTTAAATGCAGTGCTAAAAAGATGGTGAAAGTGTCATTTATGAATTAACCCAGTTTACTTCATTTGTTTTCCGTTTGATTCGGAAGCTGATTTGTGTATGTAAGTGAAAAAATTACGTACTTTTTGTAGATTAAATGCAATTGACTGTCAGTGGCTCGTTTGTTGAAATTGTAAGGGAAATCATTATACGGATAATTCTGGTGTTCTTGATTTTGAAGTTTAATTTCATTTAAAAATAGGTGCAGAATAATTTATATTAATTGAGATGCTAAAATCAGTATAATTAAAGCTATTCATTTTTGCTATTTTTGCTATTTATAAGTTAACATCTAAGCCACATTTCAAGCCGCGCACTTGCAGCGGTGACCACACCTGACAGGAGTATGTAATGTCCAAACAGCAGATCGGCGTCGTTGGTATGGCAGTGATGGGGCGCAACCTGGCGCTGAACATCGAAAGCCGTGGCTATACCGTTTCCGTGTTCAACCGTTCTGGCGATAAAACTGAAGAAGTTATCGCAGAGAACCCGGGCAAGAAGCTGGTTCCTTACTATACGGTGCAAGAGTTTGTAGAATCGCTTGAAACTCCACGCCGCATCCTGTTGATGGTTAAGGCTGGAGAAGCCACGGACAAGACCATTGATTCTCTCAAGCCATATCTTGAGAAGGGCGATATCTTGATTGATGGTGGTAACACCTTCTTCCTGGATACCATCCGCCGTAACCGTGAACTTTCTGCGGAAGGTTTCAACTTTATCGGTACCGGTGTTTCTGGTGGTGAAGAGGGCGCATTGAAAGGGCCTTCAATTATGCCTGGCGGTCAGAAAGAAGCTTACGAACTGGTTGCCCCAATTCTTAAGCAGATCGCGGCTGTAGCGGAAGATGGCGAACCGTGCGTGACCTATATCGGTGCTGATGGTGCTGGTCACTATGTGAAAATGGTTCACAACGGTATCGAATACGGTGATATGCAATTGATCGCTGAAGCCTATTCACTGCTTAAAAATGGCCTGAATCTGTCGAACGAAGAGTTGGCAACAACCTTTACCGACTGGAACAAAGGCGAGTTAAGCAGTTACCTGATTGACATCACCAAAGACATCTTCACTAAAAAAGATGAAGACGGTCACTACCTGGTTGATGTGATTCTTGATGAAGCCGCTAACAAAGGCACTGGCAAGTGGACTAGCCAGAGCTCGTTGGATTTGGGCGAACCGCTGTCTTTGATCACTGAATCTGTGTTTGCGCGTTATATCTCTTCTTTGAAAGAGCAACGTGTAGCCGCTTCTAAAGTGCTGAGTGGCCCGCAGGCTAAGCCGTTTGCTGGTGATAAATCTGAGTTTGCTGAGAAAGTCCGTCGCGCCTTGTATCTGGGTAAGATTGTTTCTTACGCTCAGGGCTTCTCCCAACTGCGTGCAGCATCTGAAGAGAATAACTGGGATCTTAACTACGGTGAGATTGCTAAGATTTTCCGTGCTGGCTGCATTATCCGTGCTCAGTTCCTGCAGAAAATCACTGATGCTTATGCAGAAAACCCAGCCATTGCAAACTTGCTGTTGGCTCCATACTTCAAGAAAATTGCCGACGAATACCAGCAGGCGCTGCGTGATGTGGTTTCTTACGCAGTTCAGAATGGTATTCCTACTCCTACTTTCTCTGCCGCAATCTCTTACTACGACAGCTACCGTTCAGCGGTTCTGCCTGCCAACCTGATTCAGGCGCAGCGCGACTACTTTGGTGCGCATACCTACAAGCGCACAGACAAAGAAGGCGTGTTCCATACTGAGTGGATGGAAAAGTAATTAACTGTCAGTAAGTTATGATTTAATTTAAAACCAGTGGAGAATGCTCTCCACTGGTTTTTTCATTTTAAAGCATGCGTAAAATTTGCTTTTGTGTTGTAGCTAAAGATAGTTATAACGGTAAAGTTAATTAGATTCACACTATTTGGGGCCTTATGAAAATAATCGTCACAGGCGGAGCAGGCTTTATTGGTTCTGCAGTCGTTCGCCACATTATCGAAGCAACTAATGACGAAGTTATGGTCGTTGACAAGCTGACTTATGCTGGCAATATTGAGTCACTTGCCCCTGTTTCTAATAACGAGCGTTATTCATTCCGCCAGATTGATATTTGTGACCGGGTCGCTTTAGATAGTGCATTTAAGGAGTTTCAACCCGATGCAGTGATGCATCTGGCAGCGGAAAGTCATGTTGACCGTTCCATTGACGGCCCTGCGGCATTTATTGAAACGAATATTGTTGGAACCTATGTGTTGCTGGAGGCCGCGCGACACTACTGGAGCCAGTTAACGTCATCTGCAAAAGAGCATTTCCGCTTCCACCATATTTCAACTGATGAAGTATTCGGCGATCTGCACGACACGGAATCGTTATTCACTGAAACAACACCCTATGCACCAAGTAGCCCTTATTCGGCTTCGAAAGCGTCAAGTGATCATCTGGTCCGCGCCTGGTCGCGCACCTATGGGTTACCAACCCTTGTTACCAATTGTTCAAATAACTATGGTCCGTACCATTTTCCCGAGAAATTGATCCCATTGGTTATTCTCAATGCTCTTGAGGGAAAACCGCTGCCTGTTTATGGCAATGGGTGCCAAATTCGTGATTGGTTATATGTTGAAGATCATGCCAGAGCCCTTTACAAAGTTGTTACCGAAGGCCAACCAGGTGAAACGTATAATATTGGCGGGCATAACGAGCGTAAAAATATCGATGTCGTTAGAACTATCTGCCGTTTGCTTGATGAGATAGTTGCCGAAAAACCTTCGAAAATTGTACGATTTGAAGACTTGATTACCTATGTTACAGACCGTCCAGGCCATGATCTGCGCTATGCTATTGATGCTTCTAAAATTGAACGGGAACTCGGTTGGAAACCCACTGAAACCTTTGAGAGTGGTATCAGGAAAACGGTTGAATGGTATCTGGCAAATGAATCATGGTGGCAACGTGTTAAAGATGGTTCGTATTCAAGAGAACGTTTAGGCCTTAACAGCTAATCAAAAATATAAGGATTTGATATGAAGGGGATTGTTCTGGCAGGTGGATCCGGTACTAGGTTGTATCCGATCACACGGGGTGTCTCGAAGCAACTGCTGCCGATTTATGATAAGCCCATGATTTACTATCCGCTCTCGGTACTTATGCTGGCAGGCATTCGTGATATTTTACTTATTACCACACTTGAAGATCTTCCCTCATTTCAGCGTCTGTTGGGTGACGGCGCTCATTTAGGCATTAATCTGAGTTACGAGATCCAGGCTCGACCAGATGGTCTTGCGCAAGCCTTCATCATCGGTGAGGAATTCATCAATGGTGAAAGCTGCTCTCTGGTGCTCGGCGATAACATCTTCTTTGGCCAGGGTTTTGGCAGCAAACTAGAAATGGTTGCTCAACGCCAAAGTGGAGCAACAGTTTTCGGGTATCAAGTTATGTCTCCAAATCGCTTCGGTGTTGTCGAGTTTGACGAGCAATATCGTGCATTGTCCATTGAAGAAAAACCTGAACACCCTAAATCAAATTGGGCCGTTACCGGACTCTATTTTTACGATAACAAAGTTGTCGATCTGGCGAAGCAAGTTAAGCCGTCAGAAAGGAATGAGCTCGAAATCACGAGTATTAATCAAATGTATCTGGAAATGGGGGAGTTGACTGTAGAGCTATTGGGGCGCGGTTTTGCCTGGCTTGATACGGGCACCCACGATAGCCTGATTGAAGCCTCTCAATTTGTTCATACCATTGAAAAAAGACAGGGGTTCAAAGTCGCTTGCCTTGAAGAAATTGCTTACCGTAAGGGTTGGCTAACTCCCGAACAGGTATTGGACAACGCTAAATCTATGGATAAAACCTTATATGGTCAATATTTAATCCAATTAGTTGGGTCAAATGTTTAATGCCGCTTTACTAAATAAATCAATTCACCGTATATATTAGCAATTAAAAGATTTTACTTTATGCGGACCCAAAACCAGGGTCTGCATGAGCATTGTTTGTTTATTGTTCACTTATTCAATTTTAAGTCATCATACATATTTAATTTTGTATGTTATTTTCGGTTTTATCTGACAAAAATTTGCATTTACCCTCAGGTAATTTTCCATTTATCCGATTATACTTACTTGGTGAAGGTATTCGCATTTTGTGAACAAAATCTCTTAGGGTAATCATGAATCAAGATAACAATAACATGGTGAATAACCACACTAACAGCAACCCGGAATCTATTGATTTAATTGATGTTATTGTGCAGTTGTGGAAAGACAAAGTAACAATCATTGCTTTTACCGTTTTTGCTATCCTTCTTGCAGTAATCTATTTGTTTGTCGCCAAAGAGAAATGGACTTCCACAGCGATTTTTACTCAACCAGACGCTGCTCAAATTGCAACCTATAACAATGCACTAAACGTTATTTACGGAAATTCAGCACCGAACATTAATGATCTCCAGGTACGTGTAGTGACTCGTTTTAGCTCCTCGTTGTCTGCATTGTCGGAAACGCTGGATAACAAGGAACAACCAGAAAAACTCACCATCGAACCCTCTGTGAAAGGTCAGCCTTTACCATTGCAGGTTAGCTATGTGGGGGATTCACCAAAGAACGCTCAGACCCAGCTTGCTAAGTACATTCAACAGGTTGATGAGCAAATTGGTGAGGAGTTGGGTGTCGACCTGACTGACAACATCAAACTGCAAATCTCAACGCTTGAAGATTCCCTGAAGACTCAAGAAACTGTTGCTCAGGAACAAAAAGAACTGCGCATTAAGCAGATAAGTGAGGCGTTGAAATTTGCCAACGAGGCAAAAGTGTCTTCCCCACAGCTGCAGCAGACTTCTGATGTGACTCAGGACACAATGGTTTTATTAGGCAGTGAAGCGTTGTCTTCAATGATTAAAAATGAAGCGACGCGTCCTTTAGTATTTTCACCTGCTTATTATCAGACCAAACAAACCTTGTTGGATATTCAGAATCTGAAGATTGAACCTAAAACAATCCATGCTTATCGCTACGTCATGAAGCCGACATTGCCGATTCGCAGAGATAGCCCGAAACGTGGTCTAACGTTGGTTCTTGCCGCATTGCTGGGTGGAATGATTGGTGCGGGTGTTGTACTGGGTCGTAATGCGATTCGTAATTATAAGCCTCAAGCGTAAACCCTATTAATAAGAAAAAGGCCGCTTTCGCGGCCTCAGATTTGTGACAAACTACAATGAACGGGTTTTGTAGGGTGGATAAGCGATAGCGTCATCCACCATTTACGCCTGTTGTTATAATTGAAAATGTCGGATGACGCTGGCGCTTATCCGACCTACGAAGGGATGTCATCAGTCTTACAGGCCGCTCGTGCGGCCTTTTTTACGTTCGAATATTACCTATGCCTTTCCCGCAAATTCTCAATCACCGCACTCAAATCCAGCTCCTGATCCTGCAACAGCACCAGCAAGTGATAAACCAAATCCGATGCCTCATTCTTCAGCTCAAAGCGGTCATTCACAGTCGCCGCCAGCGCGGTTTCAACGCCTTCTTCTCCGACTTTCTGCGCGATGCGCTTAGTGCCACTCGCATACAACTTGGCGGTATATGAGCTTTCCGGATCGGCAGTTTTGCGCGAGGCCAGCAGTTCCTCTAGCTGATACAAGAAGTGCCAGTCGTGGTGGGTTTCACCAAAACAGCTTGAGGTGCCAAGGTGGCAGGTCGGGCCGATAGGATTCACCAACACCAGAAGCGTGTCGTTATCACAATCAGGCGCGATTTTAACGACATTGAGGAAGTTGCCGGAGGTTTCACCTTTGGTCCACAAACGCTGTTTAGTGCGCGAGAAGAAAGTGACTTTCCCGCTTTCAATCGTTTGTGCCAGCGCCTGCGGGTTCATGTATCCCAACATCAGCACTTCGCCAGATTTTGCGTGTTGAACAATCACCGGCATCAATCCGTCGGTTTTTTCCCAGTCCAGTTGGTTTTGCTGCTCTTGTGTTAGCACACTCTTATCTCCACGCCTTGCTGAGCCAGGTACAACTTCAGCTCGCCAATATTAATAATTTGTTTATGGAACACGGATGCCGCCAGCGCACCGTCAACGTCCGCATCACGGAAGGCTTCGAGGAAGTGTTCCATGGTTCCCGCGCCACCAGAAGCGATCAGCGGGACGTGGCAAACTTCACGTACTTTCTTTAACTGCTCCAGGTCGTAGCCGTTGCGCACCCCGTCCTGGTTCATCATGTTAAGTACGATTTCCCCGGCACCGCGCTTTTGCACTTCCTGCACCCAGTCCACGGTTTCCCACTGCGTTACGCGCGTGCGGCTTTCATCGCCGGTATATTGATTGACGTGATATTTCCCGGTTTCGCTATCAAACCAGGTATCAATTCCCACTACAATACATTGCACGCCAAAACGTTCAGCCAGGCGAGTAATCAGTTCAGGGTCGGCCAGAGCAGGGGAGTTGATAGAGATTTTATCCGCGCCGAAAGACAAAATCTGCGCCGCATCTTCAATCGACTTAATGCCGCCCGCCACGCAGAAAGGAATATCGATGACTTCCGCCACGCGTGACACCCAGCTTTTATCAACTACACGCCCATCGCTGGATGCGGTGATATCGTAAAACACCAGTTCGTCGGCACCCTCGGCAGCGTAACGTTGCGCGAGTGGCACGATGTCGCCGATGATCTCATGGTTGCGGAATTGCACACCTTTGACGACTTGCCCGTCGCGTACGTCCAGGCAAGGAATTATCCGTTTTGCCAGCATGAAATCGCCTCCGTTACGTTGAATTTCCCTTCCAGTAATGCCCGCCCGACAATCACTCCCTGCACACCGGTTCCACGCAGCGCCGCGATATCATTAAGCCCGCCAATGCCCCCGGAAGACTGGAATGCCACTTGCGGGTAGCGCGCGCAAACTTCTTCATAAAGTGAAACGTTTGAACCCGCCAGCGTGCCGTCGCGCGAAATATCGGTGCACAGCACGTGTTTGAGGCCGACGGGGAGATACATTTCCACCAGTTCTTCGAGCGATACGCCAGAGTTCTCTTGCCAGCCGCTTACCGCGACCTGCTTATTGCCTTGTTCGTCGATGCGTACATCGAGCGCCAGCACTAACGCATCGGCACCAAAACGGGTAAACCAGCCTTTCACAATCGCGGGTGATTTCACCGCCGTTGAGCCAACTACGACGCGTGCGACACCTGCTTCAAGCAATGCCGCAACATCTTCTTCAGTACGCACACCACCGCCCACTTGCACAGGTACTTTCACGCCCGCAACCAGCGTTTTAATCAGCGGGATCTGGCGTTTTGCCGGGTCTTTTGCTCCGGTTAAATCCACAAGGTGCAGCACTTGCGCACCTTGCGCTTCGTAATCTTGCAGACGTGGGAGCGGGTCATTGCCGTAATCGCGCTGTTGGCCGTAATCCCCCTGGTGGAGGCGCACCACTGTGCCATCAATTAAATCGAGAGCCGGAATAATCATGGTGCTTACATCTCCAGGAAGTTTTTCAGTAATTTTGCGCCCGCGGCACCCGAGCGCTCCGGGTGGAACTGCACGCCGAAGAAGTTATCTTTTTGCACGGCGGCGGTGAACGCTTCACCGTAACTGGCCTGCGCGATGGTGTTCGCGCAAACGGGCATCGCGTAGCTGTGCACAAAGTAAAAATAATCGCCGTCGTCAATGCCACGGAACAGGCGGTCGCCCGCTTTTGGGTAGACGCGGTTCCAGCCCATATGCGGCAAAGGCAAGCCGTGGTCGGTCATTTTCAACACGGGTTCTTCGATGATGCCGAGCATATCGATGCCATTGCTTTCATCACTGCGAGAGGCCAAAAGCTGCATCCCGAGGCAAATACCGAGCACCGGCTGGGTACAGGCTTTAATCAGCTCGATAAGCTCGCGCTCACGAATCTGATCCATCGCCGCCTGGGCGGTTCCCACGCCGGGCAAAAACAGTTTGTCGGCACGCAACACCACATCCGGGTCGCGGCTCACCAACGGCTCGTAGCCGTGGCGTTGAATCGCCGCTTTCACCGAGTGCAGGTTGGCGCATCCTGTGTCCAGAATCACCACGTTCATTACAACACTCCTTTCGAGGAGGGCAGCGTGTCACCTTCGACGCGAATCGCCTGACGCAGCGTGCGGCCAAAGACTTTGAACAGGCTTTCGACACGGTGGTGGTCGTTTTTGCCTTTGGTTTTCAGATGCAGCGTCACGCCCATGGTGTAAGAGAGCGAACGGAAGAAGTGTTCGACCATTTCAGTGCTTAAATCGCCGACGCGCTGGAAGTTGTACTCGGCCTTGTATTCAAGGTGCGGGCGGCCAGAAATATCCAGCGCGCAGCGGGCCAGGCATTCGTCCATCGGCAGTGTGAAGCCGAAACGTGTAATCCCACGTTTGTCGCCCAGGGCGATTTTCAGCGCTTCGCCCAGTGCCAGGCCGGTGTCTTCAACGGTGTGGTGATCGTCGATATAAAGATCGCCTTTTACGCTGATATCCATACGGAAGCCGCCGTGGGTGGCAATCTGGTCCAGCATGTGGTCGAAGAAACCCACGCCGGTGTTAATTTTGCTGCCGCCTTCGCGGTCAAGCCAGACCTGCACGTCGATTTGCGTTTCTTTGGTAGCGCGTTCCACGTGCGCGTAACGGTCACGTTTGGTCAGTTGGTCGCTGATGGCAGACCAGTTCAGCGTTTCACCGTGGTAACGCAGCCCCTGAATGCCCATGTTCTCGGCCAGTTCAATGTCCGTTGCACGGTCGCCAATCACGTAGCTGTTAGGTTTATCCAGAACACCTTCTTCCAGGTAGCCTTTCACCATCGCCAATTTTGGTTTGCGGCACTCGCAGTTGTCGGCAGGAAGATGCGGGCAAATCAGCACGTCATCAAAGCTCACACCCTGCGAGCTAAACACCTGCATCATCAGGTTGTGCGGGCCATCGAAATCCGGCTGCGGGAAGCTATCCGTCCCTAAACCGTCCTGATTGGTGATCATCACCAGCTTGTAGCCTGCTTTTTGCAATTGCAGCAGGGCGGGGATCACCGCAGGCTCAAACGCCAGTTTGTCCATGCGATCCACCTGGAAATCAGAAGGAGGCTCGGAAATTAAAGTGCCGTCACGGTCGATAAAAAGAATTTTCTGGCTCACACGCCCTCCGTGGCCGTCAGGCCGGGTTGTTCACGCAGCGCAGCAATGGTGCGCTCGCACTCGGTACGGGTGCCGACGGTGATCCGCAGGCAGCCGCTTAACGATGGTTGTTTATTTTGGTCACGTAGGATAATGCCCTGATCCCACAGCGATTTAAATACCGCACTTGAAGCGGTGATGCGGGCCAGCACATAGTTGGTTTCAGAGTCGAAAACTTGCTCAACGCAGGCCACGTCCTGTAATGCCGCGATCAGATATTGGCGATTGACTAAAATTTCGGCCACCCGCTCGCGCATCGCATTGATACCCTGCGGGCTTAACGCCTGAGCGGCGATATCCGCAACTGGCGTAGAAAGCGGGTAAGGGGCGATGACTTTCATCAGCAAGTTAATCACTTCTTCATTTGCCAGAGTAAAACCACAACGCAGGCCAGCCAGCGCAAAGGCTTTGGAAAGCGTGCGCAGCACCACAAGGTGCGGATACTCATTCAACCAGCCAGCGAGCGTCGCCTGCGGGCAAAACTCAATATAGGCTTCGTCCGCAACCACTAAGGCTTTACCGCGAGCCATTTCCAGCAGTACGCGGAAATCTTGCGGATTGATTAACTGCCCCGTCGGGTTATTCGGGCTGCAAACGTAAATGACTTTTACGCCTTCAATATTCTCCGCAATGGCCGGTAAATCGAGCTGCCAGTCTGCCAGTGTTGGTACGACACGGCATTCCACGTTGAAGGCTTCGCTGCTTACGCTATACATCCCGTAAGTTGGCGGGCAGTAGAGAACCGCATCTTTGCCCGGTTCGCAGAATGCGCGAATCAACAGTTCGATACCTTCGTCTGCGCCACGGCTCACCAGAACTTGTTCCGGTTTAACGCCTGCGTATTCGGCGTAACGTTCGATGACCAGTTTTGGCTGGCATTCCGGGTAACGGTTCAGCGTCTGCTGCGTTAATTCAAATTCAACTGAGGTCGGATATTCGTTGGCGTTCAGCCACACATCACCATTGCCACCCAGGCGGCGAGCCGACTGGTAAGGGGTCAGGGCGCGAACGTTCTCACGGGCTAACTCTTCAATGCTCATGCTTGCTCCTTCAGCGCTGCAACACGCAGGGTAACGGCGTTTTTGTGGGCGTCCAGCAGCTCGGCGGCGGCCAGCGTTTCAATGGTTTTAGCAAGGCTTGCGAAACCTTGCGGCGAGAGTTCCTGAACCGTCATGCGTTTCTGGAAATCAGCCAGCCCAAGGCTTGAACACGTTGAGGTGTAACCGTACGTTGGCAGCACATGGTTAGTACCCGAAGCGTAGTCGCCAGCGGATTCCGGTGACCAGTCACCGAGGAACACTGAACCGGCACTGGTGATGCTATCGACCAGATCACGAGCATTACGCGTCTGAATAATCAGGTGCTCTGGGCCGTACTGGTTGGAAATCTCAATGCATTGCTCTAAATCACGGGCCACAATCAGGCGGCTGCTTTCCAGCGCTTTGCGAGCGGTTTCAGCACGCGGAAGTGCGGCAAGTTGGCGTTCAACCGCTTCGGCAACGGCTTGCGCCATCTGCGCATCTGGCGTCAGCAAAATCACCTGCGAGTCCGGGCCGTGTTCTGCTTGAGAAAGCAGGTCGGATGCCACGAAGTCAGGCGTCGCGCCGCTGTCGGCAATCACTAAAACTTCAGACGGGCCAGCAGGCATGTCGATTGCTGCGCCATCAAGACGCTGGCTGACCTGGCGTTTTGCTTCGGTCACAAAAGCGTTGCCTGGCCCAAAAATCTTATCCACTTTCGGGATGCTTTCGGTGCCCAGCGCCAGCGCAGCGATTGCCTGCGCACCACCGACCTGAAACACTTCCTGCACGCCACAAAGTTGCGCGGCATACAAAATTTCATCGGCAATTGGCGGTGGTGAACACAACACCACTTTTTTGCAGCCCGCAATCCGCGCGGGCGTGGCAAGCATCAATACGGTTGAAAATAGCGGTGCTGAACCGCCAGGAATATATAAGCCGACGGACGCCACCGGGCGAGTCACCTGCTGGCACCGCACGCCTGGCATGGTTTCGATATCCACCGGCGCGAGCTGTTGCGCGACGTGGAATTTCTCGATATTCGCCACGGCCACGGCCATCGCGTCTTTAATTTCTGAACCCAGACGCGCTACCGCTGCGGAAATTTCCTGCTCGCTGACTCTGAGTTGCTGCACTTCAGTTTTATCAAACTTTGCGCTGTATTCACGTAGAGCCGCATCACCGTTGGCTTTCACATTATTCAGGATGTCCGCGACCGTGCGGGTAATGCTCTCGGATGCCGAAATTGCCGGGCGCGTCAGCAGTGCATTTTGTGCCGCCGCATCGCATTTATTCCAGTCAATCAACGTATTGAAGTTTGCCATGGTGTTACTCCATCATTTTCTCAATTGGTAACACCAGAATTGAACTGGCACCCAGCGCTTTCAGTTTTTCCATGGTTTCCCAGAACAGCGTTTCACTGCTCACCATATGCATCGCCACACGCTGTTGATCACCTGCGAGCGGCAGAATAGTTGGGCGTTCAGCGCCTGGCAGCAGAGAGATAATCTCGTCCAGACGCTCACTTGGTGCATGCAACATAATGTATTTCGATTCACGCGCCTGAATCACGCCCTGAATACGAGTCATCAGTTTGTCGATAAGCTGTTGTTTAGCTTCTGGCATTTCGCCATCGCGCTGAATCAGGCACGCTTTAGAACGGTAAATCACTTCAACTTCACGCAGGCCGTTGGCTTCAAGTGTTGCACCGGTAGAAACCAGGTCACAAATTGCATCAGCCAGACCCGCACGCGGGGCAACTTCAACTGAACCGTTCAACAAGCAAGATTTGAACTGCACACCTTTGCCATCAAGGTAGCGCTTTAACAGGTGAGGGTAAGAGGTGGCGATACGTTTGTTGTTGAGGCATGCCGGGCCATCCCACGGCTCATCAACAGAAATCGCCAGCGAGAAACGACAACCGCCGAAATCTAAACGACGCAGCGTGTAATAACGAGGATCTTCACCCTGAGCGCGGCGAGTCAGCAACTCTTCTTCCAGCACGTTCTCGCCAATAATGCCCAAATCCACCACGCCGTCCATAATCAAGCCAGGGATATCGTCATCACGGACACGCAGAATGTCGATTGGCATGTTTTCTGCTAACGCAATCAGGCGCTGAGTGTGCAGGTTGATTTTTATGCCACAGCGAGCGAGCAATTCGCGTGAGTCATCGCTCAAACGGCCTGATTTCTGAATAGCTATGCGTAAACGGTTGTTGTCTAACATGTGCAATCTCTCCTGATAAATTCTTGTCTGACGTCCAAAAAAAAGCCCCCGGAAGAAATCTTCCGGGGGCTTATTGACTCGTTCATGCACCAGTGGAAGATTTTTTCATCTTCCAGCACACATCGCCTGAAAGACTAGTCAGGATGATGGTGATGATGGTGGGTAGTATTTTGAACGCGTGTCATAAAATTCTCGTATGAATGTTTATTCATGATGTGCTTTTAACGTAAACCAGATGCAGCGTTGAGCGCAAGGGCTTTTTTCATCCGGGATTAATATTCTGTTTAGCCGCAGTAATTGTCAGTTCCGCTAACGTGGCGTAGCCTAAAAGCAGGGCGAAAAAGAACCGCAGAGAAATATGCTGCATTCCAGGAGACAGGAAATGAAAAAGGTTGCGATTGTCGGGTTAGGCTGGTTGGGAATGCCACTGGCGATGTCATTGTCAGCGCGGGGCTGGCAAGTGACAGGAAGTAAAACCACCCTTGATGGTGTCGAA
Organism: Buttiauxella sp. BIGb0471; assembly: GCF_024807715.1. Taxonomy (NCBI): domain Bacteria; kingdom Pseudomonadati; phylum Pseudomonadota; class Gammaproteobacteria; order Enterobacterales; family Enterobacteriaceae; genus Buttiauxella; species Buttiauxella sp. BIGb0471. The sequence continues at coordinate 545,504 of NZ_JANUEU010000001.1, forward strand.
GCCGCGAGAATGTGCGGAATTGACAGTTATCAATTGCAACTCACGCCCGAACTGATTTGCGATAGCGACGATCTCGACGCGTTGCTTGATGCGGATGCTTTGGTGATAACGCTGCCTGCTCGCCGCACCGGTGAGGGCGACGATTTTTATCTGCAAGCGGTTCAGGAAATTGTTGATAGCGCGCTAGCACATGATATTCCGCGCATCATTTTTACCAGCTCCACGTCGGTTTACGGTGAGACCGAAAGCACCGTGAAAGAAACCTCGCCACTTGAACCGGTGACCGCCAGTGGCCGCGTGCTTAAAGAACTTGAAACCTGGCTGCATGATTTGCCGGGAACCTCGGTCGATATTCTGCGCCTGGCGGGTTTAGTCGGGCCGGAACGCCATCCGGGGCGCTTCCTGGCGGGAAAAGTGGATGTGCAAAACGGCACGCATGGCGTCAACCTGGTGCATCTGGAAGATGTTATTTCAGCTATTACGCTGTTGTTGCAGGCTCCAAAGGGCGGACACATCTATAATTTATGTGCGCCAGATCACCCATCGCGTGCTGAGTTCTACACTCAAATGGCGCGCCAGATGAACCTTGATGCGCCAGTGTTCAGAACTGAAGGGCAAAATGGCCACGGTAAGCTGGTGGATGGCAGCCGTATTTGCAATGAACTTGGGTTTGAATATCAGTATCCAAACCCGCTGGTAATGCCCATGCAGTAACCGCTGTGGGGCATTGCTCGTGACCGAAGGGAACGAGTATGAAACCACTGCTGGATGTATTGATAATTCTCGATACCCTCGATAAAGAAGGGAGCTTTGCTGCGGCGGCAACAAAGCTCTTCAAAACGCCTTCCGCGCTCAGTTACACCGTTCAAAAACTCGAAAACGATCTCAACATTCAAATCCTCGACCGTTCAGGGCACCGTGCACGTTTTACGCGAACAGGTCAGCTTCTGCTGGAAAAAGGCCGCGAAGTGCTGCATTCCGTACGTGAACTCGAACAGCAGGCTATCAAACTGCATCAGGGCTGGGAAAACGAACTGGTGATTGGTGTAGATGACTCTTTTCCATTCTCACTGCTGACCCCGCTGATTGAGGCGTTCTACAAAAGCTACAGCGTGACGCGCCTGAAATTTATCAATGGTGTGCTCGGCGGTTCTTGGGAAGCGCTCACCGAAGGGCGGGCAGATATTATCGTTGGCGCAATGAGTGACCCGCCGTCACTGAGCGGTTTTGGTTTTACCTTGCTTGGGCAACTCGAAAGTGTGTTTGTCGTCGCGCCACATCATCCCCTGGCTGAGATTGAAGAGCCTTTAACGCGCCGTGTGGTGAAACGCAGTCGTGCGGTGATCGTCGGTGACACTTCCCGTCTTGAACCGTCACGTTCGATGCATTTGCTCGAAGATCAGGACGCGATCACCGTTTTTGATTTCAAAACTAAACTCGAGCTGCAAATCAGCGGCATCGGCTGCGGTTATGTTCCGCGTTACATGGCGCAACGCTTTATTGAAAGTGGCGTTTTGGTAGAAAAACGGGTGGTTTCTCATGTGCCGTTTGTTCCGGTATGGATTGGCTGGAACGAGCAGACCGCCGGGCTTGCCAGCGAATGGTGGCGCGAGCAGATAGTCAGCAGTCCGGAGATTGCAGTGGTCTACGGCACCACGGAAAATAATACAAATGGGTGAGTGGCAGGGCGCTGTCGTCACATCTATGGTTAATAGTGGATCGTTATTTCTTCTGAAAGTGTCTTCGCGTTTATTTTTCTTCTCTGCGTTGTTTTGCAGAGTTTTTTTGTGCGCAAGGAGTCTGTATGAAGCAAACCAATCAGCAATGGCAGTCACGGCGTGAGCAGGCGGTTCCTCAGGGAGTCGGCAATGCGTTGCCGGTATACATCGAAAAAGCGAAAAATGCCGAAATTTGGGATGTTGAAGGCAAACGCTATATTGATTTTGCTTCTGGTATTGCGGTGCTCAATACCGGGCATAACCATCCGGCAGTGATTGACGCAGTACGTCAACAGCTTGAAAAATTTACCCATCCTTGTTTCCAGGTCACGCCTTACGGCAATTATATCGAGCTTGCCGAACGGCTGAATAAACTGGTGCCGATAAGCGAACCGTGCCAGACCCTGTTTCTCACCACTGGCGCAGAAGCCGTTGAAAATGCCATTAAAGTGGCGCGAATAGCCACCGGGCGCTCGGCTATTATCGCGTTTCGTGGTGCGTTCCATGGCCGAACTCTTCTGGGAATGGCGTTAACGGGCAAAGTACAGCCGTATAAAAAAGGTTACGGCCCGTTCCCGGCAGGTATTTATCACGCGCCTTATCCAGCGGCATATCTTGGCGTGAGCGACACTCAGGCGCTGGCCTCGCTGGCGGGTATTTTTGCCGCAGACGTGTCACCTGATGAAGTCGCCGCCATTATTATTGAACCGGTACAAGGGGAAGGTGGCTTCTACGCCGCATCGCCTTCCTTTATGAAACAACTGCGTGCGCTGTGCGATAAACACGGCATCGTATTGATTGCTGACGAAATCCAGAGCGGTTTTTGCCGTACCGGTAAAACCTTCGCGATTGAACACAGTGAAGTGGAACCCGATCTCGTCACGATGGCGAAAAGCCTGGCGGGCGGTTTCCCACTTTCGGCGCTGGTCGGTAAGAAATCGTTGTTTGATAAAGCCATGCCGGGCGGGCTTGGCGGTACTTATGCGGGCTCACCCGTGGCGATTGCTGCCGCACTGGCGGTCACTGATATTATTGAGAAGGAAAATCTCAATGCCCGCGCGCAAGAAATTGGTGAGCAAATCACCCGTCGTTTGCACGAAATGGCCGAGCAATTTGACTGTATTGGCGATGTCCGTGGTTATGGCGCAATGATTGCCATGGAACTGGTGGAAGAGCGTGACAGCCATCGTCCAAATAAAGAGTTAACACAAGAACTTGTCAGAGAAGCCGGTAAAAAAGGACTGGTGCTGCTTTCTTGCGGAGTAAGAGCCAATGTGATTCGTTTTCTCGTTCCGTTAACTGCTGAAAAAGAAATTGTTAATGAAGGTCTCAACATCTTGTCATCATGCCTCGAATTAGTGCAAAATACGCGCCTCACTAAATGAGAACAAAAAACCGACGTTAAACGCGTCGGTTATTTTTTTGCATTAAGTTCTAGCAGTCAAACAGGCATCCGCCAAAAAAACCAAGAGGCCGGGCTTCGTACCGGATAGATACTAGCTTTTAAAAAACGACAGTCGTGTCGCCGAGGAAATTCAGATGGGGCAGCTTTTTGCTTTTGCGCAGGTATTCGCCGTTTGGGGGAATGACCATGTCGCTTAACGTCACCGCAGGTGCAAAATCTCGTGTTGAACTCCGTAAGAGCCTGACGCTCATTCCGGTTGTTATGATGGGCCTTGCTTATATGCAGCCTATGACCTTGTTCGATACATTTGGGATTGTATCTGGCCTTACCGACGGACATGTCGCTACGGCTTACGCGTTTGCCCTTGTGGCAATTTTGTTTACCGCGTTAAGTTATGGAAAGCTAGTACGCCGCTTCCCATCAGCGGGTTCCGCCTATACCTACGCTCAAAAAGCTATCCACCCGGTGGTCGGCTTTATGGTGGGCTGGTCGGCGCTGCTTGATTATCTCTTCATGCCGATGATCAACATCCTGCTGGCAAAAATCTATTTTGAAGCCCTGGTGCCGTCGATCCCATCGTGGATATTCGTCGTGCTGCTGGTGGGCTTTATGACTATCTCTAACCTGCGTGGCATCAAAACCGTGGCTAACTTCAATAGCCTCATCGTTGTGCTGCAAATGGTTGTGATGGTGGTAATAACGGGTCTGGTGATTTATGGCGTAGCCAATGGCGAAGGTGCCGGCACGTTAACCAGCACGCGTCCATTCTGGTCTGAACACGCAAACGTGGTGCCGATGATCACCGGTGCGACGATACTGTGCTTCTCGTTCCTCGGCTTTGACGGCATTAGCTCGTTGTCCGAAGAAACGAAAGATGCAGGCCGAGTCATCCCGAAAGCGATTTTCCTGACTGCCCTGATTGGCGGCGTGATCTTCGTGGTGGTGTCTTACTTCCTGCAACTGTACTTCCCGGACATCTCTCGCTTCCATGACCCGGACGCATCACAGCCAGAAATCATGCTCTTCGTGGCAGGCAAAGCCTTCCAGTTCGGCATCCTGATTTTCTCCTGTGTGACGGTTCTGGCTTCTGGTATGGCGGCACATGCAGGCGTTTCTCGCCTGATGTATGTGATGGGTCGTGACGGCGTGTTCCCGGAGCGTTTCTTCGGTTACATTCATCCGAAATGGCGTACCCCGGCGTTGAACGTTGTGCTGGTGGGAATCATTGCTCTGTTCGCGGTGAAATTTGACCTGGTTACAGCAACGGCGCTGATTAACTTCGGTGCGCTGGTGGCGTTTACCTTCGTGAACCTGTCAGTCATTTCCCAGTTCTGGATCCGCGAAGGCCGTAACAAGTCCATCAAAGATCACATCAACTATCTGGTGCTGCCAATCTGTGGCGCGCTGACAGTGGGTGCATTGTGGATTAACCTGGAAGAAAGCTCGATGATTCTGGGGCTGATTTGGGCGGCTATCGGCCTGACCTATCTGGCCTTCGTGACACGTCGCTTCCGTAACCCGGTTCCGCAATTCAACGAAGACTTAGCGTAAAAGCTGAAGACAAAAAAGGCCGCGAAAGCGGCCTTTTTGCTTTTTGTTATCCCACCAAAAACTGCGCATACTCAAACAACGCTTTCAGCAACGCCGTCTTTTCTTTATCGCTTTCATGCAGGTTGTACAGCGCTTCCAGTTCTTGCGCATAGGCTTGCAGCGCTTCCTGAGACAACACTTCACGGCGATGTTCTAACCAGCGCTGTTGTTCTGTTTCATCCAGCGTGCCGGGGAAATTTCTGGCGCGATAGTTAAACAGCAATTTCTCAATGCGTTTATCGGCAAAGGTAATATCCAGCGCCGGTAGATTTTGCGGCTCTGTCTCCAGCACAATGCGCATCGCCGCGCGATCGGCATCGCTGAAGAAGCCATTGTACAATTGAGCATCGACATTATCTGACGGCACAAAAGGCTCGGCCTCAGCAAAAATAGCTACCGCTTTTTCACGCGCGGCGGGGTGTTCGCGCAGTAATTTCAGGTTTTCCAGGCAACGTTTACGGTCGATGCCTAACCGCTCGGCATCTTCCGGGCGCAGGGTATTCGCCACCGCCAGCACCGGGCATTTATTCAGATGTACCAGTTTGATTGGCACCGCCGCAGCATCACCCAGCGCGGCTTTCGGCGTATACAAACGTTCACGCAATGCATCGGCATCCAGTTCGAGCAGCGGAGAAATATCTCCAGCCAAATCCACCATAATCACCGCATTACGGTTATCCGGATGCCAGGCCAGCGGCGCAATCCAACTGGTATTGCCGCGCCACGCACCGAACATTCCCGAAACATGCACCAGCGGTTTCATCTGCGGAATATCAATCAGCGTGGTGAGCTTGTGTTTGGAGCGGTAAGTATAGAGATACTCGAACAGACGCGGCTGGCGTGTTTTAACCAATTGCGCCATGGCGATAGTGGCGTACACATCGGACATCGCATCGTGCGCGTTGGCATGTTCAATTCCGTTGGCTTTGGTTAAATGCTCCAGACGAAAACTCGGCAGCCCATCGTCGTTTTCCGGCCAGACAATCCCTTCAGGACGCAACGCATAACAGGCGCGCATCACATCAAGCAGATCCCAGCGCGAGTTATCGTTCTGCCAGCTCCAGCCATACGGGTCGTAAAAATTACGATAGAAAATATTACGCGTCACTTCATCATCAAAGCGCACATTGTTGTAGCCCACCACACAGGTCTTGGGCTGCGTAAAAATACTGTGGATGCGTTTGGCAAAATCGGCTTCGTTGACTCCCTGAGCCAGCGCGTGCTGCGGTGTAATCCCGGTAATCATCACCGCTTCGGGTTGAGGCAGATAGTCATCAGCGGGTTTGCAGTAAAATACTTCTGGTTCGCCAATGACATTGAACTCGGAATCTGTCCGAATCGCTGCAAATTGCGCGGGGCGGTCAAGCGAAGGACTTTTGCCGAAAGTCTCATAATCATGGAAGAGAAAGGTCGGTTGTTGCGTTGTATTATCCACGGTTTACTCCCGCCCTTGAGTGTTGTTTAACATATTGTTATTAAACTGAAATCCCACTAAAACTCGCTCCATGTTTCAAACTTGTTGGTCAGTCACTGCATCAGTGCATGGTAAACCATTAACAGGCCTCCTGCACCACTGCGGAAGATATTCAAGATGAGTACGCAATGCTATCTATTCATATATTTTTGCAATTTAATTGCGAAAATTATCGCAAACTCCAGTAAAAGAAGCGGCTGAATTTATTGTTACCGAGGGTATATCGTTGAAGATCCGTCTGTTTGCTGTTTGTTCTCTGCTGTCATTATCTGCTCACTCCGCTTTTGCCGACGATATCTTTGTTAACCCGCCATCCCCTCCACAAATTCAGGCGGGTTCCTGGGTGCTGATGGATTACACCACCGGGCAAATTCTGGCTGCGGAAAATGAACATGTGCGACGCAACCCGGCAAGTCTGACGAAATTGATGACGGGCTATGTGGTGGACCGCGCTATTGATAGCGGGCGCATCAAGGCTGACGATATCGTGACAGTGGGCAGAGATGCCTGGGCAAAAGGCAATCCGGTTTTCGACGGTTCATCGCTGATGTTTTTGAAACAAGGCGACAGACTCACCGTTCATGACCTGAGTCGCGGGCTGATTATCGACTCCGGGAACGATGCTTGTGTCGCGCTAGCCGATTACGTTGCTGGCGGGCAGCCGCAATTTGTGGCGATGATGAATAAATACGTGCAGCAATTACGCCTGCGCGATACCCATTTTGAAACGGTACACGGCCTGGATGCACCGGGCCAGCACAGTTCCGCTTACGATCTCGCCGTGCTATCCCGCGCCATTATTCATGGCGAACCTGATTTTTATCATATGTATAGCGAGCGCAGCCTGACCTGGAATGGCATCACACAACAGAACCGTAATGGCCTGTTGTGGGACAAAGGCTTGAACGTCGATGGCCTGAAAACCGGTCACACCGCGAGTGCCGGGTTCAATCTTATTGCGTCGAGTGTTGATGGCGAGCGCCGTTTAATTGCTGTGGTGATGGGGGCTGAAAGCCCGAAAGGGCGTGAAGATCAGGCGCGCAAATTACTGCACTGGGGTCAGGATAATTTCGATACCGTTCAGGTTCTGCATAAAGGTAAGAAAATTGGCACCGAGACAATCTGGTACGGTGATCAAAAGAAAGTCGAAGTCGGAACCAATCAGGATGTCTATCTGGCGCTGCCAAAATCTGAAGTGCCTAATATTAAAGCTAAATATGTCCTCGATAAGCCTGAGCTTGAAGCCCCTATCGCCGCTAACCAGCGTGTTGGTGAAATTGAACTGTTTGACCGCGATAAACTGATTGCGCACTGGCCGCTGGTGACGCTGGCTGATGTCAAAAAGGGCAGTGCATGGTCACGCTTCAGCGATTATCTGAGCCACAAACTGTAAATTAATTGAAGGATGCAACCGGGGTCGGCAGTTATGCCGGCCCTTTTTTTTGCCTGTACTAAGATCTACAGGCGAAAGATTCGCGAAAAGCGATCGTGCTCGCAAAGTAACCACATCACCCTGACAAAGGATTGTTTTCCTGCAATTTATCGGTGTATAAATATACAGTGTTTTTAAACGAGTCAGGAGGTCATATGGAATTTAACGTACAACAAGTGCATGAGCGGAAAGTAGCGGGTTTTCATATGGTAGGGCCGTGGGAAAAAACGGTTCATCAAGGGTTTGAACAGCTTTCACTGTGGGTGAAAACACACAAAATTGTCGGTGAAGAGTGGCTGGCGGTTTATTACGATAACCCAGACGTCGTGCCTGCGGAAAAGCTGCGCTGCGATACCGTAGTATCGGTGGCTGAAAACTTCACCGTGCCTGAAAACAGTGAAGGCGTTATCACCACCAAAATAGAAGCCGGGCAGTATGCGGTGGCGCGCGCCCGTGTCGATGACGGTGATTTTGCCAAGCCGTGGAACCTGTTCTTCGACAGCCTGTTGGCTGACAACCGCTATCAAATGGCACCGAAAGCCTGCTTTGAACACTATCTTAACGATGGTTCAGAAAGCGGGGTCTGGGAAATAGATATGTATATACCTGTCATCCTTTAAATTGCAGGGGTGTAGGCTGCACTCACTTACCCGAATCACTTACTTGAGTAAGCTCATCGGGATAAGTTCTCTGGCCGCCTACCTGCAACTTAAATGCTAACGGGTAAATTCCCGTGGCAGATCAAGTCTGATGCTAAAGGGGGCGCAAGCCCCCTAACTTTGTGATGCCCCCTCAAAAAAAACAGGTACAATCCCGTTTTTGTTTTTCAGGAGACCCGGGTGTGCGCCCCGACAAATCATTAAGCCCGTTTGAGCTCCGCGTTTATCGCCACTACCGAGTTGTGCACGGTATCCGTATCGCGCTGGCATTTGTGCTCACCTTTCTTATTGTCCATCTTCTGAAAGTGCCAGAAGGGACATGGCCATTAATCACCCTCGTGGTGGTGATGGGGCCCATTTCCTTTTGGGGAAACGTTGTCCCGCGTGCATTTGAGCGTATTGGTGGCACCATTTGTGGTGCAACTATGGGCCTGGTTGCGCTCAGACTAGAGCTGTTTTCGCTGCCTTTGATGTTGGTGTGGTGTGCGCTGGCGATGTTTATCTGCGGCTATCTGGCCCTGGGTAAAAGGCCCTATCAGGCTTTGCTGATTGGTATCACACTTGCCGTGGTGGTGGGAGCGCCCGCAGGCGACATGGAAATCGCGATGTGGCGTAGCGGTGACGTTATCTTCGGTTCATTACTGGCGATGCTCTTCACCAGCATTTACCCGCAGCGCGCGTTTATCCACTGGCGTATTCAAATGGCGAATTTCGTCACGGCCTTTGGTCGGGTCTACAACGCCGGTTTTTCTCCGAACCTGGTGGAACGCCCACACCTGGAAAAGCATTTGCGCCAGGTATTAAGTGATGTGGTCAGAATGCGTGCTTTGATTGGCCCGAGCAGCAAAGAAACCCACATTCAAAAAACCATCTTTGAAGCGATTCAAACCGTCAGCCGTAACATGGTGTGCACGCTCGAGCTGCAAATTAACGCTTACTGGGCGTCGCGTGAAAGCCACTTCCTGATGATCAATGCACTCACACTGCGTGACACTCAGCAGATGACGCAACGCACACTCGCGGCAATTGCCCTGGCATTGCATGACGGAAACCCGTCGCCGATTTCTGCCAATAACGAAAAACTAACCGAAATCGTCAGTGAGTTGCGCCAGTTGATGCAAGAGGGGCCGAACGGGAAACTTCAGGAAACCCCAATTCATGGCTACGTCTGGTTGAGCCTTGAGCTTGCCCGTCAACTGGAATTGCTCTCACAGTTGATCTGCCGCGCGTTACGCAAATAATTGCTTAGTCTGATATGAATTGCTGGTTTCGATTCAGCACTATTTGAGGTTAAGATAGCGAAAGAGACCCATCGCCTGTATGTTCGGGTTGCAGCTAATCACCATGCAGCTTGAAGAATGACATTGTCAGCGGCCGTCGCTACCTTTAAGGTAAGCTTATGACCGTTAACTTAATGAATCGTTGTTTTAACGAATCCAAGTATGAAATTAGCAGGGGTATAAAAATGGAACCAACCAAACCATCTTTCCAGGACGTGCTTGAGTTTGTGCGTCTGTTCCGTCGTAAAAACAAACTGCAACGTGAAATCCAGGACGTGCAGAAAAAGATCCGTGATAACTCAAAACGCGTTCTGCTGCTGGACAACCTGAGCGATTACATCAAGCCGGGTATGAGCATCGAAGCTATTCAGGGCATCATCGCCAGCATGAAAACCGACTACGAAGACCGCGTTGATGACTACATCATCAAAAACGCTGAGCTGTCTAAAGAGCGTCGTGAAATTTCCAAAAAATTGAAAGTGATGGGTGAAATCAAGGCCGATTAAAATTTACCCGTCATACTTCGGGCTGCCTCTGCGTTGGCTGTGTTCACTTACCGCCTTGATGCAACTCGAATTATCTAGGGTAAATAGTGTTGATTTTGGAAACCGCCATTCATGGCGGTTTTTTTTCGCCTCAATTCAACGCACGCCGCCTGCTACCATCTTCACCAGATGTTGCCGCGGGTAATGCACATCAATAGCCAACTGATTAATCTGCCAGCGTAATTTCTCAGCATCATGTTTGCGAACATCCAGCATCAGCCCCACAGCGCTTCCGCTGTGCGCCACGTTCACGCCGAATAAATCAAATGCTTCGACCAGCGCCAACAGCTGCGAAAACATCGGCTTTGCCAGCAACGCCTGGCTGGCGATCGCGCTTTGCGTGGCAGCTTCTCCCAACAAGCGGGGATCTTGCATCCCGCAACTTTGTTGCAAGCGAAGCCACGCATCATCGAGCGCTGCGGCATTGCTGATTAATGTAGATTCGCGCTGATGACGACGATATTCCTCAGTCAGAATCGTCGTATCACTTTCAAGTAACAGGATATCCACTGCTGGCGCGGGCTGGCAGCTAAACTGAGTCTGTGCATTCAGATGGGAAAACAGCGTCGGCAAGACAAAAATCGTGCTGTCGGTCGGTTCAATGTTTACGCATAAAGCGGCAAGGGTAGATTCGCTGAGTGTTTCACCCAAATGCCGGGCGGTTGCCACTGCTGTTGCGGCAATATCTGCGGTGCTGCTCGCCAGACCTTTACCCACTGGAATGGTGGACTCCAGAGCCGTGCTCAGGCTATTTGCTAATGCTGCGGGATAGCCGAAATACGCCACCACCTGTTCCAGCATCTGGCGCATACGTGGCCGCTCTTCGCCAGACTGCACGCCTTCGCGGACTTCAACGGTGCTAAACCAGTCGATAGGGCATGAAACCAGCTTTTCGCTGCCGCCAATCCAACCCTGAATTAATTCGCCGCAGGACGCCGGGCAGCGCGCTTCAGCCATAACGGTGGCAACTCTCTTTCATCGTGGATCTCATTTTGTTTTCTTCGCCACAAGCCTTAAAAAATCAATAAAAATTGTTATAGCGCAACACTCGCTATCTATTAGCTTTTACACTGTTCGAGCTTTTATATATTCATGCGCATGATAATTTGAGTGTCATGCACGATACAACTGACTCGTTTATGCCATGTCTTTACCCGTTCTTATTTGGGGTGAATATGGCTGGGAAGGAGGTGTAATTCCTCCGCAGCCCCCGCTGCTGTGATGCCGACGAACCCGCGAAACCACTGATCTCACGATTGGGAAGGGCGGGCGAGAATGAAGCTAAGCCAGAAGACCGACGAATCATTTAATTTAAACAACTCCTTCGGTGGGAAGTCAGTTGTCATCAGTTGCGTGCGGCTTCCGGTTGCACGCACGTGCTGACATCCGCTTTTTGCCGAAAGTAATAAGGCAACTATGGCAGGGGCAGCGAAACACGCATTCGTCATTGCAGGCACCAGCAGCGGCTGTGGCAAAACCACCGTCACGCTTGGGCTGCTCCGCGCCTTAATGGCGCGTCATCTGCGCGTCCAACCTTTCAAAATCGGCCCCGATTATCTCGATAGCGGCTGGCACAGTGCGGTGTCAGGCGTGACCTCGCGCAATCTCGACGCGTTTATGTTGCCGACTCCCACGCTCAATGGTTTGTTTAACCAACAAATGCAGCAGGCCGATGTGGCGGTTATCGAAGGCGTGATGGGGCTTTATGACGGCTACGGCACAGACCCGAACTATTGCAGCAGCGCCGCCATGGCAAAGCAGCTCGGCTGCCCGGTCATTTTGCTGGTGGATGGCAAAGCTGTCTCCACTTCTATCGCCGCCACGGTTATGGGCTTCCAGCGGTTTGACCCGTCGTTAAACATCGCGGGCGTCATCCTTAATCGCGTCAACAGCGATAGCCATTATCAGTTGCTGGCCGAGGCGATTACTCGTTACTGCGGTCTGCCCGTGCTGGGGCGAGTGCCGGTCATGGCGGATGTGGCATTGCCATCACGCCATCTTGGCCTGGTTCCGGCACAAGAAAATGACCCTCAGGATGAACGCTGGCAGCAGCTTGCAAAACAGCTTGAAGAAACCGTTAACATCGACCATCTGCTGGCGTTATCGCGCCTTCACTCAATGCCAGAGGGCAAAGCGCCGACCTTACCGGATGCGGCTTTAGCCGATGGATTAACCCTCGCGCTGGCCAAAGACGAAGCCTTTAACTTTTATTACCCGGATAACCTCGACATGCTCGAGCAGGCCGGAGTGAAAATTCAGCGCTTCAGCCCACTTCATGACGCTACCGTTCCCGATTGCCAGATGATCTGGCTGGGTGGGGGTTATCCCGAAGTGCATGCCGCCACGCTCGCCGCAAATTTCAAAATGCATGAATCCCTGAAACAAGCCCATCAGCGCCGCATCCCACTGTATGCCGAATGCGGCGGGTTGATGTATCTGGGCGAATCGTTGACCGACGGCGAGGGTGAAACTCACGCCATGTGCGGCGTATTACCAGGCCACAGTCAGATGGGCAAGCGCCTGACCCGGTTTGGCTACTGCGAAGCCACCGCGCGACAAGACACCTTGCTGGCAAGCAAAGGCGAAACCCTGCGTGGACACGAATTTCACTACTCCGATTTCAGCGGCCCATTACCGGCGGCTCTCGACTGCTGCAAATGGCGCGATGGTGTGGCGATTTCCCGCTGGCAGGGCGGCTTCCAACACGAGGCCACTTTCGCCAGCTACCTGCATGTGCATTTCGCCCAGCGCCCGGAAATGCTCAATCGTTGGTTGAAACTGGCGAGGAGCTCTCAATGACGATACTGGCGTGGGCTATTGCGTGGTTACTGGATTACTGGCTCGGCGACCCGCAGAACTGGCCGCATCCGGTGCGTTGGATGGGCAATCTGATTAACGGTTTACAGCGCCTAATCCGCCGATTCTGCAAAAGCGACCGCGCACTGAAAATCGGGGGCGGCGTGTTGTGGCTGTTGGTGGTTGGCACCACCTGGGGCGTGAGTTGGGGGGTATTGCATCTCGCAAATCTGGTGCATCCGTGGCTTGGCTGGCTGGTTGAAGTGTGGATGATTTACACCGTGTTGGCTGCACGTTGCCTGAGCGATGCCGCGCTTGAGGTCTACCGCGCCCTGAAAAATGGAACGCTTGAGCAGAGTCGCGAAAAACTCTCGTGGATTGTCGGGCGCGATACCTCGCAACTGGAACGCCCGCAAATTACCCGCGCGGTAGTGGAAACCGTGGCGGAAAACAGCGTCGATGGCGTCATCGCGCCATTGTTTTTCCTGATGATTGGCGGCGCACCGTTAGCCATGACCTACAAAGCGATCAACACCCTGGATTCGATGGTCGGCTACAAAACGCAAAAATACCGCGCCATCGGTTTTGTCAGCGCGAAACTCGACGATGTCGCCAACTTTATTCCCGCACGCCTGAGCTGGCTGCTTCTCGCCATCGCGGCCTTTTGCTTAGGCGCGAATCATCGCCAGGCGTTTCGTATTGGCTGGCGCGATCGCTATCAGCACAGCAGCCCGAATTGCGCATGGCCTGAGGCAACGGTCGCGGGCGCGTTAGGCATCCGGCTCGGCGGCCCTAACACCTATTTTGGCGAACGGGTAGAGAAACCCTGGATTGGCGATGAGCAACGCGGCATCGCGCTTGAAGACATTCCGCGCACCATTCAACTCATGATGCTGGCTTCTCTGCTCGCTTTGCTGCTGTTTGCCGCACTGCGCACTCTCGCACTGGGCATAGCTTAAGGACTCACGATGAATTACCTGCAACAACCACAGCTTATTGAACAACATAGTTTTGAAATCATCAGCGACATTATTGCCGCCGAGCACCCGGACTATCGTTTCAACGACGCTATTCAGGAGGCGATGATCAAGCGCGTTATTCACACCACGGCCGATTTCGAGTGGCTGGATATTCTGTGGTTCTCGCCTGATGTCATTGAACAACTTAGCAAAAGTTTGCAGCGCGGTTGCACGTGGTACACCGACACGACGATGGCGTTGTCCGGAATCAACAAAACGGTATTGGAGCAATTTGGTTGCAGTTATCGCTGCTATATCAGCGACCCGCGCGTCGTGGCGCTTGCCAAAGAGCAGGGCGTGACCCGTTCGATGGCGGCGGTGGATGTCGCCTTGCAGGAAGAAGGTGAAAAGATTTTTGTTTTCGGTAACGCCCCCACTGCGCTGTTTCGCCTGCTGGAAAAAGGGGCGAAACCTGCTGCCGTGATCGGTGTACCGGTCGGGTTTGTCGGTGCTGAAGAATCTAAAGAAGCGCTAGTTGAAAGCGGCCTGCCAGCCATTGCGGCGCGCGGACGCAAAGGGGGCAGCAATGTTGCCGCTGCCATTGTTAACGCATTGCTTTACCGCCTGAGGGAGTCGGCGTGAGCGAGCAGCAATCCGATTGCGTATGGCATAAAGGCAAGGCGTATCGCAAAGGTTACACCACCGGATCGTGTGCTACCGCGGCGGCAAAAGTCGCGGCGTTGATGGTGTTGCGCCAGCACGTTATCGACCAGGTTTCGATCATTACACCTTCTGGTGTCACGCTGCATCTCAATGTCGAAATGCCGATGATTGAAGGCCAGCAGGCAACCGCCGCGATTCGCAAAGACGGTGGCGATGACGTTGACGCCACCCACGGGATGCTGATTTTTGCCCGTGTGCAGCTTAATGACAGCGGGGCTATCGCGCTGCGCGGCGGCACCGGCGTGGGCAAAGTGACGCGCAAAGGTATCGGTTTGCCTATTGGCGACTCGGCGATTAATCGCACGCCACGTCAAACTATCGAAGCGGCGGTACGTGAAGTGATCGGCGCGGAACGGGGCGCGGATATCGAAATCTTTGCCCCGGAAGGTGAAGAGCGGGCAAAGAAAACCTACAACCATCGGCTCGGTATTTTGGGCGGCATTTCGATTATTGGCACCACCGGCATTGTGATGCCGATGTCCGAAGAGAGCTGGAAACGCTCGCTGGCGCTGGAGCTGGAAATGAAACGCGCCGCTGGGCTGGATAAAGTCATCCTGGTGCCGGGCAATCACGGCGAACGCTTCGTGCGCGAGCAACTACAACTCGATAGCGAATGCGTGGTGACGATGAGCAACTTCGTCGGCTACATGATTCAGGAAGCGGTGCGTCTGGAATATCGCCACATCGTGTTGATCGGTCACCCCGGCAAACTGGTGAAAGTCGCCGCCGGAATTTTCCACACCCATAGCCATATTGCCGACGGGCGCATGGAAACCCTGGTCGCGCACCTGGCGTTGATGGGCGCACCGTTTGAATTGCTCACGGCTGTTAGCGATTGCGACACCACCGAAGCCGCACTGGAAATCATCACCGAACAGGGCTGGCAGGGCGTGTTTGAGCGCCTGGCATCTCGCATTTGTGAGCGCGTGGAAGAGATGCTGCGCTTTACGCAATCGCCGCCAAAATGCGACGCCATTATGTTCTCGTTTGATAACCAGGTGTTGGGCAGCAACCGTCCGCTGGTGGAAATAGTGGAGGATCTACGATGCTGACCGTCGTTGGAATTGGTCCAGGCGCTGCGCACATGCTGACGCTTCAGGCGCAAGCCGCTATTAACGACGCGCAAATTCTGGTCGGTGGCGCGCGCCAGCTGGCATTGTTCGCGCACGGCAACGCGCAAACGCGGCTGTTGGATAGCGACCTCGACGGCTTAATCGACTGGTTGCGCGAGCGCATCACTGAACGAGTGGTGGTATTGGCCTCGGGCGACCCGCTGATTTATGGCATCGGCAAACTTTTATCTGCGAATTTCTCACCCGCAGAACTGCACATCATCCCCGGCATTAGCTCGATTCAATATCTGTGCGCCAAAGCGGCGGTAGATATGAATGACTTATGGATAACCAGCAGCCACGGACGTGAGCCTGATTTTAATGCCGTCGCGGCGCACCAAAAAGTGGCAATGGTGACTGACCAAATCATCAATCCCTATGCCATCGCCCAGGCCATGCTGAAGCGTGGCTTCAATCCTGTTTTCATTATTGGCGAGAACTTATCGTCAGCAGATGAACGAATCCACCGCCTGCGAGCCGCTGATGTGGCGCACTCTTATGCGATGAACGTGGTGCTTATTCTCAATGAAAGATGATCTGTTTTTACGCGGCGCACGCGTGCCGATGACCAAAGAAGTGGTGCGCACTCAGGCGCTGGATCGTTTGCAGCTTCAGAATGCTCGACACTTTATCGACATCGGCGCAGGAACGGGCAGCGTTTCGCTTGAGGCTGCAATTCGCTACCCGCAATTACGCGTCACGGCGATCGAACGCAACCCCGACGCGCTGGCCTTAATGGCAGAAAACCGCGAAATTTTTGCCTGCCCGAACGTGGACATTATCAGCGCGTACGCGCCAGTGGAGCTGGATGTCATGGCTGACGCGGTGTTCATCGGCGGCAGCGGAGGGCAACTCACCGAACTTATCGACTGGTCGCTGGCGCATTTGCACCCCGGCGGACGGCTGGTGATGACCTTTATCCTGCTCGAAAATTTAACCTGCGCGCTAACTCACCTTGAGCAGTGTGCGATTGGTGATTTCGACTGCCTGCAACTGCAAGTTTCCACGCTGTCAACGCTTGGCAGCGGCCACTATTTCAAACCGAACAACCCCACTTATCTGATTTCATGCCTGAAGGAACAACGCCATGACTGATTTATTTGATACCCGCAAAGTCTGGTTTGTGGGGGCAGGGCCGGGCGATAAAGAGCTTATCACCCTCAAAGGCTACCGCGTGCTGCAACAGGCACAAGTGGTTATCTACGCCGGATCGCTGATCAACCCTGAGCTGCTCGATTATTGCCAGGCGGGCACCGAATGCCATGACAGCGCCGCGCTCAACCTTGAGCAAATTATCGCGCTGATGGAAAACGGCGTGAAAGCCGGGAAGCTTGTGGTGCGCCTGCAAACGGGCGATCTCTCCCTTTACGGCTCGATTCGTGAACAGGGCGAAATGCTCACGAAGCTCGGGATCGGCTACGTTTCGGTGCCGGGCGTCAGCGCATTTTTAGGCGCTGCCGCGCAACTGGGGGTGGAATATACGGTCCCGGAAGTCTCACAAAGCCTGATTATCACGCGCATCGAAGGCCGCACGCCGATGCCGCCGCTCGAACAGCTTGAATCTTTCGCCCGTCACCAGACTTCTATGGCGATTTTCCTTTCAGTGCAGCGCATTAACCGCGTGGCGGAACGGCTGATTGAAGGCGGTTATCCCGCCGATACGCCAGTCGCAGTCGTTTACAAAGCCACGTGGCCGGACTGCCAGGAATTACGCGGCACCCTGACTGACATCGCCGACAAAGTGCGCGAGGCGGGGATCCGCAAAACCGCGCTGATTATGGTCGGCGCGTTTCTTGGCGAGGAGTATCACTACTCAAAACTCTACGACGCAGGATTCAGCCATGAATACCGCAAAGCCTGAGTCGATTGCCCTATTTTGCCTGACGCCCGGCGGCGTGGCGCTGGCTCAGCGCCTGCAAACGGCGCTGCCGCTCACCTGTTTTACCAGTGAAAAACTGCTGCAACCGGGTTTTATCCCGTTTGGGGAAAGCTTTGCGCAAACGGTAGAACAGGCATTTAGCCAATATTCCGCGCTGGTTTTTATCGCCGCGACGGGGATCGTGGTGCGCGTGATTGCGCCATGGGTAAACGACAAATTACACGACCCGGCGGTGGTGGTGATGGACGAGCGCGGCGAGCACGTCATCAGCTTGCTTTCCGGCCATCTCGGTGGGGCGAACGAACTCACTCGCCAGCTCGCGGGCATTTTAGATGCCGACCCGGTGATCACCACCGCAACCGATGTTAACCAACTGGCGGCACTCGATACGCTGGCGGCAAATCTTGATGCCACTATGAAAGATTTCCGCCTCGCGGTGAAAACCGTTAATCAAATGCTGGTGAGCAAGCAGCGCGTTGGCCTGTGGTGGGATGCCGATTTTGCGAAGACTGCCGCGCTTTACGACACTCGCGGTTTTATCCCGGTCAATAGCCTTGATGCGCTGCCAGAGCTGGATGCGCTGGTGTGCGTCACGCTGCGCGCCGAACTGGCAGAGCTTAATATTCCGCTGTTTAAGCTGGTGCCAAAGCGCGTAGTGGCGGGGATGGGTTGTCGCCGTGATACCCCGCTGCAAATCGTCAGCGAACTGTTAAATCAGCAACTGGCAGACAACCATTTTGACCCACTGGCCTTGAGCGCTATCGGCAGCGTCACCCTTAAACAGGATGAAACCGCGCTGCTGGCACTGGCGGAAAAGCATCAGGTTCCCTTCAAAATTTTTAGCGTTGACCAACTGAGCGAACACGAACAGCGCTTTCCGGTATCGGAATTCGTGCGCGACACCATTGGCGTTGGCAGCGTCTCACAACCGGCTGCGTGGCTGATGAGCGACGGCAAGCTGGTGGGTAGCACCCTGAAACAGCAGGGCGTCACCATAACTTTAGGAGTTTCAGACAGATGTTAACGGTAATCGGTATTGGCCCTGGCAGTGAAGCCATGATGACGCAGGAGGCGATTGCCGCCCTGCAAGAGGCTGAAATTGTCGTCGGCTATAAAACCTATACCCACCTGGTCAAGCCGTTAACGGGTGATAAACAGGTCATCAAAACCGGCATGTGCAAAGAGATTGAACGCTGCCAGACCGCCATCGAACTGGCGCAGGCCGGGCACAAAGTGGCGCTCATTAGCAGCGGCGATGCGGGCATTTACGGCATGGCAGGCCTGGTGCTGGAGCTGGTGACTTCGCAACAACTCGATATCGAAGTGCGGCTGGTGGCGGGCATTACTGCCAGTATTGCCGCCGCTTCACTGCTCGGTGCGCCACTGATGCATGATTTCTGTCATATCAGCCTCAGCGATTTGCTGACGCCATGGCCGGTGATTGAAAAACGCATCATCGCTGCGGCCTCGGCTGATTTTGTTATTTGCTTCTACAACCCGCGCAGTCGTGGCCGCGAAGGCCATCTGGCACGCGCATTCGAATTGATGCGCGAATTTACCAACCCGCATACGCCAGTGGGCGTGGTGAAAGCCGCGGGACGTAAGAAAGAACAGAAATGGCTGACCACTTTTGGTGAGATGGATTTTGAGCCGGTGGATATGACCAGCCTGGTGATTGTCGGCAACAAAACCACCTTTGTGCGCGATGGTCTGATGATCACCCCACGAGGCTACGAGCTGTGAGTGAACTTCTCGCTCCCGTAGGTCGGATAAGCGAAGTGTCATCCGACACGATGTCCTCTGGAGCGGTTCTGGTCTTCGGCGGCACCAGCGATGCGCGGTTTATCTGCCAGATCCTCGATGAACACCGCATTTTGTACACGCTTTCGGTGGCGACGGCGGTGGGGGAAGCCCTGGCAGGAAAGATCGGCGGGCAGATTCGCATCGGGCGTATCGACAGCGCTGAAATCGCCGATTTTCTGGTAAGCCATGCGGTGCGCTGGGTGATTGACGCCTCGCATCCCTACGCGGAATTGCTTAGTCGCAACATTACCCAGGCCTGCGAAATCGCTGGTGTAACGCTCAGCCGGTACCAGCGCCGCAGCGAACTTCATGATCTGGAGCATCCGTTGTTGCACAAAGTGGCGAACCTGCAAGCCGCCTGCACCGTGGCGCAAAAATTTGGCCCACGCGTATTGCTGACCACCGGCAGCAAAGAACTTGCCGCGTATCAGCAAGGTCTGCCGGGTAAAACGCTGCTGGCACGCGTGCTGCCCACAAGCGAAGTGATGGCCGAATGCGAGGCGCTGGGGTTGGGAGTGGACAATATCATCGCGCTACGCGGCCCGTTTAGCGCCGAGTTTAACGCCGCCACCTATGACTTTTGCTCGCCAGATGTGGTGATAACCAAAGAGTCCGGGGCAGAAGGTGGCTATCTCGACAAGGTCAATCCTGCGCTGGTTCGAGGCATTCCTTGCGTAGTGGTGACGCGCCCGCAACCGCTGGTGAGTGGCCCCGAATTACTTGAAAGCCGTGAAGATGTGAGCCGCCGCGTAACGCGCTGGCTGCAAGAGAGAAAATAATGAAAAAAGCCCTGTTAGTGATCAGTTTTGGCACCAGTTACCACGACACCTGTGCCAAAAATATTGTTGCCTGTGAAGAGGAACTTAGCCGCGCGTTTGCCGACCGTGACCGCTTCCGCGCTTTTACCTCTGGCATGATTATTCGCAAGTTGAAAAACCGCGATAACCTGGAAATTGACTCACCGGCTCAGGCGCTACAGCGCCTCGCGGCAATGGGTTATCAGGACGTCGCCGTGCAATCTCTGCATGTGATTAATGGCGACGAGTACGAAAAAATCTCCCGCGAAGTGCAGGCCCACAGTCACTTGTTCCAGCGCCTGGCGTTAGGCACGGCGTTGCTAAGTGATTTCAACGATTACGACCTGTTGCTTAACGCGCTGCAAAGTCAGATGCCTGCGCTTGCAGCGGACGAACGCGTGGTGTTTATGGGCCACGGTGCCAGCCACCATGCGTTTTCTGCCTATGCCTGCCTCGATCATTTAATGGCGGCACGCCAGATTCCCGCGCGCGTGGGTGCAGTGGAAAGCTACCCGGAAATCGATCTTATTGTGCGCGGTTTACAGCAAGAAAACGTGCGCAAAGTCCACCTGATGCCGCTGATGTTAGTCGCAGGCGATCACGCGATTAATGACATGGCGTCAGACGAAGAAGACTCCTGGAAGACTCAGTTGCAGGAAGCGGGTATTGAAGCGCAGCCGTGGTTGCAAGGTCTGGGAGAAAACCCGCAAATTCGGGCGATGTTCGTCAACCATTTGCAGCGTGCGCTGGAAAAAACACAAGAGGTGGCGGCATGAGTGGCCGTTTATACGCCCTCGGTACTGGCCCTGGCGCCAGCGACCTGATCACCGTTCGTGCGGCGCGCATAATTGGAAAACTCGATGTGCTGTATGCCCCGGCAGGGCGCAAAGGCGGCGACAGCCTGGCGCTGTCCATCGTGCGTGAATACCTCAGTGAAACGACCGAAATACGCACCTGTCACTTCCCGATGAGTGCTGATAACGATGAAAAAGCGGTGGTGTGGGATGAAACCGCCGCCGCCCTGGTTCATGAAGTGGAGCAGGGCAAGCAGGTCGGGTTTATCACGCTTGGTGATTCGATGTTATTTAGCACCTGGGTGTTTTTGCTGGCACGCATAGGCAACCCGGAATGGCTGGAAATCGTCCCCGGTGTGACCTCGTTTGCCGCGATTGCTTCGCGTGCGCAGTTGCCATTAGCGATGGAACAACAGTCATTGGCGGTGATGTCCTGCACCGCATCACATCAGGCGTTGAGCGAAGCATTACGCGCCCATGACTGCGTGGTGCTGATGAAAGTGTATGGCCGTTTTGCGCAAATCAAAGCGCTGCTGCAACACCTTGGAATCATCCAGCATGCGGTGTTAATGGCGGAAGCGACACTGCCGGGCGAGCAATGCTGGCGGGATCTGGAAGAGGTGCCGGACGACCAAAAGCTGCCGTATTTTTCGACCATTTTGGTGAATAAGCAGTGGCGTGGATGAAAATTCTGGTGGATGACGCTAACGCTTATCCACCCTACAACACCGAACCCGTAGGTCGGATAAGCGCAAGCGTCATCCGACATGAATATGCAAAGGAACATCATGGAATCGTTACTTAAAAAACTGTCGCTAAGCGGCCTTGGCATGGGGATGCTATTGCTCATCGTGCCGCAAGAAGCGTACGCCATGCACATTATGGAAGGTTTCTTGCCGCCCATGTGGGCGCTGGCCTGGTGGATTTTGTTCCTGCCGTGTCTGTACGTCGGGCTGGTGCGTTTGCGCCAGATTGTGGCCCATGACAGCAACCAGAAGGTGCTGCTGGCACTCTGCGGTGCGTTTATTTTCGTGCTCTCGGCGCTGAAAATCCCCTCGGTCACTGGAAGCTGCTCGCACCCAACAGGCGTTGGCCTTGCGGTGATTTTATTTGGCCCTGGTGTGGTGGCGGTTTTGGGCGCGATTGTGCTGCTGTTCCAGGCATTACTGTTGGCACACGGTGGCCTGACCACGCTTGGCGCAAACGGTATGTCGATGGCGGTGATCGGCCCGGTCGTCGGTTATCTGGTGTGGAAACTGGCATGCAAAGCCGGGTTCCGTCGCGATGTGAGCGTCTTCTTGTGCGCGATGATTGCTGACTTAACCACCTACTTTGTGACCTCCATTCAGCTTGGTGTAGCATTCCCCGACCCGCACTTTGGCATTACCGGTTCCTCAACGAAATTCATGGGCATCTTCTGCCTGACGCAAATCCCGATTGCCATTGCCGAAGGTTTGCTCACGGTCATGATTTACGACCAGTTGACCAAACGACAACTGCTTCCAGCCCGGAGCCAATAACATGAAAAAGACCCTGATTTTGCTCGCCCTGGTGGTGGGATTAATGATTGCGCCGTTCTTTATCTCTCATGGCGGCGAATACGGTGGCTCTGACGACCAGGCTGAAGGCCAGATTTTAGTCGTCGCACCGCACTACAAACCGTGGTTCCAGCCGCTGTATGAACCGGCCAGTAGCGAAATAGAAAGCCTGCTGTTTACTCTGCAAGGTTCAATCGGTACGGCGGTGATTTTCTACATTCTGGGTTATTACCGGGGCCGCCGCGAAGACCATGCTGGGGATTGATAAACTCAGCTATCAAAGCCGCTGGTGCCGCGTCTCGCCGTTGCGTAAATTTGCGCTGTATCTGCTGATGATGGTGCTGGCGTTTGCGCTCCCGCCGGTCGGCCAGGCGGTTTTACTGCTGGTGATTGCGATTTTCACCTGTTGGCTGCTGCGCGTCGGGCCAGTGCGATATTTGCGTTGGCTCGCGGTGCCTCTGGGCTTTTTGCTGTTCGGTGTGGTGACGATTATTTTCAGCGCTTCACATCATGCGCAGGCGCTTTTATGGAGCGTGCCGCTTGGCACCTTGCATATCGGCATTGATACGCAAGGAATTGGGGTCGCAAACCAGACGTTCTGGCGCAGCCTTGCCGCGCTCGCCGCCACTTACTGGCTGGTGTTGAATCTGCCGTTTCCGCAATTGATCATCCTGCTGCAACGCTTACGGGTTCCGCGCCTGCTCACTGAGCAAATCCTGCTCACCTGGCGTTTTATTTTTATCCTGTTAGACGAAGCGCAGGCCATTCACCGTGCTCAGTCTTTGCGTTTCGGTTATCGTACCTTGCCCGGCGGATACCGATCGCTTGCCATGTTAATCAGCATGCTGTTTTCACGCGTGCTGCTGCGCTACCAGCAAATGGTCACGACGCTGGATGTCAAACTTTACCAGGGTGATTTCCACCTGTGAGAACCGCACCGATGCTCGCAACCCATAATTTATCTTTTCACTATCAAGATGAACCCGTTCTGCACGATCTGACTTTCGACTTTGGCGCGTTCGCGGTGACGGGGATTGTTGGCGAAAACGGCTGCGGTAAATCCACCTTGTTTATGAACCTCAATGGCGTTTTGCGCCCGCAGCAGGGGGCGGTGTTGTGGCAGGGCAAACCTTTAAATTACAGTAAAGCCGGGCTAATCGAGCATCGCCAGCGCGTCACTACCGTGTTTCAGGACCCGGAACAGCAAATCTTTTATACCGATATCGATAGCGATATCGCGTTTAGCCTGCGCAATCTTGGCGTCGATGAAAGTGAAATTTCCCGTCGCGTAGAGCGTGCCATTCAGCTGGTCGACGCGCAGTCTTTTCGCCACAAACCGATTCAATATTTAAGCCACGGGCAGAAGAAACGCGTGGCGATTGCCGGGGCGCTGGTGATGGAAGCTGACTACTTACTGCTCGACGAACCGACCGCCGGGCTGGACCCAAGCGGTCGCCAGCAGATGATCGAGATCATCGCCCGAATCGCCGCGCAGGGAAAGCATGTAGTCATCTCAAGCCATGACATCGACTTGATTTATGAAGTCTGCGGCGGCGTGTACGTGATGAACGGCGGTAAAATCATCGCCCAGGGTGAGCCAGGCGAAGTGTTTAGCCAGGCTGAAATGTTACGCAAAGCCGGTTTAGTCCAGCCGTGGCTGGTCAAATTACACAGCGAACTTGGCTTCCCGCTGTGCAAGACAGAAACTCAATTATTCAACGCCTTGCGCGTTGCAAAGGAAGCATGATGAGCCTCGCAATCATGGTGCAGGGCACCGCCTCGGACGTGGGCAAAAGTATGCTGGTGGCCGGTTTTTGCCGCATTTTCGCTCAGGATGGCCATCGTACGGCACCGTTTAAATCGCAAAATATGGCGCTCAATTCGGGCATCACACCCGATGGCAAAGAGATGGGCAGGGCGCAGATATTCCAGGCCGAAGCGGCAGGTATTGCCCCCGATGTGCGCATGAATCCGGTGTTGCTCAAGCCGACCAGCGATTGCAAAGCGCAGGTGGTGTTGATGGGCAAAGTCGCCACTAACATGGACGCCGTGACCTATCACAACTACAAACCGCAGCTCAAATCGCAAATCCGCGAAGTCTATCAAAGCCTGGCGGCAGAACACGACGTGTTGGTGCTTGAAGGGGCGGGCAGCCCGGCGGAAATCAATTTACGCGACCGCGATATCGTCAACATGGGTATGGCGGAACTGGCGGAATGCCCGGTGATTCTGGTGGCAGATATTGACCGTGGCGGCGTGTTTGCGGCGATTTACGGCACCATCGCGCTGCTGCTGGAACATGAAAAGTGGCGCGTCAAAGGTGTGATTATCAATAAATTTCGCGGCGATGTGGCGTTGCTCTATTCCGGCATTGAACAGATTGAAGCGCTAACTGGCGTGCCGGTTTTAGGCGTGATGCCGTGGCTGAATGTCGATCTCGAAGATGAAGATAGTGTAGTGCTGGAACGCGGCAAATATGACGCGGTGACGGAAAAAGACCTGGATATCGCGGTGCTGCAACTGCCGTATATGTCGAACTTCACTGACTTTAACGCGTTGGCTGCACAGCCGGATGTGCGCCTGCGTTATGTAGCCAGGCCAGATGAACTACTAAACAGCGATCTGGTGATTGTACCGGGCAGCAAAAACACGCTCGGCGATCTGCGCTGGCTGCGTGAAAACGGCCTCGAACAGGCCCTGCTCTCGCATCACCACAACAACGGCGCGGTGCTGGGGATTTGCGGCGGTTATCAGATGCTCGGGCAACACATTTACGACGCCGTGGAATCCGGGCTTGGCGAGATGGCAGGCATCGGGCTGCTCGATGTCGTCACGCGTTTTGCCAGTGAAAAAACCACCACCCGCGTTGCCGGGCAGGTTCAGGCCGATTTACCGGGCGTGTTTGCTGCCAGCGCAGGTTTGACACTGCAGGGCTACGAAATCCATATGGGCGAAACACAGCGCGGCGAAAATACCGCACCCTTTGCCACCTTCACGGAGTGCAATACTCAGCCTTATCATAATCTTGATGGCGCAATCAGCGACGATGGACGCGTGCTGGGCACGTATCTGCATGGCGTGTTTGATAGCGGCGAGTTTACCCGCAGCCTGCTCGACAGCCTGCGTCTGCGCAAAGGGCTGAATGCCTGGCAAGGTGATGTCTTCGATTACCAACAGCATAAAGAAACCCAGTTTAATATTCTGGCCGATGCCATGCGTGAACATATTGATATCGAAAAGATTTACCAGATTATGCGCGAGCATCAGGAGCAAGCTGTATGAAACTCGTTACCGGCGGTGCACGCAGCGGAAAAAGCCGCCACGCGGAACAACTGGCGGCAAATTTTGCGCGTGTGCTGTACATCGCCACCTCGAAAATCTTCGACAGTGAAATGGAACAACGCATCCAGCATCATCGCGACAGCCGCCCGGCGCACTGGCGCACCGTTGAACAATATCGTGATTTAAACCTCGTGATTAACGAGCATAACTCGGCGCATGAAGCCGTGCTGCTGGAGTGCATCACCACGCTGATTACCAACGTGATGTATGACGCGGCGGGCGCAACACCCGAGGACGACTGGGATTTTGAAACGATGGAGCAGGTGGTGAATCAGCAGATCGACATTTTGCTCGCCGCCTGCGAAGCCAGCCCGGCAGAAGTGATTCTGGTGACGAACGAAGTCGGGATGGGGATTGTGCCGGAAAACCGCCTGGCGCGGCATTTCCGTGATATTGCCGGGCGCGTAAATCAACGTCTGGCGCAACGTGCCGATGAAGTCTGGCTGGTCGTTTCAGGGATTGGAGTGAAAATTAAATGATAGTTCGCCTGTTTTTCGCCACTTTGCAGTTTATGAGCCGCATTCCGGTGCGTGCGCGTTGGGCCGATGGCATCGAAACTCACCAATATGTGCGCGGCATTGTGACGTTCCCCTTTGTCGGTCTGCTGCTTGGTGCAATTGCTGGCGTGGTGTTTACGCTGTTGCAACCGTGGGCGGGTTTACCTTTGGCCGCAATGGGTTACGTGCTGGCTCTCGCATTATTGACCGGTGGTTTCCATCTTGATGGCCTGGCTGATACTTGCGATGGAATTTTCTCGGCGCGTACTCGAGACCGCATGCTGGAAATCATGCGCGATAGCCGTCTTGGCACTCATGGCGGGCTGGCGCTGATCTTTGTGATTGTGACCAAAGTACTGGTGGTCAGCGAGCTGGCCCTACGCGATGGCAACATGCTGGCGGTGTTAGCGGCGGCTTCCGTTGCCGGGCGCAGTGCCTGTGTGCTGCTGATGTACAACCACAAGTATGCGCGTGAAAAAGGACTGGGCAATCTGTTTATCGGCAAAGTGACGGGCACACAGGCGCTGCTGACGCTGGTTGGCGGTGCGGTGTTGTGCACGGTTCTGTTGCCGACTTCCGGGCTGCTGGCGCTGGCTATCACAATACTAGCGATGTATGGCCTCGGCCTGATGTTGAAGCGCACGCTTGGCGGGCAAACCGGCGACACGCTGGGGGCCGCGATTGAATTAGGCGAGCTGGTGTTTTTGTTGGCACTGCTGCGTTGATTTGCCGGATGACGCTGCGCTTTTCCGACCTACGAAATGAGCTTTGGTAGGGTGGATAAGCGCAGCGTCATCCACCATTTTGTAAGGCTCTAAAGAGAATAAAATGCAAACACTAAACTCCCTTTTGGCAATGATTTCCCCGCTTGATAGCGATGCAATGGCTCGTGCACAACAGCACATTGATGGCCTGTTAAAGCCTTTCGGTAGCCTTGGGCGACTGGAGGTATTAGCAGTGCAACTGGCAGGAATGCCAGGCATGAAAAACGGCCTGAACACAAAACGCAAATCAATCTTCGTGATGTGCGCCGACCACGGCGTATATGCTGAAGGCGTGGCGATTTCCCCGCAAATTGTGACCGCTATTCAGGCGATGAACATGACTCGCCATAACACAGGCGTATGCGTTTTAGGCGCGACCGTGGGGGCGGATATTCATGTGGTCGATGTCGGTATCGACAGCGATGCTCTGCCTGGCGTGCTGGATATGAAAGTGGCACGCGGCAGCGGCAACATCGCCCAAGGCCCGGCGATGAGTCGTGAGCAAGCCGAAGACTTGCTGCTGGCAACCATGCAATTGACCATGGCTAAGGCCGCAGAAGGCGTCACGCTGTTTGGCGTAGGCGAACTGGGTATGGCGAACACCACACCTGCGGCGGCGATGGTCAGCGTGTTAACCGATAGCTCGCCCGATGATGTCGTAGGCATGGGCGCGAATTTCCCGAGTGACAAACTGCACCACAAAATCGCTGTGGTACGCCAGGCGATTGAAACAAATCAGCCAGATGCCGCAGACGGTATTGATGTGCTGGCGAAAGTGGGTGGTTTTGATCTCGTTGGCATGACGGGCGTGATGCTGGGTGCGGCGGCGGCGGGGCTGCCTGTTGTTCTCGATGGTTTCCTCTCGTATGCCTCAGCACTCGCGGCATGCCAGATTGCACCGGGCGTGCGTGAATATCTGATTCCTTCGCATTTATCGGCGGAGAAAGGTGCGGTGATTGCGATGAGCAAGTTAGGGCTGGAGCCGTATTTGCAGATGGGCATGCGTCTGGGCGAGGGCAGCGGTGCCGCGCTGGCGATGCATTTAGTGGATGCGGCGTGCGCGATGCATAACGAGATGGGGTCGCTGGCAGACAGCAATATTGTGTTGCCGGGGTGAGTTCAAATTGATCGGGCTATTTTATTTGCTATTTTGAACCCGGGCAGTGCTCAAAATCCTCACGTACTACGTGTACGCTCCGGTTTTTCCGCGCTGTCCGAGTCCAAACTAGCTGCAACAATTACGCCCTGAGATCGGCGTTTGTCGATCACAACCTCTCGCCGTTCCTGGCGGCTCGACCCGGCCTTCCGGTCAAAACGGAGGCAATTTAATCACCGGCGCCAGGATTGCCAAGGAGAGGGCGTTCTCTCCTTGGCACGTTCACCGTTAGCCGAAATATGAGGGATCGAAGAACGTTCAGGTGAACGGAAAATCACCGTTCCGCCATAGGCATTCCCCCTCGGGTGAATGGAAAACTTCGATCCCTAAAAAATTAGCTAACTTTTACCAGCGTCCGCCCCTGAACCGCATTGTTCATAATGTCATCGGCAAATTTCGGTGCCTGCTCAAGCCCGATCTCCGTCGTCGCCGTTTCATAGAAACCCTCCGGCAGCAATTTGGCCAGACGCTCCCACGCGGCAATACGGCGCTCAATTGGCGCACTCACCGAATCCACACCTTGCAGGCGCACGTTACGCAGAATAAATGGCATCACAGTTGTTGGCAGCGAGAAACCACCTGCCAGACCACAGGCCGCAACACAACCGGAATAGTTCATCTGCGCCAGCAGTTTCGCCAGCACATTACCGCCGACGGTATCTACCGCACCGGCCCACACTTGTTTTTCCAGCGGGCGAGTTTCAGCAAATTCACTGCGCGGCAGAATGCGGCTGGCACCTAACTGGCGCAGATAGTCGTGAGTGGATTCACGACCAGAAACCGCCACCACTTGATAACCCAAAGCATGGAGCAAGGCGATGGCGGTGCTGCCCACGCCGCCGCTGGCGCCCGTTACCACCACTTCGCCACTTGCAGGGGTTACGCCTGCTTCTTCCAGTGCCATCACGCACAACATGGCGGTGAAGCCTGCTGTACCGACAATCATTGCTTTGCGTGCGGTTAAGCCCGCAGGCAGTGGCACCAGCCATTCGGATTTCACGCGTGCTTGTTCTGCCAGGCCGCCCCAATGATTTTCGCCCACGCCCCAGCCGGTCAATACGACTTCCTGACCTGCGCTGAAATTAGCATCATCGCTACTCGCCACGCGGCCTGCGAAATCAATCCCCGGCACCATCGGGAAGTTGCGGATGATTTTGCCTTTGCCGGTGATCGCCAGCGCATCTTTATAGTTCAGACTTGACCATTCAACGTTGACCAGCACATTTCCCAACTCTTCAGCCGGAACGGCAATTTGTTTTACTTCCGCCTGAGTCTGGCCTTCAACTTGTTCAAGTACGACTGCTTTCATAGTGAATCCTCATTCTATGAACCGGGTATTCCGGTTGAGATGTATCTGATGCCCAACACGGTATACCCGTCGCGCCTGAGAATAAAGAACACAGACCCCATTACTTGCGTAAACGCCTGCTTTTTAGCAGGTTATAAGATTTTCCTATTTTAACTTTTGACCCTGCCGCTCGTATGTTTGAAACAAAAGTTTCTAACTGTTGTGACAAACGTTTCACATTAGCCTTTAAGGAGATAAGCATGCGTATTTTACGACTGACGACCGCAGTAGCCCTGGCACTGGTAAGTGCGCATGCGAGCGCGCTGGATAAGCTCAAATTGCAGCTCGACTGGATGCCCAACGGCGGCGATAAAGCGTTCGTTTTTGTGGGTGTTCAGGAAGGGTTTTACGCCGAAGAAGGGCTGGATGTGACCATTTTACCGGGGCGGGGCAGCAGCGACACGCTGACCAAAATCGCTTCGGGTGCGGCGGATATCGGCACTGGCGGGATTGCGTCATTAATGATGGCGCAGGCCGAAGGCGGTATTCCAGTGAAAGCCATTATGAGCATCTACTCAAAACAGCCTGATGCGATTTACTCCTGGCAGGGTAGCGGCGTGACTGACATGAAAAGCCTGAAAGGCAAAACGTTGGGTATCCCGACGTTCTCAGCCTCGAACGCGCTATTGCCCATCATGCTGCAAAACAACGGCGTTGATCCTGACAGCGTAAAACAGATCAAAGCCGATCCTGGCACGCTGGTGCCGATGCTGGCGCAGGGGCGCGTTGACGGCGTGGTGGTGTGGTCAACCAACCGCCCGAGTATTGAAGCCACGCTGACTCAGGTCGGAAAAAAACCGTTTGAACTGGCGTGGACCGATTACGGCCTCGATGGTTATGGCCTGTCGTTTTTCGCTTCAGATAAATTAATTAATGAGAAGCCCGATGTGGTGGCGCGCTTCCTGCGGGCGGCGAAAAAGTCTATCGAGTTTAGCCTCGCGCACCCGGATAAAGCCGCGGCGGACCAAAAAGCCATGGTGCCAGAAGCTGACGTCGCGATGCTGGAAGCCGATTTCAATGTCACAAAACCGCTGATTAATAATGAAATCAGTCAGAAGGATGGGCTGGGCCAATTCGATCCGGTGCTGTTAAAACACACCTGGGAGTGGGTCGCAAAATCAATGAAATATCCGCTGGATAAAGTGAACCCGGAAACGCTGGTTGACCGTCGATATCTCGCTAAGTAAGGGAATGCCATGCAGCCTGTTATAGAGTTGAGTGATGTTAATCAAACGTTTATATCCGCCGATGGCACTCAGGTTACCGCGCTCGATAAAGTGAATCTGACGCTGCGCCGCCATGAATTTGTCTCGTTTATTGGCCCGTCAGGCTGCGGGAAATCGACCATCTTGCGTTTGATTGCCGGGCTGCTCAAACCAAGCAGCGGCGTGATTTCTGTTTATGGCAAGCCTGTGACCGAACCGCGTGACGAAATGGGTTTTGTGTTCCAGAAACCGACGCTGCTGCCGTGGCTTAACGTGCTCGATAACATCACCTTTCCGATGAAGCACAAATATGGTCGCGTCGATGCCAAAGATATTGCGCGTGGGCATGAACTGCTGGAAATGACCGGCCTGACGCACTTTGCAGGCAAACGCCCGGCGGAGCTGTCAGGCGGCATGCAACAACGCGTTTCCATCGCTCGTTCGCTGCTGCATGACCCGGATATTTTACTGATGGATGAGCCGTTTTCCGCTCTCGATTCCCTGACGCGTGATGAAATGAGCTTTGAATTAATGCGCATCTGGAACGAACGCCCGAAAACGGTGCTGTTCGTTACGCACTCGATTCAGGAGGCGCTGCTGCTTTCCGACCGGATTGTGGTGATGAGTGCGCGCCCCGGTCGGGTCAGTGAAATTATTGATGTGCCGCTGGTACGCCCAAGAAATGAAGAGACGCTGAACCATCCGCTGTTCCACGAGTTAACGGCGCAGATCCGCCACAAAGTATTTAGCCGTCGCAAGGAGCCTGTATGAGAGCGTTTCTGGAAAAGTACATCGCGCTGCTGGCGCTGGTGGTGGCGATTTTGATTTGGGAGGGAGCGTGTAAATTATTCGCCATTCCGGTGTTTATCCTGCCGTCGCCGTCGGCCATTTTTGCTTCTGTCAGCACGCTGGATGCCGGGCGTTGGTTGACGCATATTCTGGCGACGTTAAGCGTGGCGTTAAGCGGTTTCCTGCTGGCGATTGTGATTGCGCTGCCGCTTGCCATTGCTATTGTCAGCTCTAAATTGCTCGCCCGGCTGGTGTTACCGTGGCTGATTGTGATTCAGTCCACGCCGGTTGTGGCAATTGCGCCCATTATTGTCGTCACACTCGGTTCAGGTATGTTGCCACGGGTGGTGATCACCACGCTGATTTCCTTTTTCCCACTGGTGATTTCCACCGCCACGGGTATGACGTCAGTGCCTGCTGAGTTGCTCGAACTCTCGAAAACCCTGCGTGCGCCACGCAACCGCGAATACTGGCAAATCCGCATGCCTTATGCGGTGCCGTATATTTTCAGTGCGCTGAAAGTCGCAATTACGCTTTCGATCATCGGGGCGGTAGTCGCGGAGTTTGTCGCCGCCGATCAGGGGCTGGGTTATTTGATTTTGTTCAGCACCTCATCATTCAAAATCCCCCTGGCCTTCGCCAGTCTGTTCCTGCTGGTGGTGTGTAGTTTGACCCTTTATGGCCTGGTGAGCTGGTTGCAAAAACGCCTGTTCCCGTGGAGCCTTGATGCAAAATAAGGATGGAAAAACATGTCAGTAAAACGTGGGCCTGGGCCGAACAAAGAACAAATTTTACGCCACCTGCGCCGCTCTAATGCCGTGGCGCAGCGAGCGATTGCCCTCGGACATCATCCGTTTGGCGCGCTGTTAGTCGCGCCGGATAACGAAACTGTGCTGCTCGAGCAGTGCAATATCGACACCGTAAACCATGCGGAATCGACGCTTGCGCGAGTCGCCGCCACCAATTACACCGCCGAATATTTGTGGCAGTGCACGCTGTATACCGCCGTCGAGCCATGTTGTATGTGCGCGGGAACCGCGTACTGGGCGAACATCGGGCGGGTGGTTTTCGGCATGTACGAAAGCCAATTGCTGGAGGCGACAGGCAGCCACGAAGAAAACCCGACGATGAGCGTGTCGTCGAAATATGTTTTTGAGCATTGCCAGAAACCGGTGGAGTTGATCGGCCCGGTGCCGGAAATCATCGAAGAGACGAAGGCGATGCAGCAGGCGTTTTGGTCGACGCGGTAGGGGGAAAGGTCGGGTAAGCGTTAGCGCCACCCGACATTCACTCGATATTAAAACGCTTAACTCTGCAATGGCAGCGTGGTTAAACAGGTCTGGCTGTCTTGATGTGTCGCAATGGGCGCGCTGGCCGTTTTGCCCTGATAGTTCACTTCAATTGTGCCTTCGATATCACGAGGTAGCCACACGCCGACAAACCCGTTGGCGTGGCTGGTCATGCTTTTTTGCACCAGTATTTTGCCGCTTTTATCCGTCACTTTTACCTCAAATGGCGTATTCGCCAACTCTCCACGACAGCCCGACAGGCTGTGGTTAAAGCACGGGTGGGTTTGCGTCAGATACGGTGCGAATGACAGATAAAACTTATCGCCCAACGGGTAGCTGAACTGCTGCGTGCCATCGGATAATTTCAACTCGGTGCTGGTGATACCTGCGTTATAAGGCAGTGGACGCGCCTGCGTAGATCCGTCGATCGCCTCCACCATTTGCTCGGTCGTTTTACCGGCTAAACCGTGTGCTGCGAGAAATTCTGCATCAGATTGAGCGGCGATTGCAGAGCCACTGATGCTCAGTGCCAGCAATGCGAACAGTATATTTCGTTTCATCAATGATTCCTTTCTAAAGAGAGAGTTAAGCTACGGCAAACTCTAAACCTTCCTGTAAGGGGAGGGTCAAAAGGATATGCAAAACTTTACGTTTTATAGGGTTATTTGTAGTGATTATCTTCGGAGATTATTTATGACTTTACCCCGTAGCCCCACTTTTCTTCCTTTCCAAAATGACTGGCATCCAGCCGATATCATCGCCGCACTACGCAAAAAAGGCACTAGATTCGGCTGGTTTTGACTGTCCCTTATGTGCCAGGAGCGGACTTTGCTAGTAGGTCGGTACAATGAGTAGCGGGATATATCATTGTCGCTGTAAATAAAAACATGTTTTAAAAAACAGTATTGACCTTAAATCTCAAATGAGTAAATTAGTACTCAGCAGCACAATGAAAGTGGTTAGTAAGTTAGTGAATAGAAAGAAGTTCTGGGAAAGCCATTTTGCTTTACAGGCCACGAAGTTTGTTGTTTGGGATGTAGTTGCTTTCAGGCCTTGTAGTGATTGTGCTGGTTCGCAAAATGGTAGTGTTAGCGCGACGATGTAAGGCCTTGTTTTTTTGTTGATGCTAACGGTTTCGTTTGTTAATGGTAACCGTATTAGCAACGGGCAACGCATCAAAGAGTATATGTCGCGATGGGTGATGTGCTTGTTTAAGTTGCCACGCTTAGGTTCTGAAAGCGCAGGCAGGTGTATGACGAGATAAATAAAGGGAGGATTTTTAGTATTAATGCCCAATATTATCTGTAGTAAACGGGTACATTTGAAAGCAGTATAAATAGCAGTATCATTTTATTAAGTCCATTAATGTTAAATCTGAAGTCTGTAGCACCTTAAAAGCCCTGGCTGCAATGGTCAGGGCTTTTAAGATTACTCCCTCCTTTGAATTGTAAGTTCTCCCAATAAATCATTAATAAAACTAACCTTGCTAATTTCCCCAGATGATCCCCGATGTCTTATCGGTTTGGCTGCGCTTAATCAAGGTAAGCACGCTGTGATCTTCTCCCCATTGATCGTGTTTCCTCAATGGTTCTAGAAATGCTCTCATGTCGTGGCCAATTTTTGTCGGCCACTTCAGTATGAAAAAACGATGGTCTTTCCAGGCACTTTTGGATCATTGCTTCGCTTCGAACTCCTCTATGTACCAGTAGCTGACAATTGCTTTAGAGAAATTCACGCCGGCTCATAAATAAATAAACCTTTATATTGCTGTGTGTTTATTTTAGTCGTGTAAACAGTTGGTTTTTTTTTGTACAGATGAAGCGCTTTTTATGTGTATGTCAAATAACAGTATCGATTTTTTTAATCAATATAAAAATAAAGTGTTTTTTAACCACTTGATTTTAATGAATTAAAATATTAGCGAGATGATTGCATCAACAATAGATCCGGAGCATATATAAATAGCACAGTAACTAAATTATAATTCTTTAACATCCGGTTGATATACGAGGTCAGAATGCGGTTAATTGTCATGCTGTTAAGCTTTGCGCTCTCCACACAGGTCTGGGCGGGTGAATTTTCCAGACCTGCCGGTAAAATCCTTTTAACGCTCTCTGGTAATATCGAAAATACAAATGAAGGTGGAAAAGCCGTTTTTGATCTCGCCAGCCTTGAGAAACTGGGGATGGTCAGCTTTCAGACCACTTCTCCCTGGTATGATGGCCGTACAACATTTACGGGTATTCCACTGCAAAAGCTCATGGATTATGTCGGGGCGAAAGGTTCTGTTGTAAAGGTCACTGCGCTCAATGACTACACCACTGAAATCCCCCTCAATGATTTTAAGAAATACAACGTTATCCTTGCTTTAAAAATCAACGGAGAATATATGCGTATCCGTGATAAAGGCCCGCTGTTTGTTGTTTACCCCTATGACAGCCTGCCTGAGCTGAATAATCAGATTTATTATTCAAGGTCAGCCTGGCAGGTCAGCAGAATGAATATTGAGTAAGGGGTCTGAAGACCAACATGAACAGAATTCTGGCTGGCATCATTTGTTTCCTTTTTATATCTACCGGGTATATCTCTTTCCTTGTGCATGAAAGGCAACAAGAGTTACAGAAACTGACTCACTACGCCGCTTCGTGGTCTGCTGCACAGATGGTATCAGAGTATTACCGGTTCGAGTCGTTACTTGGTCTTTACACTATCGATGAAACGATGACGCTTGATGATGTGCGCATGCGTCTCGACATTATGCTCAGCCAGAGTGATTTAATGAAAGAAGGTGATCTGAGGGATTATATAGAAAGTAATAAAGCCCATCATGCACTGGCTCTACAGCTTGAAAAGACACTTGAGTATCTGGATATTCATCTTGAGAAAATGAACCGCTCAGAACTCCAGGCATATCTGAAAAGAATGCAGACGCTTGACCCACAACTAGCTCGTCTGTCGTCCGGCGCTTTAGACAAAGACATTAATTCAATTAATGACGCCAACCTCAAAATTAAAACCCTGTACTATATTTACTCAGCGACGTCTGTATTGTTGATAATAATGAGTGCAATACTCGGCGTGCTGATATTTTATCAAAACAGAAATATTCTGAAGGCGCATCTTCAGGTAAAGAGTCTTGCTGAAGCGCTGCAGGAATCTAAAGAAAAATTGCAAATCCAGAATACAAAGTTGGAGTATGACGTCTACCATGACTCTTTGACAGAGATGAATAACCGCCATTTTTTCTGGGGGAATTTAAATGAAACCATCGAGAACGCAGTAAAAAGCAATAATTCTGTGAATGTGATGTTGTTTGATTTAGATCGATTCAAGGAGGTCAATGATACGTATGGTCATGATGTCGGTGATATGTTATTACGCCAGATATCACACCGTCTTATTTCAATGGGCCTGACTTCCGATACGCTTTATCGTTTAGGCGGGGATGAGTTTGCGTTTCTCTCCAGTGGCCTGACGGAGAGCAGTGCCGTTTCACAAGCCCAAAAAATATGCAATATAATCAGCCAGCCCTACACTATTAATAATACGATTATCAATATAACCACCAGTGTCGGTATTGTCGTCTCAGACACTGAACGCCGCTCCGACTATCTTTATAAATTTGCCGATCTGGCCCTTTATGAAGCCAAAAAGGAAGGCGCTGGTAAGATAAAAGTCTTCCGGCAATGGATGTTAGATAAGCTGCAAGAAAGCCGAACCCTTGAGCATGATATGGCACTGGCGTTAGTGAATAAAGAATTCGTGGTTTACTATCAGCCAATTGTCGATTCTTTCAGCCAGGAAATTTACAGTTATGAAGCCCTTATTCGATGGATTCATCCTCAGAAGGGGCTCCTGTCGCCGGACAGCTTTATTCCTGTGGCTGAAAAAACAGGAATGATTAACGAGATGGGGAAATTGGTGCTTGAAATGGCCTGCCGGGAAGCCGCTTCCTGGGTGATTCCGACTAAAATTTCAGTCAATGTCTCTCCTGTCCAGCTAAGCAGTAAAACCTTTGCCGGAATGGTGTTGTCCATTCTGAACGAAACAGGACTTCCCGCTGAGCGTCTTGAACTGGAAGTGACAGAATCCTCTCTCTTTACTGAGAGCAATACGCCGATGAATACGCTTAACAGGCTACGGGCTCTGGGGGTGAAAATCTCCCTCGATGATTTTGGTACCGGTTATTCTTCTCTTTCGCGCCTCAGCAGGCTTGCCTGCGATAAAATCAAAATAGACAAATCCTTTGTGCATTCAATATCGACACAGGAAGACGCCCTTAATATTATCCGGCTCATCATCGGCATGGCGAAATCCCTCAATATGAAGTCCGTTGCGGAAGGTGTTGAAACACAGGAGCAACTGGAAAGCCTTCAGTTGCTGGGCTGTGATTTCATACAAGGCTATCTGTTTGGTAAACCTCAGCCTTATGTAGATGGGAAAATCAGATACGGTTAAATGGAGGTCTTCAATACTTCTGGCGCATCAAGCATTGAGTTCCTCTCAAAGGTGCTTGATGCCATCACTCATCTCTTGTAACTCATTGATCAGTCTTGCTACATGGAACCCATCGCACACGGAATGATGTACCTGAACAGCGAGAGGCAACAGTACTTTTCCATCTTGTTTGTAGTATTTTCCAAGAGTGAACATGGGGGCAAAAAAGTTCTGCATGTTAGCAACATTAATATTAAAACTGGTGAAACTTACCCAAGGAATAGCCGATACGAAAAAGATATTTTCCCGCGACTCCCCCTTAGGCCAATAAGAAAGGTTATTACCATAACGTGCAACGTCTTCTGAATAAACGTCCTGGAAGTGCTGAATATTGCCATCGTAGTGACTCCATAATGATGAAAAGGTCTCCGTTTCATTATGGAAAATGGTATAGCTTGGATGAATTTCATTCCATATAACTAACTCATTATTCTTTATAGCCATACGGAACTCCGCATGACTGTTTACGATTTTAGAAAGGAGGAAAATAATAGTAGGGTAAAATTTCCAGCCGGCTTCCCTTATATGTTTTAGCAGTTCGGTAATATCTATCAGGACAGTTTGGTTAATTGTACTTTGAGCAAATGACTGGAATACCTCAAAATGCTCCTTCCTTGCCCAACGAGACAAGTCAACAGGTGTATATTCCAGGGTTGTTTTTTCCATTTTTTAACCTTTGATTATAAATTATATATCCGATGTTAGTCTAAGTTTTATTATGAATTATGCAAGCCTATAGAACCAAACTATTTTGGTAGTGAACGCATTTTTGTGAGTAGCGCATCCTTATACAGAAGGGAAGGGGGAAAACATTTAATATATCAGATAATAAATGTAAGTTGCGCAATCTACAGGTGTTTGCCTATCGGCAAATAAGTATGGAGTAACGGCATATTAGTTGTTCATTTGACCAGATTTAGTATTCCACTTCAGCTTCACCCACATCGCAGTCAGATGATGACACGATGTTTGGTTTCGTGCCAAAACGCGCACCACTAACATCATGGTGTATTGATCAGCGGGGAGCACATCAAAGGTCGCCTGTTTGTTGTTCTTTTCGTTCGACTTTGCAAAGATGTATTGCTTACGATTCCAGACCTGCCGCGTAATCAGCAACAGGTTCTGCTTTGAGGATTCCGATATGACCCCCTTTCATCAACTTACAGCCACCAGTCTGGGCGGCCAGCTTATCTCTTTTGACGACTACGCAGGTAAGGTGGTTCTGGTCGTGAATACCGCCAGCCATTGCGGCTTCACTAAACAATACGCTGGCCTTGAAGCACTCTACAAAAAGTACGCCACCCATGGCTTGGTGGTGCTTGGTTTTCCCTGCAACCAGTTCGGTAAACAGGAACCCGGCGGCGGCGCCGAAATCGCGCAGACCTGTCACATTAACTACGGTGTGAGTTTCCCGATGTTCGAGAAAGTAGAGGTCAACGGAACCGCTGCGCACCCGGTGTTCCGTTATCTGAAAAACGAATTGCCCGGCGTGCTGGGGAGACGGATCAAGTGGAACTTCACTAAGTTCCTGGTCGGACGCGATGGTAAACCGCTCAAACGTTTCGCACCGTTCACCACCCCGGAGAAAATGGAAGCCGCAATCCTTGCAGCACTGGAAATCTAAGTGTTTCGGTCATTTAGCGTAAACAAAGCCAACACAAAAAGGAGACCTTGCTTAAAACACAGAGTCCTTACTCAAAACGGACTCGCATGGCGCGCTTTAATCAACTCACCACTAACCGGGTGAACAAAATCCAGCTCACTGGCGTGCAGCATCAGCCGCGGGGTGTGTTCAGTTCCTGGCAACAGAAGGCCGCCGTACAAGTCGCAGCCCAAAATAGGGTGGCCCAATTGCTGGCAGTGAATGCGAAGTTGATGAGTACGCCCGGTTTCCGGGGTAAGTTCTACCCGCGTCAATGGCAGTAACGCCCCGTCTTCCCGCTCATGGTAAAAGCGTTCAACGACCCGATAGCCAGAACGTGCAGGCTTGCCGTTGATGGCGCAAATCGACATGAGCGGGAACAGCGCTGGATCTTTGGCAATTGCTGCGTCTATCACCCCGTCGTTGTCGCTCACATGCCCACAGAGCAGTGCGCTGTAGACTTTGGTGACTGCGCGCTGGCTGAATTGTTGGCATAGAGCGGCGTTGATAGCTTTATTGCGCGCAATCACCATCAGCCCGGAAGTCCCGAAATCCAGGCGATGTACCAGGGTGCAGCCGGGGAATTCTTGTACCAGACGATGATGCACTGAATCGAGATTTTGCGGGTTTTTCCCCGAGAGGCTGAGTAACCCGGTAGGTT
The DNA here is from genome assembly GCF_024807715.1 of Buttiauxella sp. BIGb0471. NCBI lineage: Bacteria > Pseudomonadati > Pseudomonadota > Gammaproteobacteria > Enterobacterales > Enterobacteriaceae > Buttiauxella > Buttiauxella sp. BIGb0471. The sequence continues at coordinate 585,198 of NZ_JANUEU010000001.1, forward strand.
TATTGATCAATACCAGGTGTTCGTCCTGATAGAGCGTCTCAATCTGCTCATGGCACGGCGGGGCAATAAAATTATCGATAATGGTAGACATCAGACTGCCTGGACGGAGAGTGGAAGCGGATGATAGCGAACTTTAAACCGACAGGCGAATTGGGTTATTCGGCTTTTAGCCCCAATCATCAGTCACAAAAAAAGCCTGCTTAGTTTCCTAAGCAGGCTTTTCGAATTTGGCTCCTCTGACTGGACTCGAACCAGTGACATACGGATTAACAGTCCGCCGTTCTACCGACTGAACTACAGAGGAATTGTGTAACGGGGCGCATATTAACGAGAAGCAGGGGGCATGTCAAAGGGTTCGCGAAAAAGAATTTTGTTTGCTCTTTTTATAGTCAACTTGTTGAGTATTAAGGTGAATTGTCTTGGTCTTAATCATCCATTGCTCATTTCACGCAAACTCACCTCCTTAAGCATGACTAACCACATTATCAGTAAGCTCTTTATTGGTGCAAAGCGGCGTAATTCTCAACTTTTCTGCTTTATTGTTAAGCAGATGTGATCCCCGCTGTAATTTCAATCTGTCATACCGGGCCGCTTTCAACCGCACTCTATACTGACATATGTCGAAACAATGACATTCGGTTAACAACGTTGGCAACCATTTTGCTTAATGTTCAGGGCCGTGAAAATCGTAAGGATACCCCGTAAGGAAACCCCGCCGTAAATCACAGGATTTTGTCTGGATAGTCCAATTTGTACTCGTTCGTGTTTTTGCTTGTGAATGGTCTTAAACCGTTGTGCATAAACCTCTTTGCTTCTTTGCTAAGGAACATACAAATGTCGCTGAAATTAATCAGAAGTCCTCTTTCTCTTGTGTTGGCAGGTTGTCTGGTGACGGCATTCTCCGCCCAGGCCGATATTGTGATTGGTGTTGCCGGGCCATTCACCGGGCCGAATGCCACTTATGGCGATCAATACTGGCATGGCGCGACGCAGGCCGCTGAAGATATCAACGCCGCAGGCGGGATTAACGGCGAAAAAATCAAACTGGTTCAGGGCGATGATGCTTGTGAGCCGAAACAGGCGGTGTCCGTCGCTAACCGATTAGTGGATCAGGATAAAGTGAAAGCCGTGGTCGGCCATTTCTGTTCATCTTCTACAATGCCTGCGTCCGAGGTGTATAACGACGCCGGGATCCTCGCTATCACCCCGGGGTCAACGAACCCGCTTATCACCGAGCGCAAGATGAACGATATGTTCCGCATGTGCGGGCGTGATGACCAGCAAGGGAAGGTCGCCAGCGATTTCATTATTGATAAGCTCAAAGCCAAACGCGTGGTGATCATCCACGATAAAGACACTTACGGGCAGGGGCTGGCCGATGCGACCAAAGCCGCGCTCGCCAAACGTGGCGTCAACGATGTGATGTATGAAGGTTTGTCGCGCGGCGAAAAAGACTTTAACGCGCTGGTGACTAAAATCAGTGCGCAAAAACCCGACGTGGTGTTCTTCGGGGGTTGCCATCCGGAAGCCGGACCGCTGGTGCGCCAGATGCGTGAGCAGGGTGTGCAGGCCAAATTCTTCTCCGGTGACTGTATCGTAAACGAAGAGATGGTCACCGCCGCAGGCGGCCCACAATATACCAACGGTATCTACATGACCTTCGGGAAAGATCCGCGTTTGATCCCGGACGGCAAAGCCGTTATCGATAAATTCCGCTCCAGCAAATTCGAGCCAGAAGGCTACACCCTCTATTCCTACGCATCCGTTCAGGCAATTGCTGCGGCCTTCAAAGCCACAGGCGGCACCGATTCCGCCAAAGCCAGCGCCTGGTTAAAAGCCAATCCGGTGGATACCGTGATGGGTAAAAAAGCCTGGGATGAGAAGGGCGACTTAAAAGTCTCGGATTATGTGGTTTATCAGTGGGATGCGCAGGGTAAATACAAAGAAGTTCAATAATATCGGGATTTGTAGGGGGGATAAGCGTTAGCGTCATCCACCATTTACGCCTGTCATTGCAGGAGAAAGTGTCGGGTGACGCGGCGCTTACCCGACCTACAAAAGAAGTTTGTCCGCCACCAAAAGAGACTGCCAAACTATGGATGCCTTCTTCCTGCAACAATTGATAAATGGCTTAACGCTAGGGTCCGTTTACGGGTTGATAGCCATCGGCTACACCATGGTTTACGGCATTATTGGCATGATCAACTTCGCGCACGGCGAAGTGTATATGATCTCCGCATATCTGTGCGCCATCGGCCTGGCGCTGCTGTCGTTCTTCGGCATTCACTCGTTCCCGTTATTAATCCTCGGCACGCTGGTATTCACCATTGTGGTGACGGGCGTATATGGCTGGACGATTGAGCGTATCGCCTACAAACCGCTGCGCAACTCCACACGTTTAGCGCCGCTGATTTCCGCAATCGGCATGTCGCTCATCCTGCAAAACTACGCGCAAATCAGCCAGGGGCCGCGTCAGCAGGGCATTCCTACCATGCTTGATGGCGTGTTCCGCTTCCATATTGGTGAAGGTTTTGTGCAAATCACCTACACCAAAGTGTTTATTTTGATTGCCTCGTTTGCCGGCATGCTGTTGCTCACCTGGATCATCGGCAACACACGTCTGGGGCGCATGTGCCGCGCGGTGCAACAGGACCGCAAAATGGCCTCGATTCTGGGGATTAACACCGACCGAATTATCTCGATTGTATTTGTGATTGGCGCGTCGATGGCTGGGCTGGCGGGCGTGTTAATCACCATGAACTACGGCACTTTCGATTTCTACGCCGGGTTTATCATCGGCATAAAAGCGTTCACTGCGGCGGTGCTCGGGGGGATTGGCTCATTACCCGGCGCGATGTTAGGCGGCCTGATTCTGGGGATTGCCGAGGCGCAATTCTCCGGCATGGTGAATTCTGATTATAAAGATGTCTTCTCGTTTGGGTTGCTGGTGGTGATCCTCATTTTCCGGCCACAAGGGCTGCTTGGTCGCCCGATCGTTGCCAAAGTGTGAGGGAGCAAAAATGACAGCAGAAACGGTATTGCATGAAGGTTTTTCCCTCAAGCGTTGCTTGCTGGACGCGGTTTTCGCAGGCCTGGTGGCGTTAATCATTTTTGGCCCGATTGTCGGTGTGGTGCTGGATGGTTACAGTTTTAACTTCGACGGCCAGCGCCTGGTAATGATTGTCGCGGCGGTAATGGCCGGGCGTTTTCTGTTGAGCGCTTTCTTGACAACCGGAGTGGGAACCCGCTTTCTCAGCCGCTTTGAAACTGATAACTCAGGTGTGTATGTGCGCCCGCCGGACTATAAAAGTCGTCTGCGCTGGATAATCCCGCTGGTGTTGGTGCTGGCGGTTTGCTTCCCGTTTGTCGCCACCAAATATGTGCTGACAGTGGCGATTCTCGGGCTGATCTATGTTCTGCTCGGTTTAGGTCTAAATATCGTCGTTGGCCTCGCCGGATTGCTGGATTTAGGGTACGTCGCATTTTATGCCATAGGCGCGTATGGCCTGGCGCTCGGCTACCAGTACCTCGGTTTGGGTTTCTGGTCGATGCTGCCGCTTTCGGCACTGATGGCGGCGGCGGCGGGCGCGCTGCTCGGTTTCCCGGTGTTGCGTATGCATGGCGATTACCTGGCGATTGTGACCCTGGGCTTCGGGGAAATTATCCGCCTGGTGCTCAATAACTGGCTGACGTTTACCGGTGGCCCGAACGGGATTTCCGCACCGCCTCCCACGCTATTTGGCCTGGAATTTGGGCGGCGCGCAAAAGAAGAAGGTGGCGTGCCGTTCCACGAATTCTTCCATCTCACCTATAACCCCAATCTGAAGTTTATCTTTATCTACGCCATTCTGGTGCTGGTGGTGTTGCTGGTGCTGTACATCAAACACCGCCTGACGCGCATGCCGATTGGTCGTGCCTGGGAAGCGCTGCGTGAAGATGAAATTGCCTGTCGATCTATGGGGCTGAACCACGTGCTGGTGAAGCTCTCTGCTTTCACCCTCGGCGCTTCCACCGCAGGGATTGCCGGCGTTTTCTTCGCCACTTATCAGGGCTTTGTTAACCCGACATCGTTTACTTTCTTTGAATCGGCATTGATTCTCGCCATTGTCGTCCTCGGCGGAATGGGCTCGACGATTGGCGTGGTGCTGGCGGCGTTTGTGCTGACGGTGACGCCAGAATTGCTGCGCAGTTTTGCAGAGTATCGCGTGCTGCTGTTTGGCATGTTAATGGTGGTGATGATGATCTGGCGGCCACGCGGCCTGATTCGTATCAACCGCAGCGGCTATGTGGTGCGAAAGGGAGTAGCGCCATGAGCGAAATGATTTTAAGCGTCGAGCATTTAATGATGCATTTTGGCGGAATAAAGGCGCTAAACGATGTGAATCTTGAAGTGCGACGTGGCTCGATTACCGCGCTAATCGGCCCTAACGGCGCGGGCAAAACCACGGTTTTTAACTGTCTGACGGGGTTTTACAAGGCCTCCGGCGGCAATATTTTATTCAATACGCGCGACAAAACCACCAATGTGATTCAGATACTCGGGCAGAAATTCCAGCCCGGTGACTGGATAAACCCGGCGCAATTAGGCTCGCGTCTGTTCTACAAAATGTTCGGCGGCACGCATCTGGTGAACCGCGCCGGGCTTGCGCGAACCTTTCAGAATATCCGTTTGTTCCGCGAAATGTCGGTAGTGGAAAACCTATTGGTGGCGCAGCACATGCAGGTGAACCGCAATTTACTCGCCGGGGTGCTGAACACGCCCGCCTATCGCCGCGCCGAAAGCCGCGCGCTGGATCGCGCGTTTTACTGGCTTGAAGTGGTTGAGCTGGTGGATTGCGCCAATCGCCTGGCGGGTGAGATGTCATACGGGCAACAGCGACGGCTCGAAATTGCCAGGGCGATGTGCACCGCGCCGGAGATGATCTGCCTGGATGAACCGGCGGCGGGTCTGAACCCGGTGGAAACGCGCACGCTGAGTAAAATTATCCGCTTCCTGCGTGACCATCACGACATCACCGTTTTACTGATTGAACACGATATGGGCATGGTGATGGAAATTTCCGACCACATTATCGTGCTCGACCACGGGGATGTGATTGCCGAGGGCAAACCTGAGCAAATCCAACACGATGAGAAAGTGATTGCCGCCTATCTGGGCACCGACGAAGACGAGGTCAGTGTATGAGTGAGGCGATGCTGGAGTTTCGCAATGTGGACGTGTATTACGGTGCGATTCAGGCGTTAAAACAGGTTTCGTTGCAGGTTAACGAAGGGGAAACCGTGGCGCTGATTGGCGCAAACGGGGCCGGGAAATCGACGTTATTGATGTCGATCTTTGGCCAGCCGCGCATACGTGGCGGGCAAATCCTGTTTCGCGGCGACGACATCAGCCATAAATCGACGCACTTCGTGGCGTCCGGCGGCATTGCGCAAGCACCGGAAGGGCGACGCATTTTCCCGGATATGACGGTCGAAGAAAACTTGCTGATGGGCACGATTCCCATCGGGGATCGATACGCCGCGCAGGATCTGCAAACCATGTTTGATCTGTTCCCACGTTTGAAAGAGCGCCGCAAACAGCGGGCGATGACCATGTCCGGTGGCGAGCAGCAAATGTTGGCGATTGCCCGCGCACTGATGAGCCGCCCTAAATTATTACTTTTAGACGAACCGAGCCTGGGCCTGGCACCGATTGTGGTGAAACAAATCTTCCAGACGCTGCGTGAATTAGCGCGTAACGGCATGACGATTTTTCTGGTGGAGCAAAACGCGCACCACGCGCTGAAACTTTCTGACCGCGGATATGTGATGGCAAACGGGCAAATCAGGTTGAGCGGCAGCGGCGAGGAGTTGTTGGGGAATGAGGAAGTGCGCAAGGCGTATTTGGGTGGTCACGGTTGAGATTTTGCCGGATGACGCTGCGCTTATCCGACCTGCGGTTTGGTTTTGTAGGGTGGATAAGCGTAGCGTCATCCACCGTGATTTCAACGAATATACAAAAAACTCTTTGCAGGATAACGATTTGTAAATCATTATTTGAAATGTGGTTTCACTTCTCCCCCCAAGGTCAATCTTGAACTTACAAGCAGCACTTCGCCAGCGCGTGGCTAAAACACGCTGGTACGCCAAACGAAAAAGCTATCGAGTCCTGTTCTGGCGCGAAATTACACCCCTTGCGGTGCCTATCTTCCTGGAAAACACCTGCGTTTTATTGATGGGGGTTTTAAGCACCTTCCTGGTGAGTTGGCTGGGAAAAGAGGCGATGGCAGGCGTCGGGCTGGCCGACAGCTTCAACATGGTGATCATGGCGTTCTTCGCCGCAGTCGATCTCGGCACGACGGTGGTGGTTGCCTTCAGTCTTGGCAAGCGTGACCCGAAACGGGCGCGTGATGCGGCACGTCAGTCACTGATATTAATGACGATTATCGCCATCGGTCTGGCAGCGGGTATTCACCTGGCGGGTGAGCATGTCGTAAACGTTATCGCCGGAGCGGCAACGCCAGAAGTTAAGGCGCTGGCACTTTCCTACCTGCAAACCACGGTGTGGAGTTACCCGGCGGCGGCGATTGCGCTTATCAGCAGCGGCGCGTTGCGTGGGGCAGGGAATACCAAAATCCCGTTATTAATTAACGGCGGGATGAACATTCTCAACATTATTATCAGTAGCATCCTGATTTACGGCGCGATGGGCTGGAACGGGCTGGGATTTTTTGGTGCAGGACTGGGCTTAACCATTTCGCGCTATATCGGTGCGCTCGCTTTTGTTTATGTGTTAGTGGCGGGTTTTGCGCCGTCGCTGCGCATCTCGCTGAAAAGTTATTTCCGGCCTCTCAAAGTCGGCATTTTATGGGAAGTGCTGGGGATTGGTATTCCGGCGAGCATTGAGTCGGTGCTGTTTAATGCCGGGAAATTACTCACGCAAATGTTTGTCGCCGGTATGGGCACCAATGTGATTGCCGGTAACTTTATCGCGTTCTCCATTGCGGCATTAATTAACTTACCCGGCAACGCCCTGGGTTCGGCATCGACCATTATTGTCGGCAAGCGTCTGGGGAAAGGGCAAATTGGACAGGCCGAAAGGCAACTGCGCCATGTGTTCTGGCTATCCACTCTGGGCCTGACGATCATCGCCTGGGGAACAGCACCATTCGCCGGATTGATGGCCTCGTTTTACACGCATGAAGATGACGTAAAAGAGGTGGTCAAAATCCTCATTTGGCTGAATGCCGCCTTTATGCCGATTTGGGCCGCGTCCTGGGTTTTACCTGCCGGGCTGAAAGGCGCTCGCGATGCCCGTTTTGCGATGTGGGTTTCAATGGCGAGCATGTGGGGTTGCCGCGTGGTGGCGGGCTACACGCTCGGTATCGTGCTGGGAATGGGCGTGGTCGGGGTGTGGATGGGGATGTTCTTCGACTGGACCGTGCGCGGCGTGCTGTTCTACTGGCGAATGGTCAGCGGCCGCTGGCTGAAAAAGTACCCGCGTCTCAAAAAAGAACCGCTTTCACAAACAGAATAAAGCTCTTACTGGACGCTTTTGAGCGATATCTTAATTGCCCTGTGTGTTGATTAAACTCACAGGGCAATTTTCATTTAAAAGCATGATATCTATCACTCTACTATGTCTCGTTTTGACTAGTAACGTAAAGTTACTAGCAGTGAAATATTCTAAAATGTTATTAATTGCTGCAAGCAATCACTTTGGTGAATATAACAGGAAGACGAGGTAGTGATGAGTACAACGACAAGGAACACGGAAGGTCGTCTGATGACAGGATTTCTCAACGCTGTTGAGAAAGCAGGGAACAAATTACCCGAACCCGCATTAATCTTTTTCTATTTTTTACTGGTCGTCATGGCGATGTCGGCGGTGCTTTCCACCGTTGATTTTGATGTCGTCAATCCTGTGACCAATGAAGCGGTCAGAATTAATAACCTGCTTTCGGCACAGGCGTTAACCGTCACTCTTTCCTCAATGGTGACCACGTTTACCACCTTTGCTCCGCTGGGGATCGTGCTGGTGGCGATGTTAGGTGTGGGTGTCGCAGAGAGTTCAGGCTTTATTAATACCGGCCTGAAAAAAATGTTGCGTGTCACGCCGAAGAAACTGTTAACCCCAATGATTATCTTCGTCGCGATGTTCAGCCACGTTGCAGCAGATGCAGGCTATGTGCTGGTTATTCCATTGGGCGCGATTATATTTATGTCTGCCGGTCGCCACCCGTTAGCGGGTATTGCGGCGGCATTTGCCGGGGTTTCCGGGGGCTTTGCGGCCAACATGGTGCCAACCGGTAACGATGCGTTGCTGCAAGGTTTTACCCAAACAGCCGCGCAGTTGTTGGACGGAACTTATACCGTCAACACATTGTGTAACCTGTTCTTCGGTATCGGTTCGACAGTGATGATTACGCTGGTTGGCTGGTGGGTGACGGAACGTATTGTTGAGCCACGCGTGTCTAAACTGGAGATCGACGGCGATTACCAACATAACGAAGATATGAGCAGCTACACCGCTGCGGAAAGCCGTGGTTTTAAAGTGGCAGGTCTGGTGATGCTTCTGGGGCTGGCAGGTCTTGCGGCGCTGGCATGGCCTGAAACGTCTCTGCTGCGTAGCCCGACGGATGGCTCGCTGACCAGCTATGGCGCGCCAATCATGAAATCCATCGTGCCATTGATTTTCCTGATCTTTATCATCCCAGGTATTGTCTACGGTTTTGTAGCTGGCACCTTTAGCCGCGGCAAAGATGTCATCGACGCGATGAACCAATCCATGAGCAAAATGGGTTCGTACATGGTAATGGCCTTCTTCTGCGCGATGTTTATCAAAGCATTTGGTGACTCCAACATCGGGACGCTGATTGCCCTGGCGGGTGCGGACGTGCTGAAAACCATGGCACTGCCGGGCGAAGCCACCATCATCGGTATGATTCTGCTCACCGCAGTGGTGAACATCCTGATTGGTTCGGCTTCGGCGAAATGGGCGCTGTTATCGCCCATTATGGTGCCAATGCTGATGGCTGTAGGGATTTCCCCGGAACTGACGCAGGCTGCGTTCCGTATTGGTGACTCAACCACCAACATTATTACGCCGCTGATGGTGTTCTTCCCGCTGGTGGTGGTGTATTGCCAGCGCTACGTGAAATCAACCGGTGTGGGTACGCTGGTGTCGATGATGATGCCTTACTCGGTCATCTTCTTTATCTGCTGGAGCATCTTCCTGCTGGTGTGGTGGGCAGTAGGTCTGCCGCTGGGTGTGAACGCGCCGTATACCTACCCGATTTCGTAGCACCGGTGGATGACGCTGCGCTTATCCACCCTACAATTGAAGTTTTGTAGGTCGGGCAAGCGCAGCGTCCCCCGACAAATTTGCTAAATTTTAAGACTCTGTAATATGTCACACCGCTGTTTAACCGCCTGATGCAACAACCGCACGGTGGTGGAAAGCTGTTTGCGATGCGGGCAAATCATATTCAGCGGCACGCTATCACCCTGATACTGCGGCAGAATAATCTTCAGGCGACCTTCGCTGACATCCTCACTGACATCCAGCCAGGATTTATAAGCAATCCCTTCGCCCGCGACCGCCAGGCGGCGAATCACTTCGGCATCGTCGCTCATCATGGCGCTTTTCACGGCTACATGATGCGTATCTCCATCCAGGCTTAACGTCCATTTGTCATAAACTCGTCCGCGAAGTGCGTAGGTTAGCGCATCGTGATGGGACAGTTCGCTGATGGTTTTGGGTTCGCCACAGCGGGCAATATAGGCCGGTGAGGCGACAACAACCCGCTGATTATGCGGTGCCAGGGGGAGTGACACGTACGACGCGTCATCGTTGTTGCCATAGCGGAAGGCGACATCCACCGGGTCTTTAAACACATCGGTGATTTGATCGGAGAACAGAATTTTCAGATGCAGTGCCGGGTGTTCGCGGCGAAAAGCCTGAAATATCCCCAGCAACATATTGCGCCCGAGGTCAGATGGCACCGCAATTTGCAGCACGCCACGCACTTCGTCGCTTGCGGGCTGGATTTGCTCGAGTCCACTTTCCAGGGTTTGCAGCGCGCTAATGGCATATGGCAACCAGGTTTCGCCTTCGGGAGTGAGCCGCAGGCTGCGGGTCGAACGGGCAAATAAACGGATATTCAGTGTTTGCTCGAGGCGCTTGATGGCCGTGCTGACCTGCGCAGGCTGCAATCCTGCCTCACGCGCGGTGTCGCTAAAACTGTTTAAAGCGGCGGCCCTGACAAACAAAGTGAGGTCTTCCAACCTGAGCATTTTAACTCTCCGAGTATAAGTGTTGTTTTCAAAGGGCTATTTTTCACCTGCGGCACACCTTGTACCATGAGTTCATTCACTCGCTGAACTCTTAATTCTCTGGAGCACACCATGAAAGCTATTGCTATTACTCAAGCCGCGCAGGCGGGCACTAATCTGGAATTTCTGGCTGAGATCACTTTACCGACACCTGTCGCCACAGGCCACGATTTGCTGGTGGAAGTGAAAGCAATTTCCGTAAACCCGGTTGATACCAAAGTCCGCGCCGGTTTTAAAGCTGACCAGCCACGTATTTTAGGCTGGGATGCGGTCGGCGTGGTGGTGGCAACCGGCGAAAAAGTCTCGCTGTTTAAGCCGGGCGATGAAATCTGGTATGCAGGTTCGTTGACTCGCCCTGGGAGCAACAGCGAATTCCAGTTGGTGGATGAGCGCATCGCCGCGCTGAAACCAAAATCCATTGATAACGCTTCCGCAGCGGCAATGCCGTTAACGGCGATCACCGCCTGGGAAATGCTGTTTGACCGCCTGGGTGTGAAAGAGCAGGGCAACGAATACGACGTGTTGCTGATTGTCGGCGCGGCGGGTGGCGTGGGTTCTATTCTCACGCAACTGGCCCGCAAGCTCACCAATATTACGGTTATCGGCACCGCGTCACGTCCGCAAAGCCAGAAATGGGTGTCCGATTTGGGGGCGCATCATGTTATCGACCATAGCAAACCGCTGACGGAAGAACTGGCGCGGATTGGCGTGAAGCACGTGACTCACGTTGCCAGCCTGAACCAGACCGATAAACATTACGCGCAGCTGATAGAAGCCCTGGCTCCGCAAGGCAAACTGGCGCTGATTGATGACCCGGAAACCCTGGATGCGCGTCCGTTAAAAGTGAAAAGCATTTCACTGCACTGGGAATTTATGTTCACCCGCTCCATGTTTGAAACCAGCGACATGATTGAGCAGCACCGTCTGTTGACCCGCGTGGCTGACCTGATTGACCAGAAAGTATTGCAGACGACGCTTGGCGAGCATTTCGGCACGATTAATGCCGCCAACTTGCGCCGCGCCCATGAATTAATTGAAACCAATCGTGCGGTCGGTAAAATCGTCCTCGAAGGCTTCTAATTACATAAAAATCATAGAGAAATAATCATGGATATTATTAAGGCAGCAGCATCCCGTTACTCGACTAAAGCGTTTGATGCCGACAAAAAAATTAGCGAAGAAAACATTGAGAAAGTGAAAGATTTGCTGCGTCTCAGCCCATCCAGCACTAACTCGCAGCCGTGGCATTTTATTCTGGCAAGCACGCCGGAAGCGAAAGCGCGTATTGCCAAAGCGACGTCCGGTTTTTATGTTTTCAATGAGCGCAAAGTGCTTGATGCTTCACATGTAGTGGTGTTCTGCGCGAAAACGGCTATTGATGAAACGCACCTGTCTAAATTGTTGGACCAGGAAAATGCCGATGGCCGTTTTGCCAGCCAGCAGGCGATGGAAGGGCAGCACAAAGGCCGTTCCTATTTTGTGAATATGCACCGTTTTGATTATAAAGATGCGCAGCACTGGATGGAAAAGCAGGTTTATCTGAACGTTGGCAACTTCTTGCTGGGTGTTTCCACGCTGAATATTGACGCCGTACCAATCGAAGGCTTCGACGCGCGTATTCTGGACGAAGAATTTGGCCTGCGCGAAAAAGGCTTCACCAGCCTGGTTATCGTGCCAATTGGCTATCGCAGCGTGGAAGACTTTAACGCGGCACTGCCAAAATCGCGTCTTGAGTTCAGCGAAATTTTAACGGAGTGCTAAAAATGTCCGATAACACACTGTCGATCATCGCTGTTCTGAAGGCCAAAGAAGGGCAACGCGACAATCTGAAATCCGCGTTACAGGTGCTGATAGCGCCGACGCGCCAGGAAGAAGGTTGCCTGGATTACGCTTTGTTCCAGTTACAGGAAACGCCGGATGTGTTTTACATGCGCGAGTCCTGGAAAGGGCAGGAAGCGCTGGATGAACATATCGCATTACCGCATTTTCAGGCGTTTGTGCAGCAGATGGACTCCCTGCTGGCCGAACCCTTACAGCTCATTCGTTTGACTGCGGTTGAGCCATAAGCCCTGACTGTTTTCTCTGTAAATTGAGCTACCAAACCGAGGCCGCCACAGTATCTGTGACGGCCTTTTTTCTAGTTTTTCGTGCGAGCCACCCACGCCTGAAAGAAATCAATAAACACGCGGACTTTCTCAGGGACATGGCGGGTATTGGGGTAAAGCGCATAGATGCTCTGGCGAGGAAACTGGTGGTGATTCAGTACCGCCTGTAACTGACCCGAGGCGACAGCCGGGCGCACCAGCCACTCGGGTAAAAGGGCGACACCTGCACCGGCAAGGGCAAAGGCCAGCAGCGCGGATGCGCTATCCGCGACGATAGTTGGCGGTTTTTCCACATCAAATAGTATCGCCTGCCGCTGCGGGGTTGTGACTTGCCAGCTAAGAGGCGAAGCCAGGCGGCTGTGTGCAAGCCATGTGGCCTGCGCCAACTGAGCCAGGTTTTCTATGGGGTGTCCGGCCAGATAAGCCGGGGCGGCCACGGGTAAAATCGCGAAGCTATCGACAGGTGCGGCCCGATGATTTGAATCCGCAAGCTGACCCAGGCGGATAGCCACATCGAATCGTTCCGCTATCAAATCCGCATGATACGAAGAAGAAACGTGTTGGATGCGCAGTTGCGGATGTTCACGCGAAAAGGCCGCAAGTGCAGGCACCACCACCTGTGAGCCATATTCCGGTGTGCTGGTAATACGCAAAACGCCGCTCAACCCCTGGTGATCGCGCTGCACATCGTCCAGCAGGTTTTGAGCTTCCTCAAGCAGATGCTGGCAACGGGGATAAAAACGCGCTCCCGCGTCAGTCAGCGAGAGCCGCCGGGTACTGCGCACCAACAGCGATACGCCTGATTCGGCCTCAAGCTGTTTGATGTTAAAACTCACTACCGCTTTGGTCAGGCCCAGCGCGGTAGCCGCTGCGGTAAAACTCCCGGCCTTCACCACGGCGACAAATATGGTTAACCGTTGCAGATTCAGCACAATTATTCTCATCACTGTCAAAAATATTTTGACAGTGTAACGCCTGCCAGACGATTTATCCCCATCTTCCCTCCCGCTACACTCCGTCGCCTCTAATCGGAGGTTTTATGCGTTATCGCACCAAAGTTGCCATTGTTTATCTGCTGGGCTTTTTCGTTGATTTGATCAACATGTTTATCGCCAACGTCGCGTACCCGGCGATCGGGCGCGGGCTTGGGGCCACAGTTAGCGAGCTTTCCTGGGTCAGTAACGCCTATATTTTAGGGCTGACGCTGGTTATTCCGCTGAGTGCCTGGCTCGCGCAGCGCCTCGGTGGGCGCAACGTTTTGCTGCTTTCGCTGAGTTCATTCTTGCTGGCGACACTCGGCGCGGGGATGGCGCACTCTATCGAGCAACTGATTGGCTGGCGGCTATTACAGGGCTTAGGCGGCGGGCTGCTGATCCCGGTTGGGCAGACGTTAACCTACCAGCTTTATCGCAGCCATGAACGCGCCGCATTATCGGCGGCGATCATGCTAGTGGGTCTGTTAGCTCCGGCGCTGTCGCCGGCGATGGGTGGTGTGATTGTCGATTCACTCAGCTGGCGCTGGGTTTTCTTCGCTAATCTGCCGCTTGCTTTCATCGCGCTGCTGCTGGCGGCAGTCTGGCTACAAAAAGAGCCCCGCGCTACACCGTCCACTGCGCTTGATTTTATCGGACTGATTAGCGGCTGCGGTGCGCTGATGTGTACTTTACTCGGCTTCACGATGCTGGCTGAAAATGGCCAGATGTTGAAGGGCATCATATTGTTGCTATGCGCGATAGCGCTGTTCGCGGGGTTTGTGCGTCATAGCCTGCGTCATCCGCAACCGCTGATTAATCTGCGTCTGGTGAAGGAGCCGTTATTACGCAGCGCGATGATGATTTATCAGTGTATTCCGGGGATGTTTATTGGCGTTAGCCTGATAGCGACGCTCTGGCTGCAAACCCAGCTTAACCTGAGCGCGACACGAGTCGGCAGCCTGATGGTGCCGTGGTCGATGGCTTCATTACTGGCGATAACGTTCACCGGAAAACAGTTCAACCGTTTTGGCCCACGCCCGATGCTGATAACGGGTTGTCTGCTGCAAGGGCTGGGTATTCTGGCGTTGACCCAGGTTCACAGCGCGGAACAATATCCCCTTTTGCTGGCGGCATTTGCCTTGATGGGGTTTGGTGGCAGCCTGTGCAGCAGCACCGCGCAAAGTTGCGCCTTTTTACAGGTGGCAGATGAGCAACTCGGCCAGGCCAGCGCCCTTTGGAACATCAACCGCCAACTGAGCTTTTGTATGGGCATATCGGTATTGAGTCTGTTGCTTAATACTTTGCTGGAAACGCTTCCTCCCGCAACGGCTTATCAATGGTGTTTTTATCTGGCGGCGGCCAGCACATTAATTCCTGCGCTGCTTTGTCTGCGCATCGCTAACGGCGCTATCTTGCGTCAACTCAAGGCTCAAAAGGAGAGAAGATGAATCGCTACATTCAGGAAGTGATCGAGGCTCACGTCGCAATCGAAAACTGGCTTGGCAAAGGAGAAGGGGACGTGCAGGCGCTGCTGGCTCGCTTTTCGCCGGTGTTTACCATGGTCACGCCCGGCGGCAAAACACTGAATTTTGACTCACTGAGTGCATTCTTTCAGGCCCAGCCAGCCGCAAAACCTGGATTGAAAATTTCGCTGGATGAGATAACGGTGATTGCCGAGTGGCCTGGCGGTGCGGTGGTCAGCTATAGCGAGTGGCAAAGTTTACCGGGACAAGAAAACACGCTGCGCCATTCCACTGTCGTATTCAGTCAGATGGATTCTGAGCTGCTCTGGTTACGCCTGCACGAAACCGCCGCGGTTTAAGCGTTAAATTAAACCTTCCGTTTGTTGCGCGCGAGAATGCTGACTCGCGCAATACTCACCTTGTTGCACATAACCGATATGGTCGGCCATGAGCTGGGCTTCGTGTTCGCTGTGCGTGACCAGCAGCGCGGTTTGCCCCGCGTCGCGCAGAATATCACGCACCTCACCGCCGAGGCGTTCACGCGTTTGCTTATCAAGGCTTGAAAACGGTTCATCCAGCAGCAGAATTTCGGGATGAGGTGCCAGTGCTCGCGCCAGTGCGATACGCTGCTGTTGCCCGCCGGAAAGCTCATGGGGATAACGGCTGGCATGGCTATGTAACTCCACCATTCGCAGCAGTTCCGTCACCCTCGCGTTTTGCTGTTCACGCGGGAGACGGCGCAGGCCAAACGCCACGTTTTGCTGGGCAGTCAGATGCGGGAATAAGGCATATTCCTGAAATACCATGCCGACGTGACGCTTTTCCGGGGGCAGATGAACCTCCGGCCCGGCGACTCGTTTTTGTGACACATAAATCTCACCGCTTTGCAGCCGTTCAAAACCGGCAACCGCGCGCAATACCGTGGTTTTCCCGCAGCCTGACGCGCCCAATAAGCAGGCGAGTTCGCCCTTGCGCACCGACATCGAAAAGCCCTTCAACACGGATTGCTGGCTGTTGCTGTAAGCAACGTGAACATCCTGCAGACGTAAGGCAATTTCTGACATAAATCTCTCCTCTAATCCTGGCGTGTCATCTGGTGGCGCACCAGTAAAATAACCGGCAATGTGCCCGCGAGAACAATCATCAAGGCGGCGATGGCCCCTTCTTCGTAGGTACCGCGTGCGGCTTCGGCATACAGCAGCGTTGCCAGTGTTTCGAAGTTTACCGGGCGCAAAAGCAGGGTTGTTGGCAACTCTTTCATCGCATCGGCAAAGACTAACAGCGCACTGCTGACCAGCGCCGGACGCAATAACGGCAGGTGAATACGGGCAAAAGTGCCAGTGCCATTTTCGCCCAACAAACGCGAAGCCTGCTCAAGGGAAGGGGGAATACGGCTAAGGCCGGAATCCAGTGCGCCGATGGCGATGGCCTGGAACCGCATCGCGCAGCAGATAACTAGCAAGATCCCGGCAGACATCAACGGCAGACCGCGAATCTCCAGCAAATCGGCCAGCCATCTGTCTACAGCCATAGCGGGAGTCAGAAAACCAATCGCGAGGATGGTGCCAGGCACGGCGTAGCCTAAAGAGGCAAGGCGCATCACACCGCGGCGAAACCCGGACATTGAGTTGTCGGCGGCACTGTGGCGCGCGCTCCACGCCACCAGCAAACTCACACAAACCACCACCAGCGTGGTTCCCGCAGCCAGCGATAACGTGTTTTGTAAGGCCGATAGCAACGCAGGTGAGAGCGCATTTTCTTCACCCAAACGTTTTGCACTTTCCCATGCCAGAAAGGCCACTGGCGCTAAGAATCCGAGGATTACCGGCAGCGCGATAACGGCGCCAAGCAGCCAGCCACGCCAGCCGTGTACGCGTGTGGGCTGAATTTCACGCAGGCTGCGGCTGCTGAACCCCTGTTTTTTGCGGCCATAAAACTCCAGCGTCAGGATGCAGAAGATGAACATCAGCATCATGCAGGCAATTTGCGCGGCAGAAGCGAGGTCTGAGCGCGAAATCCAGGTGGTATAGACCGTGACTGTGAGGGTTTGTACGCCGAGAAACTCAGATGCGCCAATATCGTTAAGCGTTTCCAGAAGCGCAAGGCTAATGCCCACTGCCAGCGCCGGGCGGGCCATGGGAAGTGCCACGCGAAAGAACGTCCCCGCAGCGCTACAACCCAGCGTTCGTGCGGCTTCCAGCAATTGCGCAGGCTGGCTGATGAACATGGCGCGGGTCGTGAGGTAGACGTAAGGATAGAGCACCAGCCCCAGCAAAATAATAGCGCCTGGCAGCGAGCGTAAATCAGGAAGACGGAACTGGCGCGGGCTGTCGAACCCCAGTACAAAGCGAATGAAGGTTTGCAGCGGGCCTATCGGGTGTAATAAATCGAGCCACGCGAATGCCACAATATAAGTGGGCATCGCCAGCGGCAACAGCAGTGCCCAACTGAGAATTTTGCGTCCGGGGAAATCCCACGCGGTGACGGCCCACGCGCTGCCAACACCAATCACTCCCACGATGACGGCGACACCTGCCAGCAACAGCACGGTATTTTTCAGCACCGAAGGCAGAACAAAAGTGATGAGATTGTCCCAGTGCGAGAAATCAGCCTGCGTTGCTTGCCAGATAAGCGCCACGACAGGTGTGAGTACGCCAAGCGCAACACATAATGCACCAAGATGCAGTGGGGTTAATAATGACTGCGGCCCGGAAAACAGGCCGCGTAACGTCGGAAGACGAAGTGATTTATTGATCGAATCCAACTTTATCTACCAGCAGACTCGCTTGTTTACGGTGTTTAACAATCTCGGTTAATGGAATTTTATCAACGTCGATTTCGCCAATGACATTGCTGATGACCGGGTCAAGCGCCACACCTTTCAGAACCGGATATTCATAGTTCGCTTTGGCATATTGTTGCTGAGCGGGTTCGGAGACCAGGTATTCCATCAACTTCACGGCATCTGCTTTGTTAGGGGCAAACTTCGCCACTGCGGCACCGCTGATGTTGACGTGTGTGCCGCCTTGTTCGAAGGTTGGCTTCACGACTTTAATGGCATCGCCCCATTTACGCGCATCGGTGCCTTCTTTGGCATTTTTCATATGGCCGATGTAGTAGGAATTCGCCAGGCCAATATCACAAATGCCGCCGAGGATATCGCGTGCAACATCGCGGTCGCCGCCGGTGGCTTTACGTGCCAGGTTGGCTTTGACGCCACGCAACCATTCTTCGGTTTTTGCTTCGCCGTGGTGCGCAATCATCGCGGCAATCAGCGCGGTGTTATAGGGATGCTGGCCGGAACGGATACACACTTTCCCTTTATATTCCGGGCTGGAAAGTTGTTCGTAATGCCAGTTATCAATCGGCAGCGATTTTTCGGCGTACAGCACGCGGGCACGCATAGAAAGTGCAAACCACTGGTTATCTTCGCCACGCAGGTTGGCCGGGATAGCTTTTGTCAGTCTTTCTGACTGCACGGGTTGTGTAACGCCCGCTTCAACTAAATCGATAAGATTGCCTGCATCTACGGTCATCAGCAGGTCGGCAGGGGAGTTTTTTCCTTCCGCTTTTACACGCTCGAGCATGCCATCCTTGATGTAAACCGTGTTCACTTTGACACCACTGGTTTGCGTCCAGGTGTCCAGCAATGGCTGAATCAGGCCCGGTTCACGAGTGGTGTAAACAGTCAGAGGATCTTGTGCGAAAGCCGGCAGGCTGACGGATAAAACCACAGCCGATGCAAGCGTGATACGGCGCAGTCCGGTGCGAGGCAGAGCATTCATCGTTTTATATCCCAGAGTGGTTGGAACGTCGTTGGTGTCCCGTCAGGAAGAGTTCTTACGGGCAGGCGCACGATAAATGATAACTACTAGCATTTACAATAATCGCTAAGTGCAAATAATTCACATTTACACAACTTTAACCAACGATGTGATGCCGAACGCGGTGAGGGAAAATAGAGGGTTGGCGGGGAAATAAAAAGCAAAAAGCCCGCTTAGTTTCCTAAGCGGGCTTCTTAAATTTGGCTCCTCTGACTGGACTCGAACCAGTGACATACGGATTAACAGTCCGCCGTTCTACCGACTGAACTACAGAGGAATCGGTTAACGGGGCGCATAGTAACGAGCGCTCGTCAGGTTGTCAAAGGCTGTTTAGAGGAAAATTGTTTGATTGCTGGTTTAATCAACAAATAGAAGAAAAGAGCCGCAATGTGCGGCTCTTTATACGGGTGACAAGCCTCTCCGTAGGTTGGAGAAGCGGTAGCGTCATCCGACAAAACCCGTTGATCAGTCGGGTTTATGCACGTTGAGTTCTGACCGGCGCAGTCGCTTCAATCAGCCACGGACGGGCATCACCGGAAACCAGCGGCGACAAGATTTCGCGTACTTGCTGGTGGTAACCATCAAGCCAGGCGATGTCTTGTTCGCTCAACAGCGATATTTCAACCGCGCTCAGATCGATTGGGATCAACGTCAGCGACGCAAACTTGCAGAAGCCTGGCTGTGAGGCAACGATTTCAACCTGGTTTTCAACTCGCATACCGTGGCTGCCTTCCAGGTAGTAACCCGGTTCGATGGTCTGGATAACGCCCGGCAACAACGGCCACGGGTTCACTTTCTTCGCCAGACGGTGCGGGGCTTCATGGATAAACAGGCAATGACCCACGCCGTGGCCAGTGCCGTGGTCGTAGTCGAGACCCATTTCCCACAATGGACGGCGGGCGAACGCATCCAACTGGTGGCCTTGCGTACCTTGCGGGAATTGCAGTGAAATCAGCGCCAGGAAGCCTCTCAATACCGCGGTGTAATGCAGGCGGCGCTGGGCGTCGACTTGCCCAAAGTTCAGGGTGCGTGTGGCATCGGTGGTGCCGTTGAAATACTGGCCGCCAGAATCGTTCAGGTAGAACGCTTTGGTGGTTATTGCCATGTTGGTTTCTGGTGTGGAATGGTAGTGACACATGGCGGCATTGTGGGCCGCAGCAGAAATAGTGCTGAAGCTTTGCTCGCGGAAGTTGTCGCACTGCTGGCGGAAGGCGAGTTGTTTTTCCTGCGCTTCGAGTTCAGTGACCGGGTTGCCCGCCGCTTCACGCAGTGGCACTTCGTGGCTCAGCCAGGCCAGGAAGTTCACCCATGCCACGCCATCTTCAATATGACACGCGCGGTAACCTTCCAGTTCGGTGCTGTTTTTATTCGCTTTTACCAGCGTAACAGGATCTGGCTGCCAGACTATCTCACCGCCGCCAGCTTCTACGGCAATGCGCACTGCGACAGGCGCAGTGTCACCGTCAAGCGAGAAACGCTTACCTGCGGCAAGTTTCTGGCAACGGGCCAGGAAAGAGTCATGATGTTGTAGGCTGACCGAGTTCAGCAGGGTGCTGTCAAGCTGATGCAGTTTTGCATCGTCGACAAACCATTCGATTTCACCGTCGTTTTTCAGCAGAGCAAAAGACTGTGCAACCGGGTTCATGGCAACGTCGGAACCGCGCACGTTGAGCAGCCAGGCAATGTTGTCCAGCAGGGTGATGGCAAGATAGTCGACGCCTTTTTCGTTGAGCAAAGCCGCCATGCGTGCACGTTTAGCAGCGCCTGGTTCACCACTGATCTCATCTGGCATTTGGGTCACAACGCCGCGAGGTGCTGCCGGGCGATCGGCCCAGATGGTATTGAGCGGGTCGTCATTGACGGCAACCAGGTCGCAACCGCTGGTGCGCAGGCTTTCGTACTGGCTGTTGACCATCAGCAGCGGCTCAAACGCGATACGTTTACCGGCGGGTAAGTTGTCACGCAGCCACAGATGAAGCGGTTCGTCGTGCAAATGATGGATTTCAAACTCTTCAAGGTTCACTTGCTGACGCGCCTGAACTTGATAACGCCCGTCAACGAACAGCAGCGCGCGGTCAGCCAGAATCAGAGCCAGACCCGCTGAACCGTCAAAGTTGCTGATAAATTCCAGTTTGTTGTCATTCGGTGAGCAGTCTTCACTTTGATGCGCATCCGCTCGCGGAATGATCATGCCATCGAGGTCGCGTTCTTTGAGCAGTTTGCGTAGGGCATGCAGAGATGATGTTGGTTGCATTCTTATGTTCTCTTATCGGAATGGGGGTTCGTTAAAGGTACGGAGTTTACGTGAGTGCAGGCGTTCACCTTCCGCTCGCAGCAAATCAATGGCGCAGATGCCGATTTGCAAATGCTCAGAAATAGCACCTTCATAGAAGCGATTTGCCTGGCCTGGGAGTTTGATCTCACCGTGCAGCGGTTTGTCGGAAACGCAAAGCAAGGTGCCGTATGGCACGCGGAAGCGATAACCCTGCGCGGCAATGGTGGCGCTTTCCATATCAATTGCAACGGCGCGGCTCAGGTTAAAGCGCAGGGCCGAGGCGGAGTAACGCAATTCCCAGTTACGGTCATCGGTGGTGACGACGGTTCCGGTACGCAAACGCTGTTTAACTTCTTCGCCCGGCATGCCGCTCACCAGTTTAGTAGCGTCGTACAAAGCGCGCTGCACTTCGGCGATGCTTGGGATGGGGATATCTGGCGGCAGAACCGCATCAAGCACATGGTCGTCGCGCAGGTACGCATGCGCCAGCACGTAATCGCCAATCGACTGGCTTTCGCGCAGGCCGCCACAGTGGCCAATCATCAGCCAGGCCGCAGGGCGCAACACCGCCAGATGGTCGCAAATGGTTTTCGCATTCGATGGGCCAACACCAATATTAATCAGCGTGATGCCGTTACCGTTGGCATCAATCAAGTGCCAGGCGGGCATCTGGTGTTTCTTCCAGGCCAGATCGGAAATGGCTTCTTCGGGAGCCTGGCTGTCGGCGGTTAGCCACACG
The DNA here is from genome assembly GCF_024807715.1 of Buttiauxella sp. BIGb0471. Lineage (NCBI taxonomy): Bacteria > Pseudomonadati > Pseudomonadota > Gammaproteobacteria > Enterobacterales > Enterobacteriaceae > Buttiauxella > Buttiauxella sp. BIGb0471. Next base: position 606,892 of record NZ_JANUEU010000001.1, read on the forward strand.
CCGCCTGCGCAGGAAAGCGCAACATATGGGCTTTCCGGGTCAAGGATCTGCTGGCAACCCCAGCGCACAAACTCGTCCACATAACGGGTGTAGTTGGTGAACAGGACAAAAGACTGGAAGTGCTCAACCGGCGTGCCAGTGTAGTGGCGCAGGCGGGCGAGCGAAAAATCAACGCGACGGGCGTCGAAGTGTGAAAGCGGGTAAAACTCGGTGGGATGGAACAGGCCGTCCGCCGTTTCATCCCCAATTTGCGCCAGTTCGGTAGTCGGGAAATGGCGCGGTAAACCGGCACTCATTGAACGGTCCAGCGACAAACTGGAGCCATCAATCACATACGGATAAGGGATTTCATGTTGCGATAAACCCACTTCAATCTGCGCACCATAATCTTCGTAAAGTAGCGTTAATTGTTCGGCGAGATAGTGGCGGAAAAGTGCAGGGCGGGTGATGGTGGTGGTGTAACTGCCGGAATGGGTGAAACGGGCATAAGCGCGGGTTTTATTTGGATGCTTAACGGTGCCATCCCAACTGACGCGCAGTTCCGGGTAAACAAATAATCCTGCGGCGCGTTTTTCAAATTCAGGTAGTGCGCCGTTTTCAACATACTGGCCAATGGCATCGCGCAGTGCGTTGACCGAGGCATCGTACAGCTCCTCTAATTTATCGAGGGCCTGGTTCGGGGTAAGGGCCGTGGCGGCTGTCTGATGCGTCATCTTCTCTCCTCATCCTGCTGATTTTTACAGGGCTGTTTGCAGCTTCGATAGTATGTCATCGGCGGGCGTCAACGGAAGGGGCAGGAGGAGAAAACAAGAAACCTGGTAATAAACCTCTTCCCAGGTCGGCTAAGCGATAGGGAGAGCGTCTTATCGTAAGGATTTCAGTCTACGCTAAACTCAAACGCCTCCGAATTAACCAACCGATCAAAGCTAAAGGAAATATGCATGTCTGTTGATAATTTATCCTGCATGGGTTCCGCTAAAGTGACACTTTTTGTGGATGAAACAAATCATCAGGTAATCGAGAAGTTTCCTGTCAGTGATGTGGAGTACAACTTTTATCAACATGCAGCCCGGGATCTCGCTCAGGCAGACATTGCCACCCCAAAGTTGTTGTTAGCCGAACCATCCTCACGCAAGTTAAGACTGGAATATATCCCGCACCAGGTTGATCAGGACGAAGTTGGACGAGATGAAGTGTTGTCAATTCTGTCTCGCTTACATTCCTATCGACCTGACCCTTCATGGGTTTATCATAATCACACCTGGTCAGAAACAGCCCTCGAAAAATCTCTCATACTGTTGGCATTACCGGATAGAGCAGCAAAACAGCTACGGTATTTTCAGCGGGAAAGTAATGCTCTTTTTAGTGGTCAGTGCTTAATTTCAGGCGATAGTAATGCGGGTAATTGGGGGAAAAGGGATAACGGTGATTTAGTCCTTTTTGACTGGGAGAGATTCAGCATGGGTAGCCCTGCTATTGATCTTGCTCCACTGATAAAGGGAATGGGTTCTAAACAAAAATTTATTGAGCTTGCTGAACGCTATAACTGTATATCTCGTCAATATAATCCTGGTGACTTAGCTAAAGAAATTGCAATTGCTAAAGCATGGATTGTTACCGAGGTAGTCGTATTGCTTAATGAACGGCAGAAAAGTGATTTTCAATTCTATCTCAACTGGTACAGAGAAAATCTTCCTGCCTGGCTAGATAACACTGTAAAAATGCTTTGAGGTTTTCAAAACCATTGAGCTATGACCGATGCGGATTCCACTATGAATAGCATGTTCGCTATGGGCCAAAAGCAGACATCACTATTACCCTGTTTCGTTAATAAACTAAGGCATATTGTCTCAGGAGGTTGGAAAAAAAAGCCCCGCGGATGCAGGGCGTTCGATGGCGGGGACGAATTAATCGAAAACACCATTAATGACTGAAGTCACAATGGCCGTGCTTAAAGCAACAAGCACCAAATCATTACCAACGGCTCGCCATTCGTAGCCCGGGTAATATGGCAAATCGTTAATCATTGATGCCGGCAAAGTTTTCTTAGCAATACCTGGAGGCAGAGGTTTACCTCGTACTACATTTTTAGCGATACCCGGTGGCAGCGCCTGATATCCAACAAGGCCATAATTTACAGCAAATGAGCGAGCACGGGAGAAGCTGATATCGGAGTCAACATGGTCTGGTTTGCCGTAGTTTTTGCGGTTTCCATGATCCTTATTAGACTTTTCATTACCCTGACCTTTGTTGCCATTGTCGGCGCTTTTTCCGCTGTTGCTATGGTTACCACTGTTACCACTGTTACCGTGATTACCTCCGCCATTGCCTTGCCCACCTCCGCCATTACCGTTACCTGGGTTTGCAAAAACTGGTGCTGCAAGGACAGTGAGAGATATAACCGCCGCAAGTGCAGTTTTGAGAGTGCGACGCTTAAACATGATATTTATTCCTTTATGTTAGATACACACTTTGAAGATATGACAAGGCTATAACCTACACAATCTCATGATTTCTTATTTTTAAATATTTTCACATGAATTGTATAAACCTCATCTTTGTGCGGGCTGATTTTCGGTCATTGGGCCTACGCTGCTTTCTTTTGCGAGAGGATGTAGCGTTTTCCAATCTACATCGTCCCGTAAATCATGGATAGATTCAGTTACGAACCTTTTAAGTCTTTAGGCAATAAACACAACAAAATTTCCGCTCCTCCCTCAAAGCAGACAATAAGGCCCTTCAACCTGACCGCTTCGTGCAGGAGCGGACATTATTTACCCACGAAGCCAGGGGGTAATTGTCAGTCCGGTAAGCAACCCTTCAGGGCTGAGCAGGCGCGTGACGGTTTGCCCCCACGGTTCTATGCGGTTAGCCACCAACAGGCGATAACCCTTCTGACTCAATATGCGAGTAGCAGAATCGAGATCCTCTACCTCGTATTCAATCCATCCCTGTGGTATCGGGTGTTCAGTTGGCCACTGCCCAACACCAAAACATGAATTGGCTGCCTGTGATAGTGGCCAGACGGCAAAATGCTTTACGCCCTTCAGCAGGTCTTTTTCCGACAGCAGGTAATCGCAGTTCCCCTCCATTGGCTTTAGCGGCAGACCGAGTGTCTGCACATAAAACTCGGAGCTGGATTCAGTATTCTGCGAGATGGGCCCAAACCCAGCGACAAATAAGACTTCAATTCCCGGTATATTCTGCGACATGCCTGCTTCCTTAATGGTCTGAAATTGAATACTAAATTGATACTACGACTCACTGAGTCACCACGCCTAGGATAGTCCAAAGGACATTTTCAGTTTTTGATTTCCTTGAGGTGCTTATAAACAGTGGCGCGCCCCATAGAGAGCACGTTAGCAATGTAGTCTGCAGAGTTTCTGACCGTGAATGCACCCTGGCGATACAGCTCCGTCACCAATTCCTTTTTCTGCTGGCGAGAGAGTGTGGAAAGCGAAGTATTATTTTCATTCAGCCACTGATGAAGAAAAGTATTAATTTTTTCCTGCCAGTCATGTTTAAAAAGCTGGACGGGCTGCGGCTGCAAACGGTTAACAGAAAGGAACATCTCGAGGGCATTTTTGGCATCCTCTAACAGCGAAGTGCTGAAGTTGATGCAAAAAATATATTCGGTTTCACCTTCTACGTTTGCGCGGATACTGACTGAGCGGACTTTTTTACCATCCCAGTTCAGTTTTTCGTAAGGCCCGGTCATGCTTTCAAGGTCATGAAGCGACAGCTCCTCAAGCCCGGCATCATCCCCGATGCTGCGTTTAGAGATATTATTAGCAAGCCAGGCAATTTTGCCGCTTTTAACGTTGTGTATAGCGACTTCTACAACCGGGAAAAACAGCGCTGCGATTCCATCTGCCATCGCTTTTAGCGTGGCAAACTGCTCATCTTTAAGGCTTATATTTTCGTTCAAACTTTGATTCCTTCCGCCTGGTAACCGTTTACGCTTTCAACTGCGCCAGAATACTGGCCGAAATTTGCGCATCCTGCACGCCCAGCCCGGTTAGATCGGCAAGGGTAATATCAGTTTCGCTACGCACATATTGCGAACGGTCTGCCAGTAAACACCCCAGCTCAATCACCTTTTTGCTCTCACGAAGGTCAGCCGGTAAGCGGCTTAACTCACCGTAAGCCCCGCACTGCTTGAGCGAATCAGCCACAATACAACCCGCTTTTGCTACCAGTTTTGCGTCAAGCTCCTGCTTGCCTGGGCTATCGGCACCCACGGCGGTGATATGTGTTCCGGGCTGAACCCACTCAGCAAACACTAACGGAACGGTTGATGGCGTGGCGGTGACGATAACCGTAGCGCCGCTTGCAGCCTGCTGCTCGCTGGTCGTGGTAATAAGCTGAATGTCGATATCGGAAACCTGCTCGCGGAAACGGGCCAACGATGCCTCGCTACGTCCCCAGACAATCACGTCACGGCAAGAAGTTAGCTCAAGTAACTGTCGCAGTTGAAGCTCTGCCTGTAATCCGGTGCCGAAGATAGCAATCCGCTCTATGCGCTCAGGAAGCAGCATTTCCGCGGCAATGCGTCCTGCTAGTGCGGTGCGTACGCCAGTCAACCAACCATGATCGTCCAGCAGCACCAGGGGTTGTCCCGTTTGTGCCGAGAAAACCATATTGAGTCCGTCATTGCTGGGTAATCCCAGGGAAGCATTGTTATAAAAGCCCGTTGAGATTTTTACACAAAAACTATCGCTACCCTCAATCCAGGCGGACTTGATACAGCAGTCACCTTCGGCTTGCGTGAAGGCAAATTGCTGGGCTGGCGGAAGCTGCACCCGTCCTGCGGAAAACGCTTCGAAACCGGCTTTTAGTCGGGTCAACGCGTCGGTCTGGTTAAATAGCGCTTTGATTTCTTCAAGGCCGATAACCTTCATTTCACCGCTCCGGTGAATTTTTCCAGGGTGATATTTTTACCGCACAGCACCACCGCGACACGCTTGCCACGCCATTGCTCGGCCTGCTGCATAAAGGCTGCCATTGCCACACCCGCCGCGCCTTCCACCATCCAGCGTTCATAACGGGCCAGGGTTTTCATCGCCGCTTTGATTTCTTCTTCGCTGACCAGCACACAGTCATCGACAACCGCCTGGCAGAGTGGGAAGGTGATTGTGCCGGGTTCCAGCCCGCCCGCCGTGCCGTCTGAAAGCGTATCGTGCTCTTCCGGCTCCACAATTTCACCCGCCTGAAGTGAGGCGTACATCGCCACAGACGCTTCAGGCCAACAAGCCACGATGCGGGTTTCCGGTGATAGATGTTTCATTACCGCGCCGATGCCGGAAATCAAACCGCCACCGCCCACCGCCACAAAAACGGCATCAAGTTTTGGCTCTGTTTCAAGCATTTCAAACGCGATGGTGCCTTGCCCGGCGATCACATCTTCATCGTTATAGGGAGAAACAAAGGTTATCCCTTCACGGGCCGCGGTTTCTGCCGCTTCCAGTTCGACGCTAAGGGCGTCCTTTTCGATCATATTCACCGTTGCGCCGTAGGCACGAATAGCGTCAATCTTCAAAGGCGAAGCGGTGGCTGGTACAAAAACAGTAACCGGAACGCCTGCCATTGCCCCCGCCAGTGCCATACCTTGCCCGTGATTACCCGAAGAAGCCGTGATCACTCCCTGTGCTTTTTGTTCCGGGGTCAGCAGGCGAATCTTGTTGCTGGCACCGCGGAATTTAAACGAACCGGTGTGTTGCAGATGCTCACCCTTAAGAAACAGATCGCACCCGTACAGCGTCGAAAGCATGTGGCTGCGATCGAGCGGCGTTTTTCTGACTTGTGGGCGAAGTGCGGTATGCGCTTCCTGGCTGGCGGTGAAAAGTTTGAGTAGCTGTGACATAGTGATCTTCTCTATATGTATTTATTGTCTAATATAGACTTTTAGTACACTTTGTCTATCGCCATTTTGTGCATTGCAGGCCATCGTAAAGCGTTGTTAAGTCCGCCCTGTATTCATTGTTGGGGAGTAGGTCAGCGTGGCTATATAGTCCATAAAAAAAGGCCACCTATTCGGTGACCTTAAATAATGAGTGTTCAGGGTTATTTTATTTGTAAAACAATGTGCTAAATCGATATGCCCTATCAGTGAAGTTCAAGTCTAACCAACTCCATCGGGCAGAACACACCTTCGCAACCTTCGATTTCAACACACTGAGAACGACGAATTTGTTCGGCTGATTTACCTTCGCCGTGAATGGCCTTAATAACACCAGTCAGACCTTTATTGAAAACCATAACACGGCTGCCAGTTGAGATAGCGTTACGGTAGCAATCATAGGTCAACATCATCATTCCTCCTTTTATGTTGTATCCAGATGAGATGATTTAACGGCAAATAAATAGCTCTGAATCGGTCAAAATGTTTTGAGCTAAGTCAAAATTTTATAAGTTTCAGATGCTCAGGAAAAGACCGAAGTCTATTTTTTCAATCAACTATATTTTGCGACGTTATTAAGCCGAGAGTTCTCTGCGGACGATTTCTGCGCCTGCACATAAAGCACTCAACTTGCCTCGTGCTACCTGGCGAGGTAAAGGGGTCATGCCGCAGTTGGTGCTAGGGTAGAGCTTGTCGGCGCCTACAAACTGAAGTGCTTTGCGTAAAGTATTCGCGACTTCTTCTGGTGTCTCAATAATATTGGTTGCCACATCAATGGCACCGACCATGACTTTTTTCCCTCGAATGAGTTCAATGAGATCCATTGGTACGCGAGAGTTCTGACATTCCAGTGAAATTATATCGATGGCAGACGCCTGCAATTTGGGGAAAAACTCCTCATATTGCCGCCATTCTGAACCCAGCGTCTTTTTCCAGTCTGTATTAGCTTTGATGCCGTAACCGTAGCAAATATGTACGGCCGTTTCACATTTAAGCCCTTCAACTGCTCTTTCTAACGCAGCAATTCCCCAGTCATTCACCTCGTCAAAAAATACATTAAATGCAGGTTCATCAAACTGGATAATATCAACACCCGCCGCCTCTAATTCTCTGGCTTCTTGATTAAGAATTTTGGCAAATTCCCAGGCGAGTTTTTCGCGGCTTTTATAATGGCTATCATAAAGCGTATCGATCATTGTCATTGGGCCTGGCAGCGCCCATTTAATGGGTTGTTTAGTTTGCTGACGTAAAAACCTGGCATCTTCAACAAAAACAGGTTTTTGGCGAGAAACAGGCCCGACAACAGTGGGTACACTCGCATCGTAGCGATTGCGAATTTTAACAATCTCACGCTTCTCAAAATCAACCCCGCTGAGGTGTTCAATAAATGTCGTGACAAAATGCTGACGCGTTTGCTCGCCGTCGCTGACGATATCAATCCCGGCATGCAGCTGATCTTCCAGGCACAAACGTAGAGCATCTTGTTTGCCCTCAACTAATTCATCACCTTGCAGTTTCCATGGAGACCAAAGCGTTTCAGGTTGTGCAAGCCAGGAAGGTTTAGGCAAACTGCCCGCAGTCGAAGTGGGTAACAATATTTTCATAATAAATAACCTTAATTTTTTGATAATCAGTGAGCGTAATTAGCAGACCATTTTTCAAGAATAGTTTGGTATGGTTTGATGAAGTTCTCTTCTGTAAACTTTCCCTGCTCAATAGCTAACTGGCTACGTTCTTCTCGATCATAAACAATTTCAGTTAATGAATAATCCTGTTGATTCAGGCTCGGTTGATAGATTTTTCCGGCGGTAGAGTTAGCATTGTAAATCTCAGGCCGATAAATTTTTTGGAAAGTCTCCATCGTACTAATAGTCCCGATCAGCTCAAGATCCGTATAGTCGCTCGTCAAATCACCTGCAAAATAAAAGGCTAATGGCGCAACGCTATTTGGCGGCATAAAATAGCGCGCCTGCAACCCCATTTTATTGAAATAGTGATCGGTCATGGACGACTCATCTTGCTGATATTCCACACCCAATACCGGGTGATGATTTTCAGTGCGATGATAAGTGTTTTTACTGGACACGCTCAGGCATATCACCGGTGATTTATTAAAGCGTTCTTTGTAAGCGCTTGAGTTAATAAAGCATTTGAATAGGTTTCCATGCAAATCACCAAAATTCTCTGGCGTGCTAAACCCGGCATTGTTCTTGTTGTGCTCTAATAGCAAGACGCTAAAATCATAATCCCGGACGTAAGAGGAAAAATTATTCCCAACAATGCCTTCAATACGCTCGTTAGTTTTTTGATCGACAATATTCGTTTTTAATATTTCAATCACTGGGAAGGTGTCGCCTTTACCTTCAACATCCATCTCCACGGAAATAATTTCAAGTTCGACGCCATAACGATCGCCTTGTGGATTATGCCAATGCGCCAGGGAATTGAAACGGTCGTCAATCATTTTTAAGGTATTGCGCAAATTCTCCTGGCGCTTTTGACCTCTGGCTAAATTAGCAAAGTTGGTCGTGATGCGCGTATTTTCGGATGGATTGTAATTCTCATCGAAAGAAATGCTTTTAATAGTAAATTTAAATTCTTTATTCATCGCGATTGGGTATCCTAATTTCTGATAAGACCTGAATTTATTTTTGCTTTTGCAGCACGACCCAATTTTCTTTTCAGGTTTCTTAACCAGTAGTCTTCATATTGTCTGTAACTGATTGCAGTAGGATATTTATGCCAGAGTCACTGATTGAGTAAAAGTGATTAAATTTCAGAGAACATGAGAGAATTTCATGTTCAGGTGAGGGGGCATGTTGGCAGAAGGTCGACCGCTGGCAACAAACACGAAAAAGCCCGCTTAGTTTCCTAAGCGGGCTTCTTAAATTTGGCTCCTCTGACTGGACTCGAACCAGTGACATACGGATTAACAGTCCGCCGTTCTACCGACTGAACTACAGAGGAATCGGTTAACGGGGCGCATATTAGCGATGCCATCATGGCTTGTCAAAGCCTGTCATCATCCCGCTGGTTCGTTTGCTGATAAAACAGACAACCGCGGCGTTTCGGGCGTACAGACAGTTCTTTACAGCTCATTTGTTGCCAAACCGGCACGACTGGCTAAGATATGCGGTTCAATGACGCGAGGGTTTCATGCTTAAACGGCAGAATTTGGCAAAGTGGTTTTTATTTCTTGCATGTCTGGTGGTGCTTGTCTGCACGGCCCAGCGCATGGCGGGAATGCACGCCTTGCAGATGAAAGTTGCCGAAAACGTCATGCTCTCGCAAAATAGTGCCTCTGAAATTGAGGAAGCCGCGCCAGTGACGCCGTGCGAATTAAGCGCGAAATCATTGCTTGCCGCACCTCCTGTTTTGTTCGAAGGCGCGCTGTTTGTTTTCAGTCTGCTCCTCACACTTCTTGCGCCACTGCTGGCGGCATCTTCCTCCGTTACACCGGTTCGGGAGTTTTCCTCGCCCACGCTCCGGGTACATCTGCGATTCTGCGTCTTCCGTGAATGAAACGTCGGCTGTTTAACACAGTTCGATAATTCATTAACGGAGAAAAAATATGTTGAGTCTTTTCAGGCAGACGTTGCTCTGTCTTTTATTGCTATGGCACCCATTTTCATGGGCGGCGCAGGCAGGCTGGCTTCAGTCTGCTGAGAATGATCATGCCAGCGTCAGGTTACGTGCGGATACCACCGGGGCTGGGAAAACCCAGTTTTTACTGGATGTAAAACTCGAAGAGGGCTGGAAAACATACTGGCGTTCACCCGGCGACGGCGGCGTTGCGCCGACGATTAGCTGGCACGAGCCGGTAAAATCGGCCCAGTGGTTTTGGCCTGTTCCACAGCGTTTTGATGTGGGCGGAATCACCACCCAGGGTTATCACAATGAAGTCAGCATTCCGATGCAGCTTGACGGCGAAATCCCGGCGAAAATTGCGGGCGTGTTGACGCTCTCGACCTGCAAAGATGTTTGCTTGCTGACGGATTACCCTTTTGAAATTACCCCCACTCAAGATGATGCGACATTTACACATGACTACGCACAAGCGATGGGTAAAGTCCCGCTTGCCGACGGGCTGACGGACAATCTGATTGCCGGATATCACAATGCTGAACTGGTGGTGCAAGCCACTCGTGCGGCTGGCTGGCAGAAACCCGAATTGTTTCTCGATATGCCCGAAGATGCCAGTTTCGGTAAGCCAAAATATTGCGTTGATGGCGAAAAGCTGTGGGCAACGATACCGGTGAGCGATGGCTGGGATGGCGCCGGGCCAGATCTGCGCGGGCGTCATCTTTCACTGGTTATCGCTGATAACGGTGTTGCACAACAAAGCCAGATTACGATAACCGATGCGCCGGTTATGCCGCCAGCCAGTGGCGATTTTGTGTTGTGGCAGGTTTTACTGTTGGCGTTGCTGGGCGGTTTTATTCTCAACCTGATGCCTTGCGTTCTGCCGGTTTTGGGGATGAAACTCGGCTCGGTATTGCTGGCGGATAAGCAGGATCAACGTGTGATCCGCAAGCAATTCCTCGCCTCGTTTGCCGGGATTATGGTTTCGTTTATGGCGCTGGCATTGTTAATGACGGTACTGCGTTTGACGAATCAGGCTGTGGGCTGGGGCATTCAGTTCCAGAATGTCTGGTTTATCGGCTTTATGGCAGCAGTGATGCTGATCTTTAGCGCCAACCTGTTTGGGCTGTTCGAGTTTCGACTTTCATCTAATGTCACCACTAAACTTGCTACTCACGGCGGAAAGGGCATTAGCGGTCATTTCTGGCAGGGCGCACTGGCGACGCTACTGGCGACACCGTGTAGCGCCCCGTTCCTTGGCACTGCCGTCGCCGTTGCGCTGGGGGCATCGCTGCCCACGCTTTGGGGGATCTTCCTCGCGCTTGGCGTAGGCATGAGTTTGCCGTGGCTGTTAATTGCCGCCCGCCCATCGCTTGCATTACGCCTGCCTAAACCCGGACGCTGGATGAACTGGCTGCGCCGGATACTGGCAGTGATGATGCTTGGCTCGGCGTTGTGGCTGGTGAGTCTGTTATCTGTGCATTTTGGCTCATCGACAAAACCCGCAGCGCAAGAAAATATCCCCTGGCAGCCGCTCACCGAACAGGCGATTACGGACGCGCTGGCGCAAAATAAACGCGTGTTTATTGATGTCACCGCAGACTGGTGCATTACCTGCAAAATTAATAAGTTAAACGTCCTTTCCCGTGGCGACGTGCAGGCGGCATTACAGCAACCTGATGTGGTTGCGCTGCGCGGTGACTGGACGCTCCCTTCAAAAGATATCACCGCATTTCTCAAACAGCGCGGGCAGGCCGGGGTGCCGTATAACCAGATTTATGGTCCCGCATTCCCCGAAGGAAAACCGCTGCCAACACTGCTGACGCGTGACGCTGTGCTCAATACGCTAAACGATGCGAAAGGAATGAAATAATGAAAATGATCATGACGATTCTGCTGTTAGTGGCAGCGACTTTTGGCGCGAATGCCGCAGAGCCAACGAATGAAGAGCAAATGCAACAAATGATTTATCAGGCGTTGTTTCACGATCCTGCCAGCCCACGGATGGGTGCTGCATCCCCGAAACTTACGATTATCTCTTTTACGGATTACAACTGCCCGTACTGCAAAAAGTTTGACCCGATGCTGGAGAAAATTGTTAAGAAATACCCTGATGTTGCAGTCATTTTCAAGCTGCTGCCGTTTCGTGGTGAATCATCTTCTCTGGCTTCGCGCGTGGCGTTGACTACCTGGCGTGAGCATCCGCAGCAGTTCCTGGCTTTGCACCACAGTTTGATGTCGAAAACCGGGAATCACACCGCCGCCACCATTGATGCCGCGGTGGCTAAAAGCGGTGTAACAGCGGTCAAGCCTGATGAACTGAGCCGGGAAACGCTGAATCTCAATCTGCAACTGGCGCGGGTGGTTGGGGTTCAGGGCACGCCGGCAACTCTGGTTGGCGATACGCTGCTGGCCGGTGCTGTGCCGTGGGACTCACTTGAGGAGCTGGTGAAAGAAAAACGGGAACAGGCCAATGAAAAGTAAGCTCAGGCGTTGGGGGAAAGAAGCGCTGGTGATGGTGGTGATCTTTATCACCATTGTGGTGCTGATGGATTTGTGGCGGGCGCCAAAGATGCCCGCAACCTTTGACAGCACGCCGCTTCATACGCTGGATGGCAATTCCGTGACGTTAAGTACATTAAGCGAAGAACGCCCGCTGTTGCTCTATTTTTGGGCCAGTTGGTGCGGCGTTTGTCGTTACACAACCCCTTCGGTCGCGCAGTTAGTGGAGGAGGGCGAAAACGTCATGACTATCGCACTGCGCTCCGGTGCGGCCGTCGATGTTTCACGCTGGCTTGAGCAGAAAAAAGTTCAGCTGCCGGTGGTGAATGACGCTTCTGGCGAGCTATCCCGCAACTGGCAGATTGGCGTCACACCGACATTGGTGGTGCTATATAAAGGTGAAGTGGTTTCTTCGACTACCGGCTGGACAACGTATTGGGGAATGAAGGCGCGGCTATGGTGGGCGGCCTTATAATCTTGTGAATTTGCGCACCATTACGGTGCGCAAATACCTCTTATGGGGCATAAGAGAACCGCTGTTTCAATCCCATTTTTCGCGTTATTTAATCACTTTCGCTTATTATCCAGCTTGTTAGCGCATCTGGTCGGATGTTTCTCAAAAGTGGCAAGCATATTGCAATTCTTAGAGAGACATCACTGCCGAGACTGGCGTTGGCATTCCGTGTAGGAGGCAAAATGAATTTAAGACGACTGAAGTACTTCGTAAAAATCGTCGATATTGGTAGCCTGACTCAGGCCGCAGAAGTGCTGCATATTGCGCAGCCCGCGCTGAGTCAACAGGTCGCTACCCTTGAAGGTGAAATGGATCAGCAACTGTTAATTCGTACTAAACGCGGCGTAACGCCAACAGAAGCAGGGAAAATCCTCTATACCCATGCGCGGACGATTCTGCGCCAGTGCGAGCAGGCACAGCTTGCCGTTTGCAATGTGGGCCAAACTTTAGGTGGGCAGGTCTCTATCGGACTTGCGCCTGGCACTGCAGCTTCATCTATCACCATGCCTCTATTACAGGCAGTACGTGCGGAATTACCCGACGTGCTGGTCTATCTGCATGAGAACAGTAGTTCTGTCCTGAATGACAAGCTGTTAAGCGGCCAGCTTGACATGGCGGTCTTGTATGACCGTTCTCCAACGGCGGGCATTACCAGCCAACCGTTACTCAAAGAGGAGTTGTTTCTTGTCGGCACCCGCGACTGTCCAGGTCAGACAGTCGATCTCGCTGCGGTGGCCGAAATGAACCTATTCCTGCCGCGCGACTACAGCGCAGTGCGTAAACGGGTTGATGAAGCGTTTTCACTGCGCCGCCTGACGGCAAAAATTACCGGTGAGATTGATTCTATTTCGACGCTGACCGCCGCGATTGCCAGTGGTATGGGCGTGACCGTGTTGCCAGAATCTGCCGCGCGGTCGCTGGTGAGTTCCGCAAATGGCTGGATGGCACGTATCACCAGTCCGTCGCTGAATTTGCCGCTTTCGGTTAATTTGTCGGCCCGTACGGCTTTATCGCCGCAAGCCCAGGCCGTTAAAGACATTTTAATGTCGCTGGTGGTTCGCCCGACGCAGGAAAGCCGCGAGTTGTTACTGGTCGGCTAATTAGGCTTATGTCTAAATCGAATAAGTTGCTGGTTTTTATTATTTGTTATATCCGGGTTGCCACTTTAACAATAGTGTAAAGAACGGTCATGCCCCGGGGGCAATGTGAACTTCCAGCAACTTAAAATTATCCGCGAGGCGGCACGACGGGACTACAATCTCACCGAAGTCGCTAACATGCTTTTCACTTCGCAATCGGGCGTCAGTCGTCATATTCGTGAGCTGGAAGAAGAACTCGGTATCGAGATTTTCATCCGTCGTGGCAAGCGTTTATTAGGCATGACGGAACCGGGAAAAGCGCTGCTGGTGATTGCGGAACGCATCCTCAATGAAGCCAGTAACGTGCGCCGTCTGGCCGATGTCTTTACTAATGACGCCAGCGGCGTACTCACGATTGCGACCACCCATACCCAGGCGCGTTACAGCCTGCCGTCGGTGATCAAATCTTTCCGGGCGCTATTTCCAGAGGTGCGGCTTGAGCTGATTCAGGGAACGCCGCAAGAAATAGAAACGCTTTTGCATAACGGTACGGCAGATATTGGCATTGCCAGTGAGCGCCTGAGTACCGATCCTTTAGTTGTCGCTTATCCCTGGTTTCGTTGGTATCACACGTTGCTGGTGCCGCGCGGTCATCCACTGATTCATGCTAATCCCCTTACGCTTGACGATATCAGCCGCTGGCCGATTATTACCTATCGCCAGGGTATCACCGGACGTGCGCGCATAGACGAAGCTTTTAATCGCCGTGGTTTAACGCCGGATATTGTTTTGAGCGCGCAGGATTCCGACGTGGTGAAAACTTATGTTGAACTGGGATTAGGCATCGGTCTGGTGGCGTTTCAGGCAAGCGGCGATGACGGGGAGTTAGTCAGGCTCGACACTCGCCATTTATTTGATGCTAACACCGTATGGCTGGGCCTCAAGCGTGGGCAGTTGCAGCGCAATTACGTCTGGCGTTTTATCGAGTTATGTAACCCGGAGCTTTCCGTCGCCGATATTAAACGCCTGGCGCTGGAGCCAGAAGAAACGGTGCTGGATTATGAAATCTGACGAAAGCTTAACGGAGGGTTATATTTAAGCTATCTACATCACGTCAAATAATAGGGAAATTATGATCCGTTTGTCCTCGCTTGCCCTGGTGCTTGCTACCGTTACTCATAGCGCACTGGCGGTGACCTATATGCTTCCGCCAGAGGGTAGCCGCCTGGTCGGGGCACCGTTGACCATCTCCGTTCCGGAAGGGAATACTCAGCCGCTGGAGTATTTTGCTGCGCTTTACGGACAGGGCTTTAGCAATATGCTGGAGGCTAACCCAGGTGTTGATCCCTTCCTGCCAAAAGCCGGAACTCAGTTGACCATTCCGCAGCAAATGATTCTGCCGGATACCGTACGCCAGGGCATCGTGATTAACGTCGCCGAAATGCGGCTTTACTACTACCCGGAAGATAGCAATACGGTGGAGATTTTGCCGATTGGTATTGGCCAGGCCGGGCGCGAAACTCCGCGTAACTGGGTGACGAAAGTGGAACGTAAGCAGGAAGCTCCCGCCTGGACACCAACAGCGAATACTCGTCGCGAGTACGCAAAAGAGGGTAAAACACTGCCAGCATTCGTGCCGCCAGGTGAAGATAACCCGATGGGGCTATATGCGATTTATATCGGTAAGCTGTACGCCATTCACGGCACTAACGCTAACTTTGGTATCGGCCTGCGAGTAAGTCAGGGCTGTATCCGCCTGCGTAAAGACGACATTAAATATCTGTTCGATAATGTCCCGGTAGGGACGCGCGTGCAGCTGATTGACCAGCCGGTGAAAACAACCGTCGAGCCAGACGGGCGGAGTTGGCTGGAAGTGCACGAGCCTTTGTCGCGTAACCGTGCGGAGTTTGAATCTGACAGAAAAGTCCCGCTGCCAATGACTTCGGCACTCAACAATGTCACGCAGGGTTCTGGCGTGGATGCCAGCGTGGTGAGTGCTGCACTGACCCGTCGTTCCGGAATGCCGGTGCTGATTAGTTCTGAATGAGAAAGCAAAAAGCCCGCTTAGTTTCCTAAGCGGGCTTCTTAAATTTGGCTCCTCTGACTGGACTCGAACCAGTGACATACGGATTAACAGTCCGCCGTTCTACCGACTGAACTACAGAGGAATCGTTTGAACGAGGCAAATAGTATCGTGACGTTCAAAAAGAGTCAACGACAAAAATAACGCATTGATTCAAATGATTAAATTAAATCCAGATTGTCGAATTAATGCACCGTATTTCCACTGGATGCTGCTGCATTTTCACTCTCACGCAAGCGTAACAATGGGTTCTGACCATAAAACTGGCAAAACCGTTGATAAAGCGCTGGGAAGCGTGGCGCGAATAGCTCAGGCGCACTGAAAAAATACTCTGATAGCACGGCAAAACACTCAGCCGGTTCAGACGCCGCGTAGGCATCAATGCTGGCGGCGTTTTCACCCACCATGTCAATCTCATCCTGAATATTGCTCATAGCAGCATGGAGATCGTGTTCCCAGCCTGCGACCTCGCGTAACGCTATCAACGGAATGCCGCTGGCGCGGTCGCCATTGCGCATATCCAGTTTATGAGCCACTTCATGGAAGACCAGGTTAAAACCAGAGGCGTCAAAAGAGTCCTGTACATCCAGCCAGTTCAGGACAATTGGGCCTTGCTGCCAGCTTTGCCCGGATTGCACAATGCGCTGGTTATGCACCAGGCCAATATCATCTTCCCATTCATCGTCGACAACAAATGGGGCAGGGTAGATGAGGATTTCGTGAAAACCGTCCAGCCACTCAATACCCAGTTCAAGTATGGGCAGGCAGAACAGAAGCGCGATACGCGCGCTTTTCAGCTCATCGAGTTCAAAACCCTGCAAAGGCACCAGGCGTTTTTGCTGCAAAAAACGATCGGCCAGACGAACCAGCTTTTCTTGCTCGGCATGGGTGAGCGTTGCCAGAACTGGAATAGCTAATGCCTGCTCCCACGGCAATGCCGTGACAGCGGATGAATCACTTGATTTCCAGGGCCACTTAATCATGTTACTCGCTCGCAAAGTCATCTCTTGAACGGAAAACTACTATACCGTGACTGTGAAAGTGCCGCACTAATGTGGCACATGGCAGCGACCAGAACAGGACCGCCTGAGAAGCGGATTATCGCGCTTTCTCTGTGACATTATTCAACCACTTACTGGTTTTTCGTTCAACGACGCGAGTCACAGGTTGATGCGAGAGAGGTAAATTATTTCATTTGAGAATAGTTGGAGGGGAGATATATGTTTTTGTTATGGGATAAATCGGTGTTTATGTGGTGGGCTGAAAGCAAAAAAGCCTGCTTACGCAGGCTTTTGAATTAACAAGCAACCGTATTGATCGAGATTAGAACTGGTAAACCAAGCCAACACCTACAACGTCATCGGTAGAGATGACGTTAGCTTTGTAGAAGGAGTCATCGTTATCCAGCAGGTTGATTTTGTAATCAACGTAGGTAGAGAAGTTTTTGTTGAAGTAGAAGTAAGAGCCAACAGAAACGTATTTAACCAGGTCTTTGTCATTCCAGTCGCTGTTATTAGAAACATCACCCATCAAGTCCTTACCTTTAGATTGCAGGTAAGAAATCTCTGGGCGCAGGCCGAAGTCGAACTGATATTGCGCAGTCACTTCAAAGTTCTGGGTTTTGTTAGCAATACCGTAATTACCAAATGGTGTCATGTTGCGAGTTTCAGCATACATAGCAGCCAGATAAATATCGTTGGCGTCATACTTCAAACCTACAGTCCACACATCAGCATTTTCACCACCCGCCATCAACACGCCAGCGCTGCGAGTTTGCTCATTGGTACGGTCTGACGAAGCATATGCAGCGCCTGCACTGAAGCCCATGCCGAAGTCATAAACTGTTGAAAGACCCCAGCCATCGCCATTCTGGAAGCGAACATCGCGGCCGTTATTGGTGCCTTCCTGGTCTTCGTTTGCATTAGTACTTTCGTTATTGCCCTGATATTGCACAGCAAAACTCAAGCCATCAACCTGGCCGAAGAAGTCGCTGTTACGGTAAGTGGCAACGCCGTTTGCACGGCCGGTCATAAAGTTGTCAGTCCAGGTGTATGAGTCGCCACCGAATACTGGCAGCATATCTGTCCAGGCTTCAACGTCGTATACGACGCCATAGTTACGGCCATAATCAAATGAGCCGTAATCGCCAAATTTTAAACCAGCAAATGCCAGACGCGTAAATGCGCTCTTGCTGTTATCACCATCCTCGGTGTTATTAGCGAACATTTTGTATTCCCACTGACCATAACCCGTCAGTTCGGAAGTAATCTGTGTTTCACCTTTAAAGCCGATCTGGGTATAGGTACCGTCGCCGTCATTTCCTACATTGTCAGAGAAAGTATGACGAGCATCAACCTTGCCGTAAAAATCTACTTTATTACCATCTTTATTATAAATTTCTGCCGCATTTGTAGCGCCCATTGCCAATAAAGCGGGGATCACTAATGCCAGTGCTGTTCTTTTCATTTATCTATTCCTTTAAATCATAATTATTATGAATGATGAGTTATTTAACGCCCTCAATAACCGCAATGATCTTATTACAGATAGTTCCATTTATTTATAATTAAACATGTAACTGTGTTATTTGAAATAAGACAAAATGTTTCTTGATGGTCATTGTGTATGTTATTGAAATATATGAATTAAAATTTATTTTAAGATGCTTCTGATATTTTTTGCGCATGGTTTTAGTGGTATGAATATAAAAATATTATTTATTTTAAAAGTTACATCGTCGCGCAGGGCGATTTATTTTTTATCGGGGATTTGTTTTTCATTTTAATATTTAAGCGATGCTTTATAATTTATTTATTGCCTATTAAATATTAATTAAATGGGCGACTGAATAATATCCAGATGTGGTTTTATTGTTAACTTCATGATAATCAACATTATATGTTACATATTTTAAGATAATTCCTAATAAAAAAGAGGGCCCGGGACTGTCAAAAAATGGCAAAAATGTGATAAAAATCACATCAGGAAGATGGGACCCCATCGAAGAACAAAAGCTAAACAATTGGGAGAGTTATGTCAGACGTTATGGATGCGAAACCAACCCGTACACCGGGTGGTAAATTGGCGTTGTGGTTGTTCTATGGGTTCTGCCTGTATACGGTTTGGTCAGTGTTACGATATTTTTGGGTGGTCAGTGATGTTACCGACGGCGATATGGGCTCGCTCGGCGGAAAACTACTCGGTGCTTTGATGGGCCTTTTGGTTCTTGGTTCGGTGGCGGCGCTATTAGGCTGGCTTGCCTGGTATACGCGCGCCCGGTAAATAAATCGTGCCAAAGTGGATTGTTGTCGGCGTGGAACTTGCTAATTTTGTGATCCTGTACTCATATTAAGTACCGGGTCCAGCTGCGAAGTAAGGAGTACGTATGCCGATAGCCCACTGGCAAGCGCGTTTTGAAGAGTATTTGCAACACAACTGGTTGCAGGACGATAAAGCCCACGACGTGGCTCATTTTCGTCGCGTATGGAAAACGTCACAACAGATCATGGCTACGACAGAAGCGGATCGATTAGTTGTCCTAACCGCCTGCTATTTCCATGACATCGTCAATTTGCCAAAGAACCATCCGGAACGACATCTTGCTTCTACCCAGGCTGCGCAAGAGACACTACGCATTCTGGACACGACATTTCCCGATTTCCCACACCATTTGTATGATGCGGTAGCCCACGCCGTGCGTGCACATAGTTTCAGCGCCGGAATTGCCCCTCAAACACTTGAAGCAAAAATCGTGCAGGATGCAGACCGCCTTGAGTCACTAGGGGCGATTGGCCTGGCACGCGTTTTCTACACCTCTGGCGCACTCGGGCGGCCTCTGTTTGATAGCGAAGACCCGCTGGCTAACGGGCGTGAGCTTGATGATGCCACATACGCCCTGGATCATTTCCAGAAAAAGCTCCTGAAATTACCAGAGACTATGCAAACCGAAGCAGGGCGAGAGCTTGCCCGTTATAACGCCGATTTTTTAGTGAGTTACATGGCTAAGTTGTGTGCCGAACTGAAAGGTGATTACTGCGGTATAGAGCAAGAAGTCATGCAGCAATTTTCATCCCAAAAACATTCCTCATAAAAGCGTCGAATTAAAACAAAAGGGATGCCCGCGATACTGGCGGGCCGCTCTCATTCTCTCTGGGTCAAATCAGTGATAGAGTGACACTCTCTTTTCCCGAATATGGTTCATGATGAACGACTTCGACGCGATTGCCGAACAACTCTCACAACAATCTCTGCGCCAGCAACAACAGCAACTGGAAGAAGACTCCGCGTTAGTGTCCCGCATTCTGGAAATTTATGACCAGAAAACAGTGGCGCATCATTTGCGTCAGGTTAGCGGTGACTGGACTCGTGAATCGCTCAATCGCTGGGTTAACCGAAAATCGTCCCCGCGTGTTCTGAGCGCCGCTGAAAATCAAATGCTGCAAAATATGTTGCCGCCGCCGCCTGCTCATCACGGGAAATATGCGTTTAAATTCGTGGATTTATTTGCCGGAATTGGCGGGATTCGCAGCGGTTTCGAAGCGATTGGCGGGCAATGCGTGTTTACCAGCGAATGGAACAAACATGCGGTGCGTACCTATAAAGCCAACTGGTATTGCAACCCGGAAAGCCATCAATTTAACCAGGATATCCGCGATGTCACACTTAGCAATCGTGACGATGTCAGCGATGAACAAGCCGCCGCGCATATTCAGTCCACCATGCCGGACCACGATGTCCTGCTGGCAGGATTCCCATGCCAGCCATTTTCACTGGCTGGGGTGTCAAAGAAAAATGCTTTAGGCCGTGCACATGGTTTTGCCTGTGAAACGCAAGGTACTTTGTTTTTCGATGTCGCTCGCATTATTGATGCAAAACGCCCGGCTATTTTTGTCCTGGAGAACGTTAAAAATCTAAAAAGCCACGACAAAGGTAATACCTTCCGCATTATTATGGAAACGCTCGACAGCCTCGGTTATGAGGTCTCCGATTCCGCGATAATGGGCGCGGGTGATCCAAAGATTATCGACGGTAAAAATTTCCTGCCGCAGCATCGTGAGCGCATTGTGCTGGTGGGCTTCCGTCGCGATCTCAATCTGCATAAAGAATTCACACTCACGAAGATCAATGAACTGTATCCGCAACGCCGCCCGACGTTTGGTGAATTACTCGACCCGACCGTTGACGCGAAATACATTCTGACCCCGACGCTATGGAAGTACCTTTATTATTACGCCAAAAAACACCAGGCGAAGGGCAATGGTTTTGGCTACGGTCTGGTAGACCCGACTAATCCGGCGAGTGTCGCGCGCACTTTGTCCGCCCGATATTACAAGGACGGCGCTGAAATTCTCATCGACCGTGGCTGGGATAAATCACTCGGGGAAGAAGATTTTGATAATGCCGATAACCAGTTGCGTCGTCCGCGCCGTTTAACGCCGCGTGAATGCGCGCGCTTAATGGGTTTTGAAGCGGTGCAGGGGAATGCCTTCCGTATACCGGTATCCGATACGCAGGCTTATCGGCAGTTTGGTAATTCAGTGGTGGTGCCTGCATTTGCCGCCGTCGCCAGGCTGCTCGAACCCCTAATAAAGCAAGCCGCTCAAAAACGCATGGCGCGATAATTACCCGTAAATTCAAATGGGGTGACGGTATCAGTTACCCCTTATTTTCAGGATTATTTTTGGCGATTTAATTTTTGTTTCTCACTATTTACGCCGTATCTCGCAGTAATAATGCCGGCCTGGAATTCCAGAGTCTTTATTTGTTCCCAGGCATCGTTGCCATTTTTAGCTTCCATATCGTGAAGTTGCATACCGAGTGCTTCGATTAAGCGATCACCATAACCTTTAAGCTCGTATTCTGCGCCCTCAAGGCAGGAAAGGGTTCCCAGTCGGTCGAACATTTGCAGGTCTTCTGAAAGAAAGACTGTATCGGTCACTTGTGTACCCGTTTTATGTGACCACTGGCGAATTATTTCACGGCGAAACTGCGCCGGAGCTGAGCTTTTACAGTCTTTTACCACATCAGGTTCAAGCGTTGCTGAGAGTACTCCCGGAGTGATTTCCCCGTTTGCAACCCTCTTCCAACTCATGAGGTAATCGTGGGTAATATTATTTTCTGCTTCCCCTGCGTAAATATTGAATACTCCACTCCCCAGCAAGAATGGAATGAATAATGATTTGTATAGTGTCATGTCATCGTCTTAATCAGTGTCAATCGAGTTAATAAATGTACTTTATTCTGTGAGGACTTTTACATGGTTACAAAATAATATCATTGATGTTAACAATTGATTTTTATTTGCTGCATAATAAACTTATCTCTGAGTGTAGATTGCCACTTTAATTGAGTTGAGAAAAGTTGAAATAATTTCAGTTATGAATATAGGTGGATTGGTTAATATAATATTATTAGTTGATACAGCGTGTTAGGTGAATACTTGTCTTTGACTAATGTCCAAAAATATACATAATCAACTCAGATGTCTGGTCGATAATATTTAGAATCATACATAGCGAAAATAAAGAGGAGCCTATGGTCGATGTACACAGTAAGGCAGTGCGCAGCAAAAATATGCGTGCCATTGCGACTCGCGACACGGCCATTGAAAAGCGACTCGCGGGTTTATTAACGGAGTGCGGGTTTTCCTTTCGTGTCCAGGATGCAACCCTGGCAGGGCGGCCCGATTTTGTCATTGATGAACACCACTGCGTTATCTTCGCTCACGGCTGTTTCTGGCACCATCATCACTGTTATCTCTTCAAAGTTCCCGCCACGCGTACCGAGTTCTGGCTGGAAAAAATCGGCAAAAATGTCGAGCGTGATAAACGCGATACCCGGCGTTTATTAAGTGAAGGCTGGCGAGTCTTGCTGGTGTGGGAATGTGGGCTGCGTGGGCGAGAAAAACTCAGCGATAGCGATTTGGCTGAACGGTTAGAAGAGTGGATTTGCGGCGGCGGGAATTATGCGCAAATTGATAGTCAGGGGATCCAGTCGATAAATGAAAACGGGTGGCAAGGGCCACCCGAAAACTGATTACTTCTCTGCCTCACACACCGTCACTACCGGCTTTGGGGGCAACAGATATTTCCCCAGCGTGACCAGCACAACGGCAAAAATAATCACCCCAAGCGCCAGCCATTCGACAGGTGACAAACTTTCCCCGGCAAATCCGGTTCCCAGCAATACCGCAACCACCGGGTTGACGTAGGCGTAGCTGGTTGCCACCGCAGGTGCCACATTACGAATCAGATACATATAAGCGCTGATGGCAATGATCGAACCGAATAAAGAGAGATAAGCCACGGCCATAAAACCAGCGGGTGTCGGCATGGCGGTCAGACGTTCCCCGGTTAGCGCAGAAGCAGCCAGCAGCACAATGCCAGCAGCGAGCATTTCCACCGCACCGGCCATCAAACCCGTTGGCAATTCAATACGCGAACCGTATACCGAACCGAACGCCCAGCTCAGTGAGCCAATCAGAATCAACAGCGCACCCCACGGATTGCCGCTCAGGTTTCCGCCGCTGTTGAGCAGCACGATGCCGCCGAGGCCAATGGCGATTCCCAGCCATTCCAGTTTACGGGTTTGAATGCCGAACAGACGACTAAAGCACAAGGTGAAGAGGGGAACGGTGGCGACCATCACGGCCGCAATGCCGGAAGGTACATGCTGGTGCTCTGCGACGGTCACAAAACCATTCCCGACTGCCAGCAGCAACACGCCAATCAATGCGGCGTTAAGCATTGGGCGCAGGGCAGGTAATTTGTGTCCACGTAATAACAAAACGCTCATCAGCAACACACCGGCGACCATAAATCGCACGCCCGCCATCATAAACGGCGGCCAGCTTTTCACGCCGACGGCGATGGCAAAATAAGTGGAACCCCAGATGATGTACAATGCAAATAATGCAGCAACCAGCGGCAATAGCTGACCCGAGCGAACGCGCATGTTTCCTCTCAATCTATTAGCAATAATGCTAATAGTTAACGTCAAAACACTCTTTCTGGCGAGCATTTTACTTGTTTCTGGAATGTTAATTTTTATTGACATATGGCTTCGTTTTTCCCAGGCCGACTTTTGTTCCATACTGTTAGGCAGACAAACAAAAAAGGATGTTCATTAAATGGCTGGAAGTAGCTTATTGACGTTGCTGGATGATATCGCAACCTTGCTGGACGATATTTCAATGATGGGGAAACTGGCGGCAAAGAAAACCGCCGGGGTGTTGGGCGATGATTTATCGCTCAATGCGCAACAAGTTTCAGGTGTGAGAGCCAATCGGGAACTCCCGGTGGTCTGGCGAGTGGCGAAAGGGTCGTTTCTCAACAAACTGATCCTTGTGCCTCTGGCTCTGATTATCAGTGCCTTTGCGCCATGGGCTATCACGCCTTTATTAATGATTGGTGGCGCATTCCTTTGTTATGAAGGCGTTGAAAAGGTGATGCACACTCTGCATGCGCGCAAACATAAAGAAACGCCTGAAGAACGGCAGAAACGCCTGGATGAGATAGCCGCTCAGGACCCAATGGTTTATGAAGGCGATAAAGTAAAAGGCGCGATTCGCACCGACTTTATTCTTTCGGCTGAGATTATCGCCATCACGTTAGGCATCGTGGCGCAGGCACCGCTGCTCAATCAGGTGCTGGTGTTGTCCGGGATAGCGATTGTGGTCACGGTCGGCGTGTATGGCATTGTGGGGATTATCGTGAAACTCGATGATCTGGGCTTCTGGCTGGTAGAGAAAACCTCGGCTATCGCGCGCGGAATCGGTAAAGGATTATTAGTGCTCGCGCCCTGGCTGATGAAATTCTTGTCAGTGGTGGGCACGCTGGCGATGTTTTTAGTCGGCGGTGGCATTCTGGTTCACGGTATTCCGGCTCTCCATCATGCCATTGAAAACTGGACCGGGCAGATGGGCGGCGCGGTTCATTTACTGGGGCCAACCGTGGCGAATCTGGTGATTGGTTTTATCATCGGCGCGATAGTGCTGGCAGTGGTTAATGGTATCGGGCGTCTGCGCGGCAGCACAGTTCACTAACTATTTGCGTAAATTTGCTTGTTTCGCCAGGCAAAACCCCAGGACCTTGTCTATAACTGTAGAAGTTTTCACCCTGATACAGGAGGCGGTTATGGTCTTTGTGGTCAGCGATGAAGTCCAACCTAAGAATGGTGGCCCAAGGATGATTGTTACCGGGTTTTCCAGCGGTATGGTGGAGTGTCGTTGGTATGATGGATATGGTGTTCAGCGTGAGGCTTTCCGAGAGGATGATCTTGCCCCACTGGTAACAGGGGGCAGCCCGCAAGGATAACCCTGAATCGCCCGGTCAATGACCGGGCGATTTTATTTTCAGATTACCGTGCATTTTGATAGTAATATAGTTTCCATGAATATATTTACCCTTGGCGATAATCCTGAGTGTTAATGTATTATTTCTGGATTGAATAACCGTCCATGTCGGCTAAATCAGGGATTGGGCTGGGGTAAATGACTTCTGGATGATAGCGGTTTCAGGG
Source organism: Buttiauxella sp. BIGb0471 (assembly GCF_024807715.1). NCBI lineage: Bacteria > Pseudomonadati > Pseudomonadota > Gammaproteobacteria > Enterobacterales > Enterobacteriaceae > Buttiauxella > Buttiauxella sp. BIGb0471. The sequence continues at coordinate 632,070 of NZ_JANUEU010000001.1, forward strand.
AGTGTGTCAGTGTTTGGCAATGCAATTCAACGCGTGATAAGCCGCTTTAAAAATCCGCAGAAGGTCGTTAACCTTTGTTTTATCGTGGTGTTTATATTCTCAACGGTACTGACCTGGCGTGAAGCCGTCGTGCTTGAGGGGGCGTACGTTGCCAATCAGCGCAACAGCCTTGATAGTGTCGCCACGTTGCTTGATAGACAGTTGCAGCACAATATCGACAATCTCCTGTTTTATCGCAACAGTATGCTTTACGCGCTGCAATCGCCCATTTCTACTGATAAAACCCGCAAAACTCTCGCCGATTTTGATTCGTTACGCACTCAGCCCTACTGGCAACTGCGCCTCGATTTAAACCGTAGTCTGCCGATGAACGGTGTCTCCGATGAATTTGTGAATAATAGTCCATTGCTTGATCGTGACGAGCAGACGATTCACACGGAATTAAGCTCGGCTCTGGAACTGAGCTACATCATGCGCCTGTCACACCGGACGCAAACGCTCCCGCAGCGAATGTTCTATGCTTCGCGCAGCGGATTTTTCCTGACCAGCACGCCGCCGTCGAACGATCCGCAAATTGTCGCGTTGTACTATCGCCTGGTCGCGCAGCCTTATTTTTCCTCGCAATCCCCGGAAAACAACCCCAGGCGTGAATTGAAATGGACGCACACCTTCAACCCTAATATGTCTTCCGGGCAAATTGTCACGGCAGCCATTCCTCTGGATTACAATGGTCGTTGGTATGGTGTTCTGGCACTCGATTACCCGATTGATTCGCTTCATAACTTTCTGCGGCTGGCCCACAATAATGAACAACATGAAGGCACGGTTCTTCTGTACGATAACGAGCTAAACCCTATCGCCACTTCGGCAAAAAGTTTGCCCAAACACCCATTGTTTACCGCGCCGCAACTGGCACGCATTGCCAGCGTAGTGACGGCGGCAAAGCAGGGGGCGCAGGGTGAATTGCGTATGGACAGCCGTTTTATCACCTGGGCGAAACTGAACAATTACGATGGTCTGCTGATAAAAGTTCACACGCTGGAAGAGGGCGTTCAGGGCGAATTTGGCCGCATCAGCGTGGTGCTGAGTGTGTTGTGGCTGCTTTCCACACTGATGCTGTTCGTTTCATGGGTAGTGATTCGTCACCTGGTCAGCAACATGTTTAGCCTGCAACAAACCCTGACCTGGCGGGCAAACTACGACACCTTAACGCGCTTATATAATCGCGGTGCATTCTTCGACTTAGCGCGCAAACTTTCGCAAGAGTGTCAGCAGCAGGCGCAGCCGTTCTCTGTTATCCAGATGGATCTTGACCTGTTTAAAAGTATTAATGACCGCTACGGGCACAGTAGTGGTGACAAAGTTCTCGCGCACGCGGCAGCCATGTTGAGCGATGCGTTCAGGCAGGGCGATGTCGCCGGGCGAGTGGGTGGGGAAGAGTTCTGCATCGTCCTGCCGGACACGTCCCTTGAAGAGGCCACAAAGGTCGCCGAGCGCATCAGGGTGCGCATCAACAGCAAAGAGCTACTGTTAAAACAAGGCAGCACGGTCCGGATCAGCGCTTCATTTGGCGTCAGCAGCGCATTTGAATTTAATGATTACGATTTTGAGCGCCTGCAATCTTACGCCGATCATCGTTTGTATAAAGCTAAACAAGACGGGCGCAATCGGGTCTGTAATACCGATTAATCTTCACGATTATTTAGCGGTAATAAAGTGGTCCAGGCCTTCTTTCCAGCCTTCAGGGCCATAATGCTGGCTGCGGTAAACCCGCTGGGGATTATCCTTTTGCAACGTCACGGCCTGGCGGCTATAGCCTTTGACAATCACCGCGTAATCGACAGCATCGAGCAATAATGCATCGCTCGGGCTGTCGCCAAGCCCGATGGTGATGCGTGCTCTACCTTCGCGCTGCTGAAATTGTTGTTGCAGCCAATGTATCGCTTTATCTTTGCCCGCTTGCATATCCAGCACGTGCCAGAACCGCCCACCTTGCAGCAGCATTAATCCGAGTGTGGCGAGTTGGTCACTAAACGCCGTCATCATTTCCTCGCTATCACGCCAGATTAATGTCTCCGAGGCTTCGCTAAGTTTCGCCAGACTCGCCTGTTTGCGCGTCAGCCCTGTTAGTTCGCAAAGCGTGTTTTCATCAACATCGGCGAAGCAGGTAAATTTAAAGCCATATTTCTGGCGTAGTTTATCCAGGACGGATAGCAGTTCTTCGTGGCTAATTCCGGTGTGCAGGCGAGGGTAGTCATCGTTATCGCTCCAGCGGGAATCCAGTTGAATAACGGCGCCGTTCTCGGCAATAAAGGCTTGTCCTGTCAAAGAAAGTTCGTCCTGCCAGCCCATAATCTCAGCCGCAGTTTTAGTGCTGCACAAAACCAGCGGGATATCGTGTTGACGCAATACACTGATCCACTGACTCGCTGCTTCCCAACGGTGGGAGTGATGTTCCAGCAATGTCCCATCAAGATCTGAAATCACTAAAAGTGGATCATGCAAATGCGGCATAGCGTTTCTCCTAAAATTCAAAAATTAAGATCCCTGCGGTTAGGAATGCTCTCAATTAAATAATTTCATAATCATTAATGGGTATGCAGCCAGTCCCTGACAAGCCACGAACCATAAGGCGTCGCAGGGATTTTTGTCTTCACTTATTCAAAATCTTTATATTCATAGAGTGAATATTTAATTGTTTTGAAATAAATCTGAGGTAAGGTGAACGCACATCAGATTTCCTGGTGTAACGAATTTTTCAAGTGCTTCTTGCGAACGCAAGTTTGATCCCGGCATTAATACTGCCGGGATTCTTTTATCTATCTGTTCACTTCATTGACACTAAAATCATGAATATCCAACTCAAAGGCTTCTGCCAGTTCAGAGTAGGTGTGCCATGTGCGTCCATCGATACTTGCCCGTTGTGGGTCATCGCCAGAACGTGTCACTTCGCTTTCGCTTATCTCATTGATGGCCGCTAATAGCGCATCAACATCGATACGCGTGGTTTCATTGAGATCTTTCGCGGTCTTCATGCCTAGTCCTCCAGGGAGTACCCAGTGTAAGTCCCGCTATCAAGTATAGTCGTTTAACAAAATGCTCAAGGCGGCACATCATCCGATGCGAATGAGTCGTTTTTGTTCTAAACTGGCAGCAAAGAAACCGGAGGACTTTTGTTATGAATATCAACGATCGCGTCACAGTAAAAACCGATGGTGGTCCGCGTCGGCCAGGCGTGGTGTTAGCCGTCGAGCAATTTAGCGAAGGGACGATGTATCTGGTCTCGCTCGAAGAGTATCCGTTGGGGATCTGGTTCTTTAATGAATTAGGGCATCCGGACGGCATTTTTGTAGAAAAAACGGCCTGATGATTCTCCCTCATCCTACGCCAGATATGGGCGAGGGTGAGGGGACTTAAATTTAATGCTTAACGTAAGTTCACAAAAATACCATTGGTCACATTATCAGTCAGACGCACCACGTGATAAATCACCTGTTTGTTATGCGTCTTTATCTTTCGTTTTATATTCCCTTTATGCGATGACACCGTTTTAGCTTTAATATTCATCTGGTCAGATATTTGAATAGTGCCTTGCCCGGACATCCACATTTTCAACATACTGGACTCAGTACGACTCAATGATAACGTGGGTAAATTAATATGGCCGATGCAATGCGCATTTTTTGCTAAATATTCAGAAAGTATTTCGTCCAGCGATTCTGGTTTTATCGATTTAGAACTGATCAGTAAATTGCTACGCACCAGGAGATATTCATCGAAATGAATATTTGCAATTGCCATAAAGACTAAAAATAAAGTGCTGGGATGTTGATTAATGATCTGCTTAATTCGTTCGCTGCTCTGAGCATCATGAATAAAACAGTCTTCATTAATAAACACCACATTGGGTGTCTGAGACTCGCAGGCCTGCGCCAGCTCTTCGATAGTCTCCACGTTGGTCATCTGTCGTTTTCGGATGCCACGGCTGGTTAAATATCCCGTTAATCCCAGCCGGGTATAACTGCATAAATCCATAATGATCGTTGACATAACATCCCCCCCTTTTTACCCGCGAAGTATTTTTAGGCATAACAACTATCCAGTAAAGTTATGTATAATTTGCTAAGAAACTTCTCAAAGTAAAGTGAATGTTAGATTATGTGAGATAAGTAAATGCATATAAGCCGCGCCGGATATATCCTGGTGGATGTCGCACAACAAAGCTTTTAGGAATATCCTCAATAAGCGACACAAACTGTATGGGATTAATTTGCAGGAATTTCACTCACAATATCGGCGAGTAAATTAAAGACTTCGCTAAATAAGTGTTCGGTGAAGGGAGCCATTAAAGGAATTAATGCTGTCATCACCAACATACCGACGGCGAGCGTCAGCGGGAAACCGATCACAAATACCGAAAGCTGGGGTGACATGCGGTTGAGCAAACCGAGCGCAATGTTGAGCGTCAGCAGCAAAGTAATCAGCGGTAATGCCAGCATTAACCCATTGAGGAAGATTAAACCGCCAGCACGCGTCAGCGCCATAAACGCATTGCTGTTTATCGGATTGCCGCCAATCGGCAGGGTGTGAAAAGTATCGACCAGCATCGAAATCAGCCATAAATGGCCGTTAAACACCAGAAACAGCAGCATCGCCAGCATATCCATAAAGCGGGCGAGTACCGGCATATTCAGGCGACTACCGGGGTCGAAGAAGGTGGCGAAAGACAACCCCATTTGCAAACCAATAATTTCACCGGCGGTACGTACCGCAGCAAAAGCAAACTGCATGGTGAAGCCCAGCGCGATGCCAATCAGGATTTGCTGCGTGGCGAGCCAAAAGCCTGCTGCCGAGAAAATCGTCACGTCTGTTGCGGGAAGCGTGGGAGCCACAAGCCAGGTAATCATCAGCGCGAGGCCAATTTTGACTTTTTTAGAGATAGCCCGCTCGCTTAAAATTGGGGCGGTAGAAATTAAAGCCAGAATACGCAGGAATGGCCAGAAGCCCATGCTCAATAGAGTGAGCCACTGGCTGCTATCAATATGAATCATCCAATGTTCATCGGAATATTCGTTAGCAGTGTGCGCATATAATCCAGCAGCAGATTAAGCATCCACGGCCCTGCAACGATAATAGTGACAAACACCGCCAGAATTTTTGGGATAAACGACAGCGTCATTTCGTTTATCTGCGTGGCAGCCTGCAACATACTGATGACCAGACCCGTTACCAATGCCACCATCAACAGCGGAGCAGCGAGCGCCAGAGCGACTTTCATGGCTTCGGTGCCCATCATCATGACCGACTCAGGAGTCATCTTTTTCCCCTCTAACTGTAGAAACTTTGCGCCAGTGACCCAACCAGCAACTGCCAGCCATCCACCAACACAAACAGCATTAATTTAAAGGGCAGGGCAATGGTTGCCGGTGGCACCATCATCATCCCCAGTGCCATCAGCACGCTGGCAATGACCAGGTCGATGATCAAAAACGGAATGAATACCGTAAAGCCAATCTGGAAAGCGGTCTTCAACTCGCTGGTGACGTATGCCGGAAGCAAAATGCGCATCGGCACAACTTCTGGCCCTTCCAGCGGCGGCGTATTGGCGAGACGGGCAAACAACGCCAGATCCGCTTCACGGGTTTGACGCAGCATGAATTCGCGCAGCGGTTGAGAGCCTTTTTCAATGGCTTCATCCATCTGGATTTTATTTTCGCTAAAGGGCTGATAGGCATCGGTATAAATTTTGTCGAATACCGGAGCCATAATGAAAAAGGTCAAAAACAGCGCAAGGCCAAGCAACACCTGGTTTGGCGGTGCGGACGGCGTGCCCAGCGCACTGCGCAACAGGCCAAACACGATAATGATGCGCGTAAAGCTGGTCATCATCAGCAAAATAGCCGGTAAAAACGTCAGCGAAGTAATAAAGACTAATGTCTGAACCGGCAACGTCCAGCTCTGGCCGCCATTAGACATCGGCTGGCTGATAAGACCCGGAAGTTGAGCAAAAGCGGCAGGCATCAAGAACAGCAAGCCAAGCAACGAGAAGGGAAGCCAACGTTTCATCAATCTTTCCCTTTACGTTTAAGCATGCTTTTCATCTGGCTAGTTTTCATCAGACTATTTTTCATCAATTCGCGGAAATCAGCAGATTGGGCAGGCGACACAGTTTCGCTCACCGTTGCGGCGGGTAGCGTATGCAGATGGGTGATTTGCCCGGCAGTCACCCCAAGCACCAGACGAGCATCCTGCACATCGACAATCACCACGCGCTCACGCGCACCCACGCTGCAACTGGCGCTCACTTTCATCTCTTTGCTGGAGCCGGTTTTCGGCGCAAAACCAAAACGTTTCGCTATCCAGGCGGCAAGCAAAATAAAAACGATAATTGCCGTTAACGCGCCGCTGACTTGCACCAGCGGAGAGCTGTTGCTGGCAGCGGTCTGCGGCTGTACGGTCGCCTGGGTTTTCATCGAATTAACGGCTCAGACGACGCATGCGTTCTGATGGCGTAATGATATCGGTGATACGCACACCGTATTTATCCGCCACTACCACGACTTCACCCTGAGCAATCAGATAACCGTTGATCAGAATATCCAGCGGCTCGCCCGCTAAACCGTCGAGCGCCACCACTGAACCTTGCGATAAACGCAGCAGTTCTTTAATGGTCATGCGCGTGCGACCCAGCTCAACCGTCAGCTTGACGGGAATATCCATAATCAGGTCGATGTCCTGCATCGCGCCTGCAATGTCATTGCCTTCAAGTGCACGGAAGACGCTGTCTGCGGTGCTCTTGTTGGTTGAGACTTTTTGTTCGTTTAGCGCATCAGCCCACAGATCGTCCACGGAGCCTGCATTGTCGTCGGACGGTTGATTAATATCACTCATTTGGGCTGTTCCTCGTTCAGCGAATTCAGTATCGGGTTGATCAAATGTTCGACGCGCAAAGCGTACTGGCCGTTAAGCGTGCCGTACTGACTGGTCAGCACCGGAACACCGTCAACATGCGCCAGAATCCGGTCCGGTTTATCAATCGGCAGCACGTCACCAGGTTTCAATTTTAAAATTTGCGACAGACGCAGCGGAATGTCGGCAAAGTTAGCTATCAGCTCAAGCTCAGAATGCTGAACCTGGCGCACCAGCGTATCGCGCCAGCTTTGGTCTTCCTGACGGGAGTTTTCCAGCGGCGGGTTCACCAACAGCTCACGCAGCGGTTCAATCATGCTAAACGGCAGGCAGATATTAAACTCGCCGGTCAGGTTGCCGATTTCCACATGGAACGGCGTGTTCACCACGATGTCGTTTGGCGACGTGGTGATGTTGGTAAATTTGACCTGCATTTCGGAACGCACATATTCCACTTCCAGTGGATAAATGGCTTTCCAGGCATCGCTGTAAGATTCCAGCGCCAGCTTCAACATGCGATTAATCACGCGCTGCTCGGTGTGGGTAAATTCCCGGCCTTCCACTTTGGTCGGGAATCGGCCGTCGCCACCAAACAGGTTATCCACCGCGATAAACACCAGGCTTGGCGAAAACACGAACAGGCCAGTGCCGCGCAGCGGTTTCAGGTGCATCAGGTTGAGGTTGGTAGGAACCGGCAGGTTACGGGCAAACTCGTGATATGGCTGAATGCGGATCGCCCCGACGGTAATATCCGGGCTACGGCGCAATAAGTTAAACAACCCCATACGGAACTGACGGGCAAAACGCTCGTTGATAATTTCCAGCGCCTGTAGGCGTTCACGCACCACACGACGCTGGGTATTGGGGTCATAAGGACGAATGTCGGTTTCGTTAACGACACTGGTCTTCGGTTCGTCGGAAGTATCACTGTCGCCATTTAATAGCGCGTCAATTTCTGCCTGAGAAAGAATGCTATCGCCCATAGGATTATCGCAAAATGAAAGCGGTATACAGCACGTCGCTGACTACCTGCTGAGGTTGCCCGGCGACGAGCGGTGGAGCGAGCGTATTTTTGATAGCTTCAACCAGCTTCTGTTTACCTTCGTCGGTTGCCAGAGCAGCACCATCCTGACGGGAAAACAGCAGCAGCAAACGGCTGCGGACTTCAGGCAGGAATTCGCTCAGACGCTGGCGCGTCGCGTCATCTTTCAGACGCAACGTGACGCCGATGTACAACACGCGGTCAGCATCACCGAGGTTAACGGTGAAGGTATCCAACGCATAAAACACCGGAGCGGGTGGGGGTTCAGGCGCTTTCACCTGAGCAGACGCGGGCTGTTGCTGCATACGCCAGTAGCTGTAACCGGCGGTTGCACACGCGGCAAGGGTAATCAGGACCAGTAACGGCATCCAGATGGAGCGCTTGCGGCCTTTTGGCAAAGCGTTGTCAGTCATAAAATGAATCTTTCCTGTATCGGTACTGCATATATACCCATCGCCCTTCAAGTTGCAGGGGTGTTGGCTGCTCTCATTCACCCGAATCACTTACTCAAGTAAGCTCATCGGGATTCATTCGATTGCCGCCTACCTGCATCTTGAAGTAGCTTGGGTATCGGTTGATTATCCTGTGTCGACGGGCGTTCAAAGGCCCGATAACAGGGGATTTTTGTTGCTACCTCTGACGTTTAGCTTAGGGAACGCAACTCAGGCGAAAATATCCACCGCGTTATTTCCCGACGCTAAACGCTGCACGCTGGCAGGAACGGCCAGTGATTCGGCATCACCCATTGACGGGAATGCGTTTCCTGAGCGCTGAGTCTGTGGGTTTTGCTGGCCCGATTGCTGTTGTTGCTGCCCGGCAAAACTCTCGCTGCTGATATTGCTCTGCCCAAGTTCAATTCCGCTTTCTGCCAGCGCAATACGCAAGTTAGGCAGTGTGGCTTCCAGCGCCGCACGCACATGGCTGTGCGCTGAAACCATCTGCAACTGTGCCTGGTTATCATCCAGTTTCATGCTGATTTGAATCTGGCCTAAGTCCTCAGGATGCAGACGTAATTCGGCACTTTGCTGGCCCTGGCGGGTAAACAATGTGATGTGCTGGCTCACTGCCTGTTGCCATTCCTGGCTACCGAGTTGGGCGCTAATTTGTGGCGCGACTGGCACGGCGATTTGTGTGCTGGCAGGCGTCGCTATGGTTGCAGTGCTAAACACAGGCGTTGCGAGTGTCGACGAGGCCGGGCTGGTGTTATTCGTTGCGGCGTCGCGGTTGCTATTTTCCGCGTTATTCAGGGTGAATGATTTCGCATCGACAAGCGGCTCGTTGGTCGACGGTGCGCTTTTCGCGCTCACCGGGGTATCAAGCGCCACAGCTTTATCGGCAGGGGTTGCTGGCGTGCGGGGATCACTGGTTAAGGTATTTTTTATGCCGCTTGAGCCGAGTAACGTATTCAGGCTAACGGAGGCATCGCTATCCGCATCAGGCTCAACATTCAGTGTGCTCGCGGTGGGTATTTGCTGTGGGAGCATGGCAAACAGGGCGCTCAACGCCTGCATATCGGCAGTGCTCAACGTGTGCGTCTGTTCACTTTGCGCATCGACCTGCGCCGTTTTATCTTCCACACCTGTTTTCTTAACGTTGGCGAGCAGGGCCGATAATGCTTCAGGCGTATCCAGGTTATCTAACAGCGAGGCGAGCGTGGCTTTTTCATCGGCGGCTGGAGCGCCTTTGCCGGTGGCTTTATTGAGTGCGGCCTCGAGCGACACGGTTTTACCATCTGCCAGTGAAAGTTCGCCAGGCAGGGCTTTGCCGAGCAGACTCAGAAAATCTTCGCTGAAACCTTTATCGCCTGCCATAACGCCGCCGGAAGCCGTTGTAGAGGTGGCGACATCTGGAGAAGTGATCATCAGGGGCTGCATCATTATTCTGGTTTCCTCAGTGTTGCCCGCTGGGCATATTCATCCATCAGTTTTTGGTCGAGTTTGTTTTCAGCCAATAACACCTGAGCGGCTTTTCGCTCCTGCAACGTGCGCCAGGCCTGCAATCTTTTCTGTTTCTCTTGCCACAGGTTCAACGCCTGACTGACCTTGTTATTCCACTGCATCAACTGCTGGCGGTGCTGGTCGATAGCTTTTTCCAGGGTTTGAATAAACTGCTGATAATTCTGCCAACGGTTACTGGCGATCCCCTGGCTCATGCTGTCATTGAGACTGGAACTGTACTCAAACTGATAGTTAATCAGCATGTTGAGCTGTTCTTCTGCCTGCTGGCAGCCGCGGCGCATTTCCCCTAAGCGTACTGCCGCATCTTCGACCTCTTTTTCGGCGAGATCATGAAGCGTATCGAGTGCTGTGCTTTGGTTCATAGTGACTCCTGTCGAGCTTTTGTCGGATGACGCTAGCGCTTATCCGACCTACGAATTCGATCAAACCGTTGGGAAAATAATCTCTAATGACTGACAAGCCTCTTCCCAGCCGCTGCGCTCAAAAATCCCTTGCTGCAAAAACGCTTCCAGTTGCGGCCATAACACAATCGCTTTATCAAGCTGCGGGTCGCTGCCTTTGGCATACGCCCCGACGCTGACTAAATCGCGGTTACGCTGGAAACTGGATAACAACTGTTTGAAATGGCGGACTCGCGCGTAATGCTGATCGGTAATCAATGACGTCATGGCGCGACTGATTGACGCTTCAATGTCGATTGCCGGGTAGTGGCCAGCTTCCGCCAGACGGCGTGATAAAACGATATGGCCATCAAGAATCGCACGCGCCGAGTCGGCAATCGGGTCTTGCTGATCGTCGCCTTCCGTCAGAACGGTATAAAACGCGGTAATCGAACCGCCGCCAGAAATGCCGTTACCCGCGCGCTCGACCAGCGCCGGAAGTTTGGCAAACACAGAAGGCGGATAACCTTTGGTTGCCGGAGGCTCACCAATAGCGAGAGCGATTTCGCGCTGCGCCATCGCGTAGCGGGTGAGGGAGTCCATAATCAGCAACACGTGCTGACCGCGATCGCGGAAATCTTCCGCAATACGGGTGGCGTAGGCTGCACCCTGCATCCGTAATAACGGTGAAACATCCGCAGGCGCGGCAATAACGACCGAGCGAGCACGGCCTTCAGGGCCAAGAATGTTCTCGATAAAATCTTTAACTTCGCGACCACGCTCGCCAATCAAGCCCACCACAATGACATCGGCCTGGGTATAGCGCGCCATCATGCCCAACAACACGCTTTTCCCGACGCCGGAACCGGCAAACAAACCCATACGTTGCCCACGCCCCACCGTCAGCAGCGCGTTGATCGGGCGCACGCCGACATCCAGAACATGTTCGATGGGGGTTCGTTGCAGCGGGTTGAATGGTGCCGCACCCAGCGCACCCATGGTGATGGTTTCGGGCGCGGGTAGGCTATCGAGCGGACGCCCGCTGCCGTCGAGCACGCGGCCCAGTAGGGCCGGGCCGAGGGGTAATTGTTTGCCGCTGTGTAAACCGCCCTCGCTGGTGGCGCGGGCATAAACGCGTGCGCCAGGTAAAATGCCTTCAACTTCTTCAAGCGGCATCAGGAACAATCTTTGGCCGTTAAAACCGACCACTTCACATTCGATATCACGGGAATGCTGCTCGATAATGCAGGTCGCGCCCAGCGGCAATTGCAGGCCAGTGGCTTCCAGCACCAGACCGGTCGCACGGGTCAATCGACCGTAGCGGCGCACCGTCGGTAACTGCGACATCTTCGCTTCGAAAGTGTCGAGAGAGGTGAGCCAGCGTGTTAACCGGGCAGTCATCACAATACTCCAGGGGCTGCGAGGCGGCAGAGTTCCTGCCAGCGTGTGGCAACACTGGCGTCGAGATCGCCTTCGTCGGCAGAGACTTTGCAGCCGCCCTGATGCAAACTCGGGTCACCGCGTAGTCGCCAGCCATGCAGGCTCAGTGTGGCGCCCAGCATCTCTTCCACGCGGCCTAAATCATCCGGATGAACCCGCAGTTGCGGTTTGCCGCTGAACAGGGGTTCTTGTTGTAGCAAGGTCTGAATCTGTTTAATCAACGCGTTGTTATCAATGCCTTTGGTTTCGCCAATCACCTGGCGTGCCGCTTCCAGCGCCATTTGCATCAAACGCGACGCGATCACGCTATCGAGGGCATCGAGCGTGTACTGGAATTCGCTAACCAGTTGCTGCATTCGCGCATGCACCGGGGCTTGTTGCTGTTTGGCCTCAGCAAGCCCTTGATCCAGACCTTGCTGCAAGCCGATTTTGCGGCCTTCTTCCACGCCAGCTTTTTGACCTTCGGCGTAACCCGCCTGATAACCTTGTTCATGAGCCTGCATTTGCATTTGCGCAAGCTGCTGCTGCAAGTCGGGTGCACTTTCCTGCGGATGTTCGCCTTCTTCTGGTTCAGCATCAGACGGAAACAGTGGCTCGAAGCTTTGCGAAGGCGGAGCCAGGTCGTCTGGCGTCCAGATTTTCCATGGCAGCCCGTCAGACATAGGTATCCTCGCTGGTGCCAATCACCATCTCGCCGGTTTCTGCCAGACGACGAACAATAAGCAGAATGGCTTTCTGTTCGTTTTCCACCTGAGACAAGCGAACCGGGCCACGGTTGGAAAGATCGTCGCGCAGAATATCTGCCGCACGTTGCGACATATTGCGCAGGAACTTCTCGCGCAGCGGTTGTTCGGCACCTTTGAGGGCGATAAGCAGCGACTCGGACTCCACTTCCTGAAGCAGGCGCTGGATGCTGCGGTCGTCGACTTCCACCAGGTTTTCGAACAGGAACATCTCGTCGATAATTTTCTGTGCCAGTTCGCCGTCGAAATCGCGCACTGCGGAGATAACCGCTTCTTCCTGCTGGGTTTTCATCAGGTTGATAATTTCGGCTGCGGTTCTTACGCCGCCCATTTTGCTGCGCTTGAGGTTCTGGCCGTCGAGCAAGTTGTTGAGCACTTCGGTCAATTCGGCCAACGCTGCCGGTTGAACACCGCCGAAGGTGGCGATACGCAGCATTACGTCGTGGCGCAAACGCTCATCGAACAGAGCCAGAATATCGGCCGCCTGGCCACGTTTGAGGTGTACCAAAATAGTGGCGATAATCTGCGGGTGCTCGTCGCGAATAAGGTCCGCAGCACTTTGCGGCTCCATAAAGTTGAGCGTTTCCATACCGGAGGTCGTTTCGCGAGTTTCCAGAATGTCTTCCAGCAAGCTCGATGCACGCTCTTCGCCCAGCGCTTTGATCAGCACCGAACGGAGGTAGTCGTTGGCGTTAATCGACAGCGCCGCAAACTGTTCAGCTTCTTGCTCGAATTCGGCCAACACTTCGGTTAACTGTTTATTGGAAATCTGGCGAATGCTGGCCATTGCCGCACTGAGATGCTGGACTTCACGCGGGCTCAGGTGCTTAAACACCTCTGCCGCACGGTCTTCACCAATGGTCATCAACAGAATTGCGCTTTTCTCTGTTCCGCTAATACTCATAGTTCGTTACTCATCCATTGGCGTATCACCAGCGCAACCACGCGCGGATCGTTATCAGACATCTCGCGAATGCGTTGGCTCATCACTTCAGCGCTAAGTTTTTGATTCATCTTACGTTGCTGCTGTTGCTCATCTTTTGTCAGGCGGACTGAAACAGCATCTTCTTCTTCAACTTGCTGGCGTTTGGCTTCCACTTGCGCCTGTTGCACTGCATCTTTGCGCTGGACGAGCGGACGAACCACTTTGCGCCACAGCAGCCAGGCGACAATCAGCACCACCAACCAACGGCCCGCAGACATCAACATTTCGAAGAAGGCTTGTTGCTTCCAGAATGGCAACTCGTTGCTGGTTTCTTCGGTTGCGCTAAACGGTGAATTCACCACGTTAAGTGTGTCGCCGCGCTTATCGGAGTAGCCCATCGCTTCACGCGTCAGGTTCTCAATTTGCTTCATCTGGTCAGCGGTCAATGGCAAGGGTTTGCCATCCGACAACTGGCGGTAATTCACCACCACTGCCACAGAAAGGCGTTGCACATCGCCAGTGTTCAGCTTGGTGTGGCGAATGGTGCGGTCCACTTCGTAGTTGGTGGTTTCATCACGCTGAGTGTTGCTCGAACCGGTTTGACCTGAAGTCGAAGTCGATTGGTTCTGCGGCTGCGCATTCGCCGCGTTATTTTGCGGTGGCGTAGAAATTGGTGCGTTATTTGGCGGAGCCGGTTGGTTGGACAGCGCACCCGGCACGCCGCCTGGGTTACGGCCATTCACTTGCTCGCTTTGGTTTAACTGACGTGAACGCACCGCGGACTGAGACGGGTCGCTGTTCGGGCGATACTGCTCTTCAGTCTGTTCTTTATTGGAGAAATCAATCTGCGCTGTGACCTGCGCGTGAACATTACCGCTGCCAACAATGGGCGCAAGAATAGTTTCAATGCGGCGCTGGAAGCGGTTTTCGACATCCATCGCATATTTAAGCTGCGCATCGTTCAGGTCGCGCCCGGCAGTATTGGACTGCGTGAGCAGATGACCGCCTTGATCCACGAGCGTGACATTGCCAGGCGGTAAACCGGCAACCGCGCTGGAAACCATATGCACGACCGCGCTGATTTGCCCTTCATCCAATGCGCGGCCAGGTTCGAGGCTCAGCGTGACGGAAGCGGATGGGGATTTTTGTTCGCGGACGAATAAAGAAGGTTTTGGCATCGCAAGATGCACTCGCGCCGTTTTAACCGGGCCGAGGGTTTCGATGGTGCGGGCCAGTTCACCTTCCAGCGCACGCTGATAGTTCACTTGCTCGCTAAACTGGCTGATGCCGAATTTTTCCTGGTCCAGCAATTCAAAGCCTACCGCTCCGCCTTTCGGCAACCCTTGCTGGGCGAGGCGCAGACGCAAGTCGTAGACTTTATCGGCGGGGACTTCAATCGCGCTGCCGTTATCCGAGAAGCGATAAGGCACGTTCATTTGAGTCAATTGCGTGACGATGGCACCACCGTCCTGATCCGCCAGATTGCTATAAAGCACTTTATAATCAGGCGCTTTTGCCCATAGTACGAGGGCCATAATAATGGCGATAGTCGCGGCACCCGCAACCATCAGTGGGATTTTAGGATTTGCGCGAATGCGGGTCAGCCACTCCTGGGTTTTGTTTTGTGGCGTTTGTGCCAGGCCAGCTGCGGTCATTGAGCACCTCGCGAGCGAGCGTAGACATCATTTTTAATATAAAGAGTGAACAAAACGAGCTCCCGGTTCGACAACCACAACAAAAGTTCCACATAGATGGCAACGTCATTATTTTCTTTTACAAAAATTTCGATGGCTGAATTAGCTCTATTTATTGACGCTATTTACCGCCTTTATCCTATTGACAAGGTGTTAATCTTGCCGCGTTAAAAATTACTGGGGCAGGGGAAATGGCAATTCAGGGTATCGAAGGCGTACTTCAGCAGTTGCAGGCCACTGCACTGTCGGCGGGGAATCCGGTTCAAAATTACGAGCCAAAAGTGAGCTTTGCCGGTGAATTACAGGCAGCGCTTGGCCGAATCAGCGAGACACAATCCGCTGCCCGTACCCAGGCTGAAAACTTTGCCATCGGCAAACCCGGCGTTGCGCTCAATGATGTGATGGTCGATCTGCAAAAATCTTCAGTTTCATTGCAGATGGGCATTCAGGTGCGTAATAAGCTGGTATCGGCGTATCAGGAAGTGATGAATATGCAGGTGTAAATTCCCTTCATACTTGAAGCTGCGTCTGCGTTGGCTGCGCTCGCGCACCCAAATCACTTACTTTAGTAAGCTCATTGGGATTTACTCTCTTGCCGCCTTGATGCAGCTCCAATTATTTTGGGAATTGTGGTGCTTATTTTCTGCAATAACTAAAATTTGAAATCGCCTCAAATAACAGCAAGCCACTGAAACACTGGCGGGCTAAGTGCTTTAATGCGAAAATTATTTTTTCTCCGCAGTCGGGATAGATGATGAAGAAGATTGCATTATTGACAGTGTTGCTGGCGTTAAGCGGCTGTGTGCAAGTTGATGATTACCGCGAAGTGGTGAAAACCCCAGCGCCTGCCGGGCTTGCGGGTTACTGGCAGTCCGAAGGGCCGCAAAGTGAGATGATAAGCCCTGAGGCGATAGCGACTCTGGTTGTCACCAAAGATGGCGACACGCTGGATTGCCGCCAGTGGCAGCGAGTTATCGCTTTGCCGGGCAAACTGACTCAACGTTCAGACGATTTTTATAACGTGACGAATAAACGCGAAGTTTATAGCGTCGAGCGTGAAGGCGACACGTTGGAATATGCGGGCATGACGCTGAAACGTGTTGATCGCCCAACGCAAGAATGCGCCGATTTTTTGCAGAAAAACCCGCTGGTGAGCAAATTACCGTAAGCGATAAATTCCCTCTCCGTGAGTCGGAGAGGGGTTAATCGGCAACGCTACAACACCTCTTCAATCACCCAAACACTCACACTGCCGCCGTTACAGGCAAACGTTGCGCTGCCGTTTTCATCGGTAGTGACGGTTTCTTCGCGGTTGCCTAAATAATCCCGCCAGTTTTTGCCGCCGTAGTTATCACCAAGGGTAATGACTTTTTCGCCATCGTCCCCATTCGATAACACCACCACGCAACGCGGATACTCTTCCGTGCCGCTGCGGCTGAAAGCGATGCAATTGGGGTGGTCAAAATAGAGCGTTTGCACGCCGTGAGCGAAAAGTTCACGGGCATGAATCAGGTCGTCGAGCTGTTCGATAACCGGCATGTCGATGTGATAGGTTTCACCATCGCCGCCTTCATCGTCGTAACTCGCGCCAAACAAGTCCGGGTAAAATACGCTGGGTACACCGTTTTCACGTAATAAAATCAGCGCATAAGCCAGCGGTTTGAACCAGGGTTCAACGGGAGCTTCGAGGGCTTGCAGCGGTTGCGTGTCGTGGTTGGCGACCAGCGTCACCGCGTGGAACGGGTCGGCTTCGACCAGCGTTCCGGTGAAGATTTGGCTCATGTCGTATTCGCGGCCTTCTTTGGAAGCCTGGTGGAATTTCATTTGCAGCGGGGCATCAAACAGCATCGTTTGGCCGTCGACCTGAGCGATGTATTCCTGAAGTTTATCCACCTCGTGCGACCAGTATTCAGCCACGATAAACAGCGGTTGTTCAGCCACTTCCTGAACATGCTCAATCCACTCTTTGTAGAACCAGGCCGGAATGTGTTTGACCGCATCCAGGCGGAAGCCATTACAGCCCGTTTCTTCCATCACCCAGCGCGCCCAGTATTTTAGCTCTTCCGTCACGGCGTGGTTGCGGAAGTCGATATTCTCGCCCATCAAATAGTCGAAATTACCCAGTTCGTCATCCACCTGGTCATTCCAGCCGTCGCCAGTGTAGTCATTAATGATTTTGAAAATGCCGTCTTCGTGAGGGTTTTCGATATGGTCAACGCCGCTAAAGCATTTGTAATCCCAGATAAATTGCGAATACTTCCCGGCGCGAACGGGGAAGGTGTAGCGCGTCCAGGCTTCGCATTCGATAACCTCGTCGTCAATTTCATTACGGTTTTCTTCATTGACGCGGTTAACGCGAACCTGCTCTTTTTCGTCGGCCCCCATTTTGTGGTTCAGCACCACATCAAGTACCACGGCGATGTCATTTTCTTTTAAGGCTTTTATCGCGGTCTGCAATTGCGCTTTGTCGCCGTATTTGGTGGCAACCGATCCTTTTTGGTCAAACTCACCCAGGTCAAATAAATCGTAAACATCGTAGCCGACCGAGTAGCCGCCAGAGCTACCTTTATAGGCGGGTGGGAGCCAGACCATATTGACGCCGATGTCGTTGAGCGTTGCTGCACGTTCGGCAACTTCCGCCCACAGCTTGCCGCCACCGGGGTAATACCAATGGAAAAATTGCAAAAGGGTTGGGTTTTTCATCGAGTCCACGCTCCAGGAGTCATTTAGCTGACTTCTGGAGTATGGAAGATTTTAAGCGGGACGCGGAATTACTTACTGAAGGCTTTGCGGTATGAAGCAAAATTATTGTGGTGCATCCGGCACCAGCAACTGGCCAGATAAATGTCCGTAAGTGTGATTCAGCGTTTGCTGGCGCGATGACTGGCCGATAAGCGAGCTCAGTTCGTCCAGACGCTGCTGTAAAAGGTTTTTTAGCGCCTGCTCATTTGCCAGAATTTGCTCGAGGTTCTGCTGCAACATATCCTGCACGCTTTTCGCCGTCCCCGGAGGGATTGGGTTGGCGTTGAGTATTTCGATACCTTGCAGGTAAGCCATCTCTTGTTGCAGCAATAAATCCCACTCGCCCCGTTCAGCCAGGTCCAGCATGGATTTACTGAGTAGAACGACGTTCTGCCAACGACTGATTAACTCTACATACGGCGACATTAGGCAGGCTCCCGCGCAGCGTTCAGTGGTGAAATCTGTTTCCAGGCATCGGCAATGTTAGTGAGCAGCCCTTCAACTTCTTCTATTAATTCAACGTTGTTTCGCAGATTAGCCAGCATCAGTTGGCGAATCATATAGTCATACAGAGACGATAAATTCTCTGCGATTTCGCCACCTTGTTCGTTATCCAGACCCGCTTTCAGGCCGTTATCGATAATGTTGATAGCCTTGCTCAGTGCTTCCCCTTTCGCGGCCAGCTCTCCTTGCTGCATAAACAAGCGAGCTCTGACCAGGGCGCTTAATGCTCCATCAAAAAGCAAAACAATCAGTTGATGAGGACTCGCGCTCATCACGGCGCTTTCCACACCAATCTGAGCATATGCTTGTGTACCCCGCGCGCTGTACATAATTACCCCTTGTTATCAGGAACTGCTGGATGAGAATTGTTGAGTCAGATAATTGCTGGTGTTGTTCAGCTTGCTCATCATGGTATCGAGCTGCGTAAACTGAGCTTTATATCGGGCGATGGTGTCGTCGATGCTGGAGCTGGTTGCCAGGTACTGTTTCGTCAGGCTTTTTAACGTGGCATTTATGCTGTCGGTAGCGCTGTCGATAATACCGTCGTCCTTGAGATAATCTTTTACCAGGTTCGCAGTGGTCGTGGTGATACCGGTGGTTTTACCGTCGCCGACCAGTAATTTTTGCGTATCAACTGAGTTAGTGGTTAATGCTGTTTTCAGCTTATCGTCGTCAATTTTCAGCTTGCCGGTCGTTGGGTCCTGGGCAATGCCAATTTGAGATAGGGTGCTGAATTTTGAACCGGTGTCGCCCGTCGTAAACTGGCCACGAATACCGGTCTGAATGGTGCGCACTACGCTGTCACCCAGCAAGACACCGTTGCCAGCACTTTGGTCGGCACCCGCATCTACCGCACTGTATTTCGTCAGGGAGCTGAAGGTGTCCAGCATTGAGTTGTAGGCATCAACCCAGGCTTTGATGGCGGCGGTAGCTTTATCATTGCTTTTGGTCACCGTAACGGTGGCGTTGGTGACTTCTTTATTCAGGGTTAAGGTGACACCTTCTGGCGTGTCTTTAACAGTATTACTTCCGCTCTCAACTTCGATATTGTTGATAGTTAGCAGGGCATTTTGTGGAGCAATAGTTTGCGTTAAATTGCCCGTTTTAGTTTTTGAATCATATCCGAGCAGATCGTTGAGTTCGTTGTCACCAGTGAGGCTTATCGTCATCGCGTTATCTACACCGGTTTCAGCCGATGAAATAACTAACTGGAATTCACCACTTTTATTCTTAATGACGCTGGCAGAAACACCACTATCAGCGGCGTTAATCGCATCACGAATACCATTCAGTGAGGTTTGGTCGTCGGTGAGTTTGATTTCCAACGGTTCTTTACGACCCGGCTGGTTAATCACCAGCGTGCGGTCGGTCGATGCAACCGAGCTTTGCTTGTCGGTAGCGCTGGAGATTCCGCCTGTTGCCAGTGACTGTGCCTGGGCAAGCTGAGTCACGCTGATGGTGTATTTACCCGCTGCGGCTCCCGCACCGGTACTAACAATTAAATCAGTGCTCGTGCTAGTCGCTGTGCTGCTTTTAAAAAGGGTGGCGTCATTAAGTGTGGTATTCGCCGTCTGGAATTTTTCAATCGCACTTTTGAGCGTGCCATAAGCCGTTAGTTTTGAGCTGTAGCTGGACTGCTGAGCCGTAATCGGTGTCAGTCGACCTTTTTCCGCCGTGCTGAGGTTAGCCAATAAAGTATCCAACGGCAGGTTGGAGCCGACCCCTAATGAAGAAACGCTAGCCATTATTATTCCCTTTTCATTACTAACAATTATTCACAGTGGTATCGGCAATGAGAGCGCAAAGTTTAATGATATTTGCACTTATTTAATGGCGGGAATAATGAAGGCGTTGCGGGTTATTTCTGCGGCTAGAGAAAAAGTGAAATTATTCTAAAGTTCGAATTTTACATGCCGATACAAGGGTTACGGTGCAAAACCGTGGGCAACAGCCCAACCCCATAATGTGAATTGATAAGGATAAAATCATGGCACAAGTTATCAACACTAACAGCCTGTCGCTGTTGACCCAAAACAACCTGAACAAATCTCAGTCTTCTCTGGGCACTGCTATTGAGCGTCTGTCTTCCGGTTTGCGTATTAACAGCGCCAAAGACGATGCAGCGGGCCAGGCAATTGCTAACCGCTTCACTGCAAACATCAAAGGCCTGACTCAGGCTTCTCGTAACGCCAACGACGGTATCTCCATCGCGCAGACTACTGAAGGCGCATTGTCTGAAATCAACAACAACTTGCAGCGTGTGCGTGAGCTGTCTGTTCAGGCAACTAACGGGACTAACTCCACGTCTGACCTGGACTCAATCCAGAATGAAATCACCCAACGTTTGGGCGAGATTGACCGCGTTTCCGGTCAGACTCAGTTCAACGGTGTGAAAGTTCTAGCTGGTGACAGCTCTATGAAAATTCAGGTTGGCGCAAACGACGGCGAAACTATCACTATCGACCTGAAAGAAATCACTTCCAGCACACTGGGCCTGAATGGCTTTAACGTGAATGGTAAGGGTGGTGTTGCTAACACAGTTGCTACTGATAAAGATCTGAAAGCAGCTGGGTTTACATATACTGATGCAACAAAAAAATGGGATGGGAAAGCTGACTTTGCGGATGCAAAATCAGCCGATGTTCTAAAATCACTAGCAAATAACGAAACGGTTATAGCAACAGGTGTTGATAACGGCTTATCAACTGCTGCTGCTAATACAACGTATAAATTCGACAAAGCATCAGGTTCATATTCTTTTGATGCTTCAGGTGTTGATGCTACTAAACTCCAAAATTATTTGACTCCGAATTATGGAGATGTGGCCCAAGCAACCGTCAAAATTGGCACAACAACACAAGATGTTTTGATTGCTAAAGATGGTTCGTTAACAGCAGCAGATGATGGCAGTGTTTTATTCATTGACGGCAGCGGTAACCTGACAAAAACTAGCGCGCCAGGCACCACTACTCCAGCCAGCTTAGAAAATTTGGCAGTTAACCGTTCTGATGCAACTACAGCAGTAGAATCAACTGTTACTATTAAAGGAACAAATACTTCAATCAAGTTCTTAGGTAGTGATGATGACGGCGCTACTGCTGGAACTATCGATGTAACTGGAGCTAAAGTAGCTTCTTCTGACGCACTGGCTAATGTAGTTAAAACTACAGGATATGTTACTAGCAATGGCTACAGTGTATCTAACACTGGAGCTGTTAATCGAGGTGCGGCCCCAGTATATGTTGGAGATAACGGTTTAACGACTAATAAGGATGTTTCATTCACAGTTCAAGACGACGGGCGCATCACTGACGCAACTGGTAAAGCTGCATACGTTACCGCTGACGGAAAAATAACCACCAAAGATACAACCGCAACTGACAAAACTACAGATCCACTTAAGCAACTTGACGATGCCCTGGCTAAAGTCGACGCCCTGCGTTCAGACCTCGGTGCGGTACAGAACCGTTTCGATTCTACCATCACCAACCTGGGCAACACCCTGGGCAACCTGACCTCTGCTCGTAGCCGTATCGAAGATGCTGACTACGCGACTGAAGTTTCCAACATGTCTAAAGCACAGATCCTGCAGCAGGCGGGTACTTCTGTTCTGGCACAGGCTAACCAGGTTCCGCAGGGCGTGCTGTCTCTGCTGCGTTAATTCGCAAATTCCTGACCCAACCCCGCGCTTGCGGGGTTTTTTCTTATCCATTGTTACCCATAACCCCTAAATAACCCCTCATTTCACCCACTATTCTTGCGATTAAAAACCCTCCAGAAACGGATAATCATGCCGATAACTCAACTAACGCAGGGCTGTTTATCGTGAATTCACTGTATACCGCTGAAGGTGTGATGGATAAACACTCGCTGTGGCAGCGTTATGTACCATTGGTGCGTCACGAAGCATTGCGCCTGCAGGTACGCCTGCCCGCGAGTGTGGAGCTTGACGACCTGCTACAGGCGGGCGGCATCGGGTTGTTAAACGCAGTGGACCGTTATGATGCCCTGCAAGGAACGGCATTTACTACCTACGCGGTGCAGCGCATCCGTGGGGCGATGCTTGATGAGTTGCGCAGCCGTGACTGGGTGCCCCGCAGCGTCAGGCGTAACGCCCGCGGCGTTGCGCAGGCAATTGGTCAACTGGAGCAAGAGCTGGGCCGTAATGCGACTGAAACAGAAGTGGCAGACCGGCTGGATATCCCGCTCAACGAATACCGTCAGATGTTGCTCGACACCAACAACAGCCAACTCTTCTCCTATGACGAGTGGCGTGAAGAGCATGGCGATAGTATCGAACTGATTACTGAAGAGCATCAGCAGGCGAACCCGCTGCAACAATTGTTGGAGGGGAATTTACGCCAACGCGTGATGGACGCCATTGAGGCGCTGCCCGATCGTGAAAAAATGGTGCTGACCCTTTACTACCAGGAAGAGCTGAATCTCAAAGAGATCGGCGCGGTGCTGGAAGTGGGGGAGTCGCGCGTCAGTCAGTTGCACAGCCAGGCGATTAAACGCTTACGCACTAAGCTCGGAAAGCTGTAGGGAGTGCCGCATATTATAAGACGACCGGGATCACATCATGACGGTGCAGCAATTAAAAAAACGGCCATTAAGCCGCTTCTTGAAAGACTTTAAACACACGCAAACACATTGTGCGCAGTGCGCAAAATTGCTCGACCGCATCACGCTTACGCGCCGTGGTGAAATTGTCAGCAAAACGGCAATCGCACAACTCGATACCCTAATTGATGAAAATGGCTGGCAGGTTGAGCGTCAGTCATGGGCGGCGTTGTGCCGTTTTTGTGGTGATTTGTACTGCAAAGAGCAGCAGCACTATTTCGATATCATCGGTTTTAAAGAATATCTTTTTGACCAGACTGAGATGAGCCACGGCACCATTCGCGAATATGTGGTGCGGCTGCGCCGTCTCGGAAATCATCTGGCCTCGCAGAATATTCCCGCTCCTTCCTCCGCTAAAGGTTATTTCGACGACTCGCTTGAACCGTGGTTGCCGACAACCAGCACCAATAACTACCGCATTGCGCTGCGCAAGTACGGGCAGTTTCAAACCCTGAACCAAAATACCCGTGCCCAATACCAGGAAAATAAATCAACTTCTGATATATATTAAAATGGCATAAGTTGTAGCGTAGTGTTTTTGATTGATTATATTAAGTCGCTACAATACAACCAAATTATCAATCTTCGGGGTGACTATGAAATTTGCAATGGTAGGGCGTCAGGCGCTGATGGGCGTACTGGCAGTGGCAATGGTCGCGGGTGCGAGCGTAAAAACTTTTGCGGCAGAAAATTTACTTAATAAAGTGAAAGAGCGCGGCACGCTGTTGGTTGGGCTGGAAGGAACTTATCCTCCGTTTAGCTTCCAGGGTGACGATGGCAAGCTGACCGGCTTTGAAGTGGAGTTTGCCGAGCAACTGGCACAACACCTGGGCGTGAAAGCCGCGCTCAAACCGACCAAATGGGACGGTATGCTGGCTTCGCTGGACTCCAAACGCATCGACGTGGTGATTAACCAGGTCACCATTTCTGACGAACGTAAGAAAAAATATGATTTCTCCACGCCGTACACCGTTTCCGGTATTCAGGCGCTGGTGAAAAAGGGCAATGAAGGCAGCATTACCGGGCCGGATTCGCTGAAAGGCAAAAAAGTCGGCGTGGGCCTTGGGACTAACTACGAAGAGTGGTTGCGTGCCAATGTGCAGGGCGTTGATATCCGCACTTATGATGATGACCCGACTAAATATCAGGATCTGCGCGTAGGCCGTATCGATGCCATTCTGGTTGACCGCTTGGCAGCGCTGGATCTGGTGAAGAAAACCAAAGACACCCTGGCCGTAGCGGGTAATGCGTTCTCGCGTCAGGAAGCCGGTGTCGCCGTGCGTAAAGGCAACGAAGACCTGGTTGAAGCGATTAACAAAGGTATCGCCGAGATGCAGAAAGACGGCTCTTTAGCCAAACTTTCTGAGAAGTGGTTTGGCGCTGACGTCACCAAATAATTTCTCAAAACCTGAAAAAAGGTGCTGATTTCAGCACCTTTTTTATTTGTATTTGCGGGCATTTTGCCCGGCTGGTGCATAATGAATAAATCTGGATTTTATTCAAAGTGTAATGGAGTTGCTCATGTCACTGCACAATCTGACGCGCTTTCCGCGTCTGGAATTTATCGGCGCACCGACGCCTCTCGAATATCTGCCGCGTTTTTCCGATTACCTCGGGCGAGAAATTTATATTAAACG
Organism: Buttiauxella sp. BIGb0471; assembly: GCF_024807715.1. Classification (NCBI taxonomy): domain Bacteria; kingdom Pseudomonadati; phylum Pseudomonadota; class Gammaproteobacteria; order Enterobacterales; family Enterobacteriaceae; genus Buttiauxella; species Buttiauxella sp. BIGb0471. The sequence continues at coordinate 656,667 of NZ_JANUEU010000001.1, forward strand.
TGACGACACCACGCCAATGGCTATGGGCGGTAATAAGCTGCGTAAGCTTGAGTTCCTGGCGGCTGACGCGTTGCGCGAAGGTGCGGATACCCTGGTTACGGCTGGAGCTATTCAGTCGAACCACGTTCGCCAGACTGCGGCCGTTGCCGCAAAACTCGGCCTGAAATGTGTCGCTTTGCTGGAAAACCCGATTGGTACCCAGGCTGAAAACTACCTTACTAACGGCAACCGTTTGATGCTCGATTTGTTTGATGCCGAAATCGAAATGTGTGATGCGCTGCATTCGCCGGATAGCCAACTGGAAGAGATCGCTGTGCGCCTTGAAGCGCAGGGGTTTCGCCCGTATGTGATTCCGGTAGGCGGTTCTAACGCCCTGGGTGCTTTGGGTTATGTGGAAAGCGCGCTGGAAATCGCGCAGCAGTGTGAAGGTGCGGTGAATGTGTCGTCTGTTGTGGTCGCATCAGGTAGCGCGGGTACGCATGCCGGGTTGGCTGTAGGGCTTGAGCAAGTGATGCCTGATGTTGATTTAATCGGCGTTACCGTTTCACGCTCTATCGCCCAACAGTTGCCGAAAGTGGAAGTGTTACAGCATGCCGTTGCGCAGTCTCTGAGTGTCAGCGCAAATAATCCGATCGTGCTTTGGGATGACTATTTCGCCCCGGGTTACGGCACGCCTAACGAAGAAGGACTTGAGGCCATCAAATTACTGGCTCGTCTGGAAGGGATTTTGCTCGACCCGGTCTATACCGGCAAAGCCATGGCGGGTTTAATTGATGGTGTGGCGCGAGAGCGTTTTAAAGACGACGGTCCAATCATCTTTATTCATACCGGTGGGGCACCCGCGTTGTTCGCCTACCACCCGCACGTCTAAGTCATAAGAAAACAGGGTATCTATGCAAGAAAGTATTCAACTGGTGCTGGACTCAGCGCCATTCCTGCTCAAAGGTGCGGTGTTTACGCTGCAACTGAGCATCGGCGGCATGTTCTTTGGGCTGATTCTCGGCTTTTTACTGGCGCTGATGCGTCTGTCGCCATTCTGGCCGTTTTCGTGGTTATCACGTTTTTACGTGTCGATCTTCCGCGGTACGCCATTAATCGCCCAGCTGTTTATGATTTATTACGGTCTGCCGCAGTTTGGTATCGAACTGGATCCCATCCCGGCAGCCATGATTGGTTTGTCTCTGAATACGGCGGCTTATGCTTCTGAAACCTTGCGTGCGGCGATTTCGTCAATCGAGAAAGGGCAGTGGGAAGCGGCGGCGAGTATCGGGATGACGCCCTGGCAAACGCTGCGCCGGGCAATTTTACCGCAGGCGGCGCGGGTGGCATTGCCTCCGCTGAGTAATAGCTTTATTAGCCTGGTGAAAGATACTTCGCTGGCAGCGACCATTCAGGTTCCTGAACTGTTCCGCCAGGCGCAGCTGATCACTTCGCGTACGCTTGAGGTATTTACCATGTATCTCGCGGCTTCATTGATTTACTGGGTGATGGCAACGGTGCTTTCCACGTTGCAAAACTACTTTGAAAATCAACTTAATCGCCAGGACAGGGATCCAAAATGAGCGCCATCGACGTAAAACAACTGGTCAAAAAATTCCATGGGCAGACGGTGCTGCACGGGATCGATCTGGAAGTAAAAGCCGGGGAAGTGGTGGCGATTATCGGGCCGAGCGGTTCGGGTAAAACCACACTACTGCGCTGTATTAATTTGCTGGAACAGCCGGAGTCCGGAACCATTAAAGTCGGCGAGATTACGATTGATGCCGCACAATCGCTTAGTAAACAGAAAAATCGCGTGCGCGAATTACGCCAGCACGTCGGTTTCGTGTTCCAGAGTTTTAATCTTTTCCCTCATCGGACGGTGATTGAAAATATCATTGAAGGGCCGGTGATTGTAAAAGGTGAGCCGAAAGAAGAGGCGATTGCGCGAGCGCGCGAATTGTTGGCAAAAGTCGGGTTGAGCGGTAAAGAAACCAGCTACCCTCGTCGCTTGTCTGGCGGTCAACAGCAGCGCGTGGCGATTGCTCGTGCGCTGGCGATGCGTCCGGAAGTGATTCTGTTTGATGAACCGACTTCTGCGCTTGATCCGGAGCTGGTGGGCGAAGTGTTAAGCACCATTCGCCAGTTGGCCGAAGAAAAACGCACGATGGTGATTGTGACCCACGAAATGAGCTTTGCGCGTGATGTGGCAGACCGCGCAATTTTTATGGATCAAGGGCGCATCGTTGAGCAGGGTCCAGCCCGCGAACTGTTTGCTAATCCTAAACAGCCGCGTACTCAGCAATTTCTCGAAAAATTCCTCACGCAGTAATCTTGTTGGCCCTGTTCGGGGCCAACATTAAAATACATTAATAATTTTGATAAATGTGATAGCGTTAAACATAACTTTCGAGAATGATTTAAGTGTCAGGAGAAACGCCAGACATAATGGATGATCACAACTTTTTTCGCTGGCGACAGGATGTACTTAATATCTTCCAGTCGGTTACCGAGGCGGATGAAATAACAAAAATTCTCCATCAGCAAACAGAATTGATGGAATTTGATTATTTCTCTCTGTGTATTCGCCACCCGGTGCCTTTTACCCGCCCTAAAACGTCGCTCAGGTCGTCGTATCCGCAAAGCTGGCTTGATCACTATCATGCTGCTAATTATTTCGCGATTGACCCGGTGTTGCGTCCTGAAAATTTCATGCGCGGTAATCTGCCATGGGACGATGCGCTTTTTGGCGATACGCAGGAATTCTGGGATGCGGCGAGGGATCATGGTCTGCGGCGCGGCATCAGTCAGTGTGTGATGTCGCCGAATCGTGCGTTGGGATTTTTGTCTGTTTCACGCACCGCTAATAAAGGCAAAATATTAGCCGATGATCTCCTGCAAATGCGTCTGCAATATTTGGGTGAATTAAGCCTGATGACATTAACCCGTCTTAATGATTCAACAATGGACGCCGTAACATTGAAACTCAGTAAGCGTGAGCGGGAAATATTGCAGTGGACGGGCGAAGGGAAAACATCTGCTGAGATCGCGATTATTTTGTCGATATCAGAAAATACCGTGAATTTTCACCAGAAAAATATGCAGAAGAAGTTTAATGCGCCTAATAAAACGCAAATTGCCTGTTACGCCGCAGCGATTGGGATAATTTGAAGTAAAGGAATTGAGAGGGTGGTGCTAACAAAACGGCTGGAGAATAAGAACTCATCCAGCCATTGTGCAGAGATTACTGACGGTAAGCCTGTTTAATTTGCTTAACAGTGTTACCAAACACCTCTGCATGGGACGAGTCTTCCATTTGAGCAATTTGCTTTTCCATTTTGATGATAACCTTGCCTGCATCGGCTTGGCCCATGGCTTTAAGCATCTGAGTCAGCATGGCTTTCAGGCAGGTGACTTCAATAGCCAGTTCACTACTGTTATCTGCAGTGGAAAAATCAGGAGTGCTCATTTGTGTTCCTCGGTCTCGGTTGGTACACCGTCATTTAGTGTAACGGCTTCGTAAGGCGGCGGAGTATAGCACACTCATAAACCATTTTATTAGTGCTTAAGCGTATAGCGCAGATTGCTATCTGTACGATGCCGTTGAATTGTTTTAAAGATGTTTATTAATAGTTAAAAAGCAGTGCATTTATCAACATTAAAAATACTTTAAATTATTATGGGTTATCGTTTTTTTTAATATGAAAAGCATTTTTATTATTTGGCTGTATGAATTAAACAGCAGGTGTGTACAGTTTCCACTGTACAATTAAATTTCCAAAAGCAGTTTGAATTCTTAAAATCTGCTTTTAGATTTTAAAGTTGCCGAAAAACCCGTTAATATGTCCCGGTAATTTTAGCAGCGTAATCCCTTTTCTGGAGAGTTCCCCTTTGATCAACGTACTTCTTGTTGATGACCACGAACTGGTGCGCGCAGGGATACGACGCATTCTTGAAGATATCAAAGGGATCAAGATATCAGGTGAAGCAAATTGCGGTGAGGATGCCGTTAAGTGGTGCCGTAGTCATCCGGTTGATGTTGTCCTGATGGACATGAATATGCCAGGAATGGGTGGTCTTGAAGCAACACGTAAAATCGCGCGATATTCAAATGATATCAAAGTGATTATGTTGACGATTCACACCGAAAACCCGCTGCCAGCAAAAGTCATGCAAGCAGGTGCCTCCGGTTATTTAAGTAAAGGTGCTGCGCCGCAGGATGTTGTGAACGCGATTCGTTCGGTTAACGCCGGCCAGCGGTACATCGCGTCCGACATTGCTCAGCAGATGGCATTAAGCCAGATTGAACCGGAGAAAACGGATACCCCGTTTGCCAGTTTGTCTGAGCGCGAATTACAGATTATGCTGATGATCACCAAAGGCCAGAAGGTCAATGAAATCTCAGAGCAGCTTAATCTCAGCCCGAAAACGGTCAACAGTTACCGTTACCGCATGTTTAGTAAACTGAATATCAGTGGCGATGTTGAGCTGACACACCTTGCAATTCGTCATGGTTTATTTAGTGCGGAGACGTTAATCAGTAGTGAGTGAAATTTTTGACCCACGCGCTTTTCTCAAAACTGTCACCAGCCAACCTGGCGTCTATCGCATGTATGACGCCAGCGAAACGGTCATTTATGTTGGTAAAGCCAAAGATCTAAAAAAGCGCCTGTCGAGCTACTTCAGGAGCAATCTTGCCAGCCGTAAAACCGAAGCTCTGGTGGCATTAATCCAACATATTGATGTGACGGTGACTCATACCGAAACAGAAGCGCTGCTGCTCGAACACAACTACATCAAGCTTTATCAGCCGCGCTATAACGTGCTGCTGCGTGATGATAAATCCTATCCTTTTATTTTCCTCAGCGGTGATACACATCCGCGGCTTGCTATGCACCGTGGAGCGAAACACGCGAAAGGCGAATATTTCGGGCCTTTCCCGAATGGCTATGCCGTGCGTGAAACGCTGGCGTTGCTACAAAAAATCTTCCCCATTCGCCAGTGCGAGAACAACGTCTATCGCAACCGCTCGCGTCCTTGCCTGCAATACCAGATTGGGCGTTGCCTGGGTCCGTGTGTGGCAGGTTTGGTCAGCGAAGAGGATTACGCTCAACAAGTTGAATATGTGCGCTTATTCCTTTCCGGAAAGGACGACCAGGTTCTGAATCAACTGATTGAGCGCATGGAGCAGGCGAGCAAAAATCTTGAGTTTGAAGAGGCCGCGAGAATTCGTGACCAGATTCAGGCTGTACGTCGCGTCACGGAAAAACAGTTTGTTTCAAACACTGGCGACGACCTGGATGTGATTGGCGTCTCCTTCGATGCGGGCATGGCGTGCGTACATGTTCTCTTTATCCGTCAGGGTAAAGTGTTGGGCAGCCGCAGTTACTTCCCAAAGGTGCCAAATGGCACGGAGATTGCGGAAGTCGTTGAAACGTTTGTGGGGCAGTTCTATTTGCAAGGCAGCGCGATGCGCACATTGCCTTCTGAAATTCTGCTCGATTTCAACTTGCCGGATAAAACATTGCTTTCTGACTCCCTGACTGAGTTAGCCGGGCGGCGAATTAACGTGCAAACCAAGCCTCGGGGCGATCGTGCACGTTACCTGAAACTCGCCCGTACCAACGCCGCAACGGCTTTGGTGACCCGACTGGCGCAGCAGTCTACGATACATCAACGTCTGGCGGCCTTAGCCAGCGTGCTGGAAATACCGGCCATTAAAAGAATGGAGTGTTTTGACATCAGCCACACGATGGGTGAGCAGACCATCGCTTCCTGCGTGGTTTTTGATGCCAATGGTCCACTACGCGCTGAATATCGTCGCTACAACATCGAAGGGATCACACCTGGCGATGATTACGCGGCGATGAATCAAGTTCTGCGCCGCCGTTATGGTAAGGCCATTGACGAAAGCAAAGTGCCAGACGTCATTCTTATTGATGGCGGTAAAGGGCAATTAGGGCAGGCGAAAAAGGTATTCGCGGAGCTGGACGTGTCGTGGGATAAAAATCATCCTCTGCTGCTGGGCGTGGCGAAGGGCGTTGACCGTAAAGCTGGCCTTGAGACATTGTTCTTTGAACCGGAAGGCGAGGGCTTTTCGCTGCCGCCAGATTCCCCGGCGCTCCATGTCATCCAGCATATCCGTGATGAATCCCATGACCACGCGATTTCCGGGCATCGTAAAAAACGCGCGAAAGTAAAAAATACCAGTGCGCTGGAGACTATTGAAGGCGTTGGTCCGAAACGTCGCCAGATGTTGTTGAAATATATGGGGGGATTGCAACCATTAAAGAATGCATCCGTAGAAGAAATTGCAAAAGTGCCAGGTATCTCGCAAGCGTTGGCAGAAAAGATCTTCTACTCGTTGAAACATTAAGGCCTCTGTAGCAACATAGAGACAATTTCCACTTACGACAGACAGTTAACCAGCACTATGCAATTTAATATCCCAACATTGCTTACTCTGTTTCGTATCGTCCTTATCCCATTCTTTGTGCTGGCATTTTATCTGCCGTTTAGTTGGGCGCCATTCCTATGCGCGTTTATCTTCTGGTTTGCCGCTATCACTGATTGGTTCGATGGTTTTCTGGCCCGCCGCTGGAACCAAAGCACGCGTTTTGGGGCCTTCCTGGACCCGGTAGCGGATAAAGTCATGGTCGTTGTCGCGCTGGTGCTGGTGGTTCAGCACTATCACGCATGGTGGGTCACGCTGCCTGCGGCGACCATGATCGCTCGTGAAATCATTATTTCTGCGTTACGTGAATGGATGGCGGAAATCGGCAAACGCAGCAGTGTGGCGGTTTCCTGGATTGGCAAAGCCAAGACCATGGCGCAAATGCTGGCGCTGATCGGAATGCTCTGGCGTCCAAATATGTGGATCGAGTACACCGGTATCGGTTTGTTCTTCATTGCTGCGGTATTAACTTTCTGGTCAATGTTCCAATATTTGGCCGCTGCAAGGGGCGATTTGCTCGAACCGTGATCGGTCCGGTGCAAATTTCAGCAAACGGAACGCGGTGGTGGAAAATTTCATTGACTCACCGCGCCATCTAAGTAGAATGCAACGCATCGAACGGCAGCACAGCTTGCCAGAAGATAGTAAAATCAAATGATTAGCGTAAAGCTTCATCAAAAGATTTTGCGGGAATAGCTCAGTTGGTAGAGCACGACCTTGCCAAGGTCGGGGTCGCGAGTTCGAGTCTCGTTTCCCGCTCCAAATTTATGTAGCAGAAATTCTGTTACAGCCTGCAAAGGTAAAAAGTTTTGGCGCGTTAGCAAAGCGGTTATGTAGCGGATTGCAAATCCGTCTAGTCCGGTTCGACTCCGGAACGCGCCTCCACTTTCTTCCCGAGCCCGGGTGGTGAAATCGGTAGACACAAGGGATTTAAAATCCCTCGGCGTTCGCGCTGTGCGGGTTCAAGTCCCGCCCCGGGCACCATGGGAATAAAAGCTATAAAATCAATGATAAAGCAGTGTCGTGAAAACCACCTTCGGGTGGTTTTTTATTGCCTGAAATTCGCCTTTCTGTCATTTCTCCTCAGGTCGACTCCATACACCTTTTCTTCATCCGTTTTGGCTACCTCCCGCTCCGCTGATCCTCAAGAATATGACTACCGTCACATTCCATCATGAAAGAATAAATTATTCCTTTTAAAATTATTTGTAATAATTAATTATTCCTTTATCTGTGAGGTTCTCATCATTGAACCTTTACGCCACAGCAAGTCATGTTAACAATCCACTGCGAGACACTGATGAAAATTGATTTATCTGCCCTGACTACCGAAGGCCGCAACACTGATAGTGAAAACATCGACATGCTTTCGACCGAGGAGATGTTGAGAGTCATCAATAAAGAAGATCAAAAGGTCGCTCTGGCTGTAGAAAAGACCATCCCGGCCATTACTCAAGCCGTTGACGCGATTGTTGGGGCTTTCCAGAAAGGGGGGCGCTTAATTTACAGTGGCGCGGGGACGTCTGGCCGCCTGGGTATCCTTGATGCCAGTGAATGCCCTCCGACTTATGGCACACCACGAGAGCAGGTTGTCGCGCTGATAGCCGGTGGACATCAGGCCATTTTGCAGGCCGTTGAAAATGCGGAAGACAACCTGGCGATGGGCGTAGATGACCTCAAAAACATTCAGTTCAATGCTTCTGACGTGCTGGTGGGAATTGCGGCAAGTGGGCGCACGCCATATGTGGTTGCGGCGCTGAATTATGCCAAAAGTCTTGGCGCAACAACCGTGGCATTGACCTGCAACGCTGGCAGCGAAATCACACAAATAGCGGATATCGCCATTACGCCAGTAGTCGGGGCTGAAGTGGTGACAGGATCGTCTCGTATGAAAGCAGGCACAGCTCAAAAACTGGTGCTCAATATGCTGACCACTGGCGCGATGATTCGCAGCGGTAAGGTTTACGGAAACCTGATGGTTGATGTCGAGGCCACAAACCAGAAGCTGGTTCAACGCCAGATTAATATCGTGATGCAGGCGACGGATTGCGACCAACCAACCGCTTCCGATGCGCTACGCAGCTGCAACGGGCACTGCAAAACAGCGATTGTAATGGTCCTGGGAAATCTCAGTGCGACAGAAGCAAATCAACTTCTCAATGAGAGCAATGGATTTATTCGCAAAGCATTAGCCAACAGGACGAGTGAATAATGGCCAAAATCACGGAACAGCTGATTGCATCAATTCTGCACCTGGTCGGCAATAAAAATAATGTTCAGAACTGCGGAAACTGTATGACGCGTTTGCGTTTGACGCTGAACAACGACCAGTTAATTGAACATGACAAATTGAAAGCGCTCCCGGGAGTTTTGGGCGTAATTAATACCGACGACCAACTGCAAATTATTCTGGGTCCAGGGAAAGCGCAAACCGCCGCAGAAATGATGAACCTGATGATTAATTCGCAGGCTGATGATTCTGCAGAACCCGCGGATCTGCGTTCGGTAACCAGTGACAACAAACAAAAAATGAAGGCGAAACAGACCAGCGTGGTGCATCAGTTTCTCGCTAAGTTTGCCACCATTTTTACGCCGCTCATTCCGGGTTTTATCGCGGCGGGCATGTTGCTTGGGTTCGCCACATTAATCGAACAAAGCCTGCTGGCAGGTGCAGCTGAAAAGAATGCGACAATCGTTCATATCGTCGGTTATATGAAAATATTCGGTAAAGGGTTATTCACCTTCTTACCTATATTGATTGGTTACAACGCACAGAAAGCATTTGGTGGCTCTGGGGTCAACGGGGCGATAATTGCTTCTTTATTCCTGTTGGGCTATTCCCCGAACGCGACAGTCGGGTACTTTTCCGGCATCGATAATTTCTTTGGTATGGGCATCGACCCGCGCGGGAATATTATTGGCGTGTTGATTGCCGCCATTTTGGGCGCGTGGATTGAACGCCAGGTGCGCAAAATTATTCCTGATAACCTCGATATGATCCTCACTTCATTGTTGACGCTGCTCATCACCGGCGCGCTGACATTTACCGTCATCATGCCGTTTGGTGGCGAGCTGTTTAAAGGGATGTCATGGTTATTTTTACACCTGAACGGTAACCCGTTTGGTTGCGCTATTCTGGCTGGATTATTCTTGATTGCCGTGGTGTTTGGGGTTCATCAGGGATTTATCCCGGTCTATTTCGCGTTAATGGATGTTCAGGGCTTCAACTCTTTGTTCCCCATTCTGGCGATGGCAGGTGGTGGGCAAGTCGGTGCGGCACTCGCTCTTTACTTCCGCTCGGCGAAAGATTCTGCCACGCGTATTCAGGTCAAAGGTGCCATTATTCCGGGTCTATTGGGGGTGGGTGAACCCTTGATTTATGCGGTTACGCTGCCTCGTGTGAAGCCTTTTGTGACCGCCTGTCTCGGTGGTGCTTGCGGCGGTTTCTTCATTGGTCTGGTGGCATGGTTGGGTCTGCCAGTCGGTTTAAATACCGTGTTCGGTCCTTCAGGACTGGTCTCACTGCCGTTGATGACATCGCATGAGGGAATTTATGCCGGTATGGGTGTGTATGCGGTCGGGATAGTTATCTCGTACGCCAGCGGTTTTATTCTGACCTGGTTCTTTGGCCATAAAGATGTTGATCTAGCTTAAGATCATGGGCAGGCGGCTTCCCCCCTTCAACTCATATTGCCGTTTGCCCACTTTTATTACCGGTGTAAGCCGGATTTATATTGCCTGAAAATCCTCTTTACTGACATCATTCACCCATTCCGCTAACCCGGCCAGAAAATCGAATAATCTCAGGAGTAAATATTATGAATCACGGGCCTCTAAACGAAGAAGAACTGGAATGGCTGGATGACACGCTGACTCAATACGGCAACGATGATTCTGTGCTGGATGTCTCCGAACTGGACGGTATGCTCACCGCGATACTTTCTGCTCCAACCGTGCTTCCGGCAGCTCAGTGGCAATTAGCGCTCTGGGGTGGGGAAGATCAACTCCCGAACTGGGAGTCTGAAGAAGAAATGAATCGTTTTAACTCACTCGCACTGCAACATATGAATGATATTGCAGAGCGTTTACGAGATGCTCCAGACCAGTTTGAACCCCTTTTCGGCTATCGCGAAATGGACGGCAAAGACTACACCATCGTTGAAGAGTGGTGTTTTGGTTATATGCGCGGTTTAACGCTAGTTGAGCGTGCAGCATTGCCAGCAGCACAACAAAAAATGCTCGATGTCATTGCACTTCACGGCAATGAAGAGAGCATTACCACGCTGGAAAAAATGACCGAAGAAGAATATGAAGCCAGTCAGGCAGAAATTGGGCCTGCGGCATTACAGCTTTATCATTACTGGCAAGAACAGCGTGATGCTGAGTCCAAAACGTTACATTAATCACAACTGCGAAATATTTGTTCTGAACAATCAGGCTGCGATCTAGTGCGCTGCCTGGTTTACCAGCATATCTTCTGCACCTTCCTTCTCTTGCGACATAAATTAAAAAAGCAGGGCTAAATGTTGCTCTCGCTATCCCCTGCAAAACAAACACCCGCATCGCATAGCCCGGAAAGTCATACCGGTTGAAAATCACCTCATGTCAGTAACATTGCCTTTTACAATTCCTAACACCGAAACCGCGGGAAATTTACAAATATGATATAATCAGGTGAGAAAGGAATGTATCAATAACGATAATTCAATGAATAATGAGTCTAATGATGCTGAGCAATTCACTGAAAATTACCCATGGAGGGTACCCGGTATTTATCAAGCTGGCAGACTTTGTCGCTATTACCACGGTTTTAATAATCAGCGCATGGCTATTAGCGATAGCGCCTATGAGCATTGTTATAATGTACAGCTTACTTTTTGCTACCTCTTTTTTGTTATTCGGGGAGTACACTGAGCTTTACATTCGCAATCTCAAAAATATGAGATTGCGCAGTCAACTTCGCTTGTTTTTGTGCACATTTCTATCTATCTGCTTTGTAGAAATTATTCGCATCTTGACCGGTGGGTTGCCCTCTTTGGGATATTTGAGTGCGCTCGAAAACCCATTTATACCCGCTGTATTACTTTGGTATCTCATCTCACTGATTCCGCTCTATTTGATCCGACTTTTCGTTTTTAAGTATTCCATCAGGAAAAATATTCGCGTGGCCATCGTTGGGGTAACGGCGAATGGTCTGGCTGCGGAAACAGCATTACTGAAAGAATATTCCAATATGCATCTGGATTTAGCTTTTTACGACGAACGAGATGCATCACGGTTTAGCGATCTGTTTGCACAAATACAAAGTCCATTCAAAGGCTCGGTTAGCGGCCTGGTTGAAGACGCACAGGCGGGGAGGGTAGATGAAATCTATATCGCCTTACCGATGGTTGCGCTGGAACGCATACGCCATTTTCTGGCCGTGATGTCAGACACCACGGTTGATACCTACATTGTGCCAGACTTCAACTCCTACAGTACGCACATGTCGCAGTTGCGCTCGATAGATAACTTGCAAACGATCAGCATTTTCAGCTCGCCGTTTGAGGGGGTGGGTTCCTTTATAAAACGAGCCGAAGATTTAGTGCTTGGGAGCATTATCCTGGTCATGATCTCTTCGTTGTTGCTGGTGATAGGCATCGGCATAAAACTCACATCGCGCGGCCCGGTATTTTTCAAACAAGACCGTTATGGTTTGAGCGGGCAAAAAATTAAGGTCTGGAAGTTTCGAACCATGCGCGTGATGGAGAATTCGGACACGGTCATTCAGGCAACCAAAGATGACCCACGTGTTACGCCGTTTGGCGCGTTTTTACGCCGCACATCGCTTGATGAGCTACCCCAATTTTTCAATGTAATACAAGGGAGTATGTCGATTGTCGGTCCGCGTCCGCACGCGGTGACACATAATGAGCAATATCGTAAGCAAGTAGAGAACTACATGATTCGCCATAAAGTTAAGCCGGGGATCACAGGTTTAGCGCAAATTAACGGCTACAGGGGCGAAATCGACGCATTATATAAAATGGAAAAACGTGTCGAATACGATATCGAATATATTCAAAACTGGTCATTATGGTTGGATATAAAAATCATAATTAAAACTATTTTTAAAGGATTTGTCGGCAAAAATGCATATTAAATATATTGTTGCTGCCGGAATGGTTTTATCACAACCGGCCATAGCGGACTTAACACCGAAATCGCATATCGGCATTGCGGGTATTGATTTTCAAAGCAATGTTGGGGTGAATTACGGTCATGAAAGCAATGTGACTTATCAGCCCTATGATAACGACGCGATTAGCTCAGATTTTGTGAGCGTAACGCCGATGTTGAGCATGATCGGCGAGCGCTACCAGGATAAATATCTATTAATGTACTCGGGTGATTATCGCAGTTATAACAGTGACTCTGCTGATAATTACGCTGACCATTTCTTCCGTTTTAATGGTACCTGGCGATATGGGCAAATGCATGGCCTGATGTTTAACATTGAAGACTCTTTAGGCCATGAAGAACGTGGGCGCGGAGTGACTGAAGGTTTTGTACCTGAGCAATTTCAACAGTTTGGTGTTAATTCCCCCCTAAGCACTAACTTGCTTAATAGCGAATTACGTTACAGTTACGGGGCGCCAGAAGGGCGTGGAAAAGCAGAAGTCGCGCTGCTGTATAAGAAATTACGATTTGGAAATACTCAGGATACGCAAAATACTGATGAGGATTTTTACAATTATATTCGCGAGCAGGAATGGCACGAAAATAGCCTGATTGCAGAAATTTTTGATCAATACACATCACAAACACGCTTCCGTTATAGCTTTATTACCAACCAGCGGCATTACGATAATGCGTCAGAAAAAGACAGTAACGAATATTATTTGCGTTATGGCGTGAAATCACAGCTGACGGGTAAAACCAACATCGATATGAATCTTGCATGGCTGTATAAAACATTTGAAAACAATCCCAACTCGCAAGATTTTAATGGACTAAACTGGGATATTCAGGCTGAGTGGAAACCACTCAAACAGTCTATTTTTACAGCACATACCTCGCAGCGTATTAAAGACCCTTCAGAAGTGGGGGGTTATATTCTGGTTTCTCAGTACGGTATTTCTTACCAGCATTATTGGTTAGATGATCGCTTCTCTGCCTTGTTAGATTACTCCTACACCACGGAAGACTATAAAAAACAGGACAAGGACAGGAATGATAAAGATGGGATATTCAGCGTTACTATGAGTTATGACTTCAGACCTTCTATTAATTTTGAAGTTAAATATCAGATAGATACATTGCGTTCAAATAAAGACACCGATTCGTTCTATATCGGTCCTGACGACAACCGGGAAGTCCTGAGAACGTTGGGTTATGACAACTCGCTGATAATGTTTACAGCTAAGGTGCAGATTTAAAATGAAAATAATTAAACTGTGGGCATTTTTATTACTCAGTACACTTTTGGCCGGATGTAGCACCTCGACGCCACCATTAATGGATAGCCCGGATGCTGGTTCAAAAGGGTACCAACTTGATGCGGGTGATGCTGTGAATATTAGCGTTTACGGCGAACCCGATATGACCATGAAATTTTTAATCGATAAAAGTGGAACGATTACTTTCCCTTATATTGGTGAGTTAGTTCTGAAGGGGAAAACACCTGAACAGGTTAGCGAAGAGCTAACAAATCGTTTGCGCGGTGATTATCTGCAAAACCCAATGGTGTCGGTGAGCATCACCGAATTCCGTAAATTCTATATCTCAGGTGAGGTGGCAAACCCGAATGGGTACGCTTACGAACCGGGTTTGACCGTTGAGAAAACCATCGCACTGGCGGGCGGTTTCACTGACCGGGCTGACCGCAAAGATATCAACATCCGTTTATCTGGCACTAACCAATTACTTGAAAACGTGGACGTAAGACACTCCGTTCACCCAGGTGACGTCGTGATCATTGGCATGGGGTTCTTCTAACTATGAAACTATCAATAGTGGAAAATGGCAAGAACCGGGAAAGCTCAATCGACTTCTCAAGATTTGCCAAAGAATTGAAAAAGAACAGTTGGAAAATCCTGCTCGCGGGTGTGGTTGCGGGGGCAATCGCTTATCCGCTCATCAGCATGATGACGTCGAAATATGTCTCAACGGCAACGGTGCTGGTGAAAGCGCAGCCCGATAATATTTCGCCCTTCCCGCAAGTTGATGGTTATGACTCGACACGCAACGGCTACTACGAAACACAGTATGCATTAATGCAGTCGAGAATTGTGTTGGAGCAGGCAGTGAAGAATTTGAAACTGGATGAAAATCCCGATTTCAACGGTGTCAAAGCAGGGAGCAAACAGGCTAACACCCCTGAGAATCAACAACAGCGCGTCGATCGTGCTTTGAAAACGATGCTCAAAAACCTGACGTTCAATCCGGTTCGCACCACACATCTGGCGACTATTTCTTACGAATCAGCCTCGCCACAGCTTGCAGCAGAAATCGCAAACGGAGTAGCACAGGCGTTTATTGACTACACCGTTGAACAAAAACGGACGAATACGCTGAAAGCTCGTGAGAGTAATCAGCAGCGAATGGATGAGTTGCAAAAGCAGATAACCGAGCAAAAACTGGCGATTAATGACTATCTGAAAAAAGAAGGTCTGCTGACCTTTCGTGGCGTCGATGGTTTTGAAACGGAACAGTTGGGCATCGTCACCAATCGTTTAGCCGATGCCACTCAGCGTCGCATTGCTGCGGCTTCGCTATACAACGAAGTGCGCCAGAATGCCGGGAAATCATTGGAAGATGTGATTTCACTGCCCGCAATTTCTAGTCACGCACAAATTCAGGACTTGCGTATCGCGCTCATTCAGGCGAAACGTTCGCTTTACGAACTACGAAAATCGTATGGCCCGAAACACGCTAAAATTCTGGAAGCGCAGGCTCAAGTTCAGGCGATTCAGGATCAAACCTCTATCGTCCTGGGTGAGCTGGAATCGGGGTTACGTCAGCAGTATCAGGCCGCGTTGACTGACGAAAATAGCTATCAGCAGCAATTGGATCAGCAAAAAGAAATCTTCCAGAAAATTGCATCGAAGCGCGATGGCTATAATGGACTGAAACTGGCGCTTGATAAAACCGAAGACATGTACAAAGCACTTTATCAGCGCACCCAGGAGCAGTCTTTATCCGGCAGTTACGCAGATGCCGATGCAGTGTTATATGACCCGGCGGTGCCAGCCGATCGTCCAGCGAAGCCGAATAAGTCTCTGCTGCTGATCATGGTTGTGATGCTGGCGCTGGCGTTTTTCATCATGTACATCATTGTGAAAACCGCGATGGACAGCACCATTAATAATCTCAGCCAAATGCGAAAACGTTTGAAACTCGAACCTTTAGGCGAGATTCGCCGTTATCCGGGTGTCGGGAGTCGGGCACAAATCCGCGACGTTATTGCCAATAACCCATTGAACGCCGACATTATTCACAGCATTCGCACGCGTATTATGCTGGATAATCGGCAGCTTCAAACCATAGCAATTACTTCCTCAGAACACGGCGAAGGGCGCACGCTGCTGGCGAATTTGCTGGCTAACTCCTTTAGCTTTGATCAAAAAACGCTGTTGATTGATTTAGATTTTTTCAACAAAGATGGACTATCAAGTGAGCTGGCGAAACTTGCGGCCCCCGGTGCTGCCGAGTTGCTTCGTGGTGCAGCGACGCTTGAAAATCTGAGCGTAAAAGTGAATGAGAATCTTGATTTTCTGGCGCGTGGCAATGCCAAAGTCTCATCGTTGCTGATGCTGTCATCAGAAAATCTTGAGCATTTGATGCGCGAGTTAAGGAGCCGCTATCAACGCATTATCATTGATGTCGCTGCGCTCAACCAAAGCCAGGATGTTCAACTGATTAGCCGCGTAACGGATGGCCTGATTTTCGTGCTCAAAGCCGGGACGGTACCTGCGGAAAATATTAACCAGACACTGGATAAAATCGAATCAAACCAGTCGGTTATTATTGGTGCTGTCATCAATCAGGTGATTGATAAAAATCTGGAAACGAAAGAGGGATTACGCTCACTTAACCTCCAGACGAACGAACTGATGCACGGTACAGGTCAGTTATGAGTTTACTCAGGAGCGCATCCACTATAGCCGGTTCATCAGTCATTTCGCAGTTGATTGGTGCACTGTCTATTTGGTTGATTTCGCACAAGTATCATCTGGCGGAAGTGGGGCTTTACGCGCTCAATTATAGTATTGCGTTGATAGGTGCTCAGGTTTGTACCTTTGCATCACAGCTATTAATTCCCAAACAGCATGACGAAGATTTAGCGCAAAATGTGGTGTTTTGCTTATTACAAAGCGTGAGTATCGCGGTGCCTTACGCGTTATTCACGGCATGGTTATTCGATCAAAATATCTTTTTCCTGTATCTCCTTACGCTTTCAAATACGTGGGTTTTGATTTCGGAAAACTTATCGCTACGTACGGCTAATTTCAGTTTTCTGGTCTTTCAACGTATTTCTGTCTCGGTTGTCGTTGTGCTTTCTGTGTTGCTCACTTCAAGCATTCAGGCATTTTATTGGGCGTGGGCGGGGTCAATGATGCTTCTGACTATTGGCTGCATCCTTCGTGCGTTTGATATCCGCACGGTCACAATGCAGCATTTGAGTCCGAAAAATAATCTGGAATTCTTTAATAAACACGTTCATCACATAACTAAAGTGGGCAGTGCAGAAGTGCTGGCGATGGCGAACAGCAACCTGCCGATCATGTTAATTAACTTCTGGTTCTCGGCACTGACTGCGGGCTATTTTTCTATAGTCAGCCGCTTCTGCCTGGCTCCCGTCGTCATCGTCGGGAATGCAGTGCGTAATGCCATCTTCTCGAAATGGTCGATTGATTTCAGACACAACACGTTTAATTTCCATGAGTATAAAAAAGTACGCCTGCTGTTATTAGTGTTAGGCATCGTCTGCACGCTGGGGGTGTTTATTTTCTATCCCATCGTTATGCATCTCGGTTTTAGTGAGGACTGGATAAACTCCATTCCTACTTCACGCTATATGCTGCCTTACTTATTCCCGGCGCTGGCCGTTTGCCCGCTCACGGTTATCGAGCTGATTTTTGGCTCCCACCGCTACTTCTTACGTATCCAGTTTGAACAGCTGGCTATCGTGTTGATTGCCTTTATTGTTGTCCCTTATTTTTATAATGACTATGCGACATCGATTATCTTGTTCTCCATTTTAACTTTCGTGCGTTATGCGTTTATTTATCTGAAGGTTAATAAACGCGCTAATTTGTTGAAAGACAGGCCGGCTGTTTTATGAATCTAAATACTGGGCATTACTTACAGACTTACACGTTTGTCGCGTTGGTGTTTTGCGGACTGGTGCAATATTTCACCGGTGTGCTTGCTGTGCTGTGGCTGCCATTCTTCCTGACTTTGCTGATGCTTGGATTGCTGGTGATGCAAACGCGCTACGAAGCATTGCAGCTTGATAAACAAGAGATTGTTGTTCTGGCGCTGTATTTCATCTTCCTGGCGATGGCGGGTGTTTCGACGCTATTGCAGGGAGGTTTAACGGTTGCCATCGTCGGTTTTAAAAATGAAATTGCGATTTCGCTGGTGATGCTGTGTTTATTGCTCGGTTTCTGCCGGGAATCACAAATTTATCGCGTGACCAAAACCTTATATTGGGTGTTTTACGCGCAATTTCCGATAGTCATTTATCAGCTATTGTTTGTGGTTCCCCAGCGTGTAGCCATGCGTGGTGAAGATGAGAAGTGGGACTCTGTTGTCGGAACGTTTGGCGGCGATCCGATGGGGGGAGGGAACACCGCAGCCATGGGATTGTTCTGCCTGCTCATTATGCTGTTAAAGGTTTCCGAATTTAAGCATGGGCTGACTACATTTAAATCAATGGCGCTGCATGTCATTCTCGGTTTTGCGCTGTGCATTGTGGGTGAAGTGAAGTTTGTTATCCTGCTTTCACCGCTTTTACTGGCATGGGTATGGATTATGCCCAGCTATGTGAAAGGGGTAAGTAAAGTGAATATCAAAGCGTTGCTGCTGATATTCGCGGGTATGGCGTTATTAATTACCCTGGCGGTTGTCATTTTAGCTTCTGGTTATTCATCTGCTTTCGGCAGTGACCCGACGCAAAGCTCATTCAGCATCTTCTTAGACTCGCTCAGTTATATTTTCGACCCCAATTACATCATGCCAAATGGTGAAGTCGGGCGCTTTACGACGTTGATATTTTGGTTAAAAAATAATGATCTTTGGGGATTATCAGGCACTTTATTTGGCTACGGCCTGAATGCGACTAACAGTGGGAGCACGGTTTCACCGGGCTTTTTGAATCTAACCTACAATTTGATTCTCGACTCAACTTCGCTGAGTATGCTGCTCTGGGAAGTGGGTGTCATTGGAACACTGATCTTCATTGGTTTAATTATCTATATTTTGAAAATTGCACGGCCTCAACCCTTACTGGAACGCGAGCAATTAGACCCGCAAGATCTCCAGTTATTAAGTTTTGCACCTGCCTTTAATGCCTTTGCTATCAGTTGCTTACTGAGTCTGCCATATAGCCAGATACTGATGATCATTCCGATGTTACAATTCCTCTTCTATTTGTCACTAGGCGCAAGTCTGGTTATTCGTCGGTCCGTTCATCGTTATGCAGAGCAATAGTATGATTAATAAACCCTTTATCTCCGTCAGCATCAAAACGCTCAACGAAGCGGAATGTATCGAAAAAACTATTGATAGCATTCGGCAGCAACTTACTGATTACCCGCATAAAATCATTGTTGCCGATAGCTTATCGACCGATAACACCCAACAACTTGCCAGTGACAAAGGCGTTACCGTTGTCTCACTGACTCAGCCTTCCGATCGTTGCTGTGGTGTGGGTCATCAATTAGGTTATCTGTACAGCGAAGGTGAGTTTCTGTTGCTGATGGACGGTGATATGGAACTGGAAAAGGGCTTTATTGATAACGCCGTTGCCTTCCTGACTGAGCATCCGGAATATGCGGGCGTTGCGGGTACGGTTGAAATGGATGATGCGACAAATTATGAATTCAAATCGCGTAAGCAGCGGTTGCATAAAATATATCCGGTTGGGGATAGCGATCATCTGGGTGGCGGCGGCTTATATCGTCGCTCCGCCATTGAAAAAATTGGCTATCTGACAAATCGTAACCTCCACGCCTATGAAGAGGCAGAACTCGGTATGCGTTTGCTTGATGCCGGATACAAGCTACATCGTCTGGATATCCCTTATTTCAGCCACACCTCGCACAGCATGCCGACCTTTAAACTGCTGAAGTACCGCTGGCGCAGCGGTTATCACCAGGCGCCCGGTGAATTATTGCGCAGTGCGTGGGGAAAACCTTACCTGCGTAATGCGTTAAAAATGGTCAAAAATGAAGTGGTATTTCTGCTTTATCTTCTGTTTTTATTCATTGCCATCCTGACGTTTGATTTGGACGTTATTGGCCTGGCATTACTCCCCCTGATAGCCTTTATTATTTTGAAAACGCTTAAGAATCGATCATTAAAAAGCGGGATTCAAAGTGTTATCAATTTATCAGTGCTTTCTATTGGGTTATTGAAAGGATTAAGTCATCCAGTGCGTGACCCGATGACACCACCGGACAGCAAAGTTATTCATGAATAGGCAGGCATAATGAAAATTCTACTGGTGAATAAATTTTTCTACATCAAAGGTGGTGCAGAAACGGTTTATTTTCAAGAACGTAATATGCTCAAGCAAGCCGGTGTAGAGGTCATTGATTTCTCAATGCAGCACGAGAATAACTTCCCGTCAGATTATGCTGACTATTTTGTCAGCAATGTCGATTATCATAAAGGTAATAACTTACTGGGTGGGATCAAAACAGCGGTAAACTTTATTCATAACGCTGAAGCCTGCAAAAAAATGCAGAAGTTACTGGAGAAAGAACGCCCGGATATTGTTCACTTCCACAACATTTATCACCAGTTAACACCTGCCATAATAAAAGTCGCCCGCGATTTTGGCTGTAAGACCGTATTAACAGCTCACGATTATAAAATTGTCTGCCCGTCCTACTCCATGCTGCGTGATGGAAAAGTCTGCGATTCCTGTATTACTGGCACAGTATTTAATGCCTTCAGATATCGCTGCCAGGACGGTTCAGCATCGAAGAGTTTACTGCTTTCTTTAGAGGCGACGTGGCAATACATTGCCAAAAATTATCAGGCTCTGGATGTGATTGTTTCCCCCAGTGAGTTTTTACGTGGGGTTATTAAACGAACGTTGCCCGACTCACGCATCGACGTCATTGTGAATGGTATTGATGACAGCCTACCTGTGGATGATATTGCAGATATTGGCTACTTGCTGTTTGTGGGCCGTTTAAGTCGTGAGAAAGGTGCGGAATCTTTGTTGCGCGCGCATCAGAAAATGGCCAGTAAAATACCCCTTAAAATCGTGGGTCACGGCCCACTGTATAACCAACTTATTGAGCAATATCCCAATGCGGAATTCCTTGGCTATGTACAACAAGGTGAAGGTTTAGATCATCTGATTAAACATGCCCGCGCCGTTATTGTGCCTTCAGAATGTTATGAGAATTGCTCCATGTCGGTGCTCGAGGCGATGTCATTTGCTCGCCCGGTTATAGGTGCGCGAATTGGCGGCATTCCTGAACAAATACGTGATGGCGTGGATGGCGTTTTATTTGAGCCAGGAAATGTCGAGGAGCTTGCCAGTGTGCTTGATGATTTTGCGCAAAGTCCCGAGAAGGCTCATCTCATGGGACGAAATGCTCGCGAACGTTTATGTGAAAAATACGCGCTGCGCAAACACATGGACACGCTTCTCAATCTGTATCAAGAACTACTGAGTAAGCCATAATATGACTCAAAAAATAACCGTTATTGGTACGCGCGGCATTCCCGATGTATTAGGTGGCGTGGAAACGCATTGCCAAAATCTGTATCCCGCTATAAAGCAACAGTGTGATGTTGATATTTGTGTCATTGCCCGCTCTCCGTACGTTGGATATACCCAATCGAGCTATAAAAATATCGAAACACGGGCTTTGTGGGCGCCGAAAAAACGTTCGCTCGAAGCAATAGTCCATTCCGTACTTGCCGCGTTTAAGACCTGTTTTGATAAGTCTGAAATTGTCCATGTTCACGCCATCGGTCCTGGCCTTGTCGTCCCTTTATTGCGTTTACTGGGTAAAAAAGTCGTCTTTACTCATCATGGCCCGGATTATGAACGCCAGAAATGGGGAGGGCTTGCCAAACAGGCTTTACTGCTGGGCGAAAAGTTTGCGGTCAAATATGCCAGTGAAGTTATCGTTATTTCTGAGGTGATCAACCAATTGATCCAGAAAAAACATGGCAGGATGGATGCACATTTGATTTACAACGGCGTGAATAAACCGCTGCCTTTATCCGATGAAACCATCAGCAAGACTTTAGGGCGTTATAACCTTAAGCCTAAGAACTATCTTGTCGCTGTGGGGCGTTTTGTCGAAGAAAAAGGCCTGCATGATTTAATTACCGCTTATCATCAATCAGGTGTTTCAATTCCGTTGGTATTAGTAGGCGATGCCGATCATCCTTCAGATTACAGTCTGCGCCTGAAAGAATTAGCGCTAAAAACTCCCAATGTTATTTTGACCGGTTTTTTAAAAGGTGATGCACTCGCGGCGGTATTTTCACAGGCCCGAATGTTTATCATGCCGTCTTATCATGAAGGCTTGCCGATAGCTCTCCTGGAAGCCATGTCTTATTCACTTCCGGCAATAGTCAGTGATATCCCTGCTAATCTGGAAGTAGCCTTGCCGGGCGATGCCTATTTTAACGTCGGTAATGTGGCGGATTTAGCCGAAAAAATTAACACCCGGGCAGCTCTCGATACCGCCGACTACAGTGATTTTTTGAAAACTTATGACTGGCGTGAAATTGCCAGAAAAACCATAAGCGTCTACCATACAATAGATAAATCAATAGGTTAAATTTGACCAATTCAACCCGACGCCCGCTCGTTATTGACCGTTTTTATGATGTTCTTGATGAGCAAACCCAGGCACAACTGACGCCGGAACAAAAGCAAGAAATTGAGGACGCGATAGTTTCCATCACTCTGGCGTCCCGTCACCGTATTGATGTTCGTAAAAGCTTCCCCTTTTTTGGGGCGCGGTATTACCTGGTATTTTTACTGGGCAGAGATTTGCGTAAACGGCCGCGTAAAGAATCGACGTTGGTGCGCATTATTGTGACCATCCTGATTCTGTTCGGCGTTTTGTTCGCGACATTCTGTGTGTTATTGACGCTCTACATGCTGAAATCTGCGGCGGGTATCGATCTTATTCATAATTTTCACGTCGGCATCTGGGACTGGTGGCTCAGTCTGAGAAATCACTAAATTTCAATGCCTGGAATAAAACGGAAACCCTATGACGATTAAAACTTTAGTTGCGTTGATGTGCATGGCATTTCCGGGCGTTGTTTTGGCCGCGCCGATGACGGTCGTAACGCCAAAAGCACTCACCGTTCCTATAACCAATCCCGGAACAGGTGTTGCCAGCTTTCATGAGGGTTACGGTGAAAAGTTGAGCCAGGCGCAGTATCCCAATACCGGATTTGAGTATGAGCGCTTTTACTGGCGTGATCTGGAGCCGGTGGAAGGACAGTATAATTTTTCGCTCATTGATGAAGCTTTTAAGTTTGCGGCGATGCATCAGCCAGCTATGAACGTAGGTCTGCGTTTTATGGCGCTCGATGGCCCTGAAAGTGGCTCAAAAATTCCAGACTGGCTTATCCAAAAAGGAGTGAAAGGGGAATGGACTTCCGATCACAAAACCTTTGCCCCAAATCTCGATGACCCAATATTTCTGGCCTATAGCCAGAAATTGCTGAATGCCCTTGGCAAACGTTACGACGGAAATGAAAACCTGGCGTTTGTGGATATCGGCATGGTGGGTTCCTGGGGGGAGTGGCACAACAGCAATTTCCCCTCCATGACGCCGTTGTTAAAGCGCTACGCCCCAGCGCAGTTAGATAAATACGTCAAAATGCATTTTGCTGCATTTCCGAAAACACCCAAAATTATGTTAATAAGCGGCGGCGATACGCTTGCCAGTGCGGTTCGCCAGGGGGCGGGTTGGCGCGCGGATTGTTGGGGCGACTGGCGTAATTTCTCAACCACCTGGAATCATATGGAAGATGATTATCCCCAGCGTTTAGAAGCCGCGCAGGCGGCATTTTCAGGTTTTAACGATGCCTGGAAAAAGGCACCCGTTAGCTTAGAAATTTGTGGGTATATGCCGGAATGGAAAACTGAGCAGCATTACTCGCGTGATGAAGTAAAACGCACATTCGACTGGGCGCTGGAAAACCACGCCAGCACTATTAATTTAAAGTCGCGCGCGGTGCCGGAAGTTTATCGAGATATTGTTGATAACGCGCTGATGAAACTGGGCTATCGATTCCGCTTAGCCGCACTGAGCCATGAATCGGTATTAGCAAAGGGAAATAGGCTGACGCTTAATAGCCAGTGGATTAATGAAGGCGTGGCGCCAATCTACCTGAAATATGCCGTGAATTACCGTGTTGTGGATGCCTCGAATAAAGTGGTTGCACAGGGGAAAACGGCAGATGATATTCGCGCCTGGTTGCCGGGCGAGTATTCCACAAATTATCAACTGACCATTCCAGCAAACTCAGCAAGCGGGCAATATTATATTGAAGTGGGAATGTTGGACGGGCAGGGTAAACCGAGAATTAATCTGGCTAATGAAGGCCAGCAGAGTAACGGTTGGTATCGGGTATCAAAGATAAACATTCAGTAGTAATACACCCTGAGCCAGTTTTCTGGCTCAGGGTGGGAAACAATTATGAGATAAAATTAAGAGTTGAAACCGTTAGGGTTATTCTTCTGCCAGTTCCAGGTATCACGCATCATTTCGTCCAGAGTATGAGTGGCCTGCCATCCCAGCTCTTTCTTCGCTAAAGATGAATCTGACCAGCACTCAGCAACATCGCCCGCTCTTCGCTCAACGATTTGATAGTTAATTTTAGTTTCAGCGGCTTTTTCAAATGCCTTAATCAGGTCAATGACGGAATAACCCACGCCCGTTCCCAGGTTAATGGCTTTGAAAGCGGCTCCTTGCGATTTATTGTCCAGCGCCGCGAGATGGCCGCTTGCAAGATCCAGCACGTGGATGTAATCGCGCACGCCGGTGCCATCTGGAGTGGCGTAATCATCACCAAACACGGACAGGCAATTAAGTTTGCCAATGGCAACCTGGGAAATATATGGCACCAGGTTATTAGGAATACCGTTGGGATCTTCGCCAATTCGCCCTGATGGATGAGCACCAACCGGATTGAAATAGCGCAAGCAGGTGATGCGGAAATCAGGTTGCGCGTGAGAGAAATCACGTAAAATCTGCTCAACCATTAATTTAGATGTACCGTACGGGTTGGTGGTTCCCCCGGTCTGGCATTCTTCGCTCAATGGAACTCTTTCAGGATTACCATACACCGTTGCGGATGAACTAAAGATCAGGCTATTAACGCCTGCGAGTAACATCTCATTGAGTAATACCATCGACCCAACGACATTGTTCTCATAATATTCCAGTGGTTTTTTAACCGACTCGCCCACAGATTTCAAACCTGCGAAATGGATAACATCGGTTATCGAGTGCGTTGAA
This sequence comes from Buttiauxella sp. BIGb0471, assembly GCF_024807715.1. NCBI lineage: Bacteria > Pseudomonadati > Pseudomonadota > Gammaproteobacteria > Enterobacterales > Enterobacteriaceae > Buttiauxella > Buttiauxella sp. BIGb0471. Next base: position 681,825 of record NZ_JANUEU010000001.1, read on the forward strand.
AAAATCTCTTTCAGAACGTTCTTGTCTAAAATATCAGCAACGTATAACGTCGGTTTTTTCCCGGCAAGTTCTGCAACACGGTCTAACGACTGTTTAGAGGAGTTAGAGAGATTATCGATGACAATGACGTCGTCCCCGCGCTCCAGTAATGCCAGAACAGTATGCGAGCCAATATAGCCAGCACCACCCGTTACAAGAATAGCCATAGTCTCTCCAGATAAGATTTTCTACTGATGTTACTCCACTAAAGTTGAGCCAGTGTACCAGCAACGAACAGGTTGTTCATCTTGAGTTTCAGGCAAAAAAATGTTTGCGGAATTTGACCTGGAATTTATAGGAAATCTTTTTAAGAGGAGATAACAAGCTGAAGATTAAATTTTTAGTATCATAAACGATATAACTTTCGGTGAAGTTTAGGGTATGAACACCTGCGCTATGATTAATAAGTGGGGAGATGTTTGCAACAAGTTTTTCTTCAAAGTTAAAAGGGCTTATTCCAATTAACTCTTTGATGTAAATGGATTTGCCATAACATCCGGGATGGCATTCTTGCGTCAGGATATAATTTTTGTCATTGATGAAATAAGGTTTCCCCGCGCCGCGATGATGATAATTACTTAATTTAAGCGTAGGGGTTATTTTCTCCCATTTGCCAAACAGGCTACAAGCAGTATGAATGACCATCTCATTTTTCATCGTTGTAGAAATGAGATAACTCTTATCACCTGACGTAAAGTAAATATTGTCGGTGAATTCTGCATCAGAAATTAATACCTTTACCATCTCCCAGCGCCCAGGAAATTCTGTACATCGGAATAACATCACTTCCTTTCGTTCCGATGACTCAGGGATCATAAATAACTCACCCTCATGATAAAACAAGAAGGGAAATGAGAGATGGCACTTTAATCCGTCAAAACCTTCAAGTTTAATATCCTCGACTTCACCCAGATTTCTGTCCAGAACACGGCATTTCAGCATGCCTCTGGAGTTAAGAAAGCTGAACGCTTCATAGAACACATACAGCTTGTCCTCTTTTTCAATGATAAAAGGGTCTGCCTGGAAGGTGTACTTTTTACGTAATAGTTGTGCTTTAGAATTATTTAAAATATCCAGGGTGTTTTCAGGGAACAAATGCGAGTTATTTTTAATGATCATGATGTCCCATGATTCATGGAAAAATAACTTCTTAATTAACATGCTGTATGTGTTTAACATTTATCTTCGTGTCCATGTTAGTTAACACTATTATTAAGAAGAACAGCGGGATTTTTATTTATAATAATAAGAAACAAACACTTACCTGGCGGCGGATGAAAATGATAACCACCATGCTAAAGCAGTATAGACGCAGAAACGTGATACGCCATCAACCAAAAGTCGTAGACGAAACGTTGGGCAGACAGGAAGGAATTGATGAGGTTGGGGCAGAAAAAACGGCAAGCCAGGCGGCTTGCCGATGACAATTTACTGAGCCTGAGAATCCAGCGTTGAGAGTTCTTTATCAACGAAATACAGACCTTCGCCGCTTTTACCGACCAGACTTAATTTATCCAGTACAGATTTAAACAGCTTCTCTTCTTCGTGTTGCTCTGAAACATACCATTGCAGGAAATTAAAGGTTGGATAATCCTGAGATGTCATCGCGGCGTGAGCCAGTTCGTTAATTTTACGCGTAATTAACTGTTCGTGTTCGTATGTGGCGTTAAACAGATTATCCAGAGACGAATAGTCGTGTTCCGGTGCTGGAATCGCATTAATACGCGGCAGGCTTCCGGTATCTGTTAAATAAGCGAACAGGCGCTGCATATGCTCCATTTCTTCCTGAGCATGGCGGCGCAAGAAAGCGGCTGCACCTTCAAAGCTGTGATAGCTGCACCAGGCGCTCATTTGCTGATAAAGCAGGGAAGAGTAAAGCTCAAGATTCATTTGTTCATTCAGTTTTTCGATCATTTCAGCTTTTAACATGACACGCTCCGTGGAATTCGCTTCTCAATAATAGCGCTACTTTAATTTTATTATTTCAATAATGCAAAGAGAATGTTAATTAAATTATCGTAATGAGAATGGTTGCCAATATTATTCTTTTTTAAAAACCAATCCTGAAATGGAATAAGAATGATTGCTATTTAAAGCTTGTCCATAATTATCGACAAGCTTTTATATGCATTACTGAACAATCATTTCATCTCTGAGGAACGTTTCCATTCCCGTTCCGCGACACTGGTATTCAAGCGTTACCTTTTGGTTCAGGCACAGCGCCCCGCTGCGCACGCTACAGGTTTTGATTGGCTCGCCATAAGGGAACGCTGAAACATAGCCCCATTGCTGACACTGATGGCTGGCCGCTGATTGAGCAATGTAAGTATCCACTTTTCCGTTTTGTAAGGGAGCAAGATCGAAGCCCAGACGAACCACGCCAGCGACTTCGCTGCCTTTGACCGGTTGCGGTGTTTTATTGATGGTGCAACCGGTTAATAACACGGTGGCTAAAACTAAATAGACAATTTTCATCACGCTGACACCCGAGTGTTTTTTATTATTTTAGCACGCGCAAAATTAGAAAATGAGCATCAGCATAAAGCGTTTTAATTTAACTTAGGGTGCGCCATCGAATAAGACTTAATGCAAATTAAAGCGAGATGGCTAATTAATAGTAATCAACAGTAACATTAATGATTTGATTAAAAATTGATCATGGTGGGCATCAAGTTTGGCTGAATCGTGCCGACAATACAGATAATGCATGGTTTAACTTCAGTTAGTCATACAAAAACCGAATAAACGACGATGAAGCGATCTCAGCTGACGCAGGAAGTTAATTTCATTTTTTCACCGGGGAAATACATCACATGAATTTTATTCGTAATATCAAAATCCGCGTCATGGTGGTACTGATACTCATCTTCTCGACGGTTGCCTGGCTGGCTATTTCCGTCCTGGCATTGTGGTTTTTAAATGATCTTGAGCAGAACATTGCCCTGAATGCCGCGCAAGCAAAATGGATAGATATTATTCAGTTCTTACTCGGGGCTTCTGTCGTGGCAAGCATGATTATTACGCTGGTGACAGAACGTTACCTTTATCACTGCCTGGTGAAACCCGTCGAGAGCATTCGCGAGCATATGCATATTCTCGCGCGCGGCGAGCTTGAAACTAAATTACCGGATTTAGGCAGTAACTGTATCGGTCTGATGGTCTCGCCGATTCAAAAAATGCAATCCAACTGGGGAAAAGCCGTTTCCAATATTCGCACCAGTGCAAATACCATTCGAGGGAATGCCACTGAAGTTGCTGGCGTAAACGGCGAACTATCCACTCGTTCTGAACAGCTCGCCGCGGCTCTGGAAGAGACGACGGCCAGCATGGAGCAATTAAGCAGCACCGTTACACTCAATGCTGAAAATGCCAACCATGCGAGTCATCTTGCAAAAAACGCCACTCAAACCGCACGCAATGGCGGAGAGTCGGTGAAAAAAGTCATGACGACCATGGAAACCATCACCAGCAGTTCACACAAAATTGTCGATATCACCACGGTCATTAATAGTATTTCCTTCCAGACCAATATTCTGGCGCTCAACGCCGCCGTAGAAGCGGCGCGAGCAGGTGAGCAGGGACGAGGATTTGCGGTGGTGGCGAGTGAGGTTCGAAATCTCGCACAGCGCAGTGCTCTGGCGGCAAAAGAAATTGAAACGTTACTTAAAGAGTCCGTCGATAACATTTACGCCGGTTCAGAGCAGGTGAAAAAGGCCGGCGAAGCAATGGGCGAAATCCTCGATGCTGTGATGCAAGTGAACAATATTATGGGCGATATTGCCAATGCCTCGGGGGAACAGAGCAAAGGAATAGGGCAAGTGGAGATTGCCGTTCGACAGATGGATGCGGTGACACAGCAAAACGTAAGTCTGGTGCATCAATCTGCGTTGTCGTCGGTTGATCTGGAGCAACAGGCGCATCAGCTAAACGACATTTTGGCGATGTTCCGCATCGCCAAATCGGCCTGATCTGGAGACTGAGCTATCATCAAAATGCAGAAGTGTGAGCACACCTTTATTTTTTGAAACAAAATTTCATTAAATTTGAAAGTATGTTTGCTAGATAGTATCGTTACTGCAGACCAAGCTATTCACCGCGGGAAATCCCGTGACCCAATCAGGAGACGGAAATGAAAATAGCACTGATGATGGAAAACAGTCAGGCTGGAAAAAACGCCATCATTCTTAATGAGTTGAATGCGGTTGCTGCTGAAAAAGAGTACCCGGTTTACAACGTAGGCATGAGCGATGAGCAGGATCACCACCTGACTTACATCCACCTCGGTATTATGGCCAGCATTCTGTTGAACTCTAAAGCGGTTGATTTTGTCGTAACCGGTTGTGGCACAGGCCAGGGCGCAATGATGTCCCTGAACATCCACCCAGGTGTGGTGTGTGGCTACTGCCTGGATCCAGCCGATGCGTTCCTGTTCTCTCAAATCAACAACGGTAATGCGCTGTCTCTGGCATTCGCGAAAGGGTTTGGCTGGGGTGCAGAACTGAACGTACGCTATATGTTCGAAAAAGCGTTCACAGGCCGTAAAGGCGAAGGCTACCCAATTGAGCGTAAAGAGCCGCAGGTTCGTAACGCCGGTATCCTGAACCAGGTTAAAGCCGCTGTTGTGAAAGAAAATTATCTGGATACGCTGCGTGCTATCGACCCAGAACTGGTGAAAACCGCTGTGTCTGGTGAACGCTTCCAGCAGTGTTTCTTCGAGAATTGCCAGAACAAAGAAATTGAAGCATTCGTTCGCGAAATCCTTGCTTAATCATTTCTGAAAATACGTAAGGCCAGCTTCTGCTGGCCTTAATTTTTTGTACTTTCACTCACTGCTTTTTAGACACGCTAGTTCCTGCATCACGGGGTAAACGCAGCAAATCGATTAGCCCAAGCAGGCAAATTAACGTGATCATCACAAACGAAATCTTGATCGAAAACCCAGGAATATGGGTAATATCCAGCCACTGACTGACTTTTTCCCCCAACCGAATTCCAATTGCGCCGAGCGTAATCCCCAACCCGACGGAAAGCTGCGTTGCCGTGCTGAATAACGTATTGGCATAACTCATTTGCGCGGATGGCACATCGGAAAAGGCGAGGGTGCTGATTCCGGTAAATTGCATTGAACGGAACATACCGCCAAAAAACAGTATCGCCATCGTCAGCCATGCGGCGGTGTCTGGGGTGAGAAATGCACAAGCCAGCAAAGAAGCGACGTTCAGCAATCCATTAATTATCAGCAGCTTTTTAAAGCCTAACGCGCGTATCAACGGTGTGGTTGCCGGTTTCATCGCGAGGTTCCCGGCAAATACCGCTAAAACCAGTAAACCTGAATGGAACGCGTCCATCCCAAAGCCAACCTGAAATAGCAGCGGCAGCAAAAACGGCACCGCACTGATGGAGGTTCGGAACAGCGAGCCGCCGTACATCGTCACGCCAAAAGTTTGTACCTTTAATGCTTCCAGGCGAATCATCGGGTGTTCTGCGCGTTTAAAATGCCTGAGCGAGAACCAAAGTGCCGCCGCACCCAGCATCAGAATACTCACTGTTGGCAGCACATTGACTTGCGATTGTCCGAGCATTTCCAGCCCGTACACCAGGCTAATCATGGCAATGGCGGTACTGGCAAAACCAATGCTGTCAAACGGACGGCGGGAATCATCATGGATATCAGGAATCAACCGCCATGCCAGTGCCATCGCGATTAACCCCAGCGGCAGGTTGATATAGAAAATCCAGCGCCACGACGCATAACTGGTGATGAACCCCCCGAGCGGCGGGCCAATGATCGGAGCCACCAGCGCGGGCCACGTTAATGTGGCAATCGCGGTTATCAACAAATGCTTGGGAGTTGTGCGCAATACGGCAAGTCGCCCGACAGGCACCATCAACGCGCCGCCAACGCCTTGTAAAATGCGCATGGCAACAAACTGTTCGAGCGTATTGGCGATGCCGCACAGCACCGAGGCGAAGGTGAAAATACCCAGCGCGAGCGTGAAGATTTTGCGTGCGCCGAACCTGTCAGCAATCCAGCCGCTGGCTGGAATCAACACCGCCAGCGTCAGCAAATAAGCGCTCATGCCAATGTTGAGATCGACGGCATCCACGCCAAATGTTTTTGCCATTTCGGGCAGCGCGGTAGCAATGACGGTTCCGTCGAGAAATTCCATGAAAAATGCGCCAGCAACCAACAGTGCCATACCTGAAATGCCACGTTTAGGTGCCGGAGAAGGGGTGTTAGTCATGAGTGAAACTCAAAATTAAAATAATGTTTTAAAAATTAATTGAGCCAATTAACCAGTTAAGTGTTGGATTTGCAAGCCATTTCATGTGACTGAGTTGTAAAATCCACAAGAAAAATGTGTGATATGCATCACAAAACTATTGATTTGTGTGACGGATGTCATATTATTAGCCCCATAACGAGCAACATCTGCAAAACAAAAAAACTGGAGCACACAATGAAAATGCGCAAAATCCTGAAAAGCATGTTTGAACAATACTGCAAGACCTTTAAAGATGTACCGCCAGCTGGCATGTTCTGATTTGTCAGCCTGAAGAAAAACCTGCTGCGGCAGGTTTTTTTATGCCTGAAATTTGGCTTTTAATTGTCAGTTGCTCGCGTTATATCCACATTTTTTGCTTTAGCACTTTTTCGCATAACGTTATGCGTTTTACACTTATTTACATTGTGGGTATGGCTGGTGCACTATGCGGTCTCTAATTGAGACGGAGTCCGTGAATAAATGCGTAAACCCCTGTTGTTATCTGCGCTGTTTGCCTCTTTGGCCCTGGCCCTTTCTGGCTGTGATGATGCGAAAACCGAAACTGCGGCAAGTCCTGCCCCAGCAAAACAAGCAGCCCAGGATGGCGGCAATTTAATTGTTGGCGTAACCACCGGTGACCCGTTAGCCATGAACCCGTTGTACGCCAGCGACCGCACTACGCTGACGATTATGCAAGCGCTATATGCTCCGCTTTATAGCTTCAACGGTGACAAAATTGAATGGGGCCTGGCTGAAAGCCTGACACCTTCAGAAGACAACCTCTCATACGTTTTAAAACTCAAACCGAATCTGAAGTGGCAGGATGGCAAAGCCATTACGGCTGATGACGTCGTCTTTACCTTCAACAAATTGCTGGATGAGAAGCAGCACAGTTTCTTCCGCAGCATGTTTGTTTATGGTGGCAAACCTGTTCAGGTCAGCAAAATTGATGACCAGACCGTTAAATTCACGCTGCCACAGGTGAGCGCGGCGTTTGTCGGCACCCTGGTTCAAATTTACCCGATCCCGCAGCATGTATTTGCCAGCGAAAATGGCGACCTGGAAAAGAGCACTAAAAACGATGCTCCAGTCGGTTCAGGTCCCTTTAAATTCAAAGAATATCGTGCCGGGCAATATTACGCGCTGACGCGTTTTGACGATTACTGGAACGGTAAACCCAAACTTGATGCCGTGACTTACCGTTTCGCTAAAGACAGCAACTCCGCCAATCTTGCGCTGCAAAATGGCGAAATCAACATGAAGATGATTGATCCGCAGGATGTCACTCGCCTGAAAACCACCGGGAAATTTGATTTCGTGATTTATCCGGAAGGGCGTCTGGCGTACATGACGTTTAACCAGAACATCGACAGCATGAAGAACAAGGCGCTGCGTCAGGCCATTGCTTATGCCATCAATAAAGACGAACTGGTGCAGGCGGCATTTTCTTCACTCGACTACGCGCAACCGGCTGCTTCTATTCTGACGCCAGATACGCTGTATCAAACCAACGATGTTGAACCCTATAAGTTCGATGCTGAAAAAGCCAAAGCGCTTCTAAAAGAAGCGGGCGCCCCGGCCAATCTGAAATTGCGCCTGGCTTATATCAACAGCAACAAAACCCAGGAAAGCATGGGGCTGTATATTCAACAGCAGCTGAAAAACGTCGGTATTGCGGTTGAGCTGATGCCGCTCGATGCTAACGCGATGTCCCAACGCAGCCTGGATATGAAAAACACCGATTATGAGCTGAGTTTGGGCGGCTACATTATGGGGATGGAACCTGACGGTTATAAGTCTCTGTATATGAGCAACGAAGCCTATAACTACGCGCATTATAAGAACCCGGCGCTCGATGCGTTGTGGAACCAGGGCGCGACTGAAACCGACAAAACGAAACGCGCTGAGATTTATAAACAAATCCAGCAGACCGTTGCTAACGACATGGCATGGTATCCGATTGCTTATACCAACGCGGTTGTTGCAGTAGATAAGCGTTTTGCCGGAACCAAAGAGGCGGAACCTAAGCCTGTTTACATGTTCCAGGACCTGTCAAAAATCTATCAACAATAATTAACTTTATCTTTTAGGGTCTCTCCTGAGAGGCCCTTTTTGATGAAGGTATAATGGTGGATGACGCTACGCTTATCCCCCCTACAAGGGCAATTCACTTTTTGTAGGTCGGATAAGCGTAGCGTCATCCGACATTGCTTGAGTCAATTTTGAGGCAGTATGAATAATGTTTTAGTCCGACGCCTGGCGCAATTAGTGCCGATGTTGTTCTTCATTTCGCTGGTATCATTTTTGCTGGTTAAACTAGCACCTGGTGACCCGGTTCAGGCCTATATCACGCCGCGTATGAACCCGGAGGATATCGAGCGTATCCGCCAGAGTCTCGGGCTTGATAAACCGCTATTTATGCAATATCTGCTATGGCTCAAAAATGTCCTGCATGGGGATTTAGGCTATTCGCTGATTTACCATCGCCCGGTATTAACCATGATTGCCGAGCGTATACCGGCCACGCTCGGTTTAATGGGCGCATCGCTGATTATGGCGATGATACTGGCGATCCCATTGGGGTTACTGGCGGGAGCGTACAAGCACCGCTGGCTCGATCACTTCCTGAATATGTTTGCCTACATTGGTATTTCGGTGCCGATTTTCTGGTTTGGCATTTTGCTGATCACCGTATTTTCCGTGCAGCTGAACTGGCTGCCCAGCATGGGAATGCGCACCATCGGTACGGAAGACTCCTGGCTGGATGTGGTGCGCCACGCCATTTTGCCGTGTATCGCACTGAGCTTTTATAACCTCTCCACTTATGTGCGTTACATCCGCTCCAACACCATCACTCAATTATCGGCTGATTACGTGCAAACCCAGCTGGCGTATGGCGCCACGCGCCGCTCAATCCTGTTCCGCCACGTGCTGAAAAACGTCCTTCTGCCGGTTATTACGTTGTTTGGTATTTCATTTGGCGAGCTGGTAGTTGGGGCTTACGTGACAGAAAGCGTCTTCTCATGGCCGGGGATGGGTCTGTTAGGGATTCAGTCGATAACCTCGCTGGATTACCCGCTGATCATGGCGATGATCATGCTTTCCTCGACGATGATTATCGTCGGTAATTTAGTGGCAGATTTGTTATATCGCGTGGCCGATCCGCGCATTAAGGCCTTGAGGTAAGACGATGAGTAGACGTTGGCAACAAGTGAAACACGGCCTGAAACGTAATCGTCCAGCTCAATTCTCATTACTGGTTCTGATCGTTTTCAGCATTGCGGCATTGCTGGCTGCACTCAGTCCTTTTGACCCCAATCAGATGTCGCTTACCGCAAGGTTGTTAGCGCCGGATGCGACGCACTGGTTCGGTACGGATGACTACGGGCGCGACTATTTTACTCGCGCCCTGTACGGCGGTCAGATCTCCTTAATGGTCGGATTCCTGTCGATGGTGTTTTCAACGCTGATTGGTACGCTGGTCGGCACCGTAAGCGGCTATTTTGGCGGGCGAATCGACAACATCATGATGCGTGTAGTCGATGTGCTGATGTCGATTCCCGCGTTCTTCCTGCTGCTGGTTTTGAATGCTTATCTGAAGCCGGGGATCGCGAATATCATCATGATTATCAGTGCATTGACGTGGATGAGTATGTCGCGTCTTGTGCGCGCAGAAACCTTATCTGTGAAAGAGCGTGAATACGTGGTGTATGCCCGCGCCTGCGGTGAACACCCGTTAATTATCATTGCCCGCCATATTATCCCGAATATTTTGCCGACCATTATGGTGGCGGCGACGCTGAATATTGCCTCGGCAATCCTGATGGAATCGACGTTGAGCTTCCTCGGCCTTGGCGTCCAGCAGCCGAATGCGTCATGGGGCAGTATGCTCAACAACGCACAATCTTTTATTGGCGAAGCGACGTGGCTGGCGATGTTCCCAGGCGTGCTGATTTTACTGACGGTATTGAGTTTTAACGTGCTGGGCGATGTGTTACGTACCGCTTTCGAGCCAGGAGCGAACCGCGATGAATAACTTACTGGAACTCGACAATCTGCAAACCTCATTCTTCACCCGCGAAGGTGAAGTTAAAGCGGTACGCGGCGTCAGCTTTGCGGTAAAACGCGGCGAAGTGGTGGGCATCGTCGGTGAATCGGGCTGTGGCAAAAGCGTCACCTGTAAATCAGTGCTCAAATTGCTGGGTAGCAACGGTAAAGTGGTTGGCGGGCACGTGCATTTTATGGGCGAAGATCTGGCCCGGAAAACGCCGGAGCAAATGCGCCATATTCGCGGGAATGATATCGCGATGATTTTCCAGGACCCGATGACCGCGCTCAATCCGGTGCTGACGATTGGCAAACAGATGAGCGAAATTCTGATTCGTAATCAGAATCTGGGCAAAAAAGCGGCAAAAGAGAAATCTATTGCCATGCTGCAACAGGTCGGAATTGGCAACGCAGAGCAGCGTTATCACCAATATCCCCACGAGTTTAGCGGCGGTATGCGTCAACGCGTGATGATCGCCATTGCGCTGTCCTGCCACCCGAAGCTACTGATTGCTGATGAACCGACCACCGCACTGGATGTGACCATTCAGGCGCAAATTTTACGTCTGCTTAAACAGCTTCAACAGCAAACCGACACCGCCATCATGTTGATCACGCACGATCTCGGCGTCGTCGCGCAGGTCTGTTCTCGCGTGGTGGTGATGTACGGCGGATTGGTGATGGAGCAGGGAAGTGTGGAGGATATTTTCTATCGCCCGGCACATCCTTACACACGCGGATTACTCGCCTCGTTGCCACGTCAGGGAGAAGCGGGCGCACGTTTGTCGCCTATCGAAGGCTCGCCCCCGGGCTTACTCAACCCGCCGCCAGGCTGCCCGTTTGCCGAGCGCTGCCCGCAGCGAATGGAACGTTGCAGCAGCCTGCCGCCGATGTATCAAATCAAAGAAGATCATCAGGCGATGTGTTGGTTATGGGATTCGGAGGTGAAGCATGCAGGACGTTAAGCCATTGGTCCGCGTGAAAGGACTGCGCAAATACTTCCATAGCCAGCAGGGATGGTTTAACAAAACGCCCCCGGTTAAAGCGGTGGATGGCGTGAGTTTTGACATTTATCCAGGCGAAACCTACGGGCTGGTGGGCGAATCGGGTTGTGGGAAATCAACGCTTGGCCGCAGCGTGTTACGCCTGTTCGATATCACCGACGGTGAATTAGAGTTTGCCGGGCAGGACATCGCCCACATGAGCGACAAGCAACTCAAGCCGTTGCGCCGCCGTATGCAGGCTATTTTTCAGGATCCTTATTCGTCACTGAACCCAGGGATGACCGTCGCGCAGTTAATTGCTGAACCGATGAAAATCCACGGTTATGGCAAAGAACAGCGCGCAGAACGCACGCTCGAGCTACTGGAAAAAGTCGGGCTGAAACGCGAGCATTTGAACCGCTTCCCGCATGAGTTCAGCGGCGGTCAGCGCCAGCGTATTAGCATTGCGCGTGCGCTTTCGGTTAACCCGGAATTTGTGTTGTTCGATGAACCGCTCTCGGCGCTGGATGTTTCGGTGCAGGCACAAGTCGTGAATATTTTGCAGGATTTGCAGCAGGCATTCGGGCTGACTTACCTGTTTATCGCGCACGACTTATCAATGGTGCGCCATATTTCCGACCGAATCGGCGTGATGTATCTCGGTTCTCTGGTTGAAGAAGCACCCGCTGAAACGCTTTACACCGAGCCTGCACACCCGTATACCCGCGCGCTGCTGGCTTCTATTCCGGTAGCCGATCCGCACGTACAAATGCTCGACCAGGGTGGCATTAAAGGCGAATTACCTGGTGCGATGAGCGACTGGCCGGGCTGCAAGTTTTGCAACCGCTGCCCACGGGCGATGGAGAAATGCCAGAACCTGGCGCCGGTCATGCAGGAAATTTCACCTGGGCATCGGGTGGCATGTTGGCTGTTTGAAAAGCAGAAAAGTAGTTAGCGTGGCGCCAGTGCGAGAATGACATGAACCGGGTCATTCTCTATCGCACGCAATAATGCTTTAGCAGGGCCTGTCGGTTCGCGGCGGCCCTGTTCCCAATTTTTTAACGTATCTACACTTACGGAAATAAGCCTGGCAAAACCGGCTTGTGACAATCCTGTTGCCTGGCGAATCGCTTTGACCTGAGTTGCAGTGACTTCCGTCACACGAGAGGCTGCGCACTGACCTTCTACAATCTCATTCATTTGCGTCATGCTTTTGGACAGACGCTCGAATAATTGCTTATCCATTTACCACCTCTCGTTCATTTGCCGCAAAAAACGCTTTTCGGCCTCATTCAGATCGTCTTTGACCCCTTTCGGATAAATCAGCAACAGTCTGATGATGCTATCCGCGTTCTTATGGAAATAGATGACTCTGACGCCACCTCGCTTTCCTTTGTTTTTCGCCAGCCAGCGTACCTTACGCAGACCGCCAGAATGAGGAATCACATCGCCACTTTCCGGTGAACAGGTGAGGAATACCTGAAACAGCCTGTATTCTTCATCCGTGAGCAGGGCACTGACATCCTCTGTAAAAATGGGCGTTTTAATAAAAAGCATAATATCCGCCATTGGCGTATAGCCAGGATCAGGTTAACAGGATTAAGGGGTAAGTCAATGGCGTACTTTAATAGCATGCAATTCCTGGGACGCTTACTCAGTTTTCAAAGTTGTTATCCGTTCTTCGGGATACATTCCAGAATGGATTATTGCCTCAGGGATAGAGGCGCGAGTACTATGACGCCCATTACGAAACAGGAGAGAAATAATGTCTGAACAATTATCTGCCGATCAGGAACTGGTTTCCGATGTCGTGGCGTGCCAGTTAGTGATTAAACAAATTCTGGATGTGATTGATGTGATTGCGCCGGTAGAAGTACGTGAAAAAATGGCGAACCAGTTAAAAACGATTGATTTCGCTACCCATCCGGCAGCGGCAGATCCTGTGACCCGCCGCGCGATTCAAAAAGCCATTTCTTTGATTGAGCTGAAATTCACGCCGCAAAACGAAGCGCATTAATTTCCGAAGTTGTAGGGTGGATACGCGTTTAGTGCCATCCACCATTTACATCATTGGCTTAGAAGAACGTCATCACCAACAAATAACTTGCCGCACACGCACAGCTCACGCCAATCAAACCTGGCAAAATGAAACTATGGTTAATGATGAATTTACCTATTTTCGTGGTGCCTGAACGGTCAAAACCAATACACGCCAAATCGCTCGGGTAAGTCGGCAGCACAAAATAACCGTACGACGCCGGGAAGAAGGCAATCAGCATTTTCGGTTCAACGCCTAACATCAACCCCATTGGTGCGACAGCGGTTAATGCTGCGGCCTGGCTATTCACCAGTTTCGAGACCAAAAACAGCACGATGGCATACGTCCACGGGTGACTTTTCACCACGCCTTCCAGCGCCATTTTCAACTCTTCCAGATGCGCCTGGAAGAAAGTATCGCTCATCCATGCCACGCCAAATACCGAGAAAATCGCCACCATCCCGGCTTTAAACACCGCGCCGTTAGAGATTGCTGAAGCATTCACTTTGCACACCATCAGCATCACGGCACCGGCAATCAACATCATCATCTGGATAACCAGATTCATTGATAACGGCTTGAGCGCACCTTTGATCTCAAACGCCGGGCGCAGGGCGGGAATCGCTCCTAATAACACCACCACTAAAATCCCGGCGAAGAAAATCCACGTTGACCAGTAGGCCTGTTTTGGGAACACCTGGTTCATCAGCGTTTCGCTGCTGCCGTAGATAAACTCACGCTGTTTGGGATCTTTGAGCTTTTCCTGGAACTCTTTGTCGTCTTTCAAATCTTTACCGCGGCGTAAACTCCATAGCGCGGCAATCAACACGCCAAATAAAGAGGCGGGCACTGAAATACAAAGAATATCGAGAATGCCCCACGCGCGCCCGACGCCATGATTAGCTGCCAGAATAGAAATCAGCGAAACCACCGCAACCGAAACCGGAGAGGCCGTAATCGCCATTTGCGAAGCAATCGACGCGACCGCCATTGGGCGCTCCGGGCGAATACCTTTTTTGAGCGCGATATCGGCGATAATCGGGAACATGGTGTACACCACATGCCCGGTTCCGCACAGGAACGTCAGCATCCAGGTGGTGAACGGAGCGAGCAGAGTAATGTGCTGTGGGTGTTTACGCAGCAGCCGTTCGGCGAACTGCATCATGACGTTCAATCCGCCAGCCGTTTGTAATGTCGCTGCGCAACCAATCACCGCCAGAATGGTGAGCATGACATCAACCGGCGGTTTGCCAGGTTCAAGACCGAAGATAAACGTGAGGATAAACAGGCCGATACCGCTGATTAAACCCAGGCCCATCCCGCCAAAACGCGTCCCTACCAGCAAGCATAAAATGATGACAATAAATTCAATGGTAATCATGGCAATCCCTTGGAGTTTTACATGTAATTAGCATTACAGAATGTAAGGATTACCATTGAGACATAGATCTTGTTTGTTAAAATTCAATGAAAACAGATGGTTAATAACATTTTATTAACACCCCGCCCGGAAGCGGAGTGGTGGTTTATAGCGGGCAATGTGAGCGCTGGAGGCGAGGAAGACTGGTGTCGTCATCTGCGATATCAATCATCAGCACATTTTCGCCACGTTTAAGTGCGATGCGCATGCCTTCACCATCGGGCATGACCTGCATATCGGTGATCGGCTGCTGATTGTCAAAATCCCACGCGCAAACAAATTCAGGGCTTTTTTCAGCGCTACGCAATACCAGGTAACTTAAATCCTCAATAGCCGGATTATCAGGAGCCTTGCCTTGCCAGAGTTCGGCCTGCCCGTGTAGCCACAACGCCTGCCCATTCAGTGCCGTGCCAAAATTGCGCGGCTGGCTGTTAGTCAGTTGAGCGCAATGCGCATCCTGCATGATCGCAAGCGGCCCGGTGTGGCTGAATGTCGCCAGTTCACCTTCGATATCAAGCGCTTTGCCATGAAGATGAAGCGTCCAGTCAATCTGCTGGCGATGCGGATTTTGCACGTTGCTGATGTCAATCAGGGCGTTGTCCAGCCACAGCAAACGGCGACGGAAACGCACATCGCGCCAGGCATCGCTATCCCACTGTACGCGCGTATGGCTATCCAGTTCCGGTGGGGGTTGCCGCCAGTCCACTTCCGTATCGAGCCAGCAAAACGCCTCGCTTTCATGGTACTGGCGCACCACGGGAATCGCAGGCGGTTGGTTCGTCTGGTTAACGGTAATCGTATTGTGCGTGGCGCTGTTTTTGTAATACGCGTAATGCATTGGCGCGCCGTAACCGGTCGTTCCCAGGTCGGGTAAAATTTCTTCCGCACCATTAAACAGCACAAGATTCAGGCGATCGTAGTGGTCATGTTCGCCACCGTAAGGCGTATGTTTCACCAGCAGAGCACGCTGCTTTGCTGCGTTGCGCCAGAGGGTCAGCCCGCAATGCGGGGCATGTAAATGCCCGGTGGGAATCAACTCCGGAACCTGTTCTGGCAATGGACGAGTGTAGAGAAATGCATCCAGATTAAGGCGCAGATGATGCTGATTAATCGCCTTCAGCGCGGCGGCATATTGGCTATCCTGGTAGTAATACCACGCAAATTCATAAAGATGGCCGTGATCGAGTTTTTCCTGGCCGTAGATACAATCATTGATGCGTGGGAAGGTGCCGTCTGGCATCAACAACGTCAGTGGGAAACTGAGCATCTTTTTATAATAGGGTTCATCGAGCAGGCTCCAGCGTGTGCCCATCGCCAGCTTTTCAAACGCCAGAAAACCTTGCAGGGCGTAGAAATGGTAATGAACCGAGCCTTCAAACCACAACCCTTCTTCAAACAGACCGTGTTCCAGTTGATAACGCAGCCCGTAAGGCTGGTTTACGGCAAACTCCAGCAGCGAATCATCTTCCAGAACCAGACCCATCACACCCACCGCGCAGCCGATTTTGACCTCATGGTTATGTAATTGCGCAGTGCGGTGAGCCATCAAAAATTGCGCACCTTCTCGCAGCAGGCGCGTGATGATGTACTCGCGTTGCTCTGCAGTCAGTGCTTGCGCGATGCAATCAAACCCGAGGGTGAAATCCAGCAGGCAGTTGGCTTCGCACAGCGTCTGGGCGTTCATTTTCCCCGGCCCGTTATAAGGAATATCACCGTGAATGGCATAGCCCGGATAAAACTCCGCGTAGCGCATCAGCAAATCACGGACTTTCTCGAAATAAATGTGCTCGCCGGTTAATTGCCATAACACACCAAGCTGGTGGCAGGCTTTGGCATTCAGCCCATTTAGCTCGCGCCACCATGCGCCGTCGTAAGGCTCACCGCTAAACTGCCGCCCGTCTACCGGGCAGCAATGAGAGGCTGGGGAGTGTCTGTCCCACATCAGCCTGACTCCGTGGTCGGGGCAGTAATAATAGAGATTCCACGTTGCCAGTGCTGTTTCAGGCACGTGCAACGGGTTGTTCAGGACCACCGAATTATCGGCAATCAATTGTTCAATGATTGCTGGCTGCTGTTTAATCTGTTGCCGAAGAAGAATAAGTTGTTGCGTGGTAAACTGCTTCATCGCTCGATCCTTATTCTCATTCAATGTTGTTTTAACGGGGTAATAAGATGAGAAATATCGTCAGGATATTTCGCCATTAACCACTCCGCTTTTTCAGTAAACAGCTTGTCGTCTGGCCACGCGCGAGCGGCGCTCACCATATTCACCAACGCTTTTTTATCATCCATTTTATCAATATCCTTCCATGGCCAGGTTTCATTGCTATCCACGAAGTGCGCGACGTAGGTATAACCCTTGCGCAGGCTGTGATAGTCAAGGTTGAAATTCCACACATCAACCCCGGTCACTTCCCCTAAACGCCCCAGCTTGTTGTAAGCCTCGAGGTGGAAATTGCTGTAATGCCAGGGGCGAGTGCGCTCAATTTCCGCCATCTGGCGGCCTTCTTTATCAAAATGGGAGGGGATACGGCGCAGTTGCGTGATTTGCAGCCGTTTTTTAGCCGCCTGCTCATCGCCACTAAACAGGGCAAATGACGCGGCCTGTAAATCAAAATAAGTGCCGTGGTTGTTGTGCCAGTTGTCCTCTTCAAAACCGTTCTGGCTGGTGGTCATCCAGTGATAAAAATCGCCATACCATTGTTTTATCTGCCGATAGTCATCATCGCTCAGAACATTAGCCGGGCGTAACAATTCAACAGCATCAATCACTTCCACCAGGGCGCGACTATCAATCAGGCCGATTCCTCGTCCATCGTTAATGCCTGGAATAGCCTGCGCATGTTGCAGATTCGGGTTCATGCGCGTTTCGGGTTTCACAAACCAGTTCAAAAGCTGATCGCGGGCTTTTTCAGCATAGGCCGGTTTTTGCGTAAATTGCCACGCCAGCGCCAGCGTCCAGACATCATTGCTCATGTTGACCAGGCGTTTTTTGTCTGTGGCATCACTGTTGGCATCAGGGTTTGTCTGGCCGTCTTTGCGGATATACGGCAGCCCATCTTTGGTCGTTGGGTCTGGCCACCAGTACGGCGGGAAACTGTAGTAATCATGCTTATCCCCGCTGGCGGCGGTAAGGGTTTTATCCATCACGGAGTACAGCGGTTTGGTTAGCGCTTTATCCGCTCCGGCAATCAGTTTTTGATATGCGCCGATAAACTGCGGATTTTGTGCCTTTAACTGTTGTTGGCTGTAGCGTAAATCATCCAGTTTTATTTGCAGCGGATGCGCATCGGCGGCATACAACGATGAAGTCGTTAATACTCCTGCAACCGCCAGTGAAATTAATGACAGGCAGGACAATAAAGTGGGTTTGCTCGGACACATATTTTCTCCGTCCATCGGCAGAATGAATTTAGGGTGATAAAAGCCATCACCTTATTAATTGTCGGTGTTATTAGTATTCATCAATTGTGAGAGTGGAAATAATATTATTGATGTTGCCTGCGCAGTGTAAGAGGCGGAATTAATTTTTGTGTGATGCACTTCAAACTCTTGTTTATGATGCTAAATAACCCCTGAAAGCGAGTTATAGATCACGAAAAACAGCAGTTTTAAATCTATTTTTATAAGTTGCTAAATTTGTTTAGATTTATATCTTTATGTTTTTATTGGGTATTTTTTATTTTGTGTTTTGTGTCGCATTTTGAAATGTGATTGATGACACATTTTTGCATTGTGAAACGGTATTTCTGTTTTAGGTCGTTGTGTTTAACCCAACCATTCTATTTAATTATCGGGCAGCTTTTCTTTTATCGAAAATAATCTGCTTCACTCCATTTATTCAATTATCAAACCTCTTAAAATAAGGATGTGAAAATAAATGTTCTCTACAAAATTAAAATCCGTATTTCTGATATCCGCACTGGGGTTAAGTGCTTCACAAGCATTTGCAGCCCAAACGCTTAATGTCTGGATTCGTGCCAGCAACGACTCAAAAAATATCTACAAGCAAGAAGCGGAAACCTTTGAAAAAAAGACCGGCATTAAAATCGAATATTTTAATGCCACGACTGATTTTGAGCAGCGCCTGGCGCGTGCGGCGGCGGGGAATGCACTGCCGGATCTTATCTTCAATGATGCGGTCGCCATTGGGCAATTCATTCAGCTTGGCATCGCAGAAGAAATCGACCCGAAAACCATCGCCGGGGGCGACAATATTTACCCGACCGCCTGGGAAAGTACCCGCTACACCGACGGGAAATACTATGGCGTGCCAACATCCGCTCAAACCTTCGCCTTATTTGTGCGCAAAGACTGGCGTGAAAAGCTGGGAATGCCTGCACCAAAAACCTGGAGCGATGTCGAGAAACTGGCAAAAGCCTTCACCACGCAAGACCCTGACGGCAATGGCAAAAACGATACCTACGGTTTTCTGTTGCCAGGCTCTACCACTCGCGGATATGCCAGCTGGTTTATGAGTGCCTTCCTGTGGCAAGCCGGCGGCGATTTTATCCGTGAAGGGGCGATAAAAGGCACATTCAAAGCCTCGCTTGATGAACCCGCTGCGACGGAAACCTTGCAGTTTATGCGCGGTATGTTGTGCGAAAAGGTGGTCCAGCCGGGCGCTATCAATGCCACGACGGCCGATATCATCCCTTCATTCCGCTCCAGCCAAACCGGCATGTTCTTCACCGGGCCGTATCACATCGCGTTATTTGATAAAGACCCCGGCAAAGACAAGTTTGAAGTGGTGACGCTCGAAGGCCCGAAAAACAGCGCCACGCTGGCTGAAGGCACCACGGTCTTCATGATGAAAAGCAGCAAGAACAAAGAGGCAGCCCGCAAGTTCATCGAATTTATGATTTCCCAGGAAGGGCAAGAAATCGGCATGGGTAAAGGCAGCAAACATATGCCGGTGGTGCGTTTACCCGTGAACA
Organism: Buttiauxella sp. BIGb0471; assembly: GCF_024807715.1. Classification (NCBI taxonomy): domain Bacteria; kingdom Pseudomonadati; phylum Pseudomonadota; class Gammaproteobacteria; order Enterobacterales; family Enterobacteriaceae; genus Buttiauxella; species Buttiauxella sp. BIGb0471. The sequence goes on from NZ_JANUEU010000001.1 coordinate 701,555, forward strand.
AACAAGTAGACACGCAAGCGGTGTATGACGACGCACGCTGGGCGACTTTCGCCAGACTCTACGCCGAACAAGGGCGTTATGTGCCGCAAGTGCCGAACTGGACGCCAATCCGCCAGATCACCGCCGATGGTTTTAACCGTGTTCTGGCTGACTGCAATAGCGATATCAGTGCGGAGCTGAAAGCCACTAACGAGAAGGTCAACGCTGAACTTGCTAAACAGCAGGTGCTGGCGAAGTAGGTTTGGTGCCAAACGGTGGATGACGCTGCGCTTATCCACCCTAAAAAAACCAAGCGTAGGGCGGATAAACGAAGCGCCATCCGCCACTTAACTTCAAAAAAGAGCAAAAAAACGATGTTAACTTCTCGCCAGAAACGAAACCTGGTGCCGTGGATATTTTTGGCTCCGGCACTGGTCATTTTTACCTGGTTTAAATTCATCCCCATGCTGCAAGGGTTGGTGATGAGTTTTTACAAGGTGAACTTCAATCAACCAGATGAATGGGTTGGGTTTGCCAACTTCGCCCGCGCTTTTGCCGATATCGAACTGCATTCAGCCGTGTTCAACACCTTCCTTTATGTCGTGGTGACGATGGTGGTTGGGGCGGTGCTGGCATTCTTCCTGGCGATGTTGCTTGAAGGTCCCGCCCGCCATTTGCGCTTCATCCGTACTGCGATTTTCCTGCCTGCGGTAACAAGTGCAGCTATCGTCGCTGAAATGTGGCGCATCCTGTTTAACCCAACGCCGAACGGGGTGGTGAACCATATTCTGAGTTGGTTTGGCGTGGCCGACCAGGGTTTCCTCGCCAGCTCCGATCAGGCGCTGTGGGTGATCATGCTGCTGCATATCTGGAAAGCGGTGCCGTACAACATGGTGATATTTATCGCCGGCCTGGCGGGTATCAGTCGTGATTTATATGACGCCTCAAACGTTGATGGCGCGAACTGGTGGAACCGCCTGCGCTACGTCACGCTGCCTGGCATGATCCCGGCTATTTCCGTGGTGTTGATGCTCTCGTTTATCCGTGGCTTCCGCGTGTTTGCCGAAGTGTACGCCACCACCGGCGGCGGGCCGTCTGGCGCGACAGAGATGATCATGACCCACATCTATAAACTTGGTTTTGAGCAATTTGACTACGGCTATGCTTCGGCGGTGTCGTTCCTGTTATTCGCCTTCACCGTGGTGCTGACGATTTGTCATCTCACGCTGAAAAAGCGCATTGCCCGCTATTAAGGAGCTGCCCATGTTAGGTAAACGTTGGGATACCGTAGGCCGCTGGATGATTTATGGCCTGCTGTTAATTGTATTTGTCGGGCCGTTCTGGGGCATTGTCGCCACCGCATTCAGCGGTGCGCCCGTGAAGCCTGGTGAACTGTTGGCCTGGCCGAATGAGTTTTCAATGGAGAACTTTATCTTTGCCTGGCAGGACATTGGCGTCTGGCAATACCTGTTGAACTCGATGGTGGTGGTGTTTTTCGGCACCATTTTGCAGGTCTCAGTCAGTGCGCTGGCGGCCTACGCCTTAGCACGCAAAAAGTTCGTCGGCGTCTCGTTGGTCAGTTTGATCATACTTTCCACCATGATGCTGCCGGAAGAGGTGATCGCCATTCCGCTGTACATGATTATCAACTGGCAACTGCCGCTGATTGACTCGTCACTCTATAACACCTATCTGGGCATGATCATGCCGGTGGTGGGCTGGGCGTTCTCCATCTTCGTACTCAGCGAATTTATGGCGGCGATCCCCAAAGAACTCGAAGAAGCTGCGCGTATAGATGGCGCGAATGAATGGCAGATTTTCTTCCACGTTATCTTGCCTCTGGTCAAACCGGCGCTCGGGACGGTCGTGACCTTCGGTTTCATCATGATTTGGGACCAGTACCTGCTGCCGCTAATTGTGGTGAACCACGACAGCCTGAACACCATTCCGGTGATCCTTGGCCGCTTGCGTACTGATGAAAGCATCACACCAAACATCTTTATTGCCATCACCTTACTGGCGATGTTGCCGAGCATCATTGTGTATCTCGGTCTGCAAAAACATTTCAATCGCGGGATTATGTCCGGCGCGGTCAAAGGATAAGGAGCGACACATGGGGTCTGTAGTGCTTAAAAATGTCTGTAAATCATATGGCGACGCACACGTTATTAAAGATGTCTCGTTGACCATTCCAGACGGTGAGTTCTGTGTGTTGGTTGGCCCGAGTGGCTGCGGCAAATCTACCTTGCTGCGCATGATTGCCGGGCTTGAAGAGATTACCGGCGGCGAGGTGGCGATTAACCAGAAAGACGTCACTGACGTTGAGCCGAAGCTGCGCGATATTGCGATGGTGTTCCAGAGTTACGCGTTATATCCGCAAATGACCGTGCGCGAAAATATGGGCTTTGCTCTCAAGATGGCAAAGCTGCCAAAAGCGGAAATCAGCCAGAAAGTGGAAGCGGCGGCAGACCTTCTCGGCCTGGGTGTGTTGCTCGACCGTCTGCCAAAAGATTTATCCGGCGGCCAGCGCCAGCGTGTGGCGATGGGGCGCGCCATTGTGCGTAATCCGCAGGTGTTTTTATTTGATGAACCGCTCTCGAACCTCGACGCTAAACTTCGCACCCAGGTGCGGGGCGAAATTCGTGAACTGCATCGCCGCCTGAAAACGACCTCGGTCTACGTCACTCATGACCAGATTGAAGCCATGACCATGGGTCAGATGATTGTGGTGCTACGCGAAGGGCGAATCGAACAGGTCGGCAGTCCACTGGAATTATACGACCGCCCGGCAAATCTATTTGTTGCCGGTTTCATCGGTTCGCCTGAAATCAATCAGTTAAAAGGTGAAGTGGTACTACAAAACGGAGAGATGACGTTACGTCTTGCCGATGGCTCTTTGTTAAGCTTGCCGCCGGGCGTGCAGGTGAAGCCGCAGCAAAAAGTGGTGTACGCGATACGCCCTGAACAGGTCAATGTTGTGGATGAAAGCGAGCAAAACGGGGCGCTGAAGGCAACCATCACCGCCATCGAAAACACCGGTTCCGATATGCAGTTGTTCTGCAACACTGGCGGGGGATCCTTTACCTCGGTTTTTAAGCAGCGATTAAATGTACGGGAAGGTGAAACGGTATGGTTGCAGCCCAGAGTGACGGGTATCCACATTTTTGATGCCGACAGTGGGCAGCGCGTAGCGTGTCATTAAGAAGGAGCGATTGATGAAGTTATACACCCTGGATGTTACGTGCCTGGAGAATGCCCGCCGTGGCTTACAGCAACCTTTTTCGCCGCTGCAACTGGCGTTGGGGAGGCTGGTTAGCGAGGCGGATAAACTCCGGGGGCAACCCCCTGAAAGCGTAGTGCATAAAAAGCTGCGCCCGGTGAGTGGCGACCCGCACGACTACTACAGCCTGGGGACTTACTGGTGGCCCAATCCACGCAGGCCAAATGGCCTGCCGTATATCCGCCGCGACGGGCACACCAATCCGCAATGCCAGAACAATGACACCGACACCACGCGCATTATTCGCATGTGTGAACGTAGCCTGACGCTAGGGCTGGCATGGTATTTTACGGGGCATCGCAAATACGCGCTTGCGGCGGCAGAGCAAATCAAGTGCTGGTTCCTTGATGAACAGACGCGCATGAACCCGCATTTGAATTACGGCCAGGCGATCCCTGGAATAGTGTCCGGGCGCGGCACGGGGCTTATCGACACCCGCTTATTGTGGATGGTTATCGACACCATCGGGTTGATAAGCGATGCAGGCGTACTGGACACCGACGACATTATCGGCTTGCATCAGTGGTTCCGGGACTTCAACCACTGGATGTTCTTTAGCGATGTTGGCCATTCGGAATACGTCTGGCACAACAACCACGGCACCTGGTATGACGCGCAACGCGCGGTGAATGCGCTGTTCTACGGGGATAAAGGGCTGGTGGCGCGCATTATCCAGCAGGGAATCACGCAACGCATGGCGGCGCAAATTGACCAGGAAGGTAAACAGACCATGGAACTGGAGCGCCCGGTGCCGTTCCACTATTCCTTGTTCAATCTCGAAGCCCATTTGCTACTCAATCGCTATGCCGAACACGTCGAGTTCGACCGCTGGAATGCGGTGCAAGATGGCCGAAGCGTGAAGCTCGGGATTGATTATTTGATGCCGTTTATCGCTGACCCGGATTTGTGGCCATATCGTGATTTAGACGGCATTGTCTGGGATAGCGCATTGCGCCTGTTGTTGCAATCCATGCGCGGTTATCCAAAAGACGCGACGCGCTACAAAACGGTACTGGCGAGTTTCCCGGAAGATACGCTGAGTTTGCGTGAGCAACTGATGTGGTGTGCCTGAAACGTGGGTTTTTGTCGGATAACGCTGTCGAAATGGGTTTTGTAGGGTGAATAAGCGCAAGCTTCATCCACCCTATAGGCATAATCAATGCTGCTGATGGTTCACTAAATTGGTCAGATGCACGTCAGTCTGGCTCATACATAACCCGGCTTTGCGTGCATTTCGCACTTCGTCGAGAATCGTATTGAGTAAAACGCCTTCTTCTTCTTGTTCGCGATCCATGGTCTTCAGGAAATTCAGCGTCGGGTAATCCTTTAACTCCGTCGCTTCAGCGGTCAATTTATTTAAAGTGGCACAACGCTGTTGGTAATCTTCTACCGTTTTTTCAAACAGCATTTCCAGAGAGTCGCATTCGCTTTGTGGTGATTCAATCGCCCCCACAATGGGAGTGCCGCCCGCTTGCTTCATAAAATTAAATATACGCATCATCTGCGTCACATTGCACTGCGCCTGATTTCTTAAAAATGTCGCGGTACCCGTCAGGCTTTTTTCAGAACACCAGCTGCTTAATCGTAAATAGAGATTGGAAGAGTAAAAATCGCGGTTAATCTGCAAGTTGAGTCTTTGAACCATGCCGGAGGTTGCCATAATCATTTCCTTATTGAAGCGGAACATCGGGTAAAGGTCGGGGAGAAGCTTTTAAATAATACCTCTTTTGGGTTATTTGCAATACGTTTAATTCTGCCGTTTTACCCTTATTTACAACATGCTTCACGATGAAATATTAAAAACAAAAAATGAAATAATTATTAGACTTGAGGTTTATCTTGGGTAATTAAAATTTCATGATCAATGTTGTGATTCACCATCGAAAAATGAATATCGGAACTGACGTCTTTTTGTTTTAGATCATATTTTGTTCACCGGCTAATTTCGCCCGCGATTGTTTTCGGTATTGCAGCGGCGTCTGGCTCATCATTTTTTTGAAACAGGTAATAAAATAAGTCACCTCGATAAAACCGACTTCCTGCGCGATAGCATCAATGCTTAACGGCGAAGTGCGCAATAAATCGCAACTTTTCTTGATACGCCGCGTCAGCAAGTATTCATGAATGCTGCCCCCGGTTTGCTGGCGAAAAATACGCGAGGTATAGCTGCGTGATAAACCGATGGACTGTGCCAGCTCATCCAGCGAAAACTTGCCACTGTAATTGCTTTCCACCCACTGCATGATGCGTGACGCAACTGTCTGTTGAGGCTGAATAAATTTCTGCGGTTGCTCGGGCAGGAAAGCCATGATTTGCATCACCATCAGCGCCACATCGCTGGCGGTCGAATGCCCATTAAGACAAAGTTTGTCGAACTGCTCGAGAATGACCTCCATAAACTCTCCCTGTTCACTTAAATCGTAAACCTGCGCCGGGGCATTGCTGGCCGCAAGGGCCGAAAATTGTGCCAGCTGGCGCGGGAAAGCGTGCAGGGTGCTCATTATTGACGTGTGCTCAATATGCATAGTGGTGCGGTGGTAGTGATTAGTATCGCTGGCATCGACGTGAACCTTATGCAGGCGAAACGCCGGGAAGATAAATAACCGCCCAGGCCTGGCCGTGTAATGCTGGTTATCGACCACGACTATTCCATATCCTTTTGAAATATAGAGAAACTCAGCACACTGATGCCAGTGATAATACTGTGCGCTGGAGGCTCGTAGGCGATGAAATGAGATAACCTGACTATCGAGGGTGATCCGCTCCATAAATTGTTGTTCGCTCATTTCCCCTCCAGGACAATAAATTTAAGTTTTTACGCCATGATTTGTAATTTATTGCCCCTGAATTTAGAAAAAGCCAGTGAAAGTGAAATAACGGTTTAGTTTTGTGATGCGGCTCACTCTGACTCAGGAATAAAAGCGACTACTCTTTGCATCAACGCGCAAACTGAGCGCACAGAAAATATGAATAACAACAACTTACAATATTCTCGTGTCTGACGGGAGGAAATCTTGCAACCTGAAAACATCACTCTGAATAACCCTCTGGAAAACAGGGACGATCTTCATAAATTGGTGAATCAATTATTGAATGCCGTTTCGCCATTCTTTAAAAAAGATGCCAGTCGCGTCGATCTTGCTAATTTCACCGCTCATTACGGGCAGCAAATTGCAAATATGGAAACATTCTCGCGTTTGCTGTGGGGCGTCACCCCACTTTTGGCGGGAGGGCATGAACCGGAACAATTCTCTTTTTATATTCAGGCAATAAAAAACGGCACCAACCCGGAACATGCAGATTACTGGGGGGAAGTCGCACCTTACGATCAGCGTATTGTGGAAATGGCGGCCTACGGATTAATGCTGGCGGTGGCGCATAAACCGCTGCTGGCGCACTTTAGCGAGCAAGAAAAACACCATCTTTGGCAATGGCTCAAGCAGAGTGAAAACCAGGATATCCCGGATAATAACTGGCATTTCTTCCCGATTCTCGTGCAGGTCGGTTTCCACCATTGCGGCATGCCGAATAATGCCGAAGCGCTCGAAAAGCATTTTGCGGCGATGGAGCACTACTACCTCGGCGACGGCTGGTATTCAGATGGTCCAGGTCGCCCGCGTGATTACTACATTTCGATGGGATTCCATTTCTATGGGCTTATCTACGCTAAATTAATGGCCGAGGTTGACCCGCAACGTTGCCGGACATTGCGCCAGCGCGCCACATTGTTTGCCGCCGATTTCATCCATTTCTTCGCCGATGATGGCGCGGCGATTCCTTTTGGCCGCAGCCTGACTTATCGCTTCGCGCAGGCTGCGTTCTGGAGCGCTGCGGCCTTTGCAGATCTTGAGGTTTACGAGCCTGGCGTTGTGAAAGGTATCGTGCTGCGACATTTGCGCTGGTGGCTGCAACAGCCGCTGTTTGACCGCGATGGCGTGTTGAGCGTGGGTTATAGCTACCCTAACTTAATTATGGCCGAAGATTACAACGCGCCCGGTTCGCCTTATTGGGGACTGAAAACCATGCTGGTGCTGGCGCTGGGGGAAAACGATAAATTCTGGCAGGCCAAGGAATTACCGTTACCTGCACGGGAAGCGGAACACAGCATTCCTCACGCCGCTCAAATTCTGGTTCATCAGGACAACCATTTATGGATGGTGACATCAGGCCAGCTGGAGCTGAATAACTTCGTTAATACAGAAGCCAAATACTGCAAATTCGCTTATTCCACTCGCTACGGTTTCACCATCGAACGCGGACGTTACGGCCTGAATCACGCCGCCCCCGATTCAATGCTGCTGCTTTCGGAGAAAGACGATTACTGGCGCGGGCGTCGGGCATGTCAGCAAGTCACCACTGCCGACGGCATGATTTATAGCCGCTGGCAGCCGTGGAATGACGTGACTATCGACACCTGGCTGGTGCCGCTTGGCGACTGGCAAGTGCGGGTGCATTACCTCAAAACCGATCGTGAACTCGATTGTGCCGAAGGCGGTTTTAGCCTGGCCAATCGCCCCTTGCCGCAAACCGAACTGGCGGCGTCGAAAAGTGTTCTGCGGACGGCGACCGATACCAGCGCTATCTACTGTTTAAGCCCGCAATCGCGTACCGGAGAGCAGGTTTTAACGCCGCCAAACAGCAACTTACTGTTCGCCGAACGAGCGGCTGTCCCGCTGCTGCGCGGTGAATTAAACGTGGGTACACATCTGTTAATCAGTGCCGTTTGGGCAGGGGATACTGATGACTTTAACGAACAATCTTGCCCGCAAGCCATTATCAGCGAGGGCGCTGTACGCCTGGTGATGAGCCACCACCAAAAGCACGTATTGTTTCTGGAGAACCATCAATGAATAGTTCAACACCAACGCGTACTGCTCAAATAAAAATGAGCACTTTCATCTTCCTCTACTTTTTCACCTGGTCTTCAAGCTTTGGGCTGTATGCCCTGTGGTTGAGCCAGAAAGTAGGGTTGGACAGCATTACCATCGGCAGCGTTTTCGCCATCAACGGCGTCTTTGCGGTGGTGATGAAACCGGTCTACGGCTACATCATGGACAAAATCGGGATGAGCAAATGGCTGCTCTATTTTGTCTGTGCTATCTCCGCGTTAATGGCGCCGTTTTTCGTCACGGTTTATCAACCGCTACTGCTCACGCACACCACTATTGGCATCGTCATTGGCGCGTTTTATCTGAGCCTCGGCTGGTACGCTGGGGTTGCGGCGTCCGAGTCGTACGCGGATAGATTCAGCCGCTTGTATGGCCTGGAGTTTGGGCGCATCCGTATGTGGGGATCGCTCGGCTGGGCGATGGCCGCATCGGTGTCCGGTTTGCTGTTCAACTACACGCCGCTGGCAAACTTTTTGGTCAGCAGCACCACTTCCGTCTTAATGTTGGTGGTGTTGGTCAGCCTCAAAATTGGCGATGAACAGCTACGCAATAACAACGTGATTTCAGCGAATAAGATTGTGTTTTCCGATGTCATCATGTTGCTGAAAAATCGCAAATTCTGGATGTTCAGCCTGTATGTGGCCGGTGTGGCATGGATGATGTTTGTTGCCGAACAGCAGTTCCCGCGCTACTTCGTTTCGTTCTTTGATACCAAAGAGCAGGGCAACGCCTGGTACGGCTACTTGAGCACCGTTCAGTCCGGCATGGAATTCGTGATGATGATGTTCATTCCGGTGCTGGTTAATCATTTCGGTGCGAAAAAGGGGTTGCTGCTCTGCGGCTGTGTGGTGGGTTTGCGCCTGATTGCCTCAGGCCTGACATCCGATCCGCTGGTGATTTCAATCATCAAGCCGTTCTACGGCGTGGAAATCGCACTGTTGCTGATCTCCGTCTTTAAATACATTGCCGAGCATTTCCACAAAAAGGTCAACGCCACCATGTACTTACTGGGTTATCAGGCGATGATTTATGTCGGTTCTGTGGTCGTCGCACCGCCAGCCGGTTATCTGTACGACAAAATCGGCTTCGCGCACACCTACTTATTGATGGGCTGCTGCGCGCTGGTCTTCACCCTGATTTCCGCTTTCACACTCTCGCGCTGCCAGTCAACACGCGCGGAGTCTCAAACCTTCTCACCCGCTTTAGACACTTCACCGGTCGAGCCGGTAAAACATTAATTAAAGGAGACGTTATGACCCGTTCTGTAGTCACTGAAAAAATTGTGACCGAGCCACTGCGCCCTATTGAATTGCATCAAGTAGACCGCCTGGCCCTGAAACATAAGCTGGATAAGGCGATGCAAAGCGTTACTAAGAAGCTAGATAAGACGATTGTTCTGGTAGGGGATAAATTCCCTAACGAAGCCTGCGAAGGCGGCAAATGGAAACCGACTGACAACGTTGAATGGACAACCAGCTTCTGGCCCGGTCAATTATGGCTGGCGTGGGAGATGACGGGCGATGAAAAATATCGCCAGGCGGCAGAGCGTTATTTGCCATCTTTTAAACAGCGTTTAGACCAGCGTATCGAAACCGCGACTCACGATTTGGGCTTCCTCTATACGCTGTCGTGCGTCAACGCCTGGCGCTTAACCGGCAATGAAACCGCTCGCCAGACCGCGCTGCAAGCGGCAGATATTCTGATGGAGCGTTTTAACCCGGTGGCGAAGATCATTCAGGCATGGGGCGATTTGAATGATCCAGAACAACAGGGGCGGATGATTATTGACTGTAATATGAACCTTCCGCTGCTTTATTGGGCAAGCCAACAAACCGGTGATGCTCGTTACGCCGAGGCGGCAACGGCGCACGCAGAGCAGGCGGCGAAGTACATTGTTCGCCCGGATGCCTCCACATTCCATACCTACTATATGAATGTGGAAACTGGCGAACCCCGTTTTGGAAATACGCACCAGGGTTACAGCGACTCTTCATGCTGGTCGCGTGGGCAGGCGTGGGGCATTTACGGTTTCTTGCTCACGTATCTGTATACCGGCGATAAAGGTATGGTGGATCTCACGCGCAGCCTGGCGCATTACTTTATCAACCGTTTGCCGGAAGATGACGTTTGCCACTGGGATCTGGCGTTGCTGGGCACTGATGCGGTGCGCGACAGCTCAGCCGCGGCGATTACTGCTTGCGGGCTGCTGGAACTGGTGAAAGTCCTGCCGGTTCTGGATGAACATCGCGCCCACTACGAAGAGATGGCGCTGCGCATAATTCAGTCGCTGACCGATAACTACCTGGCGCGGGACGATGAGCCATGCGAAGGCTTGCTGAAACATTCGGTTTATCACATGGCAAGCGGAAAAGGTGTGGATGAATGCTGTAGTTGGGGAGACTATTTCTACCTTGAAGCACTGGCACGCGTGCGCCAGGTGTGGAGTCTCTACTGGTAATTTTCTCGCCCCCGTAATGTTGCGGGGGCAACATGGAGAGTCGTGATGAAAACCGTTGCAGTCTTACTGGCGCCTGGTTTTGAAGAAGCAGAAGCCATTGTAACCATTGATATTCTGCGTCGTCTTAAAATAAATGTGCGTACACTTTCTTGTATTGATTCGCGCGCCGTTGTGAGTTACCACGATATACCGATGGTCGCCGATGCCACCTTGAGTGAATGTTTCGACGACACATTTGATGCCGTTGTTCTGCCCGGAGGCCCAGAAGGCAGCGTATTCCTTGCGAAAAGCGCCAGCGTGATTGCCTTCGTCCGCCGTCACGATGAGCTCGGGAAATTTATCTGCCCGATTTGTTCCGCAGCCGCGCGCGTGTTGGGCGGGAACGGTTTACTAAAAGGACGTCGCTATGTTTGTTCCGGTGATTTATGGCAGCAGGTTGGCGACGGCGTTTATGTCGACGCCGATGTCGTCGAAGACGGCAACCTGATCAGCGGTAAAGGATTGGGGAAAGTGTTTGATTTTGCCCTCACCGTAGCGGCTCGCCTGGAAGGTGATGAAGCTGCCGCCCGCGATCATGCGGAGCATATTTATTATCCGTGGTAGTAGTGAACACTCAGGGAATATATCATTCCCTGAGTGGGTTTATTATTATGCATGATATACATTTCGTTAATCATTATTAAAACCTCTAATTATAATTGAGAATGACATCTTCTGAATACCTTCGGAACCTGGAAAGTATGATTCCGGTTGTTCGTGTGTTTTAAATGGTTATTTATTGTTCCCGGCGTTTTAATTCTTCGTGATTTAATACTAATTACGGAGAAAACAAAATGGCAAATGTCATTTATATGACGATTAATGGTGAAAAGCAGGGCATGCTTTCTCAAGGATGCGGGACTGCAGACTCCATTGGCAACAAATATCAGTTTGGACATAAAGATCAAATTTTAATCTATGAGTTGTCGAACGTAATAACCCGAGAGCAAAATGCCGTTCATCACCCGCTAGAAATAAGAAAACCCATCGATAAATCAACACCTCTTTTGGGTGTGGCCATCTCTAATAATGAAAAAGTAGAATGTGATTTTTTCATGTATCGTACTTCAATAGCGGGCGGGATGGAGCTTTTCTTTAAAGTTAAACTCACCGGCGCGACGCTGAGCCAGATGCGATTTTTCTACCCAAACTCCTTGACCCACAATGATGTACAACCCCAGGAAAGTATCGCCATTCGCTATGAAACAATAACCTGGGAACACATTTCTTCAGGAACAAGCGGTTGGAGTTTATGGAATGATCGGGTGAATTAATGGGAACTTCCGCAATTTCTCATTTGAAATATGACATGGATAACTATGTTGTCGCGCTAAAGCGAGTCGCCAATCTTGCTGCCAGCTTCTTCCTGGAAGATGCCATAATCAGGATGAACTATTTGAAGGAAATCGATGACTATATAATTGAGATGAATTATCGATTCCATCAGACCTTAGATCCTAATGAAAGGATGCGAATAGTCAATGATGTGAAAGCCGAAGCTGATATGGCTGAGCGGGAATATCAGATTTTGAGGCTTGGAGACTATACAAAATATTTTTCGACTGAAATCTTTGAAGAACAAGGTGTTTTGAAATATGTCAAAATTGCCGGTGGGGTGGTAGCAGGCGGGGCACAAATTTTATCAGGATATTTTTTAAATAAAACGGGTAGCCAACTTAATAGTAAATTATTTAAAACCGTTGGAGTTACCTTGGCCGCACATGGTGCTAACAATGTATATGAATCTATATCACCGATTTTATTTGAACATGCAGAGGCTGGTTATTTGCGAAAATTCTATAGAAAAGGTGCAAATGTTTTAGGCTACGATAATGATACGGGGGACTGGGTTTATAGTGCTGCTGATCTTGCTGTAACAATTTTTGCAGCCTTTGAATCACCTGTATTAATACAAAACCGTAATCGGTTGGTACCAAAAGGGTGGTTCGAAACACCAGGCTCAGGACGGTTATTTAGAATGGTTGAACAGGATAACATACCTAAGTGGCAGAATATGACGAAACCAATGAGGTTATTTCAAAAGGGTAATGCTGGCTATAAAGTAACAACGGAATTATTACTTGGAGGGTATAAATATCAGGGTGATTAGTTAGTTTGATTCTTTCTGATATTTATGGGTAGACTAGTTTTTAAAAGAAAACTTGCGGATGCAGGTTTTCATTTTTACTTTGTAATGTAAAAAAATTAATTTGACCAGTATCAATGGTTTTAAATGTTGATTATTGTTGAAATAAATAATGACTGGAAGTATGACTAAAAAAATTGCAAAAGCAACAGCGGGATGTTTAAAGTCATGATGTTCATAACGAAGATATATGGCTTGAGTTGCATTAATGATGAAAAAAATAAATATAAATGCTGATGCATCGTTTGCAGTCAATAGTATATGTCCAATTAAATCCGTAGGTTCAGATTCAGGAATCGGTTTCCTTTCCAATCGGTACCATTTTCTCATCGCATGGAAGTTATTTTTCATAGTCAATAGTTCGCGGTAGGTAAAACCACTGCTTAATATTAATTCTTTTTTATTCATTGTTAACTTTACATCCATGTAGAGATAGGGTTTTTACAAAGGGTGAATGATACTCGTTATTCTACGGGATGGGTAGATAACAATTTATATAATAGCATTATATAAACGGTGAATTCATTAGTTGATTTTCATATCTAAAAGTAATTAATTCACGATTATATTCCCCTCTTTTGATGATCTATTAATAAAGTAAACTCTTCTATACTTACCCCTTTACCCAAGGAGTAAGCCATGGCTATCGAACTGGAAACCCTTAACCTGACTCAACCAAGCGGCGGTGTGCCTAACAATATGCTGCCGCTTGTGCTTTATCATCATGTTTCCCATGAACCACCCCTCGCCGAATATTTTGAACAGCTTTTTGCCAAAAACGGCTGGCCGCCGCGCTGGCGTTATCCCGTGTTTACCTACACCCACTTTCATTCCAATACCCATGAAGTGTTGGGCGTGTATGCCGGAAATGCCAAAATTCAGTTTGGTGGCGAGGACGGGCCGATTGTAGACATTTCTCGGGGTGAGGCGGTGCTTATTCCCGCAGGTGTAGGCCACAAGCAGATTGCAGCGTCGGAAGATTTTATGTGCGTTGGGGCATACCCTGTAAACCACGAGCCGGACAAGTTTGTTGATAAATCGGGGCAGCTTGAAAAAGTGCAGGGCAATATTGCAAAAGTCGATAAACCCAAAACCGATCCCGTTCTGGGAGAGCAGGGAGGGATCATTAAAGTCTGGTAGCTAACTAGCCGCAGGGAGGCGCTGGCTGAACTTATGGACAAATAAGCTATTCGCTTATTCATTTGTCTGACATATGCCTCTATTTTTATGTCTTTAATTGCTAAATACATGCACGGTTTTACTGTATTTCTGCTGTGTGATTGCGCTCTCCTATGGATTATTAATTTCCCGCTACAACTATCCCAAGCCTAAAAAGCTAAAAGTCAGCAGTGCTAATGGCTTGTTTTAACTAAATCTTACCCTACATAAAATAAAATCGAGCGGGAGTATTCCATGCACAAATTTACTAAAGCGTTGGCGGCCATTGGTATCGCTGCCGTTATGTCACAATCCGCTATCGCAGAAACGATGAAACTCGGCTTTCTGGTCAAACAACCAGAAGAGCCATGGTTCCAGACTGAATGGAAATTTGCCGATAAAGCCGGGAAAGATCTTGGTTTTGAAGTGATCAAAATTGCGGTTCCGGACGGCGAAAAAACGCTGAATGCCATCGACAGCCTGGCGGCCAGCGGCGCGAAAGGCTTTGTGATTTGTACGCCTGATCCAAAACTTGGTTCAGCGATCGTCGCCAAAGCAAAAAGCTACGACATGAAGGTGATTGCTGTTGATGACCAGTTTGTTACTGCCAAAGGTAAGCCAATGGATACGGTGCCATTGGTGATGATGGCGGCGACCAAAATTGGCGAACGTCAGGGGCAAGAGCTTTATAAAGAGATGCAAAAACGCGGTTGGGATGTGAAAGATTCTGCCGTGATGGCGATTACCGCTGACGAACTCGATACCGCTCGCCGTCGTACTTCGGGTTCAATGGAAGCCCTGAAAGCCGCCGGATTCCCGGAAAAACAAATCTACAAAGTCCCCACCAAATCTAACGACATCCCAGGCGCATTCGACGCCGCAAACTCCATGCTGGTTCAGCATCCGGAAGTGAAACACTGGCTGATTGTTGGCATGAATGACAACACGGTGCTGGGCGGCGTGCGTGCTACGGAAGGTCAGGGCTTCAAAGCGCCAGATGTGATTGGTGTGGGTATCAACGGCGTGGACGCGATCAGCGAACTGTCGAAAGCGCAGGCGACAGGCTTCTACGGTTCCTTGCTGCCAAGCCCGGATGTACACGGTTATAAGAGCAGTGAAATGCTCTACAACTGGGTGAGTAAAGGTGCGGAGCCACCAAAATTCACCGAAGTGACTGATGTGGTGCTGATTACTCGCGATAACTTTAAAGAAGAGCTGGCGAAAAAAGGCCTCGGCGGTAAGTAATCTGCGAATACACGGTGGATGAGCGCAAGCTTCATCCACCCAACCCAAACTGTAGGTCGGATAAGCGCAAGCGTCATCCGACATTGAGGTCTGTCATGCAGCATCAGACACCGTATCTCTCTTTCCGTGGTATAGGCAAAACTTTCCCTGGCGTGAAAGCCTTACAGGACATCAGTTTCGACTGCTATGCCGGGCAAGTTCACGCACTAATGGGGGAGAATGGCGCCGGGAAATCCACACTCCTGAAAATTCTTAGCGGCAACTACGCGCCGAGCGAAGGCAGCATTGTTCTGCGCGGCGAAGAAGTCACTTTTGCCGACACGCCTGCGGCCCTGAATGCCGGGGTTGCCATTATTTATCAGGAACTCCACCTGGTGCCGGAAATGTCGGTTGCCGAGAATATTTACCTCGGGCAACTACCGCATAAAGCGGGCTTCGTGAACCGTTCTTTATTGAATTACGAAGCGAAATTGCAACTTGAGCACCTCGGTTTGGATATCGACCCGAGCACGCCACTCAAGTATTTATCTATCGGCCAGTGGCAGATGGTGGAAATTGCCAAGGCGCTGGCGCGTAACGCAAAAGTGATCGCTTTTGATGAGCCAACCAGTTCGCTATCCCGCCGTGAAATCGACAATTTATTCCGCGTGATCCGTGAGTTGCGGGCAGAAGGACGCGTCATTCTTTATGTTTCGCACCGCATGGAAGAGATTTTCGCTTTAAGTGACGCGATCACCGTATTTAAAGACGGGCGTTACGTGCGCACTTTCGACGATATGCAGCAGGTGAATCACGATTCGCTGGTGCAGGCGATGGTCGGGCGGGATTTGGGCGATATTTACGGCTGGAAACCGCGCGAACACGGAGCCGAGCGCTTACGTCTGGATGGCGTAAAAGCTCCGGGCGTGCGCACCCCGATTTCCCTGACAGTACGCAGCGGTGAAATCGTCGGGCTGTTTGGCCTGGTGGGTGCCGGGCGCAGCGAGTTAATGAAAGGGATGTTTGGCGGCACGCGCATCACAGACGGTAAAGTGCTGATTGATAGCAAAGTTATCAACATCAATAAGCCCGCCGATGCGATTCGTGCTGGCATGATGCTCTGCCCGGAAGATCGTAAAGCCGACGGTATTATTCCGGTGCACTCGGTGCGCGACAACATCAACATCAGCGCGCGACGCAAGCATATCAGCGCCGGTTGCCTGATTGATAACCGTTGGGAAGCCGAGAACGCCGCCTCGCATATTCGCTCGCTGAATATCAAAACCCCGTCAGCCGATCAGCTCATTATGAATCTCTCCGGCGGCAACCAGCAGAAAGCCATTCTTGGGCGCTGGTTGTCAGAAGAGATGAAAGTGATTTTGCTGGATGAGCCAACGCGCGGCATTGATGTTGGCGCAAAACACGAAATCTATAACGTGATTTATGCCCTTGCGGCGCAAGGTGTGGCGGTGTTGTTTGCCTCAAGTGATTTACCCGAAGTGCTCGGCCTTGCGGACCGCATTATTGTGATGCGCGAAGGGGAAATAGCCGGTGAACTGCTGCATGGCGAAACCAACGAGCAGCAAGCATTAAGTCTGGCAATGCCAAAAACCAGCGCGTCTGCCGCATGAGCAGGGAGAGAAAAATGTCTGCATTGACTCCATCATCAACGAAAGCATCATCAACGAAAGCATCATCAACCAATACCTCATCTGGCGGCAGCAAGAAAACGTCGTCGCTAAGTCTTGGACGTATCTGGGACAACTACGGCATGTTAGTGGTGTTCGCAGTGCTGTTCCTCGCCTGCGCCATTTTTGTGCCGAATTTCTCTTCTTTTGTGAACATGAAGGGGTTGGGACTGGCCATTTCGATGTCGGGAATGGTGGCGTGCGGCATGTTGTTCTGCCTGGCATCCGGTGATTTCGATTTGTCAGTTGCGTCAGTGATTGCCTGCGCGGGTGTCACCACGGCGGTAGTCATCAACATGACCGAAAGCCTGTGGATTGGCGTGGCGGCAGGTTTACTGCTCGGTATGTTAAGCGGCCTGGTGAATGGTTTTGTTATCGCCAGACTTAAAATCAACGCCTTGATTACCACATTGGCCACCATGCAGATTGTGCGCGGCCTGGCGTACATTATTTCTGATGGTAAAGCGGTGGGTATCGAAGATGAGCGCTTCTTTGCCCTGGGTTACGCCAACTGGCTGGGGCTGCCTGCGCCAATCTGGTTGACGGTCGGCTGCCTGATCATCTTCGGTTTGCTGCTTAACAAAACCACGTTTGGCCGTAACACGCTGGCGATTGGTGGCAACGAAGAAGCCGCACGCCTGGCGGGTGTCCCGGTGGTGCGCACCAAAATCATCATCTTTGTTCTTTCAGGTTTAGTCTCGGCGGCAGCGGGGATTATTCTGGCATCGCGTATGACCAGCGGCCAGCCGATGACCTCTATCGGCTACGAGTTGATTGTGATTTCGGCTTGCGTATTGGGCGGCGTTTCGCTCAAAGGTGGGATCGGTAAAATTTCTTACGTCATTGCCGGGATTTTAATTCTCGGCACCGTGGAAAACGCCATGAACCTGTTGAATATTTCTCCGTTCTCGCAATATGTGGTGCGCGGTTTGATTCTGCTGGCTGCGGTCATTTTCGACCGCTACAAACAGAAAGCAAAACGTACCGTTTAAGCTTCTTCTCATCTCTGCCACACCGAAACGCCAGGCCATTCGCGGCCTGGCGATTTATCCTGGAAAATTGCGACACCCGTCACCCTGTCTATACTTACATGGCTAATCATAATTTATCGTTACCGTCACGGTGGCGCATTTAACTGTGTAAGGAGGAGCCGCTGGTGGCTGAAGTATCATCTGTACCGCCTCTAATTTCAGGGAATCTTGCCTTTTTCTTCGACCTCGATGGCACGCTGGCAGAAATCAAACCGCACCCGGATCAAGTCTACATTCCGGCCGCCGTGCGTACGCTGCTGCAAAAAATGTCTGTCATGAGTGACGGGGCACTGGCATTGATTTCAGGGCGCTCAATGTCAGAGCTGGATAAGCTCGCGACTCCTTTTCATTTCCCGCTGGCTGGAGTGCACGGGGCTGAGCGCCGCGATATCAATGACAAAACCCACATCGTTACCCTTCCTGAACCCATGGTTGCGGCTTTGCATCAGCAATTGAGTGAGGCATTGCAATACCATCCGGGCACCGAACTGGAAGCGAAAGGAATGGCTTTCGCGCTGCATTACCGCCAGGCCCCTGAGGCAAAAGAAGCCATATTTGAATTGGCTCAGGCGATGATTCAGCGGTATCCGGAACTGGCTTTACAGCCGGGGAAATGTGTTGTGGAGCTGAAACCATTAGGAATCGACAAAGGAGCAGCCATTCGCGCGTTTATGCAAGAAGCCCCTTTTGCGGGGCGCAAACCGGTATTTATCGGTGATGATTTAACCGATGAAGCAGGGTTTAAACAGGTTAATGCTCTGGGTGGCTTGACCATCAAAGTTGGGAGCGGCGACACCATTGCCAATTATCGCCTGGCAAATGTTCGCATGGTGTATCACTGGCTTGGCAAATTAACGCAACACATAGAACAACAAAAGCCAGATATTTTACGGGGAGAAAATTATGAGTCGCTTAGTGGTAGTCTCTAATCGCATTGCGCCACCAGATGATAAGAAAAGTAGTGCTGGTGGCCTGGCAGTGGGCATTTTGGGGGCATTAAAAACGGCAGGAGGATTGTGGTTTGGCTGGAGCGGTGAGGTCGGTAGCCCCGATGCACCCTTAAAAAAGACCAAACGCGGCAACATTACCTGGGCATCTTTCAACCTGAGCCAGGAAGATTACGAAAGCTATTATCTGCAATTTTCGAATGCGGTGCTGTGGCCCGCCTTTCACTATCGTCTTGACCTGGTCGATTACCAACGTGAAGCGTGGGATGGCTACAGTCGCGTCAATACGCTGCTGGCAAATAAGCTAAAACCGCTGCTGGAAGAAGACGACATTTTATGGGTGCATGACTACCACCTGCTGCCGTTTGCTGCCGAATGCCGCAAACAGGGGCTTAATCATCGTATCGGCTTCTTCTTACATATTCCTTTCCCGACGCCGGAAGTTTTCAATGCGCTGCCGCCACACGACGAGTTACTCGAGGCGTTAAGCGAATACGATTTACTGGGGTTCCAGACCGAGAGCGATCGCCTGGCATTCCTCGATTGTATTGCCAGTCAGACGCGGCTTGACGATTTGGGCAAAAACCAGCATCAGGCCTACGGCAATACCTTCCGCACCGAGGTTTATCCGATAGGCATTGAGCCTGAGGAGATCAAAAAGAGTGCGCAAGGTCCGCTACCGCCGAAACTGGCGCAGCTCAAGGCGGAACTGGGCAGCATTAAAAATATCTTCTCAGTTGAGCGTCTGGACTATTCCAAAGGCTTACCTGAGCGATTTCTGGCATTCGAGGCGTTGCTGGAGAATTACCCGCAACACCACGGCAAAATACGCTATACGCAGATTGCGCCCACCTCGCGAGGAGATGTTCAGGCATATCAGGATATCCGTCATCAGCTGGAAACAGAAGCGGGGCGCATCAATGGCAAGTATGGGCAATTGGGGTGGACACCGCTCTATTATCTCAACCAGCATTTTGATCGCAAATTAGTGATGAAAGTGTTCCGTCACGCCGACGTCGGGCTTGTGACTCCGCTGCGTGATGGCATGAACCTGGTGGCGAAAGAGTATGTTGCCGCGCAGGACCCCGCTAACCCCGGTGTGCTGGTACTATCGAAATTCGCCGGTGCGGCTAATGAATTATCATCAGCGCTTATCGTCAATCCGTATGATCGTGATGACGTAGCCGCAGCGCTTGATCGGGCATTAACCATGCCACTCGCCGAACGGATTTCGCGCCACAGTGAAATGATGGCGGTGATTGAGAAGAACGATATTCACCACTGGCAGAAGAGGTTTATTGAAGACCTAAAGAAGGCCGAGCCGCGAAGCGATGAGTCACATTTAGATAAGAAGGTGGCGACATTTCCGAAATTAGCTTAGGGGCATTTGTTTTTTAAGGTGGATGGATAAGCGTGAGCGCCATCCACCACTTACATCTGTCGTCACGGATGAAAATGTCGGATGAGCGCTAATGCTAATCCGACCTACTTAAAGATTTCATTTTCAGTTTTTATCCGAGCGGCACCAACAACACATCAACCTGACTCGATGCCACTACAGCCTTCGCGGAGCAAATTATCTTGCTGAAAAAGCTTTGGTTATGGTTGCCGCAAATCACTAAATCCACCGAACCTTTATTACATATCGCCAGAATATGCTCACTTAATTCACCGGTTGTAATAACTGTTTCGACAATTGGATAATTGGCCTTCGCAATCAGCTCATCAATAAAAAGCTGAGTCTCTTCAAGCATTAATTCCCGTAGGTTCTCCATCATCGGTGCGGCAAATTGATTATAAAGTTCAGGATCTGATGCGAGTGAAATCAGAGTGATTTTTGCATTCGCTGGTCGGGCGATTGAAACGGCCTTTTCCACCAGTAACTGGCTTTCCGGACTGACGGCGACAGCAACCAATATATGTTGGTAACTCATTACAACCTCCTGTTGCCTGATAATCAGACGCTTAACATTTTTCCTACAACAATCTCCCGAAGAGCGCAAGGATAGTAACCGTAGAAAATGTGAGCCTGCTCATGAAAAAAGATTAATAACGCTAATGTAATGAACTTGTAACGGAATTGAGATGCAGACAACGCTTAAATTTCCATCAAACTTTCGTATTATTTTAATAAGATTTAATCGCTGACTGTGTTAAGTAAGAATTTATTCTTTTCCATCAACAAAAGGTAATTTTACAAGGTGTTATGTACTGAAAAAGGCGAGCAATTCAGTGTATTTGATGGTGGCAATAAAAATGCGATATAAATCACATAGCTAAGTGAGCTTATGGAAGCGATATTGATAGCAGGTCATGAGATTGTTAGTCAGAAGAAAAGGTTTTACCAGATAAACGTAACGGACATTCCGATTTTGGTTATAAAGCACTCAATTGAAAAGTCTTACTGATGTTTTAATGGGATGTATAAAGTAAATATATGTGATCTCCGTCACATAAATCCCAAAATTCAACGGCTACCGCATTGTATGTCTACAGGGCTACGAGTAGAGTTTGCCCGGAATTAAGAAAAATCTTAATTTCACCATAAGAATTTACTCTCGGATAAGAACGCACCAACAAGGAAGTCTCCACCGCATTTTTGTGTCGGTGGATTCAGTGCGTGTTATCAGTCAATTGATATTGGCTTTTTGCTTGTTTTAATTTTAACCGGAATTTTCCGGCGACTCACGGGGTGCGGCATCGCCGCATGTATAAAAGTTAGTTTTTCAGGATGATCCAAATGCATACATCCGAGTTGTTAAAACATATCTACGATATTAATTTATCGTACTTACTGCTTGCTCAACGCCTTATTAGCAGTGATAAAGCTTCAGCAATGTTTCGTCTGGGCGTGACTGAAGATATGGCCAATTCCCTGAGCGAATTAACCTTGCCACAAATGGTAAAATTAGCGGAAACGAATCAATTGATTTGTCAGTTCCGCTTTAATGATGAGCAAACAATTACCCGTCTAACACAAGACTCTCGTGTGGATGATTTACAGCAAATTCATACTGGCATTTTGTTATCCACCCGCTTATTAAATGAGGTGTCCGCGACAGACGAGGCACCGCGCAAAAAAAGGGCATAACAAAATGAGCGAGAAAAGTATTGTTCAGGAAGCCCGTGATATTCAACTCGCGATGGAGTTAATCACGCTGGGTGCAAGATTGCAGATGCTTGAAAGTGAAACACAATTAAGCCGCGGCAGACTGATCAAACTGTATAAAGAGCTACGTGGTAGCCCGCCGCCAAAAGGAATGCTGCCTTTTTCTACCGATTGGTTTATGACGTGGGAGCAAAATATTCACGCTTCTATGTTTTGCAACGCCTGGCAGTTCTTACTACGCACGGGTTTATGTACCGGTGTTGACGCGGTCATCAAGGCTTATCGTTTATACCTTGAACAGTGCCCTGCACAAGAGGGCGGCCCGCTGCTGGCGCTGACTCGCGCCTGGACGCTAGTGCGGTTTGTCGAAAGCAACATGCTGGAACTGAGCCGTTGCAACTGCTGCGACGGTAACTTTATTACACACGCACACCAACCCGCAGGCAGCTTTGCTTGCAGTTTGTGCCAGCCTCCATCAAGAGCGGTAAAAAGACGTAAACTTTCTACGAATACTGCCGATATTATTCCACAACTGCTGGATGAACAGGTCAAACAGGCCGTTTAACAGTTCGGTGTGGTAAACACTCCAGCAGCGATAAGCCATTATCGCTGCTTTTTTTTGCCCCGCATCTGACTGTTTTCCCCTTTGATTTGTGATTCCTCGTCACATTTAACAGCAGAAGGATGTACTCGTGCTGATTGTAATAGGTTATCTGGTCGTAATTGCGACAGTATTCGGCGGCTATATGATGACCGGGGGTCATCTTGGCGCACTCTATCAACCAGCTGAATTTGTCATCATCGGCGGAGCGGGGATCGGGGCCTTTATCGTGGGTAATAACGGTAAAGCCATAAAGGCGACGATAAAAGCGTTGCCTTTACTGTTTCGCCGCTCGAAATACACCAAAAGCATGTATATGGATTTGATGGCGCTGCTTTATCGCTTGATGGCGAAGTCGCGCCAACAAGGGATGTTTTCGCTTGAGCGTGACATTGAAAATCCAAAAGAGAGTGAAATCTTTGCCAGCTATCCGCGTATTTTAGCCGACACTCTGATGCTCGAATTTATTATTGATTACCTGCGCTTAATCATTAGCGGGAATATGAATTCGTTCGAAATTGAAGCGCTGATGGATGAAGAAATTGAAACCCACGAAAGTGAGGCGGAAATACCGGCTAATAGCCTGGCCATAATGGGAGATTCACTTCCGGCATTCGGTATTGTCGCGGCGGTAATGGGCGTGGTACACGCGCTGGCATCCGCTGACAGACCCGCTGCTGAACTCGGATCTTTGATTGCGCACGCGATGGTCGGCACATTCCTCGGTATTTTGCTGGCATACGGGTTTATTTCCCCGCTGGCGACCGTTTTACGCCAGAAAAGCGCGGAAACCACCAAGATGATGCAGTGCGTAAAAGTGACGCTGCTCTCGAGCCTTAATGGTTATGCTCCGCCAATTGCCGTCGAATTTGGCCGTAAAACGTTGTATTCCAGCGAACGTCCATCGTTTATCGAACTGGAAGAACACGTTCGTGCCGTTCGCTCGCCGAATGCGCAACAGCGCGCCACGGAAGAAGAAGTATGAAGCACAACGCGCGCCCCATTGTTGTCGTAAAACGCCGCAAGCATAAGGGCCACGGCGGCGGCGCGCACGGCTCGTGGAAAATTGCTTATGCCGACTTCATGACCGCAATGATGGCCTTTTTTCTGGTGATGTGGCTGATTTCCATCTCCAGCCCTAAAGAATTGGCGCAAATTGCCGACTACTTCCGTACACCACTTTCCGCCGCGATTACCGGCGGTCAGCGAATTGCGGATAGCTCCAGCCCCATTCCTGGTGGCGGTGATGATGTCACCCAGCAGCAGGGCGAAGTGAAACGACAGCCGAACATTGAAGATCTCAGAAAAAAGATGGAAACCAGTCGTCTTAAACGTCTGGGCGACAAGTTAGATCAGCTCATTGATGCCGATCCTAAATTGCGCGCGCTCCGTCCGCATCTGCAAATCGATCTGGTGCAAGAAGGGCTGCGAATACAAATCATCGACAGCCAGAACCGCCCGATGTTTAAAAACGGCAGCGCAGAAGTGGAACCTTACATGCGCGATATTTTGCGCAGTATTGCGCCGTTACTAAATGATTTTCCGAACAAAATTAGCTTATCAGGCCACACCGATGATTTGCCTTACGCCATGGGTGAGCGCGGATACAGCAACTGGGAACTTTCCGCTGACCGGGCGAATGCCTCGCGGCGCGAATTGATGTCGGGCGGGCTTATCGACGGCAAAGTGCTGCGCGTTGTGGGTATGTCCTCAACGATGCGCCTGTCCAATCGCGGGCCGGGTGACGCCATCAACCGTCGCATTAGTTTGCTGGTACTGAACAAACAAGCTGAAGAGGCCATCGTGCACGAAAACGCAGAAAGCGATAACCGGCCTCTCAGCATTCTCCAACAACCTGCCGCCGTGGAACCGGCGCAGAACAC
This sequence comes from Buttiauxella sp. BIGb0471, assembly GCF_024807715.1. NCBI lineage: Bacteria > Pseudomonadati > Pseudomonadota > Gammaproteobacteria > Enterobacterales > Enterobacteriaceae > Buttiauxella > Buttiauxella sp. BIGb0471. The sequence continues at coordinate 725,987 of NZ_JANUEU010000001.1, forward strand.
ATTACCGCCACAATCCGGTACGAGGTGATAGCGTGAGTATGGATATCAGCGATTTTTACCAGACATTTTTTGACGAGGCCGACGAGCTGCTGGCCGATATGGAACAGCACCTGCTGAATCTGCTGCCAGAAGCGCCGGACTCAGAACTGCTGAACGCCATTTTTCGCGCCGCGCACTCGATTAAAGGGGGCGCGGGGACGTTTGGCTTCTCCGTTTTGCAGGAAACCACGCATTTAATGGAAAACCTGCTCGACGACGCACGGCGTGGAGAGATGCAACTCAGCACCGATATCATCAACCTGTTTTTGGAAACCAAAGATATTATGCAGGAACAGTTGGACGCGTATAAAAACTCACAGGAACCGGATGCTGAGAGTTTCGATTATATCTGCAAAGCGTTACGCCAACTGGCTCTGGAAGCCAAAGGTGAAACGCCTGCGCCGCCTGCAAAACTGACGGTCGTAGAGAAAGATACTCTTGAAGCGCCGCCTGCAAGTGATGGGAAACTGCGTATTGCCATTACGGGGCTGAAAGCGAGCGAACTCGATTTGCTGCTCGAAGAGCTGGGTAATCTTGGCACATTAAGCGATGTGGAAAAGGGGGCAAATTCTGTCACCGCCACCATGGAAACCACCGTCAGTGCTGACGACATTAGCGCGGTGCTCTGCTTTGTTATCGAGCCTGAGCAAATTGAGTTTCTGCCGCTGCCCGCTGCGTCTGCCGTTGAAGACATTGACGTCATTGAAGAACCGGTGGCGTTAGCCGTTAACGCGCCTCAACCGGTGGCAATGCCTGCTGCACCTCGTGTTGAACGTGAACCGAAACCTACGCGTGTTAACGAGTCGAGCAGTATTCGTGTGGCGGTCGAAAAGGTTGATCAGCTGATAAACCTGGTGGGCGAACTGGTGATTACCCAGTCGATGTTGGCTCAACGTTCTAACGAACTTGACCCGGTTGAACACGGCGAATTGATAACCAGTATGGGTCAGTTACAACGTAACGCCCGTGATTTGCAAGAGTCAGTCATGTCTATCCGTATGATGCCAATGGAATATGTCTTCAGCCGCTTCCCGCGTCTGGTGCGTGATTTGGCCGGAAAACTGGATAAACAAGTGGAGTTGACCCTGCAAGGTAGCTCCACAGAACTGGATAAAAGTTTAATCGAACGCATTATCGACCCGTTGACTCACCTGGTGCGTAACAGCCTGGATCACGGTATCGAAACGCCTGAAAAACGCCTCGCCGCTGGGAAATCGGCGGTCGGCAATTTGATTCTTTCCGCTGAACACCAGGGCGGGAACATCTGCATTGAAGTGTCCGACGACGGTGCTGGCCTTAACCGCGAACGTATCCTTGCCAAAGCGCTGTCGCAAGGCATGCCAGTGCATGAAAACATGTCTGACGACGAAGTGGGCATGCTGATTTTCGCCCCTGGATTCTCGACGGCAGAGCAGGTGACGGACGTGTCCGGGCGCGGCGTGGGTATGGATGTGGTGAAGCGTAACATCCAGGAAATGGGGGGCCACGTTGAGATCAAATCTCAGGCGAATGTCGGCACCACTATCCGCATTATGCTGCCGCTCACCCTTGCGATCCTCGACGGCATGTCAGTCAAAGTGTGCGATGAAGTGTTCATTTTGCCGCTCAATGCGGTAATGGAATCGCTGCAACCTAAAGAAGATGATTTGCACCCATTGGCGGGTGGTGAACGCGTGCTGGAAGTGCGCGGTGAATACCTGCCGCTGGTTGAATTGTGGAAAGTGTTCGATGTAAGCGGCGCAAAAACCGAAGCCACGCAGGGCATTGTGGTGATCCTGCAAAGCGCCGGACGCCGTTATGCGCTGCTGGTTGATCAACTCATTGGTCAGCATCAGGTGGTGGTGAAAAACCTTGAAAGCAACTATCGCAAAGTACCGGGTATTTCTGCCGCAACCATTCTTGGTGATGGCAGCGTGGCGCTGATTGTTGATGTTTCCGCGCTGCAAGGTTTGAATCGTGAACAACGTATGGCAGGCCACGCCGCCTGATCCCGGGTACTGAGGAAGGATAAGAAAATGACTGGATTGACCAATGTAACAAAACTGACCGGGGAAACGGTAGGGCAAGAATTCCTCGTCTTTACGCTCGGCGACGAAGAGTACGGCATCGACATTTTGAAAGTGCAGGAAATTCGTGGCTATGACCAGGTGACTCGCATCGCCAACACGCCTGCGTTTATCAAAGGGGTGACCAACCTGCGCGGTGTGATTGTCCCGATTCTCGACCTGCGCATTAAGTTTGAGCAGGATGGCGTGGAATACAACGACAACACGGTCGTGATTGTGCTGAATTTAGGGCAACGCGTGGTGGGGATTGTGGTGGATGGCGTATCCGACGTGCTGTCGCTGACCGCAGAACAAATCCGCCCGGCACCGGAGTTTTCCGTGACGCTGTCTACGGAATATCTCACCGGTCTTGGCGCGCTGGGCGAGCGAATGCTGATTCTGGTGAATATTGAGAAACTGCTCAATAGCGAAGAGATGGCGCTGGTGGATAGCGCGGCACGCGTGGCGTAGAAAACGAATATTAAGTAGGTCGGAAAAGCTTTGGTAGGGTGGATAAGCTATTAGCGTCATCCACCGTGTCCACCGATTTTGTCCGATGGCGCTGCGCTTATCCGACCTACGAAAGAAAAGGCTTAAGCTTCGATCTCTTCGCCAATCTCAGTTGGCTCTTCCATCTCACCTTCATTCTTCGACAGCATCGCCGTCGCAACACCATTCCCCAGCACGTTAATCGCTGAACGACCCATGTCGAGGAAGTGGTCGATACCCATCAGCAGCAAAATACCGGCTACCGGAATATTGAAGCTTGGAATCGTCGCCGCCAGCACCACCAGTGCGGAGCGTGGCACGCCTGCAATCCCTTTAGAGGCCAGCATCAGCGTCAGCATCAACACCACAATCTCAGAGAAGGTCAGGTGGATGTTGTAAGCCTGGGCGATAAACATCGAGGCGAAAGAGCAGTACACCATCGAACCGACCAGGTTGAACGAATAACCAATCGGCAGCACGAAAGACGCGATGTTGCGCGAGCAACCAAAGCGGGTCAGTTGGTCGAGCGTTTTAGGGTAAGCCGCTTCAGAACTGCTGGTGGTGAACGCCACCAGAACCGGGTCTTTGAGCATGGCAATCAGGCGGAACACATCACGCTTGAGCACCATATAACCGACACCAATCAGCACCATGCAGGTCAGGATAATCGCCAGATAGTAGCCGCCAATAAACGAGGCGTAATTCAGCAAAATACCCAGGCCTTCGGTCGCAACCACCGAAGAGATAGCCGCAAAAATTGCCAGCGGTGCCACATACATCACGTAGCCCGTCACTTTCAGCATGATGTGGGAAACCACATCCAGCGCGGCAACTAATGGCGTATTAAATTTCTCACCAAGAGAAGCGCCAGCAATACCGAAGAACAGGGAGAACACCACAATTTGCAGAATTTCGTTATTCGACATTGCGCCCGCGATACTGGTGGGAATGGTATGCGAGATAAACGCTTTCAGGTTCATACCGCTCACCGCAAGGCCGGTCTGAACGTCGCCCGCAGGCACCTGAAGATTCATCCCGGCACCGGGTTGCTGGAGGGTCACGATAAACAAACCCACCAGAATCGACAGGATGGAGGAGGACACAAACCACACCATCGCTTTGCCGCCGACGCGGCCAATGGTCGAGGTTTCGCCCATCTTCATGATACCTACCGTCAGGGTGCTGAACACCAACGGAGCGATAACCATTTTGATCAGACGTAAAAAGATGTCCGTAAACAGCGTGATATTTTCGGCATAGCTTTTGATGTTTTCAGCCGCGGCGTATTCATGGATTGCCGCACCGGAGAGAATCCCGGCAAACATGAATAGAAGAATAAATAGCGTGAGTTTGTTTGAACTAGACAATTACGTAATAACCCCGTCGATTAGTAACATTTAATTAACTTATTGAGCCATATATAATTTTTATGTTTGCCCAATTTATATTCGGCCCATAAATTGAATGAAAGCGCGGAAGGATTCAACTATTTTTTACTTTTTGTCGTATTTGTTAATGCAGAATCTCTTATGTAACACTGTGACAACAATCACGAAAATAATATTAATATCTCCCTCTATCTTCCGTGACAACCCCGCCACCTGGCGATTAACCCTCTGATTAAACAGCGTAATATTTTGCAATACGACGACAGGGTGATTTGCCGTTCAGTTTCTGGTCATTTCTCAATACCTAAACTAAATTTCAATAAGTTAGCGTATGCAGCGCCCAGGCAGTCATTGGGGATTGGATGTGCAAAATGAGGGCTTAAAGATGAAAGCACACGCACTCTTAATGCTTTGTGGAAGCGGTTTACTTTGTGGCATAAGCGGGGCGCAAGCGGTGACCCGCAATGGCACAATTAATGCGACACTCACCTTAACCAACGGCTGCCTGATAAACGGGTCGCCTGCTCAAAACGGCATTAACTTCGGTACGCTGGATTTCGGTTCTCACCCGGCAACATTCTCAACCCTGACGACTGAACTGGCTGGCGCTGCGGGCGGCAACAGTTTTGGTATTCAATGCACTAACGGCGCGACTTACACCGTGCAAGTGACCGGCAGCACCAACGGCGCACCGGGCACAACAGTCGGCACGCCAGGCACGCCCGCGCGTTATCTGGTGAACACCACAGATGCAACGCAAGGTGTGGCCTACAGCATCTACAGCGACAGCGCCTTCAATAATGTAATCGCCAACAATACGGCTATTCCGAAAGCATCCACCACCGACGGCGTAGACAACTACATTGTTTACGGGCGCATACAGGGCGGGGGAGAAAGCGTTACGGTGAAACCGGGAACGTATACGGATGTGATTAACGTCAGCGTCACGTATTAATTAATCGCTTTTTATCAATATAACAGCAGGCCAATGCCCCTGCTGAGGGCCGCGCTTTGCATAAAATTCACGCCTGGCTTTTGGGGATGATGGTGGCGCTTCCGGCAAGTGCTGTCACCCAGCAATCATTCCAGGTGGGCGCGACGATAACACCGGGGTGCTCGGTTGCCAGCGGCAGTGGCGGTTTATTTGGCACGTTGAATTTCGGCAGCCATAACGGCGTGGAAAGCGGGATCGCCAGCAACGCGTTTATTCCCAACACCTCGCTGGCACTGGCCTGCACCCCCGGAGTGGTGTTAAGCATGACCATCGATGGCGGCAAACATTACACCTCGGTGCGCAATATGGTACGCACCGGCGGCAGTGAAGCGGTGCCATACCGCCTCTACACCAGCGGGGCATTAACCGCCAACACGGAAATTCTGGTGAATCAGGCAGTGGCGATAACCTACAGCAACAGTAACAACATCACTTTGCCGATTTATGGTGCGGCGCAGTTAACGGGTTTTAGCCCGGCAGGAACTTATACCGACCAACTCACCGTGACGCTGTCATGGTAAAAAAGGGAGAAAATAATGACGCCATGGCTCACGCATAAACTGTTATTCGCGGCAGGTTGTTTCGCCAGCGCTCAGGCTCTGGCTGCCGGGAATATCCTGATTTGGCCTATTGATCCCTATTTGGCTCCCGACGCCAAAGCCGCAGAATTATGGATACAAAATCAAAGTAGCGAGGCCACGACCATGCAGGTGCGAGTGGTCGGCTGGCAGCAGCAGGATGGGCATGAAAAATACCAGCCGCAACAAGATGTGGTCGCCAGCCCGCCTATTGTACAAATCGCGGGCGGGGGTAAACAGCTGATTCGCCTGATTAAACAAAATGTTGTGCCACCAAACCAGGAGCAGGCTTACCGCATTGTGGTGGATGAAATTCCCCAGCCGCGGGATAACAACAAACCGCAAATGGGTTTGAAATTGCAGATGCGTTATTCCATCCCGCTGTTTGCCTATGGTGCGGGCATGGTCACTGAAGAGGCGGCAGGCAATCACGCCAATACCGAACCGGCGAAGTTGTCGTGGCGAGTGGTTGATGAAAGCGGCAAACCGACGTTGCAAGTCACCAATCGCGGAAACGTTCATGCCCGCCTGAGTAAAGTCACTCTGCGCCAGGGCAGCCAACAACGGGTGTTAGCCGACGGACTGATGGGCTACGTGCTACCCGGTAGCCAGCGAGAATGGCCGTTACCCGCATCACTTTCACGGCCTGACCAATTGTCTGCAACGATCAACGCTCGTTCCGAACAATGGCAAACCTCTCCGGTCAATTGAGCCGATTACCGATGGCGATGCTTCTTCTGTCTTTGCCGATATGCAGCCATGCCGCGCAAGAAGACGATGCTTTGCCTCCGCCGCCGGATGCGCAGGCGCTGAACCAGACCGCTCAGTTTCATTTATCACTGGTTTTTAACCAGTGGGACAGCGGCCAGGTGGTGCCTGTGACCCAGCGTGGCGGGCAGTTTTTTGTCAGCCGGGCCGATTTACAACGCGCCGGTTTGCCGGGCGATAAATTCCGCGATGAAGAAGTGAATGTCTCGTCGCTCAAAGACGTCAAAACTGAGTACGATAGCGCCGGGCAACGGTTGCTGATGCAAGTCCCTAACGAATGGCTTCCTCGGCAGGCGATTACACTTGGCACAAATGACGCCAGCTTTAAACCTTTGAGCGGCAGCGGGGCGCTGCTCAATTACGACTTCTACACCAGCCATGCCGATAACAGCGGCGGCCAGGCTTCGCTCTGGCATGAGTTACGCCTGTTCAGCGGCAATCTCAGTCTTTCGTCTACCGGCACCGTGCGCGAGGGTTTTTCTGGTTACGACTCAGGGAACGGCGAGGGTTATATCCGTTACGACACCACGCTCACTGGCACTGACGAAGACGACATTATCAGCTGGTCGGCGGGGGATGTGGTCAGCGATTCATTAAGCTGGAGCAACAGCGTGCGCATGGCCGGCGTGTCCATTGGCCGTGATTTCTCGTTGCGCCCGGATCTCATTACCTACCCGTTGCCCGCGTTTTCCGGCGAAGCGGCGGTGCCTTCCACGGTTGATGTGTTTATCAACGGCTATCGCAGCGGCAGTACCGAGCTGCAACCTGGCCCGTTCACCCTGACGAATCTGCCCTACATCAATGGTTCAGGCGATGCGGTTCTGGTGACGACCGATGCGCTTGGCCGCCAGGTTTCGACCACGCTGCCTTTTTATGTCGCCAGTGAATTGCTCAAGCCTGGCCTGAGCGACGGGGCGTTAACCCTCGGCGCCATGCGGCGTGACTATGGCATTGATAACTTTTCCTATGGTCCTGCGGCGGCCAGCGGTTCGTACCGCTATGGTGTCAACGAATACTGGACGCTGGAAAGCCATGCCGAGGGCGCACAATCTCTTGCGCTGGGCGGCGTCGGTTCCTTGTTAAAACTTGGCCGTTTTGGGGTGATCAATGGCGCGTATTCGCGCAGCGAAATGCGTGGCGAAGGCGGGCAGCAAATTAACTGGGGTTATCAGTACAGCACCAACAGTTTTAACATCGGCACCCAGCACAGCCATCGCGAGCGTGGTTTTGGTAATCTGGCACTCTATGACTCGCCCGATATGTACGACGAAAATAATCAGCCCATCGCCAGCCTCAGTCGCAGCACCGATCAATACTCGCTCTCTTTTAACCTTGGAAGCTACGGCAACGTCGGCGCGGCGTGGATTGACGTGCGCAGTTTTGACGACGAAAAAACGCAACTGCTCAACGTGTCATGGAGCAAGAACCTGTGGGGAGACAGCAGTTTTTATCTCGCCGCCAGCCACGATCCCGCGCAAAACGGCTGGAGCGTGGCGCTTTCACTCCAGGTGCCGTTCGGCGCGTCAGACTCCGCCGCATTCAGCGTAGAAAGCACGCCGGATGCCGGGAGTTCGCAACGGGTTAACTACAACCACGCGATGCCAGTCAACGGCGGTTTTAGCTGGAATATGGCCTACGCGCACCAAAGTGATAGCGACGATTATCAGCAGGCGACGTTGGGCTGGCGCAATAATAAAGTGGAATTGCAGGGCGGTGTTTACGGGCAGCGCAAAAACTACACCCAGTGGGGAGAAATGTCCGGCTCGCTGGTGATGATGGATAACACGTTTCTGGCAGCCAACCGTATCAACGACGCCTTTATGGTAGTTAGCACCCATGGTTATCGTGATGTCACGGTGAATTTTGAAAACCAGCCGATTGGCACCACCGATGACGACGGCTATTTGTTAATTAGCGGCGTCTCCTCTTATTACCCGGCAAACTACAGCATCAACACGCTGAATCTGCCTGCCGACACGCGTATAAAAGACACCGAACGGCGCGTTGCGTTACGCCGTCACTCCGGTTATTTACTTGATTTCCCTATGGAACAACAGCGTGTGGCCAGCGTTATTCTGCAAGACAGCCAGGGGAAAGTGCTGCCGGTGGCAAGCCAGGTTTATCGCCCATTACAGTCGCCAGTTCCTGTGGGATACGACGGGATTGTGTATCTCGAAAACCTCAGCGATGTGAATCCCCTGACGGTGAGCACGCCGGACGGCAAGCGTTGTCGCGCCACGCTTAAACTTGAAAGTAACCCCGATCGCAAACTGAAAACCTACGGCCCGCTGGTGTGTGTTGAGGGAGCAAAATGAAATGGCCCGGCGCGTGGCTACTGGTGGCACTGCTGCTGGCGATCGCCATGCCTGCCTGGTCGGCCTGCACTCAAGGCTCACAACCGGCGTCGTTTGGTAGCCAGAGTTCGTTTGTGGTGAATACCACGGTGCAGAATACCAGCGCCACACTGACGCTCGATTGCGACACCGTCCTTAACCTGCTGACTTCCGACTCCATAAAACTCACTTATCTGGGGGCCACACCAGCGGTTACGGGGATCCGCGGATTGTTACGCCGCACGGATGAACCCGCTAATCCGGATAACGTCCCGGTGGTGGTTTGCGTGCAGTCGGGCTGTGCCGGAAGCAGTGAAGTGCAGGCGGGAGGAACTTACACCTGGAGCGGCAGCACGCTGCTGAATCTGCTTGCCAGCAAGCGCTATGCGTTGCCGATTTACCTGCGGACCGTCGCCGGGCAAAACGTCAGCGCCGGGCCGTATCGCGTGGTGCTCAACTTTCGCCTCGACTGGAATATTTGCAGCCTTGGCGTGGCGGTGTGTCTCGCCTACCAGACGGGAAACGGCAGCGCGGATATGACGGTGACGCTCACCGTCACCAACGATTGCAGCACCATTTCTGCCCCGGCGGTAAATTTTGACAGCGCGCCGTTGGTGCAAAACTTTAAAAGCGTTTCGCAAAGTATCGCGATTACCTGCACCAAAGGCAGCACTTACACCGTTGGCGTCAGCAATGGTTCAAATGCCAGCGGCAACCTTCGGCGTATGAAAAGCGGCAACAATTACATGAGCTATGAACTCTATAAATCTAACGGCACCGACCGCTGGGGAAGCCTCGGCACAGAACGCTGGGCGAGCGCGGCATCGTCAGGATTGAGTAGCGACGGTTTACTGCGAAACTTTAACTACGTGGCAAAAGTGCTGACCAGCCAAACAACGCCGCCCGCAGGCGCGTATACCGATACGTTGGTCGTCGATGTGGCGTTTTAAATAACGGCCAGGTGTCGGATGACGCTGCGCTTATCCGACCTACGAAAACCCAATGCCAACGGGGGTGTAGGTCGGGCAAGCGCAGCGCCCCCGACACGGAATTGCACCAAAGTTTCACGTAAAGTTCCGTCACAACATGCCGATAACACCGATAAGAAATCATTAAAAGGGTGTTATATGTTGAACCGTATTCGCGTTGTCACCATGCTAATGATGGTGCTGGTGGTGTTCGCGCTGCTCCAGCTCATCTCTGGCGGAATGTTTTTTAACTCACTCAAACAAAATAACGACAGTTTTAAAGTTTCCAGGGAGTTACGCGTTCAGCAGTCAGAACTGGCAAACACCTGGGAGTTGATGCTGCAAACGCGCATCAACCTGAGCCGCTCTGCGGCCCGCATGATGATGGATGCCAGCAACGGGCAAAGTGCAGCAAAAACGGAATTGCTCAATAACGCCAAAAAATCCCTCGTTGAAGCGCAAAAGCATTACGCCGCGTTCAAACAAATTCCCGCCATTAATCCGGAGCTGGAAGCCCTGGTACAAGGCATTGATGACGACTACAAGAACTACAACCAGGCACTGAGCGAGCTGGTGGGGTATCTGGAAAGCGGCAACATGGACGCCTATTTTGCGCAGTCCACGCAAAGTCTGCAAAACGCCCTTCAGAAAGAATATAGCGACTACATTGCGCTCAATGACCGCATGTACGAGCAATCCTATATTGCCAGCGCTAACGACTATAACTTTGCCAAGTGGCAGATTGCCTGTCTCGCACTGGCGCTGTTCGCGGTAATCGTGCTGGTGTGGTTTGGAATGCGCCGCATTCTGCTGCAACCGCTGGCGGTGGTTATTGGTCATATTCGCGAAATCGCCAACGGCAATCTGACAGCAAATATCGTCTCAACCGGGCGCAACGAGATCAGCGAGCTGACCTCCAGCGTGCGCCACATGCAGCAAGAACTGATTATTACCGTGGGTAGCGTGCGTGACGGTTCGGACGCGATTTACAGCGGTGCCACCGAAATCGCCGCCGGAAACAATGATCTCTCTTCCCGCACCGAACAGCAGGCCGCATCGCTTGAGGAAACGGCCGCCAGCATGGAACAGCTCACCGCCACGGTGAAGCAGAATGCGGAGAACGCCCGTCAGGCTTCGCAGCTGGCCTTAAGCGCCTCCGAAACCGCCCAGCGCGGTGGCAAAGTGGTGGATGGTGTGGTGAAAACCATGCACGACATTGCGGGTTCCTCGAAGAAAATCGCTGATATCACCGGAGTGATTGACGGCATCGCTTTCCAGACCAACATTCTGGCGCTGAACGCTGCGGTAGAAGCCGCTCGTGCGGGTGAGCAGGGGCGTGGGTTTGCGGTCGTCGCGGGTGAAGTTCGCAACCTGGCGCAACGCAGCGCGCAAGCCGCCAAAGAGATTAAATCGCTGATTGAAGATTCTGTTTCCCGCGTCGATACCGGTTCAGTGCTGGTAGAAAGCGCCGGGGAAACCATGAGCGATATCGTCAATGCGGTCACGCGCGTGACCGACATCATGGGCGAAATCGCTTCCGCTTCTGACGAGCAAAGCCGGGGTATCGACCAGGTGGCGCTGGCCGTTTCAGAAATGGACCGTGTCACCCAGCAAAACGCCTCGCTGGTGGAAGAGTCTGCCTCTGCCGCCGCCGCACTTGAAGAACAAGCCAGCATGTTAAGTCAGCTGGTGGCAGCCTTCCGTTTAACCCCGGAATCTGCCGCGACGCCTGTAGTCAATATCCCCTCAACGCCTGCACCGACGCTCAAGTCAACACTGAAGCCGAGCCGTGCAACGACGAACGGGCAAGACGATAACTGGGAAACTTTCTAAGAATCTTTAATGGCCGGCAGACGTGCCGGCAGAGGGGCTGTGATGTTCAACCGTATCCGAATTTCGACCACGCTTTTGTTAATCTTGATCGTCTGCGGCGTTTTGCAGATTGGTAGTAATGGACTGTCCTTCTGGGCATTCAGGGATGATTTTCAGAATCTAAAAATGGTTGAAGTCGGAAACCAACAGCGCGACACCTTGACGCAAAGTCGCGCGGCATTGTTGCAGGCCAGCACCGCCTTGAGCCGGGCTGGAACGCTAACCGCGCTCAGTTATCCGGCGGAAGATATCAAACGTCTGATGGCGAATGCCCGTGGCAGCCTGAAACAAGCGGACATGCTGTTTAACCAGTTTCTGGAAATCCCACCTTTAAATAAAGAAGGTGAGGATATGGTGGCATCGACTAAGCAAAGCTACGCCGCTTATCGGGATGACTTACAGCATCAGGCGACCTGGCTTGAAAGCAATCAGCTTTCTGATTTCCTCAGTGCGCCGATTCAGAAATCACAGGATATTTTTGACGCCTATTTTAACGCCTGGCAGCAGAGTATTAATGACACCGTGGCGGCATCGAGTGCTGACAGCAAACTGAACTACCAAATCTCGGCGATTATTTTCGCCAGCGTGACGGTGATTGCCATTCTGATGCTGATAGGTTCGATCATCTGGTCGCGCAGAATGCTGGTACAGCCGCTGGAAATCGTGCGCAGCCACTTTGAGCACATCGCCGCAGGGGATTTAGCCCGTCCGATTAGCGTGTATGGCCGCAACGAAATCTCCGAGATTTTCCGCAGCCTGAAAAACATGCAGCAGGAACTTAAACAGACCGTTGCGCAAGTCCGTGAGGGCAGTGGCGCGATGCACACCGGCATCGCCGAAATTGCCGCGGGCAACAACGATCTGTCTTCGCGCACCGAGCAACAGGCCGCATCACTTGCTGAAACTGCCGCCAGCATGGAGCAGTTGACCGCAACCGTCAGCCAGAACGCCGACAACGCCCGTCAGGCTGCACAGCTTTCACGCACCGCAGCAGACACCGCGCAGCAGGGTGGACAACAGGCGGCAAACGTCGCCCGCACCATGCATGACATCGCCGGAAGCTCGAAGAAAATCGGCGATATCACCAGCGTGATTGACGGCATCGCTTTCCAGACCAACATCCTGGCGCTGAACGCGGCGGTTGAAGCGGCTCGTGCCGGTGAACAAGGGCGCGGTTTTGCGGTGGTGGCAGGTGAAGTGCGTAACCTGGCTCAACGCAGTGCGCAGGCGGCAAAAGAGATCAAAGTGCTGATTGAAGAGTCGGTTAGCCGTGTGCAGCAAGGCTCGCAACTGGTTGATACCGCGGCTACCACTATGGCGGAAATCGTCCGTTCGGTGACGCAGGTTAACGACATTATGGGTGAAATTGCTTCTGCGTCTGACGAACAGCGTCGTGGTATCGAACAAGTCGCGCAAGCCGTCAGCCAAATGGATCAGGTCACTCAACAGAACGCCGCGCTGGTCGAAGAAGCGGCTGCTGCGACGGATGCGTTGGCAAATCAGGCCGAACATCTGAGCGGCGTGGTCGCGGTATTTAATCTGGAAAGTGTCGACAATGAAGACGTCACCAGAGATTTAGTCACCAACGGGGTGCTGGTCACCTCCTGAAAGTAATTGAGAAGACGCTATGACATCACCGCTGCCCAACGGGCAAACGTCATTAATGTTACAGATGACACAGCGTCTACCGCTGTCCGACACGCATTTTCGTCGGATATGCCAGTTGATTTACCAGCGCGCAGGAATTGTGCTGGCCGATCACAAGCGCGACATGGTTTACAACCGCCTGGTGCGCCGTTTACGCACGCTAGGGCTGGAGGATTTTGGGCATTATCTGAGCATGCTGGAAGCTAACGGCAGCAATGCTGAATGGCAGGCGTTCATTAATTCCCTGACCACTAACCTGACGGCGTTTTTTCGCGAAGGTCACCACTTTCCGATCCTCGCAGAACATGCGCGTAAACGAAGTGGCGAATACAAAGTCTGGAGTGCGGCGGCATCGACCGGGGAAGAGCCGTATTCCATCGCGATCACATTGGCTGATGTGTTAGGCATGGCGCCTGGGCGCTGGAAAGTGTTCGCCAGCGATATCGACACCCAGGTGCTGGAAAAAGCCCAGAGCGGGATTTACCGCCAGGATGAGCTGAAAACGCTGGCACCGCTGCAAATGCAGCGTTATTTCATGCGCGGCACCGGGCCACACGATGGGCTGGTGCGGGTGCGCAGCGATGTGATGAGTCACATGGATTTTGCGCCGATAAATCTGCTGGACAAACAAGCGCCGATCCCCGGCCCGTTTGACGCCATATTTTGTCGCAATGTGATGATTTATTTTGATAAAGCGACGCAACAGCAAATTTTGCAGCGCTTTGTGCCGCTGCTTAAACCGGGTGGATTGCTGTTTGCCGGGCACTCGGAAAACTTCAGTAACCTCAGCCGGGAATTTTTGCTGCGTGGGCAGACCGTGTACGGACTGAGTAAGGAAAGGTCATGACAAAAATAACCGTGCTTTGTGTCGATGATTCCGCCCTGATGCGCCAGATCATGACAGAGATCGTTAACAGTCACGACGACATGGAAATGGTCGCAACCGCGCCTGATCCGTTGGTGGCGCGTGATTTGATTAAGAAATTTAACCCGGATGTGCTGACACTCGATGTGGAAATGCCGCGCATGGACGGGCTGGATTTCCTCGAAAAACTGATGCGACTGCGCCCGATGCCCGTGGTGATGGTGTCATCGCTCACCGGAAAAGGGTCGGAGGTGACATTGCGCGCGCTGGAATTAGGCGCGATTGATTTTGTCACCAAACCGCAGTTGGGGATCCGCGAAGGGATGCTGGCGTACAGCGAAACCATTGCGGAGAAAGTGCGGACTGCCGCGAAGGCGAAACTGGCGGCACGTGCGCCAGTCGCAGCCCCCATGGCACTGAAAGCCGGGCCACTGCTCAGTTCAGAAAAATTGATAGCTATTGGTGCGTCAACCGGTGGCACCGAGGCGATTCGCCATGTGCTGCAACCGCTGCCGCTTTCAAGCCCGGCGGTGCTCATCACCCAGCATATGCCGCCAGGGTTTACGCGATCGTTTGCCGACAGGCTCAATAAATTGTGCCAGATAGCGGTGAAAGAAGCCGAAGACGGCGAACGCGTCTTGCCGGGGCATGCGTACATCGCACCCGGAGATAAACACATGGAGCTTGCCCGCAGCGGGGCGAACTACCAAATCAAGATTCATGACGGCCCGCCCGTGAACCGGCATCGCCCGGCTGTGGATGTGCTGTTCCATTCCGTCGCGAAATTCGCCGGGCGAAATGCCGTGGGCGTGATTCTCACCGGAATGGGGAATGACGGTGCCGCGGGGATGCTGGCAATGCATAAAGCCGGGGCATGGACCATCGCCCAAAACGAAGCAAGTTGTGTGGTGTTCGGCATGCCGCGCGAGGCCATCAACAGCGGTGGCGTCAGCGAAGTGGTCGATTTAAGTCAGATTAGTCAGCAGATGTTGATGAAGATTAGTGCCGGACAGGCAATACGTATTTAACCGAAGGAACTCTATAAATGGCAGATAAAGAACTCAAATTTTTGGTGGTGGATGACTTCTCTACCATGCGTCGCATTGTCCGTAACCTGCTAAAAGAGCTGGGTTTCAACAACGTTGAAGAGGCTGAAGATGGCGTTGATGCGCTGAACAAACTCAACGGTGGTGGCTTTGGTTTTGTGATTTCCGACTGGAACATGCCGAACATGGATGGCCTGGAATTGCTGAAAACCATTCGTGCCGATGGCGGTATGGCGGCGATGCCGGTGCTGATGGTGACGGCAGAAGCGAAGAAAGAAAACATTATTGCCGCAGCGCAGGCGGGGGCGAGTGGCTATGTGGTGAAACCCTTTACCGCCGCAACACTTGAAGAGAAGTTAAACAAAATCTTCGAAAAGCTCGGCATGTAAGGAGAGGCTCATGCACTCATCGACTAATCCCGCGACAGAGTTACATTCAACCGGCGATATTATCGTCCGGATAGGCAGCCTGACCCGTATGCTGCGCGACAGCTTGCGCGAGCTGGGGCTTGACCAGGCGATAGCCGAAGCCGCGGAAGCCATTCCCGATGCGCGCGATCGCCTGGATTACGTGGTGCAGATGACCGCGCAGGCCGCCGAGCGTGCGCTCAACTGCGTGGAGCTGGCGCAACCGCACCAGAATAAACTGGAATCAGAAGCCAAAGCGCTGAATGGCCGCTGGGATGCCTGGTTTGAAAATCCCATCGAGCTGGGTGATGCTCGTGAACTGGTGACCGATACGCGCAGCTATTTGTCTGGCGTACCGTCGCACACCAGTTTCACCAACGCCCAGCTTCTGGAAATCATGATGGCGCAGGACTTCCAGGATTTAACCGGCCAGGTTATCAAGCGCATGATGGATGTTATCCAGGAAATTGAACGCCAGCTGTTGATGGTGTTGATGGAAAACATGCCGGAACTGGATGCCCGTGCAAAACGCCCGGCAGACAGCCTGCTCAACGGCCCGCAAATGAATGCGACAGCTGCTGGTGTTGTCGCAAGTCAGGACCAGGTTGATGATTTACTGGATAGCTTAGGGTTTTAAGTTTCGTATAAAAACGCCCCGGTCATCTTCTTCGCTTGAGGGGGAAGGCTGGGGCGAGCGCGCCTTAACGCCACAAACAAACCCACAAATCCCCCCGTTTTCCCGCCATTAGCTTTACCCCTCTCTGGCATGCTGTGCTGGTAAATGCGGCCACGAGATTGTTGCGGTGTCAGAAGAAAGCGACGACGATAAAACAGAAGCCCCCACAGCCCACCGACTTGAAAAAGCACGAGAAGATGGGCAGATCCCCCGATCCCGCGAATTGACCTCACTGCTGATGTTACTGGTGGGGATAAGCATCATCTGGATGGGTGGCGAACCTCTGGGGCGGCAACTTGCCGCCATGCTGTCTGCCGGTTTGCATTTTGATCACAGCATCATTAACGACCCAAATCTGATTGTTAGCCAAATTAGCCTGCTGATAAAACAGGCGGTCTGGGCGTTGCTGCCGTTGATCATGGGGCTGGTGATTGTGGCGATTGCCGCGCCCATGCTGCTCGGCGGCCTGCTGTTTAGCGGCAAATCGATACAGTTCAAATTCAGCAAAATGAATCCGATTGCGGGATTAGGGCGGATGTTCTCCGCACAGGCCGGTGCCGAGTTACTTAAAGCCTTTCTGAAAGCGATTCTGGTGGGCAGCGTGACCGTCTGGTACTTGCTGCATAAATGGCCGGAAATGATGCGACTGATCAGCGAACCGCCGCTTGCGGCGCTCGGGCATGCGCTGAATATGGTTGCGGTATGTGGGTTATTGATCGTGCTGGGGCTCACGCCAATGGTCGGCTTTGACGTTTTCTTTCAGATATTCAGCAACCTCAAAAAGCTGCGCATGAGCCGCCAGGATATTCGCGACGAATTTAAGCAACAAGAAGGCGACCCGCACGTTAAAGGCCGCATTCGCCAGCAACAACGTGCCGCCGCCCGCCGCCGCATGATGAGCGATGTGCCCAAAGCTGATGTGATTGTCACCAACCCGACGCACTATTCCGTGGCGTTGCAATATGACGAAAACAAAATGAATGCGCCGAAGGTTGTGGCGAAAGGCGCGGGGCTGGTGGCGCTGCGAATTCGTGAGATTGGCAACGAACATCGTATTCCAATGCTGGAAGCGCCGCCGCTGGCGCGTGCGTTATACCGCCACGCTGAAATTGGTCAGCAAATTCCTGGGCAACTTTATTCCGCGGTGGCAGAAGTGCTGGCGTGGGTCTGGCAACTGCGCCGCTGGCGAGTGGCTGGCGGCCTGATTCCGAAAAAACCTGAAAATCTACCAGTGCCAGAAGCGCTGGACTTTGCAAACGAGAAGGACTCCGATGGCTAACCTGTTGGCGCAACTGCGCCTGCCGAGCACCATGAAAGCCGGACAATGGCAGATTCTTGCCGGGCCGGTACTCATCTTGCTTATTTTGTCGATGATGGTGCTACCGCTGCCGGCGTTTGTACTGGATTTGTTGTTCACATTTAACATTGCGCTGTCGATTATGGTGCTGCTGGTGGCGATGTTCACCCAGCGCACGCTTGAGTTCGCCGCCTTCCCAACCATTTTGCTGTTTACCACCTTGCTGCGCCTGGCGCTGAACGTGGCTTCCACGCGTATCATTTTAATGGAAGGCCATACCGGTGGCGCGGCGGCGGGTAAAGTGGTTGAAGCCTTCGGCCACTTTCTCGTCGGCGGCAACTTCGCCATCGGTATCGTGGTGTTTATCATCCTCGTCATCATCAACTTTATGGTTATCACCAAAGGTGCCGGGCGTATCGCCGAAGTGGGCGCGCGCTTTGTGCTGGACGGGATGCCGGGCAAACAGATGGCGATTGATGCCGATCTAAACGCCGGGTTGATTGGTGAAGAAGAAGCGAAAAAACGCCGCTCGGAAGTGACGCAGGAAGCGGACTTTTACGGTTCGATGGACGGGGCCAGTAAGTTCGTGCGCGGTGACGCCGTTGCCGGATTAATGATCATGGTGATTAACGTGATCGGCGGGCTCTTAGTCGGTGTGCTCCAGCATGATATGGCCGTGGGTGCGGCGGCTGAAACTTACACGCTGTTGACCATCGGTGATGGTCTGGTCGCGCAAATCCCGGCACTGGTTATTTCCACGGCGGCGGGCGTGATTGTTACCCGCGTGGCAACCGATCAGGACGTCGGCGAGCAGATGGTGACCCAACTGTTCAATAACCCGCGCGTGATGATGC
Organism: Buttiauxella sp. BIGb0471; assembly: GCF_024807715.1. NCBI lineage: Bacteria > Pseudomonadati > Pseudomonadota > Gammaproteobacteria > Enterobacterales > Enterobacteriaceae > Buttiauxella > Buttiauxella sp. BIGb0471. The sequence goes on from NZ_JANUEU010000001.1 coordinate 744,253, forward strand.
TGAGTGCGGCCGTACTGGGTTTGCTCGGTATGGTGCCGGGAATGCCAAACTTTGTGTTTCTGCTGTTTACTGCTGCATTGCTGGCGCTGGCCTGGTGGATGCGCGGGCGCGAAATGGAGGCTCCGGCTGCTCCGGCGGCACCCGCAAAACCACAGGAAAACCCGCAGGCGGTTGAAGCCACCTGGAATGATGTTCAGCTCGAGGACTCGCTCGGCATGGAAGTGGGTTATCGTCTGATTCCAATGGTCGATTTCCAGCAAGACGGCGAGCTTCTGGGACGGATACGCAGTATCCGTAAAAAATTCGCCCAGGATATGGGATTCCTGCCGCCGGTGGTACACATCCGCGACAACATGGACTTGCCGCCTGCGCGTTATCGCATTCTGATGAAAGGGGTGGAAATTGGCAGCGGTGACGCCTACCCAGGGCGCTGGCTGGCGATTAACCCAGGCACTGCCGCTGGCACGCTTCCGGGTGAAGCGACCACCGATCCAGCATTTGGTCTGGCCGCGACCTGGATTGAAAGCGCATTAAAAGAGCAGGCGCAGATTCAGGGCTTTACAGTGGTTGAAGCCAGTACCGTGGTGGCAACCCATCTTAACCATTTGATTGGTCAGTTTGCCCCGGAACTGTTTGGCCGCCAGGAAGCGCAACAGTTGCTTGACCGCGTGACGCAAGAAATGCCGAAGCTGACAGAAGATCTGGTGCCGGGCGTGGTGACGCTGACCACGCTGCACAAAGTGCTGCAAAACCTGCTCGCTGAGAAAGTGCCGATTCGCGATATGCGCACCATTCTCGAAACACTGGCAGAACATGCGCCGATTCAAAACGATCCTCATGAATTAACCGCCGTGGTTCGTGTCGCGCTGGGGCGCGCCATTACGCAGCAATGGTTCCCTGGCAACGGCGAAGTGCAGGTAATTGGCCTGGATGCGGCGCTTGAACGCCTGCTATTACAGGCATTGCAGGGCGGAGGGGGACTGGAACCCGGGCTTGCTGACCGCTTGCTGGAACAGGCGCAGGAAGCACTTAAGCGTCAGGAAATGCTGGGTGCGCCGCCTGTTTTACTGGTTAACCACGCGTTGCGTCCACTTCTGGCTCGTTTCTTACGCCGCAGTTTGCCGCAGTTAATGGTGCTTTCAAGTCTTGAACTCTCTGAAAACCGCAATATCCGTATGACTGCGACCATCGGAGCGAAATGATGAACCGACTGTTGATGCTGATGTTATTGCCTTTTATGACGTACGCCAGCGGCGAAGGGGCGTGGCAGGCGAGCGGGGTGGGCGCGACGCTTAGTCATCGCGGGGTGGCAGCTTCGTCACGCGCTCTGGCACCGTCTCAGCCCGTCACAGGCGTGATGACGATGGTCGCGTGGCGCTATGAACTGATTGGGCCGACGCCTGCGGGTCTGAACGTCAGGCTTTGCTCGTCAACACGTTGTGTCGAGATAGAAGGGCAGAGCGGGACGACGCGTGGGCTAACGAACGTTGCGGCAAACGAGCCGCTGCGGTTTGTCTGGCAAGTCCCCGGTGGCGGAGCGCTGTTTCCGGCGCTGAAAGTGCAAAGCAATCAGGTCATTGTTAATTACAAATAGCCCTAACAGCCGTAATTTGTGCGGCTTTTTCCTTCCTGCATCTCATTTCCAGTCCAATCTTTTGATAAAAACAAACCACTGTTTTATAAATCGGTGAAGCTAGTGCCGGGACTCTTTGTAATTTTGCCAACATTCGCCCGTCCGTGGCAAAAATGGAAAGGTAACATCAGCCCCGTCCTTCTACCTTAACGTTGTAAGGTTCCTCGCAGGCCCGATACGCACGGGACGTGCAGTCTCCAATAACAAAAGCAACGGGGTTTGACGGCAATGAAAACACGTAAGATTGGACTGGCAAATTATCTTGCCTATGGCTCAGGTGATTTCCTCGGAGCGGGAACCACGGCATTAACTGCCGCCTGGCTACTCTATTTTTATACCACCTTCTGTGGACTCACACCGATTGAAGCGACCTTCATTTTTGCCATGGCAAGGGTGCTGGATGCTGTCGTTAGCCCGTTGATGGGCTTCCTCACTGATAACTTCGGTTCAACCTGGCTTGGCAAGCGCTTTGGCCGCCGTAAGTTCTTTATTCTGCTCGGTATTCCGTTGGTCTTCAGCTACAGCTTTATGTGGGTTGGAGAGATGAGTTACTGGTATTACCTGGTGACGTACCTGATCTTTGATGTGGTTTACACCATGATTCTGGTGCCATACGAAACGCTGGTTCCAGAAATGACCGATGACTTCAAACAGAAAACCAAGTTCTCGGGTGCGCGTATTTCAATGGCGCAACTCTCGGCAATTCTCGCCGCATTCCTGCCGGGCATTTTGTTAAATCACTTCGGTAAAGACAACGCGGTTTCCTTCTTCTATTCAAGCCTGGTGTTCGCCACGTTATGCGCCATCGTGCTGACCTTTGTCTGGTTCTTTACCTGGGAGCGTCCGCGTTCCGAATGGACTGAAGCTGCATTGCGTGCAGAAGAAGAGAAGAAAACGCTGACCTTCGCTCAGAGCATGAAACGCCTGAACGTTGAGCTGACTTCAACACTCCGCGTGAAGATTTTCCGCCAGCATCTGGGTATGTATCTGGGGGGCTATATTGCGCAGGACGTGTTCAACGCCGTGTTTACCTATTATGTAGTGTTTGTTCTGATGCAAAGCGCGAGCATGGCATCGAGCCTGCTTGGCACCATGGCGATTCTGCAATTTATTGCGGTGATCGGCATGATTCCACTGTGTATTAAATACGGCCCGGCACCGTCTTATCGTATGGTCGTTGTGCTGTTTGGTCTCAGTTCTGTCTCCTACGCGGTGCTTTATTACGCAGGCTTAAGCGATGTGTTCTCGCTGCTGATGCTGGTTTCAGCTGTCGCGGGTCTGGGTCGTGGGGGTATCAACTATGTGCCGTGGAATACCTATACCTACATTGCTGACGTGGATGAAGTGATTACCGGGCAGCGCCGCGAAGGTATCTTTGCCGGGATCATGACGCTGACGCGTAAAGCGTCGCAGGCGGGAGCGGTGATGCTAGTCGGTATCGTGATGCAGCTTTCTGGTTTCGTTTCCGGCCAGACCACGCAACCGCCAGCGGTAAGCCACACCATTTTGATGATTTTAAGTTTCGGTACGGTTGCGGTGCTGGCATGCGGTTTCCTGGTTTCCCTGCGCTTTAAACTGAATTTGCAAACGCACAGCGTCCTTCGTGAAGAGACCGCGAAAATGCGTGAAGCAGGCCGTCCGGTTCCGGAAGCGACCACGCCAGAAGCTCGCGCGACGGTCGAAATGCTCGCGGGTATGCCGTACGACACACTGTGGGGCAACAACAATATTGGTTATCTCAATCGTAATAAGCCGGCCGCCCCATCGTTAAAAGAGGCTGCTGCAATGAATTCGAATACATCACAGAGGTTAAGCTAATGATTATTTATCCCGTCAAACACAGCCCTTTACTGTGCCAGCCGGAGCATTTTATTGCCCGGGATGAACTGAAATCCCTGATCCACAAGGTGACGGACAACCTGATTAATATTAAGGATGAAACGGGGCAATTTTTGCTGCGACTGGATGACGGACGAGTCATTGATACCAAAGGTTGGGCGGGCTGGGAGTGGACGCACGGCGTCGGTTTGTACGGTATGTATCAGTATTATCGCCAGACCGGCGATAAGAAAATGTGTGAGATTATTGATAGCTGGTTTGCCGATCGTTTTGCCGAAGGGGCAACCACCAAAAACGTGAATACCATGGCGCCGTTCCTGACGCTGGCTTATCGCTTTGAGGAAACGCGCGACCCATCGTATTTGCCGTGGCTTGAAAGCTGGGCGGAGTGGGCGATGTACGAAATGCCACGCACCGAACACGGTGGCATGCAGCATGTGACGCTCGCCGAAGAAAATCATCAGCAAATGTGGGATGACACGTTGATGATGACGGTGTTGCCGCTGGCGAAAATAGGCAAACTATTGAATCGCCCGGAATACGTGGAAGAGGCCACTTATCAGTTCCTGCTGCATGTACAGAATCTGATGGATAGAGAAACCGGGCTGTGGTTCCACGGCTGGAATTATGAAGGCAATCATAATTTTGCGCAGGCGCGTTGGGCGCGGGGTAACAGCTGGTTGACGATCGTTATTCCTGATTTCCTTGAGCTGGTAGATTTACCCGAAAACAATGCGGTGCGCCGTTATCTGGTCCAGGTGCTGGAAAGCCAGGTCGCTGCGTTGGCGAAATGTCAGGATGACAGCGGTTTGTGGCACACTTTGCTGGACGATCCCCATTCTTATCTCGAAGCGTCGGCCACCGCCGGTTTTGCTTACGGGATACTCAAAGGCATTCGTAAACGCTATATCGGCAAGCAATACGCCGAAGTTGCTGAGAAGGCGATGAAAGGGATTGTGAAAAATATCTCGCCTGAGGGCGAGCTGCTGCAAGTTTCGTTTGGGACTGGAATGGGCAGTAATCTGGAGTTTTATCGCCAGATCCCGCTGACGTCGATGCCGTACGGTCAGGCGATGGCAATTCTGTGTCTGGGTGAGTATTTACGTATTTATCTCTAAGCACATTTTCATCACAAAAGGCCTGTCTAATCAGGCAGGCCTCTTTTTTCTGAATGGTTCCCAAAAAATAAGAAATTAAATAAGGAGTATTCGAGAGCACAATTCATTATGCTCCGCGCTGTTGCTTGTCCCCCACCAGGATCACCTTTTGTCCATTTCTCCTTTTGCTCGTATTGCCGCCAACAGTTTGGTGGAAGCGGGAGCCGTTATTGGTGCCAATGTCACCATTGGCCCATTTTGTGTTATTTCCGCCGGTGTCGTGATTGGTGAGGGAACGACTATTGGCTCTCACTCGGTTATCACCGGTCTGACAACCCTGGGTTGTGACAATAATTTTGGTTCGTATTCATCTATTGGCGAGGTGAATCAGGATCTTAAATATGCCGGTGAACCGACGACATTAGTCATCGGCGATCGCAACCTTATCGGCCACCACGCCACGTTTCATCGCGGTACGATTCAGGGCTCAGGCGTGACCCAGATTGGTAACGACAACCGCTTTAGTAATGGCGTGCATATCGGACACGATTGCGTCGTGGGAGATCACACGCAGATTGGCGATAACAGCGGCCTGGCCGGGCACGTGGAGCTGGATGATGATGCGCAAATTGGTTATATGTGCGCGATTCATCAGTTTTGCATGCTGGGGAACGGGGTGAAGATCCTCGACCAATCCGGAGTCGTTCAGGATGTGCCACCGTTTGTGATGGCCGGTGGGAACCATGCGCAGCCGCTGGGCGTCAACGTAAAATCTCGGGCGTTTCTGGCACTCAATCAGGAACAGCAGGATTTGGTTCATACGCTTTATGAGCGTTTTTACCATCAGGCGCTGTCGATTGATGAAGTGAAAATGTCGTTAAAAGTGATGGAAAGCGATTTTCCGGTGATTGGATTTTTTGATCGCTTTTTTGCGCGGTCGGCACGGGGCATCGTACGTTAAACAAATTAAAAAAGGCTCGCCATCAACGGCGAGCCTTTTGTTCATAAAAGCAAAAATTACATACGTTCTACGGTTTCAATCCCCAACGTATCCAGACCCAGCTTCAGCGTTTTCGCGGTCAACAGAGCCAGTTTCAGACGGCTGTTACGCGCTTCAGTGCTGTCAGCGGCCAGAATCGGGCAATGCTCATAGAAGCCTGAGAACAGACCCGCTACATCGTACAGATAAGTACACATCACATGTGGCGTACCGTCACGCGCAACCACGTTCAGCGTTTCTTCAAATTGCAGCAGGCGAGCCGCGAGCTGCGCTTCGCGATCTTCGGTAATCACCACAGGCGCTTTCAGCAACTCGGCTTCATCAATATTGGCTTTACGGAACACTGACAGCACACGGGTATAAGCATATTGCATATACGGTGCCGTGTTGCCTTCGAAGGCCAGCATGTTGTCCCAGTCGAAGATGTAGTCAGTGGTACGATTCTTGGACAGGTCCGCGTATTTCACAGCTCCAATACCGACGGCGTTTGCCAGCGCTTCTAACTCATCAGCAGGCATGTCCGGGTTCTTCTCGGTCACCAGACGACGAGCGCGTTCAAGGGCTTCATCCAGCAGATCAGTCAGTTTTACGGTCCCGCCAGAACGGGTTTTGAATGGCTTACCGTCTTTGCCCAACATCATGCCGAACATGTGGTGCTCTAATGGCACAGAATCTGGTACATAACCGGCTTTACGCACGATAGTCCAGGCTTGCATCAGATGCTGGTGCTGGCGGGAGTCGATGAAGTACAGCACGCGGTCAGCATGCAGGGTTTCAAAGCGATATTTCGCACAAGCGATATCGGTGGTGGTGTACAGGTAGCCGCCATCCTTTTTCTGGATGATAACGCCCATCGGCTCACCGTCTTTATTCTTGTATTCGTCGAGGAATACTACCGTAGCGCCTTCGCTTTCAACCGCCAGACCTTTTGCTTTCAGGTCAGCCACAATACCCGGAAGCATTGGGTTGTAGAGGCTTTCACCCATCACGTCGTCACGGGTTAATGTGACGTTCAGACGCTTATAAGTGATTTGGTTTTGCGTCATGGTCACATCGACCAGTTTGCGCCACATATTGCGGCAGTATTCGTCGCCGCCTTGCAGTTTCACCACGTATGCGCGAGCACGCTCGGCAAATTCTGCATCTTCGTCATAATGTTTCTTCGCCGCGCGGTAGAACTCTTCGAGGTCAGCCAGCGCCATTTCGCCTGCGTTTTCCTGCTGCTGTTTTTCGAGATACGCAATCAGCATCCCGAACTGCGTGCCCCAGTCGCCGACGTGGTTGGCGCGGATAACTTTATGGCCAAGGAATTCGAGGGTACGAACAGCGGCATCACCAATGATGGTTGAGCGCACGTGCCCGACGTGCATTTCTTTCGCAACGTTTGGCGCGGAGTAATCCACTACCACTGTTTTCGGTTCGGAAACGGTGACACCGACGCGATCGGAGGCGACAGCTTCATCGACACTCTTCGCCAGAAACGCCGCGTCGAGGAAAATGTTGATAAAACCAGGACCGGCGATTTCGACTTTGCTGGCAATTCCGGTCAAATCCAGATTAGCAATCACCAACTCGGCGACTTGTCGTGGTGGCTTGCCCAGTGATTTCGCAACTGACATCACGCCATTGGCCTGATAGTCGCCGAACTGAACTTTTGCTGACTGACGAACCTGTGGTTCGCAATCCGCAGGAGCACCTGCGGCAATCAGTGCCTGACTGACTTTATCTGAGAGAAGTGCCTGAATATTCACCGGGATACCTTACATTTTGCTTAAGACTGCTGTGACTGATACAGCAGCCGTATCGTTGGGGATAAAATTAGGGCGTAAGTATAACTGTTTTTAATCTCCCGAGTCAGCAAAAGCCTTGCTCTACGCGCCCTGTACTAACCTTAACGGTATAGTGATTAACCATTCAGAGCGTTCGCGGCTCCATGGGTGTTGGTGATGCTGGCCGAAAAAGGTAGATTACGCGCATTCGTGATTTCGAGGATAAGGCGATGGCCAACTGGCAGACAATTGCAGAACTGAGTGATATTTCAGAGGATCTCCCGCGTTTTATACAAGCGTTAACCCAACTGGCTGCACGTCTGGATCTCGAGATTGCCCCGCTCGACGCCGATCATATTTCCTTGCGCTGCCACCAGAATACGACGGCTGAACGCTGGCGTGCTGGTTTTGAAAAATGCGGCACGTTGCTTTCAGAAAATATTATTAACGATCGCCCCATCTGCCTGTTCAAACTCGATGAACCGGTCTGCGTTGCGCACTGGGAATTTAGCGTGGTGGAACTGCCATGGCCGGGTGAAAAACGTTACCCGCACGAAGGCTGGGAGCATGTCGAAATTGTCTTGCCGGGTGAGACTGAAACGCTGAATGCGCGGGCGCTGGATTTAATGTCTGACGCGGGATTGCGCCAGACGGGGATTTCGGTGAAAACCAGTTCGCCAAAAGGCGAACGTGAGCGCCTGCCAAATCCAACGCTCGCCGTCACCGACGGCAAAGTGACGATCAAATTCCATCCCTGGAGTATTGAAGAGATTGTCGCCAGCGAGTTAGCCGATTGATTTTACAGCGCTGTTCATCCGTTTAATCGCTTCTTCAAGCGTTGCGGATGTGCAGCCAAAGTTAATCCGCACGAATTTTTTCTCGCCAAAATCTGCCCCTGGCGAGAAACCCAGGCCCGCTTTCTGGAAGAACAGAGTCGGGTTTTCTACGGGCAAAGCAGTGGCATCGACCCAGCCCAGATACGTCGCTTGCGGCGAAACCATCGTCAGGCCAGGCATCTCGTTTACCGCGCTGACCAGACGGTCGCGATTGCGGCGCAAATACGGCAGTAACTCTTGCAACCACGGCTCGCCATCACGCCAGGCCGCGGTGGCCGCCGTCAGGGCGAGCACATCGACGCTCGGCACAATTCCATCACGCACTGTGTTAAAACGTTTGCGCAATTCCGGATCGGGAATAATCGCCAGTGAGGCGCCAAGCCCGGCGATGTTGAACGTTTTAGACGGTGAAAGCAGGGTGACGGATCGTTGCTCGGCATTGGCGCTGAGAGTGGCGAAGGGAATATGCTTCGCACCCGGTTCGAGCAGTAAATCGCAGTGGATCTCATCTGAACAAACAATCAGGTCATGGCGTTGCGCGAAAGCCAACTGTTGCTCTAATTCTTCCCGGGAGTAAATCGTGCCGCCAGGATTTTGCGGATTGCAGAGCATCAGTAATTTTTCTTTGCCGGTCCACTGAGATTCAAGGGCGTCTAAATCCATTACCCAGCGGCTTTTCTCAAGGCGCAGAGGGGCATTGAGTTGTGGGCGTTGTGCAAAAGCGGATGATTTTCGGAAAGGGGGATAAATCGGGCTGGGCGCAATCGTCGTTTCATCGGCTGCGGTAAATGCGCGAACGCTTAAATTCAACCCGGCGACTACACCGGGTAAAAAGACAATCCATTCAGGTTTGATTTGCCACTGGTAACGGCTGGCCATTCGCTCAACGACAACATCGACTAACTCCTGGGGCCGGGCACCGTAGCCAAAAACGCCGTGTTCAACACGCTGATGAAGGGCATCGAGAATACAGGGCGGGGAGCGAAAATCCATATCGGCGACCCACATTGGCAATACATCATTACCAAATTTATTCCACTTCGAACTGTCGCTGTGACGGCGGTCGATGCCATCATCAAAATTGAATGCCATCATTGATTACCTTTTTTGTGACTGTCGTTTGAGATTATCATTCTGAACCGTTGGCACAACCGCCAGGCTAAAGATTTTTAAGGAGTAATCAATGCCTTTGCTTGAGATATGTTGTTATGGAATAGACTGTGCAGTTACTGCGCAACAAGCCGGAGCGGATAGAATCGAATTATGTGCAGCGCCGAAAGAGGGCGGATTAACCCCTTCAGCGGGCGTGCTGCGTAAAGTTAAAGAGCGGGTGTCGATTCCTGTGCATCCGATTATTCGCCCGCGCGGCGGTGATTTTTGTTACACCGATGCTGAATTCGACACCATGCTGGAAGATATCGCTTTCGTGCGTGAACTCGGATATCCGGGTCTGGTCATCGGCATGTTAGATGGTGAAGGTCATATCGATATGCCGCGCATGAAACGGGTGATGGAGCAGGCGCAGGGAATGGCGGTAACGTTCCATCGGGCGTTCGATATGTGTCACAACCCGCATCAGGCGCTGGAGCAATTAACCGATTTGGGCGTGGCGCGTATCCTGACTTCGGGCCAACAACAGAATGCAGAGACAGGACTTTCATTACTTAGGGAACTAAAACAACATTCCCGTGCTCCAATCATTATGGCGGGTGCAGGAGTCAGGCTGAGCAACTTGAAAAAGTTCGTCGAAGCGGGTATTGACGAGATGCACAGCTCCGCAGGGCAGTCAGTGCCTTCACCGATGCGATACCGTAAGGCTGGCGTGTCAATGAGTGCGGATGCCGAAGCCGATGAGTTTAACCGTTACTGCGTTGATGGCGATGTAGTAGCTGCAATGAAAACGGTGTTAGTTGCCAGCAACTGAGCAACCCGACACTTAGATTTTTGCCCGCGCATCATGTCGCCCATGTGATGCTGCTCGTACCAGGCCCCGATGTTTTATCGGGGCTTTTTTTATGGCGATATTTATTAAAAACTTAACATGTTAGTTAATGAATTAAACGTGTTAGGCTCCCTCTAAACGACGGAGGGCAACATGAGTACCAAAGACAAAGAACTCTATGACGAGATGTGTAGGGTTGTTGGAAAGGTTGTGCTTGAAATGCGTGACTTAGGCCAGGAACCGAAACACGTTGTGATTGCAGGTGTGGTCAGAGCAATGTCTGCCAACAGCAAAATTCAACGTTCGCCGCTGACAAGTGCAGCGATGAGCGAAGTGATTCGTGCACTCGGGTTCGCCTCAAAATAATTAAGGCCACAAAATGTGGCCTTTCTGACTCTTACGGCTTACGTGCTACCAACACAGCACGTAGCGGTGCAGGGTAGCCTTCGACGGTTTTGCGTGGATCATTCGGGTCGAGGAAATCGGCCAATGATTCTGTCGTCAACCAGCTTGTGCGGCGCTGCTCTTCGCTTGTGGTATAGCAATGATCCACAATTCTCACATCAACGAAGCCGCACTTTTCCAGCCAGTTTTTCAACGCTAACGCCGACGGAATGTAATACACATTGCGCATTTGCGCATAACGGTCACCCGGCACCAGCACAGTATTTTCGTCGCCTTCGACAACCAACGTTTCCAGTACCAGTTCGCCATCTTTCACCAGTTGGTTTTTCAACTGATAAAGATGATCAAGCGGAGAACGGCGGTGGTAGAGCACGCCCATCGAGAACACCGTATCAAAGATATTCAGCTCAGGAAGTTGCTCAATGCCCAGCGGCAAAACATGCGCACGTTGGTCGTTACCCAGCAGTTTACGCACGGCTTCAAACTGGCAAACGAACAACTGCATCGGGTCGATACCCACCGCCAGATGCGCACCCGCACCAATCATGCGCCAAAGGTGATAACCGCTACCGCAGCCAACATCCAGAATGGTACGCCCGGCGAGCGGGGAAATATGCGGCAGAACGCGGTCCCATTTCAGGTCAGAACGCCATTCCGTGTCGATATCCACACCGTAGAGCGAATACGGCCCTTTACGCCACGGCATCAGGTTGCGCAGCAGTTTTTCGATGCCCAGGCGTTGACCTTCGCTCAGTGGGGCTTCTGATTCCGCCGTCACGCTATGCAATAAATCCAGACGATACGGCGCAAGTTCCGGCAGGTATTCAACAGTGTTGTACCAATGTTTGAACTGTCCGTGCAGATTCTCGCGCTGCCAGGTGGCAATTTGCGCAGGCAGGGTTTCTAGCCACGGAGCCAACGGGCTTTTCGCGATAAGCTGATAAAAATTACCAAAGTCGATCATGCAGATGTTCCTGATTTCAGTGCAACCAAAGAGCCAAAGTTAAAGCACTGGAACCATAATTCTGCGTGGTCAAATCCGGCTTGTTTGAGGCGTTGTTTATGAGTTTCGACGGAGTCGGTGAGCATGACGTTTTCCAGCATGCTGCGTTTTTGGCTGATTTCCAGCTCGCTATAACCGTTGGCGCGTTTAAAGTCGTGGTGCATGTTGAACAGCAGTTCACCGACTTCGCCATCTTCAAAGCTGAACTTCTCAGACAGCACGAGCGCGCCACCGGGGTTCAGGCCTTGATAGATTTTTTCGAGCAGCAGTTTACGGTCGTCTGGCTCAAGGAATTGCAGGGTGAAGTTCAGCACTACCATTGACGCATTTTCGATAACAATATCGCGAATATCGCCTTCGATAACGTCCACCGGAGTTTGCGCTTTAAACGCGTCGAGATGACGGCGACAGCGTTCGACCATTGCTGGTGAGTTGTCTACCGCGATAATTTTGCAGTTATCATGATGAATGTTGCGACGCACCGACAAGGTTGCCGCGCCAAGGGAACAGCCGAGATCATAAACCTGGCTACCCGGTGCCACAAAGCGCTCCGCCAGCATGCCAATCATCGAAATAATGTTGGAATAGCCGGGCACCGATCGTTGAATCATATCGGGGAAAACTTCTGCTACACGTTCATCAAAAGTCCAGTCACCTAATTTGGCGATGGGGGCGGAAAACAGCGTATCGCGGTCAGACATAATGTTAAATCCGGAAATTCGAAATTTCGAAAGGGGCATATTTTGCGTTAATGCAGCGAGAAAACCAACTCCCATGGCATATACCACAGGTTAGCCAGCACCATCAGCAGCAAAGAACACCAGGTGGCACTCATGCCAGAACGACGCCAGGTAATTAAACGATGATGAAAACCATAAGCATGCATCAGGCGCCCGGCAATCAGCAGAAGCCCGCAAATATGCACCATCCAGGTTTCGGCACCGTTCATTTCCATCAGCAATAAAAGTAGCAATGCCACCGGGATATATTCCACGGCATTACCATGAATTCGAATCGCACTCTGAAGTTCGCTAAAACCGCCATCGCCATATGAGACGCGGTACTGCAAACGCATACGAACAACATCAAACGAGAACTTAATCAGCAACAAAGCACCCAAAACGGCATAGAGCGCGCTTACCATACTCACATCCTATAGAGATAGTTCCAGCACGCCTATGATAGCAGCGCGAACCATATGCTGTCGCTACCCCTAAAATAGGGAGTTTTGTTTTGGAATTGCCGGTTCGTTACCCAGTTCAGGGAAGGCGTGTTGCAGCCCTGGCCATAATGTATGAACCAGGTCCTGCACCAGCCCGATATCTGGCGTGTGTAAAAAGAGGTATGGCGTGGTGGTCTGTTCCCACTTTGGCAAGGTTTTAATCCAGGCGTTAAAGAACGTCAGATTCTGCTCCATATCGTCGCTGCCGATAAATCGCACCATGGGATTTTTGGCCGTCACGAGTGCGTGAACCGGAACTATAGGCTTTTTGCGTTGCGCTTCACGAATGGCTTCATTGTGAGGTTTCGCGCTGTGAACCGGGCGACTATCCAAAATCACACGATTGACGCCGCGCTCGTGCAGGCCACGATTAAGCGCTTGCTCATCAGCACTTTTATCGAAGAAAGAAGGGTGGCGAACTTCAACGCCATAGGTGAAATCTTTTGGCAACGAATCGAGGAAAATCCACAACGCGGGTAAGTCAGAAGGCCCAAAGGTAGCCGGAAGCTGCAACCAGTATTGCCCGATGCGGTTTGCCAGGGGCGACATGCGGTCGAGAAATTCGGCGGTCAAATCGCCGCACTGGCGAAGGGCTGCATTGTGGGAAATCGTCGCCGGAAATTTAAAGCAGAAGCGGAAATCATCGGAGGTCATCTCGCGCCAGCGAAGCACTATTTCTGCCTTGGGTAGGGCGTACAGCGTGGTGTTGCCTTCCACACAATTAAAGTGGCGAGCGTAATCTTCAAGAGAAGTTATGCCTAATCGCACCCATTTTGGATGCGACCATTGTGGAAGGCCAACGTAGATCACAGCGCTGCAATGACCTCTTCAGTGCTGCGAACGCGGCCAATGCGCGGGAAGATATTCGTCATGCTGCCCTGGTGTTGTTCGCTGCTGGCGGCGCTACACGCATCTTCGGCAATGACCAGGTTAAAGCCCAGTTCCCACGCGTTACGCGCGGTGGACTCCACACCGATGTTAGTCGAAATCCCACATAGCACGATGGTGTCGATACCACGGCGGCGCAGTTGGAGTTCCAGGTCGGTGCCGTAAAATGCGCCCCACTGGCGTTTAGTCACTTCGATATCACTGTCTTTTTTACCTAAAGCTTGAGGGTAAACCCACCAGTTATCAGGCAAAGAATGTGCGCCAGCCTGCGCATCAACCGGCTGCTTGAGCGCTTCGGCAAAATCTTTAGACCAGCCCACGCGGACCATAATCACCGGCGCACCCTTTGCGCGGAATTTCTCTGCCAGTTTGGCTGAACGAGCCACCACGTCCTGTGCACTGTGCGGACCGCCCGCAAATGGCAGGATGCCTTCCTGCAAATCAATAACGACGAGTGCGGTTTTGGAAGTATTCAGTTCTAACATGAGGTGACTCCGGGTCAAAATAAGGTTATCGCGTAATACCTTACGACGGAACAGGAGCGCGATAGTTTACAAATTTTGTTAATTTTTGTGAGAATAAGCTAAACGAGGCGCTTTGAAACGCGTCAGTCCTTATCTTGGGGCGTAATTTCCAGTATAATACCCCCCTTTTTTCATACCCGTCATCCTTCGAGCCGCAGGGGTGTTGGCTGCACTCATGAACCCCTGTCACTTACTTTAGTAAGCTCCTGGGGATTCATTCCCTTGCCGCCTACCTGCAACTCGAATGCTATAGGGTATACAGACAAATATAGTGGCCACCGTTGCAGGTAATGGACAGTGAGCGGCTAATTTAAGGGATATCTCATGCGTACAGTATATTGCGGGCAGCTCAATCAATCCCATGTGGGACAACAAGTAACACTGTGTGGTTGGGTCAATCGTCGTCGTGACCTCGGTAGCCTTATCTTTATTGATATGCGCGATCGCGAAGGCATCGTGCAGGTGTTTTTCGACCCGGATCGTCAGGATGCTTTCCAGCTTGCTTCCGAACTGCGTAATGAGTTCTGCATCCAAATCACCGGTACCGTTCGCCCGCGTGATGAAAAAAACATCAATAAAGATATGGCAACGGGTGCGGTAGAAGTCTTCGCCACCGATTTGACCATCATCAACCGTTCCGAAGCGCTGCCGCTGGACTCTAACCACGTCAACACTGAAGAAGCGCGCTTGAAATTCCGTTACCTGGATCTGCGTCGCCCTGAAATGGCGAACCGCCTGAAGACCCGTGCGAAAATCACCAGCTTCGTGCGCCGCTTTATGGATGACCACGGTTTCCTGGATATCGAAACCCCAATGCTGACCAAAGCCACGCCGGAAGGTGCGCGTGACTACCTGGTGCCGAGCCGTGTGCATAAAGGCAAATTCTACGCGTTGCCGCAATCCCCTCAGCTGTTCAAACAGCTGCTGATGATGTCCGGTTTTGACCGTTACTATCAGATTGTTAAGTGCTTCCGTGATGAAGACTTACGTGCTGACCGTCAGCCTGAATTTACTCAAATCGACGTCGAAACTTCCTTCATGACCGCGCCACAAGTGCGTGAAGTGATGGAAAAACTGGTGCGCGATCTGTGGCTGGATGTGAAAAACGTCGATCTGGGCGATTTCCCAATCATGACTTTCGCAGAAGCGGAGCGTCGTTACGGTTCAGACAAACCAGATTTGCGTAACCCAATGGAGCTGGTGGACGTTGCTGACCTGCTCAAAGACGTTGAGTTTAAAGTCTTCGCGGGCCCGGCAAATGATGCTAAAGGCCGCGTTGCAGCGCTGCGAGTGCCAGGTGGCGCACAGTTAAGCCGTAAACAGATTGACGACTACGGCAAGTTCATTGAGATTTACGGCGCGAAAGGGCTGGCTTACATCAAAGTGAACGAGCGTGCGAAAGGCATCGAAGGTATCACTAGCCCTGTGGCTAAGTTCCTGAATGCTGAAATCGTTGAAGCTATTCTGGAGCGTACTGGTGCGCAAGATGGCGACATGATCTTCTTCGGCGCAGACAGCAAAAAAGTAGTTGCCGATGCACTTGGCGCGTTACGCCTGAAAATCGGTAAAGATCTGAGCATCACCGATGAAAAAGCATGGGCACCACTGTGGGTTATCGACTTCCCTATGTTTGAAGACAACGGCGAAGGCGGCCTGACCGCAATGCACCACCCGTTCACCGCCCCGAAAGATATGTCCCCGGAAGAACTGGCGGCAGATCCAGAAGCGGCTGTGGCAAACGCCTACGATATGGTTATCAACGGTTACGAAGTTGGCGGCGGTTCCGTACGTATCCACAACGGCCAGATGCAACAGACTGTGTTCGGCATTCTGGGTATCACGGAAGAAGACCAGCGCGAAAAGTTTGGCTTCCTGCTCGACGCCCTGAAATACGGTACACCGCCACACGCGGGCCTGGCGTTTGGTCTGGATCGTCTGACTATGCTGTTGACCGGCACCGACAACATCCGTGATGTTATCGCGTTCCCTAAAACTACAGCAGCAGCGTGTCTGATGACCGAAGCACCAAGCTTCGCCAACCCAACAGCGCTGGCTGAACTGGGTGTGGCAGTGATTAAAAAGGCTGAGAAAGAATAAATGGCCTTTAAGCCTCCCGTTTCGGTGTTAGTGGTCATTTATGCTCAAGACACCGGACGGGTGCTCATGTTACAGCGGCGCGACGATCCTGAATTCTGGCAGTCGGTTACCGGCAGCATAGAAGAAGGTGAAACCGCGTTGTATGCCGCGCAGCGTGAAGTAAAGGAAGAGGTCGATATCGACGTTGAGTCAGAGCATCTGACCTTGAATGACTGCCAACGCTGCGTGGAATTCGAGATTTTTACACATTTGCGTCATCGCTATGCGCCGGGCATTACGCGCAACACAGAATATTGGTTCTGTCTTGCGCTGCCAAACGAACGCCAGATAACCATTTCGGAACATCTGGCCTGGGAGTGGACGGACGCACCAGCTGCGGCGGCTATGACTAAGTCGTGGAGCAACCGGCAGGCGATTGAAGAGTTTGTAATTAATGCTGCCGCCAGGTAGCCATTTTGGAGATATTTTTATGGCAGGTCATAGTAAGTGGGCCAACACAAAGCACCGCAAAGCAGCGCAGGATTCCAAACGCGGTAAAATTTTCACCAAAATTATCCGTGAGCTGGTAACAGCAGCCCGTCTGGGCGGTGGTGATCCGGGTTCTAACCCACGTCTGCGTGCAGCGATTGATAAAGCGTTATCCAACAACATGACGCGTGACACCTTAAACCGTGCGATCGCACGTGGTGTGGGTGGCGATGAAGATACCAACATGGAAACCATCATCTATGAAGGTTACGGTCCGGGTGGTTCTGCGGTCATGGTTGAATGTCTGAGTGACAACCGTAACCGTACCGTGGCAGAAGTGCGTCACGCGTTCAATAAATGTGGCGGCAACCTGGGAACTGACGGTTCTGTAGCTTATCTGTTCACCAAAAAAGGTGTTATCTCTTATGCCCCAGGCAAAGATGAAGACACCGTGATGGAAGCGGCGCTGGAAGCGGGTGCTGAAGATGTTGTCTCTTATGACGACGGCGCAATTGACGTGTTCACCGCATGGGAAGAAATGGGTGCGGTACGTGACGCGCTTGAAGCTGCAGGCCTGAAAGCCGACGAAGCAGAAATTTCTATGATCCCATCTACCAAAGCGGATATGGACGCAGAAACTGCACCGAAACTGATGCGCCTTATCGACATGTTGGAAGATTGCGATGACGTGCAAGAGGTTTATCACAACGGCGAGATCTCTGACGAGGTTGCGGCAACTCTGTAATGGCGATCATTCTCGGTATTGACCCGGGATCGCGCGTCACCGGTTATGGCGTTATTCGCCAGACCGGACGGCAGCTTACCTATTTGGGTAGCGGCTGTATCCGTACTCAGGTGACCGACTTACCCTCGCGTTTGAAGCTTATCTACGCGGGGGTGAGCGAAATTATTACCCAGTTCCAGCCAGAATATTTCGCCATCGAATCGGTATTTATGGCGAAGAATGCAGATTCTGCTTTGAAACTCGGTCAGGCTCGTGGGGCGGCGATTGTCGCCGCCGTAAACCATGATTTGCCGGTGTTTGAGTATGCTGCTCGTCAGGTAAAACAGACGGTGGTGGGCATCGGTAGTGCGGAGAAAAGCCAGGTGCAACATATGGTGCGCACCTTGCTGAAACTCTCCGCGAATCCGCAAGCGGATGCGGCAGATGCGCTGGCAATTGCTATCACGCATTGCCACGTGACGCAGAACTCGATGCAGATGAGCGATACGCGGCTTAATTTGTCGCGGGGACGATTAAAATAAATATGGCTGGATATTCATCCAGCCTTTTTTATATGATAAGCAAAATTTTTGGCATAACCGCTAAACGCAGGAGCATATTGTGATTGGTCGACTCAGAGGCATCATCCTTGAAAAACAGCCGCCGCTGGTACTTATGGAAGTCGGTGGCGTGGGGTACGAAGTCCATATGCCGATGACCTGTTTCTATGAACTCCCGGAAATCGGTAAAGAAGCGGTGGTGTTTACCCAGTTTGTGGTGCGTGAAGACGCGCAGTTGCTCTACGGTTTCAATAACAAACAAGAACGCACGCTGTTCCGCGAGCTGATTAAAGTCAATGGCGTCGGCCCGAAACTGGCACTCGCTATTCTTTCTGGTATGTCGGCACAACAGTTTGTGAACGCCGTCGAGCGTGAAGAGATTGGCTCGCTGGTTAAGCTGCCTGGCGTGGGTAAGAAGACCGC
The DNA here is from genome assembly GCF_024807715.1 of Buttiauxella sp. BIGb0471. Lineage (NCBI taxonomy): Bacteria > Pseudomonadati > Pseudomonadota > Gammaproteobacteria > Enterobacterales > Enterobacteriaceae > Buttiauxella > Buttiauxella sp. BIGb0471. Next base: position 762,683 of record NZ_JANUEU010000001.1, read on the forward strand.
CGAGCGCTTAATTGTTGAGATGAAAGACCGCTTCAAAGGCATGCATGGCGATCTGTTTACCCCGGCATCAGATCTGGTATTGACTGCACCGGAAAGTGGAGTCACTGACGACGCTGAACAGGAAGCAGTTGCCGCACTGGTATCGCTGGGCTATAAACCACAAGAAGCGAGTCGTATGGTGAGCAAAGTAGGCAAAGCGGGTGCCGATTGTGAAACCCTGATCCGCGAAGCGCTCCGTGCCGCACTTTGAAGCCCCTGAGGTAGAGAAAGGATGATTGAAGCAGACCGTCTGGTATCGCCAGACACCATCACCCCTGATGAGTTAATTGACCGCGCAATTCGCCCGCGTTTCCTGGCGGATTATGTCGGCCAGTCGCAGGTCACATCGCAAATGGAGATTTTCATCCAGGCGGCGAAACTGCGTGGGGATGCGCTCGATCATCTGTTAATTTTCGGCCCGCCAGGGTTGGGTAAAACGACGCTGGCGAATATTGTCGCCAATGAAATGGGTGTGAATCTGCGAACCACTTCCGGCCCGGTGCTGGAAAAAGCAGGGGATTTGGCAGCCATGCTGACCAATCTTGAACCCCATGACGTTCTCTTTATCGATGAAATCCACCGTTTATCGCCCGTTGTTGAAGAAGTGCTGTATCCAGCAATGGAAGATTATCAGCTCGATATCATGATTGGTGAAGGCCCGGCGGCACGTTCGATTAAAATTGATTTGCCGCCTTTTACCCTGATTGGCGCGACGACTCGTGCAGGCTCGTTGACTTCGCCACTGCGTGATCGTTTCGGCATTGTGCAGCGTCTGGAGTTTTACCAGGTCGCTGATTTGCAGCACATTGTAGGCCGCAGCGCGAGTGTACTGGGGCTTGAGATGAGCGAAGAGGGCGCATTCGAAGTGGCGAAACGAGCGCGTGGTACACCGCGTATTGCTAACCGCTTATTGCGCCGCGTACGTGATTTTTCGGAAGTCAGACATGATGGCACCATTAATGGTGACATTGCTTCGCAAGCGTTAGATATGCTGAACGTGGATACCGAAGGGTTTGACTATATGGACCGCAAGTTATTGCTGGCGGTGATAGACAAGTTCCTCGGTGGCCCGGTGGGGCTGGATAACCTTGCGGCTGCAATTGGGGAAGAACGGGAAACCATCGAAGATGTGCTGGAGCCATTTTTGATTCAGCAGGGCTTCCTGCAACGTACTCCTCGTGGCCGAATGGCAACACCAAGAGCCTGGACTCACTTCGGGATTGTGCCGCCCTCGTTACCATGAATCGCCATCTCCTTCTCCCTCAGGGAGAAGGTTGGGATGAGGGTTGTTTTAAGCCGCTTGCTTCTTCGCCATACTCAACACAAACAACACCGCTGAACTCAGCACGACTGAAGGCCCGGCGGGCGTGTCATAAAACGCTGAAAACGTCAGTCCACCTGTGACTGAGAGCATCCCGATAATCACTGCAAAACCTGCCATTTGCTCCGGTGTACGAGCAAAGCGACGTGCGGTTGCCGCTGGAATAATCAGTAGGGAAGTGATGATCAGCGCGCCGACAAATTTCATTGCCACACCGATAGTTAGCGCCGTTACCAGCATTAACAGCATCTTCACGCGTTGCAGATTAACCCCATCAACATGGGCCAGGTCCGGGCTAATGGTCATCGACAACAGATTTCGCCACTGCCAGAGAAGCACGCCAACGACCACGGCGACGCCCAAAGCAATAGAAATAATATCGGGCATTGTCACGGAGAGCAGATCGCCAAACAGATACGCCATCAAATCGACGCGTACGTTTGACATTAAACTGACAACCACCAGGCCAAGAGAAAGGGCACTGTGCGCCATAATGCCCAGCAACGTATCCAGTGCCAGATGCGGGCGCTTCTCAAGCCACACCAAACCCAGAGCCAGCATTAAGGTCACGGCAATCACCGCATAAAACGGATTTATATTGAGTAGCAGACCAAATGCCACGCCTAACAACGAAGCGTGGGCGAGGGTATCGCCAAAGTAGGACATCCTGCGCCAGACAACAAACGAGCCTAATGGCCCAGCGGCACACGCCAGCAAAATCCCGGCAAGCCAGCCGGGCAACAACAATTCAATCATGGCTGGCCATTCCCTCTGCGCAAAACAATACGTCCTGTAAGATCGTGACGGTGATTGTGGTGGTGACGGTAAATCCCTAATTGCTCAGCACCGCGCGCACCAAACATCGAAATAAATTCTGGATGCATCGACACCACTTCCGGAGTGCCAGAGCAGCAAATGTGGTGGTTGAGACACAACACATCATCCGTTTTTGCCATTACTAAATGCAGGTCGTGGGAAACCATCATCACTGCGCAATTTAACTCATGACGCAATTGGTCAATCAAGTTATAGAGAGCCAGTTGCCCATTAACATCAACACCCTGGGTGGGTTCATCCAACACCAGTAACTGTGGCTGATTTAATAAAGCGCGCGCCAGCAGTACACGTTGGTTCTCACCACCGGAAAGCTTTTGCATTGGGGCTTCAATCAGGTGAGCTGCCTGAACGCGTTTAAGCGCGGGCATAATATCTGCTTTTTTTACGCCTGGGCGTAAACGCATAAATCGACTCACCGTTAACGGCAGCGTGGTATCGAGATGCAGTTTTTGCGGCACATAACCTATACGCAAATCGCGGTCTCGCTTGATAACACCTTCATCCGGTGCTACCAGACCCAGCACCACGCGAACCAGCGTCGATTTTCCTGCACCATTTGGCCCCAGCAGCGTTAAAATTCTGCCAGGTTTGAGATCGAGCGAAATATCAGACAGCACGCGGCGTTGTCCGAATGAAACAGAGATATTTTCCAGTGATACCAGATTTGTCATGACAATTTCAGGGGTTGCAGAAGTTAGCGGATGTTATAATATCACACATCTCATATTCATAACGATGAAAAGTCGCATTATGTTACATAAAAACTCATTTCTTTGCGCAGCTTTAACAACTGCATTTTTGGGTGCCGCAGCCGCTCCGGCTCAGGCCGCCGTTGTTGCTTCTATCAAGCCATTAGGATTTATTGCTGCGGCAATCGCAGATGGCGTCACGCCAACTGAAGTTTTGCTGCCAGACGGTGCTTCTGAGCATGATTATGCACTTCGTCCATCTGATGTAAAACGCTTACAAAGCGCGGACTTAGTGGTGTGGGTCGGCCCAGAAATGGAAGCCTTCATGCAGAAGTCAGTCAGCCAATTAGCTGAACAAAAACAAGTGCAACTGGCGGCTTTGCCAGGCGTAAAACCGTTGCTCATGAAAGGCGACGACGATGATGACCACGGCCATGAAGGTCATGACCATTCAGCCGAAAATAGTGACGAAGATCACCATCACGGTGAATACAACATGCATATTTGGCTTTCCCCAGAGGTAGCGCGGCTGTCGGCGGTTGCAATCCACGATAAATTAGTGGAACTTATGCCCCAAAATAGAGCCAAACTAGACGCCAACTTGCAGACTTTCGAGTTAGGATTAGCCAATATCGATAAGCAAGTTGGTAGCGTGCTCGCACCGCTCAAAGGAAAAGGGTATTTCGTTTTTCACGACGCTTATGGCTACTTTGAAAAACATTACGGTCTAACGCCGCTTGGCCATTTTACCGTAAACCCTGAAATTCAGCCCGGTGCGCAGCGTTTACATGACATCAGAACACAGTTGGTTGAGCAAAAAGCCGTATGCGTTTTTGCTGAACCGCAATTCAGGCCAGCCGTCATCAATGCCGTTGCCCGTGGCACTAACGTTCGTTCCGGAACGCTGGACCCGCTGGGGATTGAGGTTAAGCTCGGCAAAGACAGCTATATGCAGTTTTTGAACGGGCTTGCGAATCAGTATGCGAGCTGCCTGAAAGGAGAATAGTGAGGAAGTGAATACGTGCAACAGATAGCCCGCTCTGTCGCCCTGGCATTCGACAATTTGTCCCGGCCCCATCGCGTTATGCTGGGGTCTCTTACAGTTCTTACACTTGCGGTCGCTGTCTGGCGACCGTACGTCTATCATCCTGAAGCCAGCCCCGTTATCAAAACCATTGAGCTTGAGAAAAACGAGATTCGCTCGTTACTTCCTGAAGCCAGTGAACCGCTTGATCAGTCCCCGGACGCCGAAGATGACACCATCCCTCAAGATGAACTCGATGATAAAACAGCGGGTGAAACCGGTGTTCATGAGTATGTTGTCTCCACAGGGGATACGCTTAGCAGCATTCTTAACCAGTACGGCATTGATATGGGCGATATCGGCCAGCTTGCCGCAGTGGATAAAGACCTGCGTAATCTGAAAATTGGTCAACAAATTTCCTGGACGCTCAACGATAACGGCGAATTACAGCGCATGACGTGGGAAATGTCGCGTCGTGAAACCCGTACTTACGACCGTTCAGGCAGTACTTTCAAACTCAGCAGTGAAATGCAGCAAGGCGAGTGGGTCAATAATGTGCTCAAAGGCACGGTTGGCGGCAGTTTTGTCAGCAGTGCGAAAGACGCCGGTTTAACCAGTGCTGAAATCAGCGCGGTTATCAAAGCTATGCAGTGGCAGATGGACTTCCGCAAACTGAAAAAAGGCGATGAATTCTCTGTCCTCATGTCCCGTGAAATGCTTGATGGAAAGCGTGAGCAAAGCCAGCTGGTCGGCGTTCGTTTGCGCAGCAGTGGTAAAGATTATTACGCCATTCGTGCGGAAGACGGTAAATTCTACGACCGTAACGGTTCCGGACTGGCTAAAGGCTTTATGCGTTTCCCAACGGCCAAGCAGTTCCGTATCTCGTCAAACTTTAACCCGCGCCGCCTCAACCCGGTAACGGGCCGTGTGGCTCCGCACAAGGGTGTTGATTTTGCGATGCCTCAGGGTACGCCAGTGCTGTCAGTGGGTGATGGCGAAGTGGTGATGGCAAAACGCAGCGGCGCTGCCGGTTATTTTGTTGCTATCCGTCACGGTCGCACTTATACCACGCGTTACATGCACCTGAAGAAACTGCTGGTTCAGCCTGGTCAAAAAGTTAAACGTGGTGATCGTATCGCGCTTTCCGGAAATACCGGGCGTTCAACTGGGCCGCATTTGCACTACGAAGTGTGGGTTAACCAGCAGGCGGTCAATCCATTAACCGCGAAACTACCGCGTACCGAAGGGCTAACCGGTTCAGATCGTAGTGATTATCTGGCGCAGGTTCGTGAAGTTACACCACAGCTTAGATTCAATTAATTAAGCTGTGTGAAAAAAGCCGGTACTCAGTGACCGGCTTTTTCTTTGTCTGATGGGCATTACCCCGCTAATATACTTACAAATTCATGTCATCAATGATTTGATGCTGTACTGAGAATATGCATGGAAAAAGCAAAAAAAAGTCACAGTGAGTTCATTCCAGAATTTCAAAACGCCTTCTTGCATCCGAAATTTTGGGGCGCCTGGTTAGGCGTTGGCGCGTTCGCTGGACTGGCAATGTTACCGCCTTCATTACGCGATCCTCTACTGGGTAAAGTAGGGTGCCTTGCCGGACGCTTTGGGAAAAGTGCCCGCCGTCGCGCGCAAATTAACTTATTGTATTGCTTCCCTGATATGCCTGAAGCAGAGCGTGAAGCGGTCATCGACGAGATGTTTGCCACCGCCCCGCAAGCGATGGTGATGATGGCGGAGCTGGCGATTAAAGGCCCGCAAAAAATCATGCCGCGTGTTGACTGGCATGGTTTAGAGATTATTGAAGAGATAAAACAACGCGAAGAGAACGTTATTTTCCTCGTTCCGCATGGTTGGGCCGTAGACATCCCCGCGATGTTATTGGCGTCCCAGGGCCAAAAAATGGCGGCGATGTTCCATAACCAGGGCAACCCGCTTTTTGACTATATGTGGAATACCGTGCGCCGTCGTTTTGGTGGACGTTTGCACGCGCGTAACGATGGGATTAAGCCGTTTATTAGCTCGGTGCGTCAGGGGTACTGGGGATATTATCTTCCCGATCAGGATCATGGCGCGGAGCACAGCGAATTTGTGGATTTCTTCGGGACTTATAAAGCCACACTGCCAGCCATTGGGCGTTTAATGAAAGTGTCGCGTGCACGGGTAGTGCCACTTTTCCCGGTGTACAACGGGAAAACGCATCGTCTGGATATTTATATTCGCCCGCCGATGGATGATTTACTTGAAGCCGATGACAACACCATTGCCCGGCGCATGAACGAAGAAGTCGAAATTTTAGTGGGACCAAATCTTGAGCAGTACACCTGGATTTTAAAACTGCTTAAAACCCGCAAAGAGGGGGAGACCGAACCCTACCAGCGTAAAGAGTTGTATCCTAAGAAATAAAGAATAAGAAATGATAAAGGGGCCAATCGGCCCCTTTTGCTTTTATGCTGTGGATGAATTACTCAACACACAGAATACGCGTGGTGTTGGTGGTACCAATGGTACTCATTACATCACCCTGGGTAACGATAACCAGATCGCCAGAAACCAGGTAGCCTTTGTCGCGCAGCAGATTGACCGCATCGGTTGCGGCAATAACGCCGTCGCTGGTGCTGTCGAAATACACAGGCGTAACGCCGCGGTACAAAGAGGTGAGGTTCAGTGTGCGCTCATGGCGAGACATAGCGAAGATTGGCAAACCGGAGCTGATACGTGAAGTCATCAATGCGGTGCGGCCAGACTCGGTCATGGTGATGATGGCAGTCACACCTTTCAGGTGGTTTGCTGCATACATTGCAGACATCGCAATGGCTTCTTCTGTATTGTCGAACTGAACGTCCAGGCGGTGCTTAGAAACGTTGATGCTTGGGATTTTCTCAGCGCCCAGGCAAACACGCGCCATCGCAGCAACGGTTTCAGCCGGATATTGACCTGCCGCCGTTTCAGCAGACAGCATTACCGCATCTGTACCATCCAGAACGGCGTTCGCTACGTCCATAACTTCTGCACGAGTTGGCATTGGGTTGGTAATCATCGACTCCATCATTTGAGTCGCAGTGATAACCGCACGGTTCAGCTTACGCGCGCGGCGAATCAGAGTCTTTTGAATACCGACCAGCTCAGGATCGCCGATTTCAACACCCAGGTCGCCACGAGCAACCATTACTACGTCGGAGGCCAGGATAACATCGTCCATCGCGGCTTCGCTGCAAACGGCTTCTGCACGTTCGACTTTCGCAACAATCTTCGCGTCACAACCTGCATCACGCGCCAGACGGCGAGCGTAGTTAATGTCTTCACCACAGCGAGGGAAAGAAACCGCCAGATAATCGACGCCGATTTTTGCCGCAGTCAAAATGTCGGCTTTGTCTTTGTCGGTCAGCGCTTCAGCGGACAGGCCGCCACCCAGCTTGTTGATACCTTTATTATTCGACAGCGGGCCACCCACGGTGACTTCTGTAAACACTTTCATACCCTGAACTTCAAGGACTTTTAACTGAACGCGACCATCATCAAGCAGCAGGATATCGCCGGTCACGACGTCAGCAGGCAAACCTTTGTAGTCGATACCGACTTTTTCTTTGTCGCCTTCGCCTTTGCCCAGGTTGGCATCAAGCAGGAATTTATCACCAATATTAAGGAAGACTTTGCCTTCTTTAAAAGTGGATACACGAATTTTTGGTCCTTGCAAATCGCCCAGAATAGCGACATGACGACCCAGTTTCGCGGCAATTTCACGAACTTTATCAGCACGGATCTGATGATCTTCTGCGGTGCCATGTGAAAAGTTCATACGCACCACGTTTGCGCCAGCAGCGATAATCTTTTCCAGATTATTGTCGCGGTCGGTAGCTGGGCCTAAAGTGGTAACGATTTTGGTTCTACGTAGCCGTCTGGACATGTATTACTCCGTTGACTGAAACAACTTTGGTGTTGCGTTAACAAAAAATTCGGTGAGTCAGGGTGCTTGAAAATTTCAAAACAACAACTTAACCGAATGACCTAAAAAGTTACAGCTTTGTTATAAAAACTTAGGTATTTTCGCCAGAGACGAACATACCCTTATCAAAACGCGATTCCTTGAGCGCTTCTTTGACTCGCTTCAAGTTATCTCTGAATTTTGCGCCACGACGTAATGTAAAACCGGTCGCCAGCACATCTATTACTGTTAGCTGCGCCAGTCGTGACACCATTGGCATATAGATATCGGTATCTTCAGGAACGTCGAGTAATAAAGAAAGCGTGGCCTCGCGAGCCAGTGGCGAACCTTCGGACGTTATCGCCAGTACAATGGCGTCGTTTTCCCGCGCCAGTTGGGCAAGTTCAACCAGGTTTTTTGTCCGACCGGTGTGCGAAATAAGGACAACGACATCTTCTTCGCTGCAATTCATGCAGCTCATGCGCTGTAAAACGACATCGTCGGAATAGATGACGGGGACATTGAAACGGAAGAATTTGTTCATGGCGTCATGTGCAACGGCGGCAGAGGAACCCAAACCAAAAAAGGCGATTTTTTTTGCCTGGGTGAGTAAATCTACAGCGCGATTGACCGCTGCCATATCCAGCGATTGCCTGACCTGGTCAAGACTCGCCATTGCAGATTCGAAAATTTTGCCGGTATAGGCTTCAACGCTATCGTCTTCGTCAACATTCCGGTTTACATAAGGTGTGCCATTCGCCAGACTTTGGGCTAAATGTAATTTAAAATCCGGGAAGCCCTTAGTTTCCAGACGGCGGCAGAAGCGGTTGACGGTCGGTTCACTGACTTCAGCACTGCGGGCGAGGGTGGCAATGCTTGAGTGAATGGCATCTTGTGGTGCGGTAAGAATCACTTCTGCGACTTTACGTTCTGATTTGCTAAGGTGTTCCAGTTGGGACTGGATTTTGTCCAGCATATTCATAGGTGTCCGGCACTCATGGATTTTGTCGATTTCAGCAATTGGAGAAATCGCAGCACGATTTAGCAAGAATATACTCTTGCCACTCCGTGAAGGGGCAAGTTAATCAGGGTAATGATGTTGTTTTTTTTCATTACATGATCAGTGTCTAACTTTAGGCACGATAGACATCGACAACAAGTCGTCAGAAAATTCACGATACATCGCCGTGAAATGGCACTGGTGGCCAAATCTTGCTCATGAATGCGATCAAATAATGCCTGAAGACTTACCTGGATTCATCAAAAGCAGTACATTGTTCTGTAATAAAATTACAAGAGCGACTCGGTACTAGATACCTGAAACGAGGAGAATAGACATGGCGGTAACGCAGACAGCTCAGGCATGTGACCTGGTGATTTTCGGTGCAAAAGGCGACCTTGCGCGTCGGAAACTGCTGCCATCCCTGTATCAGCTAGAAAAAGCGGGGCAAATCCACCCGGATACACGCATCCTGGGTGTGGGCCGCGCTGAGTGGGATAAAGAGGCTTATACCAAAGTTGTGCGCGAAGCGATTGAAACCTTCATGAAGGAAAAGATCGACGAAAGCCTGTGGGACAAGTTGAGCAGCCGTCTGGATTTTTGCAATCTGGATGTCAACGACACTGCCGCTTTTACCAAACTCGGTAAGATGCTCGATCAGCAAAATCGCGTCACCATCAACTACTTTGCGATGCCACCGAATACCTTTGGCGCAATCTGTAAAGGTCTGGGCAAGGCGAAGCTGAATGCTAAACCTGCGCGTGTCGTGATGGAAAAACCACTGGGTACTTCGCTTGCGACTTCTCAGGAAATCAACAACCAGGTTGGTGAGTATTTTGAGGAATGCCAGGTTTACCGTATCGACCATTACTTAGGTAAAGAAACGGTTCTGAACCTGTTGGCGCTACGTTTTGCTAACTCCTTGTTTGCGAATAACTGGGATAACAAAACTATCGATCACGTGGAAATCACTGTGGCCGAAGAAGTGGGGATTGAAGGGCGCTGGGGTTACTTTGATCAGGCCGGGCAGATGCGCGACATGATTCAAAACCACCTGCTGCAAATTCTGTGCATGATTGCCATGTCTCCGCCATCAGACCTTACCGCTGACCATATCCGCGACGAGAAAGTAAAAGTCCTGCAATCTCTGCGCCGTATCGATCGCAGTAATGTGCGTGAGAAAACCGTACGCGGCCAATACTCCGCAGGTTTTGCGCAAGGTAAAAAAGTCCCAGGTTATCTGGAAGAAGAAGGGGCGAACAAAAGCAGCAGCACTGAAACTTTTGTCGCTATCCGCGTAGATATCGACAACTGGCGTTGGGCCGGTGTGCCATTCTACCTGCGTACCGGTAAGCGTCTGCCGACTAAATGTTCTGAAGTCGTGGTCTATTTCAAAAGCCCATCTTTAAACCTGTTTAAAGATTCCTGGCAGGATCTGCCGCAGAACAAGCTCACTATTCGTCTGCAACCGGATGAAGGCGTGGATATTCAGGTGCTTAACAAGGTTCCAGGGCTTGAGCACAAGCACAACCTGCAAACCACTAAGCTTGATTTGAGCTACTCCGAAACCTTCAACGAATCACATCTGGCAGATGCTTACGAGCGCCTGTTGCTGGAAACCATGCGTGGGATTCAGGCACTGTTCGTGCGTCGTGATGAAGTAGAAGAAGCGTGGAAATGGGTCGACTCCATCACTGAAGCATGGGCTGCCGATAACGATGCACCGAAGCCGTACCAGGCCGGTACCTGGGGGCCAGTTGCCTCAGTTGCGATGATCACCCGTGATGGGCGTTCGTGGAACGAGTTCGAATAAATCTCCGTCATCCTTCGAGTTGCCTCTTCGTTGGCTTTCCTCGCTCACCCCAGTCACTTACTTGTGTAAGCTCCTGGGGATTCGCTGCGTCGCCGCCTCAATGCAACTCGAATGATTTAGGAGATTAAACTCCTCGGATTTGGCAAAAATCGTGTAACAAATGATTCATATTTTACCGGTAACATGATCTAACACCAAAGTGGTGCAAATTTTTTAATTTAAAAGCCCTGACTGGATTCACCAGCAGGGCTTTTTTATTTACACTAGCTGAAGCGATTTTGCCCTGATGGTACGGATTGCCGCCTCACGAGAAGAAAACAGAGCCGGTAACGTCGACCACCTGCCCAAAGCGACGGCAGCCACTTTTTGAGGAACTGTTATGAATCCTAATTTGTTACGCGTAACAAAACGCATCGTTGAACGCTCTCGTGAGACCCGTGAAACTTATCTGGCGAGAATTGAAAAAGCGAAGAGTAAAACCGTACATCGTTCAGAGCTTGCCTGTGGAAATTTAGCCCACGGCTTTGCGGCCTGTCAGCCAGAAGATAAAGCTGCGCTGAAAAGTATGCTGCGTAACAACATTGCGATCATCACCTCCTATAACGACATGCTTTCCGCGCACCAGCCGTATGAATACTATCCCGATCAAATTCGTAAAGCGCTGCATTCGGTTGGCGCGGTAGGGCAAGTTGCAGGCGGAGTTCCCGCTATGTGCGACGGCGTGACCCAGGGGCAGGATGGCATGGAACTGTCATTGCTCAGCCGCGAAATTATTGCGATGTCTACCGCAATCGGCCTGTCTCATAACATGTTCGATGGCGCGTTGTACCTCGGCGTTTGCGATAAAATCGTCCCAGGTTTAACCATGGCAGCATTGTCATTTGGCCATCTCCCGGCGGTATTTGTGCCATCAGGCCCAATGGCCAGTGGTTTACCCAATAAAGAAAAAGTGCGTATTCGCCAGCTGTATGCCGAAGGCAAAGTTGACCGCCTCGCATTGCTGGAATCAGAAGCGGCGTCTTATCACGCGCCGGGTACCTGCACATTTTATGGCACCGCCAATACCAACCAGATGGTGGTTGAGTTTATGGGGATGCAATTGCCTGGTTCTTCATTTGTTCACCCAGATGCGCCACTGCGCCATGAATTAACCGCCGCCGCTGCACGCCAGGTCACTCGTCTGACCGGAAACGGCAACGAGTGGATGCCCATCGGCAAAATGATTGATGAGAAAGTCGTGGTCAACGGCATTGTTGCGTTGCTGGCGACAGGCGGCTCAACCAACCACACCATGCACCTGGTGGCGATGGCGCGTGCAGCGGGCATTATCATCAACTGGGATGATTTCTCCGACCTTTCAGATGTGGTGCCGTTGCTGGCGAAGTTGTATCCAAACGGCCCGGCTGACATTAACCACTTTCAGGCTGCCGGTGGTGTTCCTGTGCTGATGCGCGAATTGCTCAAAGGCGGTTTGTTGCACGAAGACGTGAACACTGTCGCGGGCTTCGGTCTGCATCATTACACCATGGAGCCATGGCTGGATAACGGCCAACTGGCCTGGCGTGAAGGTGCAACTACCGCACTCGATACTGATGTTATCGCCACCTTCGATAAGCCTTTCTCAAAACATGGCGGTACAAAAGTACTTAGCGGCAACCTGGGTCGAGCCGTGATGAAAACGTCTGCTGTCCCTGTAGAAAACCAGGTTATCGAAGCGCCAGCGGTGATTTTTGAAAGCCAGCATGACGTATTACCGGCCTTCGAAGCAGGCCTGCTTGACCGTGATTGCGTGGTAGTTGTCCGTCATCAAGGGCCAAAAGCGAACGGCATGCCAGAATTACATAAACTTATGCCGCCACTTGGGGTATTATTGGACCGCTGTTTCAAAATAGCGTTAGTCACTGATGGAAGGCTGTCGGGTGCTTCAGGTAAGGTGCCCTCTGCAATCCATGTTACCCCAGAAGCGTATGATGGTGGGCTGCTGGCAAAAGTCCGTGATGGCGATATGATTCGCGTCAACGGTCAAACGGGTGAACTGACATTGCTGGTCGATGATGCCGAGCTTGAAAAACGCACTGCATATCACCCGGATCTCAGCGCGGATCGTGTTGGTACCGGCCGTGAACTATTTAGCGCGTTACGCGAACAGTTATCTGGCGCGGAACAGGGCGCGACCTGCATTAAATTTTAAGGACCGGATGTAGCACTTGCTGCGCTGGAAACGAATTATAAAGTTGGTTGAAGAGGCTTGAGATGAAAAACTGGAAAACTACTGCGGAACAGATCCTGAAAACAGGACCGGTTGTCCCGGTTATCGTAATTAACAAACTGGAACACGCAGTACCGATGGCTAAAGCATTAGTTGCTGGCGGCGTGCGCGTTCTGGAAGTGACTCTGCGTACTCCATGTGCAATGGACGCAATTCGCGCTATCGCTAAAGAAGTACCAGAAGCGATTATTGGTGCGGGTACCGTTCTGAACCCAGAGCAACTGGCAGAAGTGACCGAAGCTGGCGCGCAGTTCGCCATCAGCCCAGGCCTGACTGAGCCATTGTTGAAAGCAGCTACCGAAGGTTCCATTCCATTGATCCCGGGTATCAGCACTGTTTCTGAACTGATGCTGGGCCTGGACTACGGCTTGAAAGAATTCAAATTCTTCCCGGCTGAAGCAAATGGCGGCACCAAAGCGCTGCAAGCTATCGCAGGCCCATTCTCTCAGGTTCGTTTCTGCCCAACTGGCGGGATCACACCGGCAAACTACCGTGACTACCTGGCGCTGAAAAGCGTTCTGTGTATCGGTGGTTCTTGGTTGGTTCCGGCTGATGCGCTGGAAGCTGGCGATTACGATCGCATCACTACTCTGGCCCGTGAAGCTGTCGAAGGCGCTAAATAAGACTTCATTCTTCGAGCCGTAGATGCGTTGGCTACGTTCACTCACCCCGGTCACATAGTTATCTATGCTCCCGGGGATTCGTTCTCTTGCCGCCTTCCTACGACTCGAATGATTTGTGTTATTAAAATCCCTGCTCAATTGAGCGGGGTTTTTTTTATCCTTTAACGATCACCGCTTTGGTTGCTGCAATAGCACGTGCAATGGCATCTTCCACGCTGGAACCCGTTGCCAGTGCAACACCCATCCTACGCTTGCCGTTAATCTCCGGTTTACCAAACAGACGTACCTGCAAACCCGCACCTACCGCAGCACCCACATTGCCGTACTGAACGTTGTCGCTGGATAATTCCGGGAGAATGACCGCAGAAGCTGCGGGACCATACTGGCGAATATCACCAATTGGCAAGCCGAGGAAAGCGCGGACATGCAATGCAAATTCTGACAAGTCCTGGGAAATCAGCGTCACCATGCCGGTATCGTGTGGGCGAGGGGAGACTTCGCTGAAAATAACTTCATCACCGCAAACGAACAACTCAACGCCAAACAGCCCGTAGCCGCCCAACGCTTTTACGACTTTCTCAGCGACTTCCTGAGCACGAGTCAAAGCAACGTCGCTCATTTTTTGTGGCTGCCAGGATTCGCGATAATCGCCATCTTCCTGACGATGGCCAACCGGGGCGCAGAAATGCACGCCATCGACGGCACTAATGGTCAACAGAGTGATTTCGAAATCAAAATTCACCACGCCTTCGACAATCACTTTGCCTTTGCCAGCTCGGCCGCCTTCTTGTGCGTAGGCCCATGCTTTGGCTAACTGATCTGCTGTGCGGATAAAACTTTGCCCTTTGCCGGAAGAACTCATTACTGGTTTAACGATGCAAGGCAGGCCGATTTCTTCAACGGCTTTTAAGAACGCCGCTTCGCTGTCGGCAAAACGGTAGCTGGAGGTGGGAAGAGTTAAATCCTCCGCGGCCAGGCGACGAATACCTTCGCGGTTCATCGTCAGTTGTGTGGCTCTGGCGCAAGGCACCACACGCTGGCCTTGCTGCTCAAGCTCAACCAGCATATCGGTGGCAATCGCTTCAATTTCGGGAACGATGAAATCAGGCATTTCTCTGGCAACCAGCTTTTTAAGCTCTGCGCCATCCAGCATATTAATGACATGGCTGCGGTGCGCGACATGCATCGCAGGCGCATCGGCGTAGCGGTCTACGGCAATCACTTCCAGCCCAAGGCGCTGACACTCAATCGCCACTTCTTTTCCTAATTCACCTGATCCTAACAACATCACACGAGTCGCCGAAGGACGAAGCGCTGTTCCCAAAATTGACATAATATGTATACCCGAACGGAGAAAAATAGACCGGCGGATTATAAACGAAAACGTTTGCGTACGCAGTTTTTTTCCCCGCTTGCGATACAGGGTTAATATCATTACACTGTTTAAATAAACAGTTAAACGGAGCTGCAAAATGGCGGTTGAAATCAAATACGTTGTGGTACGAGAGGGGCAAGAAAAAATGTCTTTTGCCAGTAAAAAAGATGCAGACGCCTATGACAAAATGCTCGATCTTGCTGAAGTCCTGGGTGAATGGCTCACACATAGCCCGGTTGCACTTGAAGAAGGGCAAGGTGATGTGCTGGCGATGTGGATGGCAGAAAATAAAGATGTGCTCTCTACAGTGCTGAGAAGCGGCAAATTGCCAGAGCTTGAAACGACGGATGCGGCTGACGAAACATCTGGCGACGAAGTGATTTCTGAGGAAGCTGCTCCTGACGATAAGGTGGCTGAGCATCCTCGCAAGCGCACCAAAGCGGCCTGAGTTCGCACGCGTCGGGCTACCGGCGCGGTTCTTTTCTCATCTTTAGCCTTATCAGACACTTCTTGACAGCCTTTCGCTTAACCTCAGATGTTAGGTTCCTAATAAAGGGTGTCTCTTATGAGCAACTGGTTACAGCAGCTTCAGTCAATGCTGGGGCAAGCTACACAATCCGTACAAAATCATACAGGCCAGAATCAATCCTCTGGTAATCCTCAGGGAAATGGTTCGCAGGGGCTAAGTAAATTACTGGTGCCGGGTGCTCTGGGTGGTTTGGCGGGTTTATTACTGGCGAGCAAATCATCGCGTAAGTTACTGACTAAATACGGCACCAGCGCCTTACTGGCAGGTGGTGGTGCGGTTGCCGGAAGCGTGTTGTGGAATAAATACAAAGACCGCGTTCGTGAAGCCCATCAGGGTGAACCACAATTCGGACAGCAACAATCTCCGGTTGATGTGCGCACGCAGCGCCTGGTCATGGCGCTGGTTTTTGCCGCTAAAAGTGACGGGCACATCGACGATAAAGAACGTCAGATTATCGATCAGCAACTGCGTGATGCAGGCATTGAAGGCCAGGGCCGCAACCTGATTCAACAGGCTATCGATCAACCGCTTGATCCTCAGCGGCTGGTGCAAGGCGTTAATAACGAAGAAGAAGCATTAGAACTTTACTTCCTTAGCTGCGCGGCAATCGACATCGACCACTTTATGGAGCGCAGTTATCTGAATGCTTTAGGCGATGCGTTAAAAATCCCGCAAGATGTACGTGAAGGTATCGAACAAGATATTAAGCAACAGAAACTCAACCTGCCGGGATAATCCCGGCATTTTCCGCAAAATCCCACGTTACGCTTGCAAGGCTGTCTGAATTTGCCACCCTTACAGGGTGTTAACTCAAAAAGAAAAATGACATGCCACCAAAAGCAAAAAAAATCCCCCACACCCTGTCTATGCACGGTGATACCCGCGTCGATAACTATTACTGGTTGCGCGACGACGAGCGTGGTGATGCGCAGGTACTTGATTACCTTCATCAGGAAAATGATTACGGTCATCAGGTGATGAGCACCCAACAGGCGTTACAGGAACGCCTGCTCAAAGAGATGATCGACCGTATCCCGCAACGAGATATCTCCGCGCCCTATACGCAAAATGGCTATCGTTATCGTCAGATTTTTGAAACCGGGAATGAATACGCGATTTATCAGCGCCAGTCTGCGGTTTCTGCCGAATGGGATGAGTGGAGTACGCTGGTTGATGGCAATCGCCGTGCTGCCCACAGCGAATTTTACACCATGGGTGGAATGAGCATTACACCCGACAATACGGTGATGGCGCTGGCGGAGGATTTCCTGTCCCGCCGCCAGTATGGTTTGCGTTTCCGCAATCTTGAAACCGGGAACTGGTACCCGGAGGTGCTGGAAAACGTCTCCAGCAGTTTTGTCTGGGCTAATGACTCCGCAACGCTTTACTACGTGCGAAAACATCCCAAAACGCTGTTGCCGTATCAGGTCTGGCGGCACACCGTGGGGCATCCATCTTCTGAGGACCAATTGGTTTATGAAGAAAAAGACGAGATGTTTTATGTCAGCGTTCATAAAACCACCTCGAAGCATTTCATCCTCATATATCTGGGAAGCGCCACGACCAGTGAAGTGCTGCTGTTAGATGCCGAGCTGGTGGATGCGCAGCCTTTAAGTTTTGCCCCGCGCCGCAAAGATCATGAGTACACGCTTGATCACTTCCAACATAACTTCTATTTGCGCTCCAATCGCGAGGGTAAAAACTTTGGTTTGTATCGCAGTAAAGTGCGCGATGAAAGTCAGTGGGAAGTGCTGATCCCGCCGCGTGAAAACGTCATGCTGGAAGGGTTCACATTATTTACCGACTGGCTGGTGGTTGAGGAGCGCCAACAAGGGCTGACCAGCCTGCGGCAAATCAACCGCAAAACGCGTGAAGTGACCGGTATTGCTTTTGACGACCCAGCTTACGTGACCTGGCTTGGGCATAATCCCGAGCCGGAATCTTCACGGCTACGCTACGGTTATTCGTCAATGACAATGCCTGATACCCTGTTTGAACTCGATATGGATACCGGCGAACGGCGGGTAATAAAACAGACCGAAGTCGCAGGGTTTGAGTCCAGCCGTTACAAAAGCGAACATTTGTGGGTAACGGTGCGTGATGGCGTGCAGGTGCCGGTCTCCCTGGTTTACCATCGCGAACATTTCCAGCGCGGTAAAAACCCGTTGCTGGTTTACGGCTATGGTTCATACGGCAGCAGTATGGACGCTGATTTCAGTAGCAGTCGTCTGAGCCTGTTAGATCGCGGCTTTGTGTTTGCGATCGCCCATGTGCGCGGTGGCGGTGAACTGGGTCAACAGTGGTACGAAGATGGCAAGTACCTGAAAAAAATGAACACCTTCAACGATTATCTCGACGTCTGTGATGCGTTATTGAAGTTGGGATATGGCGATGAAAACTTGCTCTATTCGATGGGAGGAAGCGCAGGTGGCCTGTTAGTCGGCGCGGCAATCAATATGCGCCCTGAGTTGTTCCATGGCGTTGTGGCGCAGGTGCCATTTGTCGATGTGCTCACTACCATGTTGGACGAGTCGATTCCTTTGACTACCGGGGAGTTTGAAGAGTGGGGGAATCCTCAGGATGCGGAATATTATCACTACATCAAACAATACAGCCCTTACGATCAAATCACCGCTCAAGCCTATCCGCATATGTTAGTCACCACCGGTTTGCATGATTCGCAGGTGCAATACTGGGAGCCTGCAAAATGGGTGGCGAAGCTGCGCGAAATGCGCACCGATGATAATTTGCTGTTGTTATGTACCGATATGGACTCGGGGCATGGCGGGAAATCGGGGCGATTTAAATCTTACGAAGGTGTTGCGTTGGAATATGCGTTCCTGATTGCCCTGGCGCAGGGGACGCTGCCAGGGTAACGGTGTTTAGTTTTCGAGATAATGTTTGAGCGTCATTCTGAGGTCCGGGGCTAATTCTTTGATGTTATTTAACATCCAGCGTAAATAGCCCGGATCTTGCTCGGCGATTTCTGAAATCGGTTTGCCACGATACTTGCCAAACGCCATGGTGGAAACCAATGCCGGGCGGCCAGTAATCGTCACCATCTGCTCAGGCTCCCAGCCTGATTCATCCATAATCCGCAGCAGTAACGCGGCGGTTATGTAGCAATCAAACAGTGCCCGGTGATGATAAAGTCCGGCCGGGGTTTCCACTTCAAGTTTGAGTGATTTGTATAAACCCATGTTGCTGTATTTAATTCCCGGCCATAAGCGGCGCGCGAGTTTCACGGTACAAATCCACTCGCTATTGGGCAATTCAGGCAACATTCGCTGGTCGAAACTGGCGTTATGCGCAACGTAATAGGGGCTGCCGTAGTAACGGGGGATCACATCTTCAATCCACGGTTTATCCGCCACCATATCTTCAGTAATTCTATGGATTGCCATGGCCTGATGGCTGATCGGGCGATCCGGACGCACCAGATCGCTCATCGGATTCACTATCTCGCCGTTGACGATATCGACGGATGCTACTTCTACCACGCCGCCCTGCAAGCCACAGGTTTCCGTATCAATAATGCGCAGCATACTGACTCCATCACATCTTTGCTGATTTCATTAATACGCTAGCGTAATGGAATGATTTCTCCATGCCAACCTTTTGCGTCACGACGACCGACAGCTAACAACTCGCCATGGTCGGCACGAACCACTAATTCGCCGCGATCGTCCCAACATGCGCTACGCCCGGCTGAACGATATTTCCCATCCGACCAGGCATGATTTGCCAGTAATACCGGCAAATTGTACTTATGCGCCCAACGCTGCAAATACATTTCGTCTTGTTGGTAGCTGATTTCGTTGATGAATTTTCCGGTGGCATAAAGACTCGCCCCCATTTCAGCTGCACTGCGCGGCCAGGTTTCTTCATCACTGCCGGTGCTAAAGCCCATCGCCACACTACGGTTATGTAAGCCGACTAAGGGTGTGTGTTGTCCGGGCAGGTCCATATCGTTGCTGGTAGGTTTACAACATGCAACGCGGGAACCATCGGGCAAAAAACCAACCGAACCAGCCGTAACGCCTTTTTCGCATTGCAAAGGTAAACCCACCACAATGGTCATTTGGTGTTCTACGGCTGCATTTTGCAAAGGGTTAAGGCGTTCATCAGTAAAGGGAAGGGAGCAAGCGTGGTGATTTTCTATATTGAATCCGGTGAGAGAAAGCTCTGGGAAAATCAGAAGGTCAATTTGTTCGCGTACAGCACACCGGATAAATTCTAAATGATGTGAGATATTCGAGTCGAGGTCATCGAGGGTGGCGCCATACTGCGCCGCTGCAACATTCCAGACAGGCATACGTTCTTCCTTAATCAATCTACCCAACGGCCATCATCCTATGGCCTAAACAGGTAATTCCTGTGTTTCTCAGTCTTTTACCGAGAAAAATCTTAACACCATTTTTGTCAGGAAGTTTAAGGCAGCGGATTTTTATTTCACTTTAGGTTCGTATGGAAGTCGTGACAGATTAACGGAAGCCAGACGGTGTGCAATCAAACGTTCCCGGAACCAATCTCGCAAATGCGCCGGCTGTTCGCGCTCAACAACTTCGGCAATAACTGGCATGTTGTAACGCTCTTTAAAGGCAACGCCTGCAGCAGCAAGATCAACATTGATCTTATCCATTTCGTCCTGGGGTAATTCAGCAAGATTGTGGTTCATATCGGCCTCCTGTTTTGTGCCGCAAAGGTACTGGTTGCTGCCGTGGATGACAACCCTTTACGGCAATATTCAATCATTGATAGCTGTTCTCATCTCGACTTAGCCAGCACTCAAGGTTATCCTTTTGCCGTCTCGAATAAGAAAAAGGAATAGTTGATATGGCTTTCACTCGAACTCGTCTCTTAACCATCGCTACATTGTTTACCGCCCTCACAGCTTCCGGCTCTGCCTTGGCACACGCGCATTTAAAACATCAATATCCTGCGGCAGATGCTGCGGTAACGGCTTCACCACAGGCAATTACCCTTAATTTCTCTGAAGGTGTTGAGGCGAATTTTAGCGGACTCACGTTGACCGGGCCACAGCAAGCTGCGGTAAAAACGGGCACTGCGAAGCGCAATGAAAAAGATGAGAAGCAGCTGATTGTTCCTGTTGAAGAAGCTCTGAAGCCGGGTGACTATCAGGTCGACTGGCATGTCGTGTCGGTCGATGGGCATAAGACAAAAGGGAATTACCACTTCTCGGTGAAATAAACCGAATGTTGCCCTCTCTTTATATCGCGCTGCGATTCATTCATTTCACCGCCTTAATGGTACTGCTGGGCAGTACCATTTCATGCTCATTATTAGCCCCTAAGGCATTCAAACCGGTTCTCATTCGCAGGCTGAAATGGCTGTGGCAATCCGCTGTATGGATGACAATGCTGAGCGCCGTAATGTTGTTATGTGCGCAGGCGGGAATGATGGGAAGCGGTTGGCCAGATGCGATTAATCCGCAAGTCTGGCTGGCAGTTCTTGGCACGCGCTTTGGCTCCGTCTGGTTATGGCAGATCCTACTCGGCGTGGTGACGGTTGCGGTGCTGTTACTCAAACCACGTACCCTGCAGGCCATGTTACTTATTCTTGCGGCAGCGCAACTTATTTTACTGGCGGGCGTCGGCCATGCGGCGATGCGCGAAGGTTTCGTCGGCGGCTTGCAACGTCTGAATCATGCGGTGCATTTACTGAGCGCGGGCTGGTGGGCTGGTGGTTTATTGCCGCTGCTGATGTGTATGCGTATGGCGAAAAAGCCGCGCTGGCGAGGTGAGGCGATCACCGCGATGATGCGTTTTTCTCGTTACGGGCATTTAGCGGTTGCAGCGGTATTGCTCAGTGGTGTCGTCAACAGCCTGATGATTTTAGGTTGGTCGTTGCCACTGGATAGCGACTATGTGCGCTTCTTGCTGATGAAAGTTGTCTTTGTTGCCGTGATGGTTATCATCGCCCTATATAACCGCTATTTTTTGGTACCGCGCTTTAATCGCGCTCCGGCGGCAACAAAACGGTTTATTCAATTAACCTGGTTGGAAGTCATTTTATCCGTGGCGGTGATCCTTGCGGTTAGCATTTTCGCAACCTGGGAACCGTACTGATCGCGTTATTAGCTCAAGAGAGAATCATGAAAAAAAGTATTTTGACTTTGCTGATGCTGGCTTGCACTAGCAGTGCTTTTGCAGCACCACAAATTATCACCGTTAGCCGTTTTGAAATAGGTAAAGATAACTGGGCGTTTAACCGTGAAGAGGTGATGCTCAGTTGCCGTCCGGGGCATGCCTTGTTTGCAATCAACCCAAGTACATTAATGCAATACCCGCTAAATGACATTGCGCAACAGCAAGTTACCAGCGGTAAAACCACCGGCCAGCCGATTTCAGTGATTCAAATTGACGACCCTAAACAACCAGGGCAAAAAAAGAGTCTTGCACCATTTATTGAACGCGCCGAAAAATTGTGTAACTAAGCCTGCTTAACCTCATCATCTATAATAAAAAACCGCAATATCCGGAACCCGGTTATTGCGGTTTTAATCTAAAATGTCACCTGTAACACAGTTTTTTTCCGAACACTTTTGCGCCGGACTGGAAAAGCTGCGCCGGTAATCTATTCTTAGAAGGCAAGGCGAAGTCTGCCTGCATTAATGCCAACTTTTAGCGCACGGCTCTCTCCCAAGAGCCATTTCCCTGGACCGAATATAGGAATCGTATTCGGTCTTTTTTTATCTGTCATTTAAAACAACCGCTTAGCGGTGTTTACCCAAGAAAGACCAAAACTTCACTTTCAGTCTCCTGGGTTTTTCGTAACAGACCCATAACAACATAAACTGCTTTTCCCGCGAATCCAAACACTTTTCGGTCATTTTTTTGGGTGATAACCGGAGATTTTTAGGTGAAAGCCTTCTCGATATTTTCCAAATATCTAATTTTCTAGCCAATATCATTCTTTAACATATGGAACTGGCCTGGAAAGTTTACTGCGGCATCAGCGTTACTGCTGAGCCGAGTTATCTTGTGTATTCAGTAAGCGATTTTCTTGCTCGAGGAGATTTTCAGACATGGGTTGCTGGACACTTCCGCCAGAAGGGGAGACTGGAGACATAAACCACTTATTATATAATTTATCGAATCGCCCGGAGGTAAATATCGCTTTTATATCTTCATTGATAATATCTTTCATATTATATGCATCTTTTGCGACAACCAGTCCGTAGGATAATGTTTCACCAAAACCTTCGGGATTCATTTGATACTTTTCTCTGTCTGGAATATCAACCAGTTTCCCACGAATGATAATATCATCAGTAACAAATGCCGTAATATGGTCATCGGCAAGTAAACTAAATCCTTCGCTAAAGTCTCTGACTAATTTAACGGAAATAGAGTAATTAAATTGTTGGTTCATTTTTGCCAGCATGATTGCGGATGTCCCACCACTAATGACGCCTACAGTATGTCCTGCCAACATTTCTTTATTACTAATGTTATTTTCTTTTTTAGTCAGGTAATTCATTTTGGTATAAAGCCAGGGGGTAGAAAAACTCACTAATTTGTCACGTTGCCCGGTGTTAGCGGCAACGGCACAAAGGATATCCGCCTGGTTGTTCGCTATAACTTGAAAACGGGCGGCAGTAGCGACTTTCACCCACGTGACATTAATATTCGTTTTGTAACGCTGCTTTAGGTTTTCGACTACATCCAGGCAGATATCTATCGCCATGCCAGCGGGTTTTCCATTTGACAGCCATGAAATAGGTTTGGTGTTATCAACCCATGCGAGCCTGATATTATGAGTGTTAAGTATTTTATCCAGCACCGGGTCGGCAATAGCATTTTCACTAAATAGCACTATGCCTGCCAACAAAAAAGCACCAATCGATTTACAATAAGTCAAATGACTAAACAAAAGAAAACCTCCATTAATTAAAATGGCTAAAAATGAATGATTTTATAGAGAATTAGAAATGGCTGTCGATACTATAATGTTTTTGATGTTTGATTCCTAATAATAGTCGTACAGGTATTATCCATTTTTACTATTTGCCGTGTAATTTTCTGGACTGTCATCAACGCTTTTAATCCATCGCAATTCTGTGCGAAGCACTAGGGCTCGCAAAGAGATAGAGATCACATTAATTAGCATCCTTACTATCCTCTCTGTACAATCACGCCGGTTCAAAATGAACCACTATTAAAATAAACCTGCAAAGACGAAATTATGACCACAACTCAAACAGAAGCACATCGCCGGGAAAATTCTCTCGCCTATGTAGTGCGTAGTCCACGGCTCCTGGCACGTGAATCCCTCGCGGGGATAGTCACCGCTCTGGCACTGGTGCCGGAGATCATTTCATTTTCGGTGATTGCCGGTGTTGACCCAAAAGTTAGCCTGGTCGCCTCCATCGTATTGTGTATTTCGATGTCATTCCTCGGAGGCCGCCCCGCGATGGTGACAGCCGCTGCGGGTTCAGTCGCGTTAGTGATCGGGCCAATGGTGCATCAGCATGGGGTCGAATATATTTTTCCTGCCGTGCTGATGGCCGGCCTAATACAGATTTTGTTTGGGGTCACTGGCCTTGCACGCATGATGCGTTATATCCCGCTTTCAGTGATGACAGGCTTTGTGAATGCCCTAGGTATTCTGATTTTCTTCGCTCAGATGCCGCACATTTGGGGGGATGAACCGCTTGTCTGGGGGCTGTTTGCGCTCACATTGATCATCGTGCTGTTCCTCCCGCGCGTGTTTAAAATGGTTCCTTCTCCGCTGGTGGCCATTCTGGTGATTACCGCCTTGTGTATCGGGATGGGGTTCTCCGTGCCAACGGTGGGGGAATCCGGGCCGATGGCTGCTGGCTTGCCTGGTTTAACCGAGCTTTTAGTGCCGCTCAATCTCGACACTTTGCGGATTATCTGGCCGTGCGCCTTAAGCATCGCTTTTGTCGGCTTAATGGAGTCTTTGCTGACGGCCAAACTGGTCGATGAACTGACCGATACCCCTTCGAGCAAGCGTCGTGAATGCTGGGGATTAGGCGTATCGAATATTTTTGCAGGCTTCTATGGTGGCATTGCGGGTTGCGCGATGATTGGCCAGACCATGGTTAACGTGGAACTGGGGAAAGGGCGCACACGAGTTTCAACCCTGGCAGCGGGACTGGTCTTGCTGTTGTTGGTCACAGGGCTAAGTGAGCTGATGGCGAAGATCCCGATGGTGGTTTTGGCTGGCATCATGGTGATTGTTGCCGTCAAAACACTTAACTGGCACAGCGTTAAACCTGCCACATTAAAAAGGATACCGCTCCCGGAAACGCTGGTGATGGTAACGACTGTCGCCGTGACAGTTGCAACTGGAAACCTGGCTTTGGGTGTGGTGGGTGGTGTTATTTTTGCCATGATTTTGTTTGCTCGCCGTATCGCTCATGTGGTGCGTGCAGATAGAACGTTGTCAGATGACGGACATTCTGTCCGTTATACAGTGACCGGCCCGCTGTTTTTTGCCAGCAGCAACGATTTGTTTGAACATTTTCGTTATGCAGACGACCCACAAAAAGTGATTATTGATTTATCTCAGGCGCAAATTTGGGATGTCTCTACCGTCGCGGTACTGGATGCAATCGAAACGCGCTATCAACGCTATGAAAGCAAAGTGGATATTGTTGGTCTGGACTTACGCAGTAGCGATTTCCACGCACGATTGAGCGGAAAAATCTGACGCTATGAGTATTAGATGACAAAAGTGTGAATCTGCCGTTACTTTTATCATGAAGGGACTGCTAGATTAGTGTTAGTCCCAGAGTGAAACGGAGGTGCCAGAAAGTTTGAAACTGATCCTCAATAGTAAACTGGTGGGGTACATCGTGGGTTTGATTACCACCGTACTCTTAGGTGTAAGCCATATTGAAACGCTTGAAGAAGCGGAGAAATTTGCCAGATAACTCGTATCACATCCTATAAAGGCTGCATTGAATGCAGCCTTTTTTATTTTATGTTGGCAGAATATTGAAAATGTTTAATCAGTCATAAAGTTAAGGTCGTGAGCATGGTTATCGCAGCACCCCGTTTGGAAACTGAACGCTTGGTTTTACGTCATTTTACGTTGGATGATTTTCCTGATTTAGCCGCCTGCTGGGCTGACCCGGAAATGGTTAAATTTATCGGAGGCGGCCAGCCGCAAGGGCCGGAAATGACGTGGAGTCGGTTATTACGCTATATCGGCCACTGGCAGGCTCTTGGATATGGTTATTGGGGGGTATTTGAAAAAGATAACGAGCGTTATGTCGGTGCGTTTGGTTTTCAGAATGCGCATCGGGAACTGACTCCAGAACTTGAGTTTCCGGAAGCGGGCTGGACTTTAATTCCCTCAGTACACGGGAAAGGCTATGCCACAGAAGCCTTAGCCGCGATTTTACACTGGGCGGACCGTGAATTTTCCACGCCAGTTTGCTGTATTGTAGATAACGATAATCTGCGTTCCATCCATCTTGCGGAACGATTTGGTTTCCAGTTTCAACACAACGTCGATTACCACGGCAAGCAAATCAAAATGTTCATTCGCCCGACACGCTAACCATAGCCGCGCACTGGTTTATAATTGAGTAATAAACAACCAGTGCGGAGGCGGAATGTATCAGCGAATTGACGGTGAGAACTGGCGGCA
Source organism: Buttiauxella sp. BIGb0471 (assembly GCF_024807715.1). NCBI lineage: Bacteria > Pseudomonadati > Pseudomonadota > Gammaproteobacteria > Enterobacterales > Enterobacteriaceae > Buttiauxella > Buttiauxella sp. BIGb0471. The sequence goes on from NZ_JANUEU010000001.1 coordinate 788,783, forward strand.
TGTATTTATTGTCGGTGATTTGCACGGCTGTCTTTCCGAGTTCATCAGCCAACTTAAACACCAACATTTTGATTACCACCAGGATCTGGTCATCTCGGTGGGGGATCTTATCGACAGGGGAGCTAACAGCCCTGGCTGTCTGGCATTGCTTGATAGCAAATGGTTCAGAGCGGTGAAAGGCAATCACGAAGCGATGGCCCTTGAAGCACTCGACGAAGGTGAAGGGATGCTCTGGCAAATAAATGGCGGGAACTGGTATCAGGAATTGCCTGAACAGGTTCAGCAAAAGGTGCAGCAAGCCTTATTACATTGTCGTGAGCTACCATTGGTGATTGAACTCCACACCCGGGGGAAGTTGTTGGTTATTGCTCACGCAGATTATCCCGCTTCGCAGTACCGCTGGAACCAACCGGTAGACGAGCATTTGCTAGTCTGGAGCCGTTCACGGCTAAATGAAAATTTACGTGGGGGAGGGGCAGATATTGACGGGGCCGATGAGTTCTACTTTGGACATACGCCGCTGAAAGAAGTCAGTCATTTCCACAATCAATTCTATATTGATACCGGCGCTGTCTTTGGTAATAAACTTACGATGGTTCAGGTTCAGTAAACAGTCATTCCTTTCACGATAAACCCAGTGCGCTACAACGTACTAAACTCGTGAGCCGGCCGCCAGAAGCCATCAATAAAGTCTTCGACCGGGAAACATCCACCATAGCGGATCCGTTGCTCATCCATAGCGAACAGACATTGATGTTCCGTGTTAAAAACGTCCACCACAATATCTTCACAGCCACCGTCCAGGTAGCAAACAAACAAAACCAACGCAAACATTCGTGCCTCTGAGTTGCACCGTTTGGCTTAATTGTAGGAGAAGTCACGGGAAGAGGGGTAATCAGACCACTTAATTAACCCGCCTGAGCGACGGGTTCATTTTGAATCAGGCAAGGCGCATGATCCAGGCATCAGATTTCTGGTCGTAATGTTGACGGTAAAGCACGGAATGTTCGCCATCTAAGACGGCGGGTATGCTGGTTTCATCATCCCAGGCATCAAGTTGCATGCACAGGTCCGGGTCTGATTTACAAGGGATGCTTAACGTTCGATCCCCCTGTTGCTCGCCATGTAATTCAGCATCATCAATTTCGAAGATGCCTATTCGTACGTTTGTTTTCGTCATCTCGCTCTCCTTGGGTCCGGATACATGTGGTATGACCAGTGAGATCACCCAATTTAGAGCGTAGACAACCGTGCGAAAACTGCAAATGACATGGCGATTATTTTTTATTGCGCTCAGCCTTTGTGAGCGAACAATTTCCCATCACGAACCAGGTCTCGCGGATAGCTATTTTTCAGGCGTGAGCCGACTTTTCTTGCCAGTCCAAGAGGTTGCCCTTGATAAGTGACAATCACTTCGTTGAGAGAAGGGGACTCATCAGGGTAAATATCGCGCCCGTGATACCATTCATCCGCTTCAAATTCGGTGAGCGCAAATGCAAGTGGGGAGTCTCCCGTCACCAGCGCAATCACGGCTTCGTGCTGCCAGCGGTAGCCTTTGTTGTATTGCTCGGCAAGGCGTAAACCAATGCGAGAAAAGCGCACCTGGCCGAATAGCGGGATAATTTCTTTTGGAAATAACCAAATTTCTTTATCGCGCAGCCAAAGCTGTTGATCATCTTGCCAGGCAATCCCTGATTGTTTTGCGGCAGCTTTCACTTCTGCTGCCTGTTTGCCATGCAGCGGGATGAAGGGGAATTTACCCACTTTGTAACCCGGTGCCGGGAGCGCTTCGATTGATGCCGTTTTGCGCAGGCGTGCGACAAAAAAACCTTCGCAATCATAAATTTGTGGGAATACATGCAGATAACCTTCCGCTGTAATCGCTTTACTGGCTTCAGGGAATAAATCATTGAGCGGCGCGATTTCAACTGCATCGGGCCACTCGTCGAGTAACCACTGGCAAATCTGCTGATTCTCTTCACGGTTTAATGTGCAGGTCGAATAAATCAATGTGCCGCCTGGGCGCAGGGCATGAAACGCGCTGGCGATAAGCTCGCGTTGGGTATCGGCAATGCCGGTGGTGCTTTCTGGCGTCCAGTTGCGCAGAGCGTCGGGATCTTTACGCACCACACCTTCACCGGAGCAGGGGGCATCAAGCAAAATCGCATCGAAGCATTCAGGTAACGCTGCACCAAATACCCGGCCATCGAAATGCGTGAGCGCCACGTTGCTAATACCACAGCGGCTGATGTTGGCATGCAGTACTTTCACCCGACTGGCGGAGTATTCGTTCGCCAGAATGGCGCCACGGTTGCCCATACGCGCGGCAATTTGAGTGGTTTTTGACCCCGGTGCGGCGGCGACATCCATAATGCGGTCGGGTTGATTACCGTCAGCGAACAGCGCGGCAACCGGCAGCATGGAACTGGCTTCCTGAATATAAAACAGACCGCTTAGATGTTCTGCGGTGCTACCCAATGGCAGGCTTTCTTCGTCTTCTCGCTCAATCCAGAAACCTTCCGCGCACCACGGAACCGGCGTCAGATGCCAGTCGTAAGGTGCAACAAGCGTAAGAAAGTCGCTGACTGAAATCTTGAGGGTATTCACGCGCAAGCTACGGCGCAGTGGACGTTGGCAGTATTCAATAAAACTATCGAGAGTTTGTCCTGCCGGGAGCGCATCACGAATAACATCAAGAAAGGCTTGCGGGAGAAAGGCGGTTTGAGAGTGAGCCACGAAGGAAGTCCAGGAAAAAATGAAGGCGCAAGTGTAGCACAATCGCCCCGGTGAAGCACCGGGGCGCGGGCATTAACGCGGTAGGGCCGTACCCCATTGGCGCCATTCTTTCGGTTCACTTTCTTCTAACAAGAAGTGCTTACCGGTTTCGGCTTTCGGTGCCAGCGGAGTACCAGGTGGTGTTGCAAAGGCAATTCCTCCCCGAATGAACTGGCTAAAGGTGCCGGTTTTCACCACTCCCCCTGTCAGACCGAAATCAAGACTGTAGCCAGACGCCAGCCAGAACACTGAGCTATCACGTACCAGGTGTTGGAAGCGTTTGCTGATACGCAAACCAATCATCACGCGGTCTGAGAGATTGCCCAACGTTAAGCCCGTTACCGTACCCACTTCTACGCCACGGAACAGGACCGGTGTACCAATGCTCAATGACCCGGCTTCCGGAACTTCCAGCACGATGCTCAGGCCATCTGAATAACGAGAGTCGGTGATAGACGTTTCCTGCAATTCAAAATCACGGCGGGCTGGGCCGCGTCCTGGTTCCACGTTGATGTACGGCTGAAGAATGGTATCGAGATTATCAACGCCGGAGGCTGAGATCTTCGGTGTTACCACCGAGAAACGTGTGCCACCACGAGCGAATGTCTGAACAAATTCCGGATAAAGCACCGCTTTGGCTTCGACCTCGCTGCGGGATGCCGTGAGATTGAGCGATTCCAACTGCCCAATATCGATGCCCAGATAGCGAATTGGCATGCCTGCAGAGAGTTTGCCAGCATCGAAGGTGTGCAGGGTAATCTGGCTACCCACGGCGCGAGCGGCGGTTTCAGAAGCGTATAACATCCGTTTGTCACCTTTTTTAAGGCCGACGCTGGCACCGGATAAGTTATCAAAACTGATCGCACCTTTTAAGGCACGTGAAAGCGGAGAGGCTTGAACGGTCAGCCCGCTGCCATTGAGTTGCACGCGGGCACCGCCTTCAGCCCAGAACACGCTATTGGCAGTCAGCAGGTTGCGATATTCCGGCTTGATATTCACATCGATATCGAAACTATTGGCACGAGGACGGACGCTGATAATCTCCCCGACCTGGAATTTACGATACAGCACCACGGAACCCGTCTGAATGTCTGGAAGGGTGGATGCGGTTAACGTTAATGTCGTCGTTGGCAGGTCACTCAGGCTGTTTTCAACCGCTTTTTCCAGGTTAGCGTAAAGCGGATAGCTTTCATTCATCGCCCCTTTTTTGCTGCCTGGAATAATACGCACACCGCCGTTGATCCACTCGCTGGCACTGGCACCTAAAAGCTCGATACCATCGATACCCATTTTCACGTCAATACGGCTATTCACGACGAATTTACTGTCGCCCTGAATCAGATGCCGATATTCAGGATCGATGGCAGCAGAGAAGGTGACGCCTTTGGCAGACAATGTGCGCTCCAGAATTTGGCCTACCTGAACGCCGTGCAAAATGATCGGCTGACCAGCATCAATGCCGTAACTTTCCGGAGCCGTCAGTTTGAGGGTAATAACATCAGGTTGTTGCAGCAGCGTTTTATCACTTGGGAAAACCACAAAGTGATTCTGTGGTTCGCCTTCGCCAGGGACTAGTTCAAACGTGCTTCCAGTAAGCAGACTGCTGAGATTCGGGTTACTGAGCGAAATTTTCGGATCACGAAGCTCAATACGCGTGCCGCTGCGCATCAAATTGACAACACTTGGGTCGACGGTCATTTGCCCGGTGACTGTGCTGCCTGGATTGAGATTAAGCTTGGTCAACGTACCCACTTCGAGGCCCTGGTACATTAACGCCGTGGAGCCAGCGGTTAAACCTTTGCCGCTTGGCAGATCGAGATCGATGATCACGCCGCGCTGGCTGTGCGCCAGGTCTTCATACAGGCCGAACTCGTCTTCAGCTTTGGCTTCAGCGGAGTTTTCCGGCGAGTCAAAGGCAATGGCACCGTTAACTAACGCGGCGAGGCTTTCCAGTTGCACCTGCGCGCCGGAAAGGCTGACGTTCGCTTTCACGCCAGAGACATTCCAGAAACGACTGCCTTTTTTCACCAGCTTGGCGAAGCGCCGATCGACCAGCACATCAATAGTGACACCCTGTTTATTGTTATTAATGGTGTAGTCGTAGACACGGCCGACCGGAATTTTGCGGTAATAGACCAGCGATCCGCTATTGAGAGAGCCTAAATCTGGCGCATGGAGGTGAATCATCAGCTCGCCGTTATTCAGGCGATATTTGGGCTGTGTATCGAGTGCGCTAAAGTGCTCTTGCGGTTCACCTTTACCGGGCATCATGCCGATATAGTTCCCGCCAACCAACGCATCCAGCCCGGAAACCCCGGCCAGTGAGGCTTTCGGCGTGACCAGCCAGAATTGGGTGTCCTCGCGCAGCGCGTTTTTCATATCGCTTTTAATACTGACTTTCACTTCTATTTTGCGCAGGTCTTTGCTCAGGCTCACGCTCTGCACGGTGCCGACTTCGACACCCTGATAACGGACAGGCGTGCGCCCGGCAACAATGCCGTCTGCGGAAATGAAATCAATGGTCGCTGTGGTGCCGCGTTCCTCCCAGGTTGTCCACATCAGCCAACTGGCAATCATCAAAGCGATAATTGGCAGCAACCAGAAGGGCGAAATACGGCGTTTTGTTTTAATTCGCGCTTCAGTCGGTGAAGCGGGCATTTCCTGACTCATGTGCGTCCCAAAGTAGTCGGCTATCCAGCCATTCGACAGCAAGAATAGTTAAAATAACCGCTGCGCCAAAATAAAACGCAGCCGGTCCCATAGTAAATGCCAATAACTGATCGCGATTAACCAGCGACATCGTAAGCGAAATAACAAAGAGGTCGAGAATGGACCAACGGCCAATCCAGGTAATAAAGCGTAGCAGTAAAATGCGTGTTCTAAGCCCTCTTTCACATTTGAAATGAATGCTTACCAGCAATGAAATCAAAACGATAACTTTGGTAAAAGGCACCAGAATACTGGCAATGAAAACCACAGCGGCAACCGCAATATTACTGTTGGCAAGGGAAATAATACCGGAAAGAATGGTGTCTTCCTGGCGCGAGCCATTTACGTAAAGTATTGATATTGGGAGTAGATTTGCAGGCAGCAGGAACACTAACGAGCCGATTAAAGCTGCCCAGGATTTTTGTAGACTATGGCGACGACGCACTCGCAAAGGCACGTGACAGCGTGGGCAACGTCCGCGATTATCCGGTACCCCCGTGAAATGGCAGCCCAGACACACTCGAAGTTGCGGGTTCCACGCACGGGGTGGTCGTTGCGGGTAGAAACGGGACCACAGCTGTTCCATGTTGAGATGAATCAGGGTCAACAGGCTCAGGATCACCAGCGCGATAAATGCCACCAGGCCGACACCCGGCTGGATGAACGCAAACTCGCGTACCTTTATGCAGGCCACGCCGATGGCGACCAGATAAATATCCAGCATCACCCATTCTTTGAGCTTCTCAAGCATCAGCAATACCGGGCGCAGGTTCATGCCCAGAATATGACCGAAATAGAGATAGGCGATACCGGCAACCAGAGTCGCAGGTGCACCCACCGCGCAGAACATGACCATTGCCGCGGTGAGCGGATCGCCCTGGCTGGTCATCTGCCAGATGCCCTGAAAAAGGTTAGCGTCAATGCGCGTGCCTAATAGATAGATGCGCACCAAAGGCTCGGAAAAAGCAACGGGCATGAGGAGCAACATGGCCACCGCCATGGCTGCCAGGCGAGTTAATGACCAGTCGCGTCCATGGTAAACTTTGGCGTCACAGCGCGGGCAATACGCGCTCTGCGATGATTTAACCAACGGTAACGAGAAAAGTGTATCGCATTGGGGGCAACGCTGATAACGTGCCTGCGGTACAGCATGGCTAATGGCGTGTATTTTCATGTGTCATCGTAAGCAGGGAATACCGTTGGCGCATGGGGCATCTCAATGGATTATGAAATATTCGTTAAGCGTATAGTAATTCACGGAATGATACACCTTGTGGCATAACGCATTTAATGCTTATTTTACTATGCTATGCAGTTGAGTAAGACAACATACTATGGTTAATCAATGAACAAAGAACAATTTTACGCGGACTTAAACCGCGATTTCAGTGCGCTAATGGCAGGTGAAACAAGTTTTCTGGCGACGCTGGCAAATACCAGTGCATTGCTATTTGAACGGCTTGAAGGAGTAAACTGGGCGGGTTTCTATCTATTAGAAGGCGACACTCTGGTACTCGGTCCATTCCAGGGGAAAATCGCCTGTGTGCGTATTCCTGTTGGAAAAGGTGTTTGCGGTACAGCGGTATCCACCAATAGCATTCAACGTGTAGAAGACGTGCATGCCTTTGATGGTCACATCGCCTGTGACGCGGCCAGCAACTCCGAAATTGTACTTCCATTGACGGTAAATGGTGGGGTAATTGGGGTTCTGGATATTGATAGCACTGAGTTTGGGCGCTTCACACCCGAAGACCAAATCGGCTTATCTCAACTGGTAACGCAGCTTTCGCTGATGCTTGCCGACACGGATTTTAAAAAATTCTTCACTCGATAGCATGATAAACAACGGATAACGTGGCATTTGCTGATAGCGTCATTATAATGTCGCCTGTTCATGCCTGCGGATTGTTGGCAACTCCGTTGTAATCAGGAAATTTCATGGAAAATCAACCCAAGTTGAATAGTAGCAAAGAAGTCATCGCCTTTTTGGCAGAGCGTTTCCCACAGTGCTTTAGTGCTGAAGGTGAAGCCCGCCCCCTGAAGATTGGTATCTTCCAGGATTTAGTCGCGCGCGTTGAAGGGGAGATGAGCCTCAGTAAAACTCAACTTCGTTCCGCGTTACGTCTTTACACTTCAAGCTGGCGTTACCTGTACGGTATCAAAGTCGGCGCAACCCGTGTGGATCTCGACGGCAACCCTTGCGGTGAACTCGATGAGCAACATGTTGAGCATGCTCGCAAGCAGCTTGAAGAAGCAAAAGCTCGTGTTCAAGCACAGCGCGCAGAACAGGCAGCGAAAAAACGCGAAGCGGCTATTGCTAACGGTGAAACCGTTGCTGATAAGCCTCGCCGTGAGCGCAAACCTCGTCCTGCACCGCGTCGCCCTGAAGCTGCAGAACGTAAACCACGTGCAGAAAAACCGGCTCCTCAGGCTCCGGTCGAAGAAAAACGCACTCCGGTTACGGACATTTCTGCTTTGCAGGTGGGTCAGGCAATCAAAGTCAAAGCGGGTAATAACGCGATGGATGCCACCGTACTGGAAATTACCAAAGATGGCGTCCGTGTACAGCTGACTTCTGGTATGGCAATGATCGTACGCGCAGAACACTTGCAGTTCTGAAACGGAGGCCAGACCCTGGCATGAACAAACTCTTTAAGCGTACGGCGGTCGCTAGTCTGTTGTTTCTTGCAGGTAGCGCACTGGCCGTCGAAAATATCACGCGTGCCGATCAAATCCCGCAGTTAAAGGAAGAGACTCAGCACGCTACAGTGAGTGAGCGTGTCACATCACGCTTTACTCGCTCGCATTACCGTCAGTTTGATCTGGATGAAAATTTTTCCGCAAAAATTTTCGATCGCTATCTAAACCTTCTCGACTATAGCCACAACGTACTGCTCGCCAGCGACGTTGAGCAGTTTGTGTCGCGCAAGAAACTGATAGGCGATGAATTGCGCACCGGCAAACTGGACGTCTTTTACGATCTCTACAATCTGGCCCAAAAACGTCGTTTTGAACGTTATCAATACGCGTTGAAGGTGCTGGAAAAGCCGATGGATTTCACAGGAAATGACACCTTCAACGTTGATCGCAGCAAATCGCCGTGGCCGACCAGCGTTGCAGAGTTAAACACCCTGTGGGATAGCAAAGTTAAGTTTGATGAACTGAGCCTGAAGCTGACCGGTAAAACCGATCAGGAAATTCGTGAAACGCTGACCAAGCGTTATCAGTTCGCGATTCGCCGTTTGGCTCAATCCAATAGCGAAGATGTTTTCTCGCTGGCGATGACCGCCTTTGCCCACGAAATCGACCCTCACACCAACTATTTGTCGCCGCGTAATACGGAACAATTCAATACCGAAATGAGTTTATCTCTGGAAGGTATTGGTGCCGTGTTGCAGATGGACGATGACTATACGGTAATTAACTCGATGGTTGCGGGTGGCCCGGCTGCGAAAAGCAAAGCGATTACCGTCGGTGATCGCATTGTCGGCGTAGGCCAAACCGGTAAAGCGATGATCGATGTCATTGGCTGGCGTCTTGATGACGTTGTTGCGTTGATCAAAGGGCCGAAAGGCAGCAAAGTTCGCCTGGAAATCTTGCCTGCTGGCAAGGGCACCAAAACGCGCATCGTAACATTAACGCGTGAACGTATCCGTCTTGAAGACCGCGCAGTTAAACTGACAATTAAAACGGTCGGCAAAGACAAAGTGGGCGTGCTGGATATTCCTGGTTTCTACGTTGGCCTGACGGATGACGTCAAAGTCCAGCTGCAGAAAATGGAAAAACAGAACGTTAAGAGTGTGATTATTGATTTACGCTCTAACGGCGGCGGGGCATTAACCGAAGCTGTTTCACTTTCTGGTTTGTTCATTCCAGGTGGCCCTGTTGTTCAGGTTCGTGATAACAACGGCAAAGTGCGCGAAGACAGCGATACTGACGGCGTGGTGTATTACAAAGGCCCACTGGTGGTGATGGTTGACCGTTTCAGTGCTTCTGCCTCTGAGATCTTCGCGGCAGCAATGCAGGATTATGGCCGCGCGCTGATTGTCGGCGAACCTACCTTTGGTAAAGGTACTGTTCAGCAATACCGTTCATTGAACCGTATCTACGATCAGATGTTGCGCCCGGAATGGCCAGCATTAGGCTCTGTGCAGTACACCATCCAGAAGTTTTACCGCATTAATGGCGGCAGTACTCAGCGTAAAGGTGTGACGCCAGACGTCATGATGCCAACAGGTACTGAAGAGACAGAAACCGGCGAGAAATTTGAAGACAATGCCCTCCCATGGGATAGCATTAACGCAGCGACTTACGTTAAGTCCGGCGACCTGTCTTCGTTTGAGCCGCAGTTGCTGAAACTCCATCAGGACAGAATTGCAGCCGATCCAGAGTTCCAGTACATCATGAAGGACATTGCTCGCTTCAATGCCCTGAAAGAGAAGCGCAATATTGTCTCTCTGAATCTTGCTCAACGAGAGAAAGAAAACCAGGAAGATGATGCCACGCGACTGGCACGTATTAACGATCGCTACAAGCGAGAAGGCAAAGCGCCGTTGAAGAAACTGGACGATTTGCCGAAGGATTATCAAGAACCCGATCCGTATCTTGATGAAACGGTACACATTGCGCTGGACCTTGCGAAAATGCAGCAAGATAAACCAGCCGAGCAACCGACTCCTGCTAAGTAACCCCTAACGGGCACAAAATTTTGTGCCCGTTTTTTTTACCTCTATCAAGCCGCGTAAACCTACCTCTTCTTAAATGTAAAGTTATGTATTATTAACCACTTGGACACGATGAATGCTTGAAAATGGCAGGCTTGCCCCTACGATGTGGGGTAACGCAGAATGCGTATTTTTAACCGAGGTAAAAAGAAAATTATGATGCGTATCGGGCTTTTCCTGTTGACCAACCTTGCGGTCATGGTCGTTTTCGGGCTAGTGCTAAGCCTGACGGGGATCCAGTCGAGCAGCGTACAGGGTCTGATGATCATGGCGGTGTTGTTTGGCTTTGGCGGTTCAATCATCTCATTGCTGATGTCCAAATGGATGGCGCTTCGTTCAGTCGGTGGGGAAGTGATTGAGCAACCACGTAACGAAACTGAGCGCTGGCTGATGGAAACGGTTCGCCAGCAGTCACAGCTGGCGGGTATCGCCATGCCACAGGTGGCTGTTTACCATGCGCCAGACATCAACGCGTTCGCAACCGGCGCACGTCGTAATGCATCACTGGTTGCGGTAAGTACGGGCCTGTTGCAGAACATGAGCCGTGATGAAGCGGAAGCGGTTATCGCTCACGAAATTAGCCATATCGCGAACGGTGACATGGTCACGATGACCCTGATTCAGGGCGTGGTGAACACCTTCGTCATCTTCATTTCTCGTATCATCGCGCAGGTCGCCTCTGGCTTCTTGTCCGGAAACAGGGATGAAGGTGAAAGCAACAATGGCAACCCGTTCGTTTATTTTGCGATTGCGACAGTACTGGAGCTGGTATTCGGTATCCTGGCGAGCATTATCACGATGTGGTTCTCGCGCCACCGTGAATTCCATGCTGATGCCGGTTCTGCAAAATTGGTTGGTCGTGAAAAAATGATTGCCGCTTTGCAGCGCCTGAAAACCAGCTATGAACCGCAAGAAGCCAGCAGCATGATGGCGTTTTGCATCAATGGTAAGGCTAAGTCAATGAGCGAATTGTTCATGACCCACCCGCCGTTGGATAAGCGTATTGAAGCGCTGCGTAATGGTGAATACCTGAAGTAGGAATAAATTGAGTTAAAAAGGCGTGCCATCGCTGGCACGCCTTTTTTTATGCCTGTGGGAGTCGAGACTGAGACATCCGTAAGCTACTGACAATGGCGGCGACAGTGGCAAAACTGCCAGCCAGCAATAACGAGGCGTGCGTTCCGTGAGTGGTGAACAGGTTGAACATCAGAGCTACCAAGGCCGCGCCACAACTTTGACCGAGTAACCGAGCGGTGCCTAACATGCCGCTGGCACCACCGCTGCGGTGACGCGGAGCGGAAGAGATAATGGTGTGATTGTTTGGTGACTGGAACAAACCAAAACCGGCACCACACAAAACCATGCGCCAGATGATATCAATATCGGACGGGTTATGAGGCAACATTGCCAGCGCAAACAAACCGCAGGCCATCACGGCTAAACCAATCCCACCAAGCAGCCCCGCATGCACTCGTTCAATTAAATGTCCCGCAATGGGAGCCATGATCATCGTCGCAATCGGCCAGGGAGTGAGTAGCAGGCCGGTTTCCACTTCACTGCGTCCTAGCGTCGATTGCAGGAAGAAAGGCAGTGAAACCATGGCGAGCATCTGCGCCGCAAAGGAACAGACTGACGTCCCAATAGATAGCGAAAATATCGGAACACGCAGTAAATCGACGGGCAATAAAGGGAAGGGAAGAGTCAGTTGTCGGCGGACAAAGAAGAACCCGATCACGGCTAGCGCAGCCAGCTCTCCGATAATCAGCCAACCAGATTGTCCCTGGGCAAAACCGCTTATCGCGGAGATGAGCAAACCAAACGTTAGAGCATTCATAATGGCGCTGGGTATGTCAAAGCGCTGGCCCTGTGATTTTTGTTGGTTTGGTGGCAGAAAACGCAAAGCCAGGATGAGAGCAACGATGCCGATCGGAACGTTAATCAAAAACAACCATTTCCATGATGCAACCGACAAAATAGCGGCGGCAATGGTTGGTCCGGCAGCAGATGAAACGGCAACAATAAACGAGTTAATTCCCATACCGCGGCCAAGGTACTTTTGCGGATAAATAAGCCGAATGAGTGCGGTATTAACGCTCATTAATGCCGCACCGCCAAATCCCTGGAGTACGCGAGCAAATGTCAGCATGGGTAATGAATTTGATAACGCACAAAAAAGGGAAGTCATGCAGAACAGAATTAATCCGCACTGATATACCCGGCGATAACCAAATATATCCCCCAGGAACGACATAGAAAGTAACGAAACAATTATCGCAATTTGGTAACTGTTCACAATCCAGATGGATTCAGCCGGGCTGGCATTAAGTTCTCGGGCAATGGTGGGAAGGGCGACGTTTGCGATTACGCCATCAAGTACGGCCATGGTTATACCTAACGCAATGGCTAAAATAGCACCATAGCGCTGCGGCAATGGCAGCCCATCAGCAAGGGTTTTATCCATAGGAATGTTTGACTTCACGAGGCGATATTCGAAGAGAAATAATAATAGCACTAAATTTACGGGATATGTCGCAGATTTGTAACGAAATAGAATAGATTCATTGCGATGACATGGTAGTCAACTTATACTAAAAACCGGTTCTGATTTTTATAAAACAAATGCGATCGAGGTGATTTAATGGCAATCGCAGATCTGGATAAACAACCTGATTCTGTCTCTTCTGTCCTGAAAGTTTTTGGCATCTTACAGGCTCTTGGCGAAGAACGCGAAATTGGTATCACTGAATTATCGCAACGCGTAATGATGTCAAAAAGCACCGTCTATCGCTTTTTGCAGACAATGAAATCCCTGGGTTATGTGGCACAGGAAGGCGAATCCGAAAAGTACTCGCTGACGCTGAAGCTATTTGAGTTGGGCGCACGTGCGTTGCAAAACGTTGATTTGATTCGCAGTGCGGACATTCAGATGCGCGAACTGTCGCGTCTGACAAAAGAAACCATCCACCTGGGTGCGTTGGATGAAGACAGTATTGTCTATATCCACAAAATTGATTCCATGTACAACCTGCGCATGTATTCGCGCATTGGTCGTCGTAATCCGCTCTACAGTACTGCGATTGGTAAAGTTCTGCTGGCCTGGCGTGACCGCGAAGAAGTGCGTGAAATTCTTGCTGATGTGGAATACACACGTAGCACTGAACGCACAATTACCAGCACTGATGAATTGCTGAAAGTGCTGGATACCGTTCGCGAGCAGGGCTATGGCGAAGATAATCAGGAACAAGAAGAAGGTCTGCGCTGTATCGGCGTACCGGTATTCGACCGTTTCGGTGTTGTCATTGCAGGGTTGAGTATTTCATTCCCGACGTTACGTTTCTCTGAAGACAGACTTCATGAATATGTGGCGATGCTTCATGACGCCGCTCGTACTATTTCTGAGCAAATGGGTTATCACGAATATCCATTCTGATGAAATAATCAACGCCGCGTAATAGCGGCGTTTTTCATTCAGCCTCTTTACTGACCATTGTCGATAACTTCGGCACTTTTGCGCAATATCGGGCAATCAGTAAGCCCTATAATCCCGCTATTGCTATGTATAAACTGGGCTGTGGTTATATTTCGCGCAGTAAGATATTTGCACTGCAACCCCAGACCCGCAACATTTTCCTGGCTTCCAATCAGAACGCCGTATCCTGAGAGCAGCAAGCCTATCCACAGAAGCGCTATTATGATTATCGCGCGAATCACCCTACGCATATATGCCTCTTATTAATAGGTTAATAGACTACTAAGCGTAACGGATGAGGTTGCTGTAGCAATATGATGATTCTTAAATAATATATGCGCTGATGTTACGCAATGTTTAAGATGCCTATGCCAAACTTATCTTTAAATTGTTACGAGGTGGAGAGAGTAGTGAGAAAGTACAGATGGTTCATTTTGGCTGCGGTTTTGTTCATCTGCCTGCTGCTATGGACTCAAATGGTCAATGTGATGTGCGATCAAGATGTACAATTCTTCAGCGGCATTTGCACGATTAATAAATTTATCCCCTGGTAGTGTCTTTTTATCAGCAGGAGGCTTACCTTGTGCCGTGGCAAGTGTAGAATACGGGTTTTGCTGAGGTGGTAAGATGAACGAATTAAGTGTTGGCGCGTTAAATATCGCGTCTTTGACAGTGTCTCTGGTTGTTCTGATCATCGGTCTCGTGATTTGGTTTTTTGTTAACCGAGCGAGCAGCCGTACTAATGAGCAGATTGAGCTGCTGGAAGAGCTGTTGGATCAACAAAAGCGCCAGAATGCGCTGTTACGCCGTTTGTGCGAAGCGAACGAGCCGGAAGTTGTGAAGGAAGAAGTTGAAGTTGTTAAGAAAGAAGACGACGAAGAAGATGATTTTATTCGTCTGGTCGCTGAGCGCTAATCCTGGTACTCGCACCCCTGCGCTGATCCCTTAAAATCTCATCACCAATTCGACGGTTTTCGACATCTGGAACCCCATTTCGCGAAAACCGGGTGATGTGAGCTTGGGCTAAAAGAACGCGAAGATTCCCCCGATACAATTCATGAAGCTAACGCTGTAGGATGTTGTTCAATTTCTAGACTTATCGGAATCAATGTTTAAAACAGCCTAAAAATCCTAAAGCGATATTTAGCACAACGCTAAGACGTTTATATTAGTTGATGAATATAGCGAAACGTTTTTATTGCTTCATTGTGAAGCAGCGTGTCATTAAACTTTCATTATTTTGGTGCAATATAAACAATTAATCGCTCAAGCTTTATTCACCCAGTCATTTCTCCTATTTAACTATCCAGACTTGTTCATTTTTTGGTACGACAACATTGTTCATTTTTTGAATAGCTATGCTAAAAAAATCATAAGGATAATGTCTACATCATCGAATTTTTGACACTTCGCCTGGACGAATAGATCTCTTTGGGCTATGGTAAAAACGTTGTTTACGTTCTTCAAACTAATGTCCGGAATCATCGTTGCTTAATGTTAATTCTATGCATTTATTGTGCATTTCATTTTCATTAACAATAAGGGTTTCGGGATTTGTGCGACAGATCGATACATACCGAAAAATGGCTTGCCATTGATTGCGTAGTATGTGATAACACTTTGGGTTAAACGAGGTACAGTTCTGTTTATGTGTGGCATTTTCAGTAAAGAAGACCTGAGTAAACACGTTGTCGTTGAATACCGCTTCTCTGCCGAGCCTTATATTAGTGCCTCATGCAGTAATGTCTCTGTTTTAGCTAAGTTATGCCTGCGGGCGAAGAAAACAATCTAAGGAATTTTGCAAAATGGCAAAGATTAAAGGTCAAGTTAAGTGGTTCAACGAGTCTAAAGGTTTTGGCTTCATTACTCCTGCTGACGGCAGCAAAGACGTGTTCGTACACTTCTCTGCAATCCAGGGTAACGGCTTCAAAACTCTGGCTGAAGGCCAGAACGTTGAGTTCGAAATCCAGGACGGCCAGAAAGGCCCTGCAGCGGTTAACGTAACTGCTATCTAATTCCGTTGAATTAGACCTGGCGCGAATAACGCCAAATTCTGATAAAAGCCCCGCTCTTGTAGCGGGGCTTTTTCATGTTTGATACTTAATCATTGTTTTTCTAAGTGTTTCTGAATCATCTCGCCAGTTATGTCTTGTAGCAAAGCAGCGCATCTTGTAGCACTGTTCCTGTCTGGTTACTTTCCTCATTATGTTTAAATTTTCAATCGCTTAGTTGTCGTTAAGGATTGGATGTGAGAAAAATCGCTCCTGGAATCGTGGGGAATTTTGTTCAGTGGCGTTTTGCTCTGCTTTGCATCGCTATCTTCATGTGTCTGGTGTTTTTGCTTGGAAGAGTCGCGTGGTTACAAATCATCTCGCCAGACAATCTGGTCAAGCAAGAAGACATGCGTTCCCTACGCGAAGAAGCCGTGGTTGTACCGCGGGGGATGATTGAAGATCGTAGCGGACGTCCATTAGCAGTAAGCGTTCCGGTAAAAGCTATCTGGGCTGACCCGAAATCGGTAATGGAAAAAGGTGGCGTGCAGATAAGCAGCCGCTGGCAAGCGCTGGCGACAACGCTAAACATGCCACTTAATGACATCGCCGCCCGCATTCGTCGTAATCCCGCCGATCGATTTATCTATCTCGCACGCCAACTCGACCCACAGCAAGCGCAATATATAGAGAGTTTGAAACTGCCTGGAATTTTCCTGCGTGATGAATCCCGACGTTTTTATCCAGCAGGTCATGTCGCTGCGAATTTGCTCGGATTTACAAACATCGACGACCAGGGAATTGAAGGGGTTGAGAAGAGTTTTAATCGCCAGTTGACCGGTAAGGCGGGCGAAAGATTAGTCCGCAAAGACCGGCACGGCCACGTTATTGAGAATATAACGGAAACTGCAGCTACTCCTGCCCATAACCTGATGCTCAGTATTGATGAGCGTTTGCAAACTGTTACCGAAGATGCGCTAAGCAATGCCGTTTCATGGAACAAAGCTGAATCTGCCGCAGCCGTTATTCTGGATGTTAATACCGGTGAAGTATTGGCAATGGCGAGTTGCCCAACATTTAACCCGAACAATCGCGAAGGCGCCACGCTTAACGAATTTCGCAACCGTGCCATTAGTGACACTTTTGAACCGGGTTCAACGGTCAAACCGATGGTGGTTATGACGGCTTTGCAGCAGGGGATCGTTCAACCTGACAGCGTAATAGATACCCACCCTTATATTATTGATGGGCATCGTATTCGCGACGTGGGTTACTACCCGCAACTGACGCTAACCGGTATTTTGCAAAAATCGAGCGACACGGGTGTGTCACGCCTTTCTCTGGCTATGCCTATTCAGAAACTACTGGATACATACAAAAACTTCGGCTTTGGCATGCCGACGGGATTGGGCCTGACCGGGGAAAGTAGCGGCCTGCTACCGCATCGCAGATTTTGGGGTGAACTGGATCGCGCCACGTTTTCTTTCGGCTACGGTTTAATGGTCACGCCGCTGCAACTGGCCCACGTTTACGCCACTATTGGCAGCTACGGCATTTCCGGGCCGCTTTCAATCACGCGTGTTGATCCGCCAGTTGTCGGGCAACGAGTCATGTCGGAAGCTATTGCTCACCAGGTTGAACATATGATGGAAAGCGTTGCTCTGCCGGGCGGCGGCGGGGTAAAAGCAGCCGTGCGTGGCTATCGTGTGGCGATTAAAACAGGGACGGCGAAGAAAATTGGCGACGACGGAAAATATATCAATAAATATATTGCTTACACCGCAGGCGTTGCGCCTGCAAGTAACCCACGCTTTGCGCTGGTGGTGGTGATTAACGATCCTGAAAACGGCGCGTATTATGGTGGGGCGGTATCAGCCCCCGTATTCAGCCAGATAATGAGCGATGTTTTGCGACTGGAAAATATTGAGCCTGATGGTTTACCCGCCGGGAACGAAAATGTGACAGTGTTAAACAAGTCCTCCAGAGATAACTCCGCAGGTTAGTGGCTTTTCGAAACCGGGCGTTTAGCGTTACACTTGCGACCTTTACGATTGCCCGGAGTTTCTATGTCTTATCTTTGCCCGCTATGTCACGCGCCCCTTGCTCCTGAAGGGCGGAGCTTTGTTTGCCCGCAAGGTCATCAATTCGATAAGGCAAAAGAGGGATATGTGAATTTGCTGCCCGTTCAGCATAAGCGTTCTAAAGATCCGGGTGATAGCAGTGAAATGATGCAGGCGCGCAGAGCTTTTCTTGATGCCGGGCACTATCAGCCGCTGCGCGATACCATTTGCCAGATTTTAGAACAGGCCACGCCTGCAACATTGCTGGATATCGGTTGTGGGGAAGGGTACTACACCGCCGGATTTGCGGAGATCGTCGCAAAACAAAATGGGACTACCTGGGGATTAGACGTCGCAAAAATAGCAATTCGCTATGCGGCAAAACGCTATCCGCAAGTACATTTTTGCGTGGCTTCAAGCCACCGTTTGCCTTTCGACGATAATAGCCTTGATGCTGTAGTGCGTATTTTTGCCCCGTGTAAAGCTGAAGAGTTAGCGCGAGTGGTTAAACCTGGCGGCGTTGTGATTACGGCAACCCCAGGGCCGCGACACCTGATGCAGCTTAAAGGCTTAATCTATGACAACGTGATGTTACACAGCGCGGAGTCCGAGTCTTTACCGGGGTTCATTGCCGTGCAAACGCAACAAATTGGTTGGTCGATGAGGTTAAAGGGAGATGAGGCGGTGGCTTTGTTGCAGATGACGCCGTTTGCCTGGCGTGCTCGCCCTGAAGTCTGGCAAGCACTCGCGGCTGAAACGGCGTTCAATTGTGAGACAGATTTTGTGATTCGTGTCTGGCGTCGCGAAGATCAGCTCAACGTGCTGAAATGACCGTATAGAATCTGGCAGCCGATTCCTATTAGCACGACACCGCCGAGGATCTCGGCGCGTTTGCCCAGCAGCGGGCCGATAAAACGGCCCAGCATCATACCCAGCGTGGACATGATCATGGTCGCGCAGCCAATCGCTAGCGCAGTTTCGATAATATTGACCTGCAGAAAAGCCAGACCCACGCCGACGGCCATGGCATCCAGACTGGTGGCGATTGCGGTGGTGACTAATAACCAGAACCCATGACGTTGAAGCTTAGGCGCTTCTTCGTCATCGTTACCGCGCACCCCTTCATAAATCATTCGAATGCCAAGAAACACCAGCAAGATGAAAGCAACCCAATGATTCCATTCCAGCACCACCTGGCTTGCCAAAAGCCCTAAACACCAGCCAATAAGTGGGGTGATTGTTTCGATGACGCCAAAGATAAGACCAGTGCGTAATGCTTCTGAAAACTTAGGTTTATGGAGTGAGGCACCTTTCCCGATTGATGCAGCAAACGCATCCATCGACATGCCGAAAGCGAGAATAATTGTTGCGGAGAGATTCATTAAAACGCCTCAGTTGGGAATATCCATATACACGCAATCCATCCCCAACTAAAACGATGGCTACGTGCCTATGGTCTCGCCTACTCAGCATCTGAGTCGTACATGCCACGTTATATTTCTGATTAAAAAATTTATTTAAACCAGTAACGAGTATGTTGACATGTACATTTTCGCAATCGCGAAAATCGGCTACTCCCCAACGACGGGCGCAACCTTAACATATTTTTCAAAGATAAAACAATTATTGAAAGCTATTATTGTTGACTTTTAAATGATAACGATTTTCATTTGCCTCATCAGGTAATCAAAGCGTTAAAATAAAAGCACACTAACTGTGCGAAATAGCATCGGCTATATTTATGTGCTGTACAAAAAATATAGGAATATAGTCTTTGCTATTTCTATAATTTACTGATTATTAACCATTAATTTATAAATTCTTTCCAGGTCATCAATATCTTTGACCCGAATAAGCAAACGGCGTTGTTCCAATTGCATCACCAGTACACCATCTTCAGATAAATTCATTTCTTTAATACGGGAGTATAAAATCCACACGTTTGCAAAGAAGAAACCTTCTGATTTGAATAGCAGTTTAGGCTGGCGAATCCATGAAATATAAATAGCTAATAAAGCCAGAGCAGATAATAACCAGGTGGTGAGCGCAGTGCCATTGGTGGTGACGTTGTTGTAGATGAGGATTACGACCAGGCCAACGAAGATGGTACTGTCGATACGATTACGGCGTAGTAGGGTGATTTTTAACAGGGTTTTGCCCTTGAGCTTATCCATAATGAATTCATCATAAATGGCCCAGCCAAGCAACAGCACGATAAATACCAGTAGAACGACATCTGTTAACGTCATGACACCTCCCAAAATAAAAAAACCGGGGGCAGGCCCCCGGTTGTACTCAAATGCTCAAATTACAGACCCAGCAGGCCGATGGCATAACCGACGATACCGATAACGAAGAAGCCCATGATGATCCACAGCGCGTTGACTTTCTTACGCAGCAGCCACATACAAGCAAACGTTAACAGCAACGGTACAAGGCCAGGCATCAACTGATCAAGAATGGTTTGAACGGTGGTCACTTTAACTGCGCCAGTCTGGTCGGTTATCTTCGACACGACCAGCGGTATATTAACGTGCGTCCACTTGTTAACCAGCGCCCCCATGACAAAGAGGCCGAGAATTGACGCCCCCTCAGTCAGTTTCTGCAGGAAGCCGCCGCCCATATCTTTTACGATATCAATACCTTTACGGTAACCGTAAGCCACGCCGTAATAACGAGTCAGCAAACGCACCGCGTTGAACAGGATGAAGAACAGCAATGGCCCAAGCAGGCTACCGCTCATCGCGATACCAGCACCCAGCGCTGCGAATACTGGACGTACAGTACCCCAGAAGATTGGGTCACCGACACCGGCCAGCGGCCCCATCAAACCAACTTTGATACCGTTGATGGCACCATCGTCAATTTCTGCACCATTTGCACGTTGCTCTTCCATCGCAAGGGTAACGCCCAGAACGGGAGCCGCTACATATGGATGGGTGTTAAAGAATTCCAGGTGGCGTTTAATCGCTTGTTTACGCGCATCGTTATTCTCAGGATACAGGCGTTTGATGGCCGGAATCATTGAGAAGCAGAAGCCTAGCGCCTGCATACGTTCGAAGTTCCATGAACCCTGGAACAGGTTTGAACGCAGGAATACGCCACGAATATCACCTGGGGTGAGTTTTTTCTCGGTAGTCGTTGTTTTGGTGGTATCAACCATTTCGCTCACCTATTAATCTAATTCGTTATCGAGATCGTTAGCACCGGCTGCTGGCGCTGGTGCACCGGCGGAACGGTTGTATTTCGGGCTTAACTGGATGTACAGAATTGCCATCACAGCACCAATCACACCCAGTGCAACCAGGTTGAAGTTGGTGAAAGCCGCGGTAACGAAGCCCAGATAGAAGAATGGCATCAGGTAGCCTGCGCGCATCATGTTGATGACCATCGCATAACCCACAACAACAATCATGCCGCCAGCAATGTTCAGACCACTTGTCACCACTTCAGGAATGGCGTTCAACATGTTCTGTACTTCGCTTGTACCGACGGAAACCGCGACGATAACAGCAGGGATTGCGATACGCATTGCTTGCAAGAACAGGGAGGAAACGTGAATCCAGGACAGGGCCGATAAGTTGCCATTTTCGGCCGCCTTATCTGCTGCGTGCTGGAAGCCCACGGTGATGGTACGAACGATAATGGTCAGAACCTGGCCTGCTGCTGCCAGTGGAATGGCCAGAGCGATACCAGAACCGATGCCCTGGTGTCCGGCTATAACCAGAATGGTTGAGATAATCGACGCCAGGGCCGCATCGGGAGCAACCGCCGCACCGATGTTCATCCAACCCAGAGCAATCATTTCTAACGTACCACCGATAATAATACCGGTTTTCATATCACCCAGTACCAGACCAATTAAGGTACAGGCGACCAGCGGGCGGTGGAACTGAAATTCATCGAGCACCGACTCCATACCGGCAATACAGGCTACGACAAACACCAGCACAATCTGAAGAGTGGTAATCTCCATTGTACTTCTCCTTAAACGTGTGACTTATGTGTGAAAACTGTGCAAAACGTTGATTGAGCAAATTACCTGCGTAATTAGCTTTTCACCTTCGCGATCAGATCCATCATTTTCAATTTTTGATCGGTAGAAACTTTACGCGCTTCCAGCTCAATGCCGCGCTCGTTCAGTTTCTTAAAGGCTTCGATATCTTTTTCATCGACAGAAATCGCGTTGTTCACCTGGGTTTTACCCTGACGGAACGCCATACCACCGATGTTCACTGACTTGATATTCACACCACCTTCTACGACGCGTTCGACGTCGGTTGGGTTGGTGAACAGCAGCATCACACGGTCGCCTGCATATTTCGGGTTATTCCACACGCGGATCATTTTAGCGACATCAACGACGTGAGCCGTGACACCTGGAGGAGCCACTTGCGTCAACAGTGTTTTACGCACGGTATCAGCTGCCACTTCATCACTGACGACAATAATGCGTGTTACGTTGGTTTCTTTGGTCCAGCGGGTTGCGA
This sequence comes from Buttiauxella sp. BIGb0471, assembly GCF_024807715.1. Classification (NCBI taxonomy): domain Bacteria; kingdom Pseudomonadati; phylum Pseudomonadota; class Gammaproteobacteria; order Enterobacterales; family Enterobacteriaceae; genus Buttiauxella; species Buttiauxella sp. BIGb0471. Next base: position 811,001 of record NZ_JANUEU010000001.1, read on the forward strand.
CCTGGCCATGAATTAAACGGTCATCGATACGCGCAAGACCGATATTCATATAGTCATTTGGACCCATTGGCTTGAGCGGTGCTGCGGCTTTAGGTGCAGCAACTGGCGCAACGGGTTCAGCCTTTTCAACAGGTTTAGCTTTCAGGGCTTTCACCCCTTCACGGCCTGTTTCAACAGCGAGTGCCACTAACTCATCAAACGAAGGGTTATCATCACGGGCCATCAAGGTTTCAACTAGCATCGGAATATTGACCCCGGCGACGACCTCGTAATGCTCTTTATCGACGACAATACGGCTCGCCGCATTGAACGGGCTTCCGCCCCAGGTATCGACGAGAAACAGCACACCTTTGTCGGTGTTCAGGTTTGCCAGTTGAGCGTTGTACTTCTCGATTAGAGTTTCGGCGTTTTCACCGGGAACGAAATCTATCCAGCCAACGTTTTCTTGTTCGCCCAATAGCATTTCTGCGGTTTTCAGCAATTGTTCTGCTGCCCAGCCATGCGTGCCTATGACAATAGCAATAGTCACTTGCTACCTCCTGTGTTGGTATAGCCACACCCTTAATAGGTGTTTTGTAGATTATCCGTTTCTCAAGCGAATCGATTCAGATAACGGTATGAGTAAAGATGTGTAACTTAAGACGGATTTATTTTAGTCAGTGAAAAAAATATTTTATGTGATGAAGATCCGTAATTTAGCTTTGCTAACAACTTAATGATTCGCCGGGTAAATAATGAACGAGGTCAATGACAGAAAAATTGCAAAATCAGGTAAATCTTTGCAAAAGGGTATTTTGCTCTGATATTGTTTGCTTCTCGTTTAATTACTAAGGAGTAAGGGGCAGTAGCCCACCGTATGGACCGTCACCGACGTCTTTTCAATCTCAGGTCTGAATGTTCAGCCCATCACAATGGCGTTTCACGCCTTATAAATATCTCAACACTACTCTCTGCGTCCGCGTTAAGCGTGATGCCGCTTAGTTATTCCCAAAGCAGGAGCTTGTCATGGAACTCTTAATGGATCCCCAGATTTGGGTGGGTTTACTGACGCTGATTGTGCTGGAAATCGTGCTGGGTATTGATAACCTGGTATTCATTGCCATTCTTGCGGATAAACTGCCACCAAAACAACGTGATAAAGCCAGACTTATTGGTTTATCCCTTGCTTTGATAATGCGACTTGGTCTGCTGTCATTAATCTCATGGATGGTGACGCTCACCCAGCCGCTGTTTACCGTTGCAAATCTGACCTTCTCCGGTCGCGACCTCATCATGCTCTTTGGTGGTCTGTTCTTGCTGTTTAAAGCGACAACAGAGCTGCACGAACGGCTGGAAAATCGCCAGCACGATGACGGGCACGGTAAGGGCTACGCCAGTTTCTGGGTCGTGGTATTGCAGATTGTGGTATTGGATGCGGTGTTCTCATTGGATGCGGTCATTACCGCAGTGGGGATGGTCAACCATCTGCCAGTGATGATGGCGGCGGTGGTTATCGCAATGGGTGTGATGCTGTTGGCATCAAAACCGTTAACGAACTTTGTTAACCAACACCCGACGGTAGTGGTGCTGTGCCTGAGCTTCTTATTGATGATTGGTCTGAGTCTGGTAGCAGAAGGCTTCGGCTTCCATATTCCTAAGGGCTATTTGTACGCTGCGATTGGTTTCTCGATAATCATCGAGTTCTTCAACCAGATTGCGCGTCGCAACTTTATCCGCCATCAGTCGAATGTGCCGCTGCGCGCCCGTACGGCTGATGCGATTTTGCGCCTGATGAACGGCAAACGCCAGGCGCGTCCGCAAAATCAACATGAAGACCACAAGACGATAACGCCAATTGAAGCAGAATCTTTTGCTGAAGAAGAACGTTATATGATTAACGGCGTGCTGACGCTGGCTTCTCGTTCGCTGCGCAGCATCATGACGCCACGCGGTGAGATTTCCTGGGTTGATGCCGATAAATCGAAGGCTGAAATCCGTGAGCAATTACTGGAATCACCACACAGTTTGTTCCCGGTTTGCCGGGGCGAACTTGATGAAATCATCGGTATCGTACGTGCTAAAGAGTTGCTGGTGGCGCTGGAAAATAACGGTGATGTAGCCGCCATTGCGGCACAATCACCAGCGATTGTGGTGCCTGAAACGCTGGACCCTATCAACCTGTTAGGTGTGTTGCGTCGTGCTCGCGGCAGCTTCGTGATTGTGAACAACGAGTTTGGTGTGGTGCAGGGTCTGGTCACGCCGCTGGATGTTCTTGAAGCGATTGCCGGTGAGTTCCCTGATGCTGACGAAACGCCAGAAATCGTCCGCGATGGCGACGGTTGGCTGGTGAAAGGTTCAACTGACCTGCATGCGATTCAGCAGCACCTGGATATCAATACCCTGGTTGACGATGACGAAAATATCGCATCGATTGCGGGTCTTGTTATTGCGGTAAATGGTCAAATCCCGAAAGTGGGCGACATCATTGAAATTGCTCCGCTTCGAATCCAGATTGTTGAAGCCAATGATTACCGTGTGGACCTGGTCCGCGTGGAAAAAGAACGCTCTGAACATGAAGACGAAGAAGAGTGATTTAGCGTAGCGGGATAATCGGCACCGGGTGTCCTTTACGTCGCTGAGGGGGAGTGTTATTCCCCCTCAGCCAACGCGGAAACTCGCTCAATGGCATTGGTCTCGCAAATAAATAACCCTGTAAAACATTCACGCCGCGGCGGCGCAGATATTCTGCCTGCTGCTGCGTTTCTACTCCCTCCGCCACCAAATCAATTCCCAGTCGTTGTGCCAGCGCAATGATGATGTCAGTGACCGTTGAGTTAACCGCATCTGTGCCAATCGCCGCCGTAAACGACTTATCAATTTTCAGCACATTAGGATTTAGCGTTTCCAGATACGCCAGGGAACTCTGCCCGGTGCCGAAATCATCAATGGCCAAATCCACCCCCATCCGGTGCAAGTCACGGACTACGCGGTGATCGACATCCGGTAAAGCGTCGCGCTCGGTTAACTCTAATGTCAGCTTTTGAATGGGTTGCGCCGGGAACCAATGGCGGCGAAGATCGGTGATAATCTCACCTTCATGAAAATGGCTGGCGGCGACGTTAATACCAATGTGGAAGTCACGTGATTTTGGGAAAATATCGATTTGACGAATCGTTTCCTCAAGGACAAAACGGGTCAACGGGGCGATTAAATTTTGCTGTTCAGCAAGGGGAATAAACACATCTGGCGAGATCCATCCCTGACGCGGATTATGCCATCGCAGCAGCAGTTCTACCCCGACACACTGCAAATTTCGGGCGCTCATTAGTGGCTGACAAAATACCTCAAATTCATGTGAGGCCAATCCAACATTAATTTCCCATGAAAAACTCATGCGATTGGCTGTCGCCAGCCAGGCGATGTAACCGATCAGCATACTGAGGATCAGCGCCAGTGGGAGTTGTGTCGGCAAGTTGCCTAATGCCATCGCGCCTGCTGCAGGGCCAATAGTGGTGACGGAAAACGCGAATTTTTCAGAAGCCATTTCATGGCTAACCTGTCCTTCATCCACACTAATTCTCTGCAATAATCCTTTGCCATATTCAAGATGCGAATCTGAAACATTCAATATTGCGCGTGATACCCACGGGCGCTCAGGTTCAAGAATTAATCCGGTCAGCAACTCAATATTGATTATCTGCATCACACCATCGTGGCGACTGTTTGCCAGCGGGATCCAGGATAATAAAATCGGCGTTCCTTTCAATAATGAATGGTCGATTGTAAGAAATAACAGCGGCTGCGCGGAGGGAAGTCGGGGTTGCAGCAGGTTAATCGGCACGGCCCGCGCACCAAAAATGCTTGAGCAATAAAGAATGTCGTCCTTAATCAGTCCGATAGATCGCACCGTTTGCAAGCGCGCGGCATGCTCGCGCATTTTTAACTGCGCGGCCTGGCAGGACATTCCCACTAACGGCATGACATCTTTATTGGCCTGCTCGAGTGGGACAAGAATACTTTCCAGCGTGCTAATGACACGTTGATTAAACGCCTGCATCCGCTGTTCATTTACGTTGCGCTCGGAAACGTAGCGGGCGCTGAGAGTCAGGAAGAGTGCCAGAACAGCTAACGCAACACAGACAATTAAACGCCTGCGGCGATAACCTCTTAAAATGCGTTGAGCCGTCTGCATTCTGTTTGCACCTTGTATGTAACCGCGACCGAAATCGGCACGCAGAACATACAAAGTGTAGTGGGGGATTAGACTTACGTTGTGAAAATCATGCTTTATCGTGACCGGGCAGCACCGATTAATACGTGTTGCCCGGTACACTAACTCACGATAAGCGGGCTAATTAGGCTGAGATGCGTTTTAATGCCCACTTTCATCGCATCTTCATCTAACAGGAAATGAGGGTTGTGGACATTCCACACGGCACCTTTTTCGGGGTTTCGACATCCTACGAAAATAAAACAGCCGGGAACATGTTGCTGATAAGACGAGAAATCCTCGCTGCCAAATAGCGGTGTTGTCACCGTTTGCAGCGTCTGTTCCGGGAAATGTTGTTGAATCACATTGCGCGCAATTTCACACGCCTCGGGATGGTTATTACCGACCGCATAACCTGGTTGCCACTCAATTTCAAAGCTGGCGCCATGAGCGGCAACGATTCCGGCAATCACTTGCTGCATCAGTTGAGGAACTAACTCACGAACCTGCTGATTGTGCGTACGCAATGTGCCTGCAAGGCGGGCGCTATTGGGGATGACGTTGTAACTTTCGCCCGACTGGAAGGTGGCGATGGTTAAAACTGGCGCGTGAAGTGGGTCCAGTTTGCGTGCGACGATTTGCTGCAAAGCGCTTACGATTTCGGCCCCGATAACAATCGGGTCAACGCACAAATGGGGCATTGATCCGTGCCCACCTTTCCCGGTGATAACAATATCGAAATTATCACTCGACGCGCTGAACACGCCTTCTTTTAATGACAGGGTTTGAGTGGGTTTATCGGGCATGACATGCAGGCCGAAAATGTATTCCACATTTTCTAATACGCCCAGATTCACCAGTTCCTGCGCGCCACCCGGCGGCACTTCTTCGGCATGCTGAAAAATAAAGCGCACCGATCCGTTGAGCTGCTCCTGGAAATGGCAAAGCACTTTTGCCGCGCCCATTAACATGGCGCTATGCGCGTCATGTCCACAGGCGTGCATCACGCCAGGCTTACATGAGGAGAAGGTTTCACCGCTCTCTTCCTGAAGAGGAAGCGCGTCAATATCTGCCCGTAGCGCCCACACCGGGCCAGGATGTTTCCCGCGTAATTCGGCGACCACACTGTTAGAGGTTAAGCGCCGTAATTCAAGATGACCAAAGCTTGCAAGCTCAGCGGCAATGTAATCTGCGGTGGCCATTTCCTGGAAGGACAGATCAGGATTCGCATGAATATGCTGGCGCCAGCGAGACACATCATGGGCAACTTCTTCGGTCAGAATATCAATATTGAAAGTCATAATGGCTCCGTTATTCGGTCACTGTGTTTAGCGCGGTTTTCTTTGCCATCAGCGGTATGACGGCAAGTGCGGCACAAATCATCGACAAAGATAAGAAGATAAAAGTGGTGTAGTAGTCCTGGCTGATGCCAATCAGATAACCCATCACAATCGGCGAGACGAATCCGCCCAGCGTACCGCCCGTGTTAATCAGGCCAATCGCCGCTCCCATGGTTTCGACCGGCAACCGTTTCATTGGTAGGGTGAAGGCGGTAACAAAACTGCCCATTAAAAAGACCTGACCTAAAAACAGGAACACGCTGGCCGCTATCGGGGAAGCCATGTGGTAAATCGTGAAGATGCACAGAGCGCTGGCAATGGCGCAGGCGACAATCACTAACGGTTCGCGGCCCTGGAAATACTTGCCGACCAACCAACCGGTTCCCAGCGAGGAAATCCAAATCCCTAAACCACCTGCCGCAATAACCAGACCCGAGGTTTCAAGTGGCATATGGCGTTGCTGGACTAAAAACTTAGGCAGCCACGCCATCAGGCCATAGCTTGGAATATTGATGCAGAAAATAGAGACAAACAGAAGAACCACGGTTGGGTTTTTGAGCAGCGTGCGGTAACTGACGGTAGATGCCTTTTTGGCTGCAACAGGCGGTTTTTGTACCAGCATAAAAATAACAATCGCGACGGCGCACGCCAGCAAACCTAAACCCGCGAACGAACCTCGCCAGCCGATATGCGTCAAGGCACTGACCGCCACCATCGGGCCGATTGTCATCGCAAGTCCTGCCGATGACAGCAGAATTGACTGTGCAAAAGTCCTTTTCTCAATGCTGAAATTAGTCACGACGGCTTTGGCGCAGGAGCACGGATAGCCTGAATGGCCAATCCCGGAGAGAAAGCGGAACACGATCAACATGCCAAAACTTAATCCCAACACACCAAAGCACAAGGCAAACCCGCCGAGCAGGCAAAGTGAAGCAACCAGCATGGTACGAAAACCGATGCGGTCATTCAGCCAGCCTGCGGGAATTTGAAACAGCGAATAAGACAGAAAGAAAATGCCAGTGATGTAACCCAGTTGTTGAGTTGAAACACCAAACTCTTTTTCGATGGGCAATAATGCGAAGCCCATCACCGTTTTATCTATATAGACAATGACATAGCCCAGAAATAACAGGAAAATCATCAAAGAGTGATTCTTTTTCATTATGCGGACCCTTATGCGGAATTCCGTCCCAGTGGGCTAGTTGCCCCGGTTCAGACAACAAACGTTGATATCTATATAAGCAGTGCGGGTAATCCGGCAAAAGATGCAATTTTGTTTGGGGTGATGCTTTTTGTTGATAGGGGGTGCGAATGAAATATTTACCGAAAATGCAGCAACTACATGTTTTCAGGCAGGTGGTACGCAGCCGCAGCATTCGCGGAGCAGCGAGGGTCATGGGGCAGTCTCAGCCCGCAGTAAGCCGCACGTTACGAGAGCTGGAGCAAGTTTTATCTGCACAACTTTTTTTACGCGGTAACGAAGGCATCACCTTAACGGAAGCGGGAGAGGCATTTGCCCGTCGTGCTGAGTGGATTCTGGAGGAGTTGCAACGTGCCGCCGAAGAAGTGGAGCAAATTAACCACTTTTCCCAGGGCAAGTTGAATATTGGTTTTTCTTCACTGATCGCGCTAAGTGTGTTTCCCGCGGTGGCAGACAGTTTCAAATCGCGATTGCCGCAGGCCAGTTTGCATATCAAAGAAGGGCAACTGGCGACCTTACTTCCTCTGTTGCAGCAGGGGGAACTGGATTTAGCGATAGGCACCATTAATCCGGCTAAAGTGCCTGAAGATGTGATGGTCGAACCGCTTTTTAGCGCGCCATTTTGTGTGATTGCCCGGCGGGATCATCCGCTGGCCGATGCCACTTCGCTTGCACAATTGAGAAAGGCGAAATGGTTATTGCCTGAGGCGAATATTGGCTATTACCAACAGCTTCAGGATGAACTGAACGAATTTTATGGTCAGATGCATGAAGCGCCGATTCGCACAGATTCTGTGATTTGCGGACTGAATATGGTGTTGCATTCGGATTATCTGACGATTGTCGCCAGAGCGATGAGCACGCCGCTATTTTTGCAGGACCGGCTAACCGTGTTGCCAATCACCACGCTTCCGTCGGCGCAATATTGCGTCATCTGGTCGCAGAAGTCTGATTTGACGGCAACAGCGCGCCAGTTTTTATTAGCGCTTCGTCAGCAGTGCCAGAATTACCCGTGGTAGATATAAAAACGGCCCTCTTTGCAGAGGGCCGGAAGGGGATGAGTCACACTGGACGGTTAGTAACACTGAACCTTGATGGCCAGGCCGCCACGTGAAGTTTCACGGTATTTGGAGTTCATGTCTTTGCCAGTTTCGTACATGGTTTCAATCACTTTATCGAGAGAAACACGCGGCTCGCTGGTGCGGCGCATCGCCATACGGGTGGCGTTAATCGCTTTAACCGACGCAATGGCGTTACGTTCGATACATGGCACCTGAACCTGGCCTGCGACCGGGTCACAGGTCAAGCCAAGGTTGTGTTCCATGCCGATTTCCGCTGCAACACAAACTTGCTCCGGACTCGCGCCGAGAATCTCAGCAAGCCCTGCGGCAGCCATAGAACAGGCCACGCCGACTTCACCCTGGCAGCCCACTTCAGCACCCGAAATTGACGCGTTCATTTTATAAAGCGCACCAATCGCACCGGAGGCGAGGAAGTAACGAATATAGGTATCCGGGCTTACCGACTCGATAAAGTGGTCATAGTAAGCCAGAACAGCCGGAACAATTCCGCACGCGCCGTTAGTCGGGGCGGTGACAACACGTCCGCCCGCAGCGTTTTCTTCGTTAACCGCCAGAGCAAACATGTTTACCCAGTCAATCACGTTCATCGGGTCGTGGGACAGTTTATCGCTTGAAACCAGCATACGACGCAGCGCGGAGGCGCGGCGCGGCACACGCAATGGGCCAGGCAGCACGCCTTCGGTATTCACACCGCGATCGATACAGGCACGCATGGTTTGCCAGACGTTAGCAAAATACTCTTCGATTTCTTTACGGCTGTGCAGAGCCAGCTCGTTCTGCATAATCACGCCAGAAAGGGACATGCCTGTCTCTTTACAATGGTTGAGCATCTCTTCGGCGGAATTGAATGAGTAAGGTACGACAATTTCGTTAGCGGCATCTTTGCCGAAGTTTTCTTCATCAACGATAAAACCGCCGCCGATGGAATAATAGGTCTTTCTGTAGATCTCTTGCTCGCCATTAAAGGCGTGGATGGTCATGCCATTTTCATGCAGAGACAGGTTGTCATTGCGGAAACACATGCCGGAGTCTTTCGGGAAATCGACTTCATGACGACCCTGGGCAAGCCACAAGCGGTTACGAGTTTCTACATCACGAATAAACGCCGGGATAGAGTCGATATCAACGGTAGCAGGTTCGTTACCTGCAAGACCCATGATAATAGCAATATCGGTATGGTGCCCTTTGCCTGTCAGAGAGAGAGAACCGTAAACGTCGACACTGATACGGGTCGTCATTTCCAGTAATTCTTTTTCGACCAGGTCATCGACAAATAACTTACCGGCCTTCATTGGACCGACGGTATGGGAACTGGATGGCCCAATGCCTACCTTGAACATGTCGAATATGCTAATCACGCTAAAACTCCTTTCAGGACACCGGCTAAATAAAATTTGCTGCTGCAAAATCGCAGCTGGCTAGTTTAAAAATTTATTGGTCACCGTGGTAAACTATTCACATGAATTAAACTAATGGTTAACCGTAGCTTGACTAATCCGGCCTGTAGAGTGCGTTTCCAGGGCGGTCGGCGGCAGCGGTATCCATCAATTCATTACCCATTTCATCTGTATGGGAATGAAACCACAACGAGACACTCTGCTAAATATAGCTGGTTTCGCAGGATTAAAGAGTGATCAGGGTTCCACACCTATCTGTAAAGCTAACTCACGGATAATTCCGGCCGTCATCCCCCAGACAAAGTAATGTTGATACCAGGAAAGCCAGACGCGGTGGGCATTGCCACGGCGGTGAATATCCAGCGGATGGTAACGCCCAAGAGTTAATGCTTCCATTAACGGCATTTCAAACACGGCGGCCACTTCGTCTTCACTGGCTTGATACGGTAAATTGGGAGGGATGATGCCCACGACGGGCGTGACCTGAAATCCCGTGACGCTATCCACAGGTGGGAGTGTGCCAATCACTTCGACGCTGTCTGGCGAGATAGCGACTTCTTCCCAGGCTTCGCGCAATGCCGCAGCAATCAAAGACTCGTCGGTGTCGTCCACCGCGCCGCCTGGGAAAGCAACTTGCCCCGCATGTTTGCGCATCAGCGCCGAGCGCTGTGTCAGCAGAAGTCCGGGCTGTGGACGACGCACGATAGGGATCAACACTGCGGCCTGGCGTTTGTTACCGCTCACGCGGGTGACAGGCGGTTGCAGCAGCTGAAAACGGGATAAAAAATCATTCATGCTCAGGGACGAACCAGACATCACTTCAACTCTCTAGTTGCGGCAAGATACGATTAACTTTATCAAAAGTTTCCTGATATTCCGCAGATTCAACACTATCGGCCACAATGCCGCCACCTGCGGAGCAATATAATTTCCCCCCTTCAGCGGTGAGCGTTCGGATAGTAATACTGGTGTCCATATTGCCGCAGAAGCTCAGATAGCCAATGCTTCCACACCATGCGTTGCGGCGCTGAGGCTCCAGTTCTTCAATCACTTCCATCGCTCGTACTTTCGGCGCGCCAGTAATCGAACCGCCAGGGAAACACGCTCTCAGCAGATCTGTCGCCTGTAAATGCGCAGGCAACTGCGCGGTGATCGTGCTGACCAGATGATGCACCGCCGGGAAGGGTTCCACGACAAACAGTTCCGGGACTTTTACGCTGCCGGGCACGGCAACGCGACCAATATCATTGCGCAATAAATCCACAATCATCAGGTTTTCAGCACGATCTTTCGGTGAATTTGCCAGTTTTTCAGCCTGCTGTGCATCGGCAACGGGGTCTTCAAGACGCGGCAGCGTGCCTTTTATCGGGCGCGTCTGGATCATCTTGTCTTCAAGCAGAATAAATCGCTCTGGCGACAGGCTCAAAACGGCGCTTTCAGGTAAACGAATAAAGGCACTGAACGGCGCGCGGTTCGCCGCGTTCAGTCGCTCGAACGCTTGCCACTCATCGCCTTCATAACTGGCATGAAAACGTTGCGCGAGGTTGACCTGATAGCAGTCGCCGCTTTTGAGATATTCCTGTACCTGACGGAATTTAAGTCCATACTGCTCGCGGGTCATATTGGACTGCCATGCGCTGGTCAGATGGAACGGCTCGTTTGCGATGGGAACCTGAGACTCAAGCCAGTTGAGTCGGGCTGAATTGTCTCCCCAGCAAACCAGCGTGAGCATTTTTAAATGATGGTCAGCAATAAGTGCCCAGTCATAAATACCCACCGCCATGTCCGGTGTAGTGAGTTCAGCCTGCGCATATTCAGGCAATTTTTCAAAATGACGTCCGAGGTCGTAACCGAACAAACCCAGTGCTCCCCCTAAAAAGGGCAAGTCCGCGTGTGTTGCGGGCTGATAACCGAAACGGTCCAGCGTGTGCTGTAACAATTTTAGCGGACAACCATGATGCGCTGACTGCGCACCTGCTTTGCAAATTGTGGTTTCCACACCGCGTGTGACCAACGTTGCGACAGGATCCGCTGCCAGAATATCAAAACGATTATGCGGATGGTCAGCGAAGCCGGAATGCAGCAGCATGGCCCAGGGTTGATGTGCCAACGCTCTGAAAGTCTGTTGAACAGCATCCGGATGCCACGGCAAAGTTTGATAAGTTAGAGTTTGCAACGTCATAAACCACAACTAGAAAATAGACAGATAGCCCTGCCAGACCAGGAAACCCTCTGGAAACCCCGACAGCAGCGTGAAATAATTAACCCAGGCAATGTAACAGGAGTCGAAAATGTTTGCAGGATTACCCTCATTATCCCATGAGCAGCAGCAGAAAGCAGTCGAGAGAATTCAGGAACTGATGGCCAACGGAATGAGCAGTGGGGAAGCCATTACGCTTGTCGCGGCCGAAATTCGTGCCACTCACACCGGTGAAATGGTTGCGGTTCGCTTTGAAGATGACGATGTTGGTGACGCTGAAAGCGATGAAGAAAACGAAAGTAACGACGATGAAGAAAGATACGTCGATCATTATGAAGAGAATGATGACGATAAGTGACGTGGGCAGTAGCCCACGCCAATTTAAACTGCTGCGATAATCTTAATTTCTACTTTGTAACGCGGGTTCATCAATTTTGCCTGAACGGTACAACGTACCGGCGCATGACCCGCGACGACCCACTCATCCCATGCTTTATTCATGGCTGCAAAATCACTGCCTTCTGGCAGGAAAATAGTGGCATCAAGGATTTTGCTTTTATCACTGCCTTGCTCAAGAAGCACCGTGTCGATTTGCGCCAGGGTATTGGCGGTTTGTTCGTAAGCATCCGCATCCAGGTTTTCTGGCACACCGGTGTAATAAAGGGTGTGGTTATGGATGACCGCATCAGACCAACGCGCTTCAGGTTTTATACGCAAAATACTCATCACTGTTTCCTATTCAGGGTACATATTATCGAGGCACAGACTGCCACAATCCGCCGGGCGCTTCCACAGGCTTGCTGGATTAACACCGCTCAGGCTGACATAATACTGTCAATAAACCCAGGGGGTATTGTGACAGACGATTTTGCAGCAGACGGCCAACTCGCCACGGCGATAACTGGTTTTAAACCGCGTGAACCGCAGCGCCAGATGGCAGAAGCCGTCACCAGAGCTATCGCTTCCGGGCGTGAGCTGGTGGTGGAAGCGGGAACCGGGACCGGTAAAACCTATGCGTATCTGGCTCCGGCTCTGCGCTCAGGCAAAAAAGTCATTATTTCAACGGGTTCAAAGGCTTTGCAGGATCAGCTTTTTTCGCGTGATTTACCCACCGTTGCCAAAGCACTGGATTTCAAAGGGCGGTTGGCTCTGCTCAAAGGGCGTTCCAACTATCTGTGTCTCGAGCGTTTAGAGCAAAACGCGCTGGCAGGCGGTGATCTCCAGGTCCAGACGCTAAGTGAGATCGTTAAGTTGCGCGGTTGGGCGATTGAAACCGTGGATGGTGATATCAGTACCTGCACCAGCGTGGCGGAAGATTCTAACGTTTGGCCATTAGTCACCAGCACCAATGATAACTGCCTGGGGCAAGACTGCCCGCTTTATAAAGACTGCTTTGTAGTAAAAGCGCGTAAAAAAGCCATGGACTCTGACGTCATCGTGGTCAATCACCATCTCTTTTTGGCTGATATGGTGGTGAAAGAGGGCGGTTTCGGTGAACTCATTCCCGAAGCGGAAGTGATGATTTTCGATGAAGCGCATCAAATCCCGGATATCGCCAGCCAGTATTTTGGGCAATCGGTATCGAGCCGACAACTGCTCGACATCGCCAAAGATATTTCGATTGCTTATCGCACCGAAGTCCGTGACGCCCAGCAATTACAGAAAAGTGCCGACCGTCTGGCACAAAGCACTCAGGATTTCAGGCTGAAACTCGGCGACCCGGGTTATCGCGGCAATCTGCGCGAACTGTTAGCCGAACCGTCTATCCAACGCGCATTGTTATTGCTCGATGATGCGCTTGAGCTTTGTTATGACGTGGCGAAAATGTCGCTGGGTCGTTCCGCTTTGCTTGATGCAGCTTTTGAACGGACGGTGATTTTACGCGGGCGAATCAAACGCCTGAAAGAAGTCGACACGCCGGGCTACAGCTACTGGTATGAATGCAATTCGCGCAATTTCACGCTGGCGTTAACGCCGCTATCTGTCGCTGATAAATTCAAAGAAGTGATTAGTGAAAAAGCAGGCACCTGGATTTTCACCTCCGCAACACTTTCGGTTAACGACAAACTCAGCCACTTTACCGACCGTCTCGGTATTGATAATGCAGAAACTCTGCTGCTAGCCAGCCCGTTTGATTACGCCACTCAGGCGTTGCTGTGTGTACCGCGCGGCTTACCGACACCCAACCAACCCGCCGCAGGTAAGCACCTGGCAAAATTGCTTAAGCCGTTGATTGAAGCCAACAATGGCCGCTGCTTTATGCTGTGTACTTCCCACGCCATGATGCGCGATCTGGCCGAGCAATTTCGCGCCACGATGACCTTACCGGTTTTGCTGCAAGGTGAAACCAGCAAAGGCCAGTTGTTGCAGCAATTTGTCGATGCGGGAAATGCTCTGTTGGTGGCGACCAGTAGTTTCTGGGAAGGGGTGGACGTGCGTGGTGATGCACTTTCATTAGTGATAATCGATAAACTGCCGTTTACCTCGCCGGAGGATCCCTTACTCAAAGCGCGTATGGAAGATTGTCGTTTGCGTGGCGGGGAACCGTTTGATGACGTGCAACTTCCGGATGCCGTGATCACCCTAAAACAGGGCGTGGGGCGCTTAATCCGCGATGTCGATGACCGGGGCGTGCTGGTCATTTGCGATAACCGACTGGTGATGCGTCCGTACGGCGCCGTGTTCCTTAACAGCCTGCCAGCGACGCCGCGCACGCGCGATATCAATCGGGCAGTTGAGTTCCTTAAGTTCCGACCGGAGCAGTAATTTGTGCCAGACTATGGTATGATGCGCGCCGATTTTTGACCCTATTTTCCCGCCAGAGGTTGGCAATACCATGCGAATTTTAGCCATCGACACTGCGACAGAAGCTTGTTCAGTTGCCCTGTATAACGAAGGGAAGTCTAGCGCCCATTTTGAACTCTGCCCACGCGAACACACGCAACGTATTCTTCCGCTGGTGCGTGACATCCTCAATGAAGGTGGCGTTGGTCTGACCGCATTGAATGCGCTTGCTTATGGCCGTGGCCCAGGTAGTTTTACCGGTGTGCGCATTGGCATTGGCATTGCTCAAGGGCTGGCTCTGGGTGCTGAATTACCGATGATTGGTATTTCGACTCTGGCTACCATGGCGCAAGGTGCCTGGCGAATGACGGGTGCAACCCGTGTACTGGCCGCAATTGATGCGCGAATGGGTGAAGTCTACTGGGCTGAATACCAGCGCGATGAAAACGGCGTGTGGCACGGTGAAGAAACAGAAGCAGTCTTAAAACCTGAAGCGGTTGCCGAGCGATTGAAACAACTTCAGGGGGAATGGGCTACAGTCGGTACAGGTTGGCAAGCCTGGCCGGATATGGCGCAGGGAAGTGAACTGGTCATCCGTGATGGCGAAGTGACTCTTCCTGCGGCTGAAGATATGTTGCCTCTGGCAATTCAGGCATTAAATGATGGTTGTACGGTGGCGGTAGAACATGCCGAACCGGTATATCTGCGTAACGAAGTGACATGGAAGAAACTTCCAGGCAGAGAATAGTTCACAACGCTCGTGAGGCCGATACGGCGTTAAGGAGAAAGGATATGTCTGGTTTACATGTCAGGATTGTTACCCGTTTAATGGCAGTAGCTGCCGTCGTGATGCTCAGCGGTTGTGTCACAGTCCCCGATGCCATTAAAGGCACGAGTGCGACACCGCAACAAGATTTAGTGCGGGTGATGAATGCACCTCAGCTTTACGTCGGGCAGGAAGCGCGTTTCGGCGGGCGAGTGGTCAACATCGATAACAGAAAAGGAATTACGCGTCTGGAAATTGCGACCGTGAACCTCGACGAAGGTGCTCGTCCACAATTGGGTGAGCCATCGAAAGGGCGCATTTACGCAGATGTGAATGGCTTCCTGGATCCGGTCGATTTCCGTGGGCAGTTGGTCACAGTGGTCGGCCCAATTACCGGCACAGTTGAAGGCAAGGTAGGCGAAACACCGTATAAATTTATGGTGATGCAGGTGAACGGCTATAAACGCTGGCGTGTCACCCAGCAAGTGGTGATGCCACCTCAACCGATTGACCCGTGGTTCTGGGGCGGGCCATATCCCTATCGAGGCCGCTATGGTTACGGCGGCATGTGGGGCGGCGGATGGTATAATCCAGGCCCTGCGCAGGTGCAGACTATCGTAACTGAGTAATAACGTGTTTTACCGAAATGAAGAGGCAGCGGCATGTCCGCTGCCTCTTCATTTTGTCATGGAATAAAAATAATTAGTGATGTGCTTCGCAACCTTAAATCAGTCTAATTAATAAACTGGTACGCTGAGTTAATATTATGTTAACGGCGTGTTTCTATATTGGGGTTGTGATGACGACGAATAATAAATTCAGAGGTGGATCCTTGAAGAAGGTTTGGCTTAACCGCTACCCAGCCGATGTTGCGGCTGAGATAAATCCTGACCGTTATCAGTCCCTGGTAGATATGTTTGAGCAAGCGACGGCGCGTTACGCCGATCAGCCTGCATTTATGAACATGGGCGAAGTGATGACGTTCCGCAAACTGGAAGAGCGGAGCCGCGCATTTGCTGCTTATTTGCAACAGGGTCTGGGCCTGCAAAAAGGCGACCGTGTTGCGTTAATGATGCCCAATTTATTGCAATATCCGGTCGCGTTGTTTGGCATTTTGCGTGCGGGAATGGTGGTGGTGAACGTTAACCCACTGTATACGCCACGCGAGCTTGAGCATCAGCTCAACGACAGCGGTGCCAGCGCGATTGTGATTGTTTCGAACTTCGCGCATACCCTGGAAAAAGTCGTTGATAAAACCCAGGTGAAGCACGTTATTTTGACGCGTATGGGCGATCAGCTTTCTGCGGCGAAAGGGACGTTGGTCAACTTCGTGGTTAAATACATCAAACGTCTGGTGCCGAAATACCATCTGCCGGATGCCATTTCATTCCGTAGCGCGTTGCAACACGGCTATCGTCTTCAGTACATCAAGCCGGAGATTATTAATAACGATCTCGCGTTCTTGCAATATACCGGCGGTACGACTGGCGTGGCGAAAGGGGCGATGCTGACGCATCGCAACATGCTGGCGAACCTTGAGCAAGTCCGCGCGGCCTATAGCCCGCTGCTGTATGAGCGAAAAGAGCTGGTGGTCACCGCATTACCGCTCTATCACATCTTCGCGCTGACCATGAACTGCCTGCTGTTTATTGAGCTTGGTGGCCAGAACTTGCTGATCACTAACCCGCGTGATATCCCGGGGCTGGTGAAAGAGTTAGCGAAATATCCGTTTACCGCGATGACGGGTGTTAACACGCTCTTCAATGCGCTGCTCAATAACAAAGAATTCCAGCAGCTCGATTTCTCAAGCCTGCATCTTTCGGCGGGTGGCGGAATGCCAGTGCAGCATGCTGTTGCGGAACGCTGGGAAAAACTCACCGGACGTTTCCTGCTCGAAGGTTACGGCCTGACTGAATGCGCACCGTTAGTCAGTGCCAATCCACATGATATGGATTACCACAGCGGGAGCATTGGCTTGCCGGTGCCATCCACGGAAGTGAAACTGATTGATGACGAAGGCGAAGAGGTTCCTGCAGGTGAACCGGGTGAGCTGTGCGTGAAAGGGCCGCAGGTGATGCTGGGTTACTGGCAGCGCCCGGATGCAACCGATCAAATTCTGCAAGATGGCTGGCTGCGCACCGGTGATATCGCGGTGATGGACGAAGAGGGCTTTATGCGCATCGTCGACCGCAAGAAAGATATGATTCTGGTTTCCGGTTTTAACGTCTATCCGAACGAAATCGAAGATGTGGTTATGCAGCACAGCGGTGTATTAGAAGTCGCGGCAGTTGGCGTGCCGAGCGGCGCATCCGGTGAAGCGGTAAAAATCTTTGTTGTGAAGAAAGATGCGTCGTTGACCGAAGAAGCGCTGGTGGTATTTTGTCGCCGCCACCTCACCGGTTACAAAGTGCCGAAGCTGGTGGAGTTCCGCGAAGAACTACCAAAATCGAACGTAGGTAAAATATTACGACGAGAACTACGTGACGAATCGGTCAGTAAAGGCAACAATAACGCCTGAGCTCCGAGTCAGTCGCCCTAACGCCGGTTCGCCGGCGTTTTTTATGGGCGCAAACCTATGAGAACTGAATTTGACTTACCAAATGATTACGACCGATGAAGCCCTTGTCCGCGTTTGCGAAGCGGCTCGTCAATTTTCAGCCGTCGCGCTGGATACCGAATTTGTGCGCACTCGCACCTATTACCCGCAACTGGGCTTGATTCAGCTTTACGATAGCGAAACCGCTTCGCTTATCGACCCGCTGACAATCACCGACTGGTCGCCGTTCAAAGCGTTGTTGCAAGACACCGCGGTGATTAAATTCCTGCATGCTGGCAGCGAAGATCTGGAAGTGTTCCTTAATGCTTTTGGTATGTTGCCCGATCCATTTATTGATACGCAGATTCTGGCTGCTTTCAGTGGACGTCCGCTTTCGTGCGGTTTTGCGACCATCGTCGAATCGTTTACCGGTATTGCACTGGATAAAAGCGAATCTCGTACCGACTGGATTGCGCGCCCGCTCACTGAACGCCAGTGTGAATACGCTGCCGCAGACGTGCTCTATTTGCTGCCTATCGCGCATAAACTGATGGAAGAGACAAAAGCGGCGGGTTGGATGGATGCTGCGCTGGACGAGTGCAATTTGATGGCTGCACGTCGTCAGGATGTTCTGGACCCAGAAGAAGCCTGGCGCGAAATCGGCAATGCCTGGCAGCTTAGAACGCGTCAGTTGGCGTGCCTGAAGAAACTGGCATCCTGGCGTCTGCGTAAAGCGCGTGAACGCGATATGGCGGTTAATTTCGTGGTGCGCGAAGAACATCTCTGGCAGGTCGCACGTTATATGCCGGGTTCATTGGGTGAGCTTGAGCACCTGGGCCTGAGCGGCAGTGAAATTCGTTTCCACGGCAAATCGCTATTGGCAATGGTGGTGGAAGCGCAGGCTTTGTCGGACGAGGAATTACCCGAGCCGCTAAGCAATCTTGTTGATATGCCGGGTTATCGTCGTGTCTTTAAAGCGATTAAAGCTCTGGTGCAGCAGGTGAGTGAAACCAGCGGCTTAAGTGCTGAATTACTGGCGTCGCGTAGACAAATTAATCAGTTGCTAAACTGGCACTGGAAATTAAAAACGCAATCAACGCAACCAGAATTAATCGTTGGCTGGCGTGGTCGTCTTATGGGCGAATCGCTAAAAACGTTATTGGCTGATTTTTAATATTGACTAAAAGGTTACTGGGAATAATTACAGTATTAGCTTCTGTAATAATGGAATAGAGAAATTAACCTTTAAGAATAGTCTGTATTAAGAAGTGTGTTAGCGTAAAAATAAATAAACCCCCTCGATATTTCCAGGGGGTTTATTATGCGAACAACCATTACGCAGATTTTGTTGTTGCTTCCTGCGTCTCTGGTAACGTTACGTTAAGTTCCAGAACAGAAATATCATCATCTTTTTGATCGAGAACGACGGTTAACATCTCCGGATCGATTTTGACATATTTGCAAATCACTTCCAGAATATCGCGTTTTAATTGCGGCAAATAGTGCGGTTCACTATCACCACGGCGGCGTTCTGCAACAATGATTTGCAGGCGTTCTTTTGCGATGTTGGCGGTGTTCTTTTTCCGTGAGAGAAAAAAGTCTAGTAATGCCATAACTTATCCTCCGAACAGGCGTTTGAGGAAGCCTTTCTTCTCTTCTTCAATGAAGCGGAAAGGGCGATCTTCGCCAAGCAGGCGCTCAACAGTATCTGCATACGCTTTACCGGCATCAGCCTCCTGGTCAAGAATGACCGGCTCACCCTGGTTTGAAGCACGCAGCACAGATTGATCTTCAGGAATCACGCCAACCAGAGGAATGCGCAGGATTTCCAGCACATCTTCCATGCTTAGCATGTCACCGCGGTTTACACGGCCTGGGTTGTAGCGAGTTAACAACAGGTGTTCTTTAATCGGTGCTTCACCGTTTTCGGCGCGGCGCGATTTAGAAGAAAGAATCCCAAGAATACGGTCAGAGTCGCGTACTGAGGAAACTTCAGGGTTAGTGGTGATAACCGCTTCATCAGCAAAGTAGAGCGCCATTAGCGCGCCAGTTTCGATGCCCGCAGGGGAATCGCAAACGATAAATTCGAAGTCCATATTTTTCAGGTCTTCAAGCACCTTCGCCACGCCTTCGCGGGTAAGGGCGTCTTTATCGCGGGTCTGAGAAGCGGGCAGAATATAAAGCTGCTCAGTGCGTTTATCTCTGATTAACGCCTGGTTTAATGTGGCATCGCCTTGAATAACGTTCACGAAGTCATAAACCACGCGACGCTCGCAGCCCATAATTAAATCCAGGTTACGCAGGCCAATATCAAAATCGATAACGACGGTTTTTCTTCCCTTCTGGGCCAAACCCGTAGCGATGGCCGCGCTGGACGTGGTCTTACCGACGCCCCCTTTACCCGATGTAACAACAATAATGCGTGCCATAAAGGAATTCCTTGTTAAAAGGGCTTAATTCAAAGGTTGAACGGAGAGAGCACCACTCGCCAGACTCAGGCGCGCCGCTTTCCCATAATAATCGGCTGGTATTTGCTCACTCAGCCAGTATTCACCCGCTATTGAGACCAACTCAGCAGCAAGATTTGTACAGAATATTTGTGCATCACGATCGCCACTGGCACCCGCCAGAGCACGGCCACGCATCATGCCGTAAACATGAATATTACCATCAGCGATAAGTTCTGCACCGGCACTGACGTGATTGGTGATAATCAAATCACAGTTTGGTGCATAAATGCGCTGACCGGAACGAACCGGGGTATCAATCAAACGCGTTTTTGTGACAGGGTTAACAACTGGCTCGACGGAGGGCGCAACCTCAACAGGCGCGGCCTTCGTACGTGAATTTTTTTCTTTCCCTTCAGTCAGAAGCGGTAAGCCGGCGCGTTCAATTTCTTTCTTCAACGCTTCGTCTTTACAGCCACTAATCCCTACGACGCGTAAACCCGAAGAAACCACGGCTTGCTGGATTTTCTTCCAGTTTACTGAACCATCAAGGCCGGCAACATTCACCACCACCGGTGCATTTTTCAGAAAGGCTGGAGCCTGAGAAACTTTGTCCTGAAGGGCCTGGAGAATCACCTCGGGTTGTGCGTCATGTAAGTGAAGCACTGATAAGGTAAAACTGCTGCCTTTTAACTCGATCGGCGTGTTTGACATCCTGCCCTTACTCAATTCAGTTTTAATCCCCACCGGTGTGGGACGATATTCCGAAGTACATCTGGCATGTTATAGTCACAGGTATATTCAGGCAAGCCACCATCTGGCGAAAATAGAGTAAAAAAAATGTTTTGTGTGATCTACAGAAGTAGTAAACGTGACCAGACATATCTTTATGTCGAAAAAAAAGACGATTTCTCTCGCGTGCCGGAAGAATTGATGAAAGGTTTTGGTGTACCTCAATTGGCGATGATATTACCGCTTGATGGGACTAAAAAACTGGCCAATGCTGATTTTGAAAAAGTGAAACAAGCACTCAAAGATGATGGCTATTATTTACAGTTACCGCCGCCGCCAGAAAGTTTGTTAAAAATTCACCTGGAAAATAGTCCGAAAAAATAACTTTAGGACTAGCGCCAAATCTTCTCTATACATAAAGGTAGATGATATTTACAACAAATAACCCGGGGAAAATGATGAATACTCCAGCAATTTGTTTAACAGTCATCACCTTTATGCTCACCTCTTTCAGCGCGACTTCTGTCAGTGCGCAGACGCAATCACCTGTAAACGCACCGGTTGTGGGGCAATCTGAGGCAAAGCCTGCGGCCCCAACGCTTGCACAAGAAGGGCGTAACCCCGACGAGTTTCCCGCCTATCTCGAAACACTCAAAGCCCAGGCGAGAGTTCAGGGAATCAGCGAAAACACCATCAACAACGCGTTCGCGAATGCACATTTTGTTGATCGGGTCATAAAATCAGACCAGAACCAGCTCGAAAAGAAAATTATGCTTGATGAATACCTGGCGCGAGTGATCACGCCGGAAAAAATTCAACAGGCGCGTGAGCAATTCAAGCAACATCAAAATGAATTAAGCGCGATAAGCAGCCGTACCGGCGTACAGAGCCAGTACATCGTTGCGCTGTGGGCAATGGAAAGTCATTTCGGTGAAATCCAGGGCAAGGAGGACATCGTTTCTGCGCTGGCCACACTGGCATTTGAGGGGCGGCGTGAGGCGTTCTTCACCAAAGAATTAATGTCATCATTAAAGATTCTCGACCAGGGGCATATTACGGTTGATGAACTAAAAGGCTCCTGGGCGGGCGCGATGGGGCAGAACCAGTTTATGCCGAGTTCGTATCTGCGTTATGGCGCAGACGGAGACGGCGACGGGAAAATAGATATCTGGACAAACACCAGCGACGTTTTCGCCTCAACCGCGAATTACCTGAAAACCGAAGGCTGGAGAGCCGGAGGGGATTGGGGAACGGCAGTCATTTTGCCTGTGGATTTTGACAGCACATTAGCAGGCACAAAAACGGGGCAGGGCAAAACGGTTAGCCAGTGGGAAAAACTAGGCGTCAAATTTGAAGAAGGTGTCAAACAACCAGCATCTTCGCAAAAAGCCTGGGTCATCACGCCTGACGACAACCTGGGGCGCTCATTCCTTGTCTACAACAACTTCCGCACGATTATGCACTGGAACCGCTCTTACTACTTTGCGATAAGCATCGCGACTATGGCCGATGCAATCGCACAATAACTGATACTCATCAGTATTCAGTCGGGATTTTTTTCTCTAGTATCAAATGTAGTTAACACAACGACGCAGAGGAAAGGCATGTATCAGCATCATAACTGGCAGGGCGCGCTGCTGGATTTTCCGGTCAGCAAAGTAGTGTGCGTAGGCAGTAACTACGCAAAACATATCAAAGAGATGGGCAGTGCAACGCCCGATGAACCCGTATTGTTTATTAAACCTGAAAGTGCGCTGTGTGATATTCGCCAGCCGCTGGTACTGCCACAAGATTTTGGTTCAGTGCATCACGAAGTTGAACTGGCGATTCTGATTGGTTCTACCCTGCGACAGGCCACTGAAGATCACGTTACTAAGGCCATTGCGGGATATGGAGTGGCGCTGGACCTGACGTTGCGCGACTTGCAAGGTAAACTGAAAAAAGCAGGGCAGCCTTGGGAAAAGGCAAAAGGCTTCGATAACTCTTGCCCCATTTCAGGTTTTATTCCTGCCAGTGAATTTAAAGGTGATCCGCAAAACTCTCCGATAGCCTTAAAGATCAATGGCGAAGTCCGCCAGCAAGGCTCTACTTCTGACATGATCCACAAGATCGTGCCGCTCATTGCCTACATGAGCCGGTTCTTCACTTTGCGAGCGGGCGATGTGATCCTTACCGGCACCCCGGAAGGGGTTGGGCCACTTAATAGCGGCGATGAACTGGAAGTCAGTTTTGCCGATCGTAGTTTGACCACCCGCGTTCTATAATGAATTTGCCGCCTGCGGGCGGCAAAACTTGCATCTGTAGCCCAGACTGTTTATAAGGTGCGCTTGTTTTTTTATTACCGGATAAACATTATGACTACAGTACCGTTCTGGCAGTGCAAAACTCTGGACGAAATGAGTGACTCAGAATGGGAGTCTCTCTGTGACGGCTGTGGTCAATGCTGTCTCAATAAATTGATGGATGAAGACACAGACGAAATCTATTTCACCAACGTCGCCTGTAAGCAACTCAACATCAAAACCTGCCAGTGCAAGAACTACGAGCGTCGTTTTGAGTTCGAACCCGATTGCATCAAACTCACCCGTGAAAATTTGCCGACTTTCGAATGGCTTCCGCATACTTGCGCTTATCGCTTGTTAGCTGAAGGCAAAGACTTGCCTGCATGGCACCCGTTGTTGACTGGTTCAAAAGCGGCCATGCACGGGGAACGAATTTCTGTGCGTCATATCGCTGTGAAAGAGTCCGAAGTGCGCGACTGGCAAGACCACATTTTAAACAAACCTGAGTGGGCGAAATAACCCTACGGTGGAATAGCGCTATAGCTTTGGGGTATAGCGCTAAAATGTATTGTAGACCGCATATTTCACAATATTTAATTCTTTAAAATCTCTTTAGATTTCCTTTTATTAATATTACAAATATTAACGATGCGCATTGTTTTTGTATTTGATTTGATAAATGTTTGTAAAATAAAATTTATTCTAATAAATAATGTATCTTTCTCGAATTTGTATATAATTAGCGCCCGTTTTAACAGTGTAGAACTATTTCTCAATTGAGAATGTGATTTTATTAGTGTTCGTGGCGATTTTAGAAATGAAGAAACTATCGACAAACAAAGCCATAATAATCAACATGTCTGTCATGTTGATTCCTTTTATCTTTCTTTGCACTTGTGCATTTTTCTACATTAAATACGAAAAAGAAAGCGATTTTAGAGACACAATGAGAAGGTTTACCGATAACTCTGCAAAATCCTGCGTGGAGCGCCCGGTGGACGAGATGAAATTATTATTGCTTTCACTGTCAGATAATATGAAAGGGGATGCAATTGAAAAGTATTTGTCTTCAGAATACATCGATCTCAATATGGTTATCCCTTCAATTGTTGACTCGACAATGTTTTTTAGTTCTGCGTTGGTTTCTGATGTGTTTGAAAATTACAAAATTTACCCAGAAATTAAAATAAGTCCATTTGCTCCAAGTGCGAGGCCATGGTACCCACACGCAGGAATAAAAGATGAAATAATATTTTCTGACCCTTATGAGACATTGAAGCTGGATAGGTCTCAAGAACAGTCCAAACTTTCTGTCACTGTCAGTATGAATATATTCGACGCGCATTCGCAACAAGTAGGAAACGTTGCGTTCGATCTCGATATGAAGAACATGAGCAGAATGCTTCAGGAGGTCTCGATACCTTATGATGGCAGGTTTGAAATTGCCTCGCGAAGCGGTGTTGTTGTCATGTACTCAAATACCGATGATGTATTTAAGCGGACAATACCGAAGTCATGGCTAGTTAAAACCACCGAACGCTATGGCTCTTTTGTTGATGAGGAAACTGGGAAGATTGTTTATTACCGTGCATATAACAATCCTGGTTGGATAGCCTATACATCTGTAAATATAGCAACCTATACCAATACTTTTGAATCTGAATACAAACTACTGGCTTTGGTTATTCTTATATCATCTGTTTTTTATTTTGTTGTGATTGCACTGTTTAGAATCTATTTCAAGCGTTTGATTAGCCTGTTATACATGAGTAGTAATGGTCTTGAGGTTAATAGCCAGGTTGAAAACTTTGAAAGTCTTTATGAAGGGATGGTGCAAAAACATAAGCATCTTAAAGAAGTTGAAACTCTGTCTGTAACCGATACCTTAACTCAGGCAGGAACGCGTCGTAAATTTGAGCAAGATGCCGCCGATTTACACAACAAGAATATCAGCTTCCACCTCGCCATCATCGACCTGGATAACTTCAAGCAAATTAATGACACGTTTGGGCATCCCGTGGGTGACACAGTGCTGAAAAATGTCTGTCGCATTGGGACAAGAATAATGGGGGACGATTATTCGATTTACCGTTTTGGCGGCGAAGAACTGGTGGTGATTTTCCCTGATATCACATTTAAACAATCTTACGAATTGATGGACGAATGGCGAAATGAAGTTGCTGAACGAATCTGGCGTGAAGAATCACTCAAAGTGACGTTTAGCTGTGGAATGGTAGAAGCTGATTCTGCGCAGGGTCTGGATAAAATGTTAGAGCAGGCGGATAAACTTCTATATCAGGCTAAAAAGAACGGCAAGAATTGCATTGTAGCAGCCATATAAAATCTAAATTTATTCGCTAGCCCCAGTGGAATGGGGCGATGCAGACTAAACTGCTAAGGTTTGTCCGACTTGTGAAAATAAATCGTACAAACCTGTTTTTCCCTGATACAGTATCCTTTCAATAACAAATAAAAGTAGGTTTTTATCCAATATCTATCATTTAAGTGTCCGTCATGTGGCGGTTCACAGTATCGCACTTCCCCCTACGATGTCCGAGAAACAAATCCCTTTGGCGCTGTTTGTATCTTCTGTAAATCAGGGATGCACCTCCTTCATCGTCCGATGAGTGCGATTCATCAACATAATGCAGTGGCTCGCTAAGAGCTGATTCCGCTGGTTTTGCTTTTCCCACTCCTGCACTGTTACCATTTGGCCTCCATAACGGAGGAATAATGAAAAAAATAACAATACTGCTTGGGGCGATCATTCTCAGCGGTTGTTCATCACCTGAACCCACCGCACCCAAACCACCACAGGTTATCGGCATGCCGAACCCAGCGTCTGTTTACTGCCAGGCTAAAGGCGGGGAATTACGGACGGTGAAAACCGATTTGGGTGAGCGTGGCGATTGCTTGCTGCCGAGTGGAGAACGGATGGACCAGTGGGAGTTATATCGACGCGACCACTAATAATAAAAAACCCGCCAAGGCGGGTTTTTGTATTTCTGGAAAATGATATTAGCGTCCGAACAGATCACGACGCTTTGGCTTGAAAGGCTGAGCAATCAAGACCAGTACTGCAATCAGCAGGAAGATAGCAAAAATACCCACTAACCACTGCACCATATCCAGTGTCAGGAACTCCCATTGGCGCACGGAACAATCACCAGTTGCCACAAACACGGACGGCAGCCACTTATCGAGTGGGAGCCAGCTTGGGAAACGTGCGGCAAAATCGCAAGTCACAAACGGGGAAGGGTGAAGCTGAAGCATGGTGTGTTCCCATGCTAATTGCAGACCTTTCCCGGCGCTGTAAATCCACAGTGCAATCCCGGCATAGCGCAACGGTGTTTTTGGCGCAATCGCGCCGACAATCCCTGCACCCATAATGCCAAACAGCGCACAACGCTCGTAAATACACATCACACAAGGTTTCAGCATCATCACGTGCTGGAACCACAATGCCACCATTTCCAGAGCGAAGGCAGTGAAGGCCAGAAGAAGCCATGCACCGCGCCCGCGGGAGCATTGGTTTAAATATCGCAACATAATCAGTATCCCTGCAACATGCGTTGAGTCGGCAGTGTAAACGAATTCGATTTCTGTGCCAGTAGGCACATCAAAATAACACGCTAATTGAATGTTTATCAGACAAAAAACTAAACGAGTTGTAGACAACCCGTTAGTTTTGTTTAGTGCTTTACGGCACCCATAATTGGCGATGAAATCCAACCGGCATGTGTCATCCACTCGGTTGCCGGTACCAAAGTAAATTCAACGCACAACAGACCGACAAGCGTCAGTACCAGCGTATACGGCAATGCCATTAGCACCATGCGCCCGTACGAAAGACGAATGAGCGGAGCCAGCGCTGAAGTCAGCAGGAACAAGAATGCGGCCTGGCCGTTTGGCGTGGCGACTGAAGGTAAATTCGTGCCGGTGTTAATCGCTACCGCCAATAACTCAAACTGTTTGAGATCGATAATACCGTGGGTAAGAGCGGCTTTCGCTTCGTTGATGTAAACGGTGCCGACGAACACATTATCGGAAATCGACGACAAAATGCCGTTGAACAGATAGAACAACGCCAGCTGCGAATGCGGTTCAGCCTGCAATACAAAGTGGATAACGGGTGTAAACAAATGCTGGTCGATTATCACGGCCACAACAGCGAAAAACACCGTAAGCAGGGCAGTGAAGGGTAACGCCTCGGTAAATGCTTTGCCTATCTGATGTTCATCAGTCACGCCGCACAGCGAGGTAGCAAAGATAATCACCGATAACCCGATTAACCCAACCTCGGCTAAATGCAGTGCCAGAGCAATCACCAGCCAGACGCCAATTAACGCCTGAATCACCAGTTTCACTTTGTCCTGACGGGTACGTTTTTGCGCACTTTGGGTATCGTAGTCTTGCAAAATACTGCGAACTTTTTCCGGCAGCTTTTCGCCATAACCGAGGATCTTAGTTATCTCCAGCAGTACGCAGGTCGCTAAACCACAGATCAGAACAGGAATTGTCACCGGTGCCATACGCAGAAGGAAATCACCAAAATGCCAACCCGCACTTTTCGCGATAATCAGGTTCTGCGGCTCGCCGACCATCGTCATCACGCCACCGAGCGCGGTGCCGACACCGGCATGCATCATCAGGCTGCGTAAAAATGCGCGGAATTGTTCGAGAGTGGAACGGTTATCGGAATCAAGGAGAGTGTCATCCTGGATATCATCGTCGAGACACCCGGTAGAGGCAACACGGTGGTAAATATCATAAAAACCCACCGCGACGCTGATGACGACCGCGACCACTGTGAGGGCATCCAGAAATGCGGATAAAAATGCCGCAGCAATACAAAAAGAGAGTGAAAGCAGAATTTTTGAACGGATACCCAGCAGCAACTTGGTAAAGACCAGAAGCAAAAGCTGCTTCATAAAGTAGATGCCCGCCACCATAAATATCAGCAGCAGCAACACTTCAAGATTTGAGGCAATTTCTTCCCGCACATGATCGGCACTGGTCATCCCAACAAACACCGCTTCAATGGCCAGCAGGCCACCAGGCAAAAGCGGATAGCATTTCAATGCCATTGCGAGGGTGAAAATAAACTCTGCAACCAACAGCCAGCCTGCAATAAATGGGCTGACAAACCAAAAGACCAACGGGTTAATGACTAAAAAAGTCAGTAAAGTCAGTTTGTACCAGTTCGGTGATTGACCTAAGAAGTTGCGGAATAGCGCGCGCCCGGTAGACATTTCCATCGTAGAATTTTCATGCTCCATTTATCCGTATTACCTCGAAGCCGGGTGAGGTGAAGCCATCTCCCCGATCTTAAAAGCGAAATAGTGCGGATAAATATAAAGTTGCGTTCAGTTGTGTCGTTTCAGGGTACTCGCGCACAAGATATCAATCAAGGCATAGGAATATTCTTTAGTTGTGTGATTGACCCACAAAATTAAACCATGATTCCAGAATTGGCGCTTGTCACCGCTACCTGCGCCGCAAGGCATCTGGTATGATGAGTCTCTTTAGCAAAACCTGTGTAATGGAAAGCATACTATGGTCATTAAGGCGCAGAGCCCAGCGGGTTTCGCGGAAGAATACATCATCGAAAGTATCTGGAATAACCGCTTCGCGCCGGGAACTATTCTTCCGGCAGAACGCGAATTATCCGAACTGATTGGTGTGACCCGTACCACATTGCGCGAGGTGCTTCAGCGTCTGGCGCGTGATGGCTGGTTAACGATTCAGCATGGTAAGCCGACCAAAGTGAACAACTTCTGGGAAACCTCCGGTTTAAACATTCTGGAAACTCTGGCGCGTCTCGATCACGACAGCGTGCCGCAGTTGATCGATAACCTGTTGTCAGTGCGAACGAACATCGCGACTATTTTTATTCGTACCGCTGTTCGTCAGCATCCGGATAAAGCGCAAGAAGTTCTGGCGACCGCGAACAGTGTTGAAGACCATGCTGATGCGTTTGCAAAGCTTGATTACAACATTTTCCGTGGCCTGGCATTTGCTTCAGGAAACCCGATCTACGGTCTAATCCTCAATGGAATGAAAGGGTTATATACCCGTATCGGGCGTCATTATTTCTCAAGTCCGGAAGCACGCAGCCTGGCGTTAGGTTTCTACCATCGTCTGGCTGAAATTTGCCAACAAGGTTTGCACGATCAAGTCTTTGATACCGTGCGTACTTACGGGCGTGAAAGTGGTGATATCTGGCATCGAATGCAGAAAAATTTACCGGGCGATTTGGCGATGCACAGCCGATAGGCGAACATCATCCGTGCCGATAGCAAAACGAAAAACGCTTCCCGAAGGAAGCGTTTTTTTATGCTTACAGACTATTGAGCCTTGGAGGGCAGCGTTCAAGTAACTCAACACTGCCATCTTCATTTTGCTGCTCAAGAGTGACATCAAAACCCCAAAGGCGATGAACATGCTTCAGCACTTCACGACGGCCTTTATCCAGCGGGGCGCGGTTATGCGGGATGTATCGCAAAGTCAGCGAACGGTCGCCACGTAGATCAACGTTCCAGACCTGAATGTTAGGCTCAAGGTTACTCAGATTGTACTGAGCAGACAGCTCGGCACGAATCTTACGATAACCCTCTTCGTTATGAATGGCGGCAATTTCAAGATAGTTATTGCGGTCATCGTCCAGCACCGTAAACAGGCGGAAATCACGCATCAGTTTTGGCGACAAAAACTGGCTGATAAAGCTTTCATCTTTGAAATCGCGCATTGCGAAATGCAGCGTTTCCAGCCAATCTTTACCCGCAATATCCGGGAACCAATAACGGTCTTCTTCAGTTGGTGACTGACAAATCCGCTTGATGTCCTGAAACATCGCGAAGCCGAGTGCATACGGGTTAATTCCGTTGTACCACGGGCTGTTATACGGCGGCTGGAACACCACATTAGTGTGGCTATGCAAGAACTCCAGCATAAACCTGTCGGTCACTTTTCCTTCATCATACAGATGGTTAAGAATGGTGTAGTGCCAGAACGTCGCCCAGCCTTCGTTCATCACCTGAGTCTGTTTCTGCGGGTAAAAATACTGGCTGACTTTACGCACGATACGTAAAATCTCACGCTGCCAGGACTCCAGCAACGGCGCATTTTTCTCCATAAAATAGAGTAAGTTTTCCTGTGGCTCAGAAGGATAACGGCGCGCTTCGGCCACCGTCTTTTCTTCTTCACGACGTGGGAGCGTGCGCCACAACGTGTTCACCTGGCTTTGCAGATACTCCTCGCGGCTTTTTTGCCGGGCGGTCTCTTCTTGCAGGGATATTTTTTGCGGACGTTTGTAACGGTCAACGCCGTAGTTCATCAACGCATGGCAAGAGTCGAGCAGACGTTCAACTTCGTCCACGCCGTAGCGTTCTTCACACTCGGTAATATATTTACGCGCGAAAATCAGGTAATCGATAATCGAGCTGGCATCCGTCCAGCTACGGAATAAGTAGTTGTTTTTGAAGAAGGAGTTATGCCCGTAGCACGCATGAGCAATCACCAGCGCCTGCATCGTGATGGTGTTTTCTTCCATCAGATAGGCGATACACGGATTGGAGTTGATGACAATTTCGTAGGCCAGACCCTGTTGCCCGTGCTTATACAGCCGTTCCGTTTCAATGAATTTTTTACCAAACGACCAATGAGGATAGTTAATCGGCATCCCGACACTCGAATACGCATCCATCATTTGTTCGGAGGTAATCACTTCAATTTGATGAGGATAAGTCTCCAGACGATAGAGTTTGGCAACACGGTCTATCTCAGCGAGATAGACATCAAGCAGCTCGAACGTCCAATCAGGTCCATCACTTAGACGTTTAGAATCCTTTGTGGCGGAATCAGTAACAATAGCCATCAGCGCGCCCTCATTGTTGGCGGCTCTCTCTGAATGGAAAGCCTCACTTTCAAGAATAGACAACTCCTGAAACTTAGCTGCTGCAAGCAAAATTTTTTCCACGCGATTTACGTATTCCAATGCCCCGTTATTAATCCAATAAGTAGCATAATATTTTGTTGAAAATATTGTACCAAGCAGGAGATTCCAATAATCACGAAGCGGCTATGTCAGGCCAGGATGTGAGGGAAGTCACTATAACAAAGCCATATGTTGAATAACATTTTCATCTGAGTTATCAATTTGTAATCAGAAGATTATTCTTTTAGCTAAATGGTGGAATGGTTATGCATGTTGTGGTGCTGGGAAGTGGCGTAGTCGGTGTCAGCAGTGCCTGGTATTTGCGCCAGGCTGGGCATGATGTCACGGTTATCGACAGGGAAGTTGGGCCGGCAATGGAAACCAGCGCGGCGAATGCCGGGCAAATTTCGCCGGGTTATGCCGCGCCATGGGCAGCACCTGGCGTTCCGCTCAAAGCCATTAAATGGATGTTTCAGCGCCATGCGCCGTTGGCAATCAGCCTCGATGGCACACAGTTCCAGCTCAAATGGATGCTGCAAATGTTGCGTAACTGCGACATGCGCCATTACATGGAAAACAAAGGTCGCATGGTGCGTCTTGCGGAATATAGTCGCGACTGCCTGAAAGAATTGCGCCATACCACCAATATTCAGTACGAAGGACGGCAGGGCGGCACGCTTCAGTTGTTCCGCACCGCGCAGCAATACGAAAACGCTGCCAAAGATATCGCTGTTCTCAAAGATGCAGGCGTGCCTTATCAGCTACTTGAAGCCAGTCGCTTAGCCGAGGTCGAACCTGCCCTGGCTGATGTCGCCCATAAACTGACCGGTGGATTGCGGTTACCCAATGATGAAACGGGTGATTGCCAACTGTTTACCCAAAATCTGGCGCGTATGGCGGCAGAGGCGGGCGTTGAGTTTCGTTTCAACACGCCTGTCGATCGTTTGCTGTATGAAGGGCAAAGTATTTATGGCGTGCAGTGCGGTAAAGAGGTCGTCAAAGCGGATGCTTATGTCGTCGCTTTCGGCTCCTATTCGACTGGTTTACTGAAAAATATCGTTGATATTCCTGTCTATCCGCTCAAAGGCTATTCACTGACCATCCCGATTGCCGATGAGCAAGGCGCGCCGGTTTCGACTATTCTCGATGAAACATACAAAATTGCTATCACGCGTTTTGACCAGCGCATCCGCGTGGGCGGGATGGCAGAAATTGTTGGCTTTAACACTGAGTTGCTGCAACCGCGTCGTGAGACTCTGGAAATGGTCGTGCGTGATCTTTATCCGCGTGGTGGGCATGTGGAGCAGGCAACATTCTGGACCGGTCTACGTCCGATGACGCCAGATGGCACACCGATTGTTGGGCGCACTCCGTTCAAAAATTTGTGGCTCAATACCGGCCATGGCACGCTGGGTTGGACGATGGCCTGTGGCTCAGGCCAGATGCTCAGTGACTTAATTTCTGGAAGAACGCCCGCCATTCCTTTTGATGATCTCGCGGTGGTGCGTTACTCACCGGGTTTCAGGCCGACAGGCTCGCAGCGTCTGCACAACGCTCATAACTAAATTAAAACAAGGAGAGGACACATGTCCCGTCCGGTTGTTGCGACGCTGAACCTCAGCGCGCTGCGTAACAATTTAAACATTGTCCGCCAGGCTGCTCCCCATTCGCGTGTCTGGTCCGTCGTTAAAGCGAATGCTTATGGTCATGGAATTGAGCGCGTCTGGTCTGCATTAAGTGATACCGACGGCTTCGCAATGTTAAATATTGAAGAGGCGATTTTACTGCGTGAGCGCGGATGGAAAGGGCCGATTCTCATGCTCGAAGGTTTCTTTCACGCCGATGAATTGCCGTTGTTTGATGAGTATCGGTTAACCACCAGTTTGCACAGCAACTGGCAGGTCAAAGCCTTAGCCAAGGCCAAACTGAATGCGCCATTAGATGTGTACCTGAAGATAAACAGTGGGATGAACCGCCTGGGGTTTAACCCTGACCGTGTTCATTCCATCTGGCAACAGCTACGCTTTATTGCCAACGTTGGGCAACTCACGCTGATGGCGCATTTTGCCGATGCGGAGCAACACGACGGCATAGTCGAGCCGATGAAACGCATCGAGCAAGCAGCAGAAGGGCTGGATTGCCCGCGTTCTGTTTCTAATTCGGCGGCCACGTTGTGGCATCCGGAAGCGCATTATGACTGGGTTCGTCCGGGGATCATCCTGTATGGCGCATCGCCAAGCGGCCAGTGGTGTGATGTTGCCACCAGCGGTCTGCAACCGGTCATGAGTTTGCAAAGTGAAATTATCGGTGTCCAGAATCTGAAAGCGGGCGATACGGTAGGTTATGGCAGCCGTTATCGGGCAGATGCCGAACAGCGGATTGGTATCGTCGCCTGCGGTTATGCTGACGGCTATCCGCGCATTGCGCCGACAGGCACGCCAGTGCGTGTTGACGGCGTGCTCACTCATATCGTTGGCGCCATTTCCATGGATATGCTGACCGTTGACCTGACCCCTTGCCCGAATGCGGGAATTGGCAGTCCGGTTGAATTGTGGGGGAATGCGGTGAAAATTGATGATGTGGCGCAGGCGGCGGGAACGGTAGGGTATGAATTAATGTGTGCCCTGGCTCCGCGCGTGCCAGTAGTGACAACATCCTGATTTTTAACCTGGTCCAGCATTTGTAGGCCGGATAAGCGCAAGCGTCATCCGGCACAAACCTAATTTACTCCGTTTCTTCGCTTTCTACGCGCACACCGATTTTACGCACCTGGTTATCTTCTTTCTCGGCGACCGTCCAAATCATCCCGGCAAACTCCACCTGGTCACCGACAACTGGCGCGCCGCCTAACATGCCGACCACAAATTCGCCCAACGTTTGCTGGGTATCGACGTTGTCATCCAGTTCCAGCCCGTAAATGGTTGCCACATCGGCAAACTGCGCGCTGGCCTCGAGAATAAAGTCACCAAAGAAGCGCTGATCGAGCGCCACTGGCGGCGACTGGCTAAACATTTTACCCAGCGCGGGTAAATCACGCTCGCGGCCAATCACACACAGCACATCGCCGACTTGCAAACGGGTGCGGTCATTCGGGTGCAGCAGCGTATTGTCGCGGAACAGCGCGGCAATTCGCGTGTCTTTCGGCATTTTTAGGTCGCGCAATGAAGCGCCAATACACCATTTGTCTTCACTCAACTGATAAACAAACTGCTCCCACGGGTTTTCCGGGTGGATATCCAGGCCAACGCGAGAAACGGGCCAGCCGACGGGCGGCACCACAACTTTGGCTTTTTTAGCCGCCCAACCGAGCGATGTGCCTTGCAGTAACAGCGACACCAGCACAACGAAGAACGCAACATTAAAGAACAGCCGCGCGTTCTCAAGCCCTGCCATCATCGGGAATACCGCAAGGATAATCGGCACCGCGCCGCGTAACCCAACCCAACTGATAAACACCCGCTCGCGCAGATTAAAGCCACGGAACGGCAGCAGACCGAGGAACACAGAAAGAGGTCGGGCAAAGAAAATCATCCAGATGGACAACAGCAGCGCCGGAATGGCAATCGGCAACAGATCGGTGGGATTAACCAGCAGCCCCAACACCAGGAACATGCCGATTTGTGCAAACCACGCCAGGCCGTCAAAGTTTTGCAAAATGCCAAAGCGGCTGCGAATAGGGCGGTTGCCGAGCAAGAATCCACACAGATAAACCGCCAGAATCCCGCTACCGTCTAAAGCGGTGGTGATACCAAACACCATAATCCCGCCGCTTAATGCGAGCAGGGGATACAAGCCCTGCGGCAGCGTAATACGATTGATCATTTGCAACAGCAAATAACCGCCGCCAAGGCCAAGCACAATTCCCAGACCAAACTGTTGAATGATATCCATGAGGAACATCCAGCTCAGGCCAGTTTGCCCATGCTGAATCATCTCGATGAGCGTGATGGTTAAAAACACCGCCATCGGATCGTTACTACCGGACTCAATTTCGAGCGTCGCGCCAACACGTTCGTTCAGCCCTTTACCGCCCAGCAAGGAGAACACCGCTGCCGCATCGGTCGAGCCAACAATGGCACCTATCAGCAGGCCTTCAATCAGGTTGAGGTTAAACAACCATGCGGCAGCCATGCCCGTTAAGCCCGACGTGATCAGCACGCCAACGGTGGCAAGCGAAAGTGCGGGGCCAAGGGCGACGCGAAACGAACTGGCCTGGGTGCGCATTCCGCCATCAAGCAGGATCACCGCCAGCGCCAGGTTACTGATTAAATACGCGAAAGGATAATTATCAAACGGAATGCCGCCAATTCCATCAACTCCTGCCAGCATGCCGATGGCGAGGAAGATAACCAGAATGGGGATACCAAGACGCGAGGAAAAAGAACTCAATAAGATGCTACAAGTTACCAGAACGGAACCTAAAATAAACAGACTGACTATCGCCCCTGCGTCCAAAATTATCTTTCTCCTTTGCGTGTGACTCTTTTCGTGAAGCAAATTTTAACACGGAAAGCATTGATTCATTGTGCTTTCTGAGGGGCATATTCTACTTATTTTGTCTCATTACTGGATGACCGCTGATGGTGAGACTCGCAGTCTGCCCGTCGTGTTGCAGTTCTCCATAAGCGCCTAATGGCAGGGTAACGGTTTCTGGTTCGTGTCCAAACGGTAAACCACGCAGCACAGGAATAGACAACCGCTGCTGCAACATTCGACACATCTCATCGAAATTATAGTCGCCGTCATAGTCGCTTAAGGTTGCGCCATTGAAGCTACCCAAAATCAGCGCTTTCTGGCGCGCTAAAATCCCGGCGTGATGAAGTTGCAACAACAATCGCTCCACACGGAAAGGATGTTCGTTGATATCTTCGACCACCAAAATACCGCCATCAATCACGCTCAGCCACGGCGAGCCAATCAGCGAAACAAGCATCGCCAGGTTACCGCCCCAAAGTGTGCCGCTCGCGGAGCACGCAGGCGTCGGGCTTTGCCAATTCAGCGTGAATTTCGGTTCAGTGATCGCCTGCCAGAAATGCTGCCAGGTAAAACTATTGAGCTCATCTGCACCAAAATTACCGGACAGCATGGGGCCACTAAACGTGACGGTACCGGTCTGCGACAGCAGCGCGAGTTGAATAGCCGTGAAATCGCTATGCCCGCAGATAATCGGCGTACGTTGGCGGAAGGCAAGTCCGAGCCGGGAATAGTCGATACGTTCGAGCAGGCGTGTGGCACCGTAGCCTCCACGCACCGCCAGAACGATGTCGCAATCTTCAGGAAGTGCAGATAAATCCTGAATATCTGCCAGTCGTTGTTCTTCCGTTCCGGCAAAACGCTGAAAACGCCGTGGTACCACAGATTGGTTTTCTACCCGGTGGCCCGAGGCTTTCAGGCGCTCGATACCGCGAGCCGCGGCGGCCTGATTAACACAGAAACCTGAAGGGGCAATTAAACGAATCGTCGACATGGCATTTCCTTGCTGAAAGTGAATTGGTTATCATGCCGCTTGAAACGGGTGTTGTCACCCGCCTGACGGCGATGAATATTAGTAAAGGATAATACGTGTGAATATAAGATGGCTGATTGTGTTGGTTCTGTTTATAGCTGGCTGTTCCAGCCACTCCACAAAACAACCCGAGTGGGATCCGACAAAACCGGTTCAACGCGCACTAACATGGATGCCGATCACCGATCAGGCTGCAAAAGAGTGGGGCGTTAGCCCGCGAGTCGTTACTGCGATTATTGCGGTGGAGTCAGGTGGCAACCCTACGCTTGTCAGTAAGTCCAATGCGGTTGGCCTGATGCAGATTAAAGCCTCAACGGCAGGCAAAGATGTGTATCGTCATTTAGGTTGGGGCGGGCAGCCGTCAACCAGCGAGCTAAAAGACCCGGCACGTAATATCTCGATTGGGACGGCTTACTTAAGCATTCTCGAGCACGGGATTCTGGCGGGCATCGAAGATCCGCAAACGATGCAATACGCATTGCTGGCGTCTTACGCCAATGGTGCAGGCGCATTGCTAAGAACGTTTTCCTCCGATCGCAAAAAGGCCATTGACGAAATCAATGACCTCAGCCCGGACGAATTTTACGAATACATCGCGAAGAACCACCCGGCACCACAGGCACCGCGTTATTTGTACAAAGTTTCTAAGGCACTCAACGCCATGTAATTATTTAACCCGGCCTGCTTTCTCACGAGCGGAACGCTCCAGTGCGAAAATAATGCGCTGTAGTTCACGTTCTACGGCCGGGTTAACGTTCAGAAAGCGGAAGCTCAGGCGCGGCGTGCTGACCGTCTGATTTTTGCTGTCGATCACTTTTCGTTCCGAAAGCGTTATCAACTGCATATCAAAGTGGAATTTCCCCCACTGCACTAAATCCATTTCCACCTGCGAGAAACGCATTCCCGCGCTTAACCCGTCGGGCAATGGCCCGTCAAGCAGCGCCCCCATCCCGCCTAATGACAAATCACAAAGCCTGAACTGAAAGGGAGAACCATCCGCAAGTGTGGTGCTGCAGTGGTAATACGGTTGCAGCGGGGCCGTGATGCGGAAATATTCCCGGCGCTGCACAAACCACAGCGCAGGCGGGAGCGGGGCGTGGAAGGCGGGCAAATTCAGGTAATTTACCGCCTGCATTTTAGGCAAAATAAATTCCACCTTTGCACCCTCGGTTTCGGCGATGAACTGAATATTCGTTGCCTTTTGCGCCGCCTGGTTTTCCTGCGTCTGGCTACCAAAATCCACAATCAAACCTGAAGCTGTGACCTCAAGAATCTTGCTAATAAACTGCCCGGATGACCAACTCAACCGTATTGGCACCTGGTTTTTATGAAGATCACGTAACACGCCTAATACTGCCAGAGGACTTTGTTTCAGAAACTGCTCGTTATAGTTACTCAAGGCCAGGTCCATGTTGTGTTTTTGATAGTTGTGCAAGCAGTTATCGGCATAAAGCAAAAAAACTTAAGATAAATCTCAGAGAGTTAATGGGATAAATTCAATAACTTAGTGAGGTCAGTCACATTTTTCTAACACTTGATTATACTTAGCGTACCGACAGACAGAACCCATTGCCAAACCAATGTGGATTCTGGCTTGTTACCACACACAATAATGAAGAGGACGTTCAATATGGGTATTCTGGCCTGGATTATTTTCGGTTTGATTGCTGGTGTAATTGCAAAACTGATTATGCCTGGTAAAGATGGCGGCGGTTTCATCGTGACCTGTATTTTGGGGATCATCGGTGCGGTTGTTGGTGGATGGATTGCCACATTCCTGCATATCGGCGGCAGTGTGACGGGCTTTAATTTTCCAAGCTTCCTGGTCGCAGTGGCGGGGGCGATTATTGTGTTGATTATTTATCGCATGGTACGACGCTAACTATCCTCGTCATACTTGAAGCCGCCTCGGCGTTGGCTGCACTCACTCACCCCAGTCACTTACTCGAGTAAGCTCCTGGGGATTCCTGAGTTTGCCGCCTTGATGCAACTCCAATTATTTAGAGGATAGGTCTTAACCTATTGTGTAACGGCCCCTTTTGGGGCCGTTTTACGTTTACTGTTTTTGAGTAAAGAAATCGTTGTACAACATATAAAGGTGCGCAGCACTCCATGAGAAGTTCGGCGCGCCCTGTTGTTCGCCGTTAAGCGGGTTGTAGTTTTCGCGAATAGGGCCGTCACTCGTCAGGCCATTGGCATGAGCAAAGAATCGGTTCGCCATCTCCACCGCGTCCGCACGATAACCGTAACGCTCCATCCCTTTCAGACCAAAGTAGAACTGATCCACCCACACGCGCCCTCGCCAGTAAATATCTGCTCCAAAGGCCGGGTTGGTGAGTGCCGCCGTCCCCAATGGCACGTAGGTATTAAACTCTTTCGGGTCTTTCATAACTTCTACCACAGCATCGGCATGTGCCTGAGTTGCCGCGCCATTAAACAGCGGTGACCATCCCTCCGGCCCTTTGCCGCGAGCGACTAACGGTTTGCCTGCACAGCCATTTGCCAGCGGTTTATCTTCGATACGAATGTCGTAATAGAACCCGGTGATATCGTCAAACATGCAGGTGTTGATGTAATCAGCCAGTTTTTTGGCGTGCTGGCTAAAGCGTTGTTCATCTTCAGACTTGCCGAGGATCTTCGCCATTTCTGCCAGATAGCTGCTGTCGCTATACATGTAGCTTGCCTGGTCCACTGACTCTTGCAGCAGCGAATAGCCAAGCAGAGTGCCATCGGGGGCGTGGTTTTCAGCAAACAGAACCTGCCAGTCTTCACGTTTGCCGCCTTTATCCAGGTAACGTTGCAGCTGATCCGGGTCGATAAAACCGAATACGGAAGCGTCATCGCGCCCGGACTCCCACGATGCGGCAACCTGCGCAGGAATATCAATGCTGTCATATTTCCCGCTGCGCAAGACGCGGTTGTAATTATCCAGTCCCACCATTTTTTGTTCTTTATTGCCGCGTTTGACGGTAAAGATCATCTCGCCTTTGGCGGTGTTATGGGCTTTGTCGCGCGCTGCACCATATTCAGGAATCCCATTCCCGTTGTGGTCACGGTTGCGCAGCCACCAGTCGTGATAGGCCACCAAATGCGGATACATTTCTTCAAGCCAGCCTTTGTCGCCGGTGGTTTTGTATACCTCCATCACCGACCAGGCGGCAAGGCTTGGTTTGGTGTTGCGCTCGTTCCAGTTGCCACCGTCACCGCCGCGTTCCGGGCTGGTGTTATAGGCAATTAAATCCGGCACAAAGCCTGCGTCCCACGGGCGAATCGGGTCGTCTTTCGGGATTTGCCAGGCAAAAACGGCACGAATATTATCTTTGGCGACGTCCGGGTTAAAATGCGCCATCGCGTACGCCTGCTTCCAGGTGTCCCACGGCCATGTCTGGTTGCCTGAGAACCAGCGCCCGGTCACGGACGGCGTCACCGAATCAAATTTCATCGCACCCGCCACGCCGCGCCAGTTGCCATTGAGCGTTTCGATAGCTTTCACCGCCACGCGAGTTTGCGCCGTCGTTGCATCCGGGTTATTCAAACCCGTTTTCAAATAGCCTTCCCAGCGTTGTTCCGATGCGGTCAGATACGTTTGCGGATTATTGAGAATATCGTGAATCTTGCCCTGTTCTTTCTGGACTTCCGCCGCCGTTAACAGGTGAGAGTAGGTGGTGTAAACGGTGGTTGAGCCTTCAATATTGGCTTTGGCCACGAATCGATGGCCGTCGATTTGTGTGCGCATTGGCATGGTTTTATGGATTTGATATTGCGACTCGCCGGAAGTCATCAGGTTGGATGGCGCTCGCACTTTGCCAAATGTCACATTCAGGCCATCCGGCGTGGCATGCAGCACACGGTTATAATCCGGGAAGGCCTGGGTAATGGTTTCAGTGGACTTTGGTTTTTGCTCCTGAAGATGATATTTCTCGAGCAATTCACCATCCCACACCAGCTCAAGTGGTGCGTCGGTGGTGATTTCTGTCGCCAGCAATGATGTGCGCGATGTGACAAACCGCAGCGTCATTTTTACCGTGACGCCAGGGGCGGTCAGCGTCTGAATCAGAGCGCCTGGAATGCTGTACGCCTGCAGGGTAAACGCCACTTTTTGGCCGTTTTTATACACGCTCAGACGGTCAAAATTATTCGCCATAAAATTGATGTATTCTTCGGTCAGCAGTGCCGGACCGGGGAATCCCCCCATTCCTTCACTGTTGGCTGGCAGCAAATGCCCATGCCAGGCACCGTCATCAAAGAGCGGATTAAATCGCTGATGTTCATCAAAATCGTAATCGAGCATCGCCTGCGGTGCGCCAGTGCGGTCGATAACATTGCGAAACTGACTGGCTTGTAACGCCTGGGTATCGTGATGTGGAGCTTTGCACCCGGCAACAACCAGCAGGGCGGCAATCGGTGCAAGACGGAAGAGGGGTTTCATGTCGTATCCTTACCAGTAAAAATATTGCATGACGAAGACCGAATTGCTGGCCTCGGTGGTGTCGTTATCAAGATAAAAACGGCTGTCCAGCGCGGTGGCGAGTTTCCCGCCAAAATACTCGTACCAGATACCAAACTGTGCGTAGGAGGTCGTTTGGTCATCGGCGTTATCCAGTTCGTGTTTGGCGTAACTGTATGCGGTAGAAAGATATAAGCCTTTAGCGGGTTCAATCATGCCGCTCATCATCATGCCGCTTTCACTCCCCGGGTTGTAACCATCACCTTTACCGGTGTGATGCCAGGCGCGTCCTGCAAGGTGTTTGCCCTGCAAGCCAATCAGGTAAAGTTGCCCGGTACCATCGGTGACTTCCAGCCCATTGAGCAGGGTTAAACCTTCCTGAATATCATATTGAAGATAGCCGTTTATCATGGCCCGATACGTGTACTTATCTGAATAACGGTCATATTTTCCAAAATGCAGCCACGCCTTGCTTTCATCGACACGGCTTTCCGGTGCTGCTGTGACACTGTAACGTAATTTGCCCGTCAGGTTTTGCAACTTGGCGGCGTAGGTTAAATCGCGGGTGTTTGGGATGACGTAGCCGTATTCCGGGGTGAAATCGCCCCACCATTGCAAATCGTCCAGCGACGAATCGTTACGCCCACTTAGAATCCATTCGGTACCTTTGTCGGTGCGGTAGCCGCCATAAAAACGGTTGATACCGCCTTCAAAACCGCCCCAGCTATGGTCGGGAACCCAGGCATTGCCTTGATGGTCAGCTTGCACCGTCCAGCCCTCGCCATACAACAACCCGAACCAGTTACCGTGTTTGACTTCAAGGCCGCCTTCGATGTAGGTGCCGTCACTGTATTTGTGTTTGTCGTCGCCATTGAGATAAACGCTGCCCCCTAAACCCATTTCACCGTAAAAGCGAAATGTCGTTTTAGCGTTGTCTTCCACAAGTGCAGGGGGGGCTGGAGTTTGCCGTTCAGCCGGAACAACGGCTTCAGCGGCGTGTAAACTCCCTAACGGGGCCAGCAGTAACACCAGCGATATTCCGGATAAAATCCTTGCCATGAAATCCATTCCTTGTCGTTTTTGCTGTTATCAGTCAGTGGAATGGTTGTCATGTTAGTTAATATTTTACTAAAAAATATACTTAAATTGATAAACCGATAACTGCGTCACAACTTCAAATTGCGACTACGCAGGTTAAACGCAGGGGTATACAGAGACTCGCGATGACATTAATCTATACCTGTCATACTTCAAGCTGCATCATTGTTGGCTACGCTCGCTCACCCAGGTCACTTAGTTTACTAAGCTCCCAGGGACTCGCTCTCTTGCCGCCGCGATGCAACTCGAATTATTCTGGGTATATTGTTTTCATCGCATGATTATTAGGATGTTATGGCTACTTTGAAGGAAATCGCGCAAGCGGCTCAGGTGTCTGTCGCCACGGTTTCACGCGTGCTCAATGACGATCCCACGTTGAGCGTGAAAAGCCAGACTCGCCAGAAAATCCTCGAAGCCGCAGAACGGCTGGAATATAAAGTTCCAAGCGCAAAACGCCAGGCCAGTCAGCGTCTGACGTTCGCTGCCCTCTATACGCACGGGCAAGAGTTAGAAATTAACGATCCCTATTATCTGGCGATGCGCTATGGCATTGAAACTCAATGTGAAAAATTGGGTATCACCCTGGTATCTTGCTATGACTTTAAAGGCGACCGCGCATTGGCGTCCGCGGATGGTTTACTGATAATTGGTAAACCTCAGCCAGCCGCTCAGGCGCTGCTCGAGCAGCATGAACTGCCGCTGGTTTATCTTGATGGCATCACCAGCGACCCGCGCTTTGACTGTGTCAGTGTGGATTTAGCCGAAATCAGCCAGAAAGTCATCGACTACTTTATTTCCCGGGGCTATCAACGCATCGGTTTTATTGGCGGGCGCGATGACCTTGATTATGCCGATCAACGTGAGCTGGCGTTTGTGGAATACGGTCGCCGCAAGAAAGTGGTAAAGGCAGAAGATGTCTATTTCGGCGATTTTAGTAGCCAGGCCGGCTATCAGAGTGCGCTGAAAATGCTTTCTACATCAGATGATTATCCACCGGCGCTGTTTGTAGCGACCGATTCCATCGCGATTGGCGTTTTACGTGCGCTACATGAGCACGGTGTGAAAGTACCCGAGCAAATGGCGCTGATTAGCGTCAACGATATTCCTACCGCGCGTTTTGTTTACCCGGCGCTTTCTACCGTGCGCATTCATTCTGAAACCATCGGTGCGCAGGCGGTTAACCTGCTGATGGAGCGCATTCGTGATGAACGAACCATTCCTCTTTCGGTCTTCGTTCCCAGTTCGCTACAGTTGCGCGACACCACCACTCCATCTGAATAAAATCAATAAATAACAGACAATCGTCCTGATCCCGGTGAAAACGACCAGGGCGATTTATTGTGATCCCCTCGTCATTTAGTAAATTTTAATTTTTAGTTTTAGTAAATATTTACTATTGTTTGCCCAGACACACGTAAAGAGGATGTAAGCGTGAAGAACTGGGAAAACATAGATAAACAATCTGAGAACCGACTGCCAGCTCGCGCCTGGTTCCATAGCTACAAAAGCGTTGAACAGGCCAAAGAACTTAACCGCGATTCAAGCCAGGGGTTTATGTTGCTCAGTGGCAAGTGGGCCTTTAACTACTTCGATCACCCTGAAAAAGTCCCCGCCGAATTTTACCGTGAGCCGATGAACACCTGGGGCGAAATCACCGTTCCGGGGATGTGGCAAATGGAAGGCCACGGCAATCTGCAATATACCGACGAAGGATATCCATTCCCGATTGATGTCCCGCACGTCCCGACCAACAACCCTACCGGGGCATATCAGCGCGAATTCACGCTGCCTGCCGACTGGTTGCAACGCCAAATCATCATCAAATTCGATGGTGTAGAAACCTATTTTGAAGTTTATCTGAACGGTCACTATGTCGGGTTCAGCAAAGGTAGCCGCCTGAGTGCCGAGTTTGACCTCAGCCCTTATGCCCACGCAGGCGCAAATTTACTGAGCGTACGGGTGATGCAATGGGCCGATTCCACCTATATCGAAGATCAGGATATGTGGTGGATGGCGGGAATCTTCCGCGACGTTTATTTGATAGGCCAGCCACTCGTTCACTTGCAAGACTTCACCGTTGTCACTGAGTTTGATGAAAACTACTGTGATGCCGAACTCCAGATCTCTTGCGTGCTACACAACAACACCGCAACGGTGGCGGAAGGCTATCAACTTCACGCACAACTTTTTGACGGCGAGAAATGCGTCGCGCAACAAAACCACGCTGCGCTGACCGTGCAGCGTGAATCGTCCTGCCAGTTTGTTATGCCAGTCCATCAGCCAAAACAGTGGAACGCCGAACATCCCAATCTCTATTTGTTGCTGTTAACCCTGCGCGACTCCCAGGGCGATATTGTCGAAGTGGTGCCGCAGCAGGTTGGATTCCGCGATATTAAAGTCCGCGATGGCCTGTTTTATGTAAACGGTCGCTACCTGAAATTACATGGCGTAAACCGCCACGATCATCACCATCAGAAAGGGCGCGCCGTGGATATGGCGCGTGTTGAGCGCGACATCATTCTGATGAAGCAGCACAACATTAACTCCGTTCGCACCGCCCATTATCCGAACGACCCGCGTTTTTACGCGCTATGCGACCAGTACGGTCTATTTGTGATGGCGGAAACTGACCTCGAAAGCCATGGTTTTGCCAACGTCGGCAACATCAGCCGGATTACCGACGACCCTGCGTGGGAACACGCTTATGTCGAACGTATTGAGCGCCACGTTGAGGCGCAGAAAAACCATGCGTCGATCATCATCTGGTCGTTGGGTAACGAGTCGGGTTACGGCTGTAATATTCGTGCCATGGCAGCGCGCTGCAAGCAACTCGACCCCATGCGACTGGTGCATTACGAAGAAGACCGCGACGCCGAAGTGGTGGACGTGATC
The DNA here is from genome assembly GCF_024807715.1 of Buttiauxella sp. BIGb0471. NCBI lineage: Bacteria > Pseudomonadati > Pseudomonadota > Gammaproteobacteria > Enterobacterales > Enterobacteriaceae > Buttiauxella > Buttiauxella sp. BIGb0471. The sequence continues at coordinate 855,836 of NZ_JANUEU010000001.1, forward strand.
AGCACCATGTATTCCCGTGTTTCTATGATGAATGCCTTCGGTGAATATCCGCATCCAAAGCCGCGCATTATCTGCGAATACGCCCACGCAATGGGCAATGGGCCGGGCGGACTGGCGCAGTATCAGGCGGTGTTTAACCAGCATAAATCTTTGCAAGGGCATTACATCTGGGAGTGGTGCGACCACGGTTTACTGGTGCATGACGAGCAAGGACGCGAGCGTTACCAGTACGGCGGGGATTATGGCGATTACCCGAACAACTATAACTTCTGCATGGATGGTCTTATTTACCCCGATCAGCGTCCTGGGCCGGGTTTGCGCGAATACAAACAAGTGCTTTGCCCGGTAAACATTGTTGAAACTTCGCAGGCCGACGTTTTGCAGGTGGAAAACCGCTACTGGTATAGCACGCTGGGTGATATTGAATTCCGTGTGGCTTATCAGGTTGACGGCAAAATCCTCGCGCAACAAACGTTGGCACTGCCGCATTTGCTGCCGGGCGAGTCCGAAGCGTTACCGCTAACACCGCCAGAATTGCCGGCGGGTGAAGTGTTCATCAACGTTGAAATCGTGAAACGCAGCGCCACACCTTACAGCGAAGCGATGCACCCGCTCGGTCATTTCCAGGTTTTACGCCAGCCAGCGGCAGAACATGAACCGCTGCCGGTGGAGAAATCCGACGCACTTCAAAGTGAAACCCTGCAACATCAGCAGGTGATTCGCGGGCAGGGCTTTACTCTGACCTTCTGTCGCCTGAGCGGCGAGCTGACATCATGGTTAGTCGACGGCGAAGAAATTGTTGGGCGTGCGCCGCATCTGACTTTCTTTAAGCCGACGATTGATAACCACAAGCAGGAATTTGAAGGGTTGTGGCAGCCGTATCACGTCCATCTGATGCAGCATAACTTCCGCGAAATGCGCCATTTCTCGCAGGGTGATGATGTGGTGATTGAAATTGACAGCACCATTGCACCGCCGGTGTTTGATTTCGGTATGCGCTGCACTTATCAGTGGCGAATTACACCTTCAGGCCACGTCACGCTGAATTTATCCGGCCAGCCGTATGGCAACTATCAGGCCATTATTCCCAAAATCGGTCTCGATTTTGGCATCAGCAAACGCTTTAAGCAGGTGGAATATTACGGACGCGGGCCGGGTGAAAACTATGGCGATAGCTGCCAGAGCAACCTGATTGGTTGTTATCGCCAGCCCGTTGAAAGCCTGTTTGAAAACTACCCGTTCCCGCAAGACAACGGTAATCGACAAGACGTGCGCTGGCTGAGCGTGGAAGATGAAAAGGGCAACGGAATTTTCATTCAGCCGCGTAGGCCGATTAACTTCAGCCTCTGGCCGTACAGCGCAGAAATGCTGCAACAGGCGCAACACATCAACGAACTGGAAGCGAGTGATTACCTGACGCTCAACCTTGACGACCAAATCCTCGGCCTGGGTTCCAACTCCTGGGGTTCCGAAGTGCTGGACTCGTTCCGGGTGTATCTCAAAACATTCGAATACGGTTTCACTATGGTGCCATTCCGTAAATCACAAACCGATTGCGCACATTCCTGATGAGGCAAGCAACATGATTATTTTAAATACCTTAGAAGAATTTAAGAGCGTTTATCGGGCGGGCAAAAAATGGCAGCGCTGTATCGAGGCCATTAATAACCTTAATAACATTAAGCCAAATGTTTTTTATTCGATTGGTGACTCGCTGGTTTATCGCCTTGCCGAAGGTAATGCACACAATGCGGAATTATTTGAAGGCAACCGCCGCTATTTCGATGTGCATTATTACCTTAGCGGGCACGAGTCCATTGAGGTTGCGGATAAAAGCGCTTTGACGCCTGAGATGGCTTATCGCGATGAAAGTGACCGCGAGTTTTTCAGCGGGCAGGGCGTGCGGCATGAACTGAAAGCAGGCAACGTCGTTATTTTTGAAAATCACGAAGCGCAACGTTTTTCTCAGGGGAAAGATATGCGCAAAGTGATCTTAAAAGTCACCGTTGAGGAAACGTATTTCTTAAACAAATAAGGTGCGGACGTAACACAAATGTCGGATGGCGCTTGCGCTAATCCGACCTACGAAAAGCACTAATTAAAGTATCCTACACAATGTGGAGTTCTCATGGCTTCAACAAACAGAAACACGATTGGCAAGTTCGGATTATTAGCCATGACGTTTGCGGCGGTATTTAGCTTCAACAACGTTATTAATAATAATATCCAACTCGGCATTGCCTCCGCGCCGGTTTTCCTGGTGGCAACGCTGATTTACTTTATTCCATTCTGTTTAATTATTGCGGAATTTGTCTCACTCAACCGTAATTCAGAAGCAGGCGTTTATGCATGGGTGAAAAGTGCACTCGGTGGACGCTGGGCGTTTATCACCGCTTACACTTACTGGTTTGTGAACCTGTTTTTCTTCACGGCATTATTGCCAAGGGTTATTGCTTACGCGTCCTATGCGTTCCTCGGTTATGACTATATTTTCACGCCATTAACCACGGCCATAATTTCTATCTGCCTGTTTGCTTTCTCGACCTGGATTTCTAACCATGGCGCGAAATTGCTTGGACCTATGACATCAGTCACTTCCACATTGATGTTATTGCTGACTTTCTCTTACATCATTCTGGCGGGTGCGGCAGTTATCGGTGGAGTGGAACCGGCAGACCCTATCAACGTTGAGGCGATTACGCCGCAGTTTAGCTGGGCATTCTTAGGGATTATCGCGTGGATATTCCAGGCTGCGGGTGGCGCGGAATCCGTGGCGGTTTACGTTAACGACGTCAAAGGCGGCAGCAAGGCATTTGTTAAAGTCATTATCCTGTCGGGCTTGTTTATTGGCGGCCTGTACACCATTTCCTCCTTGCTGATTAACGTCTTTGTGCATAAAGCTGACTTGCACTACACCGGCGGTACGGTGCAGGTGTTTGAAGGGCTGGCGCGTCATTTCGGCCTGCCAACTACGGTAATGAATCGCTTCGTCGGGATTGTTTCCTTTACTGCGATGTTTGGCTCGTTGCTGATGTGGACGGCGGCGCCGGTGAAAATCTTCTTTACCGAAATTCCTAAAGGTATTTTTGGTGAGAAAACCGTGCGCCTGAACCAGCATGGCGTGCCAACACGCGCAGCCTGGATTCAGTTCTTAATCGTCATTCCGCTGATGCTTATCCCAACCGTAGGCTCCGGTAGCGTGCAGGAATTGATGAACACGTTGATTAACATGACCGCTGCGGCTTCCATGTTGCCACCGCTGTTTATCATGCTGGCGTACCTGAACTTGCGCCTGAAGTACGACGAAGTGAATCGTGACTTCCGCATGGGGTCGCGGATGCAAGGTATCGCCATTGTCAGCGTGCTGATTGTCATTTTCACCGTCGGATTTATCGCTTCGACATTCCCAACCGGGGCGAGCATCATGACCATCGTGTTTTATAACGTGGGCGGGCTGGTGATCTTCCTCGGTTATGCGTGGTGGAAATACAATAAATACGAGAAGACGCTGGATAAAGCCGGGCGTTATGAAGCGGATACACCGCTGGCGAAGATTGCGCTGGAGCAGCAGGGCGGCGCAAAGACCGTTGAGGAGAGACACGTGACTTTGTAGGTCAAATAAATGTCGGATGGCGCTAGCCCATCCGACATCCCACTCACAGATTAAAAATCATATCCCACGGTCGCAATCACAGAACGCTCGGCACCCCAGTAGCAGTAACCCGTTCCATAACAGCCCGCGACGTAATCACGGCCCGTCAGGTTGGTGGCATTCACCTGCACGAACGCCCCTTTCAGCGAAGGAGTCCACGCGCCCATATCTGCACGAACCATCGCATCCATCAGGGTGGCAGAAGGCACACGCAGGGTGTTTTCGTTATCCGCCCATTGCTTGCCGATATAACGCACGCCCGCGCCGACACTAATACCAAAATCTGCCTTGAACATACCCCACAGGCTGGCCATCTGGTCAGGCGTCACGTACGGCGTGTTGCCGTCGTTACCGTCAATCGCATCTTTGAAGCGCACTTTATTGTAAGTGTACCCGGCGATGGTTGAGAAACGCTGCGTCCACTGGGAATGCGCTTCCAGTTCAACACCTTGCGAGTGAACTTTGCCCGCAGGCTCGTAGTAGCTGCCCTGCACGACACGGTTGCCGACATCTTTCTGCGTCAGATCATACAGCGCCACGGTATACATATCCGCGGTGCCCACCGGCTGATATTTCACGCCTGCTTCGTACTGCTCGGCAGTGGTAGGTTTCAGCAGTTTGCCATCGGCGCCCGGCAGAACCTGCGGGGTAATGGCCTGGCTGTAGCTGATATACGGCGAAACACCATTGGTGAAGGCATAGAGTAATGATGCCCGGCCACTGAAATGGTCATCGGTACGGTTATCCGTCACGTCGCTATCAATGGCTTCTGCCACAATATGGCTCTTCGTCACGATATGGTCGTAACGACCAGACAGCGTCATATGCCACTGATTCCACTTCATATCATCCTGCAAATAAACGCCGGTCTGTTCGTACTGGCGCTTGCCTGCTTTGGTCAGCAAACCCTGGTTGATGGTCGAGTAAGTCGGGTCACGCGGGTCGTAATAGTAGAAACCGCCAGGGCCGCCGGACTCGCCGGTCCATGGGTTGATATTGGTGGTATATGCGGAATCATCAGACAGGTTATTGGTGTATTTATGGAACTCACCGCCGAGCACCACTTTATGATCCAGCTCGCCAGTGGCGAAATCTGCTTCCAGCTGGTTATCAATGGCATAAGCATCAAGAGATGAGGTTTCGCCGCTGTAATAACGCATCAGTTCGTCATGCTGCGCATCAGCCCAGCCAATCTGATAAGCCTGTTTCAGCCCAACGTTGGAATGGGTGTAACTGGCGTTAGAACGGAATGCCCATACTTCATCGAATTTATGCGCAAACTCATAGCTGTAAATCTGCTGGTGGCGTTTGAACTCGTCATTACCCGGCTCGACGTCAGAGAACCCGGTGCTGATTTTGCGGCCCGTCGAAGAATAAATACTGCCGTCTGCCGGAACTGAACCGTGGAAGCCGCCGGAAGGATCTTTTTCCAGATACGCACGCATCACCAGCGAAGTATTTTCGTCCGGCTGCCAGAGCAGGGACGGGGAGATGGCGTAGCGTTCATCACGGGTATTTTCATATTGGGTATCGGTATTTTTGGTCATCCCGATAATGCGATACGCCCATTCGTCGTTGATCGCATTGGTGTAATCAAACGCCGTGCCGTTGGTGCTGTTATTGCCGTACATCGCGCGAACGTGGCCTTCCTCGATAAACTGCGGGCGCTTCGAGGTTTCCATTACCAGGCCGCCAGGAATAGTCTGTCCGTAAAGCGCAGAAGAAGGCCCTTTGATAACATCAATGCGTTCGAGGAACCACGGGTCAACCTGAACCACGTTGTAGCTGCCGGCGTCGCTCATCAGGCGCAGGCCATCAAGGAAAATGTTATTCACATCACCGCCGTGGAAACCGCGCAGGGCAACGGTGTCATAACGTGTTGCGCCACCCGCAAAGCCGGTGAATACGCCAGGCGTATAATTCAGTGCGCTGTTAACCGATAACGCGCCCTGGTCGTCCATTTGCTGACGCGTAATCACTGAAACCGACTGAGCGGTGGTGATGATTGGCTCATCAGTTTTGGTCGCACCTTTGCTCACCGGCGAGGTATAGCCTTCCGTCGCGCTGGTGGAAGTAGGCGCAGGTGCTGCGGTCACGACGACGGTATCTTCCGCCATGACGTAAGTCGGCGCAGACAAAGCAAGCGCGCAAAGTAAAGCGGGGCGCTTTACGGTAAATGCCAGTTTCATGAAGTGTAATCCCTGAAGCCAAAATGTAATTGCTTGTAATAATGGAATGCGAATTATTATCGTTATTGTTTGCGGTTTCAAGTGCAGATATTTGCAGGGAGGAAATGAAAGACCATGAAAATAAAGGGGAATGGGGAGGGGGGAGAGTCCTCTCCTGTGGTCTCTCTCTTATACGCAACGTTGAGGGTAGGTTTCTGCCGATACGGAGAAAGTTCCGTTCACTAAACGTTCACCGTTAACAACGGATGCAGAGATAACCAGACGTTCGGGTGGACGGAAAAACACCACAACTTCCAGATCTCACCCTGACAAAATTGCCAGGGTGAGGGCAGGAGGAAAACTACTGCGCGGTTGCCGGAGCAGGCTTCGTCGCCTCAGTCACCGGCCCTGGCGTTGCCGAAGGCAATTTGTCTGGCGTCGAATCGCATGGCTTTTCAGTGCCGCATAGCAAATCGAGCATTTTTAGCGTCACACCGTTAGTCCAGCCGAAGCCATCCTGTAACGGATATTCGCCGCCACCGCCGCCTGTACCGGTAGAAGAGACATCATATTTCTCCACCAGTTTTTTCTCCCGGTTGTAGGTGTGCTGCACGTTGGTCAGGAACCGCCAGCTCACTTCCATGGCTAAATCCTGGTGCCCGTAGTTTTGCAAACCTTCGGTTGCCACCCATTGCAACGGTGCCCAGCCATTTGGCGCATCCCATTGCTGGCCAGTTTTCAGGTTGGTGGTGGCAAGGCCGCCAGCTTTCAGCAACTGCGCCCGGGTAATAGTTGCCATTTTGTCGGCGTGTTCTTTCGATGCTGAATGTACATACAGCGGGAATAGCGACGCGGCAGTCAGCTGTGAACGAACTGCGTTAGTTTTCAGGTCGTAATCCGCGTACCAGCCTTGTTTCGCATTCCACAGATGCTTTTCCATGGCTTTCTGGCGAGCATCAGCCAGTTGCTGATATTGTGCTGCGGCATTGCTGTCTTTAGCCACACTGCTGGCGTGAGCAAGCGTTTTTTCCATCTGGAACAACAGCGCGTTCAAATCGACCGGCACAATCGAGGTGGTGCGAATCGAACCCAGTTGTTCCGGGTTATCCATCCAACGCGAGCTGAAATCCCAACCGGACGCGGCGGCAGCACGCAAATCACGGTAGATTTCCGTCGCCGGGCGATTCGGGTTGTTTTTCGCCGTCGTCACATCGTCGAGATACGATTCAGTACGCGGTGTATCGCGGTCATCCCAGTAACGGTTCAGCACCGAACCATCTTTGAGTTTCACCACTCGCAGGTTCTGCGCACCAGGTTCAAGCGCATCGCTGCCCTGCATCCAGTAGGCGTACTCTTTTTTCAGCTGCGGCAGGTAAGTGGTGTACGTATCATCGCCATTGTGGCTGGCGAGCAGTTTGACCATAAAGGCGAAGAACGGCGGTTGCGAGCGGCTCAGATAATAGCTGCGGTTGCCGTTGGGAATATGTCCCCAGGCGTCAATTTCATGGGCGAAGTTATCGACCATATCCTGCACTTTGTTCCAGTGGCCGCTTTCCGCAAGCCCCAGCATCGTAAAGTAGCTGTCCCAATAATAGACTTCACGAAAACGCCCACCCGGAACCACATACGGCTTCGGCAGCGGCAGCAAAGAATCCCATTTGCTTGCGCTATCTGTGGTGCGCGTCAGCACCGGCCACAGGCTATCAATATGTTCACGCAACGACTGGCCTTCTGGCGGAACATATTTTTCACCTTCTTTCGGCAGCACAAAATTCACATTCACAAAGTGGCGCAAATCGAAGCCCGACTGGTTTCTCTGCATCCGGTAATCGGCGAGGATCATCAGCGGATCGTTTTTCGGCACCGCATCGGCAAAGGTCTTTTGGTCAGGGAACAGCTTCGCCGTCTGGACATCAGTGAACAATGGGCCAAGCAGAATATCAGGCGGTTGCGGCAGGGGTTGTACACTCTCATCGGCTGTTGCTGGCAGGGTAAAATTCACGAAGGCACAACCGATAGCTATTTGAATCGCAATAAATAAAGTGCGAGGACGGCGCAAAACAGGAATCGTCATTTATTTTTCTCCTTGTCAGGTTCGCGTGAAATTTTCGCGATCAACCCTATGAAAACCTTAGACGATTTTCCGCGCTGTGGAAGGAGAGAAGTCGCAACTTGCAACAAAGCAGATAATTTACCTGTACACGCCTGCTTGCCAGCAAGTGATGCGCAGTGAGGGGGAGAAGACTAATTTGCCTTGGTTGCAGAGGGCGCATAACCAAATTTTTTCTTAAACGCTTTACTGAAATGGAACGAGTCAAAGAAATTGAGCAGATCCGCGACCTGGTTCACGCTGTAACTCCCCTGGCGTAGCAGCGAAAGCGCCAATTCCAGGCGCGCATCGAGGTAATACTCTTTTGGCCCTTTTCCGGTGTATTTCAGGAATAACCGCCGCAAGTATTGTTCACTGCACTGCATCCACTCCGCCATTTGCGTAACCGTCCAACGCTGCTGGATATCGGTGTGAATGAGCGAGAGCAATTTTTCAATTTGAATCAGCTGTTTATCTTTGGTGCCCGTTTGCACTATCAGACAAACCCATTGATAAATTAATTTAGTGATAAATGCGACGGCGAGGTTTTTATTTAATGAAATCTCGCTACAGATTAATTCTGTAACTTCGGCTAATTCTTTATTAAAAATGTCGCCATTATAAATAATGGCCTGCTGGGATAATGGAATTTCCATCGCACCGGTAGGGATAAACTCCATCCAGTACTGTTCCCAAATTAATCCCTCGCAGTGGTAAGACTTTATATCAGTGGGTTTTAGGAATATGACGCAATTGCCATTCAACGTAATGTGTGAATTGTCCTTCAGAAATATCTTTCCACTGCCCTGAAGGGTATAGACCGCCACCCATGAATTTTCAATCAACGGTTTCTTTTTGTCTCTTGGCCAGACAACCTGGTAATTCTCATCAGCCAGTGTGTGCCATAGAGAGATAAGTGATATCCCGCTTGAGATCACATTTTCATCAATAACCAGCGGGATATTGTAAGTTGTTTCGTTTTTTACATCCCAGAGGTGTGTTTTTCCATTCATTTAACTTCCCCGCCAGGGTTTCATGATCATAACGCGTGCCAGAAATTTAACAGATTCTGACTGCACCGCGAAAAATCTATATCTTAAACAGCCTATGACCTGACACAAGCGTAATTCCCTACAGACTTTTACGCGCCGGGACATAATGATAATAAGGGCAGTAAGATGAATATTCAGCAAATTGTCACCTTTTTTGCTTTTACCTTACTGGTGGCATTAATAACATGGTGGAAGCTGCGAAAAGCCGACACCAGATCGCAACAAGGTTATTTCCTCGCGGGGCGATCGTTAAAAGCGCCGGTGATTGCGGCCTCGCTGATGCTAACCAATCTTTCAACTGAACAGTTAGTCGGGTTGAGCGGACAGGCCTATCGCAATGGCATGTCGGTTATGGCGTGGGAGGTTATCTCTGCTATCCCCCTTATCTTCCTGGCGCTCATTTTTTTACCGAAGTATTTGCAGCGCGGGATAGCCACAATCCCCGATTTCATTGAGGAGCGTTTTGACAAAACCACGCGCATCATCGTGGACTGCTGTTTTCTGATTGCCACAGGCGTCTGCTTCCTGCCGATAGTCCTTTACTCTGGCGCTCTGGCGTTAAACAGCTTGTTCCATGTGGGCGAATCGCTGGGTATTTCTCAAGGGAGCGCGATGTGGCTGATGGTGGTCTTGTTGGGGCTGGCAGGGATTGCCTATGCCGTGGTCGGTGGGCTGCGTGCTATTGCTATTGCGGATGTCATTAACGGCATCGGGCTAGTGATTGGCGGCTTGATGGTACCGTTCTTCGGGTTAATGGCGATGGGTAACGGGAGCGTGCTGCGTGGTATCGAGCAACTCACCACGGTCCATAGCGAGAAACTTAACTCGATCGGGGGAAGCCACGATCCGGTGCCAATCGGTGCCGCGCTCACAGGTTTAATTCTGGTAAACACATTTTACTGGTGTACTAATCAGGGCATTGTGCAGCGTACTCTGGCCTCTAAAAGCCTTGCCGAAGGGCAAAAAGGCGCGCTGTTAACGGCGGTGCTGAAAATGCTCGACCCGCTGATTCTTGTGCTGCCAGGGATTATTGCTTTCCATCTGTTCCAGGACTTACCCAAGCACGACATGGCGTATCCGGCCTTAGTGAATAAAGTTATGCCGCTTCCGCTGGTCGGCTTCTTTGGCGCGGTGTTGTTTGGCGCGATCATCAGTACTTTCAACGGTTTTTTAAACAGTGCGAGTACCTTGTTTAGCCTCGGCATTTACAACCGCATCATTAACCAGAGTGCGACATCAGAGCAGTTGGTGCGCGTTGGCCGCAAATTTGGACTCGCTATCGCCCTGGTTTCTGTGCTGGTCGCGCCGTGGATTGCTAACGCGCCAGAAGGTTTGTATAGCTGGATGAAACAGCTTAACGGTATCTACAACGTGCCATTGGTGACGATTGTCATCATGGGATTCTTCTTCCCACGTATTCCGGCTATCGCCGCGAAAGCCGCGCTATTGTTTGGTATTTGTAGCTATATCATTATCAACTATGTGGTTTCCTTTGATATTCACTTCTTGTACGTACTGTTCTTCACTTTCTGCATCAACGTGATGTTGATGCTGGCAATCGGGGTCGTCAAACCTCGCGCAATGCCATTTAAATTCCAGGATGCTTTCGCCGTCGATATGGTGCCATGGCGTAACGCCAAAATTGCCTCGGTGGGGGTGTTGTTTGCCATGATCGGCGTTTACGCAGGGCTCGCACAATTTGGCGGCTACCAGACACAATTCATCACAATCATCAGTTATGTGATTGTCGCCGCGGTGGTGGTTTACCTGATTTACAGTAGCTGGCGGTCGCGTCAGGACTCCCGTGTTGTCTATTCTTCTGCACCTGAGGATAAGTAATGGAACGCCCTAATATCTTATTGATCATGACCGATACCCAGGCCACCAATATGGTGGGCTGCTACAGCGGTAAAGCGCTAAACACCCATAACATTGACAGCCTGGCCGAAGAGGGGATTCGTTTTAATTCGGCATACACCTGCGCTCCGGTTTGCACTCCCGCGCGCGCCGGGCTGTTCACGGGTATCTATTCAAACCAGTCGGGGCCGTGGACTAACAATGTCGCACCAGGCAAAAACATTTCCACTATGGGCCGCTATTTTAAAGATGCAGGCTACAAAACTTGTTACATCGGCAAATGGCATCTCGACGGACATGACTACTTTGGCACCGGGATCTGCCCGCCGGAGTGGGATGAAGACTATTGGTTTGACGGCGCAAATTATCTCGCGGAACTAACGGATAAACAGATTGGCCTGTGGCGTAATGGTTTAAACAACGTGGCAGATTTGGTTGAAAACAGTATCGATAAAAGCTTTACCTGGGCGCATCGAATCAGTAATCGGGCGATTGATTTCCTTGAGCAGCCGCAGCGCAACGCAGAACCGTTCCTGATGGTTGTCTCCTATGACGAGCCGCATCATCCGTTTACGTGTCCGGTCGAATATCTTGAGAAATATGAAGATTTTTATTACGACCTTGGCGCGAAAGCGTTCGATAACTTAGCCAACAAACCGGAGCATCACCGTTTGTGGGCAGAGGCGATGCCTTCGCCAGTTGGCGCTGACGGGCATTACCACCATCCGCTTTATTTCGCCTGCAATGATTTTGTCGATGATGAAATTGGCCGCGTGGTTGAAGCCCTGTCACCGGCCCAGCGTGAAAACACGTGGGTGGTTTATACATCCGATCACGGCGAGATGATGGGCGCTCACAAGCTGATCAGTAAAGGCGCTGCGATGTACGACGATATTACCCGTATCCCGCTCATCATGCGTCCGCCCATTGGCACGCGGGAACCTGAGCAAATAGATACACCTGTTAGCCACGTTGATATCCTGCCAACGCTGATGAAACTGGCAGGTATTCATCAGCCGGATATTTTGCCAGGTGAGGACATTCTCGACATTGAAACCACACGCGGCGTGATGGTGGAGTTCAACCGCTACGAGATTGAACACGATAGTTTTGGCGGGTTTATTCCCGTACGCGGATGGGTGACGAACCATCACAAGTTGGTGCTGAACCTGTTTACCAGCGATGAACTGTACGACAGGCAAAATGACCCGGACGAACTGTATAACCTTATTGATCACCCTGACTATGTAATTAAACGCGATGAGCTACACGATCAACTAATGGATTACATGGATAAAATTCGCGACCCATTCCGCAGTTATCAATGGTCGTGCCGCCCGTGGCGTAAGCAGGCGAAGCCGCGTTGGATGGGAGCATTCCGCCCGCGCCCGGAAGACGACTACTCCCCGGTTGTGCGGGATTACGATACCGGAATGCCAACGCAAGGCGTGAAAGTCGAAGAGAAGAAACAGAAGTTTTAACCATACATAGGGCTACGTAAGGCGGATAAACACAACGCTATCCGCCAGCCCTTTTCAGGGAATAGAAATGAAAATAGGCAGAGTGGGTGAAGCACCGGATTATCGCTTTTCACTGGCAAATGAACGCACTTTTCTGGCATGGATTCGCACCGCATTAGGGTTTCTGGCCGCAGGCGTTGGGCTCGATCAGCTCGCGTCCGATCTCGCCACACCACTGGTGCGTGAAATAGTCGCCTTATTGCTGTGCCTGTTTGCCGGAGTGTTGGCGGTTTATGGTTATCTGCGCTGGCTGCGGAATGAAAAGGCGATGCGACTGAAGCAAGATTTACCCTATACCCGCAGTCTGAAAGCCATCAGCCTGGTGATGACCCTTGTTGCGGCGGCGGTCATGGTGATGGTGATTTATGGCCGATAGTCGCCGCCAACGGCGCATTATTGACCCGGGTTTGCAGCCGGAACGCACGTCGCTTGCCTGGTTTCGCACGCTTCTTGGATACGGCGCATTACTCATCCTTGCGCTGCGTCACCACCGGCATCACTCAGGTAACTTTTTCTGGCTGACGTTTATCGTGCTTACCCTGGTGATGGTCGTCATTTATCGCTACGCCCGGCAACGCAATCTCATGGATATCGCCGTGTGCGACTTTTCAGACTCACGCACGACGCGCGCTAAATTGCTTATCGCCCTTGCGGTGTGCAGCCTGGCGTTACTCTTTGCTTCTGCTCATGTTAGTCAGCTTGTGATGTTATGGGAGAAAATGTAATGCGTGGATGTCATGTGATGGCTAAACCGACAAGCTCACAGTGCAATATTCAGTGCCAGTACTGTTTCTATCTCGATAAACCACAGCAACCCGTAATGGATGACGCCACACTCGACACGTTTATTCGCCAGCATATCGCCGCGCAACCGGGTGATGTGGTGGAGTTTGCCTGGCAAGGAGGGGAGCCGACGCTTGCGGGAATCGCGTTTTATCAACGTGTAATGGCGCGGCAATTGCGCTACTGCGGGGGAAAGCTCATTCAAAACACTATCCAGACCAATGGCATTTTGCTTAATGATGCCTGGTGCCAATTCTTCAAAAAAAACGGCTGGTTGGTTGGGATCTCAATTGATGGCCCGGCGGATCTTCACGACTTTTACCGACGTTCGCGCAGCGGAAAACCGACTCATCATCACGTTATCTCAGCCATCGAAAAGCTAAAAGCTCACCGTGTCGACTTCAATTTACTGGCAGTGATAAGCCAGCATAATAGCCAACAACCTGAGCGGTTATATCGCTACCTGAAAACGCTCGGCAGTGCATTTATACAATTTATTCCGTTGGTCGAACGAAGTGAAAGGGGGGCAGTCACACCGGAATCTGTTTCACCCGCGCAATTTGGCACATTCCTGAAAAGCGTGTTTGATATTTGGGTACGGGAAGATATTGGTCATATTTTTGTGCAGTTGTTCGATTCAACACTTGGCGTGTGGAGCGGCCATCCTTCGCAAATGTGCAGTCTGAGCGAAACCTGCGGCCACGCCTTCGCATTAGAATCCAATGGCGATCTCTACCAGTGCGACCATTACGTTTACCCGGATGACAAGTTGGGAAATTTACATGACACACCGCTTCAGGCACTTAATGACTCACATGCCGCCATTCGCTTCGGTGAAAACAAGCGCGATTTATTGCCTGCTGACTGCCGGGTCTGTACTGTCAAACCGTTATGCCACGGCGACTGCCCAAAGCATCGCTTCAGTGAAGGGAAAAGCTATCTTTGCAGCAGTTATCATGCATTTTTCACCCACAGTGCGCCGTACATGAAAATCATGAGCCAGCTTCTGGCTCAACGGCGTCCCCCCGCGGAAGTGATGAGGATTTTAGGTCGCGGTAAATTTATCCCTGCGGATTAATCAGCCATGTTCCCGCTTTTTCGACCGATAACGTCATATTTCGCGTTTGATTGCTATCACTTAACGTAATGGTGTAGTTCCCCACCGGTAATTGCAGGAAGCCATAACCGTTCGCGCCCGGTGTCACTTGTTGTGTTTTTCCGTTCACAGACAGCGTTTCGCCATCGTTCATGCGCACATAAATCCGCGTCATTATCCCATCGGCGGCAGGAACTACGCTTTTCGCCGTGGCAGACTCGGCTTTGTCCTGGGAGGTAGTCTGTTCAACTTTCGCGCTTTCAGGACGCGAACCCGCAGAAAAATGGCCGCCAAAAATCACGGCGCCAATGGCAATGCCGGCCAGCAAACTCGCGCCCGTCAGCAGGGGTAATTTATAGCGCTTTTGAAATGGCGAAAGCGGCGTTATCTCCGCATCTTCGACGGCGACCAACATGGTACCCGGCTGTTTGAGCGGCGCGAGGCCATGAATATTCGTCAAGGGGATTTCAGCCAGCGCGGCAAATTCCGCAATCGACTGCGGGCGGTCTTCCGGTTTCAGCGCCAGGGCGCAGTCAACGGCGTGTAACAGGCTGTGGGAATAACCTTCCGGGCGGTTTTTCGCAAGTTTAACGCACGGGTCCTGAATGGTGCGCGTCACGCTGGCCGGAGGGCAGGTGCCGGTAATCAGGGTATACAAAATGGCACCGAGCGCATATATATCGGTCCACGGGCCGAGCTGGTTTTCGAGGTCGTCGGCATATTGCTCAAGCGGCGCGAAACCAGGGTTCAGCGACGTTTTTATCTCTTCACCGCTCTCAGGATGAGTCCGGCGTGGCGCTCCCGCATTGAGCAACAGCGGCGTTCCGTTGTCCCGAATCTGAATGCTGCGCAGCGACAAATCGCGATGAACAAACCCTTCGTCATGTAACGTTGCCAGCGCGCTGCACAACATCGGTAACATGCGGCGGATCCACGCATCGTTAATGACTTCGGGTTGCTGCTGATGCAACTCGGCAAGCGTCATTCCACTGGAGTAGGTCGTTGCCGCATACGCGGTTTCGTTTTGTGTCCAGAAACTCAACACCTGCAACAGATTCGGGTGGTTAAACTGTGCCAGCAGACGCGCGGATTGTACAAAACGACTCATGCCGTTGTTGAACGCCTGGCTATCTTGCTTGCTGCGCAGCACCAGTTGCATGTTATCACTGCGAACAGTCAGCGCTCGCGGCATAAACTCGTGGATCGTCACCGGGCGCTCGAGCTGGTGATCCCACGCTTTATACACCACGTTAGTGTGGGTGGACTCGGTGACTTGCTGAATCTCAAATTCGTCGAAGCGGAAACCAGGCGGCAGAGCGTCGGGAAGTTCTGGGTCGTAATCTTTATCAGTCATGATGGCCTTTCTCTGCACGAAATCGACGAAAAATCACAAATTACTTCTGGGCGCGCCATGCGCCAACCGCCGGGTCACGCAATTGCGGACGCAGGGAGTCAATCAACAGCAGCGTGATCGGGGTATCCGGGGCAAGCCATGCCGACCAGACTTTGCGCACTTCATTCAAACGCGCCTGAATGTTTGATTCGTCTATCGTCATTTCACGAGAGACTTCCACCGCTACGGTGCCGGTCGCTTGCCAGCCATTTAACTCAGCGTTATAAGGCAAAATCATCCAGCTTTGCGGCGCATGTTCATTGCTCACGACCATGCGTTCGTTATTCAGACTGGTGATAAGCAGGCTGTCTGAACTTGCGTCATTGCTTAATCCGCTCACCGGGAAACCGTGTACAAACGTCATTTCATGGCGTTTTTCACCATGCACGCCGCTTTGAATGATTTCGCTGCGACCGTTGAGCCAGCCGCCTTTTTCACATTTCCCGTTGGGGATAAACATGGCCGACGCGTTAGCATCGCCTTGCCAGAAGGTGCGCAAATGGCAGCCATCTTGCAGCGTAAACTCCTGCCATGGGGTGCGGTCTGCCAGCGGTGAGTTTTCATCGGTTCGCGACGTGCTGTTCGGTTCGCTCGAAATATCAGGGGCGACAATCACCGCCCAGTCGCTGCTTTTGGTCGCGGTGCCAACTGCCAGCGTGTCGCCCTGCGGGCTTTCCAGCTTCCAGCTCACCAGTTGAACGGTGCTGCACTGGCTTTCCAGAAGCGTGCCGAGGCGCGGCATAAAAGTATTGAGTACCGTAGGTTTTTTATCGCCATTGGCCACAATTCGCAGCGGTAGCTCGGCGGCACACCAGCTTTGCGGGGTGTTATCAGCAACATTATCAATCCAGACATCCAGCTTTTGCGAGGGAGACTGGACGATACGATAATTCCCCGCCCACGCCGTGGAGGAAGCCAGCAGCAGCGCCAGACCCGAAAGCCAGAGTTTCATAAAAATCCTTGTTAGCCGAACAACTTAAACAAAAGTCATGACGTTAAACGTCAACGATTAATCAATAATCCACGTGCCGCTATTGGCGTTCTGGCAGGCTTTGCTGGCATCATCGACCGCAACACAGGTGGTTTTCTTGGCCGCTTTGCGTGGACGTGGGCGATCTTTTTTCAGCGTTTGCGCATACAGCTCGCTTTTCACCAGCGCACGCATTGGCACATAACCCAGCATCTCGGTTTTATCCAGCTCGGCAATCGCCAGCCAGTTATGTTCAACCTGGCCTAACACGGTATAACTTTGTCCGTTCTCTAGGGTGCTGATGACTTTCCCGCCAAAGTCCGGTTTGCTCATAATTGAGCCTGGATACAGCGCCCGATAGCTGGCGTTTACAGGGGTAAATTCAGTGGGAGCCGCCACCGCGTATCGGTGAGTCAGCGTAACGCCATTGATTTCACTGGTCACGATTGTATCGTCCGTCATTTTTGGCGGTGGCGCTTTACAACCCACGACTGTGGCCACAACAGCAAGGATCAACAGGCTTCGCAATTTCATCGTAACTTTCCCTGAAAAAATGGTTCAAACCTGGTCGCCGGCGGGGATGAAAAGGGCGAAAGTGAAAGCCAGGTATTTGAAGAAGTATTCACAACAGTTATACATGGTAACGTTAATTTTACATCGCTTGATTCACAATTCAATGGTGATGTAACTGATTGACATTATTAAATGTTAAGCCGGTCAAGAACAGCGCGTATCAGGTTAATTGACATGCTGAATAGTATGGCTATTTGGTCACCTGCCAGCCTATATTATGAAACAGGATTTCAACTTTAGGATAAATAATGACGATGGAACCGTTATTGCCCAATATCTGCGATTTTATCGCGCATGTTTCGCCACTCAACGCCCTCCCTGCGGACGCGCAAAACGATATCGCACGCTCTATCAGCATCAGTTATCTGGCGGTAGGCGAAACACTGGCTTTTGATATTGCGGCGCGTGAACGTTACCTCTACATCGTCCGTACCGGTTCGCTTGAACAGCGCTGGAGCGATGGCGTGCTGCGCGCCCGTCTGGGGCCGGAAGATTTATTTGGCTTCACTTTTCTTGAAGGCATTCCGGGAAATCCTGAAGATTGTTACAACGTCACGGCGATTGAAAACACGCTGCTGTACCAAATTCCCCACCGCGTTCTGAAACAGGTGCTGCACGCACATCCGCAGTACGCCACGCACTTTTCGATTAACGCCCATGACCGCCTGAACTCCGCGATAGACGTCGTCTGGAGCGACGAAGACAAAGGCATGTTTGTGCGCAAAGTTTCTGACCTCGCGAGCGGAACGGTGTCGGTCGTGGAAGCGTCCACCTCGATTCAGGAAACGGCGAAACAAATGCGCTGTGTCGATCGCTGTTCCACGGCGGTGATAATGGAAAATGACCACATCATCGGCATCATCAGCGATCGTGACATGACCCGGCGCGTGGTAGCCGAAGGGTTTGATATTACACGCGCGGTCAAAGAGGTGATGACTGCCGCCCCGGTGACGGTTTCTTCTGGCGACCTGGTCATGCATGCCGTGTCGCTGATGATGAGCCATGGCGTGAGCAGTTTGCCAGTGGTCGATAATCATCAACCCGTCGGCCTGCTGACCGCCTCACACCTGGTACAGCATCATCGCGTGCAGGCCATTTTCCTGATTGAGCGGATTAGCCATTGCCAGTCGGTTGCAGAATTAGCGGCCCTGCAAGTGGATCGCCAGGCCATATTTGAAGCGCTGGTGCAGGGTAACTTGCGCAGCGGCGTGGTCGAAATGGTGATGTCGATGCTGATGGACGCCTTCACGCGTCGGCTCATTGAACTCGCGCTCGTGGAATTTGGCGAGCCACCCTGTGAGTTCTCCTGGGTCATCGCCGGGTCGCACGCCCGCAATGAAGTTCATGTTCATTCTGACCAGGATAGCGCCATCATATTGCCGGACGGTACCGGCCTTGAAGAGCAAATGTGGTTTTTGCGCTTTGCGAGAAGCGTCTGCCTGGGGCTTGATCAATGCGGTTATCCGCTCTGTACCGGGAATTTTATGGCGTCAGAAAGACGCTGGTGCCAACCGCTGTCGGTGTGGCTGGCCTGCATTCGCAAATGGGTAACTAACCCGGAATATACCCAATTATTAAATGCCACGGTGTTTCTGGAAACGCGTGCTTTCTACGGCAACACCTGGCTACATGACGCATTCCAGCAGGCTTTGTTAACCGAGATTTCCGCGCATCCAGGCTTCTTGCGCTCGCTCACGCGCGATGCCACCAGTACTTCGCCACCGTTGGGTATCTTCAATAATCTGGTGCTGGAAAAAAGCGGAAACGACAGCAAAACCCTGAACATCAAACGTTACGCCTTAACGCTGATTATTGACCTTTCGCGCATTTATGCGCTGGCTGCCGGATGCAGTGAAACCCATACCGAAGCGCGTTTTTACGCTGCAAGAGACAAAGGACTTATGTCCGCAGAAGGCTGCACCGACATCATCGACGCCTTCCGTTTTTTAACCCGTCAGCGTTTTAACCATCAGCTTTCGCAGTTGCGTAAAGGGCTGGCACCAGACAACCACATCGACCCGCGCGAGTTCGGCAGCTTCGAGCGTAAACATCTAAAAGACGCGTTTCGCATTATTGCCCGCCAGCAAGAACTGGCCCGCATGCTGTTTGTGAAGGGATAACGATGGGCCTTTTGTCACGAATTTTCCCGCCATCACTCACTCAGCAGGTTGAGTCGCAGCGCAAGAGATGGCGCAACATCCCAGGGCTGAGTCCGGCACTGCAACAGCTATTGGCGACACCTGTACCGAACTTCACCGCAGACGTTTTTAGCGTCCCGTGGCTGGCTTTTGATTTTGAAACCAGCGGCCTTGATGCGAATCAGGACCGGATCTTGTCGATAGGCAGCGTGATGGTGCAAAGCGGCCAAATTCTGCTGGCGAGTGCGCAGCACCAGTACATTTCCAGTGATCCGCAGATCAATGCGCACAGTGCAGTCATCAACCACATCACGCCGGAAATGCTGCGTGATGGCGAAGCGCTTGATGAGGCGATGGAAACGTTATTCCTGCGCCTCGCCGGGCGCGTGGCTGTGGTGCATGGGAAAATGGTGGAAAGGGCGTTTATCAATGCCTGGCTGCAAACCCGTTACGGTGCAGAAGACCTGCCGATTCTGTGGATAGACACGCTGGAGATTGAGCGGCGATATCAGCAGGCCAGGAGACAAATGCAAAATGATTTGCGGCTTTCCAGTCTTCGCCGCGAATACCGGCTTCCCGATTACCCGGCGCACCATGCGCTGTGTGACGCGGTGGCGACCGCCGAGCTTGCGCTGGTGCAACTTCAGCCGCAGCGACAGGCTCGCGCTCAGGGGAAATGTTTGCCGCTGAACGCGTGTCTGTGCGGTTAAGAGGCTGAATTAATCACGCCTGCACGACGCAGAATATTGCCAATCTCAACTTTCATTTCTTCGGTCAACGGCGTCGCGGGTGCCAGCGAATGCACCGGAATATTCACTCCGGTTAATTTAATGGCATATTTCACTGCGTTGTAAAACGGCAAATCCGTACTGTAAAGCGACGGGATCCATGAAAGTGATTGCTGTAATTCAATGGCGCGGGAGAGGTCTTGTTTACGCCAGGCGTCTAAAATCCCGCAGGTCAGTTGCGGCGCAAAGTTGGCACTAGCGGGAATGCAGCCATCACCGCCGAGAATCAACGTCCCAAGCAAATACTCATCATAACCGGCAAAAACAGCGAAGTCGGGGCGCTCAGGCTTCACCGCGTGCAGGGTTTCACGAATATGCGAGAGGGTATCGACGGTATCTTTTAGCCCGACAATATTCGGACAGCTTAACGCCAGTTCTCGGATGACATTCACCGGAATAGACTGGCCGGTAAGCGCCGGGAAGTTATACAGAAGAATCGGCAACTCGAGTGCGCTGGCAATGGTTTTATAATGGCGCAACAGATTCGCTTCACTCAGCGGGTTGTACCAAGGGTTGACCACCACGACGCCACTGGCACCAACCTTTTGCGCATGCAGCCCGGCATCAATGGTTTGCTGCGTGCCGCAGTGGGCGATGCCAATCAAAACCGGCTTTCTGCCAGCGACTTTCTTCACGCAAAATTCTGCTACCTGAGCGCGTTGCGCTTCAGACATATGCGCAAATTCCCCGGCGCTGCCTAAAAAAAACAGGCCGTTAATCGGGGAGGCGACCAGATGCTCAATAAGTAACGCCTGCGCGGTGCCATCAAATTCACCATGCTCATCAAATAAGGTAGGAACGGGGGGGATAACACCACTAAAACGAGGCTGATTCATTCACTTCTCCTCAGGGGGTAAATTAATTGTTCGTTGATTTAATTAGCGAATACCTTCAATTGTAGCGGAACAAAAAATTCTGTACGCCTGCCATGTCTCATTATCGGACTGTCGTTTCAGTTTGCGGTTTTTCCGAGCCATTAGAGGGAAGTAGCGGATTAATGTGGTTGGTAAAATTGGCGTGTTATTAAGCTTTTCATCATTGTTGTGCGCGATTGTGCGCCGGAAATCGTGATGGCCCCGGCGCAGTTTGCAGGTATTAGTGTTCAAGCATCTCGTGGACAACCTGATTTTTGCTTAACGAGTACTCGTAAAAGGTCGGCCAGTTGTCCATCTCTTTCAATAGCGACTCTTGTGAGTCATTGCCCATGAAAATATGGAAGTGTTCAGATTTACGTGGGCCAATAATATGATCGCTAAACTGCACGTATTTCGGTGCTTTTGACTGGCTGTCTTTGCACTCAAACAAATAGCGCACGCCTTTTTTCCCGGAGGTATAGTTCAGGATTTTAAAGCCCGAATAATCGTACTTGCAGGCATTAACCATTTTACCCACATGAAATTCAATTACATTGTTTTCAATACCAATGGTATCAATATCCGTCGCATAACCTTTCTTATAATACTCTTTGTACTGCGCCGCTGTTTTGCTTCCATCTTTCTGCGCTTTTTTCTCCATCACCAGATCTAAATCGCCGTTTAACAAGTACGGATTAACTGACTGCCACATGCCATCCCAGTCGGTCAGGGCGCGATCTTTAACCTGTTGATTCTCAAAAACGCCTTCGCTGGCTTTCTTTTCTGCCTCTGTAAGAGGCGTTCCGTGCGAATGCCCATGTGCCAGAGCGCTGGTACTACTGAGCAAAATGCCCAGGCTGAGAACGGCAGTGGGGAAACGTGATGTCATAAAAACTCCAGAGAAAACCATGAATGTATGATTATGTTATAACATAACATTTCTGGAGTGCAATAGCGTGGTTAAATAAGCAGGAATGCCAGTAGAAACATCATGTAAAACCGGCTTTGATAGTTCAGGGGTCTTTCTATACTCGGAACCTAAGGTGGAACTGAACACAGAATCTAACTCTGGCAACATGAAGTCATAGCACTGTACTAAATCCAACTTTGCGCGTGATAACTCGAGCAGCAGACTGTCCGCCTTTTGTTTGAAGACAATTTTTTCAACCAGTTTGGGGATGTTTTTAACATTTACTTTTTTCATTATCGAACGTTTATGTGCGCTAATGGTTTTAACGGATAATGCCGACATTTCCGCGATATAACACAAGCTATTACCCTGGAGCAATAAGCTTAAAACGTGACTTTCCATCGATGTTAATAGCGCTCTTTTAACCGGTTGATTAATCCGAGATCTTTTTTTAACATCCCCTTTATTAATTATAGTGGTGAGTGTGTTACATACACCTCGTGTTGCATTTCTGCTGATGAAGTGGATTGTGCAAATGGTCGAAAGGTAACTTATTAATTTTTTGTCAAAAAGTCTCCTGTCTTCTATGTTTTCCATCATAAAAATAATAGTGCTTACTTGATCAAGATTAATATTCAGATTTATCTTTGGTAAATATTTTATGTCAACGATAATTATTGTTTTGCGGTTTACACAGTCACTGATTCCAGAATTAAAAAGACTACGCATACCGAATTCAAAAAAACTATCATTGCTCAATACGATAAAAGCCATTGCATTTCTCTTTGGGGTGTTTGAATTATTAGTTATCTAATATTGGGCGTCATTAATAAGTATGTTTGGGGCCATGCAACAAGTTGAATTTTTTGAAATATATCTTACAAATAGTATCCATCGAGAAAGTGAGGGGGTAGCAGCAAATTTTAATGAGTGTGGTTATCGAAAACGATAATTTTCATAAATCAGAAACTCTAAAATTTTTCTGGAAGAGAGTGTATTTTATTTAATATGCCATTCTTAATGAGAATATATTCGCCATCATTCAATTTCTTCAAAATGTCCATCACCCGGCTACGGGAAAGCATGCTGCGGTTAGTGATGAATTTCACCGCTGTTGTGGAGTAACGTTCTTCGACAGGTAATGACATCAATAAATATAGATGATGCTTTATAATGTGATAAGCATCACGAGCGATCAGATTCATATCACGCTCAACATAAACTTTAATAATCTTTCCAAGAACAATAGCAACTTCATGCCACAATCCTTCCTGTTCAATAATTCTTAACGCAGAATCCCTGGAAACAACTTTGACAGATAGCTTGCTATGCGCAAAAAGGATAACCTCGGGTTTATGTGAAACCATCACAAGGCCAAAGATGGCAGAAGCAAAAGTCTCTTGCATTAACAGGCGGTCGTTTTGGCGATAAAAGCCAAAAGCACCTGATTCTATTAGTAATATATTTTGTTCATTGCTTTTGAAATCAAAAAAAGCTTCATTATTTTTATAGGTGCGTTTCTCTCCAATGCCGTTCATGGCGGCAAAGAGCCTTTCTACTGCTGCAGCATATTCCGCGTCAACGTCCATTAGGTTGTTCAATGTTCTTTCCATAAATCCTCACTAAGTTAGTCTGAACGTCTCGGCAGTGAGCTGCGCATCAATAACTATAGTTTATATTTAATTTGAGAATTATCTAGTGCTTTAATAGCTGTGTCTAAATATTTTTAGAGTATTATATCGGATATCTAGTCCGATATTGGATTTCTGATCCAGAAATGGGCTTATATTCCAGTTGTGTATCATCAGTGCTATTGTAAAATGTATCTCGAATTTTCAATTTAAAGTGGTGATACGCATTTTTAATAATTAAAGAATCGTAGTCACTAAAACCTCTCTCAAAATATATTGAGCCACATAGTGTCATCTAATTTTTTTTCGGAGTATATATGAATATTAAGACTATGAATGTGCTGAGCTTAAGCGTGTTTACCATTGCGATGGTAACAGCAAGTTCTGCTTTTGCAGTAAATAAAATTACTTTTTCAGGAAAGGTAATTGATACAGCATGTACCGTAGTAATTAACGACGGTACTGCGACACTCGACTTAGGTGAAACATCTTTAACCGATCTTAATGCTGCTGGCCTGACAGGGGCACCAAAAGAATTCACTATCGCTTTAACAGATTGCCCGGCTGCCGCAGCAGGTGTGCCAACCAAGGCTTATATTAAATTTAGTGGTACCACTGATGGTGATAACACCTATTTTAAGAATGACCTTTCTGATACCGATGCTGCTTCTAATGTTGGAGTTATAATTAAAGATCCAGCAGGAACAGCTATTGTTAATAATGATGGCAATGGTGCGATAGCTATTAATGCTGAGGGTGGTGATCAAAGCCTTGAATATACTGCCAGCATGGTGGCTACCGCCACAGGCGCGACCAAAGGAAATGTTTCTACCGCAGTGACTTATAACGTCAGTTACGAATAAAAATCTTAATTATCAGGTGCTGTAATTATTATCTCCAGCACCTGATAACTTTATCGAGTATTAGTTATGAACGTAATGAAACGATCTTCACTTTATTTGTTGATATTAACTATTTTCGCCGGTGGCGCTGAAGCTAGTGTCACTGTCGGGGGCACTCGCGTCATTTATGATGGCAGTAAAAAAGAGACTTCACTTTCTGTAGAGAATAAAGACAGTGTTGCAAACCTGGTTCAGTCATGGATAAGTCCACTGGATGCAAAGGGACCTTCTACGGATGCAATTATTATCACTCCTCCGTTATTTCGCCTTAACGCGGGTGAGAAAAATGTTCTGCGTATTGTGCGTTCCGGCCTTGCTTTACCTGACGACAAAGAAAGCATGTATTGGCTGAATGTGAAAGGTATCCCCGCAACTAATGGTGATCAACCTAATAACAGTGTTCAAATAGCGGTTAATTCACGGATCAAACTTATTTATCGGCCAAAAGCATTGAAAGATACTTCACCTGAAAATGTCACGGGACAACTTAGTTGGAATTTGTCAGGGGATATTCTTACCGTCAGCAACCCAACTAAATACTATATGAACTTTGCATCCGTGAAAATAGACGGTAAAGAAATACCCTCTACCACCTTCGTCGCGCCTGGGGATAAAGCCAATTATAAAGTATCTCATGACGTTAATTCAGGGGGGATTACGTGGAGGATTTATAATGACTTCGGCATGGCCGGGCCTGAGCATAAATCTAAAATTTAATTGATAAAAATATGTATTTGTTATACGCAATATGAGGCCTGATGAAATTATATGAATTATAAATTTAATTATTTCGTTGTGTCTTGTGTATTGGCATCAGCCTTATCGCCTGTCTGTCATGTCATGGCTTCGGAGCGCTTCAATCCTGCGTTACTGGAAATGACAGATTCGACAATATCTGCTGCGGATCTTTCTGGCTTTGAAAGAGGCGAGCAAGCGCCGGGGAAATATCACCTCGACATTTTCATTAACAGTGAACAAGTTGATACACAGGAAATCACTTTTATTTCGGGCAAGGATGCCAAAGGGGCGTCTATGCTACAGGCATGCTTTACATCCCAGCAGTTAAAAGCATGGGGAGTAAAGATTGAGGAATATCCAAAGCTTAGCTTAAATGCAGATCAGTGCGCTGATTTTTCGGCTATTCCTCAGGCAACCGCCGAGTTGGATTTTAACAAGCAAAGATTGAATTTAAGCATTCCACAAATCGCCCTCGAATCAAACGTACGTGGCTATATATCACCTGATAAATGGGATGAAGGAATTAACGCATTCCTTTTAAATTACAGCCTGAGCGGGGTAACGACTAAAAATCGTCAAGCCAACCACGAAACGCTGAACAGCCAATATGGTAATTTTCATCCTGGTGTTAATCTAGGCCCATGGCGTTTCAGAAACTATTCCACATGGAACCATGATACAGATGGTAAAAGTGAATGGGACTCTGTGAATAATTATATCTCACGAGATATTAAGTCGTTACGGTCGCAGTTCACGGCAGGTGATAGTAATACCGCCGGAGATATTTTTGACAGTCTGGCATTTACTGGAGCACAACTGGCTTCCGATGAAGATATGACTCCTGATAGCCTTAAGGGATACGCTCCTGTTATTCGTGGAATCGCCAGAACAAACGCCGAAGTGACTGTATTTCAGAATGGGCACAGCATCTATAAAGCGTCTGTTGCCCCTGGTCCGTTTGAAATCAATGATATGTTTCCCACAGGTGGGGCCGGAGACATGTCGGTTACGATTACAGAGTCCGACGGTAGTGAGCAACATTTCACTGTCGCCTACGCATCATTGCCAATTTTGCAGCGTGAAGGTCATTTCAAATATTCAATGACGATGGGCAATACACGCACTGGGGGTAATAAAGATGCAAGTTTCGCTGAGTTAACGGCTATTTATGGCTTGCCGCATGGTATTACCGTTTATGGTGGAATCGAAGGCACTGATATTGGTTTTAACTCTGCATCTTTGGGGCTAGGGGTGAATTTAGGCGAATTTGGTGCTGTTTCTACTGACGTCACTCAGGCATGGGCCACGATAAATAGCGGTGAACAGGAGGGTGAAACGAGTCAAAAACAGAGCGGCCAGTCTCTACGTTTACGCTACAGCAAAAATATGCTTAAGACCGGGACGAATGTCACCATTGCTGGTTATCGCTATTCTACTTCTGGTTACTATTCTTTGCAGGACACCTTGCAGAGCTATAACTACGATGACGCCGATGATAACAAAAGGCGTAAAAACAGAACGGAATTTTCCGTCTCACAAGATATAGTTTATGGTTCATTGTCTGCAAACCTGGTCAATGAATCGTACTGGAATAATAAAAAAGAATCATCTATCGGCTTAAGTTATAACAATAGCTGGAATGGAATTAGTTATGGTTTTAATTATTCTTATAATATTAATTCTGAAAACAGCGAAGGTGAACCTGAGGAAAATGAAAATGATCAACAATTTTCATTTAATATCAGTGTCCCGTTGGATAAATTCTTACCATCGGCAACAGCAACGTATGGCATGAATAGCAGTAATACCGGTCCAGCTACGCATAATATTGGAGTCAATGGTACGGCATTTGATGATCGCTCACTTAACTGGAATGTCCAGGAAGGTTATTCAGAAGCGGATAAAAAAACCAATGGCGGGGTAAGCGCTAATTATAAAGGGCGATATTCGCAACTCACAGGGGGATATGCCTATGATGCTAATGTTAATCGTCTGAATTATGGTGTGCAGGGTGGGGTATTAATTCACTCCGGCGGTATAACCTTTTCTCAGCCTTACAACGATACGATTGTCTTAGTTAATACATCAGGTGCCGAAGGTGTACCATTAAATAACCAGACCGGTATTAAAACAGATAACAAAGGATTCGCGGTGGTGCCTTACGCCAGCCCTTACCGTAAAAATAGTATCTCACTTTCCACAGAGAACCTTGAAAACAGTGATGTGGACCTTGAGGATACGAGTAAGAATGTCATTCCAACTCGCGGTGCCGTTGTGGTCGCCAAATATAATGCGAGTTTGGGTTATCGCGCATTGATAACATTATCTCGACCTCAGGGTAGGTCTATACCATTTGGTGCGACGGTGACAAATAGCGCTGCTGATATTGAAAAGCGACATAGTAGTATCGTTGGTGATGAGCAAAAAGTTTATGTCACTGGACTTGAGACATCAGGGACTCTATTGGTTGTCTGGGGGCGTGCTAACGATGAACATTGTTCAGTGAATTATCATTTACCCAATAAGAAAAGTGAATCTGGAGTGGAGATTCTTCATGAACAATGCAACTAAAACTTTCTTTTTCTGTATTAGTCTGTGTCTGGCTTCCAATGCGTTTGCATTTAAGAGTTCAGATGCCATTAATGTTAATATCACAGGTGAGATAGTTGCACCATCTTGTAATGTTGATGTTACGGATACCGTACAGTTGGGCCAGTATTTACGTTCAGACTTGTCTATCCCTGGGGCGAACAGTGGATTAGTGACTTTAGATATTAATCTTAGTGGTTGTTCTGACCAGGCATCATTAGCGACGGTTGCATTTTCGGGTACGCCTTATTCTGCCGACCCCGCTTTCGCCAGTGCGATTTATGCGAATGATATTACAGATGGAACTCAAGATATTGGTTTACAACTCTTTAATTTAGATGGGAAACCTCTTACTAATTTAGCAAATGGTATTAGCTATAGCTTCCCGATCAATGCCGAAACGGGTACTGGCACACTGAAACTTGCTTCACGCTTATATTCACCACATGGTGCTCCTACTGCTGGAGATTTCAAAGCAACAGTGACATTAAACTTCTCATATCAATAAATTGCGGTAAACATGATGAAATGTACATATGGTAGGCTAATAAGAAATATAGCGGCTCTCTTTATCCTGGCTGTTTTTATTATTCCTCACGAGAGTTTTGCAGCTTGCAAACGCGGTGGTGGGATTTTTGCAGATAAAAGTATTTCAACAACAACAATTAGCCTGCCAAAGGACCTTGTTATTGAAAGCCGTGATTATAATGCAGGCGAGGTCCTTTATACTTCAGGTGTGAAGGACGGCTCTAACGATGATTTAACGATAACGGGTTGTAGCAGCAGGTATATGGTTGGTTTTTTTTACAATCACTCTCCGCAAGTTGAAGCTACGGCATACCAGGGTGTTATGCCAACGAATATTCAGGGACTAGGAGTTCAGGTTATGGCTTATAATCAGGCCGGCCCTTATGATGGGGAAATGATCATAGATAATAGCTGGCATGATGGTGATGGTTCTCGAGGGGACCATACCCTTAGAAGTTCCTCGTATATGATTTCGCTCGTCGCGACGGGTGGGCCGATTTCATCGGGAACATTAACTTTCGGTAGCCCTGTTGCGCAAGTGGATTTCCGGGAAAGTGCTTCTCATAGTGATGACGGTGATGTCGCATCAAATTTATCGCTCTCCAATGCCAATGTGGTGGTTAAAGCAATGGGCTGCTCGGCAGATGTTTCCGCGATTAGTTTTCCTTTCGGCAAAATCAACCTGGATCAATTTAACGGACAAACTAAGGTGGGTTCGGTCCCCACTCAGGATGTCAATCTGAGTTGTGAACCGGGAACCAATGTCTCGTTATCCGTTACAGCAGTTGAATCAAAAGAAGACGAAGCTAATCATACGGTCATCGCGCTAACGGGGG
The DNA here is from genome assembly GCF_024807715.1 of Buttiauxella sp. BIGb0471. NCBI lineage: Bacteria > Pseudomonadati > Pseudomonadota > Gammaproteobacteria > Enterobacterales > Enterobacteriaceae > Buttiauxella > Buttiauxella sp. BIGb0471. The sequence goes on from NZ_JANUEU010000001.1 coordinate 884,903, forward strand.
CCGGAAACGAAGGTGTCGCGAGTGGCGTTGGAGTGCAGTTGGGGTTAAAAACCAGCGGCTATGATAGCGGGTCAAATGGTTTAGCATTGAACACTAGCATTCCACTCATCACATCTAACCGTGATGGAGGAACGGTTATCTCCGGAGGTGCTTCCGGGCAGGAAAAGTTAACCTTCAGCGCAATATATTATAAAACCGCAGCGGTGGTAAAACCTGGAACAGCCAATGCCACGGCGACACTGACTTTAACCTATAACTAATCTGTTTAACGCTTAATAATTTCCACCAGGCGCAGAAAAGAGGGCAACATGTCGTCGTCCTGAACGCTGGCAAATCCAACTAATAACCCTTTTGATTTCTGCGCATTAAAATAGTAGCGCGACAGCGGCCTGACCAGAATACCTTCGGCATTCGCAAGGTTCGCAATATGGATATCGTCTGCTGCGGCGGGAAGCTGAATGATTAAATGTAAACCCGCATTGCTGTTGTAATAGCCGAGATATTCTTCCCCTAAATGCCGCTTAATTAACTCGACCAGTTGGTTGCGTCGTTTGCTATATAACTGGCGCATTTTGCGGATATGCGCGGCGTAATAGCCTTCGCGGATAAACTCCGCAAGTGCCGCCTGAATCACCTGATGACCGCTGCGATATAATTCGTTGTGAACTTTTTTCAGCGGAGCGGCGAGCACTTTGGGTAATACCACATAACCCAGGCGCAGTGCAGGGTAGAGCGTTTTACTGAACGTGCCGATGTAAATGACCGGACTGTTCTCCTCAAGCCCCTGAAGCGAGGGAATCGGCTGGCCGGAAAAACGAAATTCGCTGTCGTAATCATCTTCAACAATCCAGCTCTGGAATTCCCTGGCCTGCGAAAGTAATAGCTGGCGGCGCGGCAGGCTCATCACAGAACCCAGCGGATACTGATGCGAGGGCGTAACAAAAATTAATTTTGGCTTTTCATCGGCATTTGCCTGCGGCATTAATCCCTGATCGTCAACCTCCAGCGCCGAAATATTCACCGCATTCATGCGCAGAATATTTTTAATTCCCCAGTAGCCGGGTTCTTCAATCCACGCATTGTCGCCAGGATTACACAGCGTGCGGGTGACTAAATCCAACGCCTGGTGGATCCCTTCGGTAATGAGAATCTGGTCGGTGGTGCATTTTACGCCGCGTGCGGTGCGCAGATAATCCGAGAGTGCAGATTTTAACTCCTCCAGTCCGGATGCGGCGTCGTAGGTCAGATATTCAGGATTCGGGCGTCTGGCGACGCGGTCGCAGATTTTCTTAAACGTACGATGCGGAAAGCTTTCGACATCCGGCACGCCAGGGATGAAGTCCCCCCATTGCGCCGGGCTGGCGCTGGCGTTTTCCAGCAATTCAAGGCAGCGCAGGGAAAGACTGGCGCGGTCTTCTGGCGCAGTGGCTGGCACCCTGCGTGCGGCCTGCGTATTCAGGTTATCCAGCACGCTTTCGGTGACAAACGTGCCGCTGCTGGTGCGCGTTGAAATATACCCTTCGGCCTGTAATTGCTCATACACCCGTAGCACGGTGTTACGCGAAAGCGATAACTCATTGGCCAAATCGCGGGTTGGCGGCATTCGCGCCGCAGGGCGCAAACTTCCCTCAAGAATACAATTACATATCGCGGCATAAAGTTTCTTATGCAGTTTCTCGGCAGGCGTCTGGAGAAATGCCTGCTTGATCACATCTACGGTAAGTGAACGCATTTGGATCCTATGAATAAAACGATTTGGCTCTCGATTCAGGTACCAGATACTGTCTAAATGAAATTTGACAATCAACCTGTAAATCTTAATTTCGTGTGAGGGATAAAAAAATGAGCAATAACGAACTCCACCAACGTCGTCTGGCCGCTACTCCGCGTGGCGTGGGCGTGATGTGTAATTTCTTTGCGCAAACGGCTGAAAACAGCACCATTACCGATGTGGAAGGGAAGCAATATATCGATTTTGCTGCGGGCATTGCGGTACTCAACACCGGCCATCGCCACCCGCGCCTGGTTCAGGCCATCGAACAGCAGCTTCATGCGTTTACCCACACCGCTTATCAGATTGTCCCTTACGAAAGTTATGTCGCGCTGGCAGAAAAAATTAACGCCGCCGCCCCGATTATTGGCCCTAAGAAAACGGCGTTTTTCACCACTGGCGCTGAAGCCGTTGAAAATGCCGTTAAAATCGCTCGTGCCCATACCGGCCGCCCAGGCGTGATTGCTTTTAGCGGTGGATTCCATGGCCGCACCTATATGACGATGGCGCTGACGGGCAAAGTGGCTCCCTACAAAATTGGCTTTGGCCCATTCCCCGGCTCCGTATTCCACGCGCCGTACCCGTCTGAGCTCAGTGGTATTTCCACCGAAGATGCGGTGAAAGCCATCGAGCGCCTGTTCAAATCTGACATTGAAGCGACGCAAGTAGCCGCGATCATCTTCGAGCCTGTTCAGGGCGAAGGCGGTTTTAACGTGGCTCCGCCTGAATTTGTGGCGGCTATTCGCCAGATTTGTAACACCCACGGCATCGTGATGATTGCCGACGAAGTGCAAAGCGGTTTTGCCCGTACCGGCAAAATGTTTGCCATGAACCACTATTCCCATCAGCCCGATTTGATGACGATGGCGAAAAGCCTGGCGGGTGGGATGCCGTTATCCGGCGTGGTCGGCAAAGCAGAAATCATGGATGCGCCAGCGCCGGGCGGACTAGGGGGAACCTACGCCGGGAACCCGCTTGCCGTTGCTTCGGCTCACGCGGTGCTGGATGTCATTGCGGACGAAAAACTCTGCTTACGCGCGCAAACACTGGGCGAACGCCTGACTTCACGGCTGCGTGAAATCACCGCCACCTGTCCTGCGCTGGTTGAAATCCGTGGCCTGGGTTCGATGGTTGCGGCTGAGTTTTACGACCCGGCAACCGGAGAACCGTCTGCAGCCGTCGCGCAACAAGTGCAAAAACGTGCGCTGGAGCAAGGCTTGCTGCTGCTGACCTGCGGGCAAAATGGCAACGTGATTCGCTTCTTGTACCCGCTGACGATTCCCGATGCGCAGTTCGATCAGGCGCTGGATATCCTTAAAACCGCGACGCAGATGTGAGACTCAAAATGATCAATTTGAAAAATAGCGATTTGCTGCGCGATGCCTGCCTGATTGCAGGGGAATGGAGCCATGCGCAGTCGGGTAAAACCATGCCGGTTGTGAATGCTGCCACCGGGGAAAAAATAGCGGATGTGCCTTCAATGGCGCAGGCCGAAACGCAATGCGCCATTGAAGCTGCTGAAGTTGCGCAAAAAAAGTGGAAGACGCAAACAGCAGCCAGTCGCGCCAAAATCCTGCATAGCTGGGTAAACCTGATTCAGGAAAACAGTGAAGATCTGGCGCGACTGATGACTCTGGAAGGCGGCAAACCGCTGGCGGAGGCGCGGGGTGAAATCAATTACGCCGCCTCGTTTATTACCTGGTTTGCCGAAGAAGCCAAAAGGGTGGACGGCGTTTTATTACAGCCAACGGCGGCGGATCAACGTTTTATCGTCTCGAAACAACCGATCGGCGTTTGCGCGGCAATTACACCGTGGAATTTCCCGGCGGCGATGATCACCCGCAAAGTCGCGCCGGCACTTGCCGCAGGCTGCGCGATTATCGTAAAACCCGCGGAGCAAACCCCGCTGACCTCATTGGCGCTGGCAAAACTGGCAGAGCTGGCGGGCTTGCCGCAAGGGTTGTTGCAGGTAATCACAGGGGACGCCAAAGAAATTGGCGGTGAACTGTGCCGCAACGCGACGGTTCGTAAACTGAGTTTTACCGGCTCCACGGACACCGGGCGTTTGTTAATGGCGCAGTGCGCGCCGACCATCAAAAAATTGTCGCTGGAGTTAGGGGGCAATGCGCCCGTTATCGTCTTCGATGACGCCGATCTTGAGTTGGCCGTGAAAGGCATTATGGCGTCGAAATTCCGTAATAGCGGCCAGACATGCGTGTGCGCGAACCGAATTTATGTGCAAAGCGGGATATATCAGGCACTCAGCGCGGAACTGGTCAAAGCGGTGGACGCGCTGAAGGTCGGCAACGGCATGGATGACGGCGTCACTCAAGGGCCGCTAATCAATGCCAAAGCGATTGAGAAGGTGGAACTCCATATTCATGACGCGGTAGAAAAGGGTGCAACAGTATTAATCGGCGGTCACAAACACGCGTTAGGCGGAAACTTTTTCGCGCCGACGGTGGTGGCAAATGTGACGCAAAATATGCGCTTTGCGAAAGAAGAAACCTTCGGGCCAGTTGCGCCGCTATTTAAATTTGAAACCGATGCCGAAGCGGTTAATTACGCCAACGACACCGAATTTGGTTTAGCCGCTTATATCTTCACTCAGGATGCAAAACGCCAATGGCTCATCCCAGAGGCCCTGGAATATGGCATGGTTGGCGTCAATACCGGGCTGATTTCTAATGAAGTTGCACCGTTTGGCGGGATTAAACAGTCCGGCCTGGGGCGAGAAGGTTCGCGTTTTGGCATAGATGAGTATCTGGAGATGAAGTATGTCTGCGTAAAACTCTGACTTTGTAAAATGGTGGATGACGCTTCGCTTATCCACCCTACAATTCATCGCGCCATAGCCTTTCGTAGGTCGGATAAGCGAAGCGTCATCCGACAAAATCCCACCTGTTAAAAAACCCGTCAAAATCGTTAACAATTATGTGACATTGAGCGTATACATATAACATATTATGTTTTATAAAATACGCACACTGCCTGCCCTTATGCCACATAAAGAGAAAAGATATGGAACAGACGACAGACAAAGAAAATCTTCAACATCAGCCAGTTAAAGGCGAGCAATTCAACCGCTCGATAGGGCTGATGTCTAACTTCGCATTGGGATTCACTTATCTTTCGCCGCTCACTGCGGTGTATTCGCTGTTCGCCCTCGCGGTGACGCTGGCTGGGCCACCGGCAATCTGGTGGATTTTAATTGTTGCCTGCGGTCAATTGCTGGTGGCATTAGTCTTTGGCGAAGTGGCTTCGCAATATCCGATTACTGGCGGTTTATATCCGTGGGCGAGAAGATTGTGGGGTAAAAAATATGCCTGGATTGCCGCATGGATTTATCTCTGGGCATTGGTGGTCACTATCACCTCAATTGCCGAATATACCGCCACCTTCGTTGCGTCACTGTTTCACTATGCAACCAGCGCGGGCAACATGATGCTGACTTCCGTCGTCCTGCTGTTGATTATGATGGGGGTCAATATGTCCGGGACCAAAAACTTAGCCCGCGTCGCTAAAATTGGTTTCTGGTGCGAAATTATCAGCGTGATTGCGCTGGGTATTTACCTGTTAATTTTCCACCGCGCCCAGCCGTTCTCCGTGGTATTTGATTCCATGGGTGTGCTTTCTGCCGACGGCAATTACACCACCGCGTTTATGTCCGCCTCATTAATGGGCTTGTTTATGTTCTTTGGCTTTGAAGCCTGCGGCAACGTGGCGGAAGAGGTTAAAAACCCAGGCAAGAAGATTCCAGTGGCGATGATTTTAAGTATCGTGTTTGGGGCTATTTCAGCGGTTATCTCAATCATGGGGTATTTACTCTCTTCACCCGACTTGCAGGATATTGTTAACGGCAAAATCTCAGACCCGATCCCGACCATTCTTAACCAGGCGCTGGGTGAAACCGGGGCGACAATATTTATCGTGGTCGCTGTTATCGCCATGCTGTCTTGTATTCTTTCTTTGCAAGCCGCATTGAGCCGCCTGATCTTCTCTTTCTCCCGCGATAACATGCTGCCGGGTAGCGAGTGGATGTCGAAGATTTCCAGACACAGCGTGCCGGATAACGCGATGATGGTGAGCTGCTTATTGCCGGTGATTATTTGTGTCTGGGTTTACTTCCAGCCGGATAGCCTGGCGCGAATCACAGCCTTTGCGGTTATCGGTATCTATATTTCATTCCAGATGGTGGTGCTGGCGGCATTGCGTCAACGCCTGAAAGGCTGGAAACCAGCAGGGGAATGGACGGTCGGTTCATGGGGAATTATCGTCAATGTGCTGGCGCTGGCTTATGGTTTGTGCGGGATTTGGTTACTGGCGCAACCGGCGGCAGGCGAGAGTTTTGTGGATCGCTGGATGGTATTAGTCGGGCTGGCAATTGTGATCATTTCCGGTCTGCTTTACATGTTTATCACTAAACCGTTTGGCCGTTCGAATGCACCAGAAAACGATGCGATTGAATATGCGCGCAAGCTGAATGCGGAACAGTCATAAACATAAGGGCGGGTTTTACCCGCCCATTTCACTTTGCCTGATATAAATTAAAGTAATCATTTTCATAAACCACAGATGCCAGGCTGACATCAAGCAAGTCACCCACGCGGAATTTTGGATGGCTCGAAAATACAATTCTGCGCTCTTTATTGGTAAGAAAAACTTTATCATTCGTCGCAAAAGGTAATAACTCATCCTCTACACGACTCACCAATAAATCAATCGCCGCCACGCCTAAGAATTGCTGGTTGAAATAAACCGGGACGGCGGAGGTAATGGTGTACGAAGTATTGCAGATATAATCAACGTAGGGACCATGAATAAATGCGTTACCCACAGCTGGCGCTTGTTTGAACCACTCAAAGGTTCTGAAATCCAGGCGCTGTTGGGTAGCCTGGTCTAAGTCAAGATTCACCTGCTTTACGCCGTCGGCCTTCTTATACCACCACTCCAGTAGCCAGAATTCCTTATTTTTTCCAGTGGCTTCGATATGGCTGGCAAACCCCGCGCCCGAACAATAAACATTGCTGTTTAATGTCTTTTTAATATGTTCCTGAATGGTCTTTCTGACGGAAGGTTCAAGCAGATGTTCAAGATTAACCCCTTCAATTTCAGCAAGCGAAGTTTCAATATCCTTCGCCAGCATCCCGGTGGAATCAATCATCGAATTGATGATGCTGTCTATTTTTTTGCATAGGGTCGTTAGCATATTTATGCCTGTTGTTATTTTATATTGTGCTTCAATTTATTTTCTATCAGATAGAAAGTAAACGTGTCGATTAACTTTTTGGCAAGGTTAACGGACTCCGCTTCATTGTGTGAAGCCAGAGTGTCAATTAACGTGGTATACAGCTCAACAATTTCGCGATGGATATTTTCTGAACGGAACAAAATCGCCACCAGCGATGACCATTCTGATTGTAAAATCAATTCCTGGTTCGCCAGGCGGGCTGATTGAGAACACGCCGCAATCGCTAACAAACAGCGCATATCCGCCTGAGTGCGTGCTTCAGGAGATTGGGCTGTGTCGAGAACCGAAACAAAATCACGCAGGCGCGTAATATCTGCCTGGGTCATTCTTCTCGAGGCTAATCTTGCACTGTGGCTAATAATGGCGCAGTGCATTTCACCGAGGTCGGAAAGGTAATCGGTGCTTAATGATTTAAAAGGATTAAGCGTTTGACTTAATTCCCAGGCTTGTTCGCAAACAAAACTTCCACCATTACGCCCACGTACCGTGTGGATTAAATTGTTGGCACGCAGCGTATTTAACGCTTCGCGGATAGTGATGTGAGAAACCCCCATCATTTTCGCCAGATCCGCTTCATTAGGAAGTTGCTCATTAGCCTCAAGCAGGCCGGTAATAATGGCATTGGAAAGTCGCTGAACGATTTGATCGGAACGGCTGGCCTGACCGATTGGCGCAAATATCACCGCATGAGTAATCATAATATTCCCTGGTGAGATAATCCCTGAAAAGAGCCTTTGAACATAGCATACAACCCCTTGTTAATGAAGGAAGCCTTAAGTATTCGTGTTCAGGCACTTCACTTTGATGAGCTGCGCAATTGCAGCGCAAAAAATCGTTTTGGAATGAGATGCATATCAAATTGTTAGTAAATTGTTATTGAATTTATCTCGCTCAAAACATATTACATAATATAGTTTATGTTTTAACGAGCGGAGAGCGCGATGAAAGTACTGAAGCACTTTATCAATGGGCAGTACCAGGCAGGTTCGCAGGATAATCTTTTTGACCTGGTCAGCCCGGTCAACGGCGAAACTTACGCGCTGTCGCCGAGTGCAGGGCGAGAAGAAGTGGAGCAGGCGTACGGCGCGGCGAAAAGCGCGTTTGCGGTCTGGAAACTTTCCACGCCTGCGCAACGCCAGTTAGCGCTCCTGAAGCTGGCGGATGAAATCGAACGCAATGTTGACCGACTGGTGAGCGCGCAAAGTGAAGAAACCGGGCAGTTGCGCCACTTCATTGAGAAAGAGGAAATTGCAGCTTCTTGCGACGCACTGCGGTTTTTTGCGGGTGCAGCACGTTGCCTTGAAGGTAAAGCGTCGTACGAATATGCCGCCGGTTTAACCTCCACTATTCGCCGCGAACCACTCGGAATCGTAGGCCAGGTCACGCCGTGGAATTACCCGTTTATGATGGCGGTGTGGAAAATTGCCCCGGCGCTGGCGGCGGGGAACACGGTGGTGCTCAAACCGAGTGACACCACGCCTGTCAGCACCTTAATTCTGGCAGAACTGGCCGCACCGCTATTCCCGCAGGGCGCATTTAACGTGGTGCTCGGTAAAGCGGAAACCGGATCGCTGGTGGTCTCCAGCCCGGAAGCCTCGCTGGTGTCGATTACCGGTTCGGTCCGCGCCGGTCTGCAAGTTGCGGCCTCGGCGGCAGCAAACCTCACCAAAGCGCATCTCGAACTGGGCGGCAAAGCGCCGGTGATTGTCTTTGCCGACGCCGACATTAATAAAGCCGTCGATACCATCACCACCGCCGGGTTCTTCAACGCCGGGCAAGATTGCACCTCCGCCACGCGCATCCTGATTGAAGAGTCGATTTACGCATCGTTTGTCGAAAAACTGGTGAGCAAAACCCGCGAAATTACCTTCGGCACGCCAGAAGACAAAAATGCGTTATACGGTGCGCTCAACAGCCGCAGCCAGCTTGAACAGGTGAAAGGGTTTATCAGCCGCCTCCCGGCTCACGCCAAAATTGAAACCGGCGGCAAACCTGGCGCAGGCCCAGGTTTTTACTTTGAACCGACGATTATTTCCGGCCTTGAACAGCGCGACGAAGCAATTCAGCACGAGGTTTTTGGCCCGGTCATGACGGTGCAAAAATTCTCCTCAGAAGCCGAAGCGCTCGAAAAAGCAAACGACGTGGAATATGGCCTGGCGTCCAGCGTCTGGACCAGTAACCATGGTCGTGCCCAGCGCTTTAGTATCCGCCTGGATTTCGGCACCGTGTGGATTAACAACCACATTCCTCTGTGCGCTGAAATGCCCCACGGCGGCTTTAAAAAATCCGGCTACGGCAAGGATTTGTCCTCGTACTCGCTGGATGAATACACCCGCGTAAAACACATCATGTGCGATGTTTCTGAATAATAAGGTGATGAAATGAAAGCAATAAAAGCCGCTGCGTTATCTTTTGTACTATTCTCAAATTTAGCGTTGGCCGAGGTTTCGCCGTTAACCGTCGTTAAAGATTATATGTCCGCGTGGAATGCGCATGATGCTGCGAAAGCCGCGCAATATTTAGCACCGGACGTGGTTTATTACGACGCCGCAAGCGGTACGCCAGTGAATGGCAAAAGCAATGCAGAAAAAGAGGTGATTGGGGCCTTTATTAAAGCCGTACCAGATTTAACCTGGAAAATGACCAGTAAACCGGTTTATGACCACGACACCATCGCCTTTCGCTGGGAATTCAGCGGCAAAAATAGCGGCGAATGGGCGGGAAGCCCGGCGACCAATAACCCGATTAAATTTGAAGGGGTGAGTTACATCACCGTCAATAACGGGAAAATTACCTGGCAGGGCGATTATTACGACTCCAAAAAGCTCGATGAAGAATTAAAGCCAAAAAATAAATAAGGTCTTATATGTCGATTACCAGACGTGATTTTCTCAATGGGGTGGCAATTACCATTGCCGCAGGGATGACGCCGCTCGATCTTGCTAAAGCCGCCGGAAAAGCCACCACAATAATGGGCGATGATTATTACCCGCCGCAGTTAACAGGCCTGCGTGGGAATCATCCCGGTTCATTTGAAATGGCCCACGCCGTGGGGCGCGACCATGAAAAATTCAGTACCGACCACCTTCCCATTAAAGAAGAATACGATCTGGTCATTGTCGGTGGCGGGCTAAGTGGTTTAGCCGCCGCCAGCTTCTGGCACGACGTAATGGGTAAAGAGAGCAAAGTGCTGGTTCTCGACAACCACGATGATTTTGGCGGACATGCCAAACGCAATGAGTTTAACGCCGGCGGCAAAAAAATCATCGGCTATGGCGGCAGCGAAGCCTTTCAGTCGCCGACACGAAATTTTAGCGAGGTCGTCAACGGGCTGATGTCCACGGTCGGTGTCAGCGTCACGCGCATGAAGCAAAGTTTTGATGTTAATTTCTACCCCAACTTAAACCTCAGCCGTGGCGTGTTCTTTGATAAAAAGAACTTCGGTGAAACGAAAATTGTTGGCGGCGACCCTGGGCGTGCGGTGGCCGATGACATTCCACCCGACAGGCTCAATGGCCGCCCGCTGGCTGAGTTTATCAACGATTTCCCGTTAAGCGAAAGTGACCGCAAAGCCATTCTTGACCTGTACGTGAACCCGGTTGATTACCTGAAAGGGATGTCGGTAGATGAAAAAATTGCCTGGATGGACACCCACAACTATCACGATTTCCTGACTGAGAAAGTGGGGTTAAGCAAAATGGCGATGATGTATTTCCAGCAGCGCACCAACGACTTTTTCGCCATCGGTATAGAAGGCGTGAGTTGTTCCGACGCCAGAACCTGCGCGCTCCCAGGGATGGATGCCATGGAGCTGCCGCCGCTGGATGAAGAAGCTCTCGCCGACCTCGAAGAGCCGTACGTTTATCATTTGCCGGATGGCAATGCGGGCCTGGCGCGTTTGATTGTTCGCCACCTGGTGCCTGAAGCGTTACCCGGACATACCATGGAGGATTCTGTCACCTCGCGGCTCAATTACGAAAAGCTTGACCACCCGGAAAACACCACCCGAATCCGTCTTAACAGTATTGTGATTAATGCTAAAAACACCGACGACGGCGTGGTTGTGACCTATGTTAACGATGGCAAAGCGTACCGTGTGAAAGGGCGCAACGCGATCATGGCCGGTTACAACATGATGATCCCGTATCTGGTGCCAGAAACACCGGAAGAGCAAAAAGCCGATCTGCGCCTGAATGTCAAAGCGCCGCTGGTTTACACCAATGTGGTGGTCAAAAACTGGCAGGCGTTCAAGCAACTGGGTATTCACGAATTTTATTCTCCGGCGGCCCCGTACAGCCGCGTGAAGCTCGATTACCCGGTCAGTCTCGGCAGTTATCAGCATCCGCAAAACCCGGATGAACCGATGTGCCTGCATATGGTTTATGTCCCGACCTATCCGGGCAGCAAATTGAGCGCGCGCGAGCAGTTCCGCCAGGGGCGAGCGTATTTACTGGGTACGACGTTTGACACTCACGAGCAAATGATTCGTTCCCAACTTCAGGAAATGCTCGGGCATACCGGCTTTGACCATCAACGCGATATCACGGCGATTACCGTTAACCGCTGGGCGCATGGTTATGCGTATTACGCCAGCGCGTTGTTCGATGATATGGACAAAATGGACGCCATTAAAGATAACGCGCGCAAACCGATTGGGCGGATTGCGATTGCCAACTCTGACTCAGACTGGGACGCCTACGCGCACACGGCGATTGACCAGGCCTGGCGCGCGGTCAACGAACTTAAGGCAATGGGGTGATTTGAGATGAAACAAACTCTATTGGCTATCGGATGTTTGATGGTTGCCGGAAATGCTGCGGCTGATTCTTCACCCGGTAAATACATAGCGCGGGCCTCAGACTGCGTGGCATGCCATACCGCCGAAGGCGGGCAACCGATGGCGGGCGGCAAGAAATTTTCAACGCCGGTTGGGGATATTTACGCCACCAATATCACGCCGGATAAAACCGCCGGGATCGGCAATTACTCTTACGAAGATTTCGAAAAAGCCGTGAGGCAGGGGATTGCGAAAGACGGGCACGCGCTCTATCCGGCGATGCCATATCCTTCCTACGCCAGAATGACCGACAAAGATATTCATGATTTGTACGATTACTTTATGAATGAAGTCCCGCCGTCGGCGCAAAAGAATAAAGATAATGATATCCCGTGGCTATTATCCGCTCGCTGGCCGCTGCATATCTGGAATTGGCTTTATGTCGATGACACTCACTCGGTTAATAACACCAATAAGCCCGATGAACAGCACAATGTATTATTGAGCCGGGGCGCATATTTAGTAGAAGGGCCCGGGCATTGTGGCGCCTGCCATACTCCACGCGGCGTCACGATGCAGGAAAAAGCCTATGACGCCTCCAGCGATGTTTATTTGAGCGGTGCGATGATTGACGGCTGGAATGCCCCGTCGCTCAGAAACATCTCGAAGTCACCGGAAGAATTAAAATCCTTGTTGCGGACCGGTAAAAGCCAGCATGACGCGCTCTCCGGGCCGATGAGCGAAGTGGTGACGCAGAGTACGCAATATATGACCGACGGTGACCTGGAAGCGATTTCATATTATTTGCTCAATTTTAACCATCCCAATGCAGGTGCGGTGTCTACAAGCGGGGCAATAACCTATGCGCCGAAAGACGGTAAAACGCTTTATTCCATGTATTGCTCGACCTGCCACGGCGATGACGGCAAAGGCAAAGATTTTACCGTGCCATCGCTTGTAAATAACTCCATCGTCATGGCGAAAGACCCGGCCTCACTGCTTTCAGTCATTAATGACGGAACCCAGACACCGCAGACGCAAGGGAATATTTCTTTCAAAATGCCAGCTTACAAACAGGTTATGTCTGAGGAAGAGAGAAATAACGTGGTGAATTACGTGCGCGGAACCTGGGGTAAACAAGCCGATAAATAAAGGGGATTTGTAGGGTGGATAAGCGTTAGCGTCATCCACCATAAATGCCCGGAAACCGGGCATTCCAATTTATTTCCGACCCAACAGGAAACCAAACACCACGCCCACCGCGGCGGCAACGGCTAACCCGGCAATCGGGTTGGTTGAAACCTGGTCACGGACGTTATCGGTCGCATCTCTCACCGCGTAACTGGCCTGGGAGGCATATTTACGTGCCGCGCCTTTAAACTGATCATCCGGGTTATGCGCATGCTTACCGTACAATTCTCGCGCTGTGCCTGCTGCTTCGTTGATTTTGTCTGTGGCTTTATCAAACATACCGAACTCCTTAAAGGACAATGAATGGTTAAGTATAGTTGGCCTGAGCGCAACGCCGGGGAATTAGGATAATGTGAAGTCGCGCAGCCTGAATCAACTCAGTTCGGGCAAGTGTTTGAGCAATATATCCAGCGTGATGGGGTAGTTGCGCACCCGCACGCCCGTGGCGTTATAAATCGCATTGGCGATAGCCGCACTTACGCCGCATAGCCCCAATTCCCCCACACCTTTGGCTTTCATCGGGGATGAAACCGGGTCGGTGTCTTCGAGGAAAATCACCTCCTGGGCGGGAATATCCGCATGAACCGGGACTTCGTATCCCGCAAGGTCGTGATTAACGAAATACCCCAGGCGCGTATCGACGGCTAATTCTTCCATTAGCGCAGCCCCCACGCCCATGGTCATCGCGCCGATCACCTGGCTGCGTGCCGTTTTAGGGTTGAGGATCCGGCCCGCCGCGCAGACAGCCAGCATACGGCGCACGCGGGTTTCGCCCGTAGCAACGTCGACGCCGACTTCGATAAAATGCGCCGCGAAGGTGGATTGCTGGAATGTCTTTTCCAGGTCGCCAAATTCAATACTGTCTTCGACACTCAGTTTTCCCCCGGAGGCCGCATCGCTAAGTTGAGCGGTACGGGCGCCGAATTTGATTTGCCCGTCTGCAAATACCGCCGTGTTCGCGTCAAACCCAAGCGTGTTGGCGATGGCCTCACGTAATTTCACGCAGGCGGCATAGACCCCCGCCGTCGAACTGTTCGCTCCCCATTGCCCGCCTGAACCCGCAGACACCGGGAAATCAGAATCCCCCAGGCGCACCACGACGCTTTCCAGCGGCACGCCTAACATTTCCGCCGCGGTCTGGGCAATAATGGTGTAACTCCCGGTCCCAATATCCGTCATATCCGTTTCAACGGTGATGATGCCTTGTGCATCAAGGTGAACCCGTGCGCCGGATTTCATCACCATGTTATTGCGAAAACCTGCCGCCACACCGATACCGACCAGCCAGCGCCCGTCACGCACTTGCGCCGGTTTGGGGTTGCGGTGCTGCCAGCCAAAATGTTCAGCCCCGGTACGCAGGCATTCCACTAACTGGCGGCGCGAGAAGAAGCGCTCAGGATGTGCAGGGTCCACCTGGGTGTCGTTGATCACACGAAATTCGATGGGGTCCACGCCAGCTTTTTCGGCCATTTCGTCGATAGCGATTTCCAACGCCATTAATCCTGGCGCTTCTCCGGGCGCGCGCATGGCGTTGCCTTCGGGTAAATCGAGTTCCGCCAGGCGTAATCCGGTGTGGCGATTGGCTCCCGCATAAAGCAATTCACTTTGCTGGACGGCGGTTTCCGGCGGGCCACCCGCGACATTACCTGACCAGCTTTGGTGCGAGATGGCGCTAATGCGCCCGGTGGTATCGGTGCCGATTTGAATATGCTGGATGGTGGCCGGGCGGTGCGTGGTGTTGTTAGGGATAAGCGGCCTTTGCAGCGCGATTTTCACCGGGCGTTTAGCCGCGCGAGCGCTGAGTGCCGCCAGCAGCGCATCGCTACGCACAAATAGCTTGCCGCCAAAGCCACCGCCGATATAAGGCGATATCACCCGGACATTTTCCTTCGGCAGTTTCAGCGTCAGGCTCAAATCGCTGCGACACCAGTCCACCATCTGATTAGAGGTCCAGACCGTGAGTTTATCGCCGTTCCACGCCGCCATGGAGGCATGAGGTTCCATCGCCATATGGCTTTGATCCGGCGTGGTGTAGGTGGCGTCGAGCTGTACGGCGGCAGCGGCAAAGGCACTGGCAAAATCACCGACGGATTTGTCCGGTTCATCTTCGGGCGGTATGGAAACTGACGGTTTTTCGCAGGCTAAATCGTAACGGCCTGGCTCGCGATGGTAATCCACGCTAATAAGTTCGGCTGCCGCACGCGCTTGCTCGAACGTTTGTGCGACCACTACGGCGATGGCCTGGTGGTAATGGTCAATTTCCGGGCCACCGAGCAGTTTTGCCGGGTTTTTCTCGCCTTTACCCAAAGGCCCGGCGTTTTCGGCGGTGACAATCGTAATGACGCCTGCGGCTTTCTCGGCGGCAGAGAGATCGAACGCCTGAATGCGGCCTTTGGCAATCGCCGCGCCCACGATATAGCCATATGCGGCATCGGGCTGTTCGTCATGCCACTCGTAGGCATAATGCGCGGTACCGGTGGTTTTCAACGGGCCGTCGATACGGTCGTGCGGTTGGCCGACCACGTTAAGCTGGTCGATAGGGTTATCTTTGGCAGGATTTTCAAATTTCATCGGCTTATCCCCTCGCTTCCGTCAGTACCGAGGCGAGCGTGCGCTTCGCCAACAGCAACTTGAATTCGTTTTCGGGCGTCGGGTGGGCGCTTGCGAATAACCGCTCGTAGACGCTTTGACTGCCGTTGGGCAGTTGTGCATCGGCTTCTTCAAGCCGCCAGGGTTTGTGCGCCACGCCGCCCAGCGCCACGCGGCCCGAACCATCGCGTTGCACAACCGCGGCGACGGAAACCAGGGCAAAAGCGTATGACGCGCGGTCACGGACTTTACGATAAATATGGGTTCCGCCAAGCGGTGCCGGGAGGGTGACGGCGGTAATAAGTTCTCCCGCATTTAACACGGTTTCTTGATGGGGCGTGTTGCCGGGCGCGGGCCAGAAATCTGCAACCGGGATTTTGCGCTCAAAGCCATTGGGGTTCACGGTCTCAATGACGGCATCCAGCAGGCGCATTGCCACCGCCATATCGCTCGGATGGGTGGCGATGCAACTTTGACTGCCGCCCACCACGGCATGCTGGCGGCTGAAACCGTTAAGTGCCGCGCAACCGCTGCCGGGATGCCGCTTATTGCAGGGCTGATGGGTATCGTAAAAGTAGGGGCAGCGCGTGCGCTGAAGCAAATTCCCGGCGGTGGTCGCCTGGTTGCGTAGCTGGCCCGACGCGCCTGCAAGCAGCGCTCTGGATAGCACCGCGTAATCCCGCCGCACCCGTGTGTCTGCCGCAAGATCGGTGTTACGCACCAGGGCGCCAATCCGTAGCCCTCCGTCGGGCGTCGGCTCAATTTTATCCAGCGCGAGGCCGTTGACATCAATCAGATGCGTGGGCGTTTCAATCTCAAGCTTCATTAAATCCAGCAGGTTGGTGCCGCCAGCAATAAATTTAGCACCGGGTTTTGTCACAGCGCGGGTGGCGGCCTCAGCGGGGGTATTCACGCGTTCATAAGTAAAAGCCTTCATGATTTCTGCCCTCCGGCCACATCTTCAATGGCGGCAAGAATGTTGGCATAAGCGCCGCAGCGGCAGATATTCCCGCTCATCCGCTCGCGTATTTCATCACTGGTGGCGTGAGGCGCTGAGACTAAATCGAGGGTCACGTGGCTGGGAATTCCCTGCTCGATTTCGCTGAGAACCGCCAGCGAGGAGCAAATTTGCCCTGGCGTGCAGTAACCACACTGGTAGCCATCATGTTTGATGAATGCGGCCTGCATCGGGTGGAGATTTTCCGGCGTGCCTATCCCTTCGATGGTGGTGATGTCTGCACCTTCCTGCATCACCGCAAGGGTCAGGCAAGCGTTTATCCGACGCCCGTCCACCAACACTGTACATGCACCGCACTGGCCGTGGTCACAGCCTTTTTTGGTGCCGGTAAGATGCAAGTTTTCGCGCAGTGCATCCAACAGCGTGGTGCGCGTATCAACCTCCAGCCGCCGGGTTTCGCTGTTGATTTTTAGGGTTACGTTTGCCATTTCAGGGTTGCTCATGCCGCCTCCTGTATTCTGAACTATTAAGCATAGTCGGCACTGGCGGTGGGATTAATCCTGAAAGCGCATCAGGCTGATAAGTCACTCCAGACAAACTCAAAGCGTCATCTGACCCAGCATTTTTCATCCATTCAATCATTTACACTTGATTACAAAACGCTAATGCGTATAGTTCTCGTTCTCTTTTTTATTGACAGATCTGACAGGGATTTTCCTGATGAAAATAAAATTCTCCGCCGTTGCACTGTTTTTGACAGTGGCACTGAGCGGTTGCGCAACTCAGCAAACCTCGCAAACCTCGCAAACCACGCCTCCCGCCACGCAAAAAGCCGTCGCCACCGATACCACTCAGCGCGATTTAGCCGCCGGACTTTACGAAATGGCGCTCGGCCCAAAGGGCGACGTGCTGTATGTCGCCAGCGCTGAAGGGTTTAAAGATGTGCAGGGCGGGGTGATCTACAAGCTGGATGCCACTACGCTTAAAACCGTTGGTTCGAGCCACACTGACCTGAAAAACTTCGGGATGGCAATCTCCCCGGATGGGCAGATTGTGTATGTGACTAACTCTCTGGATGGCGGTCTGAGTGCGGTGAGCACCGCAGATGGCAAAGTGAAATCACGTATTTTATTTAGCGAGCGCAACAAAGAGGGCTTCCCATACGGCGCTCGTGAAGTGTTGCTGCATAACGGCTTGCTTTACATCGGTGCGGTTGCTGACCCGGCGCAAATCTGGGTGGTGGATGCCGAAACTCTGAAGCTTAAAACGCGCATCAAAAATACCGGCAAATGGATGACCGGCCTGCATTATTCCCAAACCACCGACCGCATATACGCCGCCAATGGCAGCGGTGAGATTCTGGTCATTAACCCGAAAACAAATCGCGTCGAAAAACGCTGGAAACCGCTGGGTGATAAACCGGCATTGCTGCTCAATATGGCAGAAGACAGCGCGACGGGGCGTCTGTTTGTCACGGATAACTCGAAAGCGAAAACCACGCTGGTGCTGAATATCCGTACCGGAGAGGTGATTAAGCAGCTGGCGGTGGGCGATTCGCTGGCAGTGAAATTCAACGCCAAACGCAATGAGATTTACATCACTCAGCGCGAGTCCGGCAAGCTACTGAGCCTCGATGGCACCACTTATGCGGTGAAGAAATCGTGGGATTTAAAGCCCAATCCAAACAGTCTGCTGCTCTCTGACGACGGGCAAATTCTGTATGTCACCGTCAAGCAAGCCTTTAACAAAGATCATTCCACGAATGGCCCGGACAGCATCGTGAGAATCGACCTCAAAAAATAAGCACCAGGCCCGGTTGCGGGCCATTTTGTTTTATTTGGATTTTTTGGCGAGAAAATTATGCACAACACCCTGGGTAAAACCCGTTTATTACGTAAATCTCTGATTGCGATGACAATTGGAGCGATCACGCAAACCACTCACGCAGCCAGCAACGACGCGTCCACACAGCAGAATCAAGAGGAGTCGATTGTCGTGCAGGGCAATGCCGATAGCGCATTTAAACCCGGCGGCAACGAACTGGTTCCGGCATACATGGACGGGCAAATCGCACACGGCGGGCGTTTGGGCATGTTAGGCGAACAAAAAGCGATGGACGTGCCGTTCAACGTGATCGGCTATACCGCCAAACTGGTTCAGGACCAGCAGGCCAAAACCATTGGCGATGTTGTCAGCAATGATGCGGGCGTGCAGGCGGTGCAGGGGTACGGCAACTTCTCCGAAACCTACCGTATTCGTGGCTTCAAACTCGATGGCGACGATATGACGATGGGTGGCCTGTCGGGCGTGGTACCGCGCCAGGTGATGGACACTCAGATGCTCGAACGTGTCGAAGTTTTTAAAGGCGCGAATGCTTTACTCAATGGCGCTGCGGGCAGCGGCGTTGGCGGCATGATTAACCTCGAGCCAAAACGTGCCGAGGCGTTACCGACCACCCAGATTGGCGTCGATTACACCTCAGATTCCCAGGTAGGCGGTTCGCTGGATGTCGGACGCCGTTTCGGCGATAACGACCAGTTTGGCGCGCGCGTGAATCTGGTGCATCGCGAAGGGGAAGCGGCGGTCGATGATGACAAACGCCGCACCACGCTTGCCTCTATTGGCCTCGATTATAAAACCGTTCGCTCGCGCTCATCTCTGGATTTTGGCTATCAGAAGAAAACGTTCCATGGCGGCACGATGGGCATCAATATCAGCGGCGTTGATTTCATTCCTGACGTGCCGGGCAGCACCAAAAACTACAGCCAGAAATGGGGCTACAGCGATATCGAAAACGAATTCGGCATGGCAAAAACCGAGTTTGATTTGACCGATAGCTGGACGACCTATGCGGCATTAGGCGCACAACACGCTCACGAAACCGGTACTTATAGCGCCCCAAAATTGTTGAATGAGAACGGTGATGCCACCGTCGGCCGTCTGGATACCAATCGTATTATTGATGCCTTTAGCGGCATGGCGGGGATGCGCGGTGATTTCGATACCGGCGCGATTTCTCATAAAGTGAACGTCGGCTATTCGGCGCAAATCAAACGCGACGCAACCGCGTGGCGCATGTCTGCCAAAAATCCAACCACGAATATTTATGATAATCACGCAGTGCCAGAACCGACGAATGCGTACTTTGGCGGCGACTATTTTGACCCGCTGACCACGGCGCGTAACCGCACGCAGGGCTGGCTGCTGAGTGACACGTTTGGCTTCCTGGATGACAGCGTGCTGTTTACCGCCGCTGCCCGTCATCAAAAAGTGGTGGTGCGTAACTACAGCAACAAAACTGGCCTCGAAGACACTTCCTCGCGGTATACGCAAAGCCGCTGGATGCCGACCTTCGGGCTGGTGTACAAGCCGTGGAATGAAATCTCTCTCTATGCGAACCATACCGAAGCCTTGCAGCCAGGAAGCAACGCGCCAAAAGGGGCGGCCAACTACGGGCAAAGCACCGGTATCGCGCACTCTAAACAAGATGAAGCCGGGGTGAAAATTGATTACGAGCGTGTCGGCGGTTCGCTGGCGCTTTTCGAGATCAAAAAACCCTCTGCCGTTTTGAATGCCAGTAACTATTACGCGCTCGACGGCGAGCAGCGCAACCGGGGCGTGGAGCTGAACGTGTTTGGCGAGCCAATGTTAGGCTTGCGCTTAAACGGCAGCACGATGTGGCTGGACCCGGAGCAGACCCACACCGCAGGCGGCAAAACTGACGGCAAAGACGCCATTGGTGTCTCCCGTTTCTACATGGTGGTGGGCGCGGAATACGACATCAAGCCGGTTAACGGACTGACGGCGACGGCGAAAGTGAACCACACCGGTTCGCAATATGCCGATGCGGCGAATACCAAAAAACTCGACAGTTACACCACGCTTGATCTCGGTGTCCGCTATCGGATGAACCTGAATGCCGATCGCAATGAAATGGTGGTGCGGGCGGGCGTTGATAACGTCACCAACGAGAAATACTGGTCTGGCGTAGAAGATTTAGGCACCTATATCTTCCAGGGCGAGCCGCGCACGCTGAAAGTGTCAATGACCTATGATTTCTGATTAGCGTGTTGTCGGGTGGCGCTGCGCTATCCGGCCTGGGAAGAATCTTGTTCTCAGCTTTAAGGCCACCTCGGTGGCCTTTTGTTCTATGCTTTCTGTTCTGCGAATGAAAATCACAGGAGCTGAATATGCAAAGCAAGAATGGGATCCCCGATTCACGAAATAGAACCCACTCCGATGCTTATCCATCGCCACCATTTGAACATCAGAAGCAGCCATTTCCGGGGCTTGCCAAAAACATGATCCCGGTCCCCGATCACGGTGAAACATCCTATAAAGGCAGCGACAGACTTATTGGGCGTAAGGCGTTAATTACCGGCGGAGATTCAGGAATAGGGCGGGCCGTGGCCATTGCCTTTGCTCGTGAAGGGGCCGATGTGGCGATTAATTATCTGCCCGAGGAAGAGGAAGATGCCGTTGAAGTGATTGCGCTGATTCGCGCCGAGGGATGTAAGGCCGTCGCCATTCCGGGCGATATCCGCAACGAAGCGTTTTGCCGGCAACTGGTGACGCAGGCCGCACAGGAATTGGGCGGATTAGATTTGCTGATTAACAACGCAGGGCGTCAACAGTTCTGCGAATCCATCAAAGACCTCACGACTGAAGCGTTTGATGCCACTTTCAAAACCAATGTGTACGCCATGTTCTGGATAACCAAAGCGGCGCTGAGCTATCTGCCACGCGGTGCGGCAATCATTAATACCGCGTCCGTGCAGGCTTATCTACCCAGTGATAATTTGCTTGATTACTCTCAGACCAAGGCCGCTATTGTGGCATTCACCAAATCTCTCGCGAAGCAGCTCGCACCCGAAGGGATCCGGGTCAATGCTGTCGCGCCAGGCCCGTACTGGACGGTTTTGCAGTGCAGCGGCGGGCAGCCGCAGGAAAAAATTGAAAAGTTTGGCGCTTCTGCACCGCTTGGACGCCCAGGGCAACCGGCGGAAATTGCGTCACTTTACGTGACGTTTGCTTCGCCGGAATCCAGCTTTACCTCAGGGCAGGTCTGGTGTTCAGATGGTGGGACTGGCACGCTGTAATGCGTGAATGAGCAAAGCGTTAAATGTTTCGAGGCACCCCATGGGGTGCCTCTTTTATATGTGCGTTTTTACGCTTGTTGGGTGATGACGCGACGGCGTGAGTCCAGCGAAATCAGAATAACTGAAGATAAAATCATCAGGGTGCCCAGCCAGTCGGAAACCGTAAAGGTAATGCCCAGCAATAATAGCGAAAGGAACGTGCTGCTTAACGGTTCGGTGCAACTCAAAATACTGGCTTTTGGCCCGCCAATAAGCTGCGCACCTTTTAAATAGAGGCTGAAAGTGAGTGACGTTCCGATAACCACCAGATAGAAAAAGGCCAACAGCACATTTCCGGTTATCACAAAGTCGCCCCCCTGGCCGGCATAAAATGGCAGAAGCATCGCGCCGCCTATTAACATACTCCAGCCGACAATCGGCAGGGTGCCGTACCGGGCGATTAAACGCGAAGGCCAGGTGGTGTAAAACGCGGCGGCGAAAGCCGAGGCAATCCCCCAGAATAATGCGCTACCGGAAATCGTGAGCGACGTCGGGTCGCCATGGGTCACTAATAAAAAGGTGCCCAGCAACGAGGTGCCAATAGCCGCAAAAACCAATATGCCGGGGCGGGATTTACGCACCAGCGAGAACCAGGCCACGATTATGGTAGGGGATAAAAACTGGAGCACGGTGGCGGTGGCAGCGTTGGATTTTTCAATGGTCATCAGGAAGGTGAGTTGCACGGCCAGCGCACCCACCAGGGAGAATACCAGCAGGCTGATGGCATCCTGGCGGTTTTTGAAAATGCGGAAAATTGTCTCGCCCTGAATAAAGGACAGCGTCAGCAAAATTAACCCGGCAAACAGCAGGCGCGTCATCGTTAAAAACTGCGATGACATCTGGCTCTGCTCCATAATGTATTGCGCGCAAACCCCAGAACTTCCCCACAAAATCGCTGCCGTTAAGACGTTCAGCGCACCTCTTTTACTCGAACCCACTTGATTTACCCATGCCATTTTTTGCCGAAATCATAGCATGAGTCATAAAAAAGCTTTTCAGTTATTGGGGTTGCCACCCAGGAATCAGGTGGCAATTAAATCAACTATTAACTCCGGCATCCACGGAATATATCCTGGTCGGGTTTATAAACGCTGGTGCTAATATCCCAAAGCCCCAGCACGGACGAGAACAAATTGTCGTGGGAATAAGCGTTCTTGAGCGCGTTATTTTGCAGGCACGTCATATTCATGTGTTTTTCCGCAATAAAGCCGGGTGACATCCAAACTTGCATCGGAATATGTGTTTGTTCCTCTGGCGCAATTTTGTATGGGGTGCCGTGCAGGTATAAACCTTTTTCGCCTAATGATTCGCCGTGGTCGGAAACGTAAATCAGCACGGTGTTATAGCGGTCACTGTATTGTTTGAGTTTTTCAATCATTTGCGCCATCACACGGTCGGTATTACGGATGGTATTGTCGTAGGAATTGACGAGCTGTTCCTGGGTGCAGTTTTCAATATCGCTGCGTGCACATTCCGGCATGTAATGGCGTTGATCCGCAGGATATCGCTGGAAATAGGTTGGGCCGTGGCTGCCAATTAAATGGAATGTCAGCATTTTATCGCCTGCCATTTTAGAAATATCCCGATCGATATTGTCCAGCAGCACTTCGTCATAGCAGGTTTGCCCATCACAAAGTTTTGGGTCGGCGGTCGGCTTAATCTCGATAGTCGGGATACGCGTGCAAGCGCCTTTACAGCCGCCGTCATTGTCCTTCCAGAGCATTGAAACGCCCGCTTTGCGCACCACATCGAGAAGACCTTCGCTGTTGGCGGCTCTTTTGTGGGAGTACTCGGTGCGATTCATATCAGAGAACATACACGGCACCGAGACTGCGGTGGCGGTGCCACAAGAATGTACATTGGCAAAGGAAATAACGCCGCCAATCTGGCGGGTCCAGGCGTTGGTGTCGCGTGAATAGCCATTCATTGAGAAGTTTTTGCTGCGCGCCGTTTCCCCAATCACCAGGAACATCAGCGTCGGTTTATCTGCACTGGCTACGCGTTTGGCGTCATCACCCAACGTCTGGAACGGTTCTTTGGTCGTAAAGTACGTGTCTTTCACATAGCCAAAGGTGCTGTAAACGTAGTTGGTCGGGATAATTTCTTTGTTTAACGTGGAGTTATTGCGGCCCACGGAAGCGTAATCCTGGTAATAGAGCGCGGCCACACCGGCGATAAGCGCCAGAGAAGCCACCATCGACAGCGCGCGCCAGGCCACACCTTTATACCATTTCGATGGGTACTCAATTTTTATTAAAAACAGCAAGACAGCCGGAAGAACCCCCGTCAGTAACAACCACAAAATGATCGAGCCGTTCAGGTAGGAATGGGCTTCTTGCGGGTTGGTTTCAACGATGTTCTGGATCATGGATTGATCAAACATCACTTTATACTTAAGTGTCGAATAACTGACCATCGACCCGGTAATCAGCAGCACCGCAAAGAACGGTTTGAGCAGATAACGGACAGAGAAGGGCATAAAGACGAAGTTGAGTGCGGCCACCAGGACAAACGGGATGGAGAGAACAAAGCCGGCTTTATCATGCTCAAGATGCGACAAAATATCGTAAAAATGCAGCAGCACTGGCCAGTTGAGTAAGAAGGCAAAAACCATCGCCAACAGCAAAACCAGTGGGATAACTTTCATCCTGAAAAGTACAGGCATTTACATCTCCAACGATATTGTTTTTTTAGCTAAAAAAAGGGATTAACAAATTCGCAAACAAGTTTTTGACGTGACTATTTACGCCTGCAAATTACGAAAGGGATTATTTACCCCGAACCTTAATTTAACCTTAATGTTGCCCTTCTAAATTTTCACTGTGATTCCGACCATCTTAATATTGAGCTAAGGAATCTCTGCCAGGATGGTTTTGTTTTAATCCGGTTTAATTTGGCGCGCAGTAACGCAATCATGTTGCGCTTTCATTTAATTAACCTGTCTCATGATTAAAAAAGCCATATAGATAATTACAGGGATATCCAATGAGCGAATTTCTGCCTTTCTCACGTCCTGCGATGGGACCCGAAGAAATCAACGCAGTGAGTGAAGTTTTGCAGTCTGGTTGGATAACAACTGGCCCTAAAAATCAGGCACTTGAACAGGCATTTTGCGAGTTAACCGGCAATAAGTATGCGATTGCGGTGAGCTCTGCAACGGCGGGTATGCATGTCGCATTGATGGCGCTGGGCATAGGGGCGGGCGACGAAGTGATCACGCCGTCGCTGACCTGGGTTTCCACCCTGAATATGATTGTATTGCTCGGTGGCGAACCGGTGATGATTGACGTTGACCGCGATACGTTAATGGTCACGGCGCAGGTGATTGAAGCCGCGATTACTCCTCGCACCCGCGCCATTATTCCGGTTCATTACGCCGGAGCGCCGGTGGATATTGACGCCATCCGTGCTGTGGGCGAACGCCACGGGATCCCTGTGATTGAAGATGCTGCGCACGCTGCGGGAACTCACTACAAAGGCAAACATGTTGGCGACAAAGGAACGGCGATATTCTCCTTCCACGCCATCAAAAACATGACCTGCGCCGAAGGCGGGTTGATTGTTACCGATGATGAGCAACTGGCGAATAAAATGCGCAGCCTGAAGTTCCACGGCCTGGGCGTCGATGCGTTCGACCGCCAGACGCTGGGGCGTGCACCGCAGGCGGAAGTTATCTCGCCGGGATATAAATACAACCTCGCGGATATTAATGCGGCCATTGCGCTGGTTCAGTTAAATAAACTCGAACAAAACAACGCGCGCCGTACTGAAATAGCCGAACGTTATTTAAGCGAATTAGTGAATATGCCTTATTTACCGCTTATTCACCCAGGTTGGGCACATAAACATGCCTGGCATCTTTTTATTCTGCGCATAGATGAAACTCGCTGTGGAATTTCCCGTAATGAATTCATGGATGCTTTAAAGGCAAAAGGGATGGGAACAGGACTGCATTTCAGAGCCGCACATACACAAAAATATTACCGCGAGCGTTATTCCACTCTTTCGTTGCCCGACACCGAATGGAATAGCGAACGTATTTGTTCCATTCCGTTATTCCCAACGATGACCGATGACGATGTGACTCGCGTAATTACCGCCTTACGTGAAGTAGCAGGAAAATAATATGACCAAACCAGAAGTAATCCGCAAAGTTTCTGTCGTGATCCCGGTTTATAACGAGCAGGAAAGTTTGCCTGAACTGATCAGGCGAACCACGGCTGCATGCGAAACCCTGGGGAAAGATTACGAAATTCTGCTGGTGGATGACGGCAGCACGGATAACTCGGCAGAGATGTTAAGCGATGCTGCCGAAGCACCCGGCAGCCATGTTGTCGCGGTTTTGCTCAACCGAAATTACGGCCAGCACAACGCCATTATGGCCGGTTTTAGCCATGTCACCGGGGATTTAATTGTCACCCTTGATGCGGATCTGCAAAACCCACCGGAAGAGATCCCGCGCCTGGTCGCCAAAGCCGATGAAGGGTACGACGTGGTCGGCACTGTGCGCCAGAACCGCCAGGATACCTGGTTTCGCAAACGCGCATCGCGTGTGATTAACCGCCTGATTCAAAGCACCACCGGTAAAGCGATGGGCGATTATGGCTGCATGTTGCGTGCTTATCGCCACCACATTATCGACGCCATGCTGCATTGCCACGAACGCAGCACATTTATTCCCATTCTCGCCAATACCTTCGCGCGTAAAGCGGTTGAGATCCCTGTGCATCACGCCGAGCGTGAATTTGGTGAATCGAAATACAGCTTTATGCGCCTGATTAATTTGATGTACGACCTGGTCACCTGCCTGACCACCACGCCGCTGCGCATGCTCAGCGTGTTCGGCAGCATCATTGCGGTGTTGGGTTTTGCGCTTTCGGTATTGCTGGTGGTGTTGCGTCTTGCCTTCGGGCCGCAATGGGCGGCGGAAGGGGTCTTCATGCTGTTTGCGGTGCTGTTTATGTTTATCGGTGCGCAGTTTGTCGGCATGGGTCTGTTAGGGGAATACATCGGCCGAATATATACCGATGTCCGTGCACGCCCCCGTTACTTTATTCAGCGCGTCGTTAGCCGCGACTGTGTTTCAACTTCAGAGGAAAATCAGCAATGAAAGCTGTCGTATTTGCTTATCACGATATGGGGTGCGCCGGAGTTAATGCCCTGGTTGCTGCCGGTTATGACATCACGGCGATTTATACCCATCCGGACTCGCCTGCTGAAAATCACTTCTTTGGCTCGGTGGCGCGAACGGCAGCGGAACACGGTATTCCGGTTTACGCACCTGACGATGTGAATCACCCGCTGTGGGTAGATCGCATCAAGTCGGCGCAGCCCGATGTGATTTTCTCTTTCTATTACCGCAACTTGCTGAACGATGAAATTTTAAATAGTGCCTCCGTTGGCGCATTTAACCTGCATGGCTCATTGTTACCTGCGTACCGTGGCCGCGCACCGCTGAACTGGGCATTAGTCAATGGTGAAACTGAAACGGGCGTCACGCTGCATCGTATGGTCAGCCGTGCTGATGCCGGAGCGATTGTGGCGCAGCATCCCGTAGCAATTGCCGCGACGGATACGGCCTTAACGCTGCACCATAAATTGACGGAAGCGGCATCTGATCTGCTGGACGATATGCTGCCGGTTATCAAAACCGGGCATTTCCCGCAGGTTGAACAAGACCACAGCAAAGCGACGGTTTTTGGCCGCCGCACGCCACAGGACGGCTGTATTAACTGGCAATCGACCGCTCGCGAAATCAATAACCTGGTACGTGCGGTGACGGATCCATGGCCGGGTGCTTTTGGCTATGTGGGCGGCAGCAAGTTTATCGTCTGGAAATCGCGCGTGCTGGAAGGTTTTCAGGCGGCGAAAGCAGGAACGGTTTTGTCCATCAACCCGCTGGTGATTGCCACCGGCGGCGGGGCGCTGGAAATCGTGACCGGGCAAACCGAAAACGGCGTCTACATGCAGGGCTCGCAACTGGCACAAAGTCTCGGTTTAGTCGCCGGGGCATTGCTTTGCAGCAAGCCGGTGTCGGCGATTAAACGCCGCACGCGCGTGTTGATTCTTGGGGTGAACGGTTTTATCGGCAACCACCTGACCGAGCGTCTGTTGCAGGACGACAACTTTGAAGTGTATGGCCTGGATATTGGCTCAGACGCCATCAGCCGTTTCCTCGGCAATGAGCGTTTCCACTTTGTCGAAGGTGACATCAGTATTCATTCCGAGTGGATTGAATATCACATTAAAAAATGTGATGTGGTTCTGCCGCTGGTGGCGATTGCCACGCCGATTGAATACACCCGTAACCCATTGCGCGTATTTGAGCTGGATTTTGAAGAGAACCTGAAAATTATTCGTGACTGTGTGAAATACCAGAAGCGCATTATTTTCCCGTCCACGTCAGAAGTGTATGGCATGTGCAGCGACAAAATGTTCGATGAAGATAACTCGAACCTGATTGTTGGCCCGATTAACAAACAGCGCTGGATTTACTCGGTATCCAAGCAATTGCTCGACCGTGTGATCTGGGCTTATGGCGAGAAAGAAGGTTTACGTTTCACGCTGTTCCGCCCGTTTAACTGGATGGGGCCGCGCCTGGATAACCTGAATGCCGCCCGTATCGGCAGCTCGCGCGCGATTACTCAACTGATCCTTAACCTGGTGGAAGGCTCGCCCATTAAGTTGATTGATGGTGGGCGTCAA
This sequence comes from Buttiauxella sp. BIGb0471, assembly GCF_024807715.1. NCBI lineage: Bacteria > Pseudomonadati > Pseudomonadota > Gammaproteobacteria > Enterobacterales > Enterobacteriaceae > Buttiauxella > Buttiauxella sp. BIGb0471. The sequence goes on from NZ_JANUEU010000001.1 coordinate 913,283, forward strand.
AAACGTTGTTTCACCGATATTAGCGACGGTATCGAAGCGCTGTTCCGCATTATTGCGAACAAAGACAATAACTGCGACGGGCAAATTATTAATATCGGCAACCCGGATAACGAAGCGAGCATTAAAGAATTGGCTGAAATGCTGCTGGTGAGTTTTGAAAAACATCCGCTGCGCCACCATTTCCCCCCGTTTGCCGGTTTCCGCGAAGTGGAAAGCAGCACCTATTATGGTAAAGGTTATCAGGACGTGGAGCACCGCAAGCCGAGCATTCGTAATGCGCATCGCTTACTGAACTGGACGCCAACGGTTGAGATGGAAAAAACCGTCGACGAAACCCTGGATTTCTTCCTCAAAACAGTTGAACTGACGGAACCTCAGGCATGAGAAAAGTTGGCCTGCGCATTGATGTAGATACATGGCGGGGCACCCAACAAGGGGTTCCTCATCTTCTCGAAATCTTAAGTTTGCACGGTATTCAGGCCACATTTTTCTTCAGTGTTGGGCCGGATAACATGGGCCGCCATTTGTGGCGGCTGGTGAAACCGCAATTCCTGTGGAAGATGCTGCGCTCCAAAGCGGCATCGCTCTACGGCTGGGATATTTTATTGGCAGGAACCGCATGGCCGGGGCGGAAAATCGGCGAAGGCAATGCGGAGATCATTTCCGCTGCGGCGGATCATCATGAAGTCGGCCTGCACGCGTGGGATCACTTCGCCTGGCAAACCTGGGCGGGAGTCTGGGACAACAACCATCTTGAGAAGCAAATTCGTCTTGGGAGGGAGGCGTTGAGCCAGATTATCGAACAACCGGTGACTTGCTCTGCGGTAGCGGGCTGGCGAGCCGATCAACGTGTGGTGCGGGCAAAAGAGTCTTTCGGTTTTAGCTATAACAGCGACTGCCGTGGCACCACACCGTTTCGTCCGCTGTTACCCGATGGCAGCACCGGGACGGTACAAATTCCGGTGACGCTCCCCACCTGGGATGAAGTGATGGGTAAAGACGTCAGTCGCGAAGGGTATAACCGTTTTATTCTTGACCGTATCAAACAAGACGCCGGGACGCCGGTGTACACCATCCACGCCGAGGTGGAAGGGATTGTGATGCAAAACGATTTTAACGAATTGCTGACCATGGCGGCGCATGAAGGGATTGAATTTTGCCCATTGAGCGAGCTGTTACCGGAAGATTTAACCTCGCTGCCATTGGGTAAAATCGTACGCGGTATTATCCCCGGCCGAGAAGGGTGGCTGGGATGCCAGCAAATTGTTTTGGGTATGAACTGATGAAGTCAGCAAAACCTGTATTTATCCTGGCGGTGTTTTTTGCTCTGTTTTACCTGTTACCCCTCGAGTTCCGCGCCCTCTGGCAACCGGATGAAACGCGTTATGCGGAAATCAGCCGTGAAATGCTGGCGGCGGGTAACTGGATAGTCCCGCATTTTCTGGATGTGCGTTATTTCGAAAAACCGGTCGCCGGGTACTGGATCAATAATCTCAGCCAGTTGATCTTCGGCCATACCCACTTTGCGGTGCGGTTTGGTTCGGTGTTTTCGATAACGCTCAGCGCGTTGTTGGTTTCCTGGCTGGCGTTTCGCTTGTGGCTTGATACACGTGTCGCGGTGCTCTCAGGTGTGATTTTTCTGACCTGCCTGCTGGTTTACGGGGTCGGCACTTACGCCATTCTCGACCCGATGATCACCCTGTGGCTGGTGGCGGCCATGTCTAGCTTCTGGCTGGCGGCCAATGCACAAACCACGCCTGGCAAGGTGGGCGGTTATCTGCTGCTGGGTGTTGCTTGCGGCATGGGCGTCATGACCAAAGGTTTTCTGGCGCTGGCGGTGCCGGTGCTGGGTGTGTTGCCGTGGGTGATTGCGCAAAAACGCTGGAAAGAGGTGTTGTTGTTCGGACCGCTGGCCATCATCAGCGCCACGCTGATAACGTTGCCGTGGGCGTTGGCTATCGCTAAAGCGGAGCCGACTTTCTGGCACTACTTCTTTTGGGTGGAGCACATTCAGCGTTTCGCTGAAAAAGACGCCCAGCATAAAGCCCCATTCTGGTATTACATTCCCTTCTTGATTGCCGGATGTTTGCCGTGGGTGGCGTTATTACCTGGCGCTTTAAAACGCAGTTGGCAGGCGCGTAAATTTGAAAGCGGCTCGCTCTATTTGCTGGGCTGGGTCGTGATGCCTTTACTGTTTTTCAGTATCGCAAAAGGCAAATTACCGACCTATATTCTGCCGTGTTTTGCCCCGCTGGCGATTCTTTTGGCCCGCCATGCCACGCAATTACTGGCGACATCTCGCACGCTGAAAATTAACGGTTGGATTAACGTCATTTTTGGCACCCTATGTAGTCTCGTCGTGCTGGTGGTGTTGGCTCCCTGGGGTGTGGCAAAACATCCCGTGTATGCCAGCCAGGAAGTGCTGAAAGTGGTTCAGGCTACGGTGGCGTTTGCGGTGTGGGCGCTGGTGGGGTTCATCACCACGCGCGATAACGCCCGGCTCTGGCAGTGGGCGGCAATTTGCCCGCTGGGTATTGCGTTGTTAGTCGGCGGTGTTATTCCCGCTAAGGTTATCGACTCCAAGCACCCGCAGGCATTTATCAATGTGGTACGCCCGCAACTGGAGAGCAGCCGCTATATTCTCGCTGATAGCGTAGGCGTTGGCGCGGGTGTTGCCTGGGAGTTAAAGCGCGATGATATTACGCTGTATGCCAAACCCGGTGAGCTGGATTACGGCCTGAAGAATTTCGCTGATGCGAAAGATAACTTTGTCTCGCGTGAAGATTTTGCGCACTGGCTCGCGGTTCATCGCAAAGAAGGCAATGTGTCGCTTGTGATGCTGATGTCGAAAGACACATTGCCTGAAGACCATGATGTCCCCACGCCGGATAACCTTTATCGCAAAGGGCGCTTTGTGCTCTTCTTCTACGAAAAAACGCCATAATAGCTTGCGGATAAAGGCGGAAAATCAGTTTTTGTAGGGTGGATAAGCGCAAGCGTCATCCACCATTTCCACCGGTTGTGTCGGATGGCGCTAACGCTTATCCGACCTACGAAAAAGGTTTGTCATCAGTCTCATGAGTTATCTGCTAATCGTATTGGCCAGTTTATTGAGTTGTGGTGGCCAGCTTTGCCAGAAACAGGCCACCTGGCGGCCTGGTCGTCGCCACTTGCTCTGCTGGCTGGCATTGAGTGTTTTACTGCTCGGCTGCGCGATGTTGCTGTGGTTGCTAGTGTTACAACGCATTCCGGTCAGCGTGGCTTACCCGATGTTAAGCCTGAATTTTATCTTTATTACCTTTGCCGCACGTTTCATCTGGCATGAGCCTGTTTCACTGCGCCACTGGCTCGGTGTGGTGCTGATTATTGCAGGTATTTCTATCCTCGGCGGGGCCGCCTGATGGGCTACTTCTGGGCATTGATGAGCGTGCTGTTAGTCAGTGGTGCGCAACTGATCATGAAATGGGCGATGGTGGAACTACCTTTGGTTAACCAGCCGCATGAGCTAGTCACAGCCGTTTTGTCGCTCACCCCTGGTGCCGTGGCGTTGTTAACAGGATTGTGTGCTTACGCCTGTTCGATGGGATGCTGGTTTTTGGCGCTGCGCAAAATTGCGCTGAGTAAAGCTTATCCGTTGCTGAGTTTAAGCTACGTTATTGTGTGGGCTGCCGCTATCTGGCTGCCGTGGCTGCATGAAAGTTTTAGCGTCGGGAAATTGGCCGGGGTGGGGGTGATTTTTATTGGCTTGCTGTTGGTGTGTATTCCCGACAGGAAACGTTAAATTTATCGCTGTCCCCCACACTCCCGTCATTAAGAGCAGCAGGGTTAAAGATAAACGCAGAGGCCGGTCGAAAGACCGGCCTCTGCGTATGGGCAAAGTTAATCACCCAGCCTGCGAGTTTAATCAGGCACTGGTGGCGGGTTTCTGCTCTGCTTTAACCTGAGCGTTTGCCAGCATTCTGCGCACCGGAATAATCAAAACGAACAGCACCGCGGCGCAAATCAGAAGCGCAATGGAACAACGTGCGAACAGGTTCGGCAGCATATCCAACTGGTCGGCTTTAACGTGCCCGCCAATCAGACCCGCAGCCAGGTTGCCCAGCGCACTGGCGCAGAACCAAAGCCCCATCATCTGGCCACGCATTCTTTCCGGTGCCAGCAGCGTCATGGTTGCCAGGCCAATCGGGCTGAGGCACAACTCGCCCAGTGTCAGCATCAGGATGCTTCCCACCAGCCACAATGGTGATACACCCGCGCCGCCGTTATTGAGCACGTCTTGCGCGGCCAACATCATGATGCCGAACCCTGCCGCCGCACACAGAATACCGATAACAAATTTGGTGATGCTACCCGGACGCACATTGTTGCGTGCCAGCGCGGGCCATGCCCAGCTAAACACCGGTGCCAGTATAATGATAAACAATGCGTTGATTGACTGGAACCACACGGCGGGTATTTCAAAGTCGCCAATCATGCGGTTGGTATAGTCATTTGCGAAGAGGTTAAACGAAGTCGGTTTTTGCTCAAACGCTGACCAGAAGAAGGCGGCGGAAACCAGCAAAATAAAGCAAACCAGCAGTCGGGCACGCTCTTTTCTGTTCAGGTCTGCAAAGACGAAAAGATAGATAAAGTAGAGCGCAACCGAGGCGGCAATCACATACACCAGCATGCTGGCAACGGCGACAGGGTTAATCACGATAACACCCTGTGCAATCAGCGTAACGAGAATCGCCACACCCACCGCTAACACCAGCAACCAGGCTCCGACACCGTTTTTCTTCGCCACCGGATTGTTCCAGGTTGAGTCCAGGCCCACTTCGCTGTCGTAACGTTTCATCGCCGGAACGGCATACAGGCGGAAAATAATCAGCGCCACCAACATACCGATACCACCAATACCAAAGCCCCAATGCCAGCCGTGCGTTTTTATCAGCCAGCCGGAAATCAGCGGGGCGATAAACGAACCCATGTTAATACCCATGTAAAACAGTGAAAAACCACCGTCACGACGCGCATCGCCTTTCTTATAGAGCGTCCCCACCATCACTGAGATACAGGTCTTAAACAGGCCAGAACCCAGCACGATAAACATCAGGCCGATGAAGAACAGGTTGTTGCCCATAAATGCAGACAAGGCAATCGACAAATGTCCGAGGGCGATGAGAATCGAGCCATACCAGACGGCTCTTTGTTGCCCAAGCCAGTTATCCGCAAGCCACCCACCCGGCAATGCGGCGAGGTACATGCAACCGGCAAAGATGCCGACGATGGCGGAGGCGTTTTCGCGTGCCAGCCCCATGCCTCCGTCATAAACCGTTGCCGCCATAAACAAAATCAGTAACGGGCGGATGCCGTAAAACGAAAAGCGTTCCCACATTTCTGTGAAGAATAATGAGCCTAGCGGATAAGGATGGCCGAAAAACGTTCGGCTCTCGTTTTGGTTTGCAGAGGAATACATAAAATCTCCAGAAAAGGTCTGTAATACGTACTTGTGAAGACCGAAATGGCGACGGCTATCTGGCAGGCCGCTCTTTAACATTTCATCAACAATATTGGGTCACCGGATACTAGTGTTGTCTGGTGCGAAGTGCAGGACTTTAAGATGAAAAGTCGACAATTGTCTACTTTTACAGATTTTCTGGCGTTGCGAAGCGCACAACAATTGACATTAATGCGACGAGATCATCTTAGTGCGGAGGATGTCTCTGTATTCCCCAGAAATAAAAAAGATCGCCTGAAGAGGCGATCTTTTTTGCTAATTGGGCAAAATGTCCAGGACTGTTTCTGAGGGGCGACATAGCCGGGTTGCTATGGGGGTGACAACAATCGGGCGGTTAATCAGAATCGGATGCTGCAACATGAAGTCAATGATCTGATCGTCGGTGAATGATCCTTCCGCCAGTTTTAATTGTTCATACGGTTCTACATTTTTGCGTAGCAGCGCCTGCACTGTAATGCCCATATCCGCGATCAATTTGACCAGTTCCTCACGGGAAGGAGGTGTTTCCAGATATAAAATAATGTTGGGTTCAGTGCCCGTATTGCGAATGAACTCCAGCACGTTGCGAGAGGTTCCACAGGCCGGATTGTGATAGATAGTGATATTGCTCATTTTAGATTCTCATTTGAGGGTGAAAGTCAGGCGCAGTGCCAGGGCGACCAGCGTGACGAAAAGGACCGGAAGAGTCATGACAATCCCCACGCGGAAGTAATATCCCCAGGTGATTTTGATATTTTTCTGCGACAGAACATGGAGCCAAAGCAGCGTTGCCAGACTGCCAATCGGGGTGATTTTCGGCCCAAGATCGCTGCCAATAACGTTGGCATAAATCATCGCTTCTTTGATAACGCCTGTCGCCGTGCTGCCATCAATCGACAGCGCTCCAACCAGCACGGTTGGCATATTGTTCATCACCGACGAAAGAAATGCCGTCAGGAAGCCGGTCCCCAGTGTCGCTATCCACAGCCCTTGTTCTGCCAGTTGATTGAGCACAGCTGAGAGAAAGTGAGTCAGTCCGGCGTTTCGTAACCCGTAGACCACCAGATACATACCGAGCGAGAAGATAACGATTTGCCACGGTGCGCCACGCAAGACTTTGCCCGTATTAATGGCATGACCTTTGCGGGCAACACCCAGCAAAATTAGCGCGCCAACAGCCGCGACCAGGCTGACGGGGACACCGAGTGGCTCCAGAGCGAAAAAACCGACCAGCAGCAGAATCAGAACCAGCCAACCGGTTTTGAAGGTATTCACATCCCGGATCGCGTCTTTTGGTTCTTTTAACAGCGAAACATCGTAAGTGGCGGGAATATCTTTGCGGAAAAACAGATGCAGCATCACCAGCGTGGTGGCAATGGCGGCGAGGTTAACAGGCACCATCACGGCGGCGTATTCTGTAAACCCGAGCTTAAAGAAATCCGCAGAGACGATATTGACCAGGTTCGAGATGATAAGCGGCAGGCTGGCGGTATCGGCGATGAACCCTGCGGCCATCACAAACGCTAAGGTGGCTCCCTGGCTGAAACCCAGTGCCAGAAGCATCGCAATGACTATCGGCGTCAGAATCAGTGCGGCACCGTCATTGGCGAAGAGGGCCGCAACCATCGCGCCTAACAGGATTATCCAAGTAAACAGCAGCCGACCCCGTCCATTTCCCCAACGGGCAACATGCAGCGCAGCCCATTCAAAAAAGCCAGATTCATCAAGCAGTAAACTGATGATAATCACGGCGATAAAAGTGGCGGTGGCATTCCAGACTATCTGCCAGACTACCGGAATATCACTCAGGTGAACGACGCCTGTGAGTAACGCCAGACCCGCACCCAGCGCCGCACTCCAGCCAATCCCCAATCCTCTGGGTTGCCAGATGACCAGAACGAGAGTGAGCAAGAAAATAGCCCCAGCCAATAGCATTATAAACTCCCTTCATATTTGTTTTTGTGTATGTGAACTCTTGTTTTTAACATGATGTTATTGACGCGTGGCTCAGTTTGCTACGAACAACGTCACGTTCACAATTCCAGGCCGCATCAATGATGGCTGCAGCCCAGGCAGGCATATGTGGCGACAGGCGATAATGCACCCACTTTCCTTCACGTCGATCAATAACCAGCTCCGCTTCCCGCAACAGAGCCATGTGGCGGGAAACTTTAGGCTGTGACTCTTTCGTAGCGCCGCAGATGTCACAAACGCACAGCTCACCGGATTCCCTGAGCAACATCACAATGGATGAACGAGTTTCATCAGCAAGCAGTTTAAAAAGCTGAACAGGCTGTAGCATTTTTAACCTCGGTGTAAAATGACTATACATATGATAATTCATATGTGATAAATTTTAAAGAACAGCTATTGAAAAGGATAATATTCATGACACATTTACCAGCCCTCGAACAGGCGCACTTTGATGATGCAATAAGCAGCAAACTTGATGCCTGCGACCAGGCGGCCCCGCGAATTCTGATCCTGTATGGGTCAGTGCGCGAGCGCTCATACAGTCGGTTTGCCGCCGAGGAAGCAGGGCGGTTACTGACAAAAATGGGGGCCGAGGTGAAAATATTTAACCCATCTGGCCTACCGTTACCCGATGACGCACCGGTTACTCACCCCAAAGTTCTCGAATTGCGGGAGCTGGTGAGGTGGTGTGACGGAATGGTCTGGAGTTCACCGGAAAGACATGGCGCGATGAGTTCGGTGATGAAGGCTCAGATTGACTGGATACCCTTAAGTGAAGGCGCTGTTCGCCCATCCCAGGGAAAAACGCTGGCCGTGATGCAGGTCTGTGGGGGTTCGCAATCATTCAACACCGTGAATCAGATGCGAATTCTGGGACGCTGGATGCGGATGTTCACTATTCCCAATCAGTCTTCAGTCCCCAAGGCGTGGCAGGAGTTTAATGATGATGGTCGAATGAAACCTTCCGCCTGGTACGACAGAATTGTTGATGTGGCTGAAGAGCTGTTTAAAATTACGTTAATACTCAAGGGAAATGCCGATTATCTCGCAGACCGATATAGTGAAAGAAAGGAAAGCCATCAGGCACTTTCGCAACGGGTCAATCAGGCGAAAATTTAGCAGGACGTGTGGACTAAAATGACCGGGCAATTTCAGGCGAAAGATACATGGATGCGCGGACTGTAATGTAAAAAAGTAGTTTTTGGCGACACTAACCTAATAAGAAACAAACCGCCCTTAGGCGGTTTGGATTAAACCCCAACTCAATTACCTTACTGGATCTATGACGTCTGGGTCTTCAGGGTCAAGAGGATCTATAACATCCGGGATATCGGGAATGGTGTCTCCAGGGAGGGGTTCATCAACCGGAACGGGATCGACCAAATCAGGGCGTTCAGACATATGACCTCCAACGACGAAATAAGAAGCTAACAAATCAAACCAGAATTATTTTTGGTTTTGTTTAGGCTTTTTCTCGTCATTTTTAGGGGCTTTGTCTGGGTTTTTTGGCTGATCTTTAGAGACGTTCATTATTAAATATTTCATTAGTAACTCCGGTTCTGGTAAACAGCGTATTGCTGTTATTACAGTATAGTTTTGTTTAATTTTAATGCGAGCGAGACGGTATTTACATGCATTGTATTTGTCTTGATTTTACTTTAATTTCAACAGGCTAAGGACTTTAAAAATATCAATTTAATTTTTTCATTCAGAATATTCCATTTTTGAATTTGAAGATGTTTTTATTAAAATAAAATATTACATTTCATGTCGATTTAGCAAAACATAAAATATTAGGGGTGAATGTTATTTGTTCATTGAAACAATTTGACTCAAATAACAAATTATTTATCCTTGTGTTTGAGCATAAATTAGCGTTGTGAATTATTCTCTGCATCTGGATTAACGGTAGACTCAGCAATAGTACTTAATTTGCTGTCTGCGGCTTTCTCTTCTTCAAGCGTTTCGCCCAATAATTGTTTTGCTGCGCTATAACCCAATTGATGAGCCAGAGTACACAACGTGCCGTAAGCTGCGATTTCATAATGTTCAACTTTTTGCGCGGCAGCAATCAGTCCTGCATCCCGGACCGGCCCTTCATTTATGCTTTCTATGATCTCAGCGCCTTCCTCAACGAGTCCTTCCATAGCCACGCATTTGATCCTTGCAAGTTTAAGACCTTCAATACTTTCCACGACAGCATCAATACGTTCTATCTGTCCGCGCGTTTCCTCAAGATGGCTGCGGAATGCCTCTTCAAGTGACGGATCCTGTGCCGCTCGGGCAAGTTTTGGTAAAGCACGAATGAGTTGCTTTTCAGCACTGTAAGTATCTGACAGCAAATGTTTAAATAATTCTTCAAGCGTTTTGATTTGCATAGCTATTGTTCCGTAGTTGACTTGAGTGGGGCCTGTCTAACCGGTATTGCGGCGACAGGCCAGGAAGTTAAGTAGGGACTGGTTATTAAAGTGGACGCTCATCGGCCAGAACTTTGCGCGGTTGATGCCTGTAACCCAGCATCCCCATTGCACCCGCCAGCACAGCCTCGACAATCAAAATGAAAAAGCTAAACCAGCTGGCTTTAGCAGTGGCGGCTGCGGCTTTTTCGCCAGCCTCACGGGCTTTTTGTTCAGCCTGTTTTTTCAGCTCTTCATATTTAGCACGTGCAGCCTGATAATTTTTCTCTGCCTGAGCGACGATTTGCTCGGCTTCTGCGTCACTTTTACCGGTTCGCGCGACGATAATATTTTTTAACGCATCACGGTCGGCGGCTTCAAACGTTGCGCTGTTTCTCTCTGCAAGTCCTTTCAGGAACTGGGTGATGTCACCGCCCTGAGCTATCTGATCCTGCGCATTATTGCCCTCAGTTGCTGCCTGTTGCTGTAATGCTCCAGGCTGTAACTCGGGTTTGTTGGTCTGGCGTAGGGTTGTTTCCAGTTGGTTCTGTAAATCATCAAGCTTGAGACCACTGTCGCTGAGTTTCTCTTTTGCCACCTGCGTGATGGAAGGGGCGACAGCTGAAACTCCGCTCCCCAGTGCCTGCAAGCCGGTACCGGCCGCACTCATAGCTCCCGTCACCGCACTGTTTGCTATCATCATTAAAAAAGCTGTGCAGATCAGCGTGTTAACACCAAACATTAATACGCCATGCACGGCCCCATCACGAAAAGCGTAACGACCGCTTGCGTACCCCCCGGCAGCAATCGCGATAAGCATGCTCAGGCCGGTCCAGATGGCTGCACCGGTTGCAATCCCCTCCAGAGGGTCTTGTTCTTTAAGGGGATCGATAGTGCTGGCACCAATGGCGGTACCAAGAATGGCCAGTAATAAATAAACCACCATTGAAATAACCACACCGGCAAAAATAGCACTCCAGGAAATACGTTTTAAAGGTAAGTCATTAACTTTTCTGTAGGTTGAGTCGTGATGCCGTTCTTCAGGAACGTAGTAATTTGTCATTTTAACTCTCCAACGTTTTCAGAGAAATAAAGGATGCTCAAGGTTAAATAATGGTTTTCACAACCTAAACGTAAGTCTTAAGAATAGTCTGCGAATGAAGTGAGGTGTTTAAATATTTCCAGTTATGCTTTTAAAATATCTAAAAAAAAGAGGGGGGGAGATGATGCTGAGTGTCGCTTTTAAATAATAATATGGCTATGAATCAACACTTCACTGATTAAGCGAAGCGTTAATTCATAGCCTGAGAAAATAAAAAATTGGCTGAAAGTAAACGAGGCTGTGAGAAAAAATAATGCGAAATTATAACCCCCTGTTAAATATCGTCCGTAGTATGGTCAACAACGATTTCCAGGGTCTTACGTACGATATCAATGGTCACGACATCGTCCGTGGATTCAATGGCCTCAATTAACCGTTGAATAATGGCTTTATTAGTAAGATGTCCATCAGTAGCAAGAATACTGCGTATTACCGCTCCGAGTAATACAGCCTCATCAGCCAGCATGTCGCCAGCATTACGGAAATATGCAGTCAGTGCAGTGTTTGGCAGAGTGGCATAAATTTCTGATTTATGAAGCGTTATTTGGGTCATTTACTTCACCATTATTAAGTTATGAGTTAATAGAGGCAGTCAGTGTTTTTTACTGCTACCAGGTACCGGACTTTCGTCAAACAACGAATATACATTGTTACTTTGCTCAATCTGGCCGTCCCTGTCCCCATCGTTTTGCGCAGGAATCAAAGCACGTCGCGAGAGCCCCAGGCGGTGGTTGCTAATATCTGCAATCACATCGGCTATGACATCACGTCGGTGATCATCTCTTTCTGTCGCTTCCATTATTTGCAGCCTTTCTACCAACGATCGGGTGCTTATGGCTCCGTTATCGTAAAGGATTGATAAAACTGCTTCTCCGATCAGCTGATCGATTAATTTCTCTCTTTTACTTCTGTTCATAACTGCGTCTCTGCTTGCCAGCGTGGTTCGTTTCCGAAACGTGGCATGAAATCAGCTTTCTCAGGCAGGAGGTGAGCTGAAGGTTGCCAGGCTTTCCGATATAGCCTGAAATAATACTCCCGAAAATGTTTACTAATAAACCCGTAATTTGTGCTTGTTTACCGTTTGAACCTAACGATCAAAAAGCAGGCCAATTAAAGTGTGGTAGTGGCTCTCTTCTTCCGGACCGGACGCGTGTTCAACTCGACGCAACAATTTTGTACAGATTGATTTGCGATTCAAACTGCGCCCGTCACTCAGGATTTCAACGACTATTTGCCCCAGAGTTTCTTGTTGGGAAGGCAAAGATGCCTTTGAGAAATAGCGTGTGATGGCGTTAGCCGCGTCGGGAACGTAGTTGTTCTGTTGCACTAGTCACTCCTGTAAACATGCAGTCATTAGTTAATGTACAAATAAAGTTATACAAATATTAAAAATCTGTACATAGAAAAACGTAAAGAATTGTCTTAAATTCTTAAGCATTAAATGCTATATGTTTAATTTCAGTTGCTTAGGCTGCTAATTTTTTTATGGAGTTAAAAAATCATGTACAGATATATTGTTTTTTGCACATAGTCACACCGTGAAATCTGTTTATAGGGTGTACGTGTGTTCATTTTTTGTTAATAAGTTATTAATATTAATGTATTTTTAGTGTGGGATTTGGTTATTCATCTGCTACTGTAAACACTTAAATCGCCTCCAATTGGACACTGAATGCTCACAACCATCATTTACCGCAGTCATATCTGTAAGAACGTTCCCTTTACCTCGGTCATGGATATGGTTGCCGTCGCCAATGTTAAAAATGCACAGGCCGATGTGACAGGCATACTGCTGTTTAACGGCACACACTTCTTTCAGCTGATTGAAGGCCCGGAAGCGAGTGTTTTGAACATCTACCAGCATATTTGTCAGGACGAGCGTCACCACAACATCGTGGAGCTGCTGTGTGACTACGCCCCGGCGCGACGGTTTGGCAAAACCGGTATGGAACTCTTTGATTTAAGAGAATATGAAGGGCATGAAGTCCTGCAAGCGGTGCTCGATAAAGGGACAACCAAGTATCAGCTTATTTATAACGATCGGGCGCTTAAATTTTTGCGTACATTCGTTGAGTCGACTGAAAAAGAAAACTATTTTGAAATTCCGCCAGCGGACTCCTGGGTCTTTGTTACGGGCGACAAAAAACTCAGCCACACGAACGTTCATACAGGGGCAGTGGTTCCTGAAAACGCCGCAGATTGTAGCTTTGCATTCCAGCCAATGGTCGACCCGTTTGCCCAGAAAATTTTGTCTACTGAAGCTTTGCTACGCACTCCCGGCGGCGATTCTCCGGCCAGCTATTTTGCCGGGCTTAGCGGTAACGCGCTTTACGAAGCCGACCTGAATAGCAAAAAAGTGGCCTTTGCGATGGCGAGTGCGCTCAAACTTGGCGAGCACTCTGTTTCGGTGAACCTGTTCCCCATGACGCTGGTGATGGTTCCCGACGCAGTTGATTTTTTGCTAAGGGAGATTCAGCTAAATGGACTGGTCGCGGAACAGGTAACGGTAGAGTTCACTGAAAGCGAGGTGATTTCGCGCATTGATGAATTCACTGGTGCCATCAGGCAACTGAAAGCCGCAGGAATTAGCGTCGCAATAGACCATTTTGGTGCGGGTTTTGGCGGCCTTTTATTACTGGCTCAGTTTCAGCCAGACAGAATTAAAATCAACAGCGAACTGATTAAGAATGTTCATAAAAGTGGCCCGCGTCAGGCCATCATTCAGGCGATTATTAAGTGCTGTGCTTCGCTGGAAATCTCCATTTCAGCGGTGGGAGTGGAGAAGGCCGAGGAGTGGATGTGGCTGGAATCCGCTGGAATTACGCAGTTCCAGGGGAACTTATTTGCCAGCGCTTGTCTGAACGGAATATCCGCCGTGGCCTGGCCTGAAAGGAAAGCAGATCTCTGAATCAGGTTGTACAATGAAAAAAATAAGTTGTACAACCCGCACGGAGTCGTTAGTTTCGACAGGGAAGTGTTAAGTTCACAACGAGGGAATGAATGACCTTATACAGTATCGGTGAAGTTGCCGAACGATGTGCAATCAACCCCGTCACGCTGCGCGCGTGGCAGCGTCGCTACGGTCTCCTCAAACCGCAGAGGAGCGAGGGCGGGCATCGGCAGTTTGATGACGAAGATATCCTGCGTATCGAAGAGATTAAACGCCTGATTAAGAGCGGCGTGTCCGTAGGCAAGGTGAAAGCTTTGCTTGAAGCAAACCAGACTACGGCTCACGACCATGATGCCTGGCGGTTACAGCAAGAAGAGGTGATGACCGTTTTGCGTTTTGTCCAACCGGCAAAACTGCGTGCAAAAATCGCGTCCATGGGGCGTGAAATCCCGGTTGATACCCTGATTGACCATGTTTTTATCCCGGTTCGTCAATGCCTTAGCCTCGATAAATATACCTCCAGAGCAATGATAAGCCTGCTTGATGGGTTGCTGATTGACTACGTTGTCCAGCGCCTTGCTGAATCACGCAATACTGAAGGTCAGGACACCTTAATGATTGGCTGGGAAAGCGATGACCGCACCCGCCTGTGGCTCGAGGCCTGGCGTCTGTCACAACATGGCTGGCGTCCTGATGTGCTGGCCGATCCGCTAGATTCACCCCGTCCGGAATTATTCCCAGGCCAACATGTTTTTGTCTGGACAGGAAAGGCACTAACTCTGCGCCAACAAGAACAACTGGAACACTGGCAAAAACAAGGGTTTGCCATCAAATTTCACGCTGGTTAAGGATGACCGGACTGACTCCTCATCTTATTGAGACTGCCGTTTAATTTTGTACGAATCCTACAGAACGGACAGTGCCACTCCGTACTAAAATTACACAACCCATATAAAAAACATATACCAAAGCCCTGTGTCATATCATTGCTCGTGCTTTTGGGGAGAGATATAGTCTGCGTCACAGTTTGACGATGTAATAAAATTACGAATTCAGTTTTATTACCCAAATTTCTCTCTATCAGGTTGCAGTGAAAATTTCAGGCAGCCTGATACGCTTTAATGAATCGCTATCAGACAGGCATGTAAGCAAATGGAGTTAAGACACATCCGTTATTTTTTGGCCGTTGCCGATGCCAAAAGCTTTACCTATGCAGCAGAAAAATTGGGTATTGGTCAACCTCCACTGAGCATACAGATCCGTGATCTGGAGAACGAAGTTGGCACCAAACTTTTCCATCGAATTGCGCGGGGTATCGAATTAACTGCTGCGGGCATTGCATTTTATAATGCGGTAAAAGTGCTGCCGGGTTTGGTTGAAGAGGCAAAGTTATCAGCACTTTTAGCTTCGCGTGGCGAATTGGGCGTCCTGCAAGTGGGTTTTACCTCGTCATCGGCATTTAATTCAGTCGTGACCCGCAGTATCAAAAAATTCAATAACGACTACAAAAACGTCAGTCTGCAATTAGACGAAGCGCATACCGACAACCTGATTAAAGCGGTAGAAAACGGCACCATTGATGTTGCTTTTGTGCGTACCGATCATCTTTATAGCGATTCGCTGAAGCTGCAATTATTGTTGCAGGAGCCTTTGACCATCGTGCTCCCGGAGCATCATGCCTATATCGCGCAAAGCCACATCACACTGAATCAACTGGCAAACGAAGAGATGATTTTGTGTCCGCGTAATTACAGCGTCCAATTGCATGACACGATTTACGCTCTCTTTGAACGAGCAGGGTGCACGCCAACCGTGAAGCAAACTGCGCCACAGTTATCCTCGATAATTAATCTGGTTTCGGCGGGTATAGGTGTTTCGATTGTGCCTTCATCCATGAAGACAATGAGCCATTCTTCATCAGGTGTTGCATTTTATGACATCGTTGAAGAGGGGGCTTATATTCCATTATCGGTAGTGAGTCGAACGCACGATTCATCACCTATTGTGAAAAACTTTATTAATAACGTGCTGGCTACGCACGCGGAAATGCTATCAGGCCAATAGTTGTCCGGAATATTCTTGATTTATTGTGAAGCGTAAATGAAAAAATCTATTTTTGCGGTTCGTCGTGACAAAGCCTTAACACCTCTGGAGTTATACGCTCATCAGCACTACCGCATTATTCATGGCATTCGCATCGCCGTGGCATTTGTCCTGACATTTCTGATTATCAGAATGGCTAATTTACCCGATCATTCCTGGCCGCTGATTACCTTAGTGGTGGTGATGGGACCCATCAGCTTTTGGGGTAATGTCATTCCGCGCGCCTTTGAGCGTATGGCGGGAACGGTCACGGGGGCGATTTTAGGCATCATCGCTTTACATATAGAAATGTATTCTCTGCCATTAATGCTGGTGTGGTGCGGCTGTGCGGCATTTCTTTGCGGTTATTTGACCATGAGTAAGCGCCCGTATGCCGCACTGCTGATTGGGATCACACTGGCGGTGGTGAGCAGTGCCCCAGCGGGGGATATTCAGACCGCAATATGGCGCAGTACAAATATCATTCTGGGCTGTATTCTGGCGATGTTTTTCACCAGTATATATCCGCAGCGGGCTTTTATTCACTGGCGCATTCAGCTGGCTACATTCCTGAATGATTTTGCAAAAGTCAGCGCCAGCGGATTCTCGTGGAATATTTTGAGCCGTCCGAATCTCACCAAACTTAATTCACGTATTCTGGGGAATGTCGTGAAAATGCGTAGCCTGATTATGCCGGTCAGTAAAGAAACGGGAATTTCAAAACAACATCTGGATGAGATTCAATCTATTTCCAGAGATATGATTGCCACGCAGCAATTACAAGTTGAGGCGCATTGGGCATCTCGCGGGAGTCGTTTTCTGATTCTGAATTCGCGCTCACTCGCCGAAGTGCAAAAAATGACGCAACAAACATTACAGGTGTTAGCTCACGCCTTATATGAAGGCAACCCTTCTCCTGCGGCGGCGAATAGCGAACGACTCAATGACATCACTACTGAATTACATGAATTGTTATTGGCGCATTCGGGAGATGAAGTGGTTGAGAGCGCCGTCCATGGCTACGTCTGGTTGAGTATTCAACTGGCTATCAAACTTGAACGATTATCGACGGTTATCACCGAGGCTCTGACGGAGCAAAAATGCACCGCCTGAGCATAAGCGTCGTCTCAGACTTCAGCCGCCAGCAAGGGATAATCGGTATAACCGACTTCGGTGCCACCAAATAGGGTCGCCGGATTGCCAATACCTGCCAGAGGAAGATTGCCTTTCAGACGACGTGGGAAATCCGGGTTGGCGATAAACGGACGACCAAAAGCCACCAGGTCCACCACTCCTGCTGCCAGCAGTTTGTCGGCTTTTTCACGCGTGTAATTGCCCGCGACGATGATCGCCCCGCTGAATGTCGCCCGCAGAGTTTCTCTGAACTCATATGGCACCTGCGGCGCATCATCCCAGTCTGCTTCGGCAAGGTGAATAAAGGCAATGCCTTTGGTTTCACACCAGGCGGCCAGGGCCAGAATGGCTTCACTGGTCTGCGAGTCGTCCATCCCACGCTGGGTAATAAACGGTGCAAGGCGAATGCCGGTGCGATCTGCGCCAATGGCATCGCTGATGGCTTCCAACACTTCCTGTGCAAAACGCACCCGGTTTGCCAGACTGCCGCCATATTCATCGGTACGCTTATTCGAGGTGCGTCGCAAAAACTGGTCAATCAGATAGCCGTTTCCACCGTGGATTTCCACACCGTCAAACCCGGCAGCCATGGCATTAATGGCCGCCTGGCGGTAATCCGCAATCACCTGTTGAATATCATCATGAGTCAGTTCACGTGGCACCGGGCAGGCGACCATTTCCCCGACGCCATTGCTGTTTACCACCCACACCTGCGCGTCTGGCGACAACGCGGAAGGGGCAACAGGCTTGCCGTCGGGATGAAAACTTTCATGAGACATGCGCCCCACGTGCCATAGCTGAGAGAATATTTTGCCATCGACTTTATGGACGGCGTCCGTCACCAGCCGCCAACCCGCGACCTGTTCCGCAGAATGAATACCCGGCGTCCAGGAATATCCCTGACCCTGGGGAGAAATTTGTGTGGCTTCGGTGATGATAAGCCCGGCTCCGGCTCGCTGCTGGTAATACTCTGCCATCAATGCCGTGGGGATATTGCCCGGTTGTGCAGCGCGGGCGCGGGTCATCGGGGCCATCACGATTCGGCTTTTCAGTTCGACAGCGCCAACTTGTGTGTTCTCAAACAGGGTACGTTGCTTCATGTTTTATTCTCCAGGGAGGTCAGTTATGGCTTGACTTTACGCCCTGCGAATCGCTTTGATAATGGCAGCGAAAACTGATTCTCTATTCAGGAAAACAAAATAATGGGCAAGCTCGAAGATATTACGTTGCTGGTGGAAGTGGTTGAGGCGGGTGGGCTGGCTGCTGCCGGACGCCGGATGAACCTTTCTCCTGCCACCATGACGGCCAGGCTGAAAGCGCTGGAGGAGCGATATCAGACCCGGTTTTTTAACCGCTCCACGCGCGCCATCGCTCTGACTCGAGCCGGGGAGGAGTTTTATCATGCCGCGCTGCGCGTGCTGGAAGAAATGGCGCAGGCCGAATCGAAACTGACGCAAAAAGAGGGTGTGCTGAGCGGCAGCCTGCGGATCTCAGCATCGTCAGATTTTGGCCGCCAGTATCTGTCGCCCGCGTTACTCGATTTTTCCCGTCTCCACCCTGAAGTCAGAAGCTCGGTGTATCTCAGCGAGAATGTGGTGGATTTGATTGCCAACCGTCTGGACATGAGCGTGCGTTTCGGCAACCTTCCGGACAGCAATCTGGTGACTAAATTTATTCGCCCCAACCACCGTGTGCTCGTGGCGGCGAAAAGCTACCTTGAAACGCACGGCATTCCCCAGCATCCCGATGAGCTGCACGCGCATCGCTGTCTGGTGATGGATCAACGCGGCACGCTGATGAACGAGTGGCGCTTTGAAGAAAAGGGCGAATCAGCCGTGGTTCGGGTCACGCCTGCGATGGTGTGTGATGACGGCGCACTGCTGCGCCAGTGGGTGCTGGCAGGGGCGGGTATCGCCAGTAAATCGTGGTGGGACGTTAAGCGTGATGTGGAGCAGGGGCGGCTGGCGGTTCTGTTTGCGGAGTGTTTTATCGGTTTCAGCCGCCATGACAAAAAACAGGTCGGCCTCCAGTTTGTCTACCCGCAACGGCGTTTCCAGCCTTTGCAGGTGACTGCTTTCAGCGAGTTTTTCATCAACTGGCTGGATAATGAATAACGCGGCCATGATGGATTTAATTCTGGCGTCTGTTGTTATAAATCTGTAACAAATCCTTCTTACACTGCTCACTTCTGATAACAATATCGAAAGGAAGCCATGATGAGCAGACCCCTTAAGCCGCTGTTTAAAAAAGAACACAGCAACGAAATCAGCAATTGCAGCGCTAACCCCGTTTTCTCAGATGTTGCCAGTGCTTTTGTCAGCCGCCGCCGCTTCCTGCAACTGGGTATACTCGCCGGCACGGCGGTGACATTCCCGGCGCTGCTGAAATCGCCTGCCGCATGGGCGGTTGAGACTGCCATGGTGCGGCCTTCATCACTCGGTTTTACCAGTATCGGCGTTTCGACCGACGACACCGTTCACGTGCCTGAAGGCTACGTGGCGCGACCGTTTTACCGCTGGGGCGATGCGGTGGGTTTAAAAGGCAATCTGCCGGAATTTAAAACCGATGGCAGCAACACCACTGATGAGCAGGCAGCTCAGGCGGGAATGCACCATGACGGCATGGCGTGGTTTGGTCTGCCGCAGGGCAGTGATGACCCGCATCACGGGTTGTTGGCGATGAACCATGAATACATCGACAACGGTTTGCTGTTTAAAGATGGTGTGGCGAACTGGAGCCTGGATAAAGTCCGCAAAGGGCAGAATGCGATGGGGGTTTCGGTTATCGAGGTGAAAAAAGAGGGGGGAAACTGGGCAGTGGTTCGCCCCTCTGAGTTTGCACGTCGTATCACCGTGAACACTCCAATGACTTTAACCGGGCCTGCGAAACATCATGCCCTGATGAAAACCGCAGCCGACCCGCAGGGTGAAACGGTGCTGGGCACCATGCAAAATTGCGCCAACGGGCATACACCGTGGGGAACTTATCTGACGTGTGAAGAAAACTGGTCGGATATTTTCGTTAAGAAAGCCGCGCCGAATGCACTCGAAAAACGCTATGGCATTAGCGACAGCGATGACTCCTACCGCTGGAGTGAAGTTGACCCGCGTTTTAACGTGGACGCCACACCGAATGAACCCAACCGCTTCGGCTGGGTGGTGGAAATCGACCCGTATAATCCGGCGTCAACTCCGCGTAAACATACCGCGCTCGGGCGTTTTAAGCATGAAGGGGCGGCGGTGACGCTGGCTGCGGATAACCGCGTTGTTGCCTATATGGGCGATGACCAGAAATTCGAGTACATCTATAAATTTGTTTCCACAGGCATTTACGATGCCAGCAATCGCGAATCGGCAATGGACCTGCTTTCTGAAGGCACGCTGTATGTAGCGAAATTTAATGACGATGGCAGCGGTGTCTGGTTGCCACTGGTTTATGGGCAATCAGGACTTGATCACAGTAACGGTTTTGCAAGCCAGGGCGAGTTGCTGATCAAAACCCGTCTTGCCGCTGATGTGGTTGGCGCAACGAAAATGGACCGACCGGAGTGGATTGCGGTCGATACCCATACCGCGGGGAGCGTGTACTGCACGTTGACCAATAACAGCGATCGCGGCAAAGAAGGCAAAGCCCCGGTAGATGCCGCTAACCCGCGTGCTAACAATGTTTACGGGCACATCATGCACTGGTGGAGCGAGGAGAACAGCGACCCGGCATCAACCACCTTTAAGTGGGACATTCTGGTGTTGGGCGGCAAACCCGATAGTGCGGATGAAAAAACCAAAGGCTCAATGACCGGGGCTGAATTTGGAAGTGCGGATGGTTTGTCGTTTGACCATCGCGGCGTGTTATGGATTCAGACGGATGTCTCGTCCAGCACCATCAACAAAAAAGCCTACGAGGGCATGGGCAATAACCAAATGCTCGCCACCGTACCTGGCTCCAATGAATATCGCCGTTTCCTCACCGGCCCGCGCGGCTGCGAGATAACCGGCATCGCCTTTACCCCGGACAACCGCACACTGTTTATTAATATCCAGCACCCCGGCGAACCTGGCGATGATATCAGCGACCCGGCGAATCCTACTGCCGTTTCAACCTGGCCTGATGGCGATAAAACTAGTCGTCCGCGTTCTTCCACGGTGGTGATTGTGAAAGCAGATGGCGGAGTCATCGGCAGCTAATCAGTAACGGCCTCTGCGAAGAGGCCGTATTTATATGCAGTGTATCGGCTGTGTTTTACGCTTTCAGATTACAAATCCTCAGGCAAATCATTGATCCCAATTAAAATGCCTTTCTCTATAACGATGTGATTCCCTTCTTTCAGCTTAGCCAATATCTTTAACACGCCACTGCGGGACAGCTTTGATCTTTCACAGACATAGCGCTCGACGGTAATAGAGTGGCGAATGTTTACAGGCTGGTTAATAAAATCGATAAGCAAGTGACGCAAGACCTCATACGAGGTGGGGGCTGTAATAAACATATTCTGTAGATACAATCTATTAGCGACTATTTCGGCATGTTTGGCATAGGTTTCCCACAAATTCTTTTCAGCAATAACACTAAATGCCTTTTCTCTGGAGATGACGGCTATCTCGCTTTCAAAGAGGGTGTAAATTCTAAAATCCACGGCACTGGATAGCAGGGTAATAAAACCCAATATAGCCGGGGCTTGTTGAATACTGATCACTCTGTCGTTAGGGTCAGCACAAATATTAATGGCCCCCGCACGCAGCAGGAAACAATTATGACGCCCATTATCTTCAGTATTAAAACGGGTTCTGGGTGGATAGATTTTGAACTTCACCCCTTCAGAAAGTTCCCGCAACAACTCCTGCGCGTAAGGCGAGGGAACATTTAAAAACTCTTGAATAATCGTTCTTTTATCTTTCATGGCTGCTACACATACAGGCCAATAAACATTTAAAAAATATAGCACATCCCATTTGTCTACTGCATTGAACGACTCAGATACTGCGATTCGCGGGGAAGAAAACCGTAACTGTCAGTGAAATAAATTTCAATAGCGGGAAGGGAGTTGGTTGACTTTCTTTAACAACCCTTTATCGATGTCAATGAAGCCGCCAGCTTTCAATTCTGCCAGGATTCGCATAATGCCGCTACGCGATAAAAAGGTACGTTCTTTAATGTAACTGGCTGCCGAAACGGTATTTCTTACGCTGGTTGATTCATTCATTAACTCAAAAAGCTGGTGGCGGATTATCTCGTAAGATGAGGCCTGAGAGAGTTGCGAGTAGTTGGTAAACACGCGCGCGGCGATATACATCATGATATGACACGATGCCTCCCAGAGGTTGTTCTTGGTAATGATTTCATTGGCTTTGTCCAAAGGCAGGTAACTTATTTTGCTTGTTTCCTGGGTGCGCATGAAAACATTACCGGAATAGGTGATTTGTTTGCACAAACCAAAAATGAAGGGCGCACGTTCGGAGCTTATAATCATGCCGTCATTACATCGATTCAACGCAATACTGCCTTCATGAAGCAAATATATTAGTTTTCCTTCTGAATCGGGAAGGTTGATTTTTTGCCTACCCATTGTAGCTATATTGCTGGAGTTTGGTTGCAATATTGTTATGAGCTTATTGATGTCTGAAAAAGGCTTAATTAAGCTTGATTCATAGGTGTTTGATTTTCCTGTCTTTTGCAGGTTATTCATTTTGTATTTCCTTCGCAGGTATTCTACGGATGAAAAAAATTCAGGAAGGAAATTATGACGAGCAATCTATTACTTTATGAAGGCTTTCAGGGTCTAAAAATAGACACTGAACATCTTGAAACTATTTATTGAATACTGGAATATCACTTTAGTAAAAACTGGAGTGGATGCAAGCTGAATCATTTTACAATAAAGTGATTTTGCAATATATGCCTTCTGTTTTTATTTCCTGCCCGCTCTGGGCCTGCAAGGAATAAAGCCGCCTTCTAAATAACTCCATTTGGAATTGGTGCTCTTTATTTGTGGTAAATAAAACCAATAAGGAATTTTGAAATGAAAAAGAATTTAATCACTATGGCTTTCGCTGCAGTTGCAATTATCTCTTCCGCCTCTGTATTCGCAACGGGTGGTCAGGTTAATTTCCAGGGTGAAATCATCGATACGGGTTGTGATGTGGTCAATACCCCATCCACCCCATTGATTGTGAATTTAGGCAGCGTAGCCAAATCTGAATTCAACGCCTCAGGCGATACTTCCGCAGCAACAGGTTTCACCCTGAAACTGACTAACTGCCCGGCGACGGCGAGCGCGGCAAAAATCAAATTTGATGGCGCTGCGCTTAACGGTGACAACAGCGTACTGAAACTGACTCAGGTTTCCGGTGTTGCAACCGGCGTCGGCATCCAGATTTCTGACGTTGCCGATGTGTTGCCACTGTTCCAGGACTCCACGGCGTATACCTTGCAATCCGGTAGCGTTGAAAACGATCTGAACTTCACCGCGCGTTATATCTCTGTTTCCAACACCGTGACCGCGGGCCCGGCAAACTCTTCTGCAAACTTTAGCGTGACTTACAACTAAATCCTTATCTTTTAGATAATTACGCCCTTAGTCATTCCTTGCCGGTGACGCTGTTACCGGCCTTTTAACTGCTTTGAGAACATTTTATGAAATTTTTAACCGGTTTAGTGCTGGCAACGGTTTGTTTTACTTCGGCCTTTGCTCAGGCTGGCGTGGTGGTTGGCGGTACGCGTCTTATTTACGACGCAAGTAAGAAGGAGTCTTCACTGAGCGTCAATAACCCGGATAACGTGCCCTACCTGATTCAGACCTGGGTGGAAACGACCGCGGGTGGTGCTGAGAAAGCCCCCTTTATTGTGACGCCGCCGCTGTTTCGTCTTGATGGAGGGCAAAACAACGTGCTGCGCGTGGTGCGGGCTGGCGGAAATCTGCCTTCAAACCAGGAATCACTGTACTGGCTGAACATCAAAGCCATTCCTTCCGGGGACGGGAAAACCACCCAGAACACCTTACAGATTGCGGTGAAGAGCCGTATCAAACTGATTTTCCGTCCACAGGGGTTAACAGGAGTGCCGGAAGACGTCGCGGGGCAACTGAGCTGGAAACGCAGCGGCAGCAGTGTTCTGGTCACTAACCCAACGCCTTTCTATATGAACTTTATGGAAGTGAGTGTGGGTGGGAAACCACTGAAAGACGCGACATTTGTC
Organism: Buttiauxella sp. BIGb0471; assembly: GCF_024807715.1. Taxonomy (NCBI): domain Bacteria; kingdom Pseudomonadati; phylum Pseudomonadota; class Gammaproteobacteria; order Enterobacterales; family Enterobacteriaceae; genus Buttiauxella; species Buttiauxella sp. BIGb0471. Next base: position 937,531 of record NZ_JANUEU010000001.1, read on the forward strand.
GCCCCGTTGAGTCACGCGAATTTCAAATTACCTGCCGGTGTTAATAGCGGTGCCGTGAGCTGGAAAGTGATCAGCGACTACGGCGCTATTGGCCCGGAACACAAAGGCACGATGTAAGTATTTGGCCACAATTACAGGGCGGAAATGGTTAAACATTTTCACAGTATTGCCAGCACACGGGAATAACCAGATGAATAACAATAAAAGTCGGGTGCCAAAACAACCCGCATTACGCATCAGTCGGCTGGCTTTATTTATTACGGCACATTTAATGTTTCTGGGTAGCGTAGAGGCGCGAGATATATTTAACCCGGCACTGCTGGAAGTTAATCCAGCACAACAGGCTGCAACAGATCTTTCTGTTTTTGAAATAGGCGCCGGTCAGGCACCCGGTATTTATCATGTCGATATATACCTCAATAACGAAATACAAGACACGCGTGACGTTGAATTCAAAACTCAGGAAGATTTGCAGGGGAAAGAGAGTCTTCAGCCTTGTTTGAGCGTGGCGCAACTCGCAGCCTTTGGGGTGAAAACGGATTTGTTCCCGGCGTTGGGTGACAAAAATACGCCGTGCGCCAGGTTGAGTGCTATTCCACAGGCTAGTGCAGAATTTCGCTTCAGCGGGCAGCAACTCTTGCTGAGCATTCCGCAGGCGGCGGTTTCACAAAATGCACGCGGTTATGTTCCGGAAACCCAGTGGGATAACGGAATTCCAGCATTTTTGCTTAACTACAGCTTGAGCGGCGCGAACAACTTTTCCCGCAACGGAAGTGGGGCTAACAGCGATACGCAATACGCCAACTTGCGGCCTGGTTTGAATATCGGCGCCTGGCGGTTGCGTAATTACACCACCTGGAGCCGTGATAGTGACGGTCAGGATAAGTGGAACACGGTGTATACCTACGCATCGCGCAGCATTATTTCACTCAAAAGTCAGTTGACGCTGGGTGACAGTAACTCGCCGTCAGACGTATTCGACAGCGTACCGTTTCGTGGTGCGCAACTGGCTTCCGACGACGACATGATGCCGGACAGCATGAAAGGCTATGCGCCAGTGGTGCGCGGGATTGCTCGCACCAATGCCCAGGTGATTATTCGCCAGAACGGTTATGTCATTTATCAAAGCTACGTTGCACCCGGTGCTTTTGAAATTACCGATATGTACCCGACCGGCGGCTCCGGCGATTTATACGTCACCATCAAAGAGGCCGATGGCAGTGAACAATTGCTGGTGGTGCCGTTTGCTTCTCTGCCCGTTTTGCAGCGTGAAGGGCGGCTGAAATATAGCATTACCGGCGGCCAGTATCGTTCATACGACAGCAGTGTGGATAAAACACCGTTCGCACAAGGGACGACAATCTACGGTTTACCAAAAGGATTCACGCTTTACGGCGGTGGGCAGCTTGCCGACCACTATCAATCGATGGCGCTGGGCTTAGGTAAAAATCTCGGTGAGTTCGGCGCGCTGTCAACTGACATCACGCAGGCGTGGGCGACGTTGCAGGAGCAGGCGCAAAGTAATGGCCAGTCCTGGCGCGTGCGCTACAGCAAAAACTTTGTGCAAACAGGCACTAATTTCGCCATCGCGGGTTATCGGTATTCAACGGATGGCTACTACAGCCTGCAAGAGGTGATGGACACCTGGCGTGATGGTAACCGCCCATTGCTGACTGAGCGGCGTCGCAACCGCAGTGAACTGAGCATCAGCCAGGATCTTACTCACAATCTGGGGACGTTATCCGCCAGTTGGGTCAGTGAAGATTATTGGAACAGTGGGCGCACTATGCGCTCGATTGGCGGCGGGTATAACAACACGTGGAATGGTGTGAGTTACAGCCTCAATTACAGCTATAACGAGAATTCCACCTCCAGCAGCAGCGCGGGTTACGGGCGTATTTACGACCGCGACCAGGTATTTAGTTTCAACATCAGCGTGCCGTTAAACCTATTTATGTCGAACACTTATGCCAGCTATAACTTGAGCACCAGTAAGCATGGGAATACCACCAATAGCGTGGGGCTCAATGGCACAGCACTGGAGGGCAACAACCTGAGTTGGGGTATCCAACAAGGTTATGGCAGCCAGGGCGCAGGTTATACCGGCAACTTAAATGCTGATTATCGTGGCAGCTACGGCGAAGTGACGGGTGGTTATGCTTACGACCAGAATAGCCAACGCCTGAATTATGGCTTGCAGGGTGGAGTTATTGCCCATCAAAACGGCGTGACCTTTGGTCAACCGATGGGGGAAACCGTCGCGTTAGTGTCGGCGCCTGGCGCGAGCGGTGTCGGCGTTGACAACCAGCCTGGCGTGAAAACCGACTGGCGTGGTTATGCCATCGTGCCATATACCAGTCCGTATCGTAAAAATGCGGTGCAGCTTAATACTCAGTCGCTGCCAGATGATGTCGACTTAACGCTCAATAACCAGAATGTGGTGCCAACAAGGGGAGCGGTAGTGCGCGCAAACTTCAACGCAAGCGTTGGTCAGCGTGCCTTGATGACCCTTATCCGTTTGGGCGGTGCGCCCGTTCCATTCGGCGCAATCGTGACCGACATGGCGCATAAAAATGATGATGGTTTTATTGTCGGTGATGCGGGGCAGGTTTATCTCACGGGCCTGGCTGACAGTGGCCATTTATTAGTGAAGTGGGGGAGTGATAAGCAAGAGCAATGTCAGGTCAGTTATCAGCTTAGCCGAACGACTGTGGCGAATGCCGGTGTGCAAACGCTTAATGGCCAATGCCATTAACCTTTCCACTAATTTCTGTTAAAGAACCCAACACTATTTAAGAGATACAGTAATGAAAGCAAGTATTGATTTCCCACACCTGAATAAAAGCCATTGGCCCCGCGTTATCCGTGGTGTATTGCGCCAGGCCATATTAGTGGCACTTTTTTTAATTGCGTTAACTACCGGGTATACGCAAGCAGCTTGCCCGGTAATATATAACGCGACACCACCTGCTGATTTAAATATTGACCCGTCTTTACCTGTCGGATCGGTATTGGCGACTATGCAATTAAGCTGGCCTTTGCAAAATGGTTGCCAGGTGAACGGATCGGGTGCGGGGTTTCATGTTGGCCAATATGGCAACGGCGTCCCAAATGGTAATCTTTACCCGACTGGCCTGGCCGGCGTTTCCTACCGCGGAAAAATTGAAGGCTGGTACAACAGTGCTTATTGGCCAACGGTTTATGACACATCAGCCGTTCAAATGACCGCTATAGGAAGCGGAACGGCGACCATTGAATTTGTGAAAACCGGGCCGGTGGAAGCCGGCATACTTCCGCCGATGGATTATTTGCGGGTACAAGCGACAGACGTAAGCGGCACGCCTGATGCGACGATGCTGATCATTCGTACCGGCGTGCCTATTCCCGTCGATCCTGTCATCAACTCATGTTCAGCAACGCCTGTGGTCCCCGTGTCATTAAATACCGTTCTAAACGATGACCTGGCAACAGTGGGTGCAACGGCAGGGGATAAAACATTTAATATTAATGTGACCTGTACCGGCCCGGCGAATATCTCTTTGATGTTTACCGGCGATGTGGTGGATAGCAACAATGCCGTATTTAGAAACAGCGATGCCATTACGGGAAGCACAATTGGAATCCAAATATTAAACAATAACAGCGCTGTTCCCATAGGCGCAGGGCGTTATATGAATTTAAATGTGGTGAATGGCACTGTTTCACCCACATTTACTGCCCGATATTATGCTTTTGCCCAGCCTGTTATCGCCGGGAATGTGAACGCTATTGCTTACGCCACCATTGTTTATAACTGATGCTTTAATTTGTCTCACAGCTAAATACCTCTATATAAAAACCAGGACTTAAATGATGAATAAAAAATTATGCATTAGCCTGCTGGCTACCCTCACCACGTTGGCATTAACAAAGAGTGTTAACGCGACAGATGTGACGATTAATATCTCCGGGAAAGTAGTGGCTTCCCCATGTGTACTTGATGGCTCTGGCACCATTAACGTTGACCTGGGGCAGACTCTTCAGGCGGCTGATTTAGAGACGGCAGGCTCATTTAGCAACTGGGTGCCGTTCACTATTAATATGAAGAATTGCCCGGTCAGTACGAATAACGTGATTGCCACATTCAGTGGCGCGGCTGACGCATTGGATGCTTCCCGTTTATATACCAGCACAGGCACTGCGAATAACGTGGCGGTGGAATTGCAAAGTAGTGATGCCACGCATACTCCATTGGGTAACACCAAAACGCTGACCATCCCACGCGCTGCAGATAACACGGCGGTTTTCCCTTTACAGAGCCGCGTGTGGTCTAAAGGCAACGTCACCACCGGTACCATTGCTTCGATTGTGAATGTGACGTTTACCTATAACTAAAATACCCCTCGCAAAGTGGCACATGAAGTGGCACAGGGAAACGTGCCTCTTCGCCAGAATGAAACGTTAGTATCTCGTTTAAATCGACCAGTGCATATCTGCGTTCAACCATAGATTCACGGGGCATCCATGCTAAATATTGCTATAGACGACTCAAATACTTTTTATCGGTATGGACTCGAACGTTTTCTCGAAAATATTTTTCTTATTGAGAAAAACAAAGTGGTTAAGTTCCAGATGTTAACAAAATTAAATATTAATGAAGCTGATGTTGTTGTACAAAACTTTGTTGCTGGGGAAGAGTACTCTTGCCATTATAAGTTAAAATACCGTAGCAAACCGGGATTGGTTATTGGGTTATATGAGAAAGAACGCGGCAAGATTCTTTATGAATTACCAAATTGTATTCGAAACGTTGTCATTATTAATCGAACGGATTCAATGAGCGATTGCCGGGATAAGATCATTTCGGCCTGGGATGAAGTTGCAACCCAGTCCCAAGCGAAGGACTATAGAAAATGCTTTAGCTGCAAATACCTGACGCTGACATCACAGCAATTGACGATTGCCAAAAAGATGCTGCATGGCCAGGATATTTCACAAATTGCTCAGGCTTTGGGCATTAATGTCAAAACAGTCAGCGCTCATAAACGTTTAATCATGCAAAAATTTAATCTACGAAATGATTTTGAGCTGATGCATTTACTTTACAATATGAAATCGCATAACCCACCCATACACCTCTATTCCTGGAGCAATGAAATGGACAATAAGCGAAGAGGTACTTGTTGAAAGCGCGAATCAAATAATTAATTTGTAAAGGCTTGGTTTTGCAAAGGGAGAAAATAAGGGATTTTTACTACGAATGGTGCGTCCGAGTGGACTCGAACCACCGACCCCCACCATGTCAAGGTGGTGCTCTAACCAACTGAGCTACGGACGCACTGTTTGTTGCGGTACTGCTGATTGCGGTAAAACGTTAAATGGTGCGTCCGAGTGGACTCGAACCACCGACCCCTACCATGTCAAGGTAGTGCTCTAACCAACTGAGCTACGGACGCACTGTGTTGTCTGTGACAACGGGGACGAATATTAGCGGCAGCACCCGAGCCTTGCAAGCGCTAAACAGTAAATTTCTTCCATATTTCACTCGTTTGCTGCGCATCTGCGCAACTCGGTGTAAAAATAGCCGCCAAAAAGGCGGCTATGAACATTTACCGTGCAGCGCGTTGCAAAATCGTGATTGAAGGTTGGCGCTGTAACCAACGCATCCGCAGCATCATCATGATGGCCGCAGACGTCAGGCCGATGATAAATCCAATCCAGAAACCAGCCGGGCCCATCGGTTCAACCACCCAGTCCGTCAGCGCCAGAATGTAACCGCTTGGCAATCCCAACACCCAGTAGGCGATAAACGTGATAAAGAAAATCGAGCGTGTATCTTTATAGCCGCGCAGCACGCCGCTGCCGATAACCTGCACAGAATCAGAAAGCTGATACACCGCCGCCAGCAGCATCAAGTGCGCAGCCAGCGCGACAACTTCAGGATTGCTGTTGTAGAGCAGGGCGATGTGTTCGCGCATCACTACCGTGAAAATCGCAGTCAGCATCGCCATACACATTCCCACGCCGATGCCGGTCCAGGCCGCCGTTTGCGCGTCGAGCGTTGAACCCTGGCCCAGACGGAAGCCTACGCGTATCGTGACCGCCGCAGAAAGGGACATCGGCAGGACAAACATCAGCGAGCTGAAGTTAAGGGCAATCTGGTGCCCAGCCACATCGATAATCCCCAGAGGCGCAACCAGTAGCGCGACCACGGCGAACAGCGTCACTTCAAAGAACAGCGCCAGCGCAATCGGCAGCCCCAGTTGGGTTAAGCGATACATCACTTTCCAGTCGGGTTTAATGAAGCCTTTTGGCAACTTCAAATCGCGCATCGAGCGGGCTTTCTTCACATAGGAAATCATGCTGAAGAACATCACCCAATATACGGCAGCCGTTGCGACACCGCAGCCTACGCCGCCGAGTTCGGGCATGCCAAGATGACCGTAAATAAAGATGTAGTTAACTGGAATGTTGACTAGTAAACCGATAAAACCCATCACCATGCCGGGTTTGGTTTTCGCCAGGCCTTCACACTGGTTACGCGCCACCTGGAAGAATAAATACCCCGGGACGCCCCATAGCAATGCACGCAAGTAGCCAACGGCTTTATCGGCCAGTTGTGGGTCGATATTTTTCATCGCATGGATGATATAACCCGCGTTCCACAGCACAATCATGATCAGCGCCGAAACAATGCCAGCCAGCCAGAAGCCCTGGCGAATCTGGTGCGCGATACGCTCACGGCGACCAGACCCGTTGAGTTGTGCCACGGTAGGCGTCAGCGCCATTAACAAACCATGGCCGAACAGAATAGCGGGTAGCCAAATAGAGGTACCGATTGCCACAGCGGCCATATCGGTTGCGCTGTAGCCACCGGCCATCACGGTATCGACAAAGCCCATCGAGGTTTGTGCGATTTGCGCGAGGATGACAGGTATCGCCAGCGCGAGCAGCTAGCGGGCTTCAACTATGTACTTCTGCATTTTTAACACCTGATTATTATTAGTTATTAGAAAGACAACAAGACCGCCAGAAATGGCAGAAAAATAGGAATTGCAGGGGAATTAGCCTGACTATTGTAGCGGCAGAAAACGAATACGCCAGCCAAATAATGGTGGGGTAGTGCGGATAGCTGGCAAGCTGTTTTTCCAACTGTTAAAGTGCTGCATTACGAATTATCAGCAGCCGAATAATTACCAGGAGTTTGACGATGTTTACAGGTATTGTGCAGGGTACTGCGACCCTGGTCTCCATTGATGAGAAACCCAATTTCCGGACCCACGTAATTGAAATGCCAGATGAGATGTTACCTGGCCTTGAAACAGGCGCGTCGGTGGCACACAACGGCTGTTGCCTGACCGTCACCGAAATCAATGGCAACCACGTCAGCTTTGATTTAATGAAAGAGACGCTGCGTATTACCAATCTCGGCGAGTTAGTTGTGGGTGATAGTGTTAACGTCGAACGCGCGGCTAAATTTAATGATGAAATCGGCGGGCATCTTATGTCCGGTCATATTATGACGACCGCTGAAGTAGCAAAGATTCTGACCTCAGAAAATAACCGCCAGATCTGGTTTAAAATGCGCGATAAAACCTTGATGAAATATATTCTGCATAAAGGATATATCGGCATTGATGGTATTAGCCTGACAGTCGGTGAAGTCACAGCTTCGCGTTTCTGCGTACATTTAATTCCGGAAACGCTTGAGCGCACCACACTTGGCAGTAAAAAACTGGGGAATCGTATTAATATCGAAATCGACCCGCAAACCCAGGCGATAGTTGACACCGTCGAGCGCGTGCTCGCGCAGCGTGAAGCGACATTGGATGCGTTGGTACCGAAGGCGTGATGTTGAAACGGTGGATGATGCCTACGGCTTATCCACCCTGTAGTTTCGAGCGTTAGGTCGGATTAGCGTAAGCGACATCCGACTTTCTTATGCAATCAACAAACTTCCGCGCACCAAATCACTGGTATGCCGATCCCCAAGCAATAATTCCACCGCCCGACGCGCAATACTTTCCAGGGGATATTTAATCGCTGGAATGGCGTTTGCCCCCGGCATTCGGGTTGAACCATCAAGACTGAATACCATCACTTGTTCAGGCACTTGTAACTGGTACTGATTTAGCATCATCACGGCTTCCTGCGCTTGCGTGTCATCGGTCACTAACAATGCGGAAAACTTCACACCGCGATTGATCAGCCGTTGCAGCGCGATGCGCACCGAGGATTCATCCTCAATCACCAACTGCCGGTTAAAAGGCACCACGTGGTTGTGCAGCGCCTGGTGATAACCTTCAAGAGTTTGGGCTGCCGCTTCACCGCTGGCAAAGTTTATCAGGGCGATTTGCCGCCGTTTCTGGTTACACAAATAGTGCACGGCGGTTTCTGCCGCGAAAACGTGATCGCATTGAATACTCAGCGCATTCGAACCGCTCAGGCAATCAATTAGCATAATATCGTCGTCGAGCGGAGGGAGTGAGAAACGCGCCCCCACAACCAGCAACGCATCACATAAGCCGTTTGAAAGTTCCTGAGCCGCCAGCGCCACGCTGTCGTGGTCATTAGCGAAGCGTAACAGCAGGTGTTTATGATGCTGGTTAAGCTGTTTCTCCAGCGCTTGCAGGTAGCCTGTGGACTGCTGAATATGCTCGGTGGCACAGATTACGCCAATGCAATTGGTTGATTGGGAACTCAAAGATTGAGCAATCGCATTGGGCTTGTAGTTAAGTATTTCTGCCGCGCGCAAAACGGCCTGGCGACTCTCTTCTTTCACGCCGCGACTGCCGCTTAAAACACGCGAAACGGTGGCTTTAGAAACCTGTGCAAGGCGTGCTACATCATTAATATTCGACATGGTGTGAGTTTCCCGCTTCTCAGCCAGAAACGGGCCTTGCGGCCCGAATACTGAGATTACGTACGATCGTTAAAGCCATTTTCTGCGGAAGTTGCTTTGTACCACTCACCGCTTTTCTTGATAGTGCGTTGCTGAGTCTCAAGATTTAACGAGACAAAGCCATAACGGTTTTTGTATGCATTGCACCAGGACCAGTTATCAATAAACGTCCACATGTGATAACCCAGGCAATTACTGCCTTCACTAATGCCTTTATGCAGCCATTTCAGGTGATCGCGCACGAAATCAATGCGGTAGTCATCCTGAATCTGGCCGTTCTCGTCGAAACGCTGTTCGTTTTCAACGCCCATGCCGTTCTCAGAAATATAGCAATTTGGGTTGCCATAATTTTCACGCAGGTTGGTGAGAATATCGTAAATCCCTTGCTCGTAAATTTCCCAGCCACGATACGGGTTCATTTTGCGGCCCGGCATTTCGTAGGCTTCAAAGAACCATTCCGGCATAAACGGGCTGTCCGGGTTAACCAGTGAGTCGCGGCATTTGATGCGGCGCGGCTGGTAGTAGTTGATACCCAGTAAATCGACGACACCCGCTGCAAGCAGCTCTTTGTCACCCGCCTGGCACTCAGGCAGTTGACCATGTTCTTTCAGCAGCGCAACCAGTTCTTGCGGATATTCACCACGCAAAGCCGGGTCGAGGAAGCTGCGGTTGAACATCAGGTCAGCGATGTTTGCCGCTTTAACATCCGCAGGGTTTTGCGAACGCGGGTAAGAAGGGGTGAGGTTGAGGATGATCCCAATTTCGCCGCCGTCATTACGCTCGTGGTAAGCCTTTACCGCCAGGGAGTGGGCAATCATGGTGTGGTAGGCAACGGTTGCAGCACGTTTGAAATCCACCACGTTCGGGTAATGGAAATCATACAGATAGCCGCCTTCGACAGGCACGACCGGCTCGTTGAACGTGAACCAATGCTTCACGCGGTCGCCAAACAGCTCGAAGCAAACGTTCGCAAATTCCGCGTAGGCCGTGACAACGTCACGATTTTCCCAGCCGCCTTGCTGCTGCATAACCATCGGCATATCAAAGTGGAACAGGTTGATAAACGGTTTAATGCCCTGCGCCACCAGTTCGTCGATAACCTGATTGTAGAAGGTAACGGCTTCCTGGTTAACCGCGCCACGGCCTTCAGGAATCAGACGTGCCCAGGAAATCGAGGTGCGGAAGGTGTTGTGATTCAGCTCTTTGAGCAGGGCGATATCTTGCTTCCAGTTTTTGTAGAATGTGGAAGTATCTGCTGGGCCTACGCCGTTGTGGAAGCGGGTTGGTTGTTCCTTATACCATTGATCCCAGATAGTGGCGGACTTGCCAAAAGAGAGGGTTTCGCCTTCGGTTTGTGGCGCTGAACTTGCGCTGCCCCACCAGAAATTTTCAGGAAATACGTATTTCATTACAGTTCCTCTTGTGACGGACGAGCCTGCCATACCGGCAGGCAAAAGTAGTTGGTTAGTTCACGGTAATCGGGTTTTCACTTTCCTGCGCGCTACGCTCTTCATCCTGTTTGATCAGAGTGCGTTCGTAAGCTTTCAGGAATGGGTAATACATCACAGCCGACATGACCATACAAATTAGACACATGATTACGGGACTTACCGCCCAGTTTGCGGCCCACGAGGCCCCAATCGGCGCAGGCGTTGTCCACGGAGTGAGCGATACCACTTGAGCAACCCAACCTAATTTGGTCGCGATATAGGCCAGTGTTGCGTTAATCATCGGCACCAGCGTAAACGGCAGGAAAAACAGCGGGTTCATGATGATTGGCGTACCGAACAGAATCGGTTCGTTGATGTTAAAGAAGCTAGGAACCACACCCATTTTGCCGATGGTGCGCAGGTGAATGGCACGGCTACGCAGCAATAAGAAGGCCAGCGGGAGCGTTGAACCTACGCCGCCAATCAGCAGATAGTGATCCCAAAAACCTTGCAGATAGATGTGCGGCAGAACATTACCCGCGGCAAGCGCCGTCTGGTTAGCGGAAAGGTTAGCCATCCAGAACGGGTTCATAATCCCGGTGACGATTAACGCGCCGTGAATACCAGCAAACCACAGGATTTGGCAGATAAATACTGAAATCAGAATCGCAGGCAAGGAGTCTGATGCTGAAACCAGTGGCGCTAAAAGGTGCATAATGGCTTCAGGAATAATCATGCCGGTGGTGGACTCGATGAACAGGTTCAGAGGGTGCAGCGTGGCGACAATCACCACCACCGGGATCAGTATTTCAAAGGAGCGCGCCACGCCGGTAGGCACTTCTTTTGGCAGGCGAATAGTGATGTTGTGGCGTTTTAAGAACGCGTACATTTCACTGGCGTAAATCGCCGTAATCAGCGCGGTAAAGATGCCCTGGCCCGAGAAATACTGCGTCGAAATCTGCCCGTCTTTATAAGGGGCGGCGACCAGCAAAAAGGCCATAAATGCCAACAGGCCCGTCATGATAGGGTCGAGCTTGTAGTGCTTGCCAAGACTTGCGCCGATACCGACGGAGATAAAGAACGTCATCACGCCCATGCTGAGGTTAAACGGCAGCATGAGTTGTTCACGATAAGTGAGCGAGAAATTCAGCCACGAGCGGGCAAAACTCCAGGTGCTGTCAGGCGAGAACGGAGGGAAAATAAACACTAACAAGAACGAACCGATAATCATGAACGGCAGAGCTGAGATAAAACCATCGCGGATAGCGATGACATGGCGCTGAGAACCCATTGCTCCGGCCATGGGGGTGACTTTGTGCTCAATCACATTGACCATTTTTTGGTAGATGCTCATGGCGGTATCCTTGTTATTGTTTCGGGAAGTGCGGGTATTGTGAAACAAAACGGAAACCGGTTTCCAACTGAGAAACGAATAAGTGTTAACGGGATCAAACTCAGGAAGAAAGGAGACCAGGAAACGTGAGGAGGGTCACGCTTTGTTAAGAAAATGCTACAGAGTTGCAGTAAATAGTGACCCCGGAGATACCGGGGCCATTACTCATTAATGAGGAACTCGTAAGCCGTCTTCAATGCCGCGACTAAAGACTATTTGCCAAAGCTGAATATCACGGGCGCGGAAGGCTCCGGCACAGGCATTCAGATAATAACTAAACATGCGTTTAAAACGTTCGGAATAGTTATCGGCGATTTCAGGCCAGTGCTGCAAGAAACGCTCATTCCAGGCCATTAAGGTTTTATCGTAATCGGCACCAAAGTTATGCCAGTCTTCCATCACGAAATGCTTTTCACTGGATTGTGCAATTTGGCACACCGACGGCAGACAGCCATTCGGGAAGATATATTTATCAATCCACGGATCCACGCTGTTATTGGTTTTATTGGAACCAATGGTGTGCAGCAGGAAAATCCCTTCCGGTTTCAGATTACGGTCGACGACACTAAAATAGGTGGCATAGTTTTTTGGCCCGACATGTTCAAACATGCCGACGGAAACAATGCGGTCAAATTGCATATCCAGTTCGCGATAGTCTTGCAGCAAAATAGTGACATCAAGACCCGCACACCGTTCCTGCGCCATTTTTTGTTGTTCGGCAGAGATCGTGACACCGTGCACCGCGACACCGTAATGTCGGGCAGCATATTGCGCAAGACCACCCCAACCGCAACCAATATCCAGCAGCGTCATCCCTGGTTCCAGTTGCAGTTTATCGCAGATCATTTTTAGTTTGGCGTTCTGCGCATCGCTGAGCGTGGTGGCTTCTTTCCAGTAACCACAGGAATATTGCATATGCTCGTCAAGCATGCGGCTAAATAAATCGTTGCCGAGATCGTAATGTTCTTTGCCAACAATCCAGGCGCGTTTTTTTGATTGCAGATTCATTATCCGGGCAGCGGCAATGCGTAGCGTGTCTTTTAAATGGCGGGGAAGTTGATCCTCGAGTCCTGCACGAATGGCATTATTGAAAAATATATCCAGACGCTCGCAGTCCCACCAACCGTCCATATAGCTTTCACCCAGCCCGAGTGAACCCTCTCGCAGGACGCGTTTAAAAAAATCGGGGTGCTTAACCTGGATATCGAAAGGGCGCGGGCCGTTGATTTCCACACCGGCTTTAGCAAGCATTTCGTTAACAATTCGATACCACGGGTTATTTCTTATGCTGACTTCTTCTATACACGATGAACTCATAGCTTCTCCATCACCAGTGTGTGAGGAACCTTCAAACAGCGTAGACGCTATTTTGGGCATGTGAGAAATGTCACGGAAAAAACCGTGAGCCTGATATCCGACGTAGAACAGAGAAAGGGGCGAGTGCCCACAAAAAAAAGCTCTCAAAACAACAAACGGGAGCACAAAGGCTCCCGTCACGATTTCATTATAATTGTGCTGACAACCGAGCCGTTAATGAGTATAGGCTCGCCTGTTTAGTGATTCAATGAAATATTGTTAGCACGCTAAGTTATTCACTAATATCATTAATGCGCATCGGATTCAGCAGGTTGCCAGACCTCTGCATTTTTACGGCGCTGCATCAGATAACCTAACATTGCCAGCGCAATGGTCACCAGCATCACGCTGGTGGTCGTCAGCAGCGGCGTTGCCACAAGCCAGGACACCATCAAACTTGCCAGGAAGCACAGGCCCAATTGCAGCGTGTTTTGCAGCGCAGCGGCTTTACCCGTGGCCTGTGGGAACGGCAACAGTGCGGAAGCGACAACAATGGGGTAAATTGCGCCGTTGGCTATTGCCATGATACAGAATGGGATCAGCAGCAGCGTCAGGGTCGCGTGACCGCTTATCGAAACCGCCCAGGTGCCGAAAATACTCAGCGTATATAAAGCCAGCAGCCAGGGCAGCATTTGCTTGCCGTTCCATTTTTGCAGTGCGCTGCGACAACCGTAACCGCCAATCAGGAAGGCAATGGTTTGTGGCACGTAGCTCAGGCCGATTGCCGCCGGGCTGTAACCCATATCGTTCAGGATGAATGGGGAACCGGTCAACCAGGCAAAGAAGCTTGCGGAACACGCGGCATAAATCAATACGTTGCCGCTATATACGCGATTGCGCAGCAACGACATAAAGCTGACTTTGTTGTCTTCAGTTTGCGGATGATGCTGAGTCCGTGGTTTCAGGCGCAGCGTAGGGATCATCAACACCAGGGTGATAGCAAACAGGGTCGCGAAAATCGCCTGCCAGTCGAAGTGAGTCAAAATCCAGCTACCGAGCAGCGGTGCCAGTGCCGGAGACAAACCAACCAGCGGCATAATTGTTGCGAAAATACGATTTGCGCGGTTTGCCGGGTAGTAATCTGTCACCAGTGCCTGCCAGCTCACCGCCGCAGAACACACGCCAACGGCCTGTACAAAGCGCAGGACCAGCAGCGCGGTGGCGCTTTCGACCCACAACATGCCGATACAACCGATGGCAAACATACTCAACCCGGCCAGTAACACAGGTTTGCGGCCGAAATGGTCAGACAGCGGCCCCCACATTAACTGGGCGAACGCAAATCCAGCAAGGAACAAACTCAGGCTTGCGCTCACCGCGGAAGCATCGGTCTGTAAATCTTGCTGAATAGCCGCGAAAGCAGGCAGATACATGTCTGTGGCGAGGAACCCCAGCACACTTAATCCGGCCAGCCAGATAAGAAATCCTTTTGATGGTTGCATGTTTTTCTCTTGATTTATCTTGCAGGTTGATTGCCGCGAGAGTGTACGGAGTGCAATTACGCTTGTGAAACGCTAATATTTGTCTATTGCGTTCAAAAAATTTGTGAGCAGAAAAATGTGGTCTGAATATTCGCTGGAAGTGATAGATGCGGTGGCGCGCAATGGCAGTTTCAGCGGTGCCGCACAAGAGTTGCACCGCGTTCCGTCTGCCATCAGCTATACGGTACGGCAATTGGAAGAGTGGTTGGCAGTTCCACTGTTTGAACGCCGTCATCGTGATGTCGAATTAACCCCCGCAGGCGTCTTTTTTTTGAAGGAAGGGCGCTCTGTTATCAAAAAAATGATGACGACACGGCAGCAGTGCCAGCAGATCGCAAATGGATGGCGCGGACACCTGGCGATTGCGGTCGATAATATTGTAAAACCGGAGCGCACGCGCCAGCTGGTGTTGGATTTCTACCGTCATTTCCCGGATATCGAGCTGCATATTTATCAGGAAGTGTTTAACGGTGTGTGGGACGCGCTGGCGGATGGGCGCGTTGAAGTTGCGATTGGCGCAACGCAGGCCATTCCTGTCGGTGGGCGTTTTGCCTTCCGGGACATGGGGACACTGAGCTGGCGTTGCGTGGTGGCTGCAAATCATCCCCTGGCGGTACAAGGCGGTACATTAAGTGATGACGACTTACGTGCCTGGCCGTCGCTGGTTCTGGAAGATACCTCGCGTTCCTTACCAAAACGTATTACCTGGCTGCTGGATAACCAGCGGCGTGTAGTGGTGCCAGACTGGGAGTCGGGTTCCGATTGCCTGAGTGCAGGTTTGTGTATCGGTATGGTGCCATTGCATATCGCCAGACCGTGGGTAGATTCTGGTAAATGGTGCGAGCTGACGCTGGATAACCCATTCCCGGATGCCGCGTGTTGCCTGACGTGGAAGCAAAATGATGCGTCACCCGCGCTAGCCTGGTTATTAGATTATCTGGGAGATAGTGAGACGATGAATCAGGAGTGGTTGCAGGAGCCTGACAGCGCTGATTCACAGAGTTAGTAGGGTGGATAAGCCGTAGGCGTCATCCACCATTTACGTCAGAACTGTCGGATGACGCTGCTGTACGACCTACGCTATTTTAGCGGCGGTAATCGCGGAACGGGCCGTCGGCTACGGAGCGGCGTTCAATCAGGCGCGGATGCACTTCAATGGACTGCGACTCTTCGCGTTTGTTGACGATTCTGTCCAGCAACATGTTAAACGCCGTTTCACCCAACGAATCTTTTGGCTGGTGAATGGTGGTCAGGGCTGGCGAGAAGAAACGGGCGTTACGCACGTTATCGTAGCCAATAATTGAAATATCCTGCGGCACACGCAGACCCATTTCATCAGCGGCACAAATCGCGCCCATTGCCATAATATCCCCGCCACAGAATACTGCCGTTGGACGATGAGACTGGCCGAGGATCTGCTGCATCGCACGGTAGCCAGACTCTGGCTCAAAGTCGCCCTGAACAATCCAGTTTTCTGGAATGGCGATACCGGCTTCTTCCAGCGCTTTCATAAAGCCTGCATGACGACCGCCGCCGGTGTTACGTTCCATTTGGCCCGGAATGGCGCCAATTTCACGGTGGCCACGTTCAATCAAATAACGCCCGGCCAGATAACCGCCGTGGAACGCGTTATCGACCACAGAGTCGGTGAAGTCTGCGCGAGCTTCGCCCCAGTCCATCACCACCATTGGGATATGGCGATATTCTTCGAGCATGGTCAGCAGTGATTCCGGATACTCAGAACACATCACCAGCAGACCATCGACGCGCTTTTGCGCCATCATTGATAAATAAGCGCGCTGTTTTTCAAAGTTGTTGTGCGCATTGCCCAGAATCAGGGTATAGCCTTTTTCAAAGCAGCTATTTTCCACGGCTTCGATGATCTCGGCGAAATAAGGGGCTTCGCTGGAAGTGGCAAGCAGACCAATCGTTTTGGTGTGATTAACTTTAAGACTGCGTGCGACGGCACTGGGTGAATAGTGCAATTCTTTGATTGCCGCCCAGACCGCATTGCGAGTCTCTTCCGCCACAAAGCGAGTTTTGTTAATCACATGTGATACGGTTGTAGTGGAAACGTTTGCGCGCTTCGCCACGTCCTTGATTGTCGCCATTAAATTTCACTCCAGGCCATATCGTAAACTCCTGATAACTAATATGTTAAACGTTTGCGTACACTGACTCCTGAGGCAACGTTTGGGTTGCGGGTATGCCGGGATTGCGACATAAAACGGAAGGAGGGCATAGAATTGATGGTACGCAATAAATTAGCGAGGGATTTTGGCCTATCCGGAAGAAAAGTGGAAGAGGGAAAAGCGATATCAGGTTAAAACCAGGAGGATTTTTATTTCTGGTTGTGGGAAAATCACTCTGACACACCGATTGTAAGGTAATTAAAAGGAGTTTATTGATGAGTACAGATTTGAAATTTTCAATCACCACAACGGTTATTGTTCTGGCACTGATCGTATGTGGCGCGCTAACCGCCGTACTGCACTGATTAAAATGGGCCGCAATCGCGGCCCATATCATTTAGGTATTACGCTGCCAGATTCTTCGCAACAAATTCCCAGTTTACCAGCGCCCAGAAATGCTCAAGGTAGCCTGCACGAGCATTACGGTAGTCGATGTAGTAAGCATGTTCCCATACGTCTACCGTCAACAGCGGTTTTGCCGCAGTGGTCAGCGGGGTGCCGGCATTAGACGTTGAAACGATAGCTAATGCGCCATCTTCTTGCTTAACCAGCCAGGTCCAACCCGCGCCAAAGTTTTTGATAGCCGCGTCGGTAAACTGCTGTTTGAACTCAGCAAAGCTACCGAAAGATTTATTGATGGCTTCCAGCAGTGCGCCTGTTGGCTCGCCACCTGCGTTTGGTGCCAGGCAATTCCAGTAGAATGTGTGGTTCCACACCTGTGCTGCGTTGTTGAATACGCCGCCGTCTGAAGTACGAACGATCTCTTCCAGAGTTTTACCTTCAAGCGCGGTGCCCTTAACCAGATTGTTCAGGTTAGTGACGTAGGCTTGATGGTGCTTACCGTAATGGTATTCCAGCGTTTCGGCAGAGATGTGTGGGGCTAAAGCATCTTTCGCATATGGTAGTGCAGGTAATTCGAACGACATTGCAAACTCCTTATTACCCGTCATTCTTCGAGCCGCATCGTTGACTCAAATGAGTTAGGGTATCTATTGTTAAATAAACACTTTTAGTGCGGGTTTAGGTTAACAAATTGAAAGGAAAAGCAAAAGAGAAACGCACTCACCCGTTTATGGGCAAGTGCGAGTTTTTACGAAGAGGGATTAGCGAATGGTTTTTGAGGTCATAACGCGTTTGGCACCCACATAATGGCGCTGCCAGTAATCTTCACTTAAAGACGTGATTTGAATATCGCGACCCGTGCGAGGTGACTGGATGAATTTGCCATTTCCAACATACACGCCAACGTGATCAGCGGTGCCGCGACCACGGGTGCGGAAGAAGACCAGATCGCCTGTTTCCAGTTCGCCACGGTCTACTGAAGAAGCATCACGCAGATGATACATCTCGTTCGCGGTGCGCGGAATGCGGAATTTCACCAGATCTTTATAAGCGTAGTAAACCAGACCACTGCAATCGAAGCCGGTATTTGGCGACGTGCCTCCCCAGCGATACGGTTTGCCAATCTGGCCCATCAATTTATTCATTGCCGTTTTTTGTGCTTTTTGCACGCGGACTTTATGCGCCTGAGCAATAGTCGTTGGATGTTCTGCTTTAACTTTCACACAACGCGTTTTGTAACCTTTGCGAGGTTTACTGCATTTTTCGGTGAAAGTAACAGGCTGGACTTTTGCGAGCTGAGAGGATTTTTTGCGGTCGGTTTTGGCAAGACTCTTGGTTTTGGTGCTGCTGGCATTTTTAGCGGTTTTACTTTTCGCGGCAGCGGTTTCTTTTTTCTTGCTTGCGGTCCTGGTGGTGGTGCTTTTCTTGCTGGCGGTAGTGGTTTTCTGTTTACTCTTACTGCTCTTTTCTGTGCTCTTCGTTGTGGATTTCACAACGTGCGCCTTTTGCGCGACCACGGGACGAGCGTGTTCAGACGCCTGCGTCAATGGTATATACGGCAAGGTAAATAGCAGAGCACAGAGCGTGATAGATGTTTTTGTTATCCGCGCCACTCGACATTCCCCTGGTTAAAATAAATGCATGATAAATACCATCATGCCCGTGTATGATTTTGCGAAACCCGCCGATTCTAATCCATAAGGCGCAATAAAGTTAATAACCTTTTTCGATTCCTCTTCCTGTTTCGTTACCGAACGCAAAAAAAATGACCAAACTAATGGTTGTGAGGCTATTTATTGATCGTGCTTATAGTTATTTCCTGATTTGCAGCCGCGGGAAAAGTGTTATTCTTGATGCATGTTGTCCCTCCATCGCGCAGCACAGAAAAACCCTGTAAAAAATGGTGTTTTCTGGAGAGGGTGTCAATCGCTACAATGGCAGGCTAATGCCAGTACTTGGTTTGAGGAAGCAAGCAATGAGCACTATTGAAAAAATCCAACAACAGATCACCGAGAACCCAATTCTTCTTTATATGAAAGGTTCTCCGAAACTGCCTAGCTGTGGTTTCTCTGCCCAGGCTGTGCAGGCGCTGTCTGCCTGTGGCGAGCGTTTTGCATACGTTGATATTTTACAGAACCCAGACATCCGTGCTGAGCTGCCAAAATACGCAAACTGGCCGACTTTCCCGCAGCTGTGGGTTGATGGCGAGCTGGTTGGCGGCTGCGACATCATCATCGAAATGTATCAGCGTGGTGAGTTGCAATCTCTGATTAAAGAGACCGCAGCGAAGCATAAATCTGAAGAGCCAGACGCAGAGTAATTATTTGCTCATGTGTTTTGTGCTAATAAAAAAGCGACCGGTTTGGGTCGCTTTTTTTATGCTTACGATTCAGGTTCTGCCGGAAGCGGAAGAGGCCATCCACCTAAGCGTTTCCAGCGATTGACGATTTCGCAAAACAGATGTGCTGTTTGCTCGGTGTCATACAGAGCAGAGTGCGCCTGGCTGCTGTCAAACGGCATGCCCGCGGCGATGCACGCTTTGGCCAACACCGTTTGACCTAATGCCAGTCCGCTTAACGCGGCGGTATCAAAGGTGACAAACGGATGGAACGGGTTACGTTTGAGTGATGCGCGTTCTGCCGCTGCCATCATAAAGCTGTGATCGAATGTGGCGTTATGGGCGACCATAATCGCACGGTTGCATCCGCTGTCTTTGATGCCTTTACGCACCATTTTGAAAATCGCATGCAGCGCATCATATTCGCTGACGGCACCACGCAACGGGTTGTGCGGGTCGATACCATTAAAGGCCAGCGCTTCAGGCTGAAGGATGGCACCCTCAAACGGTTCGACATGGAAATGCAGGGTTTCATCCGGCGATAACCAGCCGTCTTGATCCATCTTTAAAGTGATGGCTGCGACTTCCAGTAAAGCATCGGTTTTCGCGTTGAAGCCAGCAGTTTCTACATCAATGACTACCGGATAAAAACCACGAAAACGGTCGCACAGGCTATGCAGTTGCGTGTTGTCAGACATCAGGATCTCTTAATACGGGGAAAAAGCAGCGCGCATTATGGCAAATTTTAGGGAGGGTTGCAGTAGCGGGCGCAAAAATGCCCGCTACTCGGGTATTAGTGACCCAGACCTTTGCCAGCGTCTTTACTTTCGATCAGCTCAATTTTGTAGCCGTCTGGATCTTCCACGAAAGCGATAACGGTGGAGCCGCCTTTTACCGGGCCCGCTTCACGCGTCACATTGCCACCGTTTTGGCGAATACGTTCGCAAGCTTCGGCTGCATTATCAACGCTCAGGGCGATGTGACCGTAGGCATTTCCCAAATCATAGCTTTCGGTGCCCCAGTTATAAGTCAGCTCAATAACCGCTTCTTCCGTTTCCGGACCGTAGCCCACGAAGGCCAGAGAGTATTTATATTCAGGGTTTTCGCTGGTACGCAGTAGGGTCATGCCCAGTACGTTAGTGTAAAACTCGATGGAGCGTTGCAGGTTGCCGACACGCAGCATGGTATGAAGTAAGCGCATAAATTCCTCGAAGAATTAGAAGGTTAATTTCTAAATGTGAGGTAAGTATAGCGGCGAATAAACGCCGCTATCAACGGAAGACTCTGATTATAAGGTCGGATAATCGGTATAACCTTCAGCGCCACCGCCGTAGAAGGTTTCAGGGCGCTGGGCGTTGAGTTCTGCATTGTGATGCAGGCGCTCAACCAAATCAGGGTTCGCGATGTAATCACGGCCAAACGCGACAGCGTCAATCAAACCTTTTTCGATTAATGCTTCTGCTTTTTCTGGGGTATAAGCGCCTGCACCAATGATCACACCGTTGAAACATTCGCGTACTTTCTGACGGAATGCCTCGGTGTATGGCTTGCCGCCGGCCCAGTCTGGTTCAGACATGTGCAGATAAGCGATGCCACGTTTGTTCAGTTCTTCAATCAGATACAACGCATCGGCTTCTTCATCCGGGCCGTTGTCCACATTCTGGAATGAACCGACTGGAGAGACACGAATACCAATACGGTCAGCGCTCCATTCTTTGCTCACAGCATCAACCACTTCCAGCACCAGGCGCGCGCGGTTTTCACGGCTACCGCCGTACTCATCGGTGCGATGGTTAGAAGATGGTGAGAGGAACTGGTGCAACAAATAACCGTGTGCAGAGTGCAGTTCAACCATATCAAAACCAGCGTCACGTGCGTTTCCTACCGCCTGGCGGAAGTCATTCACGATGCCCGGAATTTCATTGAGCTCAAGTGCGCGCGGCATGGATGTATCGACGCGAATGGCATGGCCGTTTTCATCACGAAGCGAAGTGCGGGTACCGGCAGAAAGAGCGGATGGAGCAACAGGCGCTTGCTGTCCAGGCTGAATACTGGTGTGGGAAATACGACCGGTATGCCACAGTTGCACAGCAATACGGCCATCTGCGGCGTGAACGCCCGCCGTAATTTTCTTCCAGGCAGCAATTTGCTCATCGCTATGCAAACCTGGTGCGCCTTCATAACCTTTCGCTTGGGCTGAAATCTGCGTCGCTTCACTGATGATAAGCCCTGAGCTGGCACGCTGGCGGTAATATTCACCCATCAAAGGCGTCGGGATATCACCCGGCACGATGCTGCGCAGGCGGGTCAGTGGAGCCATAAAAATGCGGTTCGGGGCGGTAATAGCACCCACTTTCAGTGGAGTAAATAATTTATCTGCTGACATATAAAACGCCTCTAATAGACCGGTCGTCTACCGTTTGATTAAATAAAAAGTACTGAAATAAAAGCCTGTCAGGAGACAGGCTCCGCTAATAATTGAGTGACGTGGGCGAGGGCGCATTCCAGCGGTATCGCGCTACGTGAAATCTTCGCCTGCAAGCTCGCTCCGAGCCAAAGGGCATAAATCACCTGAGCCTGGCTGAACGCGGAATCGGTCAATTTCAGGCTTTTCTCTGCGTGACCTTTTTCCAGTGCATCTGCAAGCTGGGAAACAATTTGTGCCGAGCCTTGATTCAGCGCCGCACGCATATCTTCTGAAAGGTCGCAAACCTCTGCCGAAAGTTTGACCGTCAAACAGCTGATCAGGCTACCGTGCTGGGAAAACCAGTTAACAGTTTCCTGATACCAGGCCAGCAATCTTTCGCGGTACGTTCCCGCGCCACAGGAAAAGTGCTGCTGCAATCGCAGGTTATAAGCCGTGTAATAGCGCTCCAGCATCGCCACGCCAAACGCTTCTTTAGAGCGAAAGTAATGGTAGAAAGAGCCTTTCGGGACTTCGGCAGTGCTCAACAACTCGCTCAACCCCATGCCAGTAAACCCGCGTTGCAGGCAAAGCTGCTCGCCGGTCGCAAGGAGGTGTTCGCGTGTGTCATGGTCAGGATGTCTGTTCATGGGGAAAGACTGTAATAGACCAGTCGGTCTAACGCAAGTTTTTAGGGGGGAATTTTTACGATGTTTTTGTAACTAATGAACAGCGATGCGTAATCTCTATAAAAAACTGAAGCCACCAGAATAATGATCAACAGTCCCGCCAGAACGCCGACCAGGCGGATGAGTAGGGTGTACCACCAGCGCGAGGCCTGGATTTTAATCGCTGACAGAAACAATGCGGACACCAGTCCAGCCAGCCCGATCCAGAGCAGCAATTGCGGGGTAATTAACCCGGATGCTTTATGGGAGTCGGTTTCAAAGACGCTACTTACGCGCGTTTTATGAACAGTGAATTAATCAGAGTAAAGAAAAAGGCACAGCACAGGTTAAATCTGGATTCGTTACACTGTAACCTTTTATTGATTTCCATAACGCCCGTACGACACGAATATAATGGACGTAGACTAATTTAATAAGATTAGGTGAACCTTAATTTCACCGCATCGCTTGCAACATTCTGCGTGTCAGGCTTCAATTGAAGCAATGTGCTTGAAGAGGTTTGCGAGTGTCTGAACAGTTAGAGTTTTTCCCGATACAAAGTCCGTGTCGCGGGATCTGCCAGTCAGATGAGCGCGGCTTTTGCCGTGGATGTATGCGCAGCCGTGACGAACGCTTTCAGTGGCAGCAACTGAGCGATGGGCAAAAACAAGAAGTGCTACGCTTATGCCGCCAGCGTTTAATGCGTAAATTACGTGCAAACAAGAGCGCATCCCCCGAAGAACCGCAACAACCTTCACTTTTTTAATTCCCTGATCCCTCTATACTCAGTCGCAGAATTCATTTAACACTGAGGACAGGCTTTATGGTACAGCGCATTACGATTTCCCCGCAGGGACCAGAACTTTCCCGTCTGGTGATGGGGTATTGGCGTTTGATGGAGTGGAATATGTCCGCCCCTCAACTGGCCAGCTTTATTGAAGAGCATGTCGACCTGGGTATTACCACTGCTGACCACGCTGATATCTATGGTGGTTATCAATGCGAAGCCGCGTTTGGCGAGGCAATGCGCCTGGCTCCGCATCTGCGTCAAAAAATGGAAATCGTTACGAAGTGTGGGATTGCTACCACGGCAAAACCCGATCACGCTTTGGGGCACTACATCACCGACAAATCTCACATCATCAGCAGCGCGGAAAAGTCACTTCAGAACCTGGCCACTGACTATCTGGACCTGCTGTTAATTCACCGTCCTGATCCTCTAATGGATGCTGACGAAGTGGCGGAAGCGTTCACTATGCTGCATCAGAGCGGCAAAGTGCGTCACTTTGGCGTATCAAACTTTACACCTGCTCAGTTTTCATTGTTGCAATCGCGTCTGCCGTTTACGCTTGCGACCAATCAGGTGGAAATTTCTCCGGTACATCAGCCGACTATTCTTGATGGCACGCTGGATCAATGCCAGCAGTTGCGCGTTCATCCGATGGCATGGTCATGTCTGGGCGGTGGTAGCCTGTTTAATGACGAAGCCTTCCAGCCGCTGCGTGATGAGTTACAAGCGGTAGCAAATGAGATTGGTGCTGAAACTATCGAGCAAGTGGTTTACGCATGGGTGATGCGTTTGCCGTCTAAACCGTTGCCAATTATCGGCTCCGGTAAAATTGAACGAGTGCGTTCAGCCATTCATTCTCTGAGCCTGGATATGAGCCGTCAACAATGGTTCCGCATTCGTAAAGCCGCTCTGGGTTACGACGTGCCATAACCCGCAAAAATAGTTATCTCCCGGAGGATTCCACCTGTCTGGCCTATGCTTAACAGGGTAAAAATGAATCCGGGAGATAAATATGAAGCGAATGAGTCTGGCGTTACTGATCTTATTGAGTTGTGGAGCAGCTCAGGCTGCAAGCACCGACGTTCAAATGAATCTCGTCACGGCTGAGGGGATTGGTCACTCTCTTGGCAATGTCAAAATCACCGAGACCGATAAAGGACTGGTTTTTGCACCGGACCTGCGAACACTTCCCCCAGGTGAGCATGGGTTCCATGTCCACGCCAAAGGCAGCTGTGATACTGCTATGAAAGATGGCAAACCTTCAGCCGCTGAAGCCGCCGGTGGGCATCTTGATCCTGAACATACTGGCAAACATATGGGTCCAATGGGTGTTGGTCATCTGGGTGATTTACCCGTGCTGGTGGTTGATAACGACGGCAGCGCGACCCAGCCTGTTACCGCACCGCGCCTGAAAAAACTCGATGATGTAAAAGGCAAGGCGTTAATGGTGCATGTTGATGGCGATAATATGTCCGATCAACCGAAACCACTTGGCGGTGGTGGGGCGCGCTACGCTTGCGGCGTTATCCAGTAAAACTAGTGGCTGCCTGCCAACGTTCCGGCAGGTGGCGCTTGTTCCAGTTGGGAAAGCGAACAATAGAGTCGCCAAATGATTCCGGCGAGTTCTCGGGCATCCGAATTATGGTGATGCGACAGAGTGTCCGACATTTTCTGTAATTCCTGCAACGTTGCTGCCAGCGATCGTTGCTGAACCCCACGTTCACTCATCACGTCCCGCAAGGTATGAATACACACATCACGCACCTGCGAAAGCGGGTCGGACCGTGTTTCCCAACTCCGCAATTGCCAGACTACATGCGAGCAGTTCAGTAACACCACTCCCCAACGCAACAGCCAGCGGCGCGCCGTTTCATCTTTGCTGTTACTCAGTTGGCTAATATGGTGATAGGCGAGCGATTCAAATTGGTTTTCCGTGTGGATGGGTTTGCGGCTTAATTGATCGACAAAACCACGTCGCAAGGCCCGAATATGGCGGCGACTCTTACGCGTGTCTGAACCCGGTCGCAGAATGGAAAACGCCACCCACGAAAGGCCCACGCCTATCACTTTTGCCAGATTATCATTCAGGAAATCTGCAAAGTCATAAACCGGCGGGTTGGTCACTGCGATAAACGAACCCATGAAAACGATCAGTTGCCCCCATAAGCCCGCCAGCTTGGGTTGTTGCAGCTTGAGTAACTGCATGGTCGCCAGCAGCGGCAATAAGAAAATCAGGAACTGCCAGAGGTCGGTGATTTGCACCATCAGGCCGAATTTCACCAGGAAGCTAAATAGCGATAGCCATAGCAATGTGCGCATCAGCAAGGTGAGCGAATTAAGCGGCGAGGCGACAGACGAATAGAGCACGCAGCTTATTGCCGCCAGCGATAGCGCACCGCTCCCACCATCCCATTGGGTGCTGATACACCAGGCTCCGGTCACGGTGATTACGCAGAAGGTGCGAATTGCGCTCCACAAGGCCTCGGTGTTATCGGTATGCCGCGCCAGTGGCGGAGTTTTCGGTGGTTCTAGCTCTGATACAGGCGTCGCATTTTCCAGTTCACGCAACCATCGCGAACTGTTCAGATACAACCAGCAGAAATAACGCAGACGATGCCAGAACGCCTGATACCGATAGTCATCATCGACGCCGGGGGCAATCTGCTGTAACAGGCGGGCGATGTGATATTTATGGGTATCCTCCCGCGCCAGCTCTTTAATTAAGGCTTCCAGGACTGGCCATAAATTTTCTGGTGGGTCAGGCCAATTCATCAACATCCGACGCAGGCCGGAGATAACACTGGTGAGGCGGAGTTGTTGATGAATCAAATAATTGAGCAAATTATTCTGGCGGCGAAAACGATAATGACTCCAGAACGCCTGAATCCTTAAAAGATTCATGGTCAGAATCTGCCCGATAACCCCTTCGTGCGCCATGCGAATCGCATCGGTGGTTTCGGGTTTCCACAGCATCGAAGCGTGTTCCAGCAAACGGGCATGCATATTTCGCAGCGCACTCAGTAGCGTGGTGCCGTCAGAGGTGCTGGGGAGCACCATCATCATAAAACCACCGCATAAAATCCCGACGATAACTTCGCAAACACGTGCCTGAGTAATATCCCACAGCTGCGTGGTTTCAACCGTATTCACCATCGGGAAAGCGATAATCGCGGCGGTGTAGCCCGCCAGCATAAAGGCATACGCGACGTTATTCTGGAAATGGCTTGAGCTCCAGGTGCACAGCGCCAGCCACGCAGCCATAGCAAAAGTAAATAGCCACGGGTCGTTTAGCGTATTCCCGGCAATAATCAGCGAGGCCATAGCACCAATCAAACTGCCTGCCACGCGCCCCAGACTTTTACTGACCACGCCGCCGACGGTAGGGAAGCTCACGACCGCCGCTGAAGTCATTGCCCAGTAGGGCTCATCTAAATTCAGGTAATAAGCGATGGTTAATGCCAGACACATCGCAATGGCGTTGCGCAGGGCATAACGCCATTGCCCGGCGTTTGCTTTGCCCCAGGGTGTATTTCGCCATGCCAACGCTGCGAGTTTCATCAGTGCTGTCAGTGCTTAATGGATACAGTGCAGGTGGTGCCGGATACTAATGTGACTCCTTGCGGAATCTCATCGAGCTTGATGCGCACCGGAACACGTTGGGCCAGTCGCACCCAGGGCACGTTGGGTTTGATATCCGGCACTAAATTGCTGTCGCTTTCTACACTCTGATCGTAGATGGCGCGACCAATGCTTTGTACTTTGCCGCTTAAAGGAATATGGCCGCTATACAACACGATTTGCGCGGCATTGCCGGGTTGGATATGGCGAAGTTTGGTCTCTTCGAAATACCCGACAACATAAAAAGAGTGGCTATCGACCAGTGCAAATACCGGCTGCCCGGCGGTGGCGTAATTGCCGGTTCGTGTTGAAAGATTCGTCACCCAGCCATCAACGGGCGCGGTCACGGTCGTTTGCGTAATCTGCCATCTTGCCTGTTCAAGCGTGGCTTCAGCCGCTTTTACTGCGGCCTGCGCGGCTTTGACATTGATATTGGCGGTATCCATATCTTCCGCAGAGATGTAATTGCGTGGCAAATTCTTGCGGCGATTGGCTTCGTTGCTGGCCTTGCCCAGTTCGGACTGCGCCTGGGCTAACTGTGCCTGCGCGTTGAGTTCGGCAATGTGGTAAGGCGTGACGTCAATGGTGAACAAAATCGAACCCGCTTTGACGAACTGATTATCTTCAATATTAAGCTTTGTAATGGTCCCTGAAACTTGCGGCGTAATGCTGACTTGCTCTGCGCGAACTTTCCCATCTCGCGTCCACGGTGATTGCATGTAATAATTCCATAACATCCAGCCAACAACTATGGCTACAGCAAAAACCAGCAGCGTGGAAAAGTACTTAATTGTTTTCATATTCATG
Organism: Buttiauxella sp. BIGb0471; assembly: GCF_024807715.1. Taxonomy (NCBI): domain Bacteria; kingdom Pseudomonadati; phylum Pseudomonadota; class Gammaproteobacteria; order Enterobacterales; family Enterobacteriaceae; genus Buttiauxella; species Buttiauxella sp. BIGb0471. Next base: position 965,231 of record NZ_JANUEU010000001.1, read on the forward strand.
CTTTACCACACCACCAAAATGACCAGGCCTGCGCTGACTGAGAGTGAGAATAACGACAAATCCATTAATGTCGGATGCCAGATTTCACCGGAATACATCCAGTCACGTAACAAATGATGCAGGATGAGCCAGATAAAAAAACCAACGAGAACCGCTTTAAAAAGAGGGGGAAAGTAGATAGAAGCACCCAAAATCAGGTCCTGAATGGGTAAGCCTGAGGTCAGTAAATTAAAGCTCACGTCAGATAATCCTTTAAAATTCCGGGGACGACTGCCGTTTCCCCTGACTTAGATGTAAACTAAAAGTATAGCTGGTTGCATAACGTCAGCAAAAATAAGGATTTTGTTTTTTCAATTAAAGCCTGCACAGTAGTTTAAAATCAGTATAATATGTTAGCAAGCTAATTATAAGGAGATGAAATTGGAATCGCCATTAGGATCAGATCTGGCACGATTGGTGCGCATTTGGCGTGCTCTGATTGACCATCGCCTGAAACCACTTGAATTGACACAAACGCATTGGGTTACGTTGCACAATATTCATCAGTTGCCGCCCGAGCAGTCGCAGATTCAACTGGCCAAAGCGATCGGCATTGAGCAACCATCATTGGTCAGAACACTTGATCAACTTGAGGAGAAAGGTCTTATTTCTCGTCAGACTTGTGCGAACGACCGTCGCGCGAAGCGTATTAAACTCACTGAGCGGGCAGATCCCATCATCACTGAGATGGAAACGGTTATCAAAAAGACGCGCGATGAAATTCTGTTGGGTATCAGCCCCGAAGAGCAGACACTTTTGCTTAACCTGATAAACCGGCTGGAAAAAAACATCGTTGATTTACAGACGAAAGAATAATTTTTTGATCGAAAGCCTCGCTGCAAAGCGAGGCTTTCTGCTTTATAGAAGCATTAATTAGTTCGGTGAAACAGTGGTCTGGCTGCCGTTACTAGCGATTCTCACACGTTGACCCGCAGAGAATTTAGTGTCGCCTTGTTTTTGTACAACCAGAATGGTGTTGCCGTCATCTTTACGAATTTCCAGCTCAACACCCTGAGTTTTGTTCATTGCACCCTGAACACTCTGACCTGCCACGCCACCTGCTACCGCACCCGCAGCTGTTGCCAGTGAACGACCGGTACCGCCGCCGACGGTGTTACCCAGGAAGCCACCCAGAACAGCCCCGCCAATCGCACCCATCACGTTTGAATCATTTCCTGCCTGAATCTGAACAGGGCGAGCAGAAACCAACGTACCGTACGTGACGCTCTGCACTTGTTTGGCATCAGAGGCGCTGTACACGTCGCCGGAAAGTGAACTGGTGTTGCTGCAACCAGCCAAAGTTAACCCAACTAATGTTACTGCCAGTACACGTGAAATCATTTTTTGACTCTCCTGAACACCTGAAACGCCCAACTGAGCATCCTTCATGGATAAATTATATGGTATTTAGGTGCTGAATTTAAAATTAGTTCCGATGCATTATGGCATTGATACTAAAAAACCTTAACTTAACCGTGCCTAAACCAGCGCAATATTCTTTGTGACACACGCATTGTTGTTAAAAAGTATTAATGAATCATCGAATTGAGTGTTAATTTATGATGGAGTTAACCCCCTAAAATGGCGAGTCTACAGGAGTAACAGATGAAATCAGGGCGTTATATCGGTGTGATGTCGGGCACCAGTCTGGACGGTATTGATGTCGTTCTGGCAGCGATTGATGAGCATCTTGTTGCGCAGCAGGCGAGTTACAGCCACCCGATTCCTTTAGATATCAAAAATGCCATTCTGGCGATCTGTCAGGGGCAGCAGTTAACGCTTTCTCAGCTTGGGCAGCTCGATAATCGCCTGGGGAAATTGTTCGCCGAAGCGGTGCAAACGTTGATGGATGAACAGGGGCTGACTTATACCGACATCACGGCTATCGGGTGCCACGGGCAAACCGTCTGGCATGAACCGCAAGGTGATGCGCCGCACACGATGCAAATTGGTGATAACAACCAAATTGTTGCGCGCACCGGTGTGACAGTCGTAGGGGATTTTCGCCGCCGCGATATGGCGCTTGGTGGACAAGGCGCGCCCCTGGTTCCGGCATTCCATCATGCTTTATTAGCCCATCCGACCGAACACCGCATGGTGCTCAACATCGGTGGGATTGCCAACCTTTCTTTGCTGATACCGGAACAACCCATCCGTGGGTTTGATACCGGCCCCGGAAATATGTTGATTGATGCATGGATCTGGCGTCAGCGCGGCAAGGCGTACGATAAAGACGCCGAATGGGCGAGCAGCGGTAAAGTTATCATTCCTTTATTGCAGCAAATGCTTAGTGACCCGTACTTTGCCATGCCTGCGCCGAAAAGCACCGGTCGCGAGTATTTCAACTATGGTTGGCTTGAACGCCAGTTGGCTGCATTCCCAGGGCTTGCCGGGGAAGATGTTCAGGCCACACTCACGGAACTCACCGCGGTGACTATTTCCGAGCAAGTTTTATTAAGCGGTGGTTGTGAACGCCTGATGGTGTGCGGTGGTGGGAGCCGTAACCCGCTACTGATGGCGCGTTTAGGTGGTTTGCTGCCTGGAATCGAAGTGACAACCACTGATGATGCAGGCATTAGCGGCGATGATATGGAAGCACTGGCATTCGCCTGGCTTGCGTACCGTACTATGTCGGGCCTGCCGGGAAATCTGCCGTCCGTGACCGGTGCAACAGCCGCTAGCGTGATTGGTGCCATATTTCCCGCAAACCCGCTCCATCTTCCCTGAAGAATCGGAGTTAACTGAAATTCACGACAGCACTAAAACTCTAAACTGAAGTGATGGGGGACGCTAAGCTCCCCCCTTTTATAAGAAATTATAAGAACTTCAGGACATGCAGATGAAAAAACTACTTATTGCCACTATTCCTTTCATGCTCGCCGGATGCAGCTATTACAACACCTTTGTTGAGCGTATGCAGACCGATACCCTGCAATATCAGTGCGACGAAAAACCCCTTACCGTCAAACTCAATAATCAGAAACAGATGGTCAACTTTGTCTACGACAACGAATACCTGTCGCTGACTCAGGGTCTGTCTGCCTCGGGTACGCGTTATACCGACGGGGTGTACGTGTTCTGGTCGAAAGGCGATACCGCCACGGTTTACCGTAAAGACACTGTCGTTCTGGATAATTGCCAGCTTCAAAATCCGAAACATTGAGATTTTTGAGGGTGGAGCGCACAATAGCTCCACCTGACAATTGCCTGACGTAAAGCCATGTCTGATAACGACTCTTTGCAACAAATTGCGCATTTGCGCCGCGAATACACTAAAGGTGGTTTGCGCCGCACTGATCTTACCGAACAACCACTGCCTTTGTTTGAGCGCTGGTTAGCTCAGGCATGTGATGCAAAACTTGCCGATCCTACCGCGATGGTAGTGGCAACCGTTGATGAAAACGGCCAGCCATATCAGCGCATTGTTTTGCTCAAACACTTCGATGAACGAGGACTCGTGTTTTACACCAATCTTGGTTCACGCAAAGCGCATCACCTCGAAACGAATCCTCGAATCAGTCTGCATTTCCCTTGGCATATGCTCGATCGCCAGGTCATGGTGCAGGGAACGGCGGAACGCTTATCCACCATTGAAGTGCTGAAATATTTCCACAGCCGTCCGCGTGATAGCCAAATTGGCGCCTGGGTTTCAAAACAATCCAGCCGTATTTCCGCGCGCGGTATTCTGGAAAGTAAATTCCTCGAACTAAAACAAAAATTCCAGCAGGGCGAAATTCCTCTACCGAGTTTCTGGGGCGGATATCGCGTAACGATTGACCAAATGGAATTCTGGCAGGGCGGTGAACATCGCCTGCACGATCGTTTTTTATACCAGCGTGACGGCAGTGCCTGGAAAATAGACCGCCTGGCTCCGTAGCATCGGGAATTTGTTGTGTTAAGCGCTGGTACTCCACGTGCCAGCTCTCTATTATATGTCCCCTAAGAAATTAACTCCTTTCGCCACCAGGCGAAAAACCGTGTACCGGTAAAGGTGCAGTCGTATATAGATGGAGAATTTGATGGCGAGCATCAATTTGATAAAACAATTGCAAGAGCGGGGCTTAGTCGCCCAGGTAACGGATGAAGAAGCGTTAGCACAGCGACTGGCGCAAGGGCCAATTGCTCTGTATTGCGGCTTTGATCCTACCGCTGACAGCTTGCATTTGGGCCATCTGGTTCCACTGCTGTGCCTGAAACGCTTCCAGGAAGCGGGTCACAAACCGGTTGCGCTGGTCGGTGGTGCAACAGGCCTGATTGGCGATCCAAGTTTTAAAGCCTCCGAGCGCAAACTGAATACCGAAGATACCGTGCAAGAGTGGGTTGAAAAAATCCGCCGCCAGGTTGCACCATTCCTCGATTTTGACTGTGGCGAAAACTCAGCGGTTGCGGCGAATAACTACGACTGGTTTGGCGGAATGAATGTTCTGACCTTCCTGCGTGATATTGGTAAGCACTTTTCCGTAAACCAGATGATCAACAAAGAAGCGGTGAAGCAGCGTCTGAACCGTGATGATGTGGGCATCTCCTTTACCGAGTTTTCCTACAACCTGCTGCAAGGTTACGATTTCGCCTGCCTGAACAAACTGCACGGCGTGGTTCTGCAAATTGGCGGTTCCGATCAGTGGGGTAACATCACCTCTGGCATCGACCTGACCCGTCGCCTGCACCAGCAACAAGCGTTTGGTCTGACTGTTCCGCTGATCACCAAATCTGATGGCACCAAATTCGGTAAAACCGAAGGTGGCGCGGTCTGGCTTGATCCGAAGAAAACCAGCCCGTACAAATTCTACCAATTCTGGATTAACACCGCGGACTCCGACGTTTATCGCTTCCTGAAGTTCTTCACCTTCATGAGTCTGGAAGAAATCGACGCGCTGGAAGAAGAAGACAAAAACAGTGGCGCGGCTCCGCGTGCGCAATATGTGCTGGCAGAGCAGGTGACTCGTCTGGTTCACGGTGAAGAAGGTCTGGAAGCGGCGAAACGTATTACCAGCAGCCTGTTTAACGGCAACCTGAGCGATTTGACCGAAGCTGACCTTGAACAACTGGCTCAGGACGGCGTGCCAATGGTTGAAATGGAACGCGGCGCTGATTTACAACAAGCGTTGGTCGATTCTGAACTGCAACCCTCTCGTGGTCAGGCGCGTAAAACTATCGCGCAAAATGCTATCACCATTAACGGTGAGAAGCAGTCCGACCCGGAATATACCTTTGCTGATAGCGATATTCTGTTCAATCGCTACACCTTGCTGCGCCGGGGTAAGAAAAATTACTGCCTCGTTTGCTGGAAGTAATTAAGAAAGACCAGAAGGGCGTGGGAAACCACGCCCTTTATTTTTGCGATATATTCCCAGAGTAGCCCGAGTAGAGAAATGAAAAACATTCTTGCCATCCAGTCCCATGTGGTTTTTGGTCATGCCGGTAATAGTGCTGCCGAATTCCCGATGCGCCGCCTGGGCGCCAATGTGTGGTCGCTGAACACCGTTCAGTTCTCCAATCACACCCAATACGGAAAATGGACAGGCGACGTCATGCCTGCCAGCCATCTCAGTGAGATTGTGCAGGGAATTGCAGATATCGGTCAGTTGCAGCGTTGTGACGCGGTGCTGAGTGGTTATCTGGGCTCTGCGGAGCAGGGTGAACACATTCTTTCTATCGTGCGCAAAGTGAAAGAAGCGAATCCGCAGGCGAAGTATTTCTGTGATCCGGTTATGGGGCACCCTGAAAAGGGTTGTATCGTCGCACCTGGTGTAGCCGAATTCCATACACGCTATGCGCTACCAGCCAGCGATATTATTGCGCCAAACCTGATTGAGCTTGAAATTCTCAGCGGCCATGCAGTGAATACCGTTGAAGAAGCGGTTGCCACGGCGCGTGAACTTATCTCCAAAGGCCCGCAAATTGTACTGGTGAAACACCTGGCACGTGCCGCTTATCAGCAAGATCGCTTTGAGATGTTGTTGGTGACAGCCGATGAAGCCTGGCATATTCATCGTCCGCTGGTGGACTTTGGCGAGCGCCAGCCAGTTGGCGTAGGCGATGTGACAAGTGGCCTGTTGCTGGTGAAGTTGTTGCAGGGAGCCACGCTTCGCGAAGCGCTTGAGCACGTGACTGCTGCGGTCTATGACGTAATGGTTGTGACGAATAAAATGGAAGAGTACGAACTGCAACTGGTTGCGGCGCAAGAAGGTATTGCGAAACCAGAGCACTATTTCACCGCGGTGAAACTGTAAAACACAAACGCCCTCAGTAGAGGGCGTTTTCACTTCAAGCAGATTAAATCCCTTCAGCTGTTAACGCCGCCGCCACTGCCGGACGCGCTTTCATACGTTCCATAAACGCGTCGATGTTGCTCAATCCTTCCAGATTGAGTTTCAGTGCCTGCGCCCAGCGCAATACGGTAAACAGATACGCATCCGCCACGCTAAAACGCAGACCCATCAGCCACTGTTTGTCATTCAACTCTTCGTTCACGTATTTGAATTTTTTCTCAAGTGCGGCACGCGTAAGTGTTTTGAAATCGTCAGGCGTTGCTGGATTAAATAATGGCGAGAAGCCTTTGTGAAGCTCTGTCGCAATGTAGTTAAGCCACTCGAGCGTGTGGTAGCGCGTCATGCTGCCTGCGGGAGCGAGCAACTGGCGGTCAGGCACTTTATCTGCGAGGAACTGCACAATCGCAACCCCTTCAGTCAGCAGCGAACCGTCATCAAGTACCAGTGCCGGAACCTGGCCTTTGGCATTCACTTCAAGATAATCGTCACCCGTTTCGGTTTTCTTTGCCGCTAAATCGACTTTGACGAGGGAGAAATCTACACCGGTTTCGCGCAGGATGATGTGGGGGGAGAGGGAACAGGCACCAGCTTTATAATACAGTTTCATTACTGAACTCCTATGGGGCGCTAAGATACCCTATGTTAGTGCGCAAACGGGCAAAAAAAAAGCCGTTAGCGAAAAGCTAACGGCTGAAAAAATCATGTTTCCCGCTACATTACGCGGAGGCTGTTTCCGTGGTGGTTTCAGCTTTTTCGTCACTCTGTGCCATACGGCTCAGTTTCGGTGCCGTAATCATCATCAGAACCGCGATAACAGCGGTAGCAATACCGATTTGCATGAATACGTGACCGTAAACTGCCAGTGACTGCAATGGATCTGTCACGTTTTCCGGTACAGCCATCAGGTTGGCAACTTTACCTGCAATGATTGCCGCACCAGCAGTCGTCAGGAACCAGCTACCCATGATGAAGCCCATCAGACGCTGTGGCACCAATTGTGCAACCATCGCCAGACCCAGACCAGAAATCATCAATTCGCCGATACTTTGCAGCGCATAGCTCAGGATCAACCAGCTTACTGAAACGATACCCGCATCGGATGCAAACTTAGCACCGACTGGCAGCACCAGGAACGCAAGGGAGCACAGAACCATACCGAATGCGAACTTGTGCGGCATTGGGATGCGGTCGCCCATTTTGTTATAGATTGCAGCCAGAATCGGGCTACCAATCATGATCCAGAATGGGTTCAGTGCCTGGAACTGCTCTGGCTCAAACGCGATACCCAGAATGGAGTGCTCAACGTTACGAATAGCAAAGAAGTTTAGAGAGGTCGGCATTTGGCTATACAGCACAAAGAACACGATCGCTTCAACCATCAGGATGAACGCAACAATCATCTTACGACGCGCTGTGCCTTTCATGGCGAAGGTTTCTTTAGCAAAGATAACCACGATGCCCAGAGCGACTACGCCCAGAACCATACGTGCGATACCCTGGTTGTGCAGCAGCCAGGTTGCTGCGGTAACCAGCACCAGAACGCCGACAATAGTCGTGGCCAGTTTACCGAAATGAACAGGCTGGAAATCAGGTTTGGAACCGTGGTTCTTCACCCACTTCTTACAGAACATGAAGTTCACGAGGGTAATCAGCATACCCACGAAGCTCAGAGAGAACGCAACGCTCCAGCCATACTTCGCTGCCAGCCATGGTGTAGCCAACATAGAGAAGAATGAACCGATGTTGATGGACATGTAGTACATGGTAAATGCACCGTCCAGACGTGGGTCATCCTTTTCATAGCAAGTTGAAAGCAGGGAAGACGGGTTAGCCTTGAACAGACCGTTACCCACAGCGATTGTTGCCATACCCATATACACGACAGCAACATCGTGGCCGGAATAAGCTACCAGCGCGTAACCGATAGCCAGGACGATTGTACCGAGCACAATGACACGCTTGGTGCCGAGAACTTTATCGCCCAACCAACCACCAATAGCGACCATTCCGTAGACCAGTGCGCTGAAGGAGGAGAAAAGGGTGATGGAGTCAGCTTCGGACATACCCAGCATTTTGACCAGGTAAACGGCCATGATGCCTTGCAGGCCGTAGTAGCCAAAACGCTCCCACAACTCGATAGAGAAAATCAGGTAGAACGATTTTGGTTGTTTGAAAGCGTTCAGACTTACGCTTTCTGTTGGTTTTTGGTTTGCAGTCGACACATATACCTCTTTTTTTACATCCCACTTTAACAGGAGTTTTCTAAGCGTCATGCCGGGTGGGCATTCGCTTTTTTAGTTATAAGGAAGGGGAAACGGCGGGTAATGTTCACTATCCTGCGCAATCAGGCAAGAGGTTTGTAATACTCTGTTACATATATCCGAAGCGGAATAAAGCTCCGAAAAGCAATTTGTTATTCAGCGTTAAATTTTATCAAAATGCGCTTTACCAATTTATTCTCTTCTGGAATATCAAAATTAAATCAATTTAGTTATATATTCTGCTCTAAAGGCGAATGTGTAGTGATATGGGCGGGGTGTAAAGATATGTGCAGGCTATTGTACTGCCTAAGTTGAGTATTCACTGGTGAATGAGAGGTTATTTGTTTCATTTTGATGACTTAAATTTAACATCAGGTTATCAGTGTGATCTGTGTCACATAGTTATGGAAAATTCTTATCGTAAAAAAACGATTAACCTGTTCGGGTAATTATTCACCGCAGGATGTAAACGAGGCGGTAATGATTTGCAGAACAAAGCAACAGAATATGGCGAATAGGGAGAGAGGAGAAATTGAGAGTTGAAGCGGCCTGCCACGAACCCAGCAGGCGGAAGAAATCAGATATCGACTTTCTCTTTATACTCACAGAGATCTTCGATGATACACGAGCCGCAGCGCGGCTTACGGGCGATACAGGTATAGCGACCGTGAAGAATCAGCCAGTGATGGCAATCCACTTTAAATTCTGCTGGAACCACTTTGAGCAGTTTTTCCTCTACCTGCTCAACATTTTTACCCGGCGCAAAGTGGGTACGGTTACAAACGCGGAAGATATGGGTATCTACCGCGATGGTTGGCCAGCCAAACGCGGTATTAAGCACCACGTTTGCTGTTTTACGCCCTACACCGGGTAACGCTTCCAGCGCGGCACGGTCTTCCGGGACTTCGCCATTATGCAATTCAATCAGCATCCGGCAGGTCTTAATCACGTTCTCAGCCTTGCTGTTAAACAGGCCGATGGTTTTGATATACGACTTGATGCCATCCACGCCCAGCTCCAGCATCGCTTGCGGTGTATTTGCAACCGGATAAAGCTTCGCCGTAGCTTTGTTGACGCTGACATCTGTCGCCTGCGCGGACAACAACACGGCTATCAGCAGCTCAAACGGGGTACTGAATTGCAGCTCTGTCGTAGGATGAGGATTGTTGTCACGCAGGCGCGTGAGGATCTCTAACCTTTTGCTCTTATTCATTACGCTTTCTCTGGATGTCCTTCCGTGGCGACAGCTTTCGCTGCGCGGCGCGTTTTCATTTTCTCATCAATAAGATATTTAACAGCAAGCATCAAACCCAAACCAATAAATGCCCCCGGTGGCAGCATAGCCAGCAGGAAAGGGGTATCAGTATGGAACACTTCAATACGCAGCACTTTTGCCCAGTTGCCTAATAGCGCGTCAGCCCCATCAAACAGCGTTCCGTTGCCAATAATTTCGCGCAGCGAGCCGAGAACAAACATCGCGCTGGTCGCACCCATGCCGATGGCAAATCCATCGAGAGCGGCAAGCGGTACGCTACTTTTAGCGGCAAAAGCTTCGGCGCGGCCAATAACAATGCAGTTGGTCACAATCAAAGGAATAAAAATCCCCAGCGATTGATACAAACCGTAGGCGTAAGCATTGATCAACATCTGTACGGTGCTGACCACCGACGCGATAATCATCACGTAAATCGGGATACGAATTTCAGCTGGAACCCAGCGGCGCAGTGCAGAAACGGCGCTGTTGGTTAGCACTAAGACCAACGTTGTGGCGAGGCCAAGCCCAAGGGCGTTGGTGGCTGTGGATGTTACCGCCAGCAGCGGGCACAGGCCCAGTAACTGCACCAGCGCGGAGTTATTTTTCCATAGCCCCTGAACGACAATATCTTTTACTTCGCTCATGGTTGTGCTCCACAAACAGGTAAGTTATCTACTTGAGAGGGTAATGTTTTTGCGAACAATCCTGCACGTTTTACCGCATTGACAACCGCGCGCGGGGTAATCGTCGCGCCGGTAAACTGATCAAACTGACCGCCGTCTTTCTTCACCGCCCAGCTTGGGTCATCATTACCCTGAATGGTTTTACCCGCAAAATGGGTAATCCAGTCGCTCAGGCGCGTTTCGATTTTGTCACCCAGACCGGGTGTTTCATGGTGTTCGGTCACTCGTGAGCCCAATACTTTACCGTTGAAATCCGCCGCAACCAGCAACTGAATAGCGCCAGAATAGCCATCGGGCGCAGTCGCTTCCATCACCACGGCTACCGGCTGCGACCCTTTACGCGCAACATAGATTTCGCGAGCACCTTTGCCTAATGGCGAATTGTTCACCACCACGCAACTGGCCTGAATATTGTTGTCGTAACTATCAGATGAAATCACCTGATCGAACAAGACCTTCTGTTGAGCAACGGCTTGCTGCTCGATGGTGTCTTTGGTCAGCGCGTTAACGACTGCGGTAAGTCCTGTTGCCAGCGCGGCAAATAGCGCCAGAGTCACGCCATGTTTTTGCATTGTTTTCAGCATGACGATTCCTTAGCGATGCCCGTAAGCACGAGGGCGGGTGTAGTAATCAATCAACGGCACGGTGATGTTAGCCAGCAAAACGGCAAACGCGACGCCATCAGGATAACCGCCGTATGTGCGAATCAGCCAGACCAGCAAACCGGCCAGCGCGCCGAAAATCAGACGCCCACGATTGGTTGTCGATGCGGTAACGGGGTCGGTGAGAATAAAGAATGCACCCAGCATCGTTGCGCCAGAGAACAGATGGATCAGCGGTGATGCACATTTTTCCGGAGCAAACATCCAGCCAAGGGTGGAACACACCGCCAGCGCCAGCAAGAAGCTGACCGGAATATGCCAGCGAATGGCACCTTTCACCAGTAAGAACAGCCCGCCTACAAGGAATGCGAGATTCACCCACTGCCAACCAATTCCCGCCAGCACGCCGGTATAAATCGGCTCTTGCAACAGGTCGGTGGCGGAATGCCCGGCGCGTAATCCGGTTTTAAACGTGTCGAGCGGAGTGGCCTGACTTATACCATCTATACCCATCCGCAATTGCGACATGGTATCGCCAGCCGCCGTCGTGCCAGAAAATATCACGTGCAGCGAGTCGGCAAAACCAGGTACCGTTGCGGCAAGCGTATGCGGTGGCAACCAGGATGTCATTTGCACCGGGAAGGCAATCAACAACACCACATAACCGACCATTGCCGGGTTAAATGGGTTGTGCCCCAGGCCGCCATATAATTGTTTCGCGATAATCACGGCGAACACGGTACCAAGGATCACCATCCACCAAGGAGCAAACGGTGGAATACTGATGCCAAGTAACAGGCCGGTGAGCGCGGCAGAATTATCGCCCAGGATCCGTAGCGGCTGTTTGCGCAGTTTGAGCACCAGCAGTTCAGCGGCGACAGCCGTCAAAATACCTAATGCGATTTGCACCAGACTGCCCCAGCCAAACCAGTACCACAGCATTGCCATTCCTGGCAATGTGGCATAAGTCACCAGCAGCATAATTCGCGATGTGCTACGTTGGTTATGGGTATAAGGGGAGCTTGCTATCTTAAAAACCATTTATTCCTCTGATGCCATTTGTTGCGCTGCTTTTCGTGCCTGGACACGAGCAATTGCCGCGGCAACGGCGGCTTTACGCGGATCTTGTTCTTCGGCAGGTGTTTCTTCAGATTGTTGTTCGGCCTTCGCGGCTTTACGGGCTTTCGCTCGGGCAATGGCGGCTTCGACCGCCGCTTTGCGCGGATCAACCGTTTCGGCTTTAGCCACTTCGACCGGGGCTGTTACTGCTTCGTTTGCCTGAGCCGCTTTGCGTGCTTTCGCTCGGGCAATCGCTGCTTCGACCGCGGCTTTACGCGGATCAACAACACCGGTTACTGCTGGAATTTCTTGCGCTTCTTTCTCAACCTGACGAGCGCGCGCCTGCGCTTTACGCGCTTCGCGGGCGGCAATCACTTGCTGGTTGTCCGGCAAGGTTCCCGCTTTGATAACAATCGGCTCATTGCCTTGTGCATTCTTGCTTTTCACCCGGGCGAGGGCGGCCTGAATGGCATCATTATCTTTAGCTGTAGGTTGAACGGCTGCTTGTTTATGGCGTTCAAGACGAGCGGCTTTTTCGCGTTCGAGTCGCGCCTGGCGCGCTTCAAAGCGCTCTTTGGCTTCAGCAGTGCGTTTGGCTTCCAGCTCGATTTCACGGATCTCGGCTTTTTCCTGGCGGAAATATTGCACCAGCGGAATATTGCTTGGGCAAACGTACGCGCAAGCCCCGCATTCGATGCAATCTTTGAGATTATGGGCCTGCGCTTTATCGTGCTGTTGCCCACGGCTAAACCAGTAGAGTTGCTGTGGCAAAAGATCTGCCGGGCAGGAATCAGCGCAGGCGCTGCAACGAATGCAGCTCTGTTCTTCTTGTTGCTCACCCATTTCGAGACTGGAAGGTGCCAGCAAACAGTTGGTGATTTTGACGACAGGAACATCCAGCCACGGCAGGCTAAAGCCCATTAACGGCCCGCCCATAATCACTTGCTGATCATGACCCGGACGGAATCCGACAAAATCCAACAGATGGCGGACTGGCGTTCCCAGACGCGCCCAGACATTTCCCGGTTGCTGAACGGCCCCGCCGGTTAACGTCACCACACGCTCGGTTAAAGGTTCTCCATCCATAACGGCGCGTTTCACGGCAAAAGCGGTGCCGACGTTTTGCATCAGCACGCCAATATCAGACGAGCGGCCACCTTGTGGAACTTGTTTCCCGGTCAGGATTTGAGTCAGTTGCTTTGCGCCGCCAGACGGATATTTGGTTGGGATCACCCGCAACTCAATACCGTGTGTATTGCAAAGCACCGCACGCATCATAGAAATGGCCTGCGGCTTGTTATCTTCAATACCAATTAACACGCGCTTTGGCTGCAAAATATGCGCAAGAATACGCACGCCGTCGATGATTTGCGCCGCGCAATCCTGCATCAGGCGGTCATCGGCGGTAATGTAAGGCTCGCATTCCGCGGCATTGATGATCAGCGTGTCGATTTTATCGCCGCCACCGAGCAATTTATTTCCGGTCGGGAAGCCTGCGCCGCCCAGACCGGCAACACCAAATTGATGAATACGCGCAATTAATTCTTCACGACTATGCGACGCATAATCATGCCAGCCGTCACGTTCAATCCAGGTATCTTCGCCATCGGCTTCAATAATCACACTCAGCTCAGCCAATGCAGAAGGATGGGCGGTCGAGTGGGGCGCAATGGCGGTGATGGTTCCGGAAGTGGGAGCATGAACAGGCAACATGCGACCACGCCCACGTGTCAAGGGTTGACCACGCAGTACATAATCGCCGGCTTTCACGCACAGTTCACCTTCAGCGCCAATGTGCTGCTTCAACGGAATAACCAGCTTTTGTGGCAAAGGAACCTGGCGCAGCGGCGTGCCGTTTGACTGAGTTTTCATTTCTGGTGGATGAATGCCACCATCGAAATCCCAGATTTTGTCTTTTTTGAAACGGGTAAATAACTTAAGCATTTTGCTCCACCGGAATGAGTCTAACCGGGATGGTTTGCAGATCCCACTTCCAGCTTTCTGTGGTGGTTTCGACCGGGCGCAGCTCAATACAGCGAGTTGGGCATGGGTCGACACATAAATTGCATCCGGTGCAAAGGTCACTAATTACGGTATGCATGGCGCGAGTGGCACCGACAATGGCATCCACCGGGCAGGCCTGAATGCACTTGGTGCAGCCAATACAATTCGGTTCGTCGATAACGGCTAACATGCGAACGGGTTCCAATGCCTGAGCATCGCCTTCAATGGGCTGAGGATCCACGTTAAGCAAAGTCGCAATTTTGTGCATCACGGCTTCACCGCCAGGTGCGCACAAGTTGATTTTTGCACCCTGATTACCCACAGCTTCCGCATAAGGGCGGCAGCCTGGATAACCGCATTGCCCGCATTGACTCTGGGGTAACAGTTCGTCAATTTTATCGACAATCGGGTCTTCTTCGACGCGAAAACGACGCGAGGCATACCCGAGGATCAGCCCGAAGACCAGACCCAACAGGCCCAGCGCAATAACAGCAATCCAAATCGTACTCATCAGAACTTCACCAACCCGCTAAAGCCCATAAAGGCCAGAGACATCAAACCGGCGGTGATAAGCGCGATGGCATTGCCACGAAATGGCGCGGGCACGTCGGCAACCGCTAAACGTTCGCGAATAGCCGCAAACAACACCATCACCAGCGAGAAACCCACGGCGGCAGAAAAACCATAAAGGGCTGATTGCAGGAAGTTATGGCCGAGATTGATGTTCAACAACGCGACGCCTAGCACCGCACAGTTAGTGGTGATCAGCGGTAAAAAGATACCCAGCAGGCGATAGAGCGCCGGGCTGGTTTTGCGCACCACCATTTCGGTAAATTGCACAACGACGGCAATAACCAGAATAAACGCCAGCGTGCGCAAATAGACGAGGTCAAGAGGAATAAGGATCAACTCGTTGACCAGCCACGCACAAATAGACGCCAGGGTAAGTACAAAAGTGGTCGCCAGCCCCATGCCGATGGCCGTTTCCAATTTTTTGGAAACTCCCATAAACGGACACAGGCCAAGAAACTTCACTAATACGAAGTTATTAACCAGTACCGTACCAACAAAGAGCAGCAAATAATCTGTCATGAATGAGACCTGAAACAAAAAAAAGCCGCCTATTATCGTCTAACCGACCGATGACGACAACTGGGCGTTTATAAGGTTATTACGGCGAAACTACGGGTTGATAAATGTCTGCTTCACGCGTTGCGAACGCTTGAGGTACGGGACCAACAAAGCCGCAGCTAACAGCGGGAACATCAGCTGACGTAATGCCAGATCGTCACTCACTGGGGAAAACGCGAAGGCTTTAACCGCTAACAACACCGACAGCAATAACCAAAGAATATAATGACGGACCACATTCTTACGACGTTTAAAGAAGGCGATAGTCAACCACACGGTATAACCCCACATGGCAATTGCGCAGGCAATCGAGGTGTACCAAAACATCACCATTTTGGGGCCTTGCGCGCTCATAAGTCGATGGCTTTCTGGGGAGATGAGCATCATAAGATAAATGGCGAGGGCAATACTGCTGCTGAGTAAGGTCATCAGAAGCCAGGCGAGAGGGGCAAGAAGCCAGCCTGCAATGCGGGGTGCTCGCCCAGGAACTTGCGTTGTCGTCATGTTACCTCCCGAAAAAGAATAAGACTTTCCTTATGAGATTCATAAGGCGGGAGGATTATAAGGTTTTTTTAACGCTTTGCTACCGCAAGCTGCGCTACAGCACATATCGCCATACGGCTTTAGGCACACAACCTAAATCAAACAGGCGTCCACCAGAAACCAATTCAGCCCGACGATGATCGGCAGCACGATACATATTCATCAATTCATTATTATCGGTCAGGGTATAATTAAGATGGTCGAAGAGTTTTTCGAGGCTTTCGGACGAGCTGATTTTGCGAAATTTCATTAAATAATCTAGAGCGGTCATGAGAGGCAGTTATCCATGCAAAAGAGAAAACAGGAGCACGCGGCGTGTTTGATTTGCATGAATAATAAACGGAAATGCACGTTTTTATTGCAAGAAATAGCGTGATATTGACTTTTTAGGAGTTTTCATCGTCACATACACCATCACCTGGCCCTCCTGACACCCGCGAATTGTCTGGTGTTTGGTAAGTGTGCAACTAGCTCGCAACAATATAATTACCTGTTGTTACAATTACAGGGATGGTGTCAAATAGGGCGTCCAAAATTATGAGGAAAGCAAATGAGTGATAGCATTCGTGTCGGACTAATCGGTTACGGTTACGCCAGTAAGACTTTTCATGCGCCATTAATTGTCGGTACACCAGGCATGGTTCTGGCCGGTGTTTCCAGCAGCGATGCCACGAAAGTTCATGCTGACTGGCCAAACATGCCGGTAGTCTCTGATCCTCATCATCTGTTTAATGACCCAAATATCGATTTAATCGTCATTCCCACCCCAAACGACACCCACTTCCCGCTGGCAAAAGCGGCACTTGAAGCCGGTAAACATGTCGTTGTCGATAAACCTTTTACCGTGACGTTGTCACAAGCGCGTGAACTGGATGCACTGGCGAAAAGCTGCGGCTTATTGCTTTCTGTCTTCCACAACCGCCGTTGGGACAGCGATTTCTTAACCGTGAAAGCGCTGCTGGCTGACGGTACGCTGGGTGAAGTGGCCTATTTTGAATCTCATTTTGACCGCTATCGTCCACAGGTGCGAAACCGCTGGCGCGAGCAGGCGGGTGTTGGGAGCGGGATTTGGTATGACTTAGGCCCACATCTTATTGACCAGGCGCTGAATCTTTTTGGACTGCCTGTCAGCCTGACGGTGGATTTAGGCCAACTGCGCCCAGGCGCTCAGGCAACGGACTACTTCCATGCGGTGCTGGCTTACCCACAGCGTCGCGTTGTACTGCACGGCACTTTGCTGGCGGCAGCAGAAACAGCACGCTACACCGTGCATGGCGCGCGTGGCAGTTACATCAAATATGGCCTCGACCCACAGGAAGATCGCCTGAAAGCGGGCGAGCGTTTACCGCAGGAAGACTGGGGTTACGATATGCGTGACGGCGTCTTAACGCTGGCGCAGGGTGAGGTGATGGCGGAGCAAACGTTGCTGACTGTGCCGGGTAATTATCCGGCTTACTACGCGGGGATTCGAGATGCACTCACGGGCCACGGTGAGAACCCGGTTCCGGCCGCGCAGGCCATTCAGGTAATGGAAATGATTGAGCTGGGGATGGAATCCGCGAAACATCGCGCCACACTGAACCTGGCGTAACCGCCGCCAGACCCTGGCACCACGCTCACTTTCAGGGGGCCAGGGTTTCGGTTACTGCGCAGTCGGTTTTAAAATACTGCCCGCAGTTTTGTGCCCCGCCAGATACTGATGCTGGAAAATGCACATCCGAATTGTGTTGCGATACTCGCCATTGATAAAGAACTCGTGGATTAACTCACCTTCCACCATAAAGCCGAGCTTCTTATAGATGTGCACGGCTTTTTCATTCTCTTTATCAACAATCAAATACAGCTTGTACAGATTGAGCACCATAAATCCGTAATCCATCGCAAGCTTTGCGGCACGCGATGCCAGGCCTTTGCCCTGATAATCAGGCGAGATGATTATCTGGAATTCGGCACGGCGATGAACATGGTTGATTTCGACCAGTTCCACCAGGCCTGCTTTTTCGCCATTACATTCGATGACAAAACGACGCTCGCTCTGATCGTGAATATGTTTGTCATAAAGATCCGACAGCTCGACAAATGCCTCGTAAGGCTCTTCAAACCAATAGCGCATCACGCTGGCGTTGTTATCAAGCTGGTGAACGAAACGCAGATCTTCGCGCTCAAGCGGGCGAAGCTTAATGGGGAGTTCCTGGCTCATTTGAATTCCTTTCAAAGACATAAGGCTTCCCTTAAGAAGCCTTATTGATTAACGTCGTGCAGTTACGGAGTGACAACGCGACCGGTGCGGCGGTCAAGGCAACGCAGGGTGTTGGGTTCCCAATAAGCGTTGACGTTGGCGCTTTTCTGGCAATTGTCCTGGGCATCAAAGGCGACGTCGGTTTTGTCCCATTCTTTTTCGGCGCGTTTGTTAACTTTCTGGCGCAGAGAGCGTGTGTCATTCCATTGCTCTTTGTCCATCGCCGCATCCTGGCGAGTTTGCGCATTGTCACCCGACTCGATAATCAGTTTATTGGTCTGAGCATTCGCGGGTTGAACAAACGCAAACGCACTCAGCAATAATGCCAGCGGCATAGCCACAGACAGATATTTGCGAAGGATTGTGTTCATTGCGGTTTCCTTTAGAGTATTTTGCAGCTTATAAATATACCACGGTGCGCGGTGCGTACCAGATGGCGCACATTTGACCTCATTATCCCAGACAACGTTCAATATGATCAAAACAACCTTGTTATTTTTTGCAACGGCTCTGGCCGAAATCATTGGCTGCTTTTTACCCTGGCTGTGGTTAAAGCGCGAAGGCTCTGCTTTACTGCTGATCCCGGCAGCATTATCGCTGGCGATGTTCGTCTGGTTGTTGACGCTCCATCCGGCAGCCAGTGGGCGTGTGTATGCCGCTTACGGTGGCGTTTATGTCGTGACCGCGTTGTTGTGGTTACGCGTGGTTGATGGCATCAAATTAAGTGCCTACGACTGGATAGGGGCATCTGTTGCCTTCTGCGGCATGTTAATTATCGTCGCTGGCTGGAGCCGGGCCTGATTAATTCCTCTTTTTTCTCTAAAAATCATTCATTTCCCTTAACTCTTCTGATGTAACCCCTTGCAAGAGTCACAAAATAATTGTGACTCAGTCCGTCAAAATTCGATCCACATACTTGTATGGTAGTATTTTGAGGGTTAATTTCACACTCATTGAACACCTATTATCTGATGTGTAGTAAGGGAACCTGAATGAAAATTGTCAAAGCAGAAGTATTTGTTACTTGTCCTGGCCGGAACTTTGTCACGCTGAAAATTACAACTGACGATGGGATCACCGGACTGGGCGATGCCACCTTAAACGGCCGCGAATTGTCGGTTGCGTCCTATCTGAAAGACCACGTTTGCCCGCAACTGGTGGGGCGTGATGCGCACCGTATCGAAGATATCTGGCAGTTCTTCTACAAAGGCGCTTACTGGCGTCGCGGGCCGGTGACGATGTCGGCGATTTCTGCGGTCGACGTCGCGCTGTGGGACATTAAAGCGAAAGCTGCCAACATGCCGCTGTATCAATTGTTGGGCGGAGCCTCCCGCGAAGGCGTGATGGTTTACTGTCACACCACCGGTCATTCCATTGACGATGTGCTGGAAGATTACGCCCGTCATAAAGAGCAGGGCTTTAAAGCGATACGTGTGCAGTGCGGCGTGCCAGGCATGAAAACCACCTACGGGATGGCAAAAGGCAAAGGGCTGGCGTACGAACCCGCAACCAAAGGTGACTGGCCCGAAGAGCAGTTATGGTCAACGGAAAAATATCTCGATTTCACCCCCAAATTATTCGAGGCAGTTCGCAACAAGTTTGGCTTCGACGAACATTTGCTACACGACATGCACCATCGTCTGACGCCAATCGAAGCCGCCCGTTTTGGTAAAAGCATCGAGGATCACCGCCTGTTCTGGATGGAAGACCCGACGCCTGCCGAAAACCAGGAATGCTTCCGTCTGATTCGCCAGCACACCGTGACCCCGATTGCTGTCGGCGAAGTCTTTAATAGCATCTGGGATTGCAAACAGCTTATCGAAGAGCAGCTAATCGACTATATCCGCACCACGATTACTCACGCAGGTGGCATCACCGGCATGCGCCGCATTGCGGATTTTGCCTCGTTATACCAGGTGCGAACCGGCTCACACGGCCCGTCCGATCTCTCTCCAGTTTGTATGGCCGCCGCGCTGCATTTTGACCTCTGGGTGCCGAACTTTGGCGTGCAAGAATATATGGGCTATTCCGAGCAAATGCTGGAAGTCTTCCCGCATAACTGGACGTTTGATAATGGATTCATGCATCCAGGCGATAAGCCCGGTATTGGCATTGAGTTCGACGAAAAACTGGCCGCGAAATACCCCTACGAACCTGCGTATCTGCCGGTTGCCCGCCTTGAAGATGGCACGTTGTGGAATTGGTAATCCCCTCATTAAATTAAATTTGAATAGCCATAAGATGAACAATGGAGAAGCATCATGAGTTTCATCAACGATCGTTTCATGATTAATAATGAAGTAGGGTGTAAATTATATTCTGAAGTGGCGAAATCACTGCCAGTGATTGATTATCATTGTCACCTTGATGCTAAAGATATTTACGAAAATAAATCTTTTCCTGATATCACGCAACTTTGGCTATCAGGTGATCATTATAAATGGCGTGCAATGCGCGCTAATGGTATTCCTGAAGAAAAAATCACGGGTAACGCGAGTCCTGAAGAGAAATTTCGGGTATGGGCTGAAACTGTTGAATCCAGTTATGGTAATCCGCTCTATCATTGGACGCACCTCGAACTCCAATTTTATTTTGGCATTGAAGAAAATTTAGATTCTCATAATTGGCATGAGATAATGGACTCCTGCAATAAACTACTTTGTCAGGATGATTTTAGACCACGTCAATTAATTAGCCGCTCAAATGTTGAAGTTATTTGCACAACAGATTCACCACTGGACTCGTTGGAATACCATAGGCGATTACAAGAAGACGCGACCTTCACTACTAAAGTATTACCAACATTTCGCCCAGATGAGATTTTTGAGGAAGACTCACAGCTATTTATAAACTTCATTGATAAGTTAACCGAGTTAACATCAATTGATATTCGTGATTTTTCAAGTTTTAGCAAAGCCATTGGTAAAAGAGTTGAGTGGTTTCACGAAGTGGGATGCCGAATTTCTGATCATGGCCCAATAGATATTCGGTATTTATTCGCATCAGAAGCAGAAGTTGATATTATTTTTACACGTAAAATAAAAGGGGTGGAACTTAATCAGAAAGAATGCACTATTCTCAGTAGTGCTATATTTATCATGCTGGCGAAACTTTACAAAAAGCATGACTGGGCCATGCAAATTCATTTTGGGGCAATCCGAAGTAATAATACCCGAATGAAAAATGCATTAGGTATTAATACAGGATTTGATTCAATTAGCGATCAGTGTCACTTGGCTCAGGGGTTGAACGGTCTCTTAGACGCAATGGCTCAAAATGATTCGTTACCTAAAACTATCATCTACAACCTCAACGCAAGTTACAACGATGTTGTGGCAACGGCGATAGCTAACTTCCAGTCAGGTGAAGATGGTATTAAATCACCGATCCAGTTTGGTTCTGGTTGGTGGTTCAACGATACTCGCCGAGGTATGGAAAACCAATTGAATTGTCTAGCCGACCAAGGGCTGTTGATGAATTTCATTGGTATGTTGACCGATTCACGAAGTTTTATTTCCTATACTCGCCATGATTATTTCCGTCGCATACTCTGCAACCTTATTGGTAGTTGGGTAGAGAATGGAGAGATTCCTGACAATAAAAAAGTGCTATCAAAAATTATAAGAAATGTCTGTCACGATAATGCCAAAAACTATTTTGGATTTTGATGACTCCCTACGTAGTGAGGATAGAACATGTCTCGTACTAATAAAAAAATTACAATTCCTGTCAGTATTGGCTATGGCGTAACTGACATCATGGGAGGCGGCGCTTTTACCGTTATAGGCGCCTGGCTATTATTTTTCTATACTACATTTGTTGGCCTGTCTCCAGTGGAGGCAGCTTCAATTGTTGCTATCGCCAGGATTGTCGATGCAATTGTTAGTTTGTTTATGGGCAGTTTTACCGATCATTTTTACAAGAATTATTTAGGTAAGAAATTTGGTCGTAGACGTTTCTTCTTATTAATTGGTGCGCCATTGATGCTGGTTTACTCACTTCTGTGGGTAAACGGTATGAACTTTGGTTTTTATTTGGCTGTTTATCTAGCCTTTGAAATTATTGCGGCGATGGTTCTTATCCCATGGGAAACATTACCGTCAGAAATGACTAAAGATTTTAACTCTCGTACAAAACTATCTACCTGTCGAATGTTCTTTTCCGCATCAGGCACTTTCCTGGCGACATTTATTCCAGGGTTATTAATTAGCCACTATGGTGAGCATGATGCAAATGCTTATTTGATTAATGGTGTGGTGTTCGCAGTCTTGTTTATGTTATGCGTGTTCATCTCCTGGAAAGTGACCTGGGAACGTGATTTAACACCTGAAATGCTAGCCGAACTTGAACAACCAGGAAAAGTTACGCCTTTATCCGGAAGAATTATTGCTGTAGGGCGTTTATTCAAAGAATATGCCAGCACACTTAAAGTTAGAGCTTTCAGAAAACACCTGGCTATTTATTTACTCTCATTCACAGCAAAAGATGTTTATAACACAGTGTTTGTTTTCTTCTGCGTATATTGCCTGAATGTTTCATCTTCATTGGCTGGAACATTGCTGTCCATGAGTATCGTTGGTTTGCCTGTCACATTAGTTGCGGGGATGGCAATCATTAAATATGGCCCATCACGGCTATATGTATTCGCGTATAGCGTCATGATGTTGTGTCTGGTTGGCTTGTTTATGGTCTATCAATTCCCGACTGAAAACAAAATTACGCTGTTGGTCATACTGGCTGCGGTTTACCAGGTAGGGCGCTGTGTACTGGAATTCACTCCCTGGAATGTGTTCCCGTTTATTCCTGACATCGACGAAATGATCACTCGCCAACGTCGCGAAGGTTTATTTGCAGCGGTAATGACGTTTTCCCGTAAAACAACCGTTGCGATTGCAACCTTTATTGTCGGTGTGTTGTTGCAGTTTGGCGGTTTTGTGAAGGGCAGTCAGGTCCAGCCTGAACCGGCAGTAAACATGATTGCAACGCTGTTGTTTGCTGGCACAGCAGGACTGCTTATATTGGCTTTTTGGCAGGCGCTTACGTTCCGTTTGAATAAACGCACTCACAAGATTTTTGTTGATGAAGTTGAACGCCTTAAAGCAAATGGTGCGAAGAAAGATGTTGATCTTGAGACACGAAAAGTTGTTGAGGACTTAACGGGTTATAGCTACGAAAAGTTATGGCTTGAGTCAAAAGTTGACTCAACTAAAACAACGATGCCTGTGCCACTGATGCGATAACTCATCAATGTCATAAATGTGAGTTGTTATACACCTTTGGTTTCGTGTCATACCAAATGCACAAAAGTTTAATGCAAATCAATATGCAGACTACCATAGCAGGTAGTCTGTGGCTGTCCCCAAGTTACTACACAGCTACTAAACAGCGAGTTTCAAAATGGAAAACAAGCTCTTATCTGCAAAAGCTATTGTCCCTCAATACGACCGTAGCAAACTGGTATCACGCATCGTTCATCTTGGTTTTGGCGCCTTCCATCGCGCTCATCAGGCAGTTTACGCTGACATCCTGGCAAGCGATCACGGTAGCGACTGGGGTTACTGTGAAGTTAACCTGATTGGCGGCGAGCAGCAAATTGCTGATTTAAAACAGCAAGACAACCTTTATAGCGTGGCAGAAATGTCTGCCGACGCATGGCATTGCCGGGTCGTGGGTGTGGTGAAAAACGCCATTCACGCTCAGGTCGATGGCCTGGAAGCCGTGTTCACCGCGATGACCCAGCCTGAAGTGGCGATTGTCTCCCTGACAGTGACGGAAAAAGGCTATTGCCATACTCCGGCAACCGGCACCATCTTGCTGGATCACCCATTCATTGCGCACGACATCGCAAATCCGCAACAGCCGAAATCCGCACCGGGCGTGATTGTTGAAGCATTAGCTCGTCGTAAAGCCGCTGGTCTGCCTGCATTTAGCGTGATGTCCTGCGACAACATGCCGGAAAACGGCCACGTCACACGCAATGTTATTACCGCGTACGCGCAGGCGATTAACCCGGAACTGGCGGAGTGGATCAAAGCGAATGTGACATTCCCATCCACCATGGTTGACCGCATTGTGCCAGCCGTTACTGCTGAAACGCTGGAACAAGTCGCGCAGGCAACCGGCGTTGCTGATCCAGCAGCTGTGGCATGCGAACCGTTCCGTCAGTGGGTTATCGAAGACAACTTCGTGGCTGGTCGCCCAGAGTGGGAAAAAGCCGGTGCGGAATTGGTGAAAGACGTTCTGCCATACGAAGAAATGAAACTGCGTATGCTTAACGGCAGCCATTCATTCCTCGCATATCTCGGTTACCTGGCAGGTTATCAGCATATTTCTGAATGCATGCAGGATGAGAATTACCGTCGTACAGCACACGCATTGATGTTGCAGGAACAAGCGCCAACCCTGAAAGTGCAGGGCGTTGACCTGGCAAAATATGCCGATTCACTGATTGCGCGTTACACCAACCCGGCACTGCGTCACCGTACCTGGCAAATCGCGATGGACGGCAGCCAGAAATTGCCACAGCGTTGGTTGGACTCCATTCGTTGGCACCTGGCAAACGGCAGCGAGTTTAATCTGCTGGCGCTGGGCGTTGCAGGTTGGATGCGTTATGTCGGTGGTGTGGACGAGCAGGGCGCGGCAATCGAAGTGAGTGACCCATTATTGCCTGCAATTCAGCAAGCGGTTGCTGCCAGCAAAGAAGGGGAAACCCGCGTTAAGGCTCTGTTAGGGCTGAAAACTATCTTTGGCGAAGATCTGCCTGCTAACGCGAAATTCGTTAATCAGGTGATTGAATCTTACCTGGCGCTGCGTGAAAACGGCGCAAAAGCGACAGTCGCTAAGTTCTAAATTTGTGGTTTCGTAGGGTGGATTAGCGTAAGCGACATCCACCGTTTACGCTGTTGTTACAGATGAAAATGTCGGATGGCGCTGCGCTTATCTGACCTACGAATGCAGGTCTTCACGCGCAGTATTTCAAACTTACTCTTCAGTAAACCAGTCGCGCTTCTCGCTACGAATCAACAGAATTGACTGACTTATCTCATGCAGATGGCGATGCATCGCTTGATCCACCCCGTTTTCATCATGCTGCTTCAGGGCTTCAAAAATATCGTAATGCTGAGAGAGCAGCATTTCTGGGGGAGAGACGTGATCAAGGCTCATATAGCGCACCCTGTCCATCGTCGCTTTAATATTCTCGACCGTTTCCCACGCCAGGCGGCAATCGGCGACCAATGCTAACTGCTCATGGAATTCGTCATCTAACTGGAAAAAATCATCCAGTTGGTTACGGTCAATGGCCGTGCGTTGCTGATTGAGCAACTGTTCAAGCATATAGAGATGTTCATCCGTCGCCATACTCGCTGCACGTTTTGCCACCGCACGTTCAATCGCTTCACGCACAAAACAGCCGTTCTTCACCTGGCTGACCGAAATCTTATTCACATACGTGCCGCGCTGCGGGCGGATTTGCACCAGTCCCGTTTCAGCCAGTTTAATAAAGGCTTCACGCACCGGCTGGCGCGATACTTCAAAGCGAATCGACACTTCTTTTTCAGAAAGCGGAGTACCAGGCGGAATCAGGCAACGAACAATATCACGGCGCAAAATGCGGTAGATTTGTTGGTTTACAGGCTGAGTGGGGTTGAGCAAAGTTGACGGTAACATGGGTTTTTTTTCTTATCGTTAAAGAACCGTGCAAATTTAACATTTATTTGCACGGTCGCCCATACCTGAAAACCTCCAGATATGGGCAAGGCGATTAACCTTCGCGGTGAACGCTTAGCCCCGCAAACGATTGGCTCACAGGCATCATTTCAAGGGTGTTGATATTGACGTGTTTCGGTAACGTCGCGACCCACCAAACGGCTTCAGTCACATCTTCAGGCGTCAGCGCATTGGCATTCTCGTAGGTTTTCTCGACTTTGCCGTCGTCACCTTTGAAACGCACGTTTGAGAACTCAGTTCCGCCAACCAGACCCGGCTCAATATCCGTTACGCGAATAGCCGTCTTATGCAGATCTGCACGCAGATTCAGGCTGAACTGGCGCACAAACGCCTTGGTTGCGCCGTAAACGTTGCCGCCCGCATACGGCCAGCTTCCCGCAGTCGAACCGATATTGATAATGTGACCACGATTACGCTCCACCATACCTGGCAGCACGGCGCGAGTCATATACACCAGACCTTTATTGTTGGTGTCGATCATCGTTTCCCAGTCATCCGCGTCAGCTTTATGAGCAGGTTCCATACCCAACGCCAGGCCCGCATTATTCACCAGCACGTCAATATTGCGCCACTCGGCAGGCAGTTGTTCCATCGCTTGCTCGATAGCCGCGCGATTACGTACATCAAGTTGCAGCGTAATGATGCTATCACCCAGTTCGTCTTTCAGCTCTTGCAGGCGCTCCAGACGGCGACCGGTAGCAATCACTTTATGGCCCTGTTGGACGAAACGACGGGTAATGCTCTCACCAAATCCGGCGGTGGCGCCGGTTACCAGAATAATCATCTCACTGTTCCTCAACGCTTTTTATGTCGTAATACCTTAGCACGCGAACGCTATTTTCGATAATTGAAGTTAAGTCACGCAGACCTTGCGCAATGCTGGTGCAGCAAGGGTTTCACGCTGCACCAGCATCGCGCAGTTTTTTTCGCGATTTTCGCGATCACCGTACGTAAAGGGGAAAGGCAACCGATTGCGATAAATAGCAACCGTTTGCATGTGTTAAGTTGCGCAAATGTTGCGCAACAACCAAAAATGTAATCTAAGCTACTGTTATAAAACCGATTAAAGCCAAACGGCAACATGGCATCAACATTGCAATAGTTAACTCATTCTTCACAAACCCATTACAGGTACGGCGATGACAGTTAATTACACGCAAGCATTGCGCGGTCAGTTTTTCGACATCACCCAAACCGGAACCCGCCCGGATGAATTACTGGCAAACGCTCGTCATCACGAAGATGGGCTGTTATTTCTTAACGACGGCATTATCGTCGCGCTGTTGCCATGGGAAGAAGGGCGTCTCCATCTACGCGCGGAAAATGACTATGTCGATTATCGCGGCAAACTGATCCTGCCAGGATTCATCGATACGCATCTGCATTATCCGCAAACCGAGATGATTGGCGCATATGGCGAGCAGCTCCTTGAGTGGCTCCAGACCTACACCTTCCCGGTGGAAAGTCAGTACCAGGACAGCTCGCACGCCGCGAAAATGTCGGCATTTTTCCTCAACCAGCTACTGAGCAACGGTACCACCACGGCGTTGGTGTTTGGCACCGTGCATCCGCAATCGGTAGACGCTCTGTTCAGTGCGGCGGAGCACCTCTCAATGCGCATGATCGCCGGGAAAGTGATGATGGATCGCAACGCGCCGGACTATCTGACTGAAACACCGGAGCAAAGCTATCAGCAGACCCGCGAACTCATTCAGCGCTGGCATAAAAAAGGGCGTCTGAATTACGCATTAACCCCACGTTTTGCGCCTACCTCTTCACCTGAATTGCTCGCCGCCGTGCAAGCGCTGCGCGAGGAATTCCCCGACACCTGGCTCCACACCCATCTGAGTGAAAACAGCGCCGAAGTGGAATGGGTGAAAAGCCTGTGGCCCGAGTCGGAAAGCTATCTTGGGGTGTATCACCACTACAAATTGACCGGGAAACGCAGCGTTTTTGCTCACGCCATTCATCTGCAAGATTGCGAGTGGGATTGCCTGCACCGCACCGAATCTGCCATTGCCTTTTGCCCGACCTCAAACCTGTTTTTGGGCAGCGGTCTGTTTAACTTAAAGCAGTGCCACGAGCGGGGGATCCGCATGGGGATTGGCACTGACGTGGGCGCAGGCACCACCTTTAATATGCTGCAAACCCTGGCGGAGGCGTACAAAGTCGCGCAGCTGCAAGGCTACCGACTTTGTGCAAGCGAAGCGTTTTATCACGCCACGTTAGGCGGCGCTCACGCGTTAGATCTTGACGATAAGATTGGCAATTTCTTACCGGGCAAAGAGGCGGATTTGGTGGTGCTCGACTTAGCGGTATCGCCGCTACAGAAAATGCGCCACGCCAACAGCCGCGACATTTATGAAAAACTGTTCGTGCTGATGACGCTTGGCGATGACCGCAACATCTGGCACACCTGGGTCAACGGCAAATGCGTGTGGACGCGTGACACGCTGGAGGTCGCGGCATGATTCAATTTTTGCTCAATCAAACTTTAAAAACGCTCGACGATGTTGATCCGAATACCACGGTGTTGAACTGGTTGCGGGGGAGCGAACATCGCTGTGGCAGCAAAGAAGGGTGCGCGTCGGGCGATTGTGGCGCGTGTACCGTGGTGCTTGGGCAAGTCGATGGCGAGAAAATGCGGTATGACACGGCTAACGGCTGCATCACGCTCATCAGCCAACTGGATGGCAAGCAGTTACTGACGGTCGAAGATTTAGCGCAAGGCGAAAAACTGCATCCGGTCCAACAGGCGATGGCGGACTGCCACGCATCGCAATGTGGTTTTTGCACCCCGGGATTTGTGATGTCCGGTTTCGCGCTGCAAAAAGCCAATAGCCACTCGCAGCGCCATGACATAGAAAAACAGCTTGCTGGGAATCTGTGCCGCTGCACTGGGTATCGTCCGATTATCGAGGCGATGCAAAAGAGTGCGGGATCTCAGCAGGATCAGTTCAGCCGTGATGAGCCACAAACGTTGGCACGCCTGAAATCTCTGCAACAAGCGCAGATGGGCGAGCTACGCCAATCAAACCGCTGCCTGTTACCGAAAAGCGAGGCGCAACTGGCCGAGCTTTATCAGCAAAACCCACAGGCACGTCTGCTGGCGGGCGGCACCGATCTCGCGCTGACAATTACCCAGCAATACCAGACGTTACCGCTGATCATCGGCCTTAATCAGGTCGAAGAACTTAAAGCCATTACCGTCAGCGAAAATCAGATCCGACTGGGCGCGATGGTGACACTACAGAGGTGTGAGCAGGTCTTGCAGCCGCTGGTTCCGGCATTTGCACGGGTATTAGAACGTTTTGCCTCGCCGCAAATTCGCAACCACGCGACGCTTGCCGGGAACCTGGCGAATGCCTCGCCCATCGGCGATGGCGCGCCCATGTTACTGGCGTTGGGAGCCAGCCTCGAACTGCGCTGTGGCGAGGAGTGCCGCGTTCTACCGCTCGATGAGTTCTTCCTGAGCTATCGCAAAACTGCTTTGCGGCCAGGTGAATTTATCAGCGCGGTGGTGATTGAACGCGAAGCGATATCGCCGACGTTTAACGCATGGAAGATTTCTAAACGCATGGATGACGATATTTCGACGGTATTTGGCGCGTTTAATCTGCATGTCAAAGACGGAATTGTGGAATCCGCAAAACTGGCATTTGGGGGAATGGCGGCGATTCCTGCGCGGGCGAAAAGTGCCGAGCTGGCATTTATCGGACAACCCTTAAATGAGCGGACGGTCGGGCTGGCCCGCGAAGCGCTGGCCAATGATTTCCAACCGTTAACCGATTTCCGGGGTTCAGGCATTTATCGTCTGAAAGTTGCGCAGAATCTGTTAACACGTCTGGTTCTCCAACATAACGAACCGAGCGATGCGCTGGAGGTAAACGCTTATGTCAACTAACCCGGTGCGTCTGTCAGAGCAGGCATTAATAGAACAATTTTCCCGTGAAATGAACGGCGGCGCGGGCAAAAGCCTGAAACATGAAAGTGCGGATAAACACGTCAGCGGCAAAGCGGAATATATCGACGACAAACTCACCTTGCCGGGCATGTTGCATCTGTGCCCGGTTCTCAGCCAACACGCTCATGCGAAAATTTTAAACATCGACACGTCCGCGTGTTATTCGGTGCCGGGTGTTGAGCGAGTTTTCAGCTGGAAGGATGTCCCCGGAGAGCTGGATATCGGCCCACTGGCACCGGGCGATCCGCTGTTTGCCCGCGACCGGGTGGAATACCACGGCCAGATTGTATTAACCGTCGCGGCGCAAACACCGGAAGCCGCACGCGCAGCGGCGCTCAAGGCGGTGATTGAATATGAGGTGCTTGAACCCGTGCTGGATGTCGAAGAGGCATTGCGTCGCGAGCTGTATGTGCAAGAGCCGCATGTTCATCAACGTGGTGACGCAGACTCCGCGCTGGCAGCGGCTGCGCATCGACTTCAGGGGCAGTTTCATATCGGCGGCCAGGAGCATTTTTACCTCGAAGGGCAAATCGCTGTCGTACAGCCCGGTGAAGACGGCAGCGTGACGGTGTGGTCGTCCACTCAACATCCGACCGAAGTGCAAAAGCTGGTGGCCTCGGTACTGGGCGTCACTATGAATAAAGTCACGGTGGATATGCGCCGCATGGGCGGAGGATTCGGCGGCAAAGAAACGCAGGCTGCGGGCATCGCCTGCCATGCTGCTCTGGTGGCAGTGTTGACCGGAAAACCGGCAAAAATGCGCTTATCCAGGCGCGACGATATGCGGATTACCGGTAAACGGCATCCTTTTTTTGTCCGCTACGACGTTGGTTTTACGGATGAAGGGATGCTCAATGGCGTAGTCATCGATCTGGCGGCTAACTGTGGTTATTCGCTGGATCTCTCAGGATCGATCTGCGATCGGGCGATGTTTCACGCCGATAATGCCTATTACCTTGGTGATGCACGTGTCACAGGCTATCGCTGCCGCACAAATCTGGCGTCGAATACGGCGTATCGTGGTTTTGGCGGGCCGCAGGGTATGGTCGCCATCGAACAGATTATGGATCACATTGCCCGCGAATTGGGCTTGGACCCGCTGGAGGTGCGCAAACGCAATTACTACGGCGACACCGAACGCAACGTGACGCACTACCACCAAACTGTTGAACACAACATTATGCCGGAAATCACCCGTCAGCTTGAGGTGAGCGCGGATTACCAGAGCCGTCGTGCGCAAATCGGTGAATTTAATCGCCACAGCCCGGTACTCAAACGCGGGCTGGCGCTGACTCCGGTGAAGTTCGGCATTTCGTTTACCTCCAGTTTCCTGAATCAGGCGGGGGCGTTACTGCTGATTTACACCGATGGCACCGTGCAGCTTAACCATGGCGGCACGGAGATGGGACAAGGCCTGAACACCAAAGTGGCGCAAGTTGTCGCGCAGGTGCTGCAAATTCCTGTCGAGCAAATTCAGGTCACGGCAACCAATACGGGCAAAGTCCCTAATACTTCGCCGACTGCGGCGTCATCCGGTGCCGATCTTAACGGTAAAGCGGCGGAAATTGCGGCACTCACCATTAAAGAACGGCTGGTGGAGATGCTTTGCCGTTTACACCATTGCGAAGCGAACCACGTAGAATTTCGCAACGGCGTAGTGAAAGCAGCAGGGCGACATTTCACCTTTAACGAAATTGCTAACCTGGCGTGGCTTAATCAGGTGCCGCTTTCGGCGACGGGTTTCTACAAAGTACCGGGTATTCATTACGATCGCGCCGCCGGACGCGGACAACCGTTCTATTACTTCTCATACGGAGCGGCGTGCTCGGAAGTGATTATCGACACGCTGACCGGGGAATATCGCCTGCTGCGCACGGATATTCTGCATGACGTGGGGAGTTCGCTAAATCCGGCGCTGGATATCGGGCAAATCGAAGGCGGCTTTGTGCAAGGCGCGGGCTGGCTGACCTGCGAAGAGCTGGTGTGGGATGAAAAAGGGCGGCTGCTGACCGACAGCCCGATGAGCTATAAAATCCCGGCGATTAGCGATGTACCCTGCGATCTGCGGGTGAATCTCCTGGAAAATCACGCCAATCCGCGGCACACCGTTTATCGTTCCAAAGCCGTTGGCGAACCGCCATTTATGCTGGGAATATCGGTGTGGTGTGCATTGCAGGATGCTGTCGCCAGTGTCACGAATTACCAGAAACACCCATTATTAGACGCGCCCGCCACACCGGAACGTGTGTTCTGGGGTTGTCAGGAGGCACCATGAACGATGAATGGATCCGCATTCTGATGCAGTTGCATGAGCGCCGTGAACCGTGTGTGTTGCTGACGTTGCTGGCGGACAAAGGCTCGGTGCCGAGAAATTGCGGCACCAAAATGATCGTTGGGCGCGAAGATACTTTTCTCACCATCGGCGGCGGGCATCTCGAATACCAGTGCATCGCCATGGCCCGTGACATGCTGGAGAAGCAAAATACCGCTCCGCATACCGAACATTTTAATCTCGGCGCCAGGCTTGGGCAGTGTTGCGGTGGAATGACCACGGTGTTGTTTGAACCGCTGATTCAGCCGCAACCGCAAATTGTCGTTTTTGGCGCAGGCCACGTCGGACAGGCGCTGGTGGCATTATTATCAACCTTACCTTGTCACATCACCTGGGTTGATGAGCGTGCTGATATGTTCGCTGCCGTGCCACCGGGGGTAAAAACCTGGCAGGCAGAAGACCCGCTGGATGCGGTGAAATCCGCACCCGTGAACAGTTATTTTATTGTGATGACGCACCACCACCCGCGCGACCTGGAATTAACCGAAGCGATACTGAAACGTGGCAATTACCGCTATCTGGGGTTAATTGGCTCACAGACTAAACGCCAGCGTTTTGAGTATCGGCTGGCGGGAAAAGGCATCACGCAGCAGCAACTGAGCACCTTGCGCTGCCCGGTGGGCTTGCCCGATGTGAAAGGGAAACTCCCGGCAGAAATCGCCGTGGCTATTGCCGCAGAGATTATTGCTGTGTATCAGGCCGCCAGTTAGACTGGAAAAAAACAGGCGAATGTTGTCGGATGACGCTGCGCTTATCCGACCTACGGGCTCGGTGTTGTAGGGTGGATAAGCGCAGCGTCATCCACCAGATACAATCTCAAATTATCTTTTGCCCTCACCAGGAGTTCAGGATGCTGTCAGTTAACCCGTTTTACCGCATCAGTTTATTGCCATACCAGGCACCACATTTTGATGACATTCACGACAGCCACTATCGCCCGGCATTTGACGAAGCCAAACGCATCAAGCGCGAAGAAATCGCCGCAATTGCCAACGACACCGCCGAACCGACTTTCGAAAACACCTATATGGCGCTGGAAAAAACCGGGCAAATGTTGGGAAGGGTGACGAATGTTTTCTTCGCGATGACTTCCGCGAATATCAACGATTATCTGCAACAACTCGATGAAGAGTTTGCCGCCGAACTTGCCGAACTGGCCGATGAAATGCGCCTCAATGCCGTGCTGTTTGCGCGGTTGGATAGCGTTTACCAGCGTCGTCATACGCTAAGTCTTGATGACGAATCGCAGCGTCTGGTTGAAGTCGTCTGGCAGAGCTTTAACCTGGCAGGCGCCACGTTAAGCGAAGAAAAGAAAGCACGCCTGAAGGTACTCAACAAAGAAGCCGCGCAGCTCAGTAGCCAGTTTAATAATCGCCTGCATGCCGCTGATAAAGCCGCCGGGCTGCTGATTGACGACGTAAATCTACTGGACGGGTTAACGCTTGCGGAAATTGCCGCCGCCGCGCAACAGGCGAAAGCGAAGGGGCTTGATGGGAAGTACGTCATCGCGCTGCTTAACTTTACGCAGCAGCCAGCGCTGCAATCACTTAGTCATCGTGAGATGCGTGAAAAACTGTTTAAAGCCGGTTGGGATCGCACACAACAAAACGATGGCAACGACACGCGCGCTATTGTCGCTCGCCTGGCAACGCTGCGTGCAGAACAGGCGCAATTGCTCGGGTTCGATAACTACGCGGCTTGGAAAATTGCTGACCAGATGGCCCAAACACCGCAGGCTGCACTGCAATTTATGCGTGATATCGTGCCTGCGGCAACGGCGCGGGCACAGCGGGAACTGGCCGATATCCAGCACGTTATCGACGCACAAAATGGTGGATTTAAAGCCGAGGCCTGGGACTGGGCGTTTTATGCCGAGCAGGTACGACGCGCGAAATACGATCTCGACGAAGCGCAAATCAAACCCTATTTTGCATTGAATAATGTGCTGACCAACGGTGTTTTCTGGGCAGCCAGCCAGCTTTTCGGCCTCAGTTTCGTTGAGCGTTTCGATATTCCGGTTTATCACGATGATGTGCGGGTGTGGGAGATCTTCGATAAAGACGGTCGTGGTATGGCGCTGTTTTACGGCGATTTCTTTGCCCGTGACAGCAAAGGCGGCGGGGCGTGGATGGGCAATTTTGTTGAGCAATCCACATTGCTTGCTAACGCGCCGGTGATTTACAACGTCTGCAATTACAACAAACCGGCATCTGGCGAAGCCGCGCTCATTTCCTGGGATGATGTCGTCACGCTGTTCCATGAGTTCGGCCATACCCTTCACGGCCTGTTTGCTACCCAACATTACGCAACTTTATCCGGCACGAATACGCCGCGCGATTTCGTCGAATTCCCTTCGCAAATCAACGAGCACTGGGCGCGCGAACCGCAGGTGTTTGCTAACTATGCTCGCCATTATCAAACTGGCGAACCGATGCCAGAGGCGCTCAAAGAGAAGTTATTCCGCGCAGCGCAGTTTAATAAAGGCTACGACATGACAGAGCTGCTCGCCGCAGCGTTGCTGGATATGAACTGGCACAGTCTGCCTGCGGGAAGTGCGATTGATGACGTGGCTAAGTTTGAAGCGAACGCGCTTGAGCAAGAGCGCATCAAACTTGCAGCAGTGCCGCCGCGCTATCGCAGCAGCTATTTCGCGCATATTTTTGGTGGCGGTTATGCCGCGGGTTATTACGCTTATATCTGGACGCAAATGCTGGCCGACGATGGTTATCAATGGTTTGTGGAGCAGGGCGGGCTAACAGCAAGTAATGGTCAACGTTTCCGTGAGGCGATTTTGTCTCGCGGAAATAGCCAGGACCTTAAAGCGTTGTATAACGAATGGCGCGGGCATGCGCCATACAGCGAACCGATGCTGGAAAATCGGGGTTTAGCAGACTAAAAAAACGTTAATACCTGGCGGGTAAATGATTCAACGTGACCAGAATTCCGTCCTCAAGTTGGATATGCCCGCCTTGTTTTAACTGTGCGAGCATTTTCATCACCGTACTGCGTGACAGTCGTGTTCTCTCAAGAATGTATTTCACGGCAGAAGTTTTCTCCCGCACACTCGCTGGCTCTTGTATCAACATGATTAAGTGGAACTTCACGACTTCATAGGTCGTGGGTGCCGTCATAATAATATTGTTATTAAACAGGTTGGTAGTGACCTTCGTAATATGTTTGGCGAGCAGTTCCCAGGAGTTTGTTTCAGCTATCAGTTGTTGTGCGTGGGCAGTGGTAAGGATAGCGATATCTGCTTCGTCTTGTAACTCCAGATACACCCCGCTAGTATCAGGAATCATATCGGTGATTCCAGCGATATTAGGTGTTGGTAGAGTTGCCATCACAAACTCATCCGCATTCCGGCACACTTTGATGAGGCCAGACCGAATGATGTAACACATCTTTACCCCATCTACCGTGTAGTAAAGCCTGCGCTGTGAGGGGACCTTTTCAAATGTGACAAAAGGGCTCAGCACATCGATGAGATCGAAAGTTGCCTGAATTTGAATCGTCGTGGTGAAAATATCGTCAGAAGAATCTTTCATATCGGCACATGTCATGTCAAAACCGTTTAATAAAAATTAGCATATAAACAGATGAAATGATTATCGTTTTTGTAACAATTACTGCTTAATTAACCAATGGATATATTGTGTTCATATTGATGCGCAGCGCTTCAATATTTCAAAGGAATGTTATTGATGCCGAGCAAGCATCCTCGTTCAGTTACGATGTAACCACCTGCCTTTAACTGCGCCAGGATTTTCATAATGCTGCTGCGCGATAAAAACGTTCGGCTTTGTATATAGTTAGCAATGCTGACACTCTTTCTGATTTCCTCCGTCTCACTTATCAACTCATAGAGTTGATAACGAATAATGTCGTACGAAGAAAGGGACGAGATCTTAGTGCAATGGTCATAAACCCTTGAGACGGTATAAATTAACGAACGTGCCAGACACTCCCACAAATTGTTCTTTGAAATAATTTCGTTGGCTAACTGAAGCGGCAACCAGCTGATTTCAGCCTCGTCATGAGTTCGGATATAAAGATATTCTTGCACGGTCAGTTGTGTGCTCATACCAAATACAAAGGGAGCTGACTCTGTATTTAATACCATTCCATCAATACTGCGATAAAGCGAAACACTTCCTTTATGCAAAAGGAAGCACTTGCGCTCTTCATCTTCAATATAGTTAATAATTTGGCGTGATTTTGTTTCTAATTTGTTAGAAAGAGGGTTGAGGTGTGAGATCAATACCTCAATTTCAGACGTCGGCTTTTTGTTTAAGATGTTTATTTCATCTGTAAAAAACGGGTTTTGTTGTTCAGATACAGACATTTACATTATCTCTCTGGTGACCAGGAACATTCCTGGCTTTGCTATTTACGGCTGCATTATGGTTAATAAGATTTATTAAGTGAATAAATGTTACGGTGTAAAATTACACCGAAAAACACCTTGAGTTTGATCCGGTATTTGATGAAAATTGATTCAAGCAGGGAAATGATGTGAAACTTAAAAGTTGATTCTTAATATAGATTCGGTTTTTATGGATAACGCCAAAATATCGAGTTGAGTATTAGTGAAGTAACTCAACTTTACTTCTCGTATCACATTTCTCTGTACATATAACATGATGATGCATGGAAAACCTGACGATATATTTTTCATTATTTCTCAATAATGAAATGGGCCTGTTTTGCCTGGATATAGAGTCATATATATAAAGGAAAATGTAATGAACAAGAATTTAATCGCTGTTGTAGTCGCTGCTATCTCCGCTGTATCTGCTTCAAATGCAATGGCAACTGCGGGCACCGTGAATTTCACCGGTACTATTCTGGATGCAGCGTGTACTGTTGACGTGGCTTCTCAGAACCAGACAGTTCCATTGGGTTCATACAATAAGTCTGAATTCACTGCCCAGGGTGCTGTGACAGCGGCTAAGCAATTCTCTATCGTTCTTAAGAACTGCCCTGCAGCTTTAACCCAGGCTCACGTACGTTTTGACGGCCAGCCAGACCTGACTGACTCTACACTGTTAGCAATTGACAATGTTAGTGGTTCAGCAACGGGTGTTGCAATCAACCTGATGTCTGCTGACAAACTTCAGCTGCCAATGCATGGCGAAAACGGCTATAGCTACGCACTGTCTAGTACTGTTGACAACACTCTGGATTTCTACGCTCAGTATAAATCAACTGCACTTGCAGTGACGGCTGGTCCAGCTAACGCTTCAACCACCTTCTCTGTTGTTTATAACTAATATCCGCACAGACATGACAAGGGGGGCCGGATTTCCCGGCCCTTTTTTACAGAGGTATCAAATGAATTTTGTGAGTAAAACGTTAATTGCCCTGGTTATAGCCGGTACGGCTATTTCTGCAGCCAATGCCGGCGTTGTGATTGGTGGAACCCGGGTAATATATGACGGCGGAAAAAAGGAAGCTTCACTGAGCGTCAATAATCCCGATTCTGTGCCATATCTTATTCAGTCATGGATTGACACCCAATCAGGTGGCGCTGAGAAAGCTCCCTTTATTATCACGCCGCCGCTGTTTCGTTTAGATCACGGTCAACAGAATATATTGCGCGTCGTGCGTGCGGGAAATTTGCCAGATAATAAAGAATCAATGTTCTGGTTAAGTATAAAATCGATCCCTTCAGCGCCTAAAGCGGAAAATTCACTCCAGGTGGCGGTGAAAACACGCATTAAATTGATTTATCGCCCGGAAGCGTTAAAGAAAGAGGTACCAGAACAATTAGCCGGACAATTGACCTGGCAGAAAGTCGGTAACCAGGTGCAGGTGACTAACCCAACCAATTATTACATGAATTTCAACCAGATTACGGTGGGCGGTAAAGCTGTGCCGGAGGTGACCTTTGTGGCTCCGGGCGGTACAGCACGCTTTAACTTACCCGCAGGTGTTTCATCTGGGCCGCTGAGTTTTAAAATTATCGGTGATTTTGGCGGCATCGGCGAAGTTCATAACGCGTCAATTTAATAACAAGAATAAATACTTCCCGATCGTACAGGGCAGTACGGACCAGAATTATTTAGCCTGATATATACAGGCAGGAAGTTAATGATGAAAGCAAACAATCGTCTTCAATTACGATCGACTCATCTCGCCTGGTGTATTGCTCTGGCCTGTTCAGGAATGAGCGAAATGGCGCAGTCACGCGATTATTTTAACCCGGCTTTGCTCGAGCTGAATAACCCCTCTTCACAAGGTGCCGATCTTGCTGCTTTTGAAGAGGGAGTACAAGCTCCCGGTATTTATCGTGTTGACATTGTTCTTAATAATCAAATTGTCGACACCAGGGATATTGCTTTCAAATTAGTCAAAGAAGGTAATGGAGAGGCAAAACTTCAACCTTGTTTGTCTGCCGGTGTTTTACAAAGTTACGGCGTGAAAACAGCGTTGTTCCCGGAAATAAAAGCCGATGCGGAATGTGCCAATCTTGCCGCTATTCCTCTCGCGTCAACGGAGTTTATATTTTCTTCCCAACAATTGTTGTTGAGTATTCCTCAGGCAGCACTTTCCGCGCAGGCGCGCGGCTATGTCGCGCCCGAACTGTGGGATGAAGGGATTAACGCGTTGCTGTTTAACTACAGCGTAAACGGTAATAACACTTTTGTGCGTAATGGCCAGAACTCGAACAGCCAGTATGCCAACCTGCGGCCGGGCATCAACTACGGTGCATGGCGCCTGCGCAACTACACCACATGGAATCGTGACAGTAACGGTAAAGACAAATGGGACACGGTTTACACCTACGCGCAGCGTGATGTGGTCGCTTTGAAAAGCCAGATGACGCTGGGTGATAGCTCAACACCTTCCGATGTATTCGACAGTATTCCGTTCCGTGGCGGCCAGCTTGCCTCTGACGACGATATGTTACCGGACAGCCTGAAAGGGTACGCTCCTGTGGTACGTGGAATTGCGCGTTCCAATGCGCAGGTGATTATTCGCCAGAGCGGTTACGTTATTTATCAAAGCTATGTGGCACCGGGTGCGTTTGAAATTACCGATATGTACCCGACCGGCGGCTCCGGTGATCTGTATGTCACCATAAAAGAAGCCGATGGCAGCGAACAATACCTGGTGGTGCCCTTCGCGTCGGTGCCGGTTTTGCAGCGTGAAGGGCGGTTTAAATACAGCCTGACGGGGGGAGAATATCGCTCATACAACAGCAGCGTGGAAAAAACGCCGCTGGCGCAAGGCACGGCAATTTACGGCCTGCCGCATGGTTTTACGGTTTATGGTGGTTTGCAGGAGTCAAGCCGCTACCAGTCACTAGCGCTGGGATTGGGTAAAAACCTCGGTGATTTTGGCGCGGTTTCTACGGACGTGACACAAGGCTGGTCAAGGCCAAAAGACGGTCTGAAGACCGACGGGCAGTCATGGCGTGTCCGCTATAGCAAGAACTTTGCCGAATCCGGCACCAACTTTGCGATTGCCGGATATCGTTATTCAACTTCTGGCTTCTATAGCATGCAGGAAGTGCTCGACTCCTACAGCGACTCGGACTTAATTATCGACCGTCGTCGTAATCGCGCAGAAATGACCCTGAGTCAGACACTGGGTAAATCCATGGGGGCCATGACGTTATCGGCTATCCGTGAAGATTACTGGAATTTGAATAAAACCATGGAGTCGTATGGCGCGAGCTATAACAACTACTGGAACAGTGTGAGTTACAGTCTGGGTTACACATGGAGTAAAAACTCAACGGCAAGCGGCGGCAGCAACGGGAAAATTTATACCAACGATCAGATAGTGTCCCTGAATATCAGCGTACCGTTATCAAGCTTGTTGCCGAATGCCTGGGCCAACTACAGCATGACGTCCAGTAAGCAGAGTGGCACCACGAATAATGTCGGTATCAATGGTGTTGCGTTACCAGGTAACGCGCTGAGCTGGAATGTGCAGCAGGGCTACGGCACGGACGATGTTGGCTACACCGGGAATATGAACGCTGATTACCGTGGCACTTATGGTGAAGTCAGCGGGGGATACAGCTACGATCAGCATTCCCAGCGCGTGAACTACGGTATATCGGGTGGTGTGCTTGCTCACCGCGACGGCATTACCCTGGCGCAGCCTTTCGGTGAAACCATCGCGTTAGTTAAAGCGCCTGGTGCTGCCGGTGTTGGCGTGTTGAACCAGACCGGAGTGAAAACGGATTATCGCGGCTACACCGTGGTGAGCAATATGATGCCATTCCGTAAAAATGACATCAGTTTCGATACCGCCAGCATGCCAGATAACGTTGAGCTGGAATTGACCACGCAAACGGTGATTCCTACACGTGGTGCCGTAGTGCGTGCGGTTTATCAAGCGAGTATTGGGCAAAGAGCTCTTATCACTCTAAAAAGAACTGATGGTAAACCCGTTCCATTTGGCGCCGTTGTTTCGATGAATAGTAAAGACACCGCTAACCAAGGTTTTATTGTTGGTGATAACGGACAGGTATATTTAACCGGCCAGAGTAATAAGCTCGATCTCACGGTGAAATGGGGTGAGGACACAACACAAATTTGCCGGGTTAACACCGTATTACCTGAGCCGAAAAATGATGCCTCCATTACGCAGCTTGATGCCGTGTGTCATTAAGGAATTCGCTATGAAATATTTTGCTTTAATTATGACGTTATTATTTTCTGGTATGGCCGGTGCTGCATGCCAGACATTGAATAACTGGCTATCTGTTGTTAGTGCAGGAAATATCGTTGTTCAGCGTGATACGCCTGTAGGTGCGCTAATTGCCACTGTACCTACACAAGCTGCCGAAGTTCTGGAGGCGACTTGTGTCACTGCCCTGGGAGGCAAAGCAATCGGTCAGTTTGATTATATGGGCGGGCTGCCAACATTTATTCCCAATGTGTATTCCACCAATATTCCAGGCGTAGGATTAAGTATTGTCGGTTTGACGGGCGGTCAATCGACAATGCAGAGTCCACCGAAAACGTATGATATAGCTATGAGTTCCGGGACTATAACGAATCTTTGGTCGGGAAATCCTCAGGTTCTCAAGTTTTATAAAGTGGGTAATATTAGCTCAGGTAACTTAGTACCAGGTAGAGTTGGCCATCAATCGCTTGTAGATGATGGTGGTACTATACGTGAAATCCAATTGGCGGGCGGTTCCGTTACGCAGGTAGCCTGTTCAATAAATACACCTAATTTAGTTTTTCCATTAGGTGAGGTTCCGCTTTCAACATTTGGTAATACCATCGGCTTTACGCCAGACATGAGTTCAACCCAAAACCTGGGCCTGCAATGTGATGCGGGTGCCAATATAAATGTCTCGCTAAATGGTATTCAAAACCCGGACGGTTCTGATCCCAGCGTATTAGCACTTAATAACCAGGGGGGGGATGATGTTGCAAGTGGTATAGGGATTCAGCTTCTTTATAACGACGTGCCTTTATTATTGAATAATAACATTGTACTGAAAAATTCAACGGGCGGTGTGGAATCCTTCCCTCTGAAAGCACGATACATTCAGACCAAAACAGCGGTAACGGCTGGTGATGCGAGTACCAGTGCCACGCTGCAATTAACCTATCAATAAGGGCGGTCATTAACATGAATAAGACCATTACTGCTTTGATATTCTCGGGAGCAGCATTGTGTTATGCCGGTATAGCCAGCGCCGCTGACCTGGTTAATATCAACGTCACAGGGCGAGTAGTGGCTACACCGTGTGTGGTGGATACTGATACCGTCTCGAAACAAGTTGATTTAGGGCAACCTATTGCAAACAGCCTTAATCAACCCGGCGGGAACCCCATCTGGAAGGATTTCCAGCTGCTATTAACCCAGTGTCCGACAGCTATTCAATCAGCAACGGCAACGTTTACCGGCGCGGTTCATAATACCGACCCGACCGCATTTAAAAATCTGGGAACGGCATTAAATAGCGCCTTGCAGATGACTAATACAGACCACTCGGTTATTTACGGAAAAAACAGCCAAATGACAGTGGCAGTTGATAATTCAACGCGGCAGGCAATATTCCCGCTTTCTGCGAGAATATTCAGCCCTGCTGCGAGAGCGACAGGTGGAACATTTAGTGCGGCGGTCAGCGTTGAATTTACGTATCAGTAAGATTTTATTTTGGCTTAAATCGTATTCTGAGAAAGGACAAGATGTTAAATATTGCCATTGATGACAAGGACGCACTTTACCGGAACGGAATGCAAATGTTTCTCGAAGAGGTATTTCTTGAGGAACAAAATGAACCGGTACATTTTAATTATCTCACTAAAAAAAATGCTATTCAGGCTGATGTTATTGTGAAAAGTTTTGTGGCTGGCGCGGAGTACATTTGCCAGCCCATGCTCAAATATCGTAGCAAACCTGGGCTGATTATTGGTATTTATAGTGGCGACAAGTCTCCTTATCACGACGGATTGCCGCTGTGTATTAAAAATATTGTATTTATAAATCGCTCCGAGCCATTAAGCACAGCGCGGGAACAGGTTGTGCAAGCGTGGAAAGATAACATTGAAAACCCTGAAGTATTGCCGTGTAAAAAATGCCTGAAATGCAAATATCGTTCGTTAACGCCACAGCAAATGATGATTGCAAAGTATCTACTGCAGGGTAATGATATTATTGATATAGCAGAGTTGTTAGAAATTAATGTCAAAACAGTCAGCGCCCATAAGCGCTTGATGATGAGTAAATTTAATCTTAGTTCGGATTGCGAGTTGTTACATTTTCTTAGTAACCTGAAAAAGCATAATCCGCCAGTACATTTATTTCCCTGATTTTTTAAATCGCAACCGGGTGAAA
This sequence comes from Buttiauxella sp. BIGb0471, assembly GCF_024807715.1. NCBI lineage: Bacteria > Pseudomonadati > Pseudomonadota > Gammaproteobacteria > Enterobacterales > Enterobacteriaceae > Buttiauxella > Buttiauxella sp. BIGb0471. The sequence continues at coordinate 1,008,155 of NZ_JANUEU010000001.1, forward strand.
GCCCGGTTTTTTATGTGCAAATATAGGACGCAAAATCATCTAGTATTAATATTTTGCCGGCAAATGGCGAATTTCCTTCAGTATCCCATCCTCTATCACAATATACTCCCCGGCTTTTAGCGCAGAAAGAATACGCATCACGCCACTGCGCGAGAGATGCGTTTTAATCCGAATATACTTTTCAGCGGTGATAGACTCCCTGAGAGATTCAGGTTCGTTTAACAGCGCGATTAACTGTTTGCAAATGATTTCGTAGGCAGTGGGAGCATTAATCAAACTTGCATAATGCAGCAACCTGTCGGAAACAAACTCCATATGTATCGAGAGAAGCTGCCATAAATTGTTCTTCTCTATAATGTCAAAAATTTCTTCACGGCTTACTATCGCAACTTCACTAGGCTCATTACTTTTGAAGTAGAGGGTTGCAGCTACTTCGAATCTACCAAAACCGATAAAGCATGGGGAATGCCATCCACCAATCAAGACATCGCCAGCGCGATAAAACGACACGCTGCCTGTACGAACCAGGTAGCAATTGCGTACTCCGTTATGCTCGAAGGGGAAGCTGTGCCCTGGAGGATAGAGCTGAAATGTCACGAAGGGACTCACTTTATTAATGAATTCCTCTGTATACGGTGAGAACTCTTCACTCTTTCTCATATTGCTCCCTCATTAGGCACTGAATCACAGCATAAGTGATGCCATGGTATTGCTAGAATATAGCATAGCTCATTCTAACTTGACTCTAATAGAGTTGACATAGATGTTTTCCGGTTATTTCTATATTGTTCAATATGTTAGTATTTTAAGGGCAGGTGATTAATTCCGTGTAATATTCCTTTCTCAATGATGATGTAATTACCTGATCTTAACTCAGCAAGGATTCGCATCGTGCCACTGCGCGACAGAAATGTACGGCTAATAATGTAATTAGCCGCAGTCGTATTATCGCGAATTTCTGGGCTCTCATTCATCAACTCAAGGAGTTGATAACGAATAATTTCATAGGCAGAAAGTTGTGAAATTTTAGCGCAATGTGCATAGACGCGCGCAATGGTATAAATCAACAATTTTGCGAGGCTTTCCCAAAGTTTATTTTCACCTATTAAATGATGGGCCTCTTTTAGTGAGAGCGTGCCGATCAGGCAAGGCTCCTGAGTACGCAAGAAGAGGTATTCTGGTGAGGTGCTTTGCTGGCTCATTCCAAAAATAAAAGGTGCTGATTCTGAATTAAGAATCATGTTGTCATGCTTACGATAAAGCGAAATGCTGCCTTCAAGCAGAATGAAAATGGTATTCTCGTCCCGATCACTATAGTTAAAAATTTGTTTATTATTTGTTTCAAATATTTCCGCGTAAGGCTTAAAGCAATCAATCAAATTCTGTATGTGAGAATTAGGTTTATCTTGTCTGTTTGTGCAATCTGCTGAAATTACTGATTTTTGTATTGTACGCATAGGTGCTAACTCCGCCATGAATGGATTGTTCCTGGTGATGGTTTGATATTTGAGTCAGCATTATGGCAAGTCAGCTCGTAATTATAGTATTGCTTTCTCGGTCTAAATGTAGACCGAGAAATACCTTGAGTTTAATGTGTGATTTGATGAAAATTGATTCAGACAGCGAAATGATATGAAATTCAAAAGTTGATTATTAATATAGATTCGGTTTTTATGGTTAACACCAGGTACATCGAGTCAGATATTAATCAAGTAATTCAACTTTACTTCATGTGTGACATATCATATTTCGCTGTACATATAACATGATGATGCATGGAAAACCTGACGATATATTTTCATTATCTCTCGATAATGAATAGGGCTTGTTTTGCCTGAATAAAACGTCAAATAAATATATAAAGGAAAACGTAATGAAAAAGAATTTAATCGCTGTTGTTGTTGCTGCTATCTCTGCTGTATCCGCTTCTAATGCGCTGGCTACTGCAGGCTCAGTTAATTTCACCGGTGAAATTCTGGATGCAGCGTGTACTGTTGACGTGGCTTCTCTGAACCAGACTGTTGCACTGGGTGCATACAATAAGTCTGAATTCACTTCTCAGGGTGCTGTAACTGCGGCTAAGAAATTCTCTATCGTACTGAAAAACTGCCCTTCAACAGTAAACCAGGCACACGTGCGTTTCGACGGTCAACCAGAAGTGAGCGATTCTACTCTGCTGGCTATCGACAGCACCACGCCGGGCGCTGCAACGGGTGTTGCAATCAACCTGATGTCTGCTGACAAAGTTCAGTTGCCAATGCATGGCGAAAACAGCTATCGCTACGGACTGTCTAGTACTGTTGACAACACTCTGGATTTCTACGCTCAGTATAAATCAACTGCAGCAACAGTGACGGCTGGCCCGGCTAACTCTGTAGCCAGCTTCTCTGTTGTTTATAACTAATATCCGCACAGACATGATAAGGGGGCCGGATTTCCCGGCCCTTTTTTAATGAGGTATCAAATGAATTTTGTGAGTAAAACGTTAATTGCCCTGGTGATAGCCAGCACGGCTATTTCTGCAGCCAATGCCGGCGTTGTGATTGGTGGAACCCGGGTAATTTATGACGGCGGAAAAAAGGAAGCTTCACTGAGCGTCAATAATCCCGATTCTGTGCCATATCTTATTCAGTCATGGATTGACACCCAATCAGGTGGCGCTGAGAAAGCTCCCTTTATTATCACGCCGCCTCTGTTTCGTTTAGATAACGGCCAACAGAATATATTGCGCGTCGTGCGTGCGGGTAATTTGCCGGATAATAAAGAATCAATGTTCTGGCTAAATATAAAATCGATCCCTTCTGCACCTAAAAAGGAAAATACCCTCCAGGTGGCGGTGAAAACGCGCATTAAATTAATTTATCGCCCGGAATCGTTAAAGAAAGAGATACCGGAAAAATTAGCCGGACAATTGACCTGGCAGAAAGTCGGTAACCAGGTGCAGGTGACTAACCCAACCAATTATTACATGAATTTCAACCAGATTACGGTGGGCGGTAAAGCTGTGCCGGAGGTGACATTTGTCGCACCTGGCAGTTCTGCCCGTTTTAATTTACCCGCTGGAGTTTCATCTGGCGCGTTAAGTTTTAAATTAATCAGTGATTATGGCGGCACCGGCGAAGCACATAACGCCTCAATTTAATAAACCGAATAAATACTTCCCGGACGTACAGGGTAGTACGGACCAGAATTATATAGCCTGATGTATACAGGCAGGAAGTTAATGATGAAAGCAAACAATCGTCTTCAATTACGATCGACCCATCTCGCCTGGTGTGTCGCACTGGCCTGTTCAGGAATGAGTGAAACAGCGCAGTCTCGCGATTATTTTAACCCGGCATTGCTCGAGGTGAATAACCCTTCTTCACAAGGTGCCGATCTTGCTGCTTTTGAAGAGGGAGAACAAGCTCCCGGTATTTATCGCGTTGATATTGTTCTTAACAATCAAATTGTCGACACCAGGGATATTACGTTTAAATTAGTCAAAGAAGGTAATGGAGAGGCAAAACTTCAACCTTGTTTGTCTGCCGGTGTTTTACAAAGTTACGGCGTGAAAACAGCGCTGTTCCCGGAAATAAAAGCCGATGCGGAATGTGCCAATCTTGCTGCTATTCCCCTCGCGTCAGCGGAGTTTATATTTTCTTCCCAACAATTGTTGTTGAGTATTCCTCAGGCAGCACTTTCCGCGCAGGCGCGCGGCTATGTTGCGCCCGAACTGTGGGATGAAGGCATAAACGCATTGCTGCTTAACTACAGCGTCAGCGGTAATAACACATTCGTGCGCAATGGTGAGAACAGTAACAGCCAGTATGCCAACCTGCGACCGGGCATTAACTACGGTGCATGGCGCCTGCGCAACTACACCACATGGAATCGCGACAGTGACGGCAAAGACAAATGGGACACGGTTTACACCTACGCCCAGCGTGATGTGGTTGCACTGAAAAGTCAGATGACGCTGGGCGACAGCTCCACACCTGCGGATGTGTTCGACAGTATTCCGTTTCGTGGCGGTCAACTCGCCTCTGACGACGATATGTTGCCGGATAGCCTGAAAGGTTACGCCCCTGTGGTGCGCGGAATTGCGCGTACCAATGCGCAGGTCATTATTCGCCAGAGCGGTTACGTTATTTATCAAAGCTACGTCGCACCGGGTGCGTTTGAAATTACCGATATGTACCCGACCGGCGGCTCCGGTGATCTGTATGTCACCATAAAAGAAGCGGACGGAAGCGAACAATACCTGGTGGTGCCCTTCGCGTCGGTGCCAGTTTTGCAGCGTGAAGGGCGGTTTAAATACAGCCTGACGGGCGGTCAGTATCGCTCGTACAGCAGCAGCGTGGAAAAAACACCACTGGCGCAGGGCACGGCAATCTATGGTTTGCCGCATGGTTTTACGATTTATGGCGGTTTGCAGGAATCGAGCCGCTACCAGTCATTAGCGCTGGGATTGGGTAAAAACCTCGGCGATATTGGCGCGATTTCTACGGATGTGACGCAAGGCTGGTCAAGGCCAAAAGACGGTCTGAAAACAGACGGGCAGTCATGGCGTGTTCGCTATAGCAAAAACTTCTCCGATACCGGAACCAACTTTGCGATTGCGGGTTATCGTTATTCCACCTCTGGCTTCTATAGCATGCAGGAAATACTCGATACCTACAGCGATTCAGACTTTATCCAGGACCGCCGTCGCAACCGCGCGGAAATGACCCTGAGCCAGGCGCTGGGTAAAAACATGGGGGCCATGACGCTGTCGGCCATCCGTGAAGATTACTGGAATATTAATAAAACCATGGAATCGTATGGCGCGAGCTATAACAACGCCTGGAATAGTGTCAGTTACAGCCTGGGTTACACGTGGAGTAAAAACTCGACGGCCAATGGTAGTAATAGCGGGAAAATTTACACGAACGACCAACTGGTCTCCCTGAATATCAGCGTGCCGTTGTCAAGCTTCCTGCCAAACAGCTGGGCTAACTACAGCATGAATACCAGTAAGCGCGGCAATACCACCCATAATGTCGGTGTCAGTGGTCTCGCGTTACCAGGTAATGCACTGAGCTGGAATGTGCAGCAGGGCTACGGCACCAACGATGTTGGCTACACCGGGAATATGAACGCCGATTACCGGGGAACCTACGGTGAAGCGCTCGCGGGCTACAGCTACGATCAGCATTCACAGCGCGTGAACTATGGAATATCCGGTGGTGTGCTTGCTCATAGTGACGGCATCACGCTGGCGCAACCTTTCGGTGAAACCATCGCGTTAGTGAAAGCACCAGGTGCTGCTAGTGTTGGCGTGTTGAACCAGAATGGGGTGAAAACAGATTATCGTGGCTACACCGTGGTGAGCAATATGACGCCATTCCGTAAAAATGACATCAGTTTCGATACCTCCAGTATGCCGGATAACGTTGAGCTGGAATTGACCACCAAAACCGTGGTACCGACTCGTGGTGCGGTGGTGCGTGCCGTTTATCAAGCTAACGTTGGGCAAAGGGCACTTATTAATCTTAAACGCAGTAATGGCGAACCTGTTCCATTTGGCGCCATTGTTTCAATGAATAATAAAGACGCTGATAACCATGGCTTTATTGTCGGTGATAACGGGCAGGTTTATTTAACCGGCCAGAGCAACAACCTCGATTTCACTGTGAAATGGGGTGAGGACGCAACGCAAATTTGCCGGGTTAACACCGTATTGCCTGAGTCAAAAAATGATGCATCCATTACGCAGTTTGATGCAGTGTGTCGTTGAGGATTTATTAATGAAATACTATTTGGTTTTAATTGCGTTGTTATTTTCTGGTTATACCAGTGCTGCCTGTGTAACAGGAACAAACGATATATCCACCATTTCACCGGGCAATATGATTGTTCAGCGCGATGCACCTGTGGGAACCATTATTGGTTCATTCAGAACCACGCAAATACAAGCAATAATGGCTATTTGCAGTCCGTCAGGAACAAGGTTTTCAAGTTTTGATTACCTGGGGGCGATAGCTATATCTCCGGGGATATATCAGACGAATCTTCCGGGTGTGGGTATATACCTGGAAAATGCTGATACTCATGTAAGAGTTTACAACATCCAGTCAAATACAACTACTATGGGGATGCCAGGCTTCAACGGAAACGTAAATGTTTGGCCTGGAGTGGATTATAATTTGGTTTTTGTTAAAACAGGAGAAATTACCTCAGGTTCCTTACAACCAGGAACGGTAGCACATCAAACGGTTGTTGATGATGGTGGAACAATGCGGGAAATTAATTTGGCTGGAGGAAGTGTGACTCAGGTGGCCTGTTCAATAAGAACGCCTAATTTAGTCTTCCCGTTGGGTGATATTCCTGTTTCAGCTTTTGGTAATACCATTGGTTTTATACCTGATGTGAGCACCACGCAAAATCTGGGTTTAGACTGTGATGCGGGCGCAAATATTAATGTTTCGCTAAATGGCACGCAAAATCCAGACAGTTCAGATGCCAGCGTATTAGCCCTTAATAACCAGGGCGGGAGCGATGTTGCCAGCGGTGTAGGAATTCAGCTTCTTTATAACGATGTGCCTTTAGTACTGAACGACGCAATTGTGCTGAAAAACTCGCTTGGTGGTGTGGAAACTTTCCCTCTGAAGGCGCGGTATATTCAGACTAAAACTACGGTAACAGCTGGCGATGCAAGTACTAATGCCACGTTGCAATTAACCTATCAATAAGGGCGGTAATTATCATGAAAAAGACCATTGCTGCTCTGATGTTAACGGGAATATCACTGCTTTGTTCGTCCGAGGCGAGTGCTGCTGACCCGGTTAACATCAGCGTCACCGGGCGCGTGGTGGCCTCACCGTGCGTGGTGGACACCGACACTGTTTCGAAACAAGTGGATTTAGGGCAAGCCATTGCAAACAACCTTAATCAGCCAGGCGGGAATCCTATATGGAAAGACTTCCAGCTGTTATTAACCCAGTGTCCAGCTGCCACTCAATCAGCAACGGCAACGTTTACCGGTGTGGTTGACAGTACCGACCCGACCGCATTTAAAAATCAAGGAACGGCAGAAAATAGCGCCTTGCAGATGACCAATACCGACCATTCGGTTGTTTACGGTAATGCCAGTCAAATGACAGTGGCAGTGGATAATTCAACGCGGCGGGCAATTTTCCCGCTTTCGGCCAGAATATTCAGCCCTTCTGAAAATGCTACGGGTGGAACGTTTAGTGCTGCGGTCAGCGTTGTATTTACATATCAGTAAGATCTTATTTTTGGTCAAATAGCATTCTGAGAAAGGAAAAGATGTTAAATATTGCCATCGATGACAAGGACGCACTGTATCGGAACGGAATGGAAATATTTCTCGAAGAGATATTTCTTGAAGAACAAAAAGAGTCGGTGCAGTTTAATTTTCTTACTAAAGCAAATGCTATTCAGGCTGATGTTATTGTGAAAAGCTTTGTGGCTGGCGCGGAGTATATCTGCCAGCCCATGCTAAAGTATCGTAGTAAACCCGGGTTGATTATTGGCATCTACAACGGCGATAAGTCTCCTTATCATGAAAAGTTGCCGCTGTGTATTAAAAATATTGTATTTGTAAACCGTTCCGAACCTTTAAACACAGCGCGGAAACAGGTTGTGCAAGGGTGGAAAGATAATATTGAAAACCCTGAGCTATTGCCGTGTAAAAAATGCCTGAAATGCAAATATCGCACGCTAACCCCGCAGCAAATGACGATCGCAAAATATTTGCTACGGGGTAATGACATTATTGATATTGCATATTTATTAGGGATTCATGTCAAAACAGTCAGCGCCCATAAGCGCTTGATGATGAGTAAGTTTAATCTTAGTTCGGATTGCGATTTATTGCATTTTCTTAATAATCTGGAAAAGCATAGTCCACCGGTACATTTATTTATGGATTAATATTAATCACTCCCCCAATGCGCGTTCAGGCGCATTGGGGGTTGATAGCATTAGCGAGGAATAGGGCGCGGTTTGCCCTCTGTATCAACAGCGACATAGATAAATACAGCCTCGGTGGCTTTATAACGCTGCCCAATTGGCTCGGATGAAACCTTTTTCACCCAGACTTCGATGTTCACTGTAATGGAACTGTTCCCACGTTTTATACAGTTCGCGTAGCAGCACACCACATCTCCAACGGCGACAGGTTTGAGAAACGTCATCCCATCGACCCGAACCGTTACCACTCGACCCTGAGCGATTTCTTTCGCCATTATCGCGCCGCCCATATCCATCTGCGCCATTAGCCAGCCGCCAAAAATATCGCCATTCGCGTTGGTGTCGGCGGGCATTGCCAGGGTGCGTAAAACCAGTTCTCCGGCAGGAGCGTCTTGCTGGGTCATTTGTCTTCCTGAAATAATAATTGAAATTCTTTAACTTAAGTTTAATACGACCAGGGCGTTCGCGTCACTAAGTAGCATTAATGTCTAAAGGGGTTTTGGCGGGGACTGGCAGAATCAGGCTCACTTTGAATCGACACTGTAACCAATATGAAGAAATACTTACTTATCTTTGTCAGCTTGCTTGCGTTATCCAGCCAGTCCAGTTTTGCCGGGACGAAAACGCTGGTGGAATATGGTGTGGTGCAACAAGCGCAAATCATCACCAGCCAAACCCGTTCCCATCCGCTGCGCACCGTCGCCGCAGGGGCTGCAGGGGCCGCCATTGGCAACCAATTTGGTGGCGGTTCAGGGAAAACCATCATGACGGCGACGGGTGCCGTTGCAGGCGCTCAGGTTTCACGTAACCGCCAGAGCCAACAGCAAAACGCCCAGCAGGTGGATTTGACGATCAAAACCGATGCGGGGCAGATTATCCAGGTTACGCAGAGTTACGATGGACGCATCACGTTTAATAAGGGAGATAAAGTGCGCATTCTCACCTCTGGCAACAACACCAGCGTGGATAAATCCTCGTAATAAAATGTTCGAGCATAAAAAAACCCGCCGGAGCGGGTTTTTGCATTTCTGGAGGGGGACTACTTCTCTTCTTGCGGCATGTGCTTATAGATGTAGACGCCGCTCAGCAGGGTGAAGACCAATGTCGCAGCGGTCAGACCGAACACTTTAAAGTTCACCCAAACGCTCTGTGGAAGCCAGAACGCCACGTAAATATTCAGCGCGCCACAGGCAATGAAGAACAGCGCCCAGGCAATGTTCAGACGGGACCACACCGTTTGCGGCAGTGAAATCTCTTTCCCAAGCATGCGTTGAATCAATGGTTTGTTCATCACCCACTGGCTAATCAGCAAGGCAGCGGCGAACAGGCCATAAATCACGGTGACTTTCCATTTGATAAATTCATCGTTATGGAAGAACAACGTCAGGCCGCCAAATACGGCAACCATCAGGAAAGTGATCAGCGCCATTTTTTCCAGTTTGCGGAATTTGTACCAGCTGTAGACCAGCGCAAAACCGGTGGCGACGATAAGCGCCCCAGACGCCACATAGATGTCGTACATTTTATAAAATGCGAAGAAAACAATCAGCGGCAGGAAGTCGAGAAACTGCTTCATAATCTGTTCCGTAAAATGACTCCTGAGCGTTAATTTGCCGCTCAGGAGCAGGTGAATGTTATTGGCGAACCAGCATATACAAGCGGAATAAATAGATGAGCAACACAGCAGAAATAAGGTTGCTTATCGTGTTTGCAATCACCCCGCCAACCGCGGGTGAGAGCGCCGCAAATGAAGATGCAAGCATCAAAAGGGCCGTTTTCGCCAGTAACCAGCTAATAACCGCCGGGGCGACAAGACGCATGTTTCCCCAGGCCAGGCGCATACTGCTGCGCAGTGACTGGAAAATCCCAATTTTATCCTGAACAACCATCACCGGTGCAAAAGAGAGCAGAATCGCAAATATCACCCCCGGCACTACCACCAACATGATTCCGATTTGCACAACAAAAGTGGTCAGGAACATCAGAACAAAGATTTTAGGCAACACGGGAGCCGATGTGCCAATGGCACGAAGGGCGCTGACGCGCTGCCCGGCGCTCACCATCTGGATGAGAACCAAAATGCTACCCGCGAGAATAGCGTTACCAATCAAACCTGCAAACGTTGATGCCGCAGAGGCTTTAAGAAGCATCTGCTGCTGTTCAGGTGTCATGTTTTGCACAAGGTCAAATAGCCCAACGCTATTCGATAAATTATCCCCTTCACTAAGGATAGACATTTGCTCATCGCTAGGTGAAAAAGCGTGACCGATAACAACCGAAATAAAGGCACAAAGCAAGGCAATCAGTAAAACAGTAACGAACTGATTGCGTAGAAAATTCCCCGTGTCACGGTACACAGAACCCGCCGTGATAGACATGCACTCTCCTTGATGTTGCTCGGTTAAAAATCAGCGGGAATTGTACACCGGATGACGGACGCTGGCACCGACAAGATGCGTGGTGAAAGTAAGTTACTGTCAATGTGAAAAATTGATCTGGAGTGGGTAAGTCGATATTTACACAAAATGCCGAAAAATTAATCCAGATCATTAAATGTTAAATTAGCCAGCGAAGTGTGATCGTGGTTAGATCACTTTGTACCCAAAAGTGAGTATATTCAGCCCGCTTATAAAACCATAACAAGGAGAGGGCTATGAAAAAGTTATCTGTGGCGTTACTTGCATTAAGCTGTTTGTCGGGCGAGGTGTTGGCGCACCAACAAGGTGAGTTCTTCATGCGTGCGGGTTCTGCCACCGTGCGTCCTACGGAAGGTTCTGACAGTGTGCTTGGCATGGGCGGCTTTAATATCAGTAACAATACTCAACTGGGACTGACATTCGATTATATGGTGACGGATAACATCGGTATCGAGCTATTGGCTGCGACACCGTTCCGTCATCACGTAGGTTTAGGCCCAACAGGAAACCTGGCAACGGTGAGCCAACTGCCACCGACATTAATGGCGCAGTGGTACTTTGGTAATTCGAAAAGCAAAGTGCGCCCGTATGTTGGCGTGGGGATTAACTACACCACTTTCTTTGATACCGATTTTAATCAGACCGGTAAAAATGCAGGTTTAACCGATCTCAGCGTGAAAGATTCATGGGGTGCGGCAGGTCAGGTGGGTCTGGATTATATGATTAACCCAAACTGGCTGTTGAATATGTCGGTCTGGTACATGGATATCGACACTGAAGTGAAGTTTAAAGCCGCTGGCGAGCAGCAGAACATTAATACGCGTATCGATCCGTGGGTGTTTATGTTCTCGGCGGGTTATCGCTTCTAAATGTCCTTCACAAAAGCTGGTCATTACTCGGCCAGCTTTTGCATCTTTTACTCCGCACATCGCTGTTTATATGACCTTGTCAGCCTGACTGACAAACGGGTTTTGTAGGGTGGATAAGCGTAAGCGTCATCCACCATTTACATCAGAGGTGTCGGATGACGCTGCGCTTATCCGACCTACGAACAGGTTCGCCAATCACTGAACACCACGATATCCATCAAGATAGGTTTCGCGTAACTCTTCTGCCCATAACTTTGCATCCTTAGCTTCACCAGGTTCGATGCTAGAAGCGGCCTGTGGCGCATTAGAGAAGGACTTTTTCTGCGTAGCTCCCAGGTTCGCAGTTTTGATCAGTTCCGCCTTTTGCAGTGCGGTTTCTTCGCTGATGCCTGCGGCTCGATCGACTTTGCCGGAATTATACAGTTCTTCGAAAACATGGAGATTCAGACGAGCTGTCGCATCAGGTCTGCTGACCAGGTTGCCGTTAAGCTCAGAGGATTGATGCGTGGCGTAGTGGTAGGAATGACGCATAGGGACAGTTTTAGCACACCCAACAAGCGTGGTTGCAATAGCTATCAGAATCAGTGTTTTACGCATAAAAATAATCCAGGGAATGAAAAGAGCCCCAGATTAGATTCAGGTGCGCTTACAAAGATTGATCTAAATCTATCTAACTTTACATTTGTACGATGAATGTATTTTCTTGAAATTATTTCATGGTGGGATGAATTGTGAAGAAAAGGCCGGAATTGCTCCGGCCTTATGGGACTTACGCGGCCAGAGTCGCGGCTTTCAAACTCTGCACAAACGCTTTTAGCTCACTGAGCATCACATCGGGTTTATCCAGGTTTTTCTCAATAATCTTCACGATCGCGGAGCCAGAAATTGCGCCCGCAGCACCGGCGTCAATTGCATCCTTAACCTGCGAAGGTTCGGAAATCCCAAAGCCTTGCAGTGAAGGTGCGGCACCAAACTCAGTCAGCTTTTCCACCAGGTGGTGAAGCGGTAACTGCGCACGGGTTTCAGCACCGGTCACGCCTGCACGAGAAAGCAGGTAAGTGTAACCACGGCCATGTGTCGCGATTTCACGCAGCAGCGCATCATCAGCATTTGGCGGGCAGATGAAAATAGGCGCGACGTTGTGGCGCATTGCAGCCTGGCGGAATGGCGCAGACTCTTCGATTGGCACATCCGCAATCAATACCGAATCGACACCCACTTTGGCACACAACGCGTAAAACTCATCAATACCGCGGCTAAACACCAGGTTGGCATACATCAGCAGACCGATTGGAATCGTCGGGTGCTTCTGGCGAATCACGGCCAGCATTTCAAAGCATTGCGTTGGCGTTACCCCTGCGGCAAATGCACGCAGTGCCGCATTCTGAATGGTTGGGCCATCGGCCAACGGGTCAGAGAATGGGATGCCTAATTCCAGCGCATCGGCCCCGGCTTCAATCAGCGTGTCGATAATTTTCAGCGACTGCTCAGGTGACGGATCGCCCAGCGTGACGAAGGGAACAAAAGCGCCTTCTTTACGTGCCTGTAACTGCTCAAAAGCGTGTTGATAACGTTCCATTAGATTTCCCCTCGTGCTTTCAAAATGTCGTGAACGGTGAAGATGTCTTTGTCACCACGGCCAGAGAGGTTCACCACCAACAGTTGTTCTTTTTCCGGATTCTCTTTGATCATTTTCAGTGCGTGAGCCAGCGCGTGGGAAGACTCCAGCGCCGGGATAATCCCTTCGCTACGGCACAGCGTTTTGAAGGCTTCGAGTGCTTCGTCATCGGTAATTGAAACATAATCGGCACGACCGATACTGTTCAGGTGCGCGTGTTGCGGCCCGACAGAAGGGAAGTCCAGACCGGCAGAAATTGAATAAGATTCTTCAATCTGACCTTCGTCGGTTTGCATCATCGGGGATTTCATACCGAAATAGATGCCCACACGACCATGCTTAAGTGGCGCGCCGTGTTCACCGCTTTCAATACCGTGTCCGGCAGGCTCCACGCCAATCAGACCGACTTTAGCGTCATTGATGAAATCAGCAAACATACCAATGGCGTTTGAACCACCGCCGACACAGGCGATAACCGCATCAGGGAGACGGCCTTCTTTTTCAAGGATCTGCGCTTTGGTTTCTTCACCGATCATGCGCTGGAATTCACGCACGATAGTCGGGAACGGGTGCGGACCTGCCGCGGTGCCGAGCATGTAGTGCGCGGTGTCGTAGCTGCCAGACCAGTCGCGCAACGCTTCGTTACAGGCATCTTTCAGCGTCGCAGAACCGCTGTGTACCGGAATGACTTCCGCACCCATCAGACGCATACGGAACACGTTCGGCGACTGGCGCTCAACGTCTTTAGCACCCATGTAAATACGGCATTTCAGGCCAAGCAGGGCGCTGGCTAAGGCAGAAGCCACACCATGTTGACCAGCACCGGTTTCGGCGATGATTTCAGTCTTGCCCATTTTCTTAGCAAGCAGCGCCTGGCCGAGAACCTGGTTAGTTTTGTGCGCGCCACCGTGCAGCAAATCTTCACGCTTTAAATACAGCGTGGTTTTGGTGCCAGCCGTCAGGTTGCGACATTTAGTCAGCGCCGTTGGGCGGCCCGCGTAGTTCTTCAGTAAATCGTTAAATTCAGCCTGAAATTCTGCATCACTTTGCGCAGCAACAAAGGCTTCTTCCAGCTGACGCAGTGCTGGCATCAGGATTTGCGGCACGTACATGCCACCGAACTCACCAAAATAGGGATTAAGTAAAGTCATGATATTTTCCTTAGTAAGCCCGCAGCGTCTGGAAGACGGCAGCCAGCTTGTTAGCATCTTTAATACCCGGCGCGCTTTCGACACCTGAGTTGAAATCTAAACCGATGCAGCCCGTTTTCGCTGCTTCAATGCAATTATCCGCACCCAGTCCGCCAGCCAGAATCACGTTGTCCAGATTCTGTCCTGCAAGGAGTGACCAATCAAACCGTTGCCCGCTGCCGCCCTGGCCGTTGTCGAACAGGTAGTTATCGACGTGGTTTAAATCACGAGCTGGCAAAGTGTCTTTCACGCTCAGCGCTTTCCAGATTTGTACATTTTCAGGAAGGGCAACGCGCAGTTCGTCGATATAGGCCTGGTTTTCATCGCCATGCAGTTGTACGGCATTGAGCGAGAACTTCTCCACTTTTTGCAGCACTTCCGAAAGCGGCGTATCGCGGAAAACCCCTGCGTATTTCAGCGGTGCAGCGGCGATAACCGTTGCAGCGGTTTCATCGCTGACAAAGCGGGGTGACGAAGGAACAAAAATCAGACCGCCATAAATGGCACCGGCTTCATAGGCGGCGCGGGAATCTTGCGCCCGCGTCAGTCCACAGACTTTATTGTTCCCTAAGGTGACGCGACGAACTGCAGCATTGAGATCGTCTTCGCCCATTAAGGCGGAGCCAATCAGGAAGCCGTTGGCAAAATGGCTCAGTTCACGAATCTGCCCGTAGTTGCTGATGCCTGACTCGCTAATCACCGTCACGCCGTGACCTAAACGCGGCGCTAACTGGCGCGTACGGTTCAAATCAATCGACAAGTCACGCAGGTCGCGGTTATTGATGCCGACGACTTTTGCACCCAGAACGATGGCTCGCTCCAGCTCTTCTTCATTACTCACTTCAGTCAACACGCCCATATTCAGGCTGTGCGCGACCGCCGCGAGCTGGCGATATTGCTCATCATCAAGCACAGAAAGCATCAGCAGACAGGCATCGGCCTGGTAAAAACGCGCCAGATGAATCTGATACGAGTCGATAATAAAGTCTTTGCACAGCACCGGTTGCGTGACAATGTCACTTACGATCGGCAGGAAATCAAAACTACCCTGAAAATACTTTTCATCGGTTAAGACTGAAATCGCAGAAGCGTAGTGTTTATAAACGTTTGCAATACGCGCCGGGTCAAAATCATCACGAATCACGCCTTTGGATGGAGAGGCTTTTTTGCACTCCAGAATGAAAGCGGTTCGGGCACCTTGCAGTGCGTGATAAAAATTACGTGTCGCCGGTACAATGTTGTTCTGGAAACTTGCCAGGGGTTGTTGTTGCTTGCGTGCTTCAACCCATATCGCCTTATCAATGACGATCTTCTTTAATACGGTTTCCTGCATGACTTATCCTCTTCCTGCCAGTGCTGTGACGCGGTCATACGCAGCACCGCTGCGCAGTACTTCCAGCACTCGTTGTGCGTTTGCTTTGAGATCTTCTTGCCCGTGAAGACGCATTAACATCGCGACGTTTGCCGCTACCGCAGACTCATGAGCCGTCTCTCCTTTACCTTGTAACAGGCGGGTGAGAATGTCACGGTTTTCTTCCGGTGTGCCGCCTGCAAGCTGATCCTGATGGTAAGCGGGCAGGCCGAAGTCGGTGGCTTCAAGCTGGTAACTTTTAATCTCGCCTTCGTTCAGTTCCGCCACTTGGGTGGTGGCATGCAGAGACACTTCATCCATTCCGCCGCTATGCACCACCGCCGCACGTTTGTAACCCAGTACGCGCAGGGTTTCGGCAATTGGCAGCACCAGTTCCGCGCTATAAACACCAATCAGCGCCATTTGCGGATGTGCCGGGTTAATCAGCGGCCCGAGTACGTTAAACAACGTGCGTGTTTTTAACTGCTGGCGCACAGGCATCGCGTGGCGGAAACCGGTGTGATATTTCGGTGCGAACAGGAAACAGACACCCAAATCATCCAGCGCTTTGCGCGACGCATCAGCACTCATTTCCAGGTTAATACCAAAAGCGGCCAGTAAGTCGGAAGAACCGGATTTACTGGAAACGCTGCGGTTACCGTGTTTCGCTACTTTCATGCCCACGGCTGCGGCAACGAACGCGCTGGCGGTCGAGATGTTGATGCTGTTGCTGCCATCGCCGCCGGTGCCAACGATATCGGCAAACGGGTAGTCCGGGCTTGGGAATGGCGCTGCCGCTTCGAGCATCGCGGTTGCCGCCCCGGCAATTTCGTTTGGATGCTCGCCGCGCACTTTCATGCTCACCAGCGCAGCGGCCAGTTGTTCTGGCTTCAGCTCGCCGCGCACAATCGCAGCAAATAGCTGGTGGCTTTCTTCACGGCTCAGGGTTTGCGCTTTATACAGCTTGTCGAGAATTGGTTGCAGCGTGTTGGCCTGTTTTAACTTCAGCAACGCCCAGTCGAGCGTTTGTTCCAACAGACGCGCACCGTGCGTGGTCAGAATAGATTCAGGGTGGAACTGGAAACCACATACGCGGTCAGCGTCGTGACGAACCGCCATCACCATGCCATCGAAATGGGCGTTAATCGTCAAACCTGCTGGAATGTTGCTGCCAACCAGAGAATGATAACGGGCAACTGGCAGCGGATTCGGCAGACCGGCAAACATCGCTTCGCCATCATGAGAAATAATCGACGCTTTGCCATGCAGGATTTCACCCGCCTGGCCAACATACCCGCCGTAGGCTTCAACAATCGCCTGGTGGCCGAGGCAGATACCGATAATCGGCAATTTGCCGCGCAGGCGAGTCAGTAACTCTGGCATACAGCCTGCTTCACTTGGCGCGCCAGGGCCAGGGGAAAGCATCAGCACCGGGTTGTCCATGGTTTCCAGGCGTTCAATTAAGGTTTGCGCCGGAACATGGTTGCGATAGATAACGACATTGTGTCCGTTGGCACGCAGCTGATCGGCCAGGTTATAAGTGAACGAGTCGATGTTATCGAGCAGCAGAATGTCAGCCATCAGAAAATCTCCTGTGCGTGATGCGCGGTGGCAATGGCGCGCAGTACAGCGCGGGCTTTATTGCGGGTTTCATCGGCTTCGGACTGCGGGACGGAGTCCAGCACCACGCCAGCGCCTGCCTGAACGGTAGCAATACCGTTTTCAACATAGGCAGAGCGGATAACGATGCAGGTGTCTAAATCACCGTGCGCGGTGAAGTAACCGACCGCACCGCCGTAACTGCCACGGCGCACGCCTTCGGCTTTGGCAATCAACTGCATCGCACGAACTTTTGGCGCACCGCTTAACGTGCCCATATTCATGCAGGCGCGGTAAGCGTGCAGCACATCGAGATCTTTATGCAGCTCGCCTACAACGCGGGAAACGAGGTGCATCACAAACGAATAACGGTCGACTTTCGTCAGGTCGGCAACGTAACGGCTGCCTGGGGTGCAAATGCGTGCCAGGTCGTTACGGGCGAGATCTACCAGCATTAAATGCTCGGACATCTCTTTATGGTCAGTACGCATTTCCAGCTCTATGCGGCTGTCGAGGTCACGATCCAGCGTTCCATCTGCGCGGCGACCGCGTGGGCGAGTTCCGGCAATCGGGTAGATTTCAATCTGACGGGAATCCGCGTCGTATTTCAACGAGCTTTCAGGGGATGCGCCAAATAAGGTGAAATCATTGTCCTGCATAAAGAACATATACGGGCTTGGGTTGCTCTTTTTTAGCGTCTGGTAAGCGGCCAGTGGAGAAGGGCAAGGGAGTGAGAAGCGACGTGACGGCACGACCTGGAAAATCTCACCGATGCGGATCGCTTTTTGCATTTTGCGCACCACATCGCCAAATTCTTCATCGCTCTGGTTGCACTCGCAGGTCATGCGTTCCACTTTTTGCACCGGCAGCGCAGAAGGCTCTTGCTGCATTTGTTTGCTCAGTTGCGCCGTACGCTGAATTAAACGTTGTTTTTCAGAAGCTGACGGAGTGAACAGGCTCGCCTGGATACGGGTATTTTTTTTCTGATGGTCAATGACCAGCAGCGTTTCAGCTAAATAGAAACAGTAATCAGGGCAGTTGTTGTCTTGCTTGAGAGCAGGCAAGTCTTCAAATCCAGCGACCAGGTCGTAGGCAAACAAACCGCCGAAGAACATCGCCTCGCGTTCGTTTTCCGGCACTGCGACCAGTTCCTGCATAATGCGGAAGGCATCAAATACCGACAGCGAACACAGACGCGCATCTTCATCCAGCAGGGAACTCACCGCCGGGAAGCGCAGGACACGGCCTTGCGGAGAATGTTGGTTCTCAACTCCAGCAGGAAGTGCTGCATCAAGCAAAGGGAGTAATGAAGCACCGTTCTCAGATAGAGCTTGAATCGTGACAGTGTCACCTAAAGCGGTAATCCGCAGCGCACTGTCAACTAACAGCAGGCTTTTCAAATCATCTTTGCTGTCGATATCAGCGGATTCGAGCAACAAGGTCGCAGGGCGCGCGCCGCACAGCTGATGGAAAACCGCTGTTGGGTTATCACGATATGGCGCGTCACCGATGAGTAATTCGAGCGCTGGTTTTTGTGTTTGCATTTTCTGCTCTCATATTTTGTTCAAAAAAAAGCCCGCTCTGGGCGGGCCTGGTATCTGGGCTGAATTTCAGCCATAGCGATTACACTGCCCGTTATCAGGAAGTACGCCACCAGCTATGCATGAGGATGTTCGCTTTCATTTTCAGATACCTTTATCGTGTGAACTTGCGTACTAGTTAACTAGTTCAATGAATCAAAGTCAATAGCGATTTTTAGTTATTGCCCAATATCGCTATTATGAGCGGCGTTTTCTTTTTATTAACACACCCGGAGCCATTTTGAGCGAACCCACACTAGCGGTGATTTACGACTTACATAGCCATACCACCGCGTCAGATGGCTTGTTAACGCCCGAAGCGCTGGTGAAGCGTGCAGTAGAAATGCGAGTGGGTATTCTGGCAATCACTGACCATGACACAGTAGCCGGAATTGGCGCTGCAAGGGAAGCGGTATCACGCCTGCAACTGCCCCTGCGTGTGATCAGTGGTGTGGAGATTTCCACCGTCTGGGAAAATCATGAAATCCATATCGTTGGATTGGGTGTTGATGAACATCATCCCGTTCTGACGGAATTTTTAGCGCAGCAAAGCGAACGCCGTGTTCAACGTGCGGCCTTGATTGCAGAACGGCTTGAAAAAGCCCATATCCCTGGTGCGCTGGAAGGCGCAATGCGCCATGCCAACGGTGGAGAAGTCACCCGTGGGCATTTCGCGCGTTATCTGGTGGAGTGCGGGAAAGCCAACACCATGGCCGATGTGTTTAAGAAATATCTTGCAAAAGGGAAAACCGGTTACGTTCCGCCACAGTGGTGTACAATAGAACAAGCTATTGATGTCATTCATCATTCTGGCGGACAAGCGGTTCTGGCACATCCAGGCCGTTATGACCTTACCGCTAAATGGCTGAAAAGATTGCTGGCGCAGTTTGCCGAAAGTGGTGGCGATGCCATGGAAGTCGCCCAGTGTCAGCAAGCCCCCAATGAGCGCACCCAACTTGCGAGTTACGCACAGCAATTTAATTTGCTGGCGTCGCAAGGCTCAGATTTCCATATGCCATGTGCGTGGATTGAGCTTGGGCGCAAGCTCTGGCTGCCCGGAGGCGTCGAGCCGGTCTGGCAGAATTGGGAGAAAAGTTATAGCGAAAAAGAGAGGGTACTATGAGTCAATTTTTCTATATTCATCCAGATAACCCGCAACAGCGCCTGATTAACCAGGCGGTAGAAATTGTTCGCAAGGGCGGCGTCATTGTTTATCCCACCGATTCGGGTTATGCGCTGGGGTGTAAACTGGAAGATAAGTCGGCGATGGAGCGCATTTGCCGTATTCGCCAGTTACCTGACGGGCACAACTTCACCCTGATGTGTCGCGACCTGTCGGAGCTTTCGACCTACGCATTTGTCGATAACGTGGCGTTTCGCTTAATCAAAAATAATACGCCGGGCAATTACACCTTTATTCTCAAAGGCACGAAAGAAGTCCCGCGCCGTTTGTTGCAGGAAAAGCGCAAAACGATTGGTTTGCGCGTGCCTTCTAACCCGATTGCGCTGGCTCTGCTCGAAGTGCTGAACGAGCCGATGCTATCGACGTCGCTGATGCTGCCAGGAAGTGAATTTACCGAGTCTGACCCGGAAGAGATTAAAGACAGACTCGAGAAAGTCGTCGATTTAGTGATACACGGCGGTTACCTGGGCCAGCAACCGACAACTGTGGTGGATTTGACCGACGATTCACCGGTTGTTATCCGCGAAGGTGCGGGCGATGCAAAACCTTTCTTATAAGTTCGTCTGCGGCTATACTGTCCGGCCTAAAATGGGGCTATCAGGTCCCATTACCCCAATTCGACGCCTGTGAAGGCGACACCCGAGGAAGCTCAATGAGCGATAAGAGCGAAAAGTTACAAAAAGTTTTAGCCCGTGCTGGTCATGGTTCCCGTCGTGAGATTGAAACAATTATCTCCGCAGGCCGTGTCAGTGTGGACGGCAAAATTGCCAAATTAGGTGACCGTGTTGAAGTGACACATGCGCTGAAAATCCGTATTGATGGTCACCTGATTTCTATTAAAGAATCTGCTGAACAAATTTGCCGCGTGTTGGCTTACTACAAGCCAGAAGGCGAATTATGTACGCGTAATGACCCTGAAGGGCGTCCAACCGTATTTGACCGTTTACCAAAACTGCGCGGCGCGCGCTGGATTGCGGTTGGTCGTCTGGATGTGAACACCTGTGGTTTACTGCTTTTCACCACTGATGGTGAGTTGGCAAACCGCCTGATGCACCCAAGCCGTGAAGTTGAGCGTGAATATGCGGTGCGTGTATTTGGCGAAATTGACGACGACAAAGTGAAACAACTGGGTCGTGGCGTGCAGCTTGAAGATGGTCCTGCGGCATTCAAAACCATCAAATTTACCGGTGGTGAAGGTATTAACCAGTGGTACAACGTGACCCTGACCGAAGGCCGCAACCGCGAAGTGCGTCGCCTGTGGGAAGCAGTTGGTGTGCAGGTTAGCCGTCTGATTCGTGTGCGTTACGGTGACATTCAGTTGCCGAAAGGCCTGCCACGTGGCGGTTATACCGAACTCGATCTGGGGCAAACTAACTACCTGCGTAAATTGGTAGAGTTGCCAGAAGAGACAGAAAGCAAAGTGGCGGTTGAAAAAGATCGTCGTCGTATGAAAGCGAATCAGATTCGCCGTGCGGTTAAACGCCATACGCAAACCACGGGCGGCGGCGGTCGTCGCGGTGGTCGCAGCAGCTAAAATAAAAACCCCTCAGTTGAGGGGTTTTTTAATGCTTAATAATCGATACCGATTTGCGCTTTAACACCCGCATCAAACGCGTGCTTCACTGGCCGTAACTCGCTGACTGTATCTGCGATTTCAAGAATATCCCGATGACATCCACGTCCGGTAATAATCACCGTCTGGCTCTCTGGACGCTGTGTCAGCGCCGTCAGCACCTCTTCCAGCGGCAAATAGTCATAGGCCACCATATAGGTGATTTCGTCGAGAATAACCATATCCAGCGAGCTGTCTGCCAGCATACGCTTTGCATGCTCCCACACTTCCACACAGGCTGCGGTATCCGTTTCGCGGTTTTGTGTATCCCAGGTAAAACCGGTCGCCATCACCTGAAATTCCACGCCTAATGGCTCCAGTAAATTGCGTTCCCCGTTCGGCCACTGGCCTTTGATAAACTGGATAACGCCGACTTTTTTGCCGTGCCCAACTGCGCGTGTGGCGGTGCCGAAAGCGGCTGTCGTTTTACCTTTACCGTTTCCGGTAAAGACAATCACAATCCCGCGTTCTTCTTGCGCGGCTGCGACGCGGGCATCCACTTTTTCTTTCTGGCGCTGTTGGCGCTGCTGGTAACGATCTTCACTCATTCGGAAATTCCTGGTTTACGGTTGGGTTGAGCATCAAAGCTCATGCCTGTTTTGCGGCGGCTGTCATCGCCCATTAGCCAAAGATAGAGCGGCATTAAATCACGTGGCGTTTTCAGTTTGTCGGGGTCTTCGGTCGGGAATGCACTTGCGCGCATAGCAGTTCGCGTTCCGCCAGGGTTGATACAATTAATGCGTAAATTATGCTGTTTATACTCTTCTGCGAGCACCTGCATCATGCCCTCAGTCGCGAATTTTGATACCGCATAGGCACCCCAGCCCGCGCGGCCCTGACGACCGACACTCGAACTGGTGAACACCAGTGAGCCTGAGTCTGATTTGAGTAATAAAGGAAGCAAAGCCTGTGTCAGGAAGAAAGTCACATTCACATTGACCTGCATCACAGCCTGCCACGTTTGCGGATCTTGCTCGTCCATTGGCCGAATATCGCCGAGGATCCCGGCATTATGCAGGACGCCATCCAGGCGGGGAATCAACCCTGAAAGCTTGTGCGCCAGACTCTGGCAGTCATCAGGTGTCGCCGTGGCAAAATCGAGAATAAACCAGTGGGGAAGGCTGCCGTAGCGGGTCTGTAGTTCATGGGCAACGCTGCGCAGTTTTTCTTCGTTACGACCCAGTAATATGACGCTGGCACCGTATCTGGCGTAGGTTAGTGCGGCTTCTCGACCGATTCCATCGCTGGCCCCGGTGACTAAAATGATGCGGTTTTGCAGTAAGTCGGTCTTCGGTTGATAGTGCAAATTCAACTCCTCGCGTGATGTGTCGCTCACGTCTTGATTCTCAGAAATACTTGGGTATGCATGGGCTTTACGCTTTATGCCTGAAAGGGCTTGTTATTTCAATCAGGCAACAGGAGACAATACCTTTGATTAACATTTTGCAAAAGTTTCATTTTATTAAAAACGTTCAGGAAGCAGGCTCGCAGCATTTATAGTTGCTTGCAGACGCGGAATCACCGCTCGGTTACACTGAGCAGAAGATATTTAATGTCCTGAATGGAAGGCGGAAAGCGTGGATTTGATTGCAAACTATGGGCTTTTTTTGGCGAAAATCGTCACGGTCGTTGCGGCTATTGGCATTCTTGTCACAATAATCGTGAATGTTGCCGGGCGTAAAAGACACCAACGCGGGGAATTACATCTCACCAATTTGAGTGAACAATACCAGGAAATGCAGGAAGAAATGCAGGTCGCAAGACTTGATGGTCATCAGCAGAAACTCTGGCATAAAACCCAAAAGAAAAAACATAAGCTGGAGGCTAAACAAGCCAAAGCGCGTGCTAAACGTGGCGAAACGGTTATTTCTGACAAACCGACGCTTTATGTTCTGGATTTTAAAGGAAGTATGGATGCGCATGAAGTCACTTCCTTACGTGAAGAGATCACAGCCGTGCTGGCGGTAGTCAAACCCGAAGATGAGGTTTTACTCCGTCTGGAAAGCCCTGGCGGTGTAGTGCATGGTTATGGGCTGGCGGCATCACAGTTGCAGCGTTTGCGTGAGAGCAAAGTGCGCCTGACGGTTGCTGTCGATAAAGTCGCGGCTAGCGGCGGTTATATGATGGCGTGCGTGGCAGATAAAATTGTTGCCGCTCCGTTTTCTATTATTGGTTCAATTGGCGTGGTGGCTCAGGTGCCTAACTTCCACCGCTTGCTGAAACGCAATGATATTGATGTCGAACTGCATACTGCTGGTCAGTACAAACGTACTCTGACTTTGTTTGGTGAAAACACCGAGCAGGGGCGTGAAAAATTCCGTGAAGACCTGAATGAAACACATCTGCTATTTAAGCAGTTTGTGCATGACATGCGTCCATCACTGGATATTGATTCTGTTGCAACGGGCGAGCACTGGTATGGCACGCAGGCATTGGAAAAAGGTTTGATTGATGCGGTAAGCACCAGCGACGACTTGCTGATTGGCCTGATGAAAAATCACGATGTGATTAATGTGCACTACACGCGCCGCAAAAAAATGATGGATCGTTTCACCGGTAGCGCGGCTAACAGTTTAGATAATCTGTTGTTGCGTTGGTGGCAGCGTGGTGAAAAACCACTGTTGTAATCGGATTTGAAGTGAAAGTAGAAACGAGGCCATTTGGCCTCGTTTTTTTACTTAGTCTTGCAGGTGATATTTCTCTGCAAATACATGCGCAAGATGCTTAAACATATTAAATACTGCGGTGCTTTTCCCGGTAGGTAAGCCTTGCTCATCAAGGAAGTATTCACCTTTGAACACCAGCACCCCGTTTTTTTGCTCAACGTCCGTTGCTTCCATTCCATGCATGAAATCTTCATGAGCACGGATCACTTTATTGGCTTCAACGAGTAGCGACTGTTTATCGATAGGTTGAGTGGTTGGTTGCATGATTTCCTCCTTTAAAAACTGGCGCTAGTGTACTTCCGCTATACTGCAAAGGGCAATATCTCCCTGTAAACCTAAGGTGATTTAATCAGTTTACTGTGCTGGCAGGAATCCGGGTTGCATGCTAATAAAGTTGCGTAACTCATTTTATCAGGTAGAGTGTGACGCTTTCGCAAATCTGGCAACGGAATTGCTTGACATTCAACCAAAGTTCCGTCGTGCTATGTCACCGGTGCGAAAGACTCGTTATCTCAATCACCTGCGAATGTTCGCTAATCAGCCGGTGGATGAAAAAAGAGTTGATATCCATTGACGCTGCCGCAATATAAATAAGCGCGTCGCCAGTGGAAGGTGTGATTAGTGTGCGACGTCTCCTGGAAGAATTACATTAGGTAAAGGTGAATATGGGTAAAGCTCTCGTCATCGTTGAGTCCCCGGCAAAAGCCAAAACGATCAACAAATATCTCGGTAATGACTACGTGGTTAAGTCCAGCGTCGGTCATATCCGTGATTTGCCGACCAGTGGATCAACCACCAAGAAGAGCGCTGACTCCGCCTCCACCAAAGGGACCAAAAAGGTCAAAAAGGATGAACGCGGCGCGCTCGTAAATCGTATGGGTGTCGATCCATGGCACAACTGGGAAGCACAGTACGAAGTGCTGCCTGGTAAGGAGAAAGTGGTTTCAGAACTGAAGTCACTGGCTGAAAAAGCAGACCATATCTATCTCGCAACCGACCTTGACCGCGAAGGGGAAGCCATTGCATGGCACCTGCGGGAAGTTATCGGTGGTGATGAAACGCGTTACAGCCGCGTTGTGTTTAACGAGATTACAAAAAATGCAATTCAACAGGCTTTCGAAAAGCCGGGCGAATTGAATATTGACCGTGTTAACGCACAGCAGGCGCGTCGTTTTATGGACCGCGTTGTGGGCTACATGGTTTCTCCGCTGCTGTGGAAAAAAATTGCCCGAGGTCTTTCTGCTGGCCGCGTACAGTCCGTTGCTGTGCGTCTGGTTGTTGACCGTGAACGTGAAATTAAAGCGTTCGTACCGGAAGAATACTGGGAAGTTGACGCGAACCTGACAACGCCGAAAGGCGATAGTTTGCCGGTTCAGGTCAGCCACCATAAAGACAAGCCGTTCCGCCCGGTTAACCGCGAGCAGACAATGTCTGCGGTTAGCGAGTTGGAAAAAGCGCGTTACACCGTGCTTGAGCGTGAAGATAAACCGACCAGCAGCAAACCTGGTGCGCCGTTTATCACCTCCACGTTGCAACAGGCTGCAAGCACCCGTCTTGGTTTTGGTGTGAAGAAAACCATGATGATGGCGCAGCGTCTGTATGAAGCGGGTCATATCACTTACATGCGTACTGACTCAACCAACTTGAGCCAGGATGCAGTGAGTATGGTTCGTGGGTATATCGAAGAGAGTTTTGGTAAGAAATATCTCCCGGAAGCCGCGAATCAGTACTCCAGCAAAGAAAACTCTCAGGAAGCGCACGAAGCGATTCGTCCTTCTGATGTGAGTGTCGTTGCTGAGTCGCTTAAAGATATGGAAGCTGACGCGCAGAAACTTTACCAGTTGATCTGGCGCCAGTTTGTGGCGTGTCAGATGACACCAGCGCAATACGATTCCACCACTTTGACGGTGCAAGCAGGTGACTTCCGCCTTAAAACGCGTGGCCGTACGCTGCGTTTTGATGGCTGGACTAAAGTCATGCCTGCACTGCGCAAAGGCGATGAAGACCGTACTTTACCCGCCGTTGAACAGGGTGATGAGCTCGCGCTGGTTGAAGTTATTCCTGGGCAGCACTTTACTAAACCACCGGCTCGTTTTAGCGAAGCTTCGTTGGTTAAAGAGTTGGAAAAGCGTGGCATTGGCCGTCCGTCTACTTACGCGTCAATCATTTCCACCATCCAGGATCGTGGCTATGTGCGTGTAGAGAACCGCCGCTTCTACGCTGAAAAAATGGGTGAAATTGTTACTGACCGCCTGGAAGAAAACTTCCGCGAGCTGATGAACTACGATTTCACCGCGCAGATGGAAAGCAGCCTTGACCAGGTGGCCAATAATCAGGCCGAGTGGAAAGGGGTGCTGGATAACTTCTTTAGCGATTTCAGCGAACAGCTTGGTAAAGCTGAACTGGATCCGGAAGAAGGCGGTATGCGTCCAAACCAGATGGTTCTGACCAGTATTGATTGCCCGACCTGTGGTCGTGAAATGGGTATCCGTACTGCCAGCACTGGTGTATTCCTGGGCTGTTCGGGTTATGCATTGCCGCCGAAAGAGCGCTGCAAAACCACCATCAACCTGGTGCCGGAAAACGAAGTTCTCAACGTGCTGGAAGGTGATGACGCGGAAACTAACGCCCTGCGTGCGAAGCGTCGTTGCGTGAAGTGTGGCACTGCGATGGACAGCTACCTCATCGATCCAAAACGTAAACTTCACGTCTGTGGTAATAACCCGACGTGTGATGGTTACGAAATCGAAGAGGGCGAATTCCGCATCAAGGGTTATGACGGCCCAATCGTTGAGTGTGAGAAATGTGGTTCTGAAATGCACCTGAAAATGGGCCGTTTCGGTAAGTACATGGCTTGTACCAATGACGATTGCAAAAATACGCGTAAGATCCTGCGTAATGGCGAAGTGGCACCTCCGAAGGAAGATCCGGTTCCATTGCCTGAGTTGCCTTGCGAGAAGTCCGACGCTTACTTTGTTCTGCGTGATGGCGCGGCGGGTGTTTTCCTTGCGGCAAACACTTTCCCTAAATCGCGTGAAACACGTGCGCCGCTGGTCGAAGAGCTTTATCGCTTCCGCGACCGCCTGCCAGAAAAACTGCGTTATCTGGCCGATGCACCACAGCAAGATGCAGACGGCAACAAAGCGGTCGTTCGCTTTAGCCGTAAGACTAAGCAACAGTATGTTTCTTCTGAAAAAGAAGGCAAAGCGACTGGCTGGTCAGCATTCTTTGTTGATGGTAAGTGGGTTGAAGGTAAGAAGTAACTAACCTTATGACGAAAAAGCCGGGGCCGATGCTCCGGCTTTTTTATATCCTTTTATATAACCTGATTATTATTTTTTCTTTCTAACTATACATAGATAGTATAAGTGATATAGTGATCCAAGAGAATTTCACCTTGTCTGAATCCCTGCCACCGCACGTGTCGGGGCTGTTTTTACTGCGGATGGAACGCCATGAAACTACAGCAACTTCGTTATATCGTAGAGGTGGTAAATCACAACCTCAACGTCTCGTCGACGGCAGAAGGGCTTTACACTTCTCAGCCGGGGATCAGTAAACAAGTTCGTATGTTGGAAGACGAACTGGGGATTCAGATCTTTGCACGTAGCGGCAAACACCTGACTCAGGTAACGCCTGCGGGGCAGGAGATTATCCGTATTGCCCGCGAAGTGTTGTCAAAAGTTGAAGCCATTAAGTCCGTGGCGGGTGAGCATACCTGGCCGGACAAAGGTTCATTGTATGTCGCGACGACCCATACACAGGCGCGTTACGCGCTGCCAAATGTGATTAAAGGGTTTATCGAGCGCTATCCACGCGTTTCCCTTCACATGCATCAGGGTTCGCCTACGCAGATTGCTGAAGCGGTATCCAAGGGTAATGCGGATTTTGCTATCGCGACTGAAGCTCTGCATCTTTACGATGATTTAGTGATGCTGCCGTGTTACCACTGGAACCGTTCGATTGTGGTGACGCCGGATCACCCGCTGGCATCGAAAGAGTCGGTTTCCATCGAAGAGTTGGCTCAATATCCGTTAGTCACCTACACCTTCGGTTTCACCGGGCGTTCCGAATTAGACACCGCATTTAACCGTGCCGGTTTAACGCCGCGAATTGTCTTCACGGCAACAGATGCTGATGTGATTAAAACCTACGTGCGTTTGGGCTTAGGTGTGGGGGTTATTGCCAGTATGGCGGTTGATCCGGTTTCTGACCCGGACCTGGTGCGTATTGAAGCGCAGGGCGTTTTCAGCCACAGCACCACGAAAATAGGTTTCCGCCGCAGCACTTTCTTGCGCAGTTACATGTATGATTTTATTCAGCGTTTTGCGCCGCACCTGACGCGTGATGTTGTCGATACCGCCGTGGCTTTGCGTTCAAACGAAGATATTGAAGCCATGTTTAAAGATATTAAATTACCGGCTAAATAATATCTGAAGGTATCTTTTCGCCCTGGAAAGATACCTCTTCTCTTTGCAATAAAGAATATGATTCATCCCTTCCAGTTTTAAATATCCCTCAAATCTTTATTAACCATACTTTATAAGTGGTTAATCTGTCTCAATTAAGAGACAAACGTAGATAATAATTAACCACCCTGCAAATTTAGTGTTTCAATTATTTATTTCAGGTCAAAAGATTAAATCTTTTCCTGCATTCGGGAAGCAATTTCGCTGGCTTTTGTACTAGAGTTTCTTTAGGATTAATCCCATCAGGCGATTAATTATACCGATTGTTTAAGACTTTATGATAAGTGGTGCCGATTGTATGAGGTTAGCAATGCCTTCAGGAAGTGAAGAACCGCAGAGGGAAACAGGGCTAAAACGTAAGGCCTGGATGGCGGTGTTTTTGGTATCAGGTCTGTTCTGGCTTGTCGTGGCAGTGGCAGCCTGGCATTTTTGGGGGTAACAATGACTTCCTTTGCTCAAACACAAGCACAGAAAACGGTGCGTCAGAAAGATGACAAACCGCAACAAGAAGCGAAACCTGGAAAAGTTCAGGTGCCGGAGTCATGGCAACTGACGCAACAACAAAAAGACTTTATCGATCTGTTTTCAACAGACGAACATATTAAACAATAAATATAATTCTCATTTACCTTTATTTAACTTGCTGTCAGTCACACTTTATAATTAAGCGTGATTAAGAGCACACTCTTTAAGTAATCACTACACACAGCAATATTCAAATCGACTGATTAATTATTCAGTCACAGTGTTTACTAAAATAAAGAGAGCGACTTATGAATACTCACTGTAGCGTCAAGTACTGGTCATGGTTTACCGCATTTACTGTTTCGTTAGCCTTTTGGGCGCAAATGGTTTGGATGCTGACTCAGTAACACTTTCTTGCTTGTGCCCTGGTTCTCTGCCGGGGCGCTGATTCACTCCTCCTTTCCCTTTACACTTCTCGATTTATCAATTTGGGTTGTTATCAAATCGTTACGACATCTTTGTGTTATCTTTAATACTGTCCCTGATCTTCATCCGGGATACCGCTATCCTAAGAAATTTATGGAGGAGCTATGTCGTTAACCCTACGAGAAGCCAGTAAGGACACTTTACAGGCGCTGAATAAAACCTATCACTATTACAGCTTGCCGCTGGCCGCAAAAGAACTTGGGGATATCACCCGGTTACCCAAGTCGTTAAAAGTTTTGCTCGAAAACCTGCTGCGCTGGCAGGATGAAGATTCTGTCACTCAAGATGACATTCACGCGCTGGCCGCCTGGCTGAAAGACGCTCACGCGGACCGTGAAATTGCTTATCGCCCAGCTCGCGTTCTGATGCAAGATTTCACCGGTGTCCCGGCGGTGGTTGACTTAGCCGCCATGCGTGAAGCGGTCAAACGCCTTGGTGGCGATGTGGCCAAAGTTAACCCGCTTTCCCCTGTGGACCTGGTCATTGACCACTCGGTGACTGTCGATCACTTTGGCGACGATGATGCATTTGAGGAGAACGTGCGCCTCGAAATGGAGCGCAACCACGAGCGCTATGTCTTCCTGCGTTGGGGGCAGCAAGCTTTCAGCCGCTTCAGCGTTGTGCCACCGGGAACCGGTATTTGTCACCAGGTTAACCTGGAATATCTCGGTAAAGCCGTGTGGAGTGAAATGCAGGGGGATGAGCTGGTGGCTTATCCTGACACACTGGTGGGGACTGACTCCCATACCACCATGATCAACGGTCTCGGAGTTTTGGGCTGGGGTGTAGGGGGAATTGAAGCCGAAGCGGCTATGCTCGGCCAGCCGGTTTCAATGCTTATTCCGGATGTGGTCGGCTTTAAACTTAACGGTAAATTGCGCGAAGGCATTACCGCGACTGACCTGGTTTTGACCGTCACGCAAATGCTGCGCAAACACGGCGTTGTGGGCAAGTTCGTTGAATTCTACGGCGACGGGCTGGACACATTACCCCTGGCCGATCGCGCAACAATTGCCAACATGGCTCCTGAATATGGTGCCACCTGTGGTTTCTTCCCGATTGACGCCGTGACGCTGGATTATATGCGTCTGAGTGGACGCAGCGAAGAGCAGATAGCATTGGTTGAGGCGTATTCCAAAGCCCAGGGCATGTGGCGTAATACCGGCGATGAACCGGTATTTACCAGCACTCTGGCGCTGGATATGAATGAAGTTGAAGCAAGCCTGGCGGGGCCAAAACGTCCGCAGGATCGCGTTGCGCTGGGCGATGTCCCGAAAGCGTTCAACGCCAGCAATGAACTCGAACTCAACTCCTCTCACAAAGACCGTGCGCCGGTGAATTACACCATGGGTGGGCGCGAATACCAGTTGCCTGATGGCGCGGTGGTCATTTCTGCGATTACTTCTTGCACTAACACCTCAAACCCCAGTGTTCTGATGGCGGCAGGGTTGCTGGCTAAGAAAGCGGTGACTTTAGGTTTAAAACGCCAGCCTTGGGTAAAAGCGTCTCTGGCGCCTGGCTCAAAAGTGGTTTCGGATTACCTGGCAAAGGCCCGATTGACACCTTATCTCGACGAATTAGGTTTTAATCTGGTGGGATACGGTTGTACCACTTGCATCGGGAACTCTGGCCCATTACCGGACCCTATTGAACAAGCAATCAAGAAGGGCGATTTGACCGTGGGGGCCGTGCTTTCGGGGAACCGTAACTTTGAAGGGCGAATTCATCCGTTGGTGAAAACCAACTGGCTCGCATCCCCTCCGTTGGTGGTGGCTTATGCTCTGGCTGGGAACATGAATATTAATCTGACCACCGACCCGCTTGGTCATGACCTTAAAGGCGAGCCGGTTTATCTCAAAGATATTTGGCCGACCAGCCAGGAAATAGCTCGTGCGGTCGCACAGGTGACAACGGAAATGTTCCACAAAGAATATGCCGAAGTCTTCCTGGGGACACCTGAATGGCAAAGCATCGAGGTGGACCATTCAAATACTTACGGCTGGCAAAGCGATTCTACCTACATTCGCCTGTCGCCATTCTTTGATGATATGGAAGCCACACCAAAACCCGTACCGGAGATTCATGGTGCGCGCGTTTTGGCGATCCTCGGCGACTCGGTGACCACAGACCATATTTCACCTGCCGGTAGCATCAAGCCAGACAGCCCGGCTGGGCGCTATCTGCAAAACCATGGCGTTGAGCGTAAAGATTTTAACTCTTATGGCTCACGACGCGGCAACCATGAAGTGATGATGCGCGGCACGTTTGCCAATATTCGCATTCGCAATGAAATGGTGCCGGGGGTTGAAGGAGGCATGACGCGATTGTTACCGGGCGATGAGGTTATCTCGATTTATGATGCGGCAATGAAATACCGTGATAAAGGGATCCCGCTTGCCGTGTTTGCCGGTAAAGAATATGGCTCCGGTTCAAGCCGTGACTGGGCAGCAAAAGGGCCACGTTTGCTGGGAGTGCGGGTCGTTATTGCCGAATCCTTCGAGCGAATTCACCGTTCCAACCTGATTGGTATGGGGATTCTTCCGCTGGAGTTTCCGCAGGGCGTAACGCGTAAAACGTTGGGGCTGACGGGCGAGGAGTTTATCGATATCACTGGCTTGAACGAACTGGTGCCAGGGACTACGGTGCCGGTGTCATTAACCTTTGCCGATAGTAGAAAAGAGGTGGTTGAGTGTCGCTGCCGCATTGATACCAGTAATGAACTGACGTACTTCAAAAATGACGGGATTTTGCATTACGTGATTCGTAACATGCTGAAGTAGTAAAAATTCTCCCCCAGCGATGGGGGAGAAAACAGCTTATTCTTTGGACAGTAAATGACCCATTTTGGCCGCTTTGGTATCCAGATAATGCGCGTTCTTCGGGTTGCGACCCACAATAAGTGGCACTCGCTCAGTGATGTTAATTCCTGCTTCAGAAAGAATCTCAACCTTGCGCGGGTTGTTGGTCAGCAAGCGTACCGCATCGATACCCAATAATTTAAACATGTCTGCGCACAGCGTGAAGTCGCGTTCATCAGCAGCAAAACCGAGTTGGTGGTTTGCTTCAACGGTGTCGTAGCCTTTATCCTGCAACGCGTAGGCACGAATTTTATTCAGCAGGCCGATGTTGCGACCTTCCTGGCGGTGATACAGCAACACACCACGACCTTGTTCAGCAATTTGAGCCAGAGCTGCTTCAAGCTGGAAACCACAGTCGCAGCGCAGGCTGAAAAGGGCGTCGCCCGTCAGACACTCTGAATGTACACGCGCCAGAACAGAATCATTCCCAGTAATGTCACCAAAAACCAGTGCAACGTGATCTTGCCCGGTTGCCAGTTCTTCAAAACCCACCATCAGGAAATCGCCCCATGGGGTAGGCAGTTTGGCTTCTGCCACACGTTTAAGCTGCATGTGATTCTCCAGGTACTCTTATTGGCTCACGAAGTATTGACTCGCGTGATACCTGCCAGCTTTCTGGCTTGTTAAATTCCTATTGGCTATTTTGCCACAACGCCGGGCACTTCGCCTAATTGACTGGGCGCACTCCTATTTTTACGCTTAAAGTCACGCCACGTTTTCCCATCGGTGCGCTTTATCGGGTATTCTTAATGCTCAAATTGCATAAGGAAAAGTGATGCGGGCAATAGCGAAGCGAACGACAATTGGAGCCGGAATACTATTAATCATGCCGCTAGCGGTATGGATTTCAGGTTGGCAGTGGGTTCCTGGTGCGCAAGGCGCCTGGCTAAAAATGATGTATTGGGTGACAGAAACCGTCACCCAACCGTGGGGCATCATCACACATGTTTGCTTGTGCGCCTGGTTTTTATGGTGCCTGAGGTTCCGCCTAAAAGCGGCAGTCATGCTATTTGCCATCCTTGGCGCGGCTATTCTTGTTGGGCAAGGCGTGAAATCCGTCATCAAAGACAAAGTACAAGAACCTCGTCCTTTTGTGGTATGGCTTGAAAAAACACAACATATTCCAACAGATGAGTTCTACAATTTAAAACGTAAGCAACGTAGCGAACTGGTTAAAAGTCAGCTCGAGTCTCAGGCGGAAGTGCCTGGTTGGCTACGTAAACACTGGCAAAAAGAGACCGGATTTGCATTCCCTTCCGGGCACACAATGTTTGCCGCAAGTTGGGCATTACTGGGTGTTGGCCTGTTGTGGCCGCGCAGGAGAACCTGGACTATTGCTTTGTTGCTGGTGTGGGCAGTCGGGGTGATGGGGAGTCGGTTGGTGCTCGGTATGCACTGGCCGCGAGATTTGGTAGTCGCAACATTAATCTCCTGGATATTAATTACCCTGGCAACCTGGCTTGCGCAAAAGTTATGCGGTCCACTATCGCCACCAAGGCAAGAAGATGAGGAAATAGCCGAACGAGACGGCGAACCTTGAGAATCTTGATTTAATCCCCATTTCTTATGAATTGGACGTCGCTAATGGATTCCCCGGAACACCGGGAAATGGTAGTTTATACCGTTGGAAATGCATTAGGGCATAATTTAGTCGCGTAAGACCACATGACGGGAAGTAATGTGAAATATTTATTCATTTTCTTACTGGTGCTAGCGATTTTTGTGATTTCTGTCACTCTGGGCGCGCAAAACGATCAGGTTGTACATTTCAATTATCTGTTGGCACAAGGCGAGTATCGCGTCTCCACCTTGCTGGCGACTCTTTTTGCTGCGGGTTTTTTACTGGGTTGGATGATTTGTGGTCTGTTCTGGCTGCGTTTGCGTGTTTCCCTTGCCCGCGCCGATCGCAAGATCAAACGCCTGGAACAGCAAATCACCACGGGTTCTGACACCACCACAGTGGTTGTACCGGCTGTGAAGGAATAACCTGCCATGTTGGAATTGTTGTTTCTGCTGTTGCCTGTTGCCGCCTTCTACGGCTGGTATATGGGCCGCAGAAGCGCGCATCAAGACAAGCAACAAGAAGCCAACCGCCTGTCGCGTGATTACGTGGCGGGGGTTAACTTTTTGCTGTCTAACCAGCAAGATAAAGCCGTAGATTTATTCCTCGACATGCTTAAAGAGGACACCAGTACCGTTGAGGCTCACCTCACGCTGGGTAACTTGTTCCGTTCTCGCGGTGAAGTCGATCGTGCCATCCGTATCCATCAGTCATTAATGGAAAGCGCCTCGCTAACCTACGAGCAGCGCCTGCTTGCGGTTCAGCAGTTGGGTCGTGACTACATGGCCGCCGGTCTGTATGACCGTGCAGAGGATATGTTTGGGCAACTGATCGATGAAACAGATTTCCGCATTGGTGCCTTGCAGCAATTATTACTGATTCATCAGGCGACCAGCGACTGGCAAAAGGCTATTGATGTTGCCGAGCGTTTGGTGAAACTGGGTAAAGATAAACAGCGTACTGAAATCGCTCACTTCTATTGTGAACAAGCCTTGCAGTTGATGGGGAGCGACGATCTCGACCGCGCCATGTCACTGCTGAAAAAAGGGGCCGCGGCCGATAAAAACTGCGCGCGAGTTTCTATCATGATGGGCCGTATCTTCATGGCTCGAAATGAATATGCAAAAGCGGTTGAGTCATTACAACGTGTCATCGATCAAGATAGTGAGTTAGTCAGTGAAACGTTGGAGATGCTCCAGACGTGCTATCAACAACTCGATAAGCCACAAGAGTGGGAAGCCTTCTTAAAACGCTGTGTTGAAGAGAATACCGGCGCAGGGGCAGAACTGATGCTCGCGGAGATCCTTGAGCACAAAGAAGGGTCTGAAGTCGCTCAAATCTATATCAACCGCCAGCTTCAGCGCCACCCAACCATGCGTGTGTTCCATCGTTTGATGGATTATCACTTACAGGAAGCGGAAGAAGGGCGTGCGAAGGAAAGCCTGATGGTGTTGCGAAACATGGTGGGTGAGCAAGTGCGCACCAAACCACGTTATCGTTGCCAGAAGTGTGGATTTACC
Source organism: Buttiauxella sp. BIGb0471 (assembly GCF_024807715.1). Taxonomy (NCBI): domain Bacteria; kingdom Pseudomonadati; phylum Pseudomonadota; class Gammaproteobacteria; order Enterobacterales; family Enterobacteriaceae; genus Buttiauxella; species Buttiauxella sp. BIGb0471. The sequence continues at coordinate 1,043,555 of NZ_JANUEU010000001.1, forward strand.
GCTTTTACTATGTACTGGCATTGTCCATCTTGCCGGGCATGGTCGACCATTAAACCGATCCGTGGTTTGGACGGGCAATAACGCATATAAAGCGCGGTGTTATAAAAAAACGCGTACTTTAGTTACAACATACTAATGATTAGTATCAGGAACTAAACCTCAGCATCGAGTCGTTTGTGCCTTGCAGAGTGCAATGGCAACTGTAATTTTCTTCCCGCCGCGAGTAGAATGCTTGCCGTTTATCTCTTGCGCCGTGCTGGTGCCCAACAGTCAGAAGGTTTAGCCATGAATTCAACTGCATCCTCCTCCTCCCGTGTTGCCACCGACTCCCCAATTGTTGTTGCACTTGATTACGATAATCGCGATAAAGCCTTGGCTTTCATTGACCGTATCGATCCGCGCGACTGTCGTCTGAAAGTCGGCAAAGAGATGTTCACTCTGTTTGGGCCGCAACTGGTGCGTGATATTCAGCAGCGTGGTTTCGACGTCTTTCTCGATTTGAAATTTCACGATATCCCGAACACAACAGCTCACGCGGTTGCGGCAGCGGCAGATCTTGGCGTGTGGATGGTGAATGTTCATGCAAGCGGCGGGGCGCGCATGATGAGTGCTGCACGAGAAGCATTGCAGTCCTTTGGCAAAGATGCACCACTTCTTATTGCTGTGACCGTTCTGACCAGCATGGAAGCAAGCGATCTGGCGGATCTCGGCATTACCTCGACGCCTGCGGAATATGCTGAGCGTCTGGCGCGCTTAACACAGAATTGCGGATTAGATGGCGTGGTTTGTTCTGCACATGAAGCCGCACGTTTCAAAAGTGAGTTGGGTCAAGCATTTAAACTGATTACTCCGGGCATTCGTCCGGCTGGAAGTGACGCAGGCGATCAGCGCCGCATCATGACGCCACAGCAGGCGCAAAGTGCAGGTGTCGATTTTATGGTAATTGGACGCCCGATCACCCAATCTGCAAATCCAGCTCAGACGCTGCGTGATATCCGTGAGTCTTTGAAGCAGGGGGCATGATGAAAGACGATAACAGCCGTTTAGTTTACTCCACAGAAAGAGGCCGTATTGACGAGCCTAAGGTGGCTCAGGTTCGCGAAAAAGGCGATGGAGTGGTACGCATTCAGCGCCAGACTTCGGGCCGCAAAGGTAAGGGAGTATGTCTTATCACCGGAATTGATGCTGATGATGCTACGCTCACTCTGCTTGCCGCAGAACTGAAGAAAAAGTGCGGTTGTGGTGGCTCTTTAAAAGATGGTGTTATTGAAATTCAGGGCGATAAACGTGACCTGATTAAATCGCTGTTGGAAGCTAAAGGTATGAAAGTAAAATTAGCAGGCGGTTGATTTAGTTGCTGAAAATAATCAGGCCACGGTAAATATACCGTGGCCTTTTATTATGACTGCTGAAAGTCAGACCTGAATATCAAAGCTATTTATAATAAATTAAAAGCGTTTGCGCTTTCACAGGCAACAGGCTTTATTTACCCACCTGATGGCCGATAATACCACCCACTGCGGCACCACCTAATGTACCCAGTGCGCTACCGTCAGTTAAGACAGCACCACCCACGGCACCAGCACCAGCACCAATCGCGGTGTTACGGTCACGTTTGGACCAGTTAGAGCAGGCGCTAAGGGACATTGCAACGGTCAAGGCCAGCACAACGGCAGCAATTTTTTTGTTATTTAAGGTCATATTACTTTCTCCTGAATTATTGATTCACGGAAATAAGTTTCTCTAAAAGTATAGTGGTTCTCAGGCAACTGATAGAAAGTCTCCGCGAAACTGCATGACGATATAAGACCTAAAAGATAACGCCAGTGATTATCACTTCCTGTTATATCGCTAATAAACATTCTAATTTCTACAGTAAATAACAACAGGTAAATAATCTTAAAGGGTGCGCAGGATAATTCTGATAAGAGAACTGCCCGCAAGCGATGCAGGCAGTCTAAATGACATTATTCGAGGGGGAATTGTTTAACGATATTGACCTGTACGCCGCTGTCCTGAATCTGCTGCGTAGCGTTTTCGCTGAGACCATCATCGGTAATCACCCGGTTGATGCGTGAAATGGGGCCTAGCGTGTAGGGATGCATAGCTCCAAACTTACTACTGTCTGTCAGAACAATGGTTTCGCTGCCTTTTTCCAGAACAGTATTCACCACATCAGCACGCATCATATCGCGGCTGGTAAACCCGGTTTCCGGCAAGAATCCATCGATGCCGATAAACGCCTTACTAAAGTGCACTTGCTGAATAAACTGGCGCGTCAGCGGTCCAACCATGCTTTCGCTTTTCTTCTGGTAGATTCCGCCCAGCAAAACAACTTCACAGTCAGTATCTTTCAAAAGATGGGCGATGTAGCTGCTCACGGTAATCAGCGTAATCTTTTTCTGCTCGGCTAAAGCGCGTGCCAGAAGGGCGTTACAGCTACCGTTTTCGATAAAAATGGTTTCACCGTCATTAACCAGTGTCGCCGCAAAATCAGCAAGATGCCGTTTCAGCGAATAATTGTTCATCATCCGCGTTTCAACATCTTCGCTATCCAGCGGTACGGCATAACCGTGAGCACGGCGCAGATAGTTTTTTTTCTCCAGCAGATTAAGATCCTGGCGAATAGTCACTTCTGAGACACCGGTTGTTTTAGCGAGTGAGGCCACACTCATGCGGCCTTGATCGATAACCATTTGTAAGATTATTTGTTGTCTGGAGTTCATGTCAGCCAATTATGGGCGGTGCTTAATGCACCGCCGGGATTATCAAAGTGTATGTTCAGTACGGGCTATAATATCATCCTGAGCGTCTGGAGATAAGGCAGTAAAGAAAGCAGAGTAACCTGCTACACGTACGACCAGATCACGATATTTGTCAGGATGTTGTTTGGCATCTAACAGGGTTTCGCGGGAAACAATGTTGTATTGCACATGCCAGCCTTTATGCGCCTCGAAGAAAGTACGCAGCATAAGCATCAACTTCTCGCGGTCACGCGGGTTATCCAGGGTTGCTGGGTTCAGTTTTTGATTCAGTAAAACGCCCCCCAGAATTTTGCTGGTTGGCAGTTTGCCGACAGAGCTGATTACCGCCGTTGGCCCCAAACGATCGGTACCTGACGCTGGGCTTGCGCCTTCAGCCAGCGGCGTTGTCGCTTTACGACCATCCGGTGTTGCCATGGTTGCGGCACCAAACGGCACGTTAGCAGAAATTGAAGATGTCCCAGCGTAGTAAGTCCCGCCGATAGGGCCGCGGCCAAAGCGCGTGTTGTGATACTGCTTCAGTTCATCAATGTACGTCTGATATGCGCGTGCCAGCAGCAAATCGACTTCATCTTCATCGTTACCATATTTTGGCGCGCCGTTAATCAAACGCTGGCGTAATTGCTCCCCGGTCAAACCGTCAAAGTCATTAGCCAGCGCTTCAGCTAACTGCTGCTGTCCAATAGCACCTTGTTCAAACACCAGTTTCTTGACTGCGGCGAGGCTGTTACCGAGGTTGGCGATACCAACTTGCAGACCTGAAACCCAGTCATATTTAGCGCCACCTTGCTTAATGCTCTTACCGCGTTCGATGCAATCATCCACCAGCGCGGAGCACAGAATATCGTGGGCATTCTCTTCAAGAACCGTATCGACGACACATTCTATCTCGATAGATTTCTGCGTGTAGTAACGAATCTGACTATCCCAGGCATCCATAACCTGTTCAAACTGTGTGAAATTGCCTGCGGAGAGGGCATGTTCTTGTGGCAGGAAGATTTTACCGCTGGTTGCGTCACGGCCATGTTCCATCGCCGCCAACATCACCCTGGCAAAATTAATGAAGCTCATGCCGGTGCAACGATAACCCCATTTGCCTCCCACCGCTGTTTCGATACAACCGATGGCTGCGTAGTCGTAGGCGTCTTCGCGAGCAACACCGAGTTTGATGAATTCCTCAATGACGATTTCATCATTATTAAACGCTGGCATCCCGAAGCCGCAGCGAATGACCTGAACACAGGCGTCGAGGAAGTCATTGCTCATGCCCGCATGGTAGCGCACGCTCAAGTTCGGTTGTGTGGAGCGTAATTGTCCGCAAGATTCCAGAATGGCGTAAGAGAGTGGGTTCACCGCATCTACAGCCTCGCCATTCACCAGGTTTTGTCCACCAATGGTCACGTTCTGGTAGAGCGGGCTACCGGCCGAGGCTTTAGAGTGCGAACCAGAACGAATCTTGTTCACCTCCAGCAATTTTAACCAGCAGCTTTGCAATAGCTCGATGGCCTGCTCGCGACCCAGGGTCTGCTCGAGTTCAACATCACGGCGATACCACGGATACAAGAACTGGTCGAGGCGTCCAAATGACACGGAGTGGCCGTTAGATTCAATCTGCAAGACTAATTGCACGAAGTAGCTCAACTGCAATGCCTGCCAGAAAGAGGCCGGTTTTTGATGCGCGATAAGCTCGCAGTTCTCTGCAATCGCCAGCAATTCATCACGGCGTGCCTCGCGTTGTTCAGTGCCTGCCATTTCTTTAGCCAGGGCAGCGAAACGCATAATGTGGTCACTTAATGCCACAAAGGTAATATCAATCGCTTTCAGGAACTGCTCTTTGTGCAAATCTTCCCAGTCGGTCAGATGCAGACGCGAGCGACGCTCGGCGACTTTGGCCCGCAATCCGTCAATGCCTAGTTCCAGCAAGAGCGGGAAGTTAACTGCCAGATGCGCATCACCCGAAGTCATATTACCTTCAGCTTTGATAATGCCGCTGGCGAGTAACTCTTTCTGCTCGTCGGTAAACATGCCGTAGCAACGATCTTGCACGGTCTGGCCACGCCACCACGGGCAAATCTCATGCATTACCGCTTTATCGGCATCTGAAATAGAGAAGCCAGCGCCTGGGCGGTCGCCTAATTCGTCAATCTCAGTTTCAATCCAGCCCACGGTATATTCCGGGAAGAACGGTGCACCACGAACGTGACTGGCCTGGTTACCCACAATCAGCTCATCGTGCTTAATCCAGATGGTGCGTTCGGCCAGGTGATGGGCGAGGGCAAGAGCGCGTCGCACCGGCAACGGTTTGTCCTGGTGCTGCTGGTAAATCGCGGTGTAATGCTGCGCGCGCTCGGTACAGACCGGCGGCTTCACAATGTGAATCAAGGCTTCTTTATGGTCTTTGATGCGTTGGCTTAAGGTGTTCAGGTTCAGTTGTGTCATCAGTCTATCCTCTTATCCAGGCTGTCATCCCTTTTTGGCTTGCGTACTGCTGGGCAAATTCCAGCAGTTCTGGCGCATCAAGAGGTTGCTGCGCGGCCAGATAAGGGAGATTCAGGAGTTTATATTTGTTGATACCTAAGGTGTGGTAAGGCAAAAAATGAATCGCTTTCACGCCGAGTTCATCGGCGGCAAAATCGCTGATGGCGCGAATAGATTGCTCATCAGCATTAAAATCAGGAATCAGCGGCACACGAATGGTCATCTCCACATTGCGGGCTGCCAGTTTGCGGAAGTTATCCATCACGCGCTCAGCACTGCCATCGGTCCATTGTTTGAAGCGTTTTGCATCGACATGCTTCAGGTCGGCCAGCAACAAGTCGAGATGCTCAATGGACGGCTCGATGTATTTCCACGGTACGTGAAGACAAGACTCGACAGCAGTATGGATGCCCGCTTCTTTGCTTCTCTTCAGAAGTTGTTCCGCGATATCAGGCTGCATAAAAGGTTCGCCACCGGAAAGCGTAATCCCGCCGCCGCTGCGGTCATAAAAGGGTTTATCGCGCAGGACTTTTTGCATAATGGCATCAACGCTTTGCGTTTCACCGCATACGCTTAACGCCTGAGTCGGGCAACAATCCGTCAACGTCACCATATCGTCAGCCATTAATTTTTCGCGTGCGATAACCAACGCGTCGTCAATTCGGCTAATCGCATGAGGTGCTGCCTGCGGACAAAGTTCGCAACCGGCGAGGCACAGGCGCTCATCAAACAACACATCATGTTCACGTGCGCGGCTTTCAGGGTTCTGGCACCAGCGGCAACCTAATGAACAGCCTTTCAGAAACACCACGGTGCGGATTCCTGGACCATCATGTGTTGAGTAACGTTGGATATTAAATAGCATATTTCTGCCCTTAATCTTCTTTCGTAAATTAGATTACTTTCGAATGAAAGTTTTATTGATTTTGATCAGATAAAGAACAGACAGTGACGCTATGATGTCGGCAATAAGATAGATGACCAGTCTGGAGAGCTTATGGAACTGTATTTAGACACTGCTGATGTTGCCGCAGTTAAACGCCTGGCGCGTGTTTTGCCTTTGCAAGGTGTCACCACAAACCCATCCATTGTTGCAAAAGCGGGTATTTCGCTATGGGAAGTGCTGCCCGCGTTGCAGGAAGCATTAGGCGGCGACGGTAAACTGTTTGCACAGGTTATTGCCGCACAAGCTGATGAAATGGTGAAAGAGGCCGAGTTGTTGGTTAAGCGCGTGCCGGGCCTTGTTGTCAAAGTTCCGACCACGATAGAAGGCCTGGCGGCCATGAAACAATTGAAGGTTCTGGGGATCCCAACGTTGGGTACGGCGGTTTATGGTGCCGCTCAAGGTTTATTAGCCGCGCTAGCGGGCGCTGAATATGTTGCGCCGTATGTGAATCGTCTTGATGCGCAGGGCGGGGATGGCATTCAAATGGTGCAGGATTTACAGCAATTGCTGACGTTACACGCGCCGCAATCCAAAGTGCTTGCCGCCAGTTTCCGCACACCACATCAGGCTATGTCATGCCTGCTGGCTGGTTGCGAAGCCATTACTTTACCGATTGATGTGACTGAACAGCTGTTAACCACGCCAGCCGTGAATGCCGCTATCGCGACTTTCGAAAAAGACTGGCAGGGCGCATTCGGTTCACTGAGTTTGTAAATTGAAGTGATCGTTTAAAAGCTGCGCCGGTTCACACCGGCGTTAGACTCAAATCTCCCAGGGTGACTTTTTCAAGTCGCTCTCTTTTTGTTCTTCGCCGTGCGCAATAGCGATTAATTCCGCTTTTAAAATTTCCAGATTATTAATGGCGGAAGCGTGATCGCCACCCACCAGAATATCCAGCACAGTATCAATGCGTTTTGCGAGTTGCAGAGGGTCCACTGTAGGCATTGTGCATCCTGTAATTATTGGAAAAGTGTTGCCATCATAATGCAAAAAATGGCGCTAAAAGAGAAGGCGCAGACGCGCTTTTTTAGCCTTACTCATCAATCAATTATCGAACAATATATAAGTAATAATTATTAAATCCCCCCACACATTCATACATAAGCGGTAGTGGATTAGTCTGATCCTGCGTGTAACGCGCTTTCATAACATGAGGATAAGATAATGACAGTGATTAACCAACCGACTTGCAAATTGTTCACGGATACTTCTCGATTCACGCAATTGTCAGGATATTACGAAGCTGAACGCCGCACCGTGTGGATGATGCTCGGTGCACAGCCACGCCCTTGCTTTAATCACAAGCTGATTGAAGAAATTATGAACCTGCGTTACCTGGTTCAACAGGAGGGATTTGTCGTTGATTTTTGGGTGACGGGCTCACTGGTTCAGGGGATGTATAACACAGGCGGCGATTTAGGATTCTTTGTTGAATCCATTCAACAAGGCCAGCGTGAGGCACTGCGTGCTTATGCGCGGGCTTGCGTCGATTGCGTTCATGCGGCTTCTCGTGGTTTCGATAGCGGTGCAATTAGCCTGGCTATGATTGAAGGCAGTGCATTAGGTGGCGGTTTTGAAGCAGCACTCGCGCACCATTTTATTCTGGCGCAACGAGATGCTCGCCTCGGCTTCCCTGAAATTGCCTTTAATCTGTTCCCCGGAATGGGCGCTTATTCGCTGGTTGCTCGTCGTTCAGGTATGAAACTGGCAGAAGAGCTGATTTATAAAGGGGAGTCACACACTGCCGAGTGGTACGAGCAATTTGGTTTGGTGGATCAGCTTTTCGAACCCGGCCAGGGTTATCTCGCGACCCGGACGTTTATTGATACCCTGCAACCCAAACTGAACGGTGTGCGCGCTATGCTGCGTGCCCGTCAGCGTGTTTTACAGTTGCCGCGAGCTGAATTAATGGATATCACCGAGGACTGGGTTGATGCTGCTTTTTGCCTTGAACCGAAGGACATTGCGTATATGGAAAGGTTGGTACAACTGCAAAACCGTCACAGTGCGACGGCGTTGCGCAAAGCCAGCTAACCGCGCCACTAACGCTCTAAAATGGCTGCGGGTAATGGTTTAGTTAACTTCTGACTCAGCCATCTGTTGACGCCATTCTCGCAAAGAAGGCGTCTTCTTTCACTCAACCTACTGTTTCTGTGCCCGAACCAGCTCAAGGAAAAAGAGCAACGCAGGGGACAGATTTTCCTTCGACCATGCGACAGCAATTCCCATCGACAAACGCTTCGTGTCTTCCTTCAACTTCCGAAAAACCACCCCTTGCCGTTTGATGCACTGCAAAGAGGATGGAACCAAAGCGATGCCTTTGCCTTCGGCAATTAGCCCCAGCATGATGTGGTGATCTGGCGGCTCTGCAATCGCGTTTAGCTTAAAATTGATGCTTTCGAAAAACGTCTGACAATGATCATAAAAGCCAGGATTCATGCGCCGCTCAAACCAAAATATCGGCTCTTCGCGCAGGTCATCAAAAGAAATACTGCGTCTGGCGGCAAGCTTATGACCCGCAGGTAAAGCCACAACAAGGGGATCGTCGATAATTCTCTCAACCGCCAGATCCTGCGTTTCGGTGTGCAAACCCACAAACGCTACATCCATTGTGCCGTTCTTCACTTCGCGAACCAGATTAACTGAATAATTTCCTTTTGAGAGAATTTGCCAGTCTGCAAAACGCTGCTGCATCTCTTTTGTCACATCAGGGATTGCGCTTCGTTCGAACACGGTCGTGTAGCCAATGACAAATTTACCGGCATCAGTGCTCCGTTTCGATCTGGCGACGGCAATGGCTTTTTCCGCCTGAAGTAGCGTCTTTTTAACCTCGGGTAAAAATGCCGTGCCGGCCTCGGTAAGCGTGACGCCACTCTTATGGCGATTAAACAACTGAACACCGAGCTGCTCTTCGAGCTGATGAATTTGCCTGCTTAACGGTGGCTGCGAAATATGCAGACGCAATGCGGCACGGCTGAAGTTGAGCTCTTCACATACCGCGAGAAAGTAACGAAACTGGCGTAAATCGATAGATTCATTCATACCAAAAAGGTATCACAAAAAGGGTATTGGATGCATAGCCCGGCAGAATTTACAGTGCGTTCATCACACAACGTTAAGGAATGAAAAATGGAAAATGAACGCTATTTACGTGGGCTTGCGAAGCTAAAAGAAGTGGACGGTCACGCCGGGGAAAACGTCATCAACAGCCTGAGCGACATTGCGCCAGATTTTGCCCGCCTGCTGATTGAATTTCCTTTTGGCGATATCTATTCAAGGCCGGGGCTGGATTTAAAGTCACGTGAAATTGCGGTGGTTGCCGCACTTACCGCACTGGGTAATGCCACGCCACAACTTAAAGTGCATATCGAAGGTGCGCTTAATGTCGGCTGTACAGAGCAGGAAGTCATTGAAGTGATCATGCAGATGGCAGTTTACGCGGGGTTTCCTTGCGCACTGAATGGGATATTTGCTGCTAAAGAGGTCTTTGCAAAAAGGAAATAGCCAGGCTTGCCCGGCTAAATCAAACTATCGCGCTGTTCTGGCGAGATATCGCTTTAACCAACGCTCGAATACGGCAGCGGGCATCGGTTTAGCAAATAAATAACCCTGCCGTTCGTTGACGCCATTCTTAGTGAGAAAGGCGTCTTCTTTTTGGTTTTCAACACCTTCAGCGATCACTTGCAAATTCAGTGCCTGCGCAACGGCAACGATTGCTCGCACCAGCGATTGCGATACTGATTGTTTGTGAATGTCGCGAACGAAACTTTGGTCGAGTTTAATCGCATCTATTGGAAAGCGCGCAAGCTGAGACAGTGAAGAATAACCGGTTCCAAAATCATCCAGATGTACCTGCGCACCCAAACGGCTGAATTGCTGGATAACGGAAAGGGCGAGTTCTTCATTTTCAATCAGACAGCTTTCGGTCAGTTCCACATCAATCGGGCAGTACTCAAAGTTGAGATCTTTCAGCGCTTGCTTGAGGTCGCTGAAGATAGTTTGATCGGCTAACTGGCGTGCAGAAACGTTCACCGCAACGCGCAAATTAATGCCTTTATCGCGCCATTTCGCCACTTGCTGAACCACACTCAACATCACCCAACGGCCAAGCGGGACAATCAAACCCGATTCTTCGGCATAAGAGATAAAATCCAGCGGCGGAATTAACCCGCGCTCCGGTGATTGCCAGCGCACCAGCGCTTCCAGACTTCGGACTTCACCACGCCAGGTCATTTTCGGCTGATAGTGAATCACCAGTTGGTCGTTCTCCAGCGCTTTGCGCAGGTTGGTATCGAGCCACAAATATTCAAAAACGCGCTGGTTCATCTCAGGCGAGAACACGCAGAATTTACCGCGGCCGCCCTCTTTGGCTGTGTACATTGCGGTATCGGCATTCCGGATAACACTTTCTCTATCTTCACCATGCTGTGGTGCCAGCGAAATCCCTAATGAACAACCGGTGTAAACCTCAATCAGCCCAATACGGAATGGCTGTTTCAGGCGAGTCAGAATACGAGACGACATGGCTTCAAGTGCCGCCTGAGAAGTATCCGTTGCCAGAACGATAAACTCATCGCCACCAAGGCGCGCCAGAATCTGTCCTTCATCAAGGCAGCTGAGAATGGCCAGCGACACCGCCTGTAACAGCTGATCGCCGAACATGTGCCCGTAGGCGTCATTCACTTTTTTAAAGTTATCGAGATCAAGATAAACAATTCCAACTTGAGTATCAGCGCGATTCTCAATGGCAGCAGTGATTAAGTCGTTGATAGCATTGCGATTGGGGAGGCCAGTGATGGTATCGGTATTCGCCAGAACACGCAGTCGCTCCTGAGCGCGGCGTTCTTCGGTAATGTCAGTACCCGAACAAATCAGATAGATTTCGTTTTTGCCGCTGCCACTGTGGACGAATTTATTGCGGAACAAAAACAGGCGCTGGCCTTTACGGGTTTTTACCCAACGCTCGACCTCATAAGAATTCCCGTTACGGAAGAAGCCACTGATATTTCGTTTCGAAGCGGCAGCCTCGCTGCGGCTCATAAATAGTTTAAAGACGTTTTGGCCAATGACTTCTTGTTCTTTCAGTCCGGTATATTCTTCGCTCAAGCGATTGAAACGCTGAATATTCCCCAGGCGGTCAAGAATCACGATGACCGAATTTGCCTCGGAAACGACCTGCTCGGCAAAGGAGAGTCCCTGAACCAAATCGCGCGCGACAGAAGGGGTGTCATTCCAGGCAGATGCCGTGCCAGCCCACTCTTTCTTCGATACTTTGCGCCCCACCAAATGCACAGGAACCTCACTGCCGAACAGTGAAATAGAGAGCGTGACGCTGGAGGTGATAACCGTCATCTGGCGGATTTGGTCTGCCTGCTCTGGCTCAAGAGCTACGACCTGGCTGACGTCTGAACTTTCGCTTGCTGCTAATTGCAGCGCATTGCTATCGTTCGGCAAACGCCAGTATGGGCTGGTTGTCCCTAAATAACGGTAGAGCAGATTCTGCTCCAAATCGTCTTTCATGCTCTCTCCTGAACGGGGCCGACATAGCGTGCCAGTCTCTTATTTATATTAGCAATATAAAACCGATCTTAAAGTGACAACCGTGAGTAAAAGACATTGTTTTTGCAGAAGATGTGAGAAATCTGAATCTTCGCCTTTAGATTGGTGACTTTCCATGAGTTAAAACCGGAAAAAAGGAGTCATAACGCTAATCATTTCCCAGTTGTGATTATTAACTGTAAATCAGTAACCGTGAAAGAAAACAAAAAAAAGCTGAACATAAAGTTCAGCTTTTTAAAGATGGTTCACAAACTTGATATCAGGCAGCGGGGCGAGCTATCACGCTGCGTGTTTCCATACGAACTTCCGCGATGGTGACGTCAATTACGTCAGTGACTTTGTAAGCCACTTCGCCCTTGATTTGCACAGTGCCTAATTCCTGGCTGCACACCATTTCATCACGCACTGAGTGAATAAATGGGGCAGGGATGAAGGCAACCGCACCGTTATCAATCAGGCGAACACGCATTCCGCCACGGCTGACATCAATAATCTCTGCGGCAAATTTGGTATCCGTTCCCGCTTTATCTTGCAGGAAACGAGCATACAGCCAGTCGCCAACATCACGTTCAGCCATGCGGTTCAGACGGCGGCGTTCTGCCATTTGTACCGTAATTTCATCTTGTGGACGTGATGCCGTTTCACCTTTGATGATCGCTTTTAGCAGGCGATGGTTAATCATATCGCCGTATTTACGAATCGGTGAAGTCCAGGTGGCGTAAGCTTCAAGACCCAAACCGTAATGCGGACCCGGCTCGGTGCTGATTTCAGCAAACGACTGATAACGACGAATACGGCTATCAAGGAATCCGGTTGGCTGTGCATCGAGTTCACGGCGCAGTTTGCAGAAACCGTTAAGCGTCAGCACTTCTTGCGCGTTAACTTCGAGCCCATGGCCTTGCAGCATCGTGGCCAGTTGTTCGATGTTTGCCGGATCAAAACCGGTGTGGACGTTATAAACGCCGAAACCAAGTTTTTCACGTAGCACGATTGCCGCACAGACGTTAGCCGCAATCATTGATTCTTCAACGATGCGGTTAGCGATACGACGTGGCTCGGAAACGATATCCAGCACTTCGCCTTTCTCGCCTAATACAAAGCGGTAATCTGGGCGGTCTTTAAACACCAACGCGTGAGTGCGGCGCCATTCAGCACGGCTCAGGCAAACACGCTCGAGCAGGCGAATTTGTTTAGCTATGGCGTCAGATGGTGGCTGCCAGTCGCCTTTTTCTTCTAACCAGTCGGACACATCGTCATATGCCAGTTTGGCTTTTGATTCGATGGTGGCGACGAAGAAGTTAATCTCGCTCTCAATGCTACCGTCCTGCGCGATAACCATGCGACAAGCCACAACAGGGCGCGTGACATTAGGGCGCAGCGAACATAAATCGTCTGACAATTCGCGTGGCAGCATCGGGATGTTGAAGCCCGGCAGGTAGTTTGTGAAGGCGCGAACTTTCGCGATATCGTCAAGCTTGCTGCCTTCTTCAATCCAGGCGGTTGGATCGGCAATCGCGACGGTCAGTTGCAGTTTGCCGTCGGCAAGTTCTTCAACAAACAGCGCATCATCCATATCTTCGGTGCTGGCGCTATCAATGGTGACAAAATCCAGGGCGGTTAAATCTTCACGCACCAGGCCTTCGTCAAGCATTTCAGTCGCTACGCCATTAGGCGCTTCACGCTCAAGATTGTGGCGTGACAGTGTCACCCACCATGGTGCAAGGTGATCGTCACCGGAAGTGATGAATTGAGTCAAATCAGCATAGAAACCGCGATCCCCTTTCAGCGGATGGCGCTTCATCTCTGCGACGGCCCAGTCACCATTCTGGAAATCATGGGTGACGTTACGGTCAGCTCGACACTGAATCGCATCGCGCAGTAATGGGTGGTCCGGAACAATTGTCAGACGGTCGTCTTTACGTTGTACACGGCCAACAAACCGGCTGAGGAACGGTTCGATAAGCTCTTCTGGCTCAGCGGTTTCGCGGTCCTTTTCGGTATGAATCACCGCGCTCACGCGGTCACCGTGCATCACTTTTTTCATCTGCGGTGGCGGAATAAAGTAACTTTTCTGGGAATCCACTTCGAGGAAGCCAAAGCCTTTTTCCGTGCCTTTAACCACGCCTTCAACGCGTGGAGTTTGGGAATGCAGTTGCTGTTTAAGCTGCGCGAGCAGCGGATTATCCTGGAACATGTTTTTTAGTTTTCGTGGCCAAAAGAGCGGCTGACAGTTTTACGCGAAACCACCCTTTGCGGCAAGCGCTGTTTGCCGCAAAGGCACGTGTTAGCTCATGCTTAACTGGCATTACCCAGCCCGATTTTTAGCCGATTCAACCAGCCGTATAGCCCTGAACTGACAAGTAATTTTACAATGTCATGCTCATTAAAACCCTGCTCGTACAAGGGTTGAAGCTGGGCGGCGCTAAAGCTGCCAGGCGATCGTGTTAACACACGCACAGCCTGGATGATTGCCCGTTCACGCGGGTGGTTATGGCACCACGCCTGTAACGCTCTTTCACCATTGCGCATGGCTTCTGGCAGATGACTTTCACCACGCCAGGCAAGTGCAAAATCTGTAAAGCAACTCACGCTGCCGTTAATGCGTGCGGTCAACAGCCCAACCAGAATCGTATCGTCATCAGCCTGAGTTGTCGGCAGGCAAAATAATCGGGTCAACTGGCTCAATGCGTGAAGCGCTGAGGCATCGCTTGCCAACAATCCGCTTAACTCTTGTAACGCTTGCTGAGGTTCACTGAAATTGAGAGCCTCTAATTGTTGGCTATTGGCATAGCGCTGTTCTACCGCAGGCAAAGCGGGCTGCCAGGATTTATCACCTTCGAGGAATAACTCTGCACTGGCGTCCTGTTGCATATCAAGACCCGGCAACCAGCGTACGGGAAGCCCCTGGAGCGCCTGAAACACAGTAATAACGCGGGCCTGAAAACCGATAAAGCCAATCAGTTGATTAAACGTAACGATATCATTTATTGAGAGCGCGACTTCATCGAGCTGCTGGCGCGAATTGTCATCAATTAACGTAGGCTGACTGGCCAGTTGGCGAGCGTACTGCGTGATTTGCGTCAGGCGACGATTGCTCTCGCGGGAGGAGTCAGGACCCGGTTGCGGGGCAAGGCGGGCGGCATAGTGGTTACACAGACGCTGAACGCCGTAAACCTGGGCGACAGTCAGAGCTGTACTCAGACGGTCATAGCAACTTAGCGTGTTCAGGCGCGTAACAGGGGTGCTTTCGGGGAGCAAACATTCTGCGGCATTGCGCGCGACGCAAAGCCAGTCTGCTTCAGTCGTACGTTGCTCAACACTGAGCGCCAGGTCGAGTAAAAAGCGGTCCTGAAGGAATGCGGCCTCAGGAACTAACGGTAATACGGCGTCGCTGCGGCTGGATTGAGTTTCATGATACCAGTGGCCTTTGCCAGAGATTCGGCGTTGTTCCATGGTCGTTCCTTGGTCAAAGAGTTTACAAGCCCGGGTAAAACACCTGACGGCCTGGTTAGCTGCTTTATCCTGGCGTAACCACGTAACACGACAAAAGAATGATAGGAGATAACAAATATCAGAAAAGAATAACTGTCAGAGAGGAAAAGAAGAACAGGGCGGACGAACGCCGCCCCGTTGCGAACGGAATTAGTCTTTCAGTTCCAGTTCGTTCATGGCAGCGATGCTGAAGCCGCCGTCAACGTGCAGGACTTCACCGGAAACACCGGCAGACAGATCAGAGCACAGGAATGCTGCTGAGTTGCCTACATCTTCAATGGTCACGGTACGACGAATCGGGGTAACCGCTTCGCAATGTGACAGCATTTTACGGAAATCTTTAATGCCAGATGCCGCCAGAGTACGGATTGGACCCGCAGAAATCGCGTTCACACGCACGCCTTCTGGACCCATCGCGTTCGCCATATAGCGCACGTTAGCTTCCAGAGAGGCTTTAGCCAGACCCATAACGTTGTAGTTAGGGATAGCACGTTCAGCGCCCAGGTAAGACAGAGTCAGCAGTGCAGAACCAGGGTTCAGCATTTCACGGCAAACTTTAGCCATTGCTACAAAGCTGTAGGAGCTGATGTCGTGAGCGATCTTGAAGCCTTCACGGGTAACTGCATTCACGTAGTCGCCATCTAACTGGTCGCCTGGTGCGAAGCCAATTGAGTGAACGAAACCGTCAAACTTCGGCCAGCTTTTCGCAAGCTCAGCAAACATCGCGTCGATGCTTGCATCTTCTGCCACGTCGCACGGCAGAACCAGGCTTGAACCCAGATCCGCAGCAAAACCTTCCACACGGCCTTTCAGTTTTTCATTCTGGTAAGTGAAAGCCAGTTCAGCACCTTCGCGGTGCATAGCCTGTGCGATACCGTAGGCAATGGAGAGTTTACTGGCGACGCCAGTGATCAGAATGCGTTTACCGGTAAGAAAACCCATAGCTTTGAATCCTTATAGTTTCTGCTAATTTTATGACTTAACAATCACAAGCTTACGATTGATTCGTCACAATTTTTCAACACGAAAGTGAAATTATATCCCACTCAGCGCCTGTTGTGTCAGCTTATTTTTCTGGCTCCGGTTAACTGGTTATCACGTCGCCAGAGGTCATTCCTGTTACGTTCACGCCAAAGCAAAATATAAAAGCCGCAGTAAACTTAAACCTCACCCTACAAAACAGAGAAACCGGAGAGTATTGATGAAAATTACTGTTGAAACTCGCGTTAACGCGCCTGTTGAAAAAGTCTGGCAGGCCTACATCAACCCGGAAGATGTTAAGCAATGGAACACTGCTTCACCCGACTGGCACACGCCAACGGCAGCCGCTGATTTCAGAGAAGGCGGGGCGTTTTCATTCCGTATGGAAGCTAAAGACGGCAGTATGGGGTTTGATTTTGCGGGCGTATATACCCGCATCGTGCCGCTACAACTCATTGAATACACCTTCGGGGACCGTGAAGCGAAAGTGGAATTTACCCAAACAGCCGATGGCGTAGAGGTGCGTCTGGATTTCGACCCCGATCAACAATATCCCGTTGAACATCAGAAGAACGGCTGGCAGGCGATTCTGGATAATTTTGCGCGGTATGTTGAGGCAAAAAGTTGAGATGAGTTTTGTAGGTCGGATAAGCGAAGCGCCATCCGACTTACTTCCCTGATAACTAGCGATCTTTTCGCCATGCATCCGCCGTCAGTGCTTCACCAAAGTGGCTGGTAATCAGGCGTTTGGTCAAATCATGCAGTGGCGAGGCGAGCACTTCAGCGGTGCTACCACGTTCAACGACTTCGCCCTGATGCATCACGATAACTTTGTCACTGATGTGCTTCATCATGCCGATATGCTGTGTGACATAAATATAGGCAATACCGTGTTTTTCCTGCAGTTCCAGCATCAGGTTAATCAGTTGCGAACGCATCGACATATCGAGGGATGCCAGCGCTTCATCGGCAATAACCACTTTTGGCCGCAAAATCATCGCACGGGCTAAACCCAGACGCTGTTTCTGTCCGGGTGCCAGCATATGCGGATAATAACTGGCATGGTCGGGAAGCAAACCGACCATGCGCAGCGTTTCGATAATCTGCTTATGGCGCGCTTCCGGCTCAAGATTGGTATTGAGACGCAGCGGGAAATCGAGGATCTGCGAAATACGCTGGCGCGGATTAAGCGACGTGCTTGGGTCCTGGAAAATCATGCGAATATGCTGGCTACGGTAGGTATAGTCGCCATAATGCAGCAAATGGTCGTCGATCACCATTTCGCCAGTCGTGGGTTCAATCATCCCTGCGAGCATTTTCGCCAGCGTTGATTTGCCTGAGCCGTTCTCACCGATAATCGCCAGCGTCTGTTTTTCTCGCAGGGTGAAACTCAGCGGTTTGACGGCGTCAACATGCTGACGATGGAACAGCCCCGTACGGTAACGAAACGTTTTACTTAAATTACGGACTTCGAGCAGCGTTTCGACCATTACTGACTCTCCATATTCAGCGGGAAGTGGCAGGCATAAAGATGGTTTTTTGCCCCCATCAGACGTGGCGTTTCGATACATTCACGTTGTGCGTAAGGGCAGCGCGGCCCGAGACGGCAACCCATCGGTAAATGCTCCAGTAAAGGGATCGCGCCCGTCATGGTATTCAGTCGGCTTTTGTGCGGCATTGGGCTACCAAAGTCCGGTATGGCGCGGATCAGCGCCTGGGTATACGGGTGGTGCGGCGTGGCAATCAGATCTTCGCTTGTGGCACTTTCCACCGTTTGCCCGCAGTACATCACGTTAATTTTATCGGCCCACTGGCTCAACATCTGCAAGTCGTGGCTGATCAATAAAATCGTGGTGTTGTTGTACTGGTTCAGACGGGTCAGCAATTTGAAAATTTGCAACTGAGTCGTCGGTTCCATGGCGTTTGTCGGCTCATCGGCAATCAACAAACGCGGCTGATTCGCCAGCGCAATGGCAATCATCACCTTCTGGCATTCGCCGTCGGTCAGTTCGTACGGGTAACTGCGCATCGCATCTTTGTGATCTTTAATCCCGACACGGTGAAGCAGCTCTATCGCCCGGCGTTTACGCCAGCCAAACCGTTTCCACCAGCGGCCTTTATAAGTCCAGCCGGGAATATTTTGCGTCAGTTGGCGGCCCACTCGCTCTGATGGATCCAGACACGATTGCGGCTCCTGGAAAATCATCGAAACGTTATGGCCGACCAGGCGTCGACGCTCGCGGCCACTCAAGCGTAGCAGGTCGATGTCGTCAAACCGCATACGGTCGGCGGTGACGCGCCAGTTATCTTTGGTGACACCGCAAATGGCTTTGGCAATCAGGCTTTTTCCTGAACCAGACTCGCCGACTAAACCGCGGATTTCCCCTTCGTTCAGGGTCATACTGACGCGGTCTACCGCTTTAACCCAACCTTCGGATGTCATAAATTCGATGGTCAGATTTCGAATATCAAGTAATGGCATTATTGCACCCCCGCATTGATTGCGCGGCGTAAACCATCGCCCAGCAGGTTGACCAGCAGCACACTGATCATGATAGCCACTCCTGGCAGCATAACTGTCCACGGAGCGACATAAATCAACTCCAGCGCGTCACCCAACATGGAACCCCATTCCGGGGACGGGAGCTGTGCGCCTAAATCCAGGAAACCTAAGGCCGCAATATCAAGAATCGCCATCGACAGCGCGCGGGTAATTTCAGTCACCAGAATCGCGGCGGTATTGGGCATCACGGCAAACCAAAGAATATTTAACGTCGATGCACCATCCAGACGGGCGGCAACCACATAATCCTTCTCCAGCTCGTCGTGCACCGCGCTGTATACCGAGCGCACCATGCGGGGCAAAAGTGCCAGCCACACCGCGAACATAGCGTGAACCAGATGCGGACCGACAAACGCGACCACGATAATCGCCAGCAACAGGGAAGGGATCGACAGCAGCGTGTCGAGAATATGGTTCAGCACCGCAGAACGTAAGCCATGTGTTGAACCCGCAAAAACGCCGAGAATAATCCCGAACACGGCCGCAGCCAGTGTCACCACAAACGCACCACCAACGGTGGGAGCGGCGCCATTTAATAAGCGGCTTAAAACATCGCGACCCAGATCATCGGTGCCGAGGAAAAACGACACATCGCCATAGCGTGACCAGGAAGGCGGTAACAATTGATAACCGAGGAATTGCTGGTCGATGCCATACGGCGCAAAGACGCCACCAAATACACATAACAGCACCAAAGCCCCGCAACCATACAGGCCAATCATTGCCGTGGTGTCGCCGTAAAACTTGCGCCATGTCAGGCGTAGCGTGCTCGGCGGTCGCTTCTCGCGATAGACGCTATCGTAAGGCATACCATTCCTTATGTGTCAGTGGGTTTGCCATAGCACCCAAAATATCGGAGATAACGTTCACAATAATAACCAACGATCCGATGACCATTACGCCTGCGGAAATGGCTGTATAGTCCTGTTGGCGAATAGCGTTGATAAGCCAGCGCCCAAGACCTGGCCAGCTGAACACCACTTCGGTGATCATTGCCAGCGTCAGCATGGTTGAAAATTGCAGGCCGAGGCGTGGAATGACCGGCGGCAGGGCGTTGTGCAAAACATGACGATGCAAAATAGTCAGGCGTGACAAACCCCGCGTCGCCGCGGCTTTTATATAGTTTTGGTCAAACACCTCAATGGTGCTCAGACGCATCAAACGCACCACTTCGGTAGTCGGTGCGACAGCCAGCGCGACCACGGGCAAGATCATGTGGCGAATGGCGCTGATGATCATCTCTTCGCGGTAAGGCGAGTCAGACAGCCAGGCATCCACCAGGGCAAAACCTGTCTCCGATTTCACTTCATAGAGCAAATCAAAACGCCCGGAAACCGGCAGCCAACCTAACGTTAGCGAGAAGAACATCGTCAGCAGGAGCGCAAACCAGAACACCGGAATCGAGAAGCCTAACAGGGCGAGGGCGCTGATCAGTTTATCCTGCCATTTGTTGCGCATGATGCCGGCCAACATTCCTACCGGAATACCCACCAGTAGCGCGAGGCCAAACGCCAGCAGGCAAAGTTCCATCGTGGCCGGGAAGACCATACGCAACTGTTCGTTTATCGACTGGCCGTTAATGCTGGACACGCCGAAATCCCAGTGCAGGATACTTTCAAACCAGAACACCCAGGCGTTCCACAGCGATGCACCCTGCAGCGGAGCGTGGGGAGTAAAGTAGTTGAGGCTAAAACCAATAAAGGTCAGAAAAAACAGCGTAACCAGCAGCAATAGCAGGCGGCGCAAGGTGTAAATAATCATGGTTTTTTCACCTCAACATTCTCACGGGAAACCCCCGCAAACGATGCGTTACCAAACGGACTCAGCACCAACCCTTTAATGTCATAGCGGTAGGCTTGCAAACGCAGCGATGACGCCAGTGGCAGCACCGGCAATTCTGCTGCCAGAATATCCTGCGCTTCGCGATAAGCCTCGATGCGCGACGCCAGTTGCTGAGAGGCCAGCGCCTTCTGTAGCACTTCATCAAACTTAGGATCACACCAGCGAGCATAGTTGGTCTGGGAACGAATGGCGGCGCAGCTCAGCATCGGGCGGAAGAAACTGTCCGGATCGTTACTGTCTGTTGCCCAACCGGCGAGCGTCAAATCATGGTTCATGTCCATCAAACGCGCTTCCTGGAAGCGACCTTCGACCGGCACAATAATCACCTTCACCCCAATCTGCGCCATGTCTGCCTGAATCAACTCTGCTGTTTTTAGCGGACTTGGGTTCCACGCCTGAGAACTGGTCGGCACCCAGAGGCGTAATTCCAGGTTATTCAGACCCAGAGCTTTGAGTTGCTGGCGGGCTTTTTCTGGATTGTATTCGGTAATTTTAGAATCACTGTCATACGCCCAGGAAGCGCGGGGCAAAATAGAAGCGGCGGTTTCGGCAGTCCCGTAATAAATCGACTGCATCAGGCGTTGGTTATTGATAGCCAGCGCCAGCGCATGGCGCACTGCCGGGTTATTTAGCGGGGCTTTATTGGTGTTAAACGCCAGATACGCGATGTTCATCCCCGGGCGCAAAGTCAGCCGTAGACGCGGGTCATCACGCAAAATCGTTAATTGACTGGCCGCAGGATACGCCAACACATCGCATTCCCCCGTCAGCAATTTAGACAGCCTGCCCGTACCGCCTGACCCCAGGTCCAGAACGACCTGCGGCATTAATGGCACGCCGCGCCAGAATTTCTGGTGGCGAGCCAGGCGAATGTACTGCCCGGCACGATACTCGCTAATCTGGAATGGCCCGGTACCTACTGGCTGACGGTCCATCAACTCCTGGCGATCGGCTTTAGTAAGCTGTGCGGCATATTCCGCTGACATGACGGACGCATAGTGCGTTGCCATGTGCCACAGGAATGAGGCGTCAGGTTTTTCGAGACGAAATTCGACAGTGTTATTGTCCAGTTTACGCACACTTTTCACGGAGTCCGGGAACTGGAGGCTATCAAAATAGGGATAGTTGCCGCCGTTAACGTTATGCCACGGGTGTTTGCGGTCGAAAACACGTTGGAAGCTGAACACCACATCGTCGGCATTTAATGCGCGTGTGGGTTTAAACCACGGAGTGGTCTGGAATTGCACATTTGAGCGTAAATGGAAGCGGTAAGTGGCACCGTTATCCAGCACTTCCCAGCTTTCAGCCAGTTCAGGCACCAGGCGATAGGTGTAGGGATCGACATCCAGTAAGCGGTCATATAACTGTGCGGCGAGGGTGTCGACAATCAAGCCGCCGCTGGCCATTTGCGGATTAAAGGTATTGACCTGGCCGCTGACACAATAAACAAATCCGCTGCTACGGATATCTGCTGGCTTTTCAACAGGTGGGGCAGCAAATGCCGCGCCACTCAGGCAGCTAACCGCCAGTAACAGGGAGGATACAATTCCGCGCATAAGTTTTTGAGTTTTCTCGGGTGATAGCCAAAGTGTATCGCACTCTGGAGGGCTTCCCAAAATATGTCAGGCTATTTTGCTTTTTTTATCAACAATGCCGGCAAAAAAAGCAGGGGAATGCTGTTTTTTGCGGCGTTTACCGCATTTGCCCAACCCTGAAGTTAACGCAAAGGGCGTTTATTCGGCCTGAGCTATCTGATGTTTTTTAAGCAATGCGCGTAATTGATGGTACGTAAGCCCCAGCAATTCAGCCGCTTTACGCTGGTTGTATTTCGCCTGTTTCAGGCTTTGTTCTACCAGGATTTTTTCTTGTTCGTTTTGCCAGGCGCGAAGGTCCAGCGGCAGAGTCAGGGGTAATTCCCCATTTTGTTGCTTTGATGGCGCAGGTTTTCGGGCAAACGGGTCGAGGATAACTTCATCCACCGGCTCGTCGCTGGAACCATGGCGATAAACCGAACGCTCTACCACGTTTTTTAACTCACGGATATTTCCCGGCCAGGCGTAATCCAGCAGGGTTAACTGCGCCTCTTCGGTAAAGCCTGGGAAGAAGGGAAGGCCAAGTTCGCGGCACATGGTGATCGCAAAATGCTCCGCCATTAACATGATATCCGGCTGGCGCTCGCGTAGCGGCGGCAGTTTCACGACATCAAAAGCCAGGCGGTCGAGCAGGTCAGCACGGAATTTGCCCTCTTCAGCCAGTTGGGGCAGGTCGGCGTTGGTCGCGCAAACCAGGCGCACATTGACCTGCAAAGGCTGGCTGCCGCCCACACGCTCAAGTTCGCCATATTCCACCACACGCAGCAGCTTTTCCTGCACCATCATCGGTGCTGTGGCGAGTTCATCAAGGAAAAGCGTTCCGCCGTCAGCCCGCTCAAAGCGACCTGGATGGCGTTTTTGCGCCCCGGTAAACGCCCCGGCTTCATGACCGAAAAGTTCTGAATCAAGCAGGTTATCGTTAAGTGCCGCACAGTTCAGGGAGATAAACGGCCCTTGCCAACGGCGTGAAAGAAAATGCAACCGGTTAGCAATCAATTCCTTGCCGGTGCCGCGCTCACCAATCACCAACACGGGTTTCTCAAGTGGTGCCAGCCGCGAGACTTGTTCCAGCACTTCAAGAAAGCTGTTCGCTTCGCCAATCAGGTTATCTTTACTATCTGCCATGATTAAATTAACCAATAGTTAGTGAATATCACCACTATAAACGTTATGCATTATGAGTCAAATTTAATCATTTCGTTTAAAATCAACGGAATAAAAAGTTGGCACACCCATTGCAATATTCTTGTCGAGCAAGGTGCCGGGCACCTGAAATAATGACTAAAGAGGATTGAATTATGGGTATTTTTTCTCGTTTTGCCGACATCGTGAATGCCAACATCAACTCACTGCTTGAGAAAGCAGAAGACCCACAGAAGTTGGTGCGCCTGATGATTCAGGAAATGGAAGACACTCTGGTTGAAGTGCGTTCCACCTCGGCTCGTGCGTTGGCTGAAAAGAAACAGCTTTCCCGTCGTGTAGAGCAAGCGACCGCACAGCAAGCCGAATGGCAGGACAAAGCCGAACTGGCGCTGCGTAAAGATAAAGAAGATCTTGCGCGTGCGGCACTGATCGAAAAACAAAAAATGACTGACATGATTGCCACCCTGGAAGATGAAATGGCGCATGTCGATGAAACCCTGGCGCGCATGAAAAAAGAAATTGGTGAGCTTGAGAATAAACTCAGCGAAACCCGCGCGCGCCAGCAGGCACTGACCCTGCGTCACCAGGCTGCTTCGTCTTCACGTGATGTTCGTCGCCAGCTTGATAGCGGCAAAATCGACGAAGCAATGGCGCGTTTTGAATCGTTCGAACGTCGCATCGACCAGATGGAATCAGAAGCGGAAAGCCACGGCTTTGGCAAGCAAAAAAGCCTCGACACAGAGTTTGCTGAACTGAAAGCGGATGATGAAATCAGCGAACAACTGGCTGCACTGAAAGCTAAAATGAACAACCAGGATCGTGGGTAATTAATTACACGGCGGCATGGGTATCATGCTGCCGTTGCCTGACTTGTAAAAGGAGTACACATGAGCGCGCTTTTTCTTGCCATTCCATTAACGATTTTTGTGTTGTTCGTCGCCCCGATCTGGCTGTGGTTGCACTACAACAACCGCGCTGCAAATGGCGGGCAGTTATCCCAGGGCGAACAACAGCGTTTGGCACAATTGACTGATGAGGCACGCCGTATGCGTGAACGCATTCAGTCGCTGGAGCAGATTCTTGATGCAGAACATCCGAACTGGAGAGACAAATAATGGTGAATTCAATTTCCGGTCGTAAATTATGGCGCATTCCAGAAAAAGGCATGGTGAAAGGTGTGTGTGCGGGTATCGCGCAATACCTTGATGTGCCGGTAAAACTGGTTCGTCTGATTACTGTTTTAGCGATGATTTTTGGCCTGTTTTTCTTTGTTATGGTCGCCTACATCGCACTGACTTTTATCCTTGATCCCATGCCTGCGGGTGCGGAGCAGGGAACACCACAACCGACCAGCCGTGATTTGCTGGATGAAGTGGATGCCGAATTAGCAGCCGGTGAACAGCGTTTACGCTCCATGGAACGCTACATCACCTCTGATACCTTCACATTGCGTAGTCGCTTCCGCCAGCTTTAACCTCAGACTTTCTCCCTCTCCTGGGGGAGAGGGCCGGGGTGAGGGCGAACAGATCTCATGCAAATTCTTAACTGTTTCACCGGAGGTTAAATGTCCAAATTCCAGACGGCTGCGAACAAAGCGAAGCCAGGCCTGAAAATCGTTGGCAAATTAGTGTTGCTGACGGCGCTGCGTTATGGCCCTGCAGGCGTCGCGGGTTGGGCAGTTAAATCGGTAGCGCGTCGCCCGCTGAAAATGCTGCTGGCACTGATTCTTGAACCCATGATGGCAAAAGTTTTGCGCAAAGTTTCAGCGCGTTACAACAGCCCATCAGTGAAGTAACTCTCCATACCAGCCTGTTCCGCTCGTTTTTGAGCGGAACATTCCCATCTCTCTCTTTCCATTCTCCGCCGTTTCATTTTAATTTGCGTTACCTCACAAATATTAATCTTCACTTCCCACTGCGTTGACAGAAAAATAAACCGGGAGTAGTCTCGCTTCTCGTGGTACCGCTCCCATGAGAAAACTAAAAATGCAGAAAATTAAAGAATTGCTGTCATCAATTTATGACAACACGTTAAATAAATCAGTTACAGATACTTTTATTTCGCGGGTAGAGCAGGGCAAGCATGTCAGGATGAAAACCCGCAAGCAAGGTTGGGACGAAAGTGATGTAGTGCTCATTACCTATGCCGATCAATTTCATCATCTGAATGATAAAACCTTAAAAACATTGGGCGACTTTTATAATCAATGGCTAAGTAAGAGTTTTTCACATATACATCTGCTGCCATTTTATCCATGGTCATCAGATGATGGTTTTTCAGTGATTGATTATCATCAGGTTGACCCTGTATGTGGCGACTGGGACGATATTGCAAAATTAAATAAATCAACAAGACTCATGTTTGATTTTGTGTGCAATCATATTTCAGCGAAAAGCAGTTGGTTCCAGCAATATCTCGAAGGGAGTCCTGAATTTAAGAATTTCTTTATATCGGTTGATCCCGAATCTGATTTATCAGCCGTTACACGCCCTCGTGCATTGCCACTTTTATCGCCATTTACTCTTTCAGATGGCACAAAACAACATATCTGGACCACTTTCAGCGACGACCAAATTGACCTCAATTTTGCCAATCCGCAAGTATTGCTGGCAATGGTTGATGTCTTGCTGCATTACCTGGACGCAGGGGCAGATTATATTCGCCTCGATGCGGTGGGATATATGTGGAAAACACCCGGTACCTGTTGTATTCACCTGGAAAAAACACATCAACTCGTTAAACTTTTCCGCGCTATTGTTGATGAAGTCGCACCAGGCACCGTGCTGATTACCGAAACCAACGTTCCGCACAAGGACAATATTTCCTACCTCGGTAACGGTCACGACGAAGCGCATATGGTGTATCAATTCCCGCTGCCGCCGTTGGTTCTGCATGCTATACACAGCGGTTCTGCGAGGGTGTTAAGTCAATGGGCTGCGTCTTTAGAAACCGCAGAAAACAACAATACCACCTGGTTTAACTTCCTTGCTTCTCACGACGGTATCGGCCTCAATCCGTTACGCGGAATTCTGCCTGAAGAAGATATTCTGCACCTGGTCAACGAACTGCAGGAGCAAGGCGCATTAGTTAACTGGAAGAATAATCCGGATGGTACACGTAGCCCGTATGAAGTTAATGTGACTTATATGGATGCGTTAAATCGTCGAGATAGCAGTGACGAAGAGCGTCTTGCGAGATTTATCCTGGCACACGCTATTTTGCTGGCATTCCCCGGCGTCCCGGCAATATACATTCAAAGTATTCTTGGTTCACGTAACGATTATGCAGGTGTTGAACGCCTGGGCTACAACCGGGCTATAAATCGCCAGAAATATGACCTGCATGAAATTGAAAGCCAATTATCAGGTGAAAACGAATTGCGTGAGCAGGTCTATAAAAAATTATCGCACCTGATTAATGTTCGCCAAAAACAGGCTGCGTTCCACCCTGGTAGCTCTTTTAATACGCAATGTATTAATGACAATTTACTTGTGATTAAACGGCATTCAAATAAAGGTGATGACGTCCTGGCGTTATTTAATTTAAGCCATGTGTCGCAGCCCTTTATGCTGCCGGACAATAATTTCGAAGACTTAATCACCGGGCTAAAAATTAACGGAAAGCAATCTTACAACATGCAACCTTATCAGGTGTTATGGCTTAGTTATTAATATAAGGGAATAACCATGAAAACGTCTAAAACGGTGCTGTTATCAGCACTAATAGCCGCTGCTTTGCTCTCAGGGTGTAAACAAGATGATCCTCAACAGGTCACGATAGAATTTATGCATTCATCGGTTGAGCAGGAACGCCAGGCCGTTATCAGCAAATTGATCGAGCGTTTCAGCCAGGAAAATCCACAAATCATCGTCAAGCAAGTTCCGGTTGAAGAAGACGCTTACAACACCAAGGTCATTACGCTTGCGCGCTCCGGGGCGTTACCGGAAGTGATTGAAGTGAGCCATGACTACGCCAAAGTCATGGATAAAGAACAGCTTATTGACAGGGACGCGGTGAAAATGGTCATCGCAGGTGTCGGGGAAAACAGTTTCTATGATGGTGTGCTGCGCGTGGTACGCACCGAAGATGCCACGGCGTTTACAGGCGTGCCAATCAGCGCGTGGTTAGGTGGCATCTGGTATCGCAAATCAGCCCTGGCGAAAGCGGGGATCACGGAGCCAAAAAACTGGACCGAATTGCTTAATGCCGCACGCAGCATGACCAACACGGCGAATAAAAAATATGGCATTGCGCTACCTACCGCTGAAAGCGTGATGACCGAACAAACCTTCTCACAGTTTGCGCTCTCCAACGGGGCGAACGTCTTTGATGCTGCAGGGAAAGTCACGGTTAACTCCCCGGAAATGCTCGCATCACTCAATTACTACCGGGATCTGGCGCAATACACCATGCCGGGTTCCAACGATGTCATGGAAATTAAAGATGCCTTTATGAATGGCACCGCGCCTATGGCCGTCTACTCCACCTACATCCTGCCTGCTTTCTATAAAGACGGCTCGCCGCAGGATTTGGGTTTTGTCGTGCCAACGGAAAAATCACCGGCGGTGTACGGCATGCTCACTTCTCTGACCATCACCTCAGGCCAAAGCAAAGAAGAGACTGAAGCGGCCGAGAAATTCGTCTCCTTCATGGAAAAAGCACAGAACTCTGCCGATTGGGTATTGATGTCACCGGGCGCGGCGCTGCCGGTCACCAAAGCGGTGGTTGAAACCGATAGCTACAAAAATAACAACGTGATCAAAGCCTTTGGTTCACTCCCGTATGAACTGATTGCGCAGTTCGCTAACGTGCAGGTCTTTGGTTCAGTGGGTGAGAAGAACTTTACCCGCATGGGGGATATCACCGGTTCGGCCATTTTAAGTGAGATGGTGAACCAGGTGACGGTTGGCAAGCAGGCCACGGCTCCAGCGTTGGATAAAAGCCAGCAGCGCATCGTTGAATTAATGAAACAACACTGATCCACAGGATAAGTCATTATGAAGAAGTGGTTTTCTGGCCGCTCTGACATGCCATTCGCCATGATGCTTCTCGCACCCAGCTTGCTGTTGCTGGGTGGCCTGGTCGCCTGGCCGATGCTGTCGAACATCGAAATAAGTTTTCTGCGTTTACCGTTGAATCCGAACATTAATGCCCGGTTTATCGGTTTGGAAAACTACATCAATATCCTGACGGATGCGGCTTTCTGGCAATCGTTATGGACCACGTTCTGGTACACCGCACTGGTTGTGCTCGGCAGCACCGGTCTGGGACTTGGCGTGGCGCTGTTTTTCAACCGTGAATTTCGTCTGCGCAAAACGGCGCGTTCGTTGGTGATTCTTTCCTACGTCACACCGTCTATTTCGTTGGTGTTCGCCTGGAAATACATGTTCAACAGCGGCTACGGCATTGTGAACTACCTCGGTGTGGACGTTTTGCATATGTTTAACGAAGCGCCACTGTGGTTCGATAACCCCGGTAGCAGTTTTTTCCTGGTGGTGCTGTTCGCCATCTGGCGCTACTTCCCGTATGCCTTTATCTCATTTCTTGCCATTTTGCAGACCATCGACAAATCGCTGTATGAAGCAGCAGAAATGGACGGTGCAAACGGCTGGCAGAAATTCAAAATCGTTACGCTGCCCGCGATTATGCCGGTGCTGGCAACCGTGGTCACGCTGCGCACCATCTGGATGTTCTATATGTTCGCCGATGTCTGGTTGCTAACCACCAAAGTAAACATTCTGGGCGTCTATCTCTACAAAACGGCCTTTGCCTTTAATGACTTAGGTAAGGCTGCTGCAATTTCTGTGGTGTTGTTCGTCATCATCTTCGCCGTCATCTTGCTGACCAGAAAACGGGTAAATCTAAAATGACTGCTAATAACCGCAAACTGCTCGGCCGTGTGGGTTTTTACATCGGGCTGGCTCTGTTCCTGCTGGTCACATTGTTCCCGTTCTTTGTCATGTTGATGACCTCGTTCAAAAGCTCGCAGGAAGCGATTTCCCTGCATCCGACTATCTTCCCGCAGGCGTGGACGCTGCAGCATTACATCGACATTTTTAATCCGCTCATTTTCCCGTTTTTGACCTATTTCAAAAACAGTCTGGTGGTGTCGTTAACGTCCTCCGCCATTGCGGTGCTGATTGGCATTCTTGGCGCGTATGCACTTTCTAAACTGCGTTTTAAAGGGCGCATGACCATCAATGCCAGTTTCTATGCGGTGTATATGTTTTCGGGAATTTTGCTGGTGGTGCCGCTATTTAAAATCATTACCGCCCTGGGAATTTATGACACCGAACTGGCGTTGATCATCACCATGGTGACGCAAACGCTGCCGACTGCCGTGTTTATGTTGAAAAGTTACTTCGACACCATTCCGGACGAAATCGAAGAAGCGGCAATGATGGACGGCTTAAACCGCCTGCAAATCATCTTTTACATCACGGTGCCGTTGGCAATATCCGGCCTGGTTTCCGTATTTGTCTACTGCTTTATGGTGGCGTGGAACGACTATCTGTTTGCCTCTATTTTCCTCTCCAGTTCTGAAAACTTCACATTGCCAGTTGGCCTGAGCACGCTGTTCAGTACGCCTGATTATGTGTGGGGAAGAATGATGGCCGCCTCATTAGTGACCGCATTACCGGTGGTGGTGATGTATGCGATATCGGAACGGTTTATCAAAAGCGGCCTGACTGCAGGCGGCGTAAAAGGTTAACCACCCAATAATTTAAATATCGGAGTTGAACAATGAAGAAGTTAATCGCAAGCGCACCGCGCGTAGCCCAGTTAGTTGAGTATGAAGATCGCCCGGTACAGGCGCATGAAGTCAAAATTAAAGTCGCGTTTGGCGCACCAAAACACGGCACCGAAGTCGTGGATTTCCGCGGTGCCAGCCCGTTTATCGATGAGGAGTTCAACACCGAGTGGAACCTGTTTGTCCCACGTGCTGAAGGGGCGGCACGCGGCATTGAGTTTGGTAAATTTCAGCTCGGCAATATGGTGGTAGGTGAGGTTATAGAACGTGGTTCTGATGTGACCGACTACCGAATCGGCGACCAGGTTTGTACTTATGGCCCATTGCAGGAAACGGTCATTGCGAATGCTGTAAACAACTATAAATTGCGCAAAATGCCCGCTGGTTCGAGCTGGAAAAATGCCGTGTGCTACGACCCTGCACAGTTCGCCATGAGCGGCGTGCGTGACGGTAATGTGCGCGTAGGGGATTTTGTCGTGGTGGTGGGCCTCGGCGCCATTGGTCAGATTGCTGTTCAGTTGGCGAAGAAAGCGGGCGCGTCGGTGGTGATTGGTGTTGATCCTATTGCCCATCGCTGCGAAATCGCCACACGCCACGGCGCAGATTTCTGCCTGAACCCGATAGGTACCGACGTCGGACTCGAAATCAAGAAAATCACCAACAAGCTTGGCGCTGACGTGATTATCGAAACCAGCGGAAATGACCAGGCGCTGCAAGGTGCTCTGCGCGGTATCGCCTACGGCGGCACCATCTCTTACGTCGCTTTCGCCAAACCTTTCCACGATTTCAACCTCGGGCGCGAAGCGCATTTCAACAACGCAAAAATCGTCTTCTCACGCGGCAGCAGCGAGCCAAACCCGGACTATCCGCGTTGGGATCGCAAACGTATCGAAGAAACTTGCTGGGAACTGCTGATGAACGGTTATCTCAATTGCGAAGACCTGATTGACCCGGTCGTTACCTTCCACGATAGCGCGGAAAGTTACATGAAGTACGTCGATCAACACCCTGATCTGAGCATCAAAATGGGCGTTTTATTTTAATTTAAAAGGACTTAAATCATGAAAATCGGTACTCAAAATCAGGCGTTTTTCCCGACAGATATTCTGGAAAAGTTTAAATATATTAAAGCCATGGGCTTCGACGGCTTTGAAATCGACGGCAAGCTATTGGTGGAAAACGTTCAGGCGGTCAAAGCCGCAATTGCTGAAACCGGTCTACCCGTGACCACGGCTTGTGGCGGCTACGATGGCTGGATTGGCGATTTTATTGAAGAACGCCGCCTTAACGGACTGCAACAGATCACCCGCATTCTGGAAGCGCTGGCAGAAGTGGGCGGCAATGGGATTGTGGTTCCTGCAGCGTGGGGCATGTTTACCTATCGTTTGCCGCCGATGAATTCACCGCGCAGTCAGGCGGGTGACCGTAAAGCCGTGAGTGATTCTCTGCGTTATCTGGATGAAGTCGCCGCGCGTACCGGCACAAAGGTGTACCTCGAACCGCTCAACCGTTATCAGGATCATATGATCAATACCCTGGCGGATGCGCGCTCATATATCGAAGAAAACCAACTCAAACATACGCAAATCATCGGCGACTTCTATCACATGAATATTGAAGAAGACGATATCAGCCAAGCGTTCCATACAAACCGCGATTTGTTGGGCCACGTGCATATTGCCGACAATCACCGCTACCAGCCGGGAAGCGGCAGCATTGATTTCAAAAAACACTTCGAACAGCTTCGCGCCGATGGCTATGACGGATACATCGTCTACGAAGGCCGCATTCGTGCGGAAGATCCGGCAGCGGCATATCAGCAATCGCTGCAATTTTTGCGTACCTGCTAAGAGGCAACGTGAGATGAGTCGAAAACTCAGGGTGGCGATTATCGGTGGCGGCCAGGTCGCAGAAACCGTACATGCGTCGTATTACCTGACCCGAAGCGAACTGGAACTGGTGGCTGTCGTTGACAGCAATATTGAGCGTGCGCAGTCCCTCGCAAACCGTCTGGGAATTGCACATGCCTTCGCGAATACGGATGAAATGTATCGCCAGTGCCAGCCGGATATCATCAGTGTGTGTACACCGAACCGTTTTCACCATCAGCATGTTATGCAGGCGCTGGAAAACGGCTGCCATGTGATGTGTGAAAAACCACCAGCGATGACACCGGAAGAAGCCGCTGAAATGCGTGATGCCGCGCGTAAAACCGGGAAAGTGCTGGCCTACGATTTCCACCACCGTTTTGCCAGCGACACGCAGTTTTTACGAGAACAAGTGGTCGCCGGCACGCTGGGTGAAATTTATGTCACCACCGCAAAAGCGCTGCGCCGTTGTGGTGTGCCCGGCTGGGGCGTGTTTACCAACAAAGAGCTGCAGGGCGGCGGGCCGTTAATTGATATCGGCATTCATATGCTTGATGCGGCCATGTACGTGCTGGGGTTCCCGGCAGTGAAGCGCGTTTATGCTCATTCATTCCAGAAACTCGGGACGCTCAAACATAGCGGGCAATTTGGTGAGTGGGACCCGAAAACCTACACCGTTGAAGACGCGCTGTTTGCCACTATCGAATTTCACAACGGCGGCATCCTGCGCCTGGAAACCTCGTTCGCACTGAATATAGAACCAGTTTCGGTGATGAACGTTGAGTTCTGCGGCGTGAATGCAGGTGCAACGCTGTTCCCGGCGCACATCTATCAGGATGAGTCGGGTAAATTGGTGACGTTGTCACAACGTGAAGGTGCAGACACTGAACGCCACTCCAAAAGTATGCGTGCCTTTGTTGATCATGTGCTTGGCGCACCGGTCAGCATCGCTGATGCAGAGCAGGGCTACCTTATTCAGCAACTGGTCGCGGCAATTTATCGCGCGGCAGAATCAGGAGAGAGCATAGATTTATGAGCACTCTCACAAGGCTTCAGGAGCCGGAATTTAGCCCCCATACGCTGAATAAATTTGCCACTTTGATGACGGCGGGTAACGGCTATCTTGGCCTACGCGCCTGCCATGAAGAAGCGTATACCGACCAGACTCGCGGCATGTATTTGGCGGGCTTTTATCATCGCTGCTCGCCACTTGAAACGACGGAACTGGTGAACTTGCCAGACATCCTGCAGATGCGCATCGAATTGGATGGTGAAATTTTCACGCTGTTGGCAGGTCAAGTCGTGGAATACCAGCGCGAGCTGGATTTTGCCACCGGAGAGCTGCGCCGCAATGTGCTGTGGCTGGCCCCAAACGGCAAGCGTTATCGAATCGAATGCCGGCGGTTTTTATCTGCCGCGCAGCATTCATTGGTCTGTTCACGCATCGCCATTACACCCCTGGATAGCGAAGCTACAGTCACAATCAGCACCGGAATCGACGCCACGCAAACCAACTCTGGCCGCCAACACCTGGATGAAACCAGCGTTCGTGTCTTTGAACAGCGTTACTTGCAAGGCTGCTATCGCACGCTCGATGGTAGCAACGAAGTGATTATCAGCAGTTATTGCGCGCTACCATCTGAAAGTCACAGCAGTTTTTATGCGAAAAACCGCCGTCTGACACAGCACTGTAGCGGCCTTGTCGCCCAGGGTGAGGCTTTCAGCGTGGTGAAAACTAGCTGGATTGCCAGCTCGCTTGATGAAAACTATCGCGCTGAAACCTGCGCGGAACACGCACTGCAAAACCTGATGCAATGCGTTGAGTGCGGGTACGAACAGCTTCTTGCGCAGTCAGCTCAGGTCTGGAATGGCTACTGGCAGCGTAGTCGCGTAAAGCTCGAGAGCGTGAATGAAGAAGATCAAATCGCGCTGGATTTCGCGTTGTACCATCTTTTCGCCATGACGCCCGTTCACAACGAGCGCTGTAGCATTGCCGCCAAAGGGCTGACGGGCGAGGGCTATAAAGGCCATGTTTTCTGGGATACTGAAGTTTTCCTGCTGCCATTTCATTTAATGACTCAGCCACATATTGCCCGCCAGTTACTGAGTTACCGTTGGCATAACTTGCGTGGTGGGCAGAAAAAAGCACAGGAAAACGGCTGGCGAGGCGCGCTATTCCCGTGGGAAAGCGCGTGGACGGGTGAAGAGGAAACACCTGAGTTTGCCGCAATCAATATCCGGACGGGTTTGCGCCAGAAGGTTGCTTCTGCGCTGGCGGAACACCATCTTGTCGCTGATATTGCCTGGGCTGTTGATGTGTATTATCAGGTAACTGCCGACGAAGTTTTCATGCGCGAACGCGGAGTGACCCTGCTTCTGGAAACTGCACGATTCTGGATAAGCCGGACGGTAAACGTGAACGGAAGGCTGGAACTGCACGATGTTATCGGCCCGGATGAATACACCGAGCATGTTGATAACAACGCCTACACCAATTATCTGGCATTCCACAACGTAGAGCGGGCAAGGCACTATGTGCTGCAATTCGGCATTCAGGACGCTGCATTTGTCAGTGCCGCGGATGATTTTCTGGAACGCCTTTGGCTGCCACCTGCCAATGAGCAGAACCTGATTGCACAAGACGATACCTTCTTTAGTAAACCGACTATCGATCTCACGCGTTACAAACAGCAGCAGGGCACGCAGGCGATTTTGCTCGATTATTCACGCGCTGAAGTTAACGAGATGCAAATCCTCAAACAGGCTGATGTGGTGATGCTCACTTACATGTTGCCGTGGCGTTTTACGGCTGAACAGTTGGAGGCGAATCTTGGGTACTACGAGCCAAGGACGATTCACGACTCGTCACTGAGCAAAGCTATTCACGGTGTGATTGCTGCTCGTTGTCACCGAGTCAATCAAGCTTACGAATTCTGGCAGCAGGCGGGCCTTATTGACCTCGGCGACGATCCGCACAGCTGTGACGACGGCATTCATGCTGCCGCCACGGGCGCAATCTGGCTGGGCGCGGTGCAGGGGTTTGTTGGGTTAACCGTCGAACAGGGCGAACTTCACCTAAACCCACGAATGCCCGCGCAGTGGCAATCTGTCGCGCTGCCGTTTTTCTGGCAAGGAACACAAATTCATCTCATGTTAACTCACCAGCACATCACAATTTCTGGCGCGCAAAATACACCGCTAACGCTTTGGCTGGGTGGAAAGCACATCTCATTTGTTGGTACACAAACGTTTTTGCTGGCCGAGTTTTTTACGCCCGCTAATGGGAGCGGTACCAAGAAGGGGGCGGAACAATGAAACCTCAGGCGGTTATCTTTGATTTAGATGGCGTGGTGACCGATACCGCCCATCTGCATTTCCTCGCCTGGCAACGTATCGCTCATGAGATAGGTATTGCGATTGACGAACAAATTAACGAGCAGCTTAAAGGCATCAGTCGTATGGGTTCTCTGGAGAGAATCTTGCGTAGCGGCGGGGCAGAACATCGCTACAGCGCGCAGGATAAACATCGCCTGGCGGAGCGCAAAAATGCGTTCTACGTCGCCTCCCTTCAGCAATTGAACCCCGGTTCAGTATTGCCCGGCATTGCGGCATTGCTCGAAGAACTTCATCGGCAGGATGTGCGCGTTGGCCTGGCGTCGGTTTCGTTAAATGCCCCACGCATTCTTGAGGCGCTCGGTTTAGTCGAGCAATTTGATTTCTGCGCCGATGCCAGTCGAATTCAGCGCTCAAAGCCCGATCCCGAAATATTCATCGCCGCCTGTGCGGGGCTGGGGGTTGCACCCGCTAACTGTATCGGTATCGAGGATGCTCAGGCAGGAATCGAGTCGATTAACGCCAGCGGCATGCTTTCGGTAGGAATTGGAGCGCAACTCTTAAACGCTGATTTATTGCTGCCAGATACCGCGCAACTGAACTGGCCGCTTCTGCAAACATTCTGGCTAACCCAACATAGCGTGAACGCTGTGTGAGAAAAGGAACACGTGATGGCACAACTCTCGTTGCAGCACATTCAGAAAATTTATAATAACCATGTTCATGTGGTGAAAGATTTCACCCTCGAAATCGAAGACAAAGAATTTATCGTCTTTGTGGGCCCCTCTGGCTGCGGAAAATCCACAACTTTACGCATGATTGCCGGGCTTGAGGAGATTAGCGGCGGCGAGCTGCTGATTGACGGCGTATGCATGAACGATGTTCCTGCAAAATCGCGCGGTATCGCCATGGTGTTCCAAAACTACGCGCTATACCCGCATATGTCGGTTTACGACAACATGGCATTTGGCCTGAAAATGCAGAAACTGGATGCCAAAATAATTGATGAACGCGTGCAGTGGGCAGCTTCAATTCTGGGGTTGAAAACCTATCTTGATCGCAAACCGGCGGCACTTTCCGGCGGGCAGCGCCAGCGTGTCGCGTTGGGGCGCGCCATTGTGCGCGAAGCGGGCGTATTCCTGATGGATGAACCGCTGTCGAACCTGGATGCCCGGCTGCGTGTACAAATGCGTGCAGAAATTAGCAAACTGCATCAAAAGCTGAACACCACCATGATTTACGTCACTCATGATCAAACCGAAGCCATGACAATGGCGACGCGTATCGTGATTATGAAAGACGGAATTATTCAGCAGGTCGGGGCGCCTAAAACCGTTTATAACCATCCCGCTAATATGTTTGTTGCCGGTTTTATTGGTTCGCCATCCATGAATTTCATTCGCGGTACGCTGGATAACGGCCATTTTGTTACCGAAACGCTGAAACTGGCGATACCCGAAGATAAATATGCGGCATTAAAGCTCGCGGACTACCAGCATAAACCAGTGATATTGGGGATTCGTCCGGAAGATATTTTGCCATCACCAAAAGATGAAGGGGTTGATGCTCATATTACGGTTGCCGAACTCACCGGAGCTGAATTTATGTTATATGCCACAGTAGGCGGGCATGAATTAACGCTACGAGCTAATTCAGATGTTGATTATCGGGCAGCGCAAAATATAAAAATCACCTTTGATATGAATAAAAGTCATTTTTTTGACGCTGAAACTGAATGCGCCATTAACTAAATAATTAATGCTGTACCCTGCCGGGAAGTTATTCCCGGTTTCTTAGTTATTTTTGACAAGGAAATCAAATGAAAAAGATACTTCAATGCGCAGCGCTTATTGCCTGTGCCGCGCCTCTCTATGTTCATTCCGCAGAAGCTGATGCATGGCATTACAATATTGGCGCCATGTACGAAATAGAAAACGTGGAAGGGCAGGCTGACGATAAAGACGGGCTTTATGAGCCATCGGTCTATTTCAATGCCAGCTACGGGGCGTGGACCATCTCGATGACGATGTATCAGGAAGGTTCTGCTGACTATAGTAATTTTACGCGTGGTACCTATTTTAATCGTCCTGAATTAGATATTCGCTATCAGATTGTTGACAATGACGCATGGTCATTGGGTTTCACCGGGGGGCTTCGTAATTATGGTTATCACTTTAAAAATGATGATGGTTCTAATAATGGAACAGCTAATACCCAACGTTATAAGTTCCAGCCTGACTGGAATGTGAATATCAACAATGACTGGAGCTTTAACGGTTGGTTAGCCTACTATCGTTTTGATAACGATCTTGACCAAACCGGGTACTCTGATAGCCGCGTTGAAACGGAAACTGGATTTACCTGGAAAATCAATGAAACCGTTTCTGTGCGCACTAACTATTATTTGGAACGTGGATTTAACACCGAAAGCGATAAAAATAACGGTGAGTTCTCAACGCAGGAAATACGCGCTTATCTGCCGATTGCTTTAGGGAATACCACCTTAACGCCTTATACCCGATTGGGACTGGACCGCTGGACAAACTGGGACTGGTCTGAAGATATTTATCGCGAAGACCACGACTATAACCGCCTGGGAATGCTCTACGCCTATGATTTCCAGAACGGCCTGTCTATGACGCTGGAATATGCCTACGAATGGGAAAATCATGACGAGGGTGAGAACGATACGTTCCATTACGCGGGCATTGGTGTGAATTACGCGTTCTGATCCAAATGCTTTAGCAAGAATAGTTTTGTAGAGGGTATAAGCATTAGCGTCATCCACCATTTACACCAGTGGTGCCGGATGACGCTGTGCTTATCCGACCTACGAAGAGGCTTTCATCAGTCTCACCCGTTTATTACGTTGACATAATCGAATCAGTCAACGTTATCACTGTCGGAATGATTGTTCTGCCCGGAGCTGCTTTCCCTGTTATTTTATCAAACAACAAGGCACTACCAGCGGTACCTAATTCAAGTGTCGGAACTTCGATTCCACCAGGTGGTGGAGAAAGTAAAAAACTGAGCATGTCATTGCTATAACCCGCAACAGATAATTGCTCGGGTATTTTGATTCCTTTTTCTTGCGCGATACGGTAGATGCTCATTAGCTTCAGGCTATCTGTGGCAAATATTGCTTCTGGGATATTCTCCCCGCTTAACAATTTTTGCGCGGCCTCAAGTGCCGTTTCATTGGTATATCCACCATCAACGATCCATTCATCAGGCAGATTAATATCTTGCTGACGCAGGCAATCTTTAAAGCCAGCAAGGCGGTCGACTGAAACATGATAATCGAGCGGGGCGTGCAGACAGGCAATCTTACGATGCCCTTTATTGAGCAGCGTTTGTGTCAGCGCGATACTGTCGTGATAATTATCGGTGTCGACGGAACAAACATGTTTGAATTCACCGTCGACTTTACCAATCACAACCACCGGAATAGCGTACTGATCTAACTCTTCAAAAAATGATTCATCGGTCGGTGAGCTGAGCATAATTATGCCCTTAATCATTTTCTGTTTGATTTTACTGACGCATTTTTGCAGGTCTTCTTGACTATTTTTGGATGTTTGCAAAATGACGTCAAAACCTTCCAGTTCTGCGCGAGCGGTAATTGCGTGCAACACTTCAGAGAAAAAGGGATTTCCCGCCGTGGTTTTGGTCGAGCGCGTGGAGATCACCATAATCGCATCAAAGCCGGAAGACGTTAGCCCTCGGGCTAATTTATTCGGCTGATAATTTAACTCTTCAATGGCTTTTAAAACACGTTCGAGCGCTTCCGGTGAAATATTGGTTTGCTTATTCAGCACGCGCGATACGGTGGATTTGGAAACATTCGCCAAACGGGCAATATCATAAATGGTGGGCGACATGACTGAACCGGTCCTGTTCTGCGCCAAAAGATAACGCATATTACTGAACACGTAACGGGCTGTCTATTGGCGATGCGTCAGTGTAAATAGGTGTAAAATGATTCTATGTCCTTTGATTTATCACCATTTACCCCCATAACCTTTCTCATTAAAGTCACAGACGGGTGCTGCCAGGACGCATATGAACAGAATCAAGAATGAACTGAATGCCCTGATGAACCGGGGCGTAGACCGGCATTTACGCCTTGCCGTAACGGGTTTAAGCCGCAGCGGTAAGACGGCTTTTATCACCGCGATGGTGAATCAATTATTGAGCGTGCATAACGGTGCACGTTTGCCGTTACTTAACGCAGTGCGCGAAGAGCGTCTGCTGGGCGTCAAGCGTGTGCCGCAGCGCGATTTAGGCATTCAGCGTTTTACCTATGATGAAGGACTGGCGCAGCTTTATGGCTCGCCGCCGAGTTGGCCGACGCCGACGCGTGGGGTGAGCGAAATGCGCCTGGCGCTGCGTTATCGCTCAAATGATTCGCTGCTGCGTCACTTTAAAGATACCTCAACGTTGTACCTGGAAATTGTCGATTACCCTGGCGAGTGGCTGTTGGACTTGCCGATGCTGGCGCAAAATTACCTCACCTGGTCGCGCCAGATGACCAGTTTACTGACGGGCGATCGCGGCGAGTGGTCAGCACAGTGGCGTAAATTGTGTGAAGGGTTAGACCCGCTCGCGCCTGCCGATGAAAACCGACTGGCAGAAATATCTGAAGCCTGGACGGATTACCTGCTGCGTTGCAAGCGTGAAGGTTTGCACTTTATCCAGCCGGGGCGTTTTGTTCTGCCCGGTGATATGGCGGGAGCGCCCGCGCTGCAATTCTTCCCGTGGCCGGATGTGGACGCTATCGGCGAGTCAAAACTTGCTCAGGCAGATAAAACCACCAACATCGGTATGCTGCGCACGCGCTTTGATTACTACTGCGACAAAGTGGTGAAGGGGTTCTATAAGAACCATTTCCTTAAATTTGACCGCCAGATTGTGCTGGTGGATTGCCTGCAACCGCTAAACAGCGGGCCTCAGGCATTTAACGACATGCGTCTGGCGCTCACGCAACTGATGCAAAGTTTCCATTACGGCCAGCGCACACTGTTCCGCCGCCTGTTTTCGCCGGTTATCGACAAGCTGTTATTCGCCGCCACCAAGGCGGATCATGTCACCGTCGACCAACACGCCAACATGGTCGCGCTGCTTCAACAACTGGTGCAGGACGCCTGGCAAAATGCCGCGTTCGAAGGTATCGACATGGATTGCATGGGGCTGGCTTCGGTGCAGGCGACGCAAAGCGGTCTGGTCGATGTGCGCGGAGAACAAATCCCGGCGTTACGCGGCAATCGTTTAAGTGATGGCGAGCCGTTAACGGTTTATCCCGGCGAAGTGCCTGCGCGTTTACCGGGCAGCGCATTCTGGGAAAAACAGGGCTTTCAGTTTGAACAGTTCCGCCCACAGGTGATGGATGTGGACAGGCCGATGCCGCACATTCGCATGGACGCGGCGCTGGAGTTTTTAATCGGGGATAAATTGCGATGAACGAACCATTAAAACCGCGTATCGATTTTGCGCAACCGCTGGATGTGGAAAAAGCAGATACCTACAAAGCGCCGCACGCTTTTAGCGAGCCAGAGGCCGAAAAATTTACGCCTGCGCTCAATACTTTAGACGACGTTGAAGACGATGGACAGGCGGAAGCCGTCATTGAAGCGGCGTTGCGCCCGAAACGCAGCCTGTGGCGGCGCATGGTCCAGGTTGGTCTGGGTCTGTTTGGTGTCAGCGTCGTGGCGCAGGGCATCCAATGGACGCACAACGCTTATGTTACGCAGGACTGGATTGCCCTCGGCGGTGGCATCGCTGGCGGGCTGATTATTGCCGCCGGGGTCGGTTCTGTGGCAACAGAGTGGCGGCGTTTATGGCGCTTGCGCCAGCGTGCAGAAGAACGAGATGAAGCCCGTGAATTAATACACAGCCATGGCATGGGTAAGGGGAAAGCCTTCTGTGAAAAGCTGGCTCGCCAGGCCGGGCTGGATCAGGGTCATCCGGCGTTGCAACGCTGGTACGCCGCGATTCACGAAACACAAAACGACCGCGAAGTGGTGGAACTGTATGCCCGGTTAGTTCAGCCGGTGCTGGATAACCAGGCGCGTCGGGAGATTAGCCGTTCTGCCGCTGAATCCACGTTGATGATTGCCGTAAGTCCATTGGCTATGGTGGATATGGCGTTTATTGCCTGGCGAAATTTGCGTCTGATTAACCGTATTGCCACGGTGTATGGCATTGAGTTGGGCTACTACAGCCGTATTCGGCTATTCCGCCTGGTGTTGTTAAACATCGCTTTTGCCGGAGCCAGTGAACTGGTGCGCGAAGTGGGGATGGACTGGATAGGCCAGGACCTCGCCGCAAGGCTTTCAACACGTGCGGCGCAAGGGATTGGAGCCGGTTTACTGACTGCGCGTTTAGGGATTAAAGCGATGGAACTTTGCCGCCCATTGCCGTGGATTGAGAATGATAAGCCGCGTTTAGGTGATTTCCGTAAGCAGTTGCTCGAGCAATTAAAGGAGACAATCAGTAAACGCCCGGCGTAAATCTGCAAGCGCCCTGATGAAAATACTCAATATCGGTCGGCGAGTTCTCAGTTTTTAAGCGTCGGGTTCCTAAAATAGAAGGAATTTTATCCCGAGGGAACCACGAAGTCTGAAAACAAAGCGCGCGTGCTGGAAAGGATCTCGCCGAAGATGAGCGAGATCCTGGCATTTCACCACGCGCACCCGCAACACTCTTCTATCTGCAACGTGATCGGCATTAATTAAACCCTTTCTCCGCAAGCCAAATTCCCGCAGGCCGGAAAAATATCGCTGGCAACAAACTTCCCCTTTGAAATGAGAAGACTTTTTTTGCTGACTCGATTTTCTTCATATTCTTGAGCGGAACTATTTATGTTTCCTCCTGGAATTGATGCGCATCAATAAACCCACTCATGAATCGACGTCTATTTAGGCGCTTAGATTGCATGAAGACAAGTTTATATAAAAGGTAAGAAAAGAATGGAGCGTCCGTTAATTTTGCCTGAAGGTGTGAGTCGTCGTGATTTTATGAAGTTGTGCGCTGCATTGGCCGCGACCATGGGGTTAAGTCAAAAGGCAGCGGCGGAGATGACGGAAGCTATCGTTTCTGCCGAGCGCCCTCCGGTTATCTGGATCGGGGCGCAGGAATGTACCGGTTGTACCGAATCGTTATTACGCTCTACCCATCCCACCCTTGAGAACTTGCTGCTTAATGTGATTTCCCTCGAATACCACGAAGTGCTTTCGGCGGCGTTCGGCCACCAGGCAGAAGAGAACAAACAGCGGGCGACGGAACGCTATAAAGGGCGTTACGTGCTGGTCGTAGACGGTTCGATTCCCCTCAAAGACGGCGGGATCTACTGCATGGTGGCGGGGAAACCGATTGTGGAGCATATCCGCGAAGTGGCGGAGCATGCGGCGGCGGTGATTGCCATCGGTTCCTGTGCGGCCTGGGGCGGCGTTGCGGCAAGCGGCGTTAACCCTACCGGGGCAGTCAGTCTACAAGAGGTTCTGCCTGGTAAGACGGTGATTAATATCCCGGGCTGCCCGCCAAATCCGCATAATTTTTTGGCGACCGTGGCACACATCATTACTTACCAGCGCCCTCCGGCACTCGATACCAAAAACCGACCTCAATTTGCCTACGGGAGGCTGATTCACGAAAACTGCGAGCGCCGCCCGCACTTTGATGCCGGGCGCTTTGCCAAACAGTTTGGCGACGAAGGCCACAGACAGGGATGGTGTCTTTATCATCTCGGCTGCAAAGGGCCGGAAACCTGGGGAAATTGTTCAACACTGGAGTTTTGCGACATCGGCGGCGGTATCTGGCCGGTGGGGATCGGCCACCCTTGTTACGGCTGCAATGAAAAGGGGGTCGGCTTTACCAAAGGTATCTCTCAGTTGGCGAATGTTGAAAACCCTACGCCGCGCAGTGCAAAACCTGAAATCACCAGCCAGGAGGGGGGAAATATCAGCCTGACATCGGTGGGGCTGCTGGGCGGCGTGGTCGGGCTGGTCGCAGGCGTCAGTCTGATGACGGTGAAAGAACTGGGGCGGCAGCATAAGGATCGTCAGGATCCACCCGAGGGGGAGTGAGCCGTGAACAGACGCAATTTTTTAAAACTCGCCTCTGCGGGGGCATTGCTCGCCGGAGGCACCTCTGCGGCACAGGCCGCGGCAGAAAATAAGCCGCCAATCCCAGGCGCGTTGGGGATGCTATATGACTCCACGCTGTGCATCGGCTGCCAGGCCTGTGTCAGCGAGTGCCAGCGCGTCAATCATACGGATGCACCGCACGGTGACACCTATGCTTATGCGGGAACTGAACCCACCTGGTCGAACAATGACAAACTCAGCCCCTACACCAACAACATTATTCAGGTGTGGCGTAGCGGAAAAGGCGAACACAAAGATCGGTTAGCCGACGGTTACGCCTATATCAAAAAACAGTGTATGCACTGTGTGGACCCCAACTGCGTTTCTGTCTGCCCGGTACAGGCGATGCGCAAAGATCCCAAAACCGGCATTGTCCATTACAACCCAGACGTCTGCACCGGCTGCCGTTACTGCATGGTCGGCTGCCCGTTCAATGTGCCGAAATACGATTACGACAACCCGTTCGGCAAAATTCATAAATGCGAGCTGTGCAATCAAAAGGGCGTTGAACGCCTGGATAAAGGTGAGCTTCCAGGCTGCGTTGCGGTGTGTCCCACCGGGGCGGTGATTTTCGGCACCCGTGAAGAACTGCTGGATGAAGCGAAACGTCGACTCAACGGCAAAGCCGGTGAAAACACCCGCTATCCGCGCCAGACGATTGCGCATGACAGCTACGAACATCCCATTGCCCATTACCAGCCGCATATCTACGGCGAAAAAGAGGGCGGCGGCACTCAGGTTTTAGTCCTGGCGGGCGTGCCTTTTGACAAGCTGGGCTTGCCTGAGCTGGCGGATTTGTCGACCGGGGCGCGTTCGGAACATGTCCAGCACTCTCTGTACAAAGGGATGGTGCTGCCGTTTGCCGCACTGGCGGGGATCACGTTTATGGTGCAGCGCAATATGCGCAATGAGCAGCGTAAGGAAAAAGAGGATCAAGACGATGAGTAACACGAAGCCTCTTGGCGGGCGGCTGGTGAGCTGGCCGGTGATGCTGCTGGCTCCTTTTGCCGTCCTTTGCCTGCTGCTGATCGTCAAACGTCTGGTCTTTGGCCTGGGGAATGTCTCTGATTTAAACGGCGGTATCCCATGGGGGATCTGGATTGCCTTTGATCTGCTGGTAGGCACCGGCCTGGCCTGCGGTGGCTGGGCGCTCGCCTGGGCGGTGTATGTCTTCAACCGTGGGCAATATCACCCGCTGGTGCGCCCGGCGTTATTAGCCAGTTTGTTCGGTTATTCCCTCGGCGGTTTGTCTATCACGATTGACGTCGGGCGTTACTGGAACCTGCCGTATTTCTATATACCCGGCCATTTCAATACCAACTCAGTGCTGTTTGAAACCGCCGTCTGCATGACGATTTACATCGGCATTGTGACGCTGGAATTTGCCCCGGCTCTGTTTGAACGCCTCGGCTGGAAGAAGCCGCTGCGCTTGCTGAATAAAGCGATGTTTTTGATTATCGCTCTTGGCGCGTTGCTGCCGTCGATGCACCAGTCGTCGATGGGA
This sequence comes from Buttiauxella sp. BIGb0471, assembly GCF_024807715.1. NCBI lineage: Bacteria > Pseudomonadati > Pseudomonadota > Gammaproteobacteria > Enterobacterales > Enterobacteriaceae > Buttiauxella > Buttiauxella sp. BIGb0471. Next base: position 1,088,513 of record NZ_JANUEU010000001.1, read on the forward strand.
TCGCTGATGATTGCCGCAGGCTACAAAGTGCATCCGCTGTGGCAAAGCTATGAACTGCTACCGGTATTTTCACTGCTGACCGCCGCTATTCTTGGCTTTTCGATTGTGATTTTCGAAGGCTCACTGGTGCAGGCTGGGCTTCGGGGAAGAGGGGCGAACGAGACGCCGCTGTTTACCCGCCTGACGCGGCTCACTGAGATCTTCTTACTGCTGTTTATCGTTTTACGCGTAGGCGAAATCATCGTGCGCCAAAAAACAGCGTATCTGTGGCATCTCGACCGTTTTGCGTTGTCGTTCTGGGCCGAAATGGCGTTGCTGCTCTTCCCGCTGGTGATTTTCCGCTGGAAGCGCAACCGCAAAGATCCGCGTCTGCTGTTTCTCGGGGCTTTAAGCATGGTGTGCGGCGCGGCCTTCTGGCGGTTGAATTACGCGCTGCTGGCGTACAACCCAGGTAACGGTTACGCCTATTTCCCGACTGCCAGCGAATTGCTGATTTCCATCGGCTTTGTCGCCATTGAAGTGTGTGCCTACATTCTGCTCATCAGACTTTTACCTGTCCTGCCAGAGCAACACCGTCATAGCGAAAATAACGAAACTACACATTCAGGGGAAGTTAATGAGCCAACGCATCACCATTGATCCTGTCACGCGTATTGAGGGACATCTGCGCATCGACTGTGAAATTGAAGAGGGGAAAGTCGTTAAGGCCTGGTCTTCCGGGACGATGTGGCGCGGCATGGAAGAGATTGTCAAAGGCAATGACCCGCGCGATGCCTGGATGATCGTCCAGCGTATTTGCGGGGTTTGTACCACCATTCACGCGCTGGCCTCGGTGCGCGCGGTGGAAAATGCCCTGGGGATGGAGGTGCCGGTCAACGCGCAGTACATTCGCAATATCATTTCAGCGGCGCACAGCATTCACGACCATATCGTGCATTTCTATCAGCTTTCGGCGCTGGATTGGGTTGATGTCACCTCCGCGCTCAAGGCCGATCCACAGAAAGCAGCAGACATGTTACGCGGTTTGTCCCAATGGCCGCTGAACAGCGCTGCCGAATTTCTTGCGGTACAGAACAAAATCAAAGCGCTGGTAGATAGCGGGCAGTTGGGCATTTTTGCCAACGGTTACTGGGGGCATCCGGCGATGACCCTGCCGCCGGAAGTGAACCTGATTGCTGTAGCGCACTATTTACAGGCTCTGGAGTGCCAGCGTGACGCGAACCGCATTGTCGCGGTGCTCGGCGGCAAGACGCCGCACATCCAGAACCTGGCCGTGGGTGGCGTGGCGAACCCGATAAATCTGGACTCCCCAGGCGTGCTAAACCTTGAACGCCTGATGTACCTGAAAAGTTTTATCGACAAACTGGGGGATTTTATCGAGCAGGTTTATCTGGTCGATACGGCAATTATCGCCGCGCACTATCCGCAGTGGCTGACGATGGGTAAGGGCGCGGATTGCTATCTCTGTGTCCCTGAATTGCCAGTCGATCGTAAAAGTGAGCACTATCTGCTGCCGGGCGGTTATCTGGAAAACGGCAAATTCCGGCCGATTGCCACGCAACACGATGCGTATCTACAACAGGGCATTGAGGAAAGTGGCAAACACGCCTGGTATCAGGACGACCAGCCGCTAGCGCCCTGGGAAGGGCTAACGCGACCGAACTACACCGGCTGGCAGGAAAACGGGAAATACTCCTGGGTTAAAGCGCCAACGTTTTATGGTAAAACCGTGGAGATGGGGCCGCTTGCATGGTTGCAGTGTAGTTTGCACGCCGGGCATCAGCCTACGCAGCAGGTGTTTAGCCAATTCACAGGGATGATGAAAACCCTGACCGGAGAAACAATTAAAACCGAACAGCTTGAATCGACGTTAGGGCGCGTGGTCGGGCGTACGGTTCATGCCTGTGTGCTGCATCAAACGCTCAGTCAGCAGTGGCAAGCGCTGGTCACCAATATTGGCACTGGCGACCACGAAACCTTTATTGCACCAAACATTCCCGCCACCGGTGAAATCCGCGGCGTCGGGTTTATCGAGGCACCGCGCGGGGCTTTGTCGCACTGGATAGTTATCAAAGACGGCAAAATCGCAAACTATCAGGCGGTTGTCCCTTCAACGTGGAATGCCGGGCCGCGCAATTTCAACGATGAGCCTGGCCCGTATGAGCGTGCGCTGGTTGGTACACCCGTGAGCGACCCGGCTAAACCGCTGGAAGTGGTGCGAACCATTCATTCGTTCGATCCCTGTATGTCGTGCGCCGTTCACATCGTCGATGCCACGGGCGGCGAAGTGACCCGCGTTAAGGTGTTGTGATGAGTATTCTGGTGTTGGGCATAGGCAATTTACTGTTGGGTGATGAAGCAATAGGCGTGCGAATCGTCGAGGCGCTTGAGCAACGTTATTTACTGCCGCCGCACGTTGAGGTGTTGGATGGCGGCACGTCGGGCATGGACCTGATGGACGTGATGGCTAATCGCGACCATTTGATTGTCGCCGATGCGGTACTCACCGGGGACGAGCCTGGCAGTGTCGTGGTGCTTCGTGATGATGAAATCCCGGCGATGTTTACCCGCAAGGTTTCGCCTCATCAAATCGGGCTTGCCGATGTGCTGATGGCGCTGCGCCTGACCGATGAGTTCCCGGCAAGGCTGACGTTGGTTGGCGTGGTGCCACAGACCCTTGAGCCGGGAATTGCGTTGTCGCCGGTCGTGCGTCAGGCGATTGAACCTGCATTGCAGCAAATTATGGCGGCGTTACATACCGAAGGTGTGCGCATGATTAGTGCGGAGGTGACAGATGTTACCGGGCATTAACGGTTTTACGCACAACCCATCAGCCTCGCTTGAAGAGGCTTTTCAGGCCGTTGCGCAGACGCAAATGCGCCAGTTGCCTTTTTATCGGGCACATATTCCAGTACGAGCCTGCGGTTTTCAGCTGTTCGAGCACCAATGGCTGGGCTGCATGCTGACGCCCTGGATGCTCAGTTTAATGGTGTTGCCTGGGCCTGGTGAGATATGGCCGACACGCGCAATCGGGGAAAAACTGGCGCTTGCACTTCCCTGCGGCAACGTCCGTTTTACCGTCGGGGAAATGGACGGTTGCGGGCAATATCTGGCTTCTTCGCTGATGTCTCCCCTGCAAAAACACAACGCTGCGGACACGATGATCATGCTCGCGGAGCAGACCGCCAGAATGGCGCTGTCATTGCCGGTGGTGGATAGTACTCAGCCTGAAAATCCAGGGCGCAGGGCTTTTTTCCGTATGCCTGCCAGGAGTCCCGAAGGTGCATGAACTCAGCCTCTGTCTCAATATGGTTGAGCTTATCGAGCAGCAAGCGAGGCTGCATGGCGCACAAAAAGTGACGCAGGTGTGGCTGGAGCTTGGCGCGCTCGCCTGCATTGAAGAGCAGGCGCTGCGCTTTAGTTTTGCCAGTGCTACTCGCGGCACGCTGGCAGAAAACAGCGAGCTTCGCCTCAGCCATCTTCCTGCTTTGGCGTGGTGCTGGGATTGTAGTCACAGTGTGCAGATTGAAAAGTACACCAGCCCGTGTCCGTTGTGCGGGGGCCGCAAGCTGAATATTGAGACGGGCGAAAGTCTGCGTATTAAACAGCTGGAAATTGAATAACCACGCAGCGGAGGAATAAGTATGTGTATCGGTGTGCCCGCAAAAATTATTGAGGTAGGCGAGGATTGCCATCATTTCGCCAGCGCCGAGGTGTCGGGCGTAACAGTCAAAATCAATATCTCGCTGGTGTGCGAAGGTTCGCCCCAGGAGTTGGTCGGGCGCTGGGTTTTGCTGCATGTTGGGTTCGCCATGAGCCTGTTGGATGAGCAAGAGGCATTGAACACGCTCGACGTGCTTAAAGCGATGCAGATGGTTTGACAGGCAACGGAAAATAAACATTTAGCCCTTTTTTTTGTGAGTACTTTATGGGCGACTTTACGGCAAAGCGCCTGAATTTCCAGCAGGCTGTCAATATTTGTTGACACAGCGCTTCCCGCAGCATGGGAACTGTCTTATCATCCAGAGGTTAATAGCTATGAGGATGATATTCCCATGCGTCTTGAAGTCTTTTGCGAAGACCGTCTCGGTCTGACTCGAGAATTACTCGATTTACTGGTACTGCGTAGTATCGATTTACGAGGTATCGAAATTGATCCCATTGGGCGAATCTACCTGAATTTTTCTACCCTCGATTTTGACACTTTCAGCAGCCTGATGGCTGAAATTCGTCGTATACCGGGAGTGACGGATGTCCGTACCGTGCCGTGGATGCCTTCCGAGCGCGAACATCGTGCGTTAAGCGCCTTGCTTGAAGCGCTGCCTGAACCCGTGCTGTCGCTGGATATGAAAAGTAAAGTTGAACTGGCGAACCCGGCAAGCTGTGCACTGTTTGGCCAAAACGAAGACAAGTTGCGTAACCATAACGCCGCGAGCCTGGTGAACGGTTTTAACTTTATGCGTTGGCTGGAAAGTGCGCCGACGGAATCTCATACCGAACATGTGGTGATTAACGGGCAGAATTTCCTGATGGAAATCACGCCGGTTCATCTTGATAGCGAAAACGAAGGCGCTACATTAGTCGGCGCGGTGGTGATGCTGCGTTCAACGGTACGCATGGGGCGCCAGCTTCAGAATCTCTCTAATACTGACGTCGGCGCGTTTAGCCAGATTGTCGCGGTCAGCCCGAAAATGCGCCATGTGGTTGATCAGGCACATAAACTGGCATTGCTGAATGCACCGCTGCTGATTGTGGGTGATACCGGAACCGGTAAAGATTTGCTGGCTCATGCTTGCCATCTTGGCAGCCCGCGGGCGCAGAAACCGTATCTGGCGCTCAATTGCGGTTCGATGCCGGATGACGTGGTTGAAAGCGAATTGTTTGGCCATGCACCAGGCGCATACGCCAATGCTGTCGAAGGTAAGAAAGGCTTCTTCGAGCAGGCTAACGGTGGCTCGGTTCTACTGGATGAAATCGGCGAAATGTCGCCGCGTATGCAGACAAAACTGCTGCGTTTCCTCAACGACGGCACATTCCGCCGCGTGGGCGAGGAACATGAAGTTCATGTTGATGTGCGCGTGATTTGTGCGACGCAAAAGAACCTGATTGAAATGGTGCAAAAAGGCGAATTCCGTGAAGATCTCTATTATCGCCTGAACGTCCTCACGCTGAATTTGCCGCCGCTGCGTGACCGCCCGCAAGATATCATGCCGCTGACCGAGCTGTTTGTAGCCCGTTTTGCCGATGAGCAAGGCGTTCCGCGTCCGAAACTGGCCAATGACTTAAGCAACGTGTTAACGCGTTATGGTTGGCCGGGCAACGTGCGTCAGTTAAAGAATGCGATATACCGCGCATTAACCCAACTGGAAGGGTACGAGTTACGTCCGCAAGACATTTTGCTGCCAGATTTTGATACGGCGAGTTTAGTGGTTGGGGAAGAAGCAATGGAAGGGTCGCTGGATGATATTACCAGCCGCTTTGAGCGTTCGGTGCTCACACAGCTTTATCGTACTTATCCAAGTACGCGCAAGCTGGCTAAACGTTTGGGCGTTTCGCACACCGCGATTGCGAACAAATTACGTGAATACGGCCTGAGCCAGCGTAAAACAGAAGAGTAAAATAATGCCCCCGGGTCCGGGGGCATTCACACTTAAGCCTTCAGAGCTTCCAGTGCTGCGGCATAATCTGGCTCATTAGTGATTTCGTTCACTAACTCGCTGAATACCACTTCGTCTTTCTCATTGAGAACCACTACGGCACGAGCCGTCAGGCCTTTCAGTGCGCCTTCAGAAATACCCACACCGTATGCTTGCTGGAACTCTGGGTTACGCAGAGTAGACAGTGTGACAACATTGCTCAGGCCTTCCGCGCCGCAGAAGCGAGATTGTGCAAATGGCAGGTCAGCGGAAACACACAGTACAACGGTGTTATCCATTTCTGTCGCCAGTTGGTTGAATTTGCGCACGGATGCCGCACAAACGCCGGTATCGATGCTTGGGAAAATGTTCAGTACTTTACGTTTTCCATCGAACTGGCTCAGAGTAACGTCAGACAGATCTTTAGCTACCAGTGAGAAAGCTTCAGCTTTGTTGCCAGCTTGTGGGATTTGACCTGCAACCGCTACAGGGTTGCCCTGGAAATGAACGATTTGTGACATGTTTGATTTTCCTTTTTACATATAATTAACGCCGCCGACAGTGTATGTCAGTATTCATCATCTGAATATAAAAAACTGATACTGCAAGTAAAAGTGTTCTCTGGCTATACTCTGGCAAAGATAAAAACAACGACGACAGGCAAAAAATAATGAGAACAGTCAAGGTTTACCAGGAAGCGTGGCCTCTCCATACCCCGTTTGTGATTTCACGTGGTACACGCAGCGAAGCGGTAGTTGTGGTGGTCGAGTTGGAAGAAGACGGCATTAAAGCGGTGGGCGAGTGCACCCCGTATCCGCGCTATGGCGAGAGTGTTGAGTCGGTGCTGGCGCAAATCACCACGGTGATTCCCCAGTTGGAAAAAGGAATGACGCGTGCGCAACTGCAAGATGCACTCGCGGCGGGCGCTGCGCGTAATGCCATTGATAGCGCACTGTGGGATTTAGAAGCCCGACGCAAACAACGGACGCTTTCTCATATTGCTGGGGTCGAACTCCCGGAACTGGTGACCACGGCACAAACTGTCGGTATTGCCGAACCTGAACAAATGGCGGCTGCCGCGAAACTGCTGTGGGATAAAGGCGCGCGCTTGTTAAAGGTTAAAATTGACGACCGACTCATTACCGAGCGGATGGTGGCGATTCGTGCCGCCGTGCCAGAGGCGGTGATTATCGTTGATGCTAACGAAGCCTGGAAAAGTGACGGCCTGGCGGCGCGTTGCCAGTTACTGGCCGATCTGAATGTGGCGATGCTGGAACAGCCACTGCCTGCCGGGCAGGACAGTGCGCTGGCGAATTTCATCCATCCATTGCCTATTTGCGCGGATGAGAGCTGCCATACTCGTGAAAGCCTTGCCGGGCTAAAAGGGCGCTACGAAATGGTGAACGTGAAACTGGATAAAACCGGTGGTTTAACCGAAGCGTTGGCCTTAACGCAGGCCGCTCGTGAAGCAGGATTTGATGTGATGTTGGGCTGTATGTTGTGTACATCGAGAGCTATCGCCGCCGCTTTACCGCTGGCGGCAAAAGTTCGTTTCGCCGATCTGGACGGCCCAACCTGGCTTGCAGTAGACGTTGAACCCGGTTTGCACTTTGAAACCGGGAAACTTTATCCGTAAGAATTTTATTTTTGCCAGTGCAGTAAGCCCATCATGGCATCCAGATACCGCTCACTCGCTTCGTCAGCCGAGATGGGCGGGAATTCTGCGGTAATACAAGGTAGGTCTAAATCGGCACACCAACTGCCAAATGACCCTGGAGTTTCATAGCCCACACTGGTCACTAACGGCAACGCAAACTCTTTCGCAAGCCATGCGCCAAGCGGCGAGTTATCGGGATCTTCAATACAGCCTAGCGGATCGTGGAAAGAGACAATCCATGCAGGTTGTAACGTATGAATCAGCTGACATAACGCAGCGGTTTCTGGCTCAGAACCGGGCTTTTTGCCGGTCGATAACACCACGTCGCGTGCGTCAGCACTGCTGTTCCAGCGATAAACGGTTTCGCCAGATTTCCAGTTTGCCGCCGGGAAATTACGATTTAAGTCCACACCGTTGGCATTAGCGCGTAAACCCAGTTGGCAACCGTCAGGATTCACCGCCAGCACAACGTGATGACGGCGGTGTTCGGGTTCCAGGGTGCGCAGTGCGCAAGACAACGTGACCATGGCCGCATTTTCATCGCCATGCGTGCCTGCAATGATTAAGCCGCTGCGTTGTTCACTCGGTGCGGCCGGGAACCAGATAAGCGGCGCGCCGAACACAGATTTGCCATAACGCTCAGAGCCTTTCGGCAAATGACCGCGTTGTGAACGAGGGCGGTGGGCTGACATAGCATTCCTTAAATCGACTCAGATTTTTAATGCTGATAGTAATAGCAGTGATTTAAAAAAAACTCATCTGAAACAATCTCCTGTCAGACCAGTTCATCCTTTGCGCCGATATTCACAAAAAACCCACCGGGAGGCGATTTTCGTCACGTTATTTATTTTTGTTATTGGCAAAACAGTTGATTGCGTTACATTGTTTGTCTGTCACTGGCGTGAGCGTAGTGCTGGCCCAAACAAAATTATTCATAAGGGTAAAACATGAAAAAGCGTTTTTTGACTACTTGTTGCGCATTAGCCATTGCCAGCCTCTTTTCTAATGCCTGGGCGGCGGATGTCCCTGCTGGCACTAAACTCGCGGCTGACCAAACACTGGTTCGCCATATCAAAGATGAACCGGCTTCTCTTGATCCTGCCAAAGCCGTTGGGTTGCCAGAAATTCAGGTGATCCGTGATTTGTTTGAAGGCCTGGTTAACCAGAACGAGAAAGGGCAGCTCGAACCCGGTGTCGCCACCAAATGGCAAAGCAATGACAACCGCACCTGGACATTTACCCTGCGCGACAACGCGCGCTGGTCTGATGGCTCACCGGTTACCGCACAAGATTTCGTTTATAGCTGGCAGCGTTTGGTTGATCCGAAAAACACCTCGCCATTTGCCTGGTTCGCCGCCCTTGCTGGCATCAACAATGCGCAAGCCATTATTGATGGCAAAATGCCTGCAGATAAACTGGGCGTGATGGCGGTTGATGATAGAACACTGCGCATTAATCTCGATAAGCCCGTACCGTACTTCCCGAATCTCACCGCTAACTTCTCGCTCTATCCGGTACCAAAAGCAGTGGTCGAGAAATTCGGCAATGACTGGACTAAACCTGGCAATTTGGTCGGCAACGGGGCGTATGCGCTGAAAGATCGCATCGTGAATGAAAAACTGGTGGCGGTGCAGAATAAAAATTACTGGGATAACAGCAAAACGGTCATCACCGAGGTGACATTCATTCCTATCAACCAGGAATCTTCGGCCACCAAGCGTTATCTGGCGGGAGACATTGATATCACTGAGTCATTCCCGAAAAACCTCTATCAAAAATTATTGAAAGATATTCCGGGGCAGGTTTATACCCCGCCACAGTTGGGCACCTATTATTACGCCTTTAACACCCAGAAAGGACCGACGGCTGACGCGCGTGTGCGTCTTGCCCTGAGCATGTCGATTGACCGTCATATCATGGCTGAAAAGGTATTGGGTACGGGTGAGAAACCGGCATGGCGCTTTACGCCAGATGTGACGGCGGGCTTTACGCCAGAGCCTTCACCATTTGAGCAAATGAGCCAGGAAGAAGCCAACGCTCAGGCCAAAACACTGCTGCAAGCGGCAGGCTATGGCCCGAACAAACCGCTTAAGTTAACGCTGCTGTATAACACCTCCGAAAACCATCAGAAGATTGCGATTGCTGTGGCATCGATGTGGAAGAAAAATCTTGGTGTGGATGTGAAGCTACAAAACCAGGAATGGAAAACGTACATTGATAGCCGCAACACCGGTAACTTCGATGTAATTCGTGCTTCGTGGGTTGGGGATTACAACGAGCCTTCGACGTTCCTGTCGCTGTTAACTTCAACGCACAGCGGTAATATTTCGCGCTTCAACTCCCCGGAATATGACAAAGTTCTGGAGCAGGCAAGCCAGGAAACAACCGATGCCGCGCGTAATAAAGATTACAATCAGGCGGAAAAAATCCTCCAGGAAAAAGCCCCGATCGCACCGATTTACCAGTACACCAATGGTCGCTTAATCAAGCCATGGCTGAAAGGGTATCCGATTAATAACCCTGAAGATGTTGCTTACAGCCGTACCATGTATATCGTTGCACATTAATTAAAGTTTGATCTTAAAGGCCCTGACTTTTATCAGGGCCTTTTTTGTTTCATCACGAAACAGAAGTGGCGTAACCCCCGACAATAAACCAGGTGATAAACACGATCGCGGCCACGATGATGGCTATTGGGAACAAAACGCCAATTTTCATTTTCTTCTCATTCTTCAGTATGGAAAAGTTGCCACTGGTTCCGGCCCTGTTCTTTGGCCTGATACAGCGCCGCATCAGCTTGCGCAATCAGTCGCGTAGCAGACATGCCCGGCTCCCAAATCGCGATACCGAGACTCATTGTGACGTAGGGTAATACAAGCGATCCGGCATGGGGAATCGCCAGTGCTTTTAAGTTCTGTTGGATGCGCTCTGCCACCTCAATCGCCTGCTGGGCAGAGGTATCAGGAAGCAACATAATAAACTCCTCGCCTCCAAACCGCGCCGCAACATCTTGTGTCGAACGAACCGCATCTTCAAGGCATTTAGCGACTTTTATCAGGCATTCATCACCGGCCTGATGACCGTAATGGTCGTTATATTTTTTGAAGTGATCGACGTCTAACATAATCACTGACAGTGGCGAGTTGCATTGTTCCTCACGTTGCAGCGCTTTATCCAGCAACAGATGGAACACCCGTCGATTGGCAATCCCGGTTAACGGGTCGCGGTTAGCCAGCGTTTGTAACTGCGTTATCAAATCTCTGTTTTCATGCTCACGGCGGACGGCCAGAATAAACCAACCGCACAAAATCCGGCGGCCCGACTCAAACAAGCCTGCCAGCAGGATATACAACAGCGCATTGAGCACCGTGAGGTCGGAAGGATAAACAAAATTACAAATCAGAATCACCACCCAAATGGGCAGGGTGAAACTCAGTAAAACGCGGGTATCAAAATAGAGTGAAATCAGCGCGGTGAAAATCAGCAACGCGGCGAAGGGGAACACAATCCGCGAATCGCCGCTGGCAATGAAGATGTAAAAACAACACACCCAAAGAGCGCTGATGCCCAGTAATGCCCAGTGCAGGCACTTACTCAGCCACTCGGCGTGTTGATCGGGGGCCATTCGCAAAAGGAAAATCACCGACGACGAGATGGCGAGTATCAACCCCATAAGCAGTTCTAGCACGGGATATGATTGGGTGATGCTGGCGATTTGTTTTATCGGCGAAAAGTAGTGTCGGCCTAAAATAAATAAACAGAACAATAAGTTAATCCATAAAAACCAGACGCCACTGATTGTGATTGCGCGTTGCCGCATGACCTTTAGGCGAAAATCTAAATTGGTGTAAGTTCTGCGTACATCTAGCAAACATCATCTCCGTATGCCCTGGTGGCATTGCTGTATCTGAAAAACAACAGAAATGTAACATTTTTTATTGAGCAAATTCAGGAAGTTTGCCTATTTTTCCGAGTTACATAACAAAAGAAGACGGCTAGACTGACAACAGAAATGTGGCAATACGTGGAGAAATGCTTTGGAAACCATTAAAGGGCACGATTTAAAAGTGCCGGACGCCGTATTAGCCTGGCAACTCGATGGCAATGGCGGCGTCAAAACCATCGAAGATAATGACACTATCGATGCTGCACATCCTGGTTGGCTGCATTTAAATTATACCCATTCCGATAGCGCAAACTGGCTGGCGACCACACCTTTACTGCCCAATTATGCACGCGATGCGCTGGCCGGCGAAAGTTTGCGCCCGCGTGTGACGCGCATTGGCGAAGGGACGCTCATCACGTTGCGCTGCATCAACGGTAGTACCGATGAACGCCCAGACCAACTCGTCGCAATGCGGTTATACATCGACGAACGGCTTATTGTCTCAACGCGTCAGCGCCGGGTACTGGCGCTCGATGACGTGGTGAATGACCTCAAAGAGGGCGCAGGTCCGGTCGATACCGGCGGTTGGCTGGTGGATGTTTGCGATGCGCTGACTGACCATGCCAGCGAGTTTATTGAACAGTTGCATGACAAAATTATCGATCTCGAAGATAACTTGCTCGATCAACAAATCCCTCCACGAGGTTTTCTGGCTTTACTGCGTAAACAGCTGATTGTGATGCGCCGTTATATGGCGCCGCAGCGGGATGTCTATGCGCGTCTTTCGAGTGAGCGACTGCCGTGGATGACCGATGATCACCGTCGTCGGATGCAGGATATTTCCGACAGGTTAGGGCGCGGGCTTGATGAAATCGACGCCTGTATTGCGCGTACTGCTGTAATGGCGGATGAAATCGCCCAGGTGATGCAAGAAGCGATGGGGCGTCGCACCTATACCATGTCATTAATGGCGATGGTTTTCTTGCCAAGCACGTTTTTGACGGGGCTATTTGGCGTGAATTTAGGCGGCATTCCAGGCGGAGGCTGGCATTTTGGTTTTAGCTTGTTTTGCATCATGTTGGTGGTTCTTATTGGTGGTGTTGCCTGGTGGTTACATCGCAGTAAATGGCTGTAAAATTTAACATTTTTAACAAAGCGCTTACTAAAAAAGGCTGCGATAATTGAGCCAGGTCAATAACTGGAACGACGGTTCAAGGCACTATCTCTCTCGCAGGTGAATGCAACGTCAAGCGATGGGCGTTGCGCTCCATATTGTCTTACTTCCTTTTTTAGAATTACTGCATAGCACAATTGATTCGTACGAGCCGACTATTAGTCGGCTTTTTTTTGTCTGCGATTTGTTGTCTATGCTTAAAGGGAAGGTACAAAACTGGAGGCCATAATGACTTTTTATCGAAGCTTATTCATGAGCGACCCGACATTCCCGAGCGAACCTACGCCTGTGCCCGATCCAATACCCAGGCCGCAGCCGATACCCGACCCGCCGCTTGATCCCGATCCAAAACCGATTATCGACCCGCCGCCGCACATGTGAAGGTTTCCCTCTCCGTTGCCGGAGAGGGACTGTCTGACTATTTTATTTCGAGGATATCGAGGCGTTGCGCAGGGGATTCACTGTCTTCGTCTTCTGGCTGCCAGCCAACAGGCTGCATAGGCAACTCTTCGCGGTCGAACGCTAAATCGCCACCGTCTACCACTTCCGCACCGTGCTTCAGGCCTTTGAAATCAAACAGCGTGGTATCGCACATATGCGAAGGCACCACATTTTGCATCGCGCTGAACATGGTTTCGATACGGCCAGGATAACGTTTATCCCAGTCGCGCAGCATCTCGCCAATCACCTGGCGCTGGAGGTTTGGCTGCGAACCACAAAGGTTGCACGGAATAATCGGGTATTCACGCGCGATGGCGAAACGCTCAATGTCTTTCTCGCGGCAGTAGGCCAGCGGGCGAATCACAATGTGCTTGCCGTCATCGCTCATCAGTTTTGGTGGCATGCCTTTCATTTTGCCGCCGTAGAACATATTCAGGAACATCGTCTGAAGAATGTCATCGCGATGGTGGCCAAGGGCAATTTTCGTTGCCCCTAACTCGGTGGCGGTGCGATAGAGAATGCCACGGCGCAAACGAGAGCAGAGCGAGCAGGTGGTTTTCCCTTCTGGAATCTTGTCTTTTACGATGCCGTAAGTGTTTTCTTCGACAATTTTGTACTCAACACCAATGCTTTCCAGGTACGCAGGCAGAATGTGCTCAGGGAAACCGGGTTGCTTTTGGTCGAGGTTAACTGCCACCAGGCTGAAATTGATTGGCGCGCTCTGCTGCAAATTACGCAGAATTTCCAGCATGGTGTAGCTGTCTTTGCCACCAGACAGGCAAACCATAATGCGATCGCCTTCTACAATCATGTTGTAATCAGCGATAGCTTCGCCCACGTTACGACGCAGACGTTTCTGTAATTTGTTCAGGTTGTATTGTTCTTTTTTAGTAACTTCTTGTTTATCTTGCATTTAGTTGACGCTCTAACTCGAAAAGGGGCACCGCAGGGGCATAGCCATGCTACATGGCGTGTATGGTACGGATTGCGGCGACGAAAGTCAGCACGAAATGAAGTAAAAAGCGTTTCTCAATGGCGTGGTTTTAATGAGATTAATATAAGTTTGCCCCATTGAAGCCTTATTTATTGCATGGGTAATTTCACTTATGTATTATGCGCCGCCGGCCAATCTTCATAATCTTCATGTGATTATGAAATGAGAGGTCAGGCATGCGTTAAAAACCGCCACTAGCTCATCGGGAAGAGCGGCAACCTCAGTGTTGTAGTACGGGGTTCGAGGCTCCGGTGGCGGACCAAAACAAAATCTCTTTTATCTCACTCTCGCTACACTATTTGCTTCACATAATCCCGTTATGCATCTGGTTTTTCATAGCGCGGCAACTGCGTAATCTCATAGGTACTTGTGCTCAACACGACGCAGCGATCAGGCTCAGGATTGCCGGAATAAAACATGAAGTAGGTCTGTTTCCCCGGGAAGAACACCAGGTCATCTCCATTTTGAAACCGTGTGACACGGAAAGGGACATCATTCTGGGTTTTGTTCTGTCTGACTCCGGAGGCAACCTGAAAGTGTTCGTCCCATTTCATCGTCGTGAGACTATAAGCAAAACGCGAAATCACCATATTTTCACGCATTGAGCATGATAGTCGGGTCGCTGTGGCGGCAAATACAGAAGAATGAACGAGGCCTAAAAAGCTTAATAAAAGAACAAATTTCATGAGACACCTTGTCATCTAATGTAGGTAACAGGAGGGTAACATGAATCGCCATAGAATTTAAATTTGCGCAATTCATATTGTTTAGATGATTTATCTAATGAAATTGAAGGTTCGCGGAACTCAAAACCGGGAGATATATTCGCAGGCTGATATTAATCAGGGGAGGGTTTAACCCGAGTGAGAATTTAGTAAATTGCTTCTAGCTTATCCAGAAAATAAAAAGAGTGGGCTGGTACATCAAGAGCATTAACCAGCAACATTAACCAGGCCAGCACCACAAGAACTAAAACGATAGCGGCGGCTTTGAATCCCTGAATCATAAAAATATTTTATCGTACAATGAGTTAGATTATTTAAAGCCAGTGCATAACACTGGCTATTTAACTTACTTAGAGCAATAAACGCGTGCATCACGTGGGGTGTAAATACCAAACGTGATAAAGCCGAGGAAACCGTCAGCAAATGTCTGCTGAACTTCTGTACGCACCACTTTATCTGCACCGCCACATACCGCCGCCGCATCAACAGTTTTGGTTTGGCCAATACCGCTGACAAAGAAATGATGTGTCGTGGTTTGCTGTGGTTTCTCAGCAATTTCTTTATTAATAGTGAATGTTTGCTGCGCGCAGCCAGATAAAACCAGAGAAGCAACAGCTGCTATCATTAACTTTTTCATAACAATCCCTTTTTTATTTGTAGTAACCGCGCGCAGAATCGCATTGTAATTATTAATAAGAAATCCGACCAGTTATTAGTATGAGAATTATCTCGGCACTGTTTTGGGTTCGTTTATATCGCATCAAATTAGACGATTTGGATTAACCTTTATCGATCAATTGAAAGATTTAATACTGGAGTAATGACAACCAGGGCAAATCAGCTCTTGTCGCAGCGTGCGGCTTGAAATGGCAGCGCTAATTTGCTGGAAACTGCCGCGTTACAGCGACGAATCTGCTAATATGCGCGCCAGACGCTGTCTGACAGCCCATTAATTGAGAGTATAACTGTGACATCTTTTTCTACCCTAAACGTTCTGCCTGCAGAACAACTCGCCAACCTCACCGAACTTGGTTATCACACCATGACGCCTGTTCAGGCGGCTGCATTACCCGCGATTCTGGCTGGGAAAGATGTCCGCGCACAGGCGAAAACCGGCAGTGGTAAAACCGCTGCATTTGGTCTGGGTTTACTGCAACACATTGACGCGAGTCAGTTTATTACTCAGTCGCTGGTATTGTGCCCGACTCGTGAGCTGGCTGATCAGGTGGCAAAAGAATTACGCCGCCTTGCACGCTACATGCCGAATATTAAAGTGCTCACGCTTTGTGGCGGTCAGCCGTTTGGCGCTCAGCGCGATTCGCTGCAACATGCTCCGCATGTGATTGTTGCAACGCCTGGCCGTTTGCTGGATCACCTGAAAAAAGAGACCGTCAAGCTCGATGCCTTGCAAACGCTGGTGCTGGACGAAGCAGACCGCATGCTGGATATGGGATTTGCTGACGCCATTGACGAAGTGATTAGCCATGCGCCGCAAGATCGCCAGACCCTGCTTTTCTCTGCGACCTGGCCGACGGCAATTGCATCAATTAGCTCCCGCGTGCAGCGTTCGCCAGAAACCATCGAAATTGATTCCGTAGATGAATTGCCTTCTGTAGAGCAGCAGTTCTATGAAATCTCCCGCAGTGGCAAAATCAGCCTGTTGCAGAAACTTCTCAGCAAGCATCAACCTGCGTCTTGCGTCGTCTTCTGTAACACCAAGAAAGATTGCCAGGCCGTTTGTGATGCGCTAACCGAAAGCAACCAAAGCGTGCTGGCGCTGCATGGCGACATGGAACAGCGCGATCGCGATCAAACGCTGGTGCGTTTTGCCAACGGCAGTAGCCGCGTGCTGGTCGCAACGGATGTTGCAGCGCGTGGCCTGGACATCAAAGCACTGGAAATGGTGATTAACTACGAACTCTCCTGGGACCCGGAAGTTCACGTTCACCGCATTGGTCGTACCGCTCGTGCTGGCGAAAGTGGCCTGGCAATTAGCCTATGTGCGCCGGAAGAAGCCCAGCGTGCCAGCGTGTTAGCTGAGATGTTGAACTTGTCTCTGAGCTGGCAGCCCGCGCCTACGGCCGGAAGCATCAAACCGCTGGAAGCGACTATGGCGACGTTGTGCATCGACGGCGGCAAAAAAGCGAAAATGCGTCCGGGTGATATTCTCGGTGCGTTGACCGGTGATTTGGGGCTGGATGGCGCAGATATCGGCAAAATTGATGTCCACCCGATGCACGTTTATGTCGCGATCCGTGAGTCTGTGGCGCGTCATGCCTGGAAGCAATTGCAGAGCGGTAAAATTAAAGGCAAATCCGTCAAAGTGCGTTTGCTGAAGTAAGTTTTTAACACCGCTCCCTGCAACATTAGGGCAGGGAGCGGTTAATTCTATTCCTTCGCGACCGCATCCAGTACCCGCACCAACTGCGTGACGAAACCGTACTCGTTATCGTACCAGGCCACGGTTTTAACCAGTTGTAAATCACCCACTTCAGTCACTTCCGTCTGTGTGGCATCAAACACCGAACCAAAATTCGTGCCGACAATATCGGACGACACAATTTCCTCGTCGGTGTAGCCAAACGATTCGTTGCCGTCGGTCGCTTTTTTCAGCGCCGCATTAATCTCCTCGACCGTTACCTTCTTATCAAGAATCGACACTAATTCAGTGACCGAACCGGTCAGCGTTGGCACACGTTGCGCGTGGCCTTTGAGTTTGCCTTGAAGCTCAGGGATCACCAGACCAATGGCTTTTGCCGCGCCGGTTGTATGCGGAATGATATTTTGCGCTGCCGCACGCGAAGCGCGCAGATCTTTGCCTCGCGGGCCATCAACCAGCGATTGCGTGCCGGTGTAAGCATGGATAGTGGTCATGGTGCCGACCTTAATCCCGAAGTTGTCGTGCAACGCTTTTGCCATTGGCGCGAGGCAATTGGTGGTGCAGGAAGCGACAGAAAGAATTTTATCTTCTGGGGTAATCGTGTTGCAGTTGACGTTAAAGACGATGGTTTTCATGTTGCCAGCAGGGGCGGAGATCAGCACTTTCTTCGCTCCGGCATCCAGATGTGCGCTGGCTTTTTCCTCGGAGGTATAGAAACCGGTGCATTCGATGACTATCTCAACGCCGACTTTTCCCCAGGGAATGTTTTTGGCGTCTTTCTCGGCATACACCGCAATTTTCTTGCCGTTCACAATCAACGCGTCGTCGGTGTAATCCACCGAGCCGTTGAAATTGCGGTAACTGGAGTCGTGTTTTAACAAATAAGCCAGCACTTCAGGCGAGGTGAGATCGTTGATAGCAACAATTTCAACTTCACTTTTGGTTTCAAGAACACGGCGTAACACCAGGCGACCTATACGACCAAAGCCATTGATACCGATCTTTTTCATGACGCGGACCTCACTTTTAATCATGGAAAGTAGCTGAATTCTTAATCAACTCTAGTGATAGTCCATAAATGAAGGGGCCGCAAACCCAGGCCTGGCGAGGAAATGTTGCGGTAATTCGCCTGATGTTAATGATTTTCTAAGTATTTGCCGTTATCCTGGAAAAAATCATTGTGACTATGCAGGACACCTTAATGCGCAGCAAATACACCTCGTTACAGATAACACTTCATTGGCTGGTATTTTTATTGATAGTGGGGGCTTATTGCGCCATGGAACTGAAAGGTTTTGCGCCGCGTTCGTATCGGCCCATTTTTAACGCGACCCATGTAACCTGCGGGATCAGCGTCTTTATTTTGATGATTTCGCGCCTGCTGGTGCGAATTAAGTATCGCGCTCCCGCCATCACGCCCAAGCCACACCCCGCGATTACCGGGATGTCGCACCTGGTGCACACGATTATCTATCTGATGTTTATCGTGTTACCGATTCTGGGATTCATGACGGTGTACTTCAAAGGCAGCGACTGGTCGGTGTTGGGGATCCCGATGCCACACGCCGTTGAGCCGGATGAAGACATGGAATTCAACATCAAAAGTTACCACGAACTGCTCGCCAACATCGGCTACTTCGTGATTGGCATTCATGCTTTCGCCGCGTTGTTTCACCATTACGTCTGGAAAGACAACACGCTGCTGCGCATGATGCCTGGCAAAAAAGAGTGATCTCAGGCCACGCCAGGCAAGAAACACGGCAATTGCCACGCCCGTAACGCGGGCTATGCCGGAAAAATGATCGTTCTCGTAAAAAGTAGTGGCGATGGCGACCGAAAAAAGCAGTACCGTCGCCGCATCCGAAAGCAGTGATTTCGCCGTTTCAGAGAATACTAATCGATTGCCTGATTTCGCCCCCGCCAGGCGCATTAAATAAGTGCCGCCGGAAAGCAGCGCGAGGCCCGCTAAAATTTTCATCGTTTCAGTCATTATTTTTTCCTCGCAAAGACACCCAGCAGCGATAACAAAACAGGCATCCCCACGGGCGTGAAGGGAACGGCAAGCAGCGAAATAGTGGCTCCGGTTAAAGAACGCAGTGCGGTAGTGCGGTTTTTAAAGGCGGGGATCACTAACGCCAATAAAATGGTTGGGAATAGCCTTACGCGCCTCGGGCGTTTTCTGCGATAAACCAAACACCACGCTTTCATCATTCATGATGTGGCAACCGATGAAGCTCGACAGGCGAGTGCCGACTAAGTCACGCACCGCAATGCCGAATGGGAAATGGCGAGCGTTCACCAGTAAACCGGCTATGGCGGCAGCAACCAGAGCGGAAACCCTAGCCTGGAAACCTTATGTGCGCGGCGCGATGTGTATCTTTTAATGGCGCAACCCGGCGAAGAGCGGCGTTCGCATCCGCATCCAGCAGGGTCAGTTGAACATATTATTATCACGCAAGGCAAAGCGCTGGTCGGCACACTGGACAACGCGCATCAGCTTGAGGCGGGGGATTACATTTGTTATCCCGCTGATGAGGAACATTTATTTAAGGCGCTGGAAACCGATACCATGGCGGTGATGGTTTCCGAGCAAAACTAAAAAATCACTCAATCCAGTTCAACAATATTCAGGCCGTCTTGCCCAAATACGTAACGGCAGAGGATCTTGTAACTGTCGCGGTCAAAATGTGTTGTGGGCGTGATCATTGATTTTCCAGATTCCAGAGACTGAGCCGTCCCCAGATATAACCAGTTATTCAGGATATGGTATTCAGTGAGCGCGCCTGATTTCTCTTCTATTGCGATGCGGCCGGGATAAGGCCAACTGCGAACTCGTAACGACTCAAGCGAATCTCTAAGTCGTTGCTGATGGTTTTCCAGCGTCTCTTGCCCGCAACATGCGCCTGCGCATTTCTTCAATGAGAAACGAAAGCACGCTCTACCCGCCGTTAATTTTTCCAGCCCCAGTGCGCCATAGCAAAGCCTTTCCTGATCCGCTAATTCTCTTATCTGATCGATAGCCGCATGCCGGGTTTTAAACAGGCCAAACAAATCTGGTGCATGCGTGAAATCAGTTTCGTTGCTGAAAACAAATTGCGTGGTTTTCTCGGTAATGCGCAGGGAACACAGTTTACGAGCTACCCGTAATCTCTTATTAAACAATGGGCTTTGGTTTTTTATCAGTTGCGATTCAAGCAGCAGGGCACCAATTTCACCGATGGTTTCATGAAAACCAATGTCAGTGGTCATATGCAGCAATTTCGCTTCCGATTGTGTTCTGAAATGTGCCAGAACACGGCTGCGGATGTTGATACTCTTCCCGATATAGAGCGGGAAGGTTTGATCCGAACCATAAAAAATATACACGCCGGGACGCGACGGAAGTGTTTCAAGGGTATGCCGGAGATGCTCAGGATATTGATACTGTAGGGTCATGCTTGAGTCAGATAATTCTCTTCACAGCGGGAAATAGCGCATCCACTTGCAATATCGCAGTCTTTGCATGAGTTTTAACCAGGTTATCGTAATGCTCATTTTGTGGACTTGCAACACTGAGCACCCGCGTCGTCTATGGTTTTATTAGTAGATAAGCAGATTGTTAGCGAAACGCGATAAAACAATGTACCATACCCCCCTATAGTATCAGGAGGTCAAAATGCCCCATTCACCTGAAGACAAAAAACGCATTCTGACTCGCGTACGGCGTATTCGTGGCCAGACAGAAGCGCTGGAGCGCGCGCTGGATAGCGGCGATCCATGTATCGCTATCTTGCAACAAATCGCCGCCGTACGCGGGGCCGCGAATGGCCTGATGGCCGAAATGATGGAAATCCATCTTAAAGATGAACTGGTCGCGGGGGAAACCTCCGAGGATCAGCGTGCGCTGCGCATGGCAGAAGTCGGCCATTTAATTCGCTCTTATCTAAAATAGCGCTTATCTAAAACAACATTCACTCTCACCTGACGACGGAAGAAGAATATGAAATCACGTGCTGCAGTTGCATTTGGCCCAGGAAAACCGCTTGAAATCGTTGAAATTGACGTAGCGCCGCCACAAAAAGGCGAAGTGCTAGTGAAAATTACCCATACCGGCGTGTGCCATACCGATGCGTTTACTTTATCTGGCGACGATCCTGAAGGCGTATTCCCGGCGGTGTTAGGCCACGAAGGTGGCGGGATTGTGGTTGAAGTGGGCGAGGGCGTCACCAGCCTGAAACCCGGCGACCATGTCATTCCGTTGTACACCGCAGAATGTCGCGAGTGTAAATTCTGCAAGTCTGGCAAAACTAACCTTTGCCAGGCCGTTCGCGCTACGCAGGGCAAAGGCTTAATGCCAGACGGCACTACGCGTTTCTCCTACAACGGCGAGCCGATTTATCACTATATGGGCACCAGTACCTTCAGCGAATACACCGTAGTTGCTGAAATTTCACTGGCAAAAGTCAACGAGCAGGCACCGTTAGATAAAGTTTGCCTGCTCGGTTGCGGCGTCACCACAGGTATCGGTGCGGTTCACAACACGGCGAAAGTGAAAGAGGGTGATACCGTTGCCGTCTTTGGTCTGGGCGGCATAGGTCTGGCGGTTATTCAGGGCGCAGTGCAGGCAAAAGCCGGACGTATTCTGGCTATCGACACCAATCCTGAGAAATTCAAACTGGCGACCGAAATGGGCGCGACCGACTGCATCAACCCGAAAGATCACGAAAAACCTATTCAGGACGTGATTGTCGAGTTGACCGACGGCGGCGTAGATTTCAGCTTTGAATGTATTGGCAACGTGAATGTTATGCGTTCCGCGCTGGAATGCTGCCACAAAGGCTGGGGCGAAAGCGTCATCATTGGCGTTGCGGGTGCGGGCCAGGAAATCAAAACGCGTCCATTCCAGTTGGTCACAGGCCGTGTGTGGCGCGGTTCAGCGTTCGGTGGCGTCAAAGGGCGCACGCAGTTGCCGGGCATGGTAGAAGATGCGATGGCGGGCAGAATCAATCTCGACCCGTTTATCACGCACCGTATGCCGCTTGAGCAAATTAACGAAGCGTTCGACCTGATGCACGAAGGGAAATCTATTCGTACCGTGATTCATTTCGGCGACAAATAAACCCTCATCTGGCCCTTGCTGATTTCGCTGCAAAGCGAGTCGGTGAGGGCTGTTCGAATCCATCTATCCCTCCAGTTCCCCGCTATTTTCTCTCATCCAGTGTGCTAAAGGTTTCACAACTCTGGCCGCGCCTCGACGTTTTCGCTTGCGCGCACGCTTTCCGGCGAACAGCGAATTACAGTTGATGCGTACCAGGCCGCCGCTCGCTGACGTGATAATAAAATTCACGGAAATCGGCGGCGGAATCTTCAGCTGCCTGGCGCAATTCGTCGCTGTCTGCCTGGTGGCGCAACAGCATATCGGCACTTTTCACCACCAGATACAGGTGTCCATGCGTTTGCGCTGTGGTCTGGCCGGAAAACAATGCCGCGCCGACCAACAGCAAAATCATCCCCAGTTTTGACCTCAATTGCTTAACCATTCCAGCCCACCTCATTAACGTGACGGGCTAAATGTATAGATAATTGCGTCTGGCGACTATTCAACTTTTAGAAATTTAGCAAAAGAATTGTCAGTTATGTAAAAAGCTCAACAGTTAAAATTTGGTTTACGGTTGGTTAATAATTGGTATGCGATGCTCGCGCGTTTTGCCGGGAGCATCGACGGTAAAAAGAGGGGATTAGTGAGCGACAGATTTTGAAAAAAGATTGATAACTAACACGCCGATAATGATCAGCGCCATTCCTGCAATCGCTGGCCAGTCGAGTTTCTGCCCCAAAAATATCCAGCCCACCGCGCCAATTAACACAATTCCTGCTCCGGACCAAATCGCGTAAATCACCCCAGTTGGAATGGTGCGCATCGTTACCGACAGGCAATAAAACGCCACGCCATAAAAGGCAATCGTGATAACGCTTGGCCATAAACGAGTAAAGCCTTCAGAAAGTTTTAGCGAAGTCGTCGCGATGACTTCAGCGACAATCGCCACAATTAGCCAGATATACGTCATGTCAGTTTCTCCCTCGAGTTCAGGCCGTCAATGTAAAGATCAAAGCGATTTCTGGCAAGAATTGCGGCGCATGGTCATCAATAATTCTTATTAAAATCACGCACGGTAAACGTCCTGTAACAATTGTAAATGTCAGTTGAAAACACTGGCTTTGTTGTTAATGATACAATTTCCGTGATTGTAAATAAGCAAAATATTAGTTTTATATTCTTTCTGTATTTAAATTCTTACATTATGATACCGGTAACATATGAGGCCCTAATGTGTATTAGTCAGACCTCCTGTGGATGACAGCACTGGGTTTCACATGACCTTTGGGGTAAAGAATGGACTGGTTTGTTGATTACTTTTCGACGTATTTATACGGTTTGAAAGTCATCGCTATTACTCTGGCAATTCTGATGTTAATCAGCGGAATTGATGACTTATTTATTGATATCGTCTATTGGGTTCGCCGCGTATGGCGCGCGATCACGGTATACCGCAGCAACGATCGTCTTGACTATAAAGCCCTTTATGAGCCGCAAGAAAAGGCGTTGGCGATTATGGTTCCCGCCTGGAATGAAACCGGCGTTATCGGTAACATGGCGAGCCTTGCCGCCAGTTCACTGGACTACGAGAACTACCATATTTTTGTCGGCACTTATCCTAACGATCCGGATACACAACGCGATGTCGACGAAGTTTGTGCCCGATTTCCGAACGTTCATAAAGTTGTTTGCGCCCGTCCAGGGCCCACCAGCAAAGCCGACTGTCTGAACAACATTCTTGATGCCATTTTGCAGTTCGAGCGCAGCGCGCGGTTTAACTTCTCTGGCTTTATCCTCCACGACGCAGAAGACGTTATCTCTCCGCTGGAATTGCGTCTGTTCAACTATCTGGTCGATCGCAAAGACTTAATTCAGATCCCCGTTTATCCCTTTGAACGCGAATGGACCCACTTCACCAGCCTCAGTTACTTGGACGAATTTTCGGAACTACATGGCAAAGATGTCCCGGTGCGTGAAGCGTTAGCGGGGCAGGTTCCGAGCGCGGGCGTAGGCACCTGTTTTAGTCGTCGCGCCGTGCTCTCATTATTGGCCGATGGGGATGGTATTGCGTTTGACGTGCAAAGTTTGACCGAAGACTACGACATCGGATTCCGCCTGCGTCAAAAAGGCATGGAAGAGATTTTCTGCCGCTTCCCGGTGGTTGACGAAAACGACCGCTCCTCCAAACCCTTTTTACAGCGCGCCCGCACCGCCAATGTGATCTGCGTGCGTGAATATTTCCCGGACACCTTTGCCACCGCCGTGCGACAAAAATCGCGCTGGATTATTGGCATTGTTTTCCAGGGCTTCAAAACTCACCGCTGGAGCACCAGCCCTGTCCTTAACTATTTCCTGTGGCGCGACCGCAAAGGAGCGATTGCTAACTTCCTGAGCTTTGCCGCGATGCTGGTGATGTTACAGCTCGTCGCCATCATGATTTATCAGCGCAGCGTCGAAGGTGCCTGGCAGTTCCTGTCTATTTTTGTCGGCGGCGCGTGGCTGACGACATTGCTGTGGATTAATTTCTTCCTGATGGCTAACCGCATCATTCAGCGCATGATTTTCGTCACGGCCTATTACGGCCTGGCGCAAGGCATGCTGGTGTTGCCGCGTTTGTTCTGGGGCAATCTGATTAACTTCATGGCGAACTGGCGGGCGATAAAACAGGTCATTCAACATGGCGATCCACGTCGTGTGGCGTGGGATAAAACCACGCATGATTTCCCGACCGTCAGCGAACAGCGTTCGGCTCAACCGCTGGGTTACATTCTTGTCGACTCCGGTGTGATTACCCAGGCACAACTCGAAGAGGCATTACAAACACGCGTCCATGGCCTGAAACTGGGCGGCAGCATGGTGCATCAGGGGCTGATTACCGCGAAGCAACTGGCGGTGGCGCTGGCCAAACAGGCTGAAGTTCCGATGGAGTCGATTGACCCGCTGAGTCTGGATCAGTCGCTGGTGCAAAGTGTTGCGGCGAAGGTCGCGCACCATCATGCGGTGCTCCCGATACGCCTGGAAGGCGAAACAATGGTTTTGGCTTCTGAAAACACCATCGATCCCGTTTCGCTTGGCGCGCTGGCACGCAAAATTGGTCGCCCGGTGCGTTATGTCATTGTGCCGCGCGGGCAGGTGGTGATTGGCCTGCGCTACTGGTTCGGTGACGATAAAACCCTCAAAGAAAAACGACTGCTGGACGGTGCGGTGCGCGAACAGCTACTAACTCAGGAGCAGGCTGACGAGCTTTGGGACAAATATGTCTCCGGGCAACTGATGTTCGCCGAAGTGCTGACCAACGAATCGCATCTGAATGAAGCGGTGCTTCGCGCAGTGCTGCTGCGCTATGAACGTAGCGAGGTCATGTTTGGCGAATATCTGGTGCAGGAAGGAGTGGTTAGCCAGCACATTGTTGACCAGTCACTTGAACAACAGCAACAACTGCAACCAAGCATGAGCGCACTGCTGCAAAGTGTCGGTATCAGCGAATTGCAACAGGCTCGTCTGGCGGGGGAAGCGTTATGAATATCCGTTTAAACCCGCTGACGGCGCTGATTTGTGGTGTGTTACTCGCTTCTCCAGCCATGGCGGCACAAGAAGGATCTCGCCAGGATCTTGGCCTTAGCGATTACCGCTATTTCAAGGTGTATCCACACATCGAGCGGGCGCAGAAAGCCCTGAAGCAAAATGACGAAACCCGGGCGTTGCGCAGTTTTGAACATGCACACCAGATGGCACCGGAAAGTTTACGTCTGACCTTGTGGCTTGCCGAGGCGTATCGCCATTTTGGTCACAATGATAAAGCGCAAGCGTTGCTGGAAAGTGAACTCAAAAAACACCCGCAAAATGCTGACTTACAGCGTGCGCTGGAGGCGATCCCCGTTCCGGCTCCAGACATTCACACCACAGAACAGTTGGTGGCGTTACAAAAGCAATGCGATGCCACCCCAACGGTGCGTTGTCGCAGCGACGTGGGCAATTATGCTATCAAGCTCAACCAGTTAGACATTGCGCGTGCGCAGCTAACGGATGCGAAATTCCGCCACACCAAAGAAGGTTTAGCTCTGGCGGACAACTACACGCAGCGGGCGATATTCCTGCAACAGTGGGCCGCTGCGGATCAGGGTTTTGCGCTACTTGATGGCGAGGCCACGCTCACTGACGCGCAGTATCAGCAATGGTTCGCCATCTTGTTGCATATGCAGCGCGACCAGCGGATTCTGGACTTACAAAGTCAGGGCGTGATGAACACGGCAGGTATGCAGCTTGCGTATGCGCAATCGCTGGCTGAACGCCAGGCGCTGGGGCCGTTGCGCCGCTATCTGGCTAACCGTAAACCTGAGTTTTCGACACCCGCCGAAGAACACAACTGGATGCGATTGCTGGCAACTTACAGCCAGCAACCCGGCAACGCCGTCGCTAACTGGCCGGTGAAGCACGCGGAAAACAAAAAGTACGTGTTATCCACCCTGGTGCCTATTCGCATTCAACAAGGCGACTGGCAAGGTGCGAACCAACTGCTCAACACCTTTCCTCAAAACCAGGTGCTCGATCAGCGCCTGGCGTTAAGTCTGGCGCAAAAAGATACGCCATCCAGCCTGCGGTTGCTCAATCAAATCAACCAGACGCGCGGATTAACAGCCCAGGAATTGGGCACCTTAAGCTATCAACTTGCGGCGCACCCGGAATGGATGAACGCCGAACGCAAAGCCCGGCTGGCAAAACCCTTGCCGACACCTGCGCAACGTATGGCGCAGGCACGACTGTTCCAGGGCAAAGAAAATTGCACTATCGTGCGCAATTTACTCGGCGATTTGTCGCCGCAGTATGACGCCGAAAGCTGGTCGCATCTGGCGCAGTGTTATCCATGGCAACCAGGCCTTGCGTTATACGCCGCCCAGCAAGCCGCTGCGCGAGACTCGTCGCCATATTATCAGCGCCAGGTGGGATATCTGGCCTATAGCGCTGAAGATTACGCGCTGGCACAAGCCAACGGGGTCGTCGCGCCACAGACTAGCGCAGCAGCAGAGCCAGACGACGCCGCGCGTGGTTTTGCGCTGGCCGCGCAGGGCAAACACCGTGAGGCCCGTGACGCACTGGAAAAAGCGCGCAAGACACAGCCAGACTCACCAGAAATTCTGCGTCAACTGGTGTTTCTCAATGAACACCTCGACGATAAACCAAACACGAAGCAGTACAGCGAGCGCGTGGTGGACGACATAGATAACACCCTCACGCCACAGCAATCCCTGAGCGACAAACAGCAAGAAGACCGTTTTGCCTTCCGCCGTATTCACGAGGACAGCCAACGCCGCTGGACGTTTAGCTACGACGGCTCATTTGGTTTAACGCCCGACTCGCTAAACAGCGGCGGCAGTAATAACGGTGTGCAGCAAAATAAAAGCTATCGTAGCTACCAGCAATTCGAGGCGGAATACCGCGTCGGTAAGAACAAAATACTCGATGGCGACCAACTCTCTGTTTACAGCCGGGTGTTTGCGGGCAGCAAAGACAACAACTTCGTGCCGGTGGATGAGCCAATGCTCGGAATCGGTGTGCGCTGGAAACCGTTGCGCGACCAGGTCATTTATCTGGCCGCCGAGCAGCAAATCCCGCTCGACCACCACCATGGCGAAGCGGATCTGATGTTACGGGCCAGCGCTTCATTCCTTAACGGCGGGAAATTCAGCGATGACTGGCATCCCACCGGGAATGGCTGGATGGCGCAAAACCTGTATCTGGATGCGGCGCATTTCGTTAAAGCAGATTATCAGATCTACACCGCGGATTACCGCATGAGCTGGCACCAGAAAATCAACCACAAACAAACGCTCGAGCCTTACTGGCACGCGCAGTACAACGCCAGCACCGACACGCCATATCGTGATAACACCCTCGGCGGCGTAGGGGTGCGGCTGAATACCTGGTTTGGTGAATCGCATTACAGTGCCTTCCCGCACAAAGTCAGCGTGGGCCTGGAATATCAACGCGCGTTCTCAGGTCACCATCGCGACACTGATTCCAAAAACAGTCTTTTCCTGACGTTAGGAGCACGCTGGTAATGAAGAAAATCCTGTTAACGACGCTGTTGCTCGTCACACCGCTGGCAAATGCAATGAATGCGGTGATGTATCAACCCCAGTTGCGCGATACCACGGTTTCTGACGCCCAATGGCAAAGCGTGTTAAACAAACTCAAAGGGCAGGGAATCGACACCTTAGTGTTGCAGTGGACGCGCTATGACGATGCGTTCCGCGAGGGAGATTCTCGCGCCTGGCTTGAGCATAAAGCGCAACTCACGACCGCAAGCGGTCTGAAGCTGGTCATCGGCCTGGCGGCGGACGGGCAGTTTTTTGAACGCCAAAAGCAGCCGCTTCCGGCACTGGAAAACTATCTCAACCTTTTACGCGCCGATGACGTTTCGGTGGCAAAACGTTGGGTCGAAGTGCTGGGCAAAAATGCGATTGCAGGCTGGTACATCAGTAGCGAACTCGATGACCGGCGTTGGCGTGAACCCCAAATGCAGCAAGCGGCACAAGACTGGCTGAACAAAACCCGGCTGTCTTTGGCGGCAGTTGCGGATAAACCGGTTGCAGTGAGCAGCTTTTTTGCCGGAAATATGACGCCTGATTCCTACAGCAAATGGGTGACGACACTCAGTCTGAGCGGCGTAAAAGTGTGGGTGCAGGATGGGGCAGGAACGCAGATGCTGAATGAAGCCGAACGCTCGCTTTACCTGAAAGCTCCGTCAGCCGGGAAGGTGATTGAACTCTTCCGCCAGGACAAACAGGCGAAAGTGTTCAAAGCGACACCCGCTCCTGCACAATATCAGGAAAAGTGGCTGGCAACGCCTGTCCCGCCGGGGCAGGACAGAATCTATTTCTCATTACGTTATATGAATGCGGCCAGCGGTGTGCTGGCGTTGTAACGGGGATATTGTCGGATGACGTCTTTGTAGGGTGGATAAGCGTTAGCGTCATCCACCATTTCCCTCACACAAATATCAGGATTTAAATCCGGCGGCGGTCATCAGTAGCCGGAACCCCATTCCCACGGCGGCCAGGGCCAAAACACTGCCGCCCCATAACACCACCAACCACACCAGACGCGATGCCGTTTGTTTCATCAGTGATACCCCTCACCATGCTGTACTTTTCCGCGGAAAACGTAATAACTCCAGAAGGTATAAACCAATATGATCGGGATGATAAACAGCGCGCCGACCAGCATAAACCCCTGACTTTGTGGCGGAGCCGCGGCTTGCCATAGCGTAATAGACGGCGGAATAAGATACGGCCAGATGCTGATGCCTAATCCGCTAAATCCTAAGAAAATCAGCGCCAGCGTCAGCAAAAAAGGCGTGCTGTGCCAGCTTTGCTCAGACCCCACGGCTTTCCATAACCAGATGCTGCACAGCACAACCAACAGCGGAACTGGCAGCAGGAAATAAAGGTTCGGCAAACTAAACCAGCGACTGGCAATTTGTGGATGCGCAAGTGGCGTCCACAGGCTAATGACGGCAATAATCAGCAGCATAACCATCAGCAGCGGTTTGACGATTTTACGCATCACTTTCAGCAGCGGATCCTCGCTCTTCATCACCAGCCAGCTTGCGCCCAATAACGCATAAGCCACGATGAGCCCGACTCCGCAGAACAGATTAAACGGTGTGATCCAGTCGAGCTGCGAACCGCTAAACGCGCGTCCGCTCACCGGGAAGCCAGAAATCACCGCTCCGACGACCACGCCCTGGCAAAATGTCGCTACGATCGAGCCGCCAATAAACGCTTTATCCCAGAAGGGACGGTGCGCGGGTGTCGCTTTAAAGCGGAACTCAAATGCCACCCCACGGAAAATAAGCCCGAGCAGCATGACCGTCAGCGGAATCGTCAACGCATCAATAATCACGGCGTAGGCGAGGGGAAACGCGCCAAACAGCGCCGCTCCACCCAGCACCAGCCAGGTTTCGTTACCGTCCCACACCGGTGCGACACTGTTGACCATCACGTCCCGGTCTTGTGCGCCGCGCACAAACGGAAACAGAATGCCGATGCCGAGATCAAAGCCATCCATCACGATATACATCAACGTGGCGAATACGATAATCACAAACCAGATAACGGATAAATCGACGCCCATTAGTGTGTCTCCTCAAACGGCTGCGGCCCTTTCTTAATCTGCTTGATCATGTAGCTGTAACCCACGCCAAATACTGACATGTACACCACGAAGAAGGTCAGCAGGCTGATGCTCATCTGCAAATTACCGTGTGCGGAAACCGCGTCTTTGGTGCGCAACAAGCCATAAACCACCCACGGCTGGCGACCCACTTCGGTTGTCACCCAACCGGCGAGAATGGCGATAAGCCCGGACGGCCCCATCCACAGCATAAAGCGCAGGAACGTGCGGCTTTCATATAAACGATGGCGATAGCGCAGCCACAAACTGAACACGCCAGCCAGAATCATCAACATGCCCAGCCCCGCCATAATGCGGAATGACCAAAACACCATGGTGGAATTTGGGCGATCTTCTTTTGGGAACTCTTTTAACGCCGGAACTTGTTTATCCAGGCTGTGCGTCAGAATCAGGCTGCCGAGCGCCGGGATTTCCAGCCCGTAACGCGTGCGTTCTTGTTCCATATCCGGCCAGCCAAACAGCAACAGCGGCGTCGGTTCGCCCGGCACGTTTTCCCAATGACCTTCAATCGCGGCTATTTTTGCGGGTTGATGTTTTAAGGTATTCAGACCATGCATATCGCCAATCATCGCCTGTAGCGGGGCGACGATTAATGCCATCCACAGCGCCATCGAAAACATGGTTTTGATGGCTGGCGTTTTGTTGCCTTTCAACAAATGCCAGGCCGCCGACGCCCCGACAAAAAATGCACTACTGAGAAACGCCGCCACCGACATATGCAGCAGTCGGTATGGGAAGGACGGATTAAACACCACGGCAAACCAGTCAACCGGCACCACTTGTCCGTTGTGAATTTCAAACCCTTGCGGCGTTTGCATCCAACTGTTGGACGCCAGGATCCAGAACGTGGAAATAAGCGTGCCTAACGCCACCATACAGGTGGCAAAGAAGTGCAGGCCAGGGCCGACGCGCTTCCAGCCAAATAGCATTACGCCAAGAAACCCGGCTTCAAGGAAGAATGCCGTCAGCACTTCATAAGTCAGCAAAGGCCCGGTGATACTGCCCGCAAACTGCGAAAAACCGCTCCAGTTGGTCCCGAACTGATAGGCCATTACCAGCCCGGACACCACGCCCATGCCAAAGTTGACCGCAAAAATCTTCGACCAGAAATCGTAAAGCGAACGGTAAACAGGGTTTTTAGATTTGAGCCACAAGCCTTCAAGCACCGCCAGATAACTGGCAAGCCCGATGGTGATGGCGGGGAAAATAATGTGGAAGGAAACAGTAAACGCAAACTGAATTCTTGCCAGATGAAAAGCGTCTAAACCAAACATGCGCAACCTCATAGCACAATAACTTCAAGGCTATGTTAGGGAAGGGCGAAGGGAATTATCAGAAACAGAAAGGTGATATTTATCTATAACAGTTGGCGACTGTTATAGGTTTTCGCCTGCATTGCTATTACGCGCACTTATCCGAAAGTATCAATCCGAACATCGTTTACATTAGCCAGTAGCACACAAGTCAATATAATACCGGGTTAGATTTTTACCCTATGTCGCTTCAGCACTACGTGGAATATTAAAAAGGAATAGCATGAAACATTTTTTAAAAATGAGTCTTCTGGCGACTTCATTATCAATAAGCTTTTTGTCACAGGCTGCGCAATCTAATATCGAAATATTAAGTGCCACCGTTAAAGATCAAAAAATTGCGGATGCTCAGGTTGTTGTGCAACACAATGGCGAAAGCTCGCTGGCAACGACCAGTGATGCTTCAGGAAAGGCAAGCTTTACCCGTACGAATGCAGATACCAGCGACAATATCATTATTATTAAAAAGACCGGTTATTCTACGTTGGTCGCAAAATGTCCGTGTGATGGGATGTCGTATGCATTAAGCCCGGTCATGAAAGGCCTTGATAGTATGAGGATTGTTTTGAGCTGGGGAGCCACACCTTCCGATCTTGATTCCCATATCGCGTATCCTGGCAATCATATCTATTTCGATCACAAAGAAGGTCGTGACGGGAATCTTGATGTTGATGATACAGACAGCTATGGGCCTGAAACGATCACATTAACCAAACGCGATGGCGGCCAAAATTACGTTTATGCGGTTCATGATTACACCGATCAGGACCAACCAGAATCATTACAACTATCCAACAGCCAGGCAAAGGTATTTGTTTATGTTGGGGAGTCACTGGTGCGAACATATTATATTCCGCAAGGCCAGAAAGGAAATTTATGGACAGTATTCAGAATTAATGAAAATGGTGAAATTGAAGATATTAATAAATTAAAAGGCATTTCACTGTCAGCGGATAATATCAATTCTGACCTGAGTTCATTAGTGAAAGAGGGTTCTGCTATTGTTACCGCCACCTGGACCGATGCCAATAAAGAACAATCGAAATCGCTGAACCTTAAAGGGGAAGCTGCATATAAAGCTAAAAATTACGAAGATGCTATTGGCTACTTCACGGAAGCGATTAACTATTATTCAGATAATGGTAAAGCCTACGGCAATCTTGGGTTGACATATCAAAAGGTTGGGCGCACAGCGGAAGCTATTTGGGCAAACCGCAAGGCTATTGCGCTGGCATCGGGTAATAATGCAGCAACCATCAGGGCGGGTTCCAACTACAATATCGGTAAGATTTATGAAGCGGCAAATCAATATGCTGATGCGCTTGTCTATTATAAAAACGCAAGAAATGAGAAACAGAATTCCGTGTATGACAATGCTATCGAGCGAGTCAGCAACAAAGTAAATTAATAATCCTGAGTCTAATTTCATACCCCCTTGTAGGGTGGATGACGCTATCGCTTATCCACCCTACAAGGGGTCAGTTTGGATATCGAAAATTATTGTACGTTAAGGTGGTTTTTTGTACCTCTGAGCTGTGGTGGAGCACAGGCAGCTTTGAGCGAAAAGCGGAAGTAGCAAAAATAGATGAAGTTTGTTTTGCCGCATTTAATGATACTTTAAAGTGTGTGCGGTGTTGGGCTATAAGTCACTCACTCTAATTTACCGGCTGCTCATTGAAGGCGCAGCCGTTAAAGATATTTAACTCTACTTGTTCTGGAGAAGATCCCAGCGGTTGCCGTAGATGTCTTCAAATACAACGACCGTACCGTACTCCTCTTCACGTGGCTCCTCACAAAATTCAACACCTTTTGCTTTCATAGCGTTGTAGTCGCGCCAGAAGTCATCTGTCTGAAGGAACAGGAATACCCGCCCTCCACACTGATTGCCTATGAAGTTTTTCTGCCTCTCGTTTGAAGCTCGGGCCAGAAGAATGTTGCAGTCGCTTTCCGGGTTCGGTGTGACCACTACCCATCGTTTCCCAGACTGTGGCGTATCCTCAACCAGGGTAAAGCCCAGCTTGGTTGTGTAATACTCAATCGCGCGGTCGTAGTCGTCAACCACCACGGCCACATACCCCATGCATCGCTTTTGTGTTCTCATTTTATGCTCCGTCAGACTTCAGGCATGACTACCTGGATACTCTTTTTATCACAGAACCTCTATACCTGACCGTCCGCTGTTGGCACGCAGCGGACTTTCCTTACATAGATGATGCGTCAGGCTGCTAATCACAAAAGTTGTTACAGCGCGAACTATTACGCCATGACTGCAAATAAACACCGTTATTCCAGCCTTTCAGGCAGTTTCATTATTTTTATGAAGCGCTTGTATCCGGCAAACCTGTGAAGCACTGTAGCCTGTAGCATCCGCCGTTTCCCGGATACTCAGTTTCTTTACCTGCCGGTAGTACAGGACTTTCTGATGCCGTTCCTGATCGGCCTGCTTACCCCGGTACTTTCCAATTGTATGAGCCCGTTCGATTCCCTGTTTTTGCCGCTGGCGGCGGCTCAGCCAGTCCTTATGTGACATTGCGGCCATCAGATCGATAAGCATGTTATTGATGGCGGTTATCACGGCGCGGGTGATCGGGTCGGCCTGCGAAGGGGCCTTATCTGACAGTGCCTGCCATGATGTGGGCACATCAAGACTGACAATTCGCAGCTCATGTTGTTCTATCTGTTTTTTTAGCGTCATCCAGTCGCTGTTGCTGAGACGTGTAAGACGGTCTATCTGCTCGACCAGTAAAATATCATTGTGGTGACTGTCCATCAGTAAGCGTCCCAGTTCCGGGCGCTCAAGTTTTGTACCACTGATATTTTCCCGGTAGTAGCTGGCGATTTTATGCCCTCGTTCCTGGACGAACTGCTCCAGCATCTCTTTTGCCCGATCGGCGAACTGATCTTCCGTCGATGCTCTTAAATAAGCTCTGATGAACATTTTTTCACCGCATTATCGCATTTAGGTTATTGCATTTAATCTATCGCATTTAGGTTATCTCATTCATTGTGTGCCGTCACGTTTTGGTTATGGCTTCAGGGTGTACCCTTATGCGATAACCATTTTTGTTAAAAATACCGTATCGAATAATTTGTGAGGGAAACTATATGGCAAGGAGGCAGATTCTTTCTCTGTCGGATAGAGAATCATTACTGGCATTGCCAGAAGATGAGTTAACGCTGACCCGAATGGCGTATTTCAGTGAGCATGATCTGGCGCTTATCAGTGCTCACCGTAAACCCGCCAGCCGTTTTGGTTTTGCCGTCCTTCTTTGCTACCTGAAAAATGTCGGCTTTGCCCCGGATAAAAAAATCCCACCCTCTGATGCGCTGCTGAAGCATATAGCCAGCAGGCTAAAGCTTACCGGGGATCTCTGGCCTGCTTACCTTTCCGGCAGGGATACGACCCGGCGTGAGCATTTAACCGAACTGTACCGCTATCTTGGCGTAAAGGCGTTCACCGGCACAATACAGCAGGACTGTATTACACACCTGTTGTCGATGGCGACGCGCACCGATAAAGGTATTCTCCTGGCCGAAGAGTTACTGGTCTATCTCCGGCAGAACAACGTGATAATCCCCGCGATTGATGTCGTGGAGCGTACCTGTGCGGAGGCCATGGCAGGCGGAGATAAAATCGTATTTCAGACTCTGAATGCCCCGTTAACTCCGGCGCACAGGGATGCCCTGGATCGTTTACTTGAGTCATCAGATAATCAGCCTTCCAGGCTGACATGGCTTCTGCAACCGCCGGGTAAAATCAACGGTAAGAACGTGCTGCAACATCTTGATCGGCTCAGTAGCATTGAATCGCTGGCATTACCTGAAGGTATAGATCGTACCATTCACCAGAACCGGTTGCTGAAACTGGCGCGAGAAGGCCGAAAGATGAGTAGCCGGGATTTGACCCGATTTTCAGCAGCCCGCCGTCATGCGATCCTGGTCTGCGTGCTGGAAGAAGCCAGAGCCACACTGACAGACGAAGTGATTGAGCTGCATGAGCGAATGCTGAACAGCCTTTTCAGCAAAGCCAAAAGAACACAGGCTGAGCGCCTTCAGCAGACCGGAAAGCTGATCCAGTCCAAACTGAGACAGTACATCGATGTCGGTCAGGCGCTGTCCGATGCCCGCGATTCCGGTGGTGACCCATGGCTCGCAATAGAAAACATACTCCCGTGGCCTGAATTTGTCGCCAGTCTGGAGGAAACACGCCATCTCGCCAGAAAAAATAATTTTGACCCGCTGCATATTATTACTGAGAAATACAGCACATTACGGAAATATGCCCCGCGCATGTTGTCCGCTTTACAGTTAGTCGCAACCCCGGCAGCGCAACCTCTGGCTGATGCGCTGGTTGTGATCAAGGATATGTACCGGAAGCAGTCACGTAAAGTTCCGGCGACAGCGCCGCTTGAGTTTGTCCCTGAAAGCTGGCGCAAGGTGGTGATTACACCTGCGGGTATTGACCGGCAGTATTATGAATTTTGTGCGCTCAGCGAGCTTAAGGGGGCGTTGCGCTCCGGGGATATCTGGGTTAAAGGCTCGCGCCGCTACAAAAATTTTGATGATTACCTCATACCCGAAAAGGACTTTGACAAACTCACACCGGTGCTGCCACTGCCCGTATCTGCTGATTATCATGAGTACATTACCAGCCGTATGACTCTGCTTCAGTCCAGACTTGAAGAGGTCAATGCCATGGCTGCCCTTGGTGAACTGCCCGATGTGGAAATATCCGACAAGGGCGTAAAAGTCTCTCCGCTGGATAACTGCGTTCCGGCGCAGGTTTCACCGCTGGCAGAGCTGGTTTACAGCATGCTACCGCGACCTAAAATCACGGAAATTCTCGATGAGGTAAACAGCTGGACGGCGTTTACCCGACATTTTTCGCATATAAAAAATGACATTACCCGTCCTGATACCCGCCAGCTCCTCACCACCATTCTTGCGGATGGCATCAATCTTGGCCTGACCAAAATGGCAGAAGCCTGCCCCGGGAGCACCAAATCATCACTCGAAGATATTCAGGCATGGTACATCCGCGACGAAACCTATTCAGCCGCCCTTGCAGAGCTGGTAAACGCGCAGGGGAAAAGACCGCTGGCGGCATTCTGGGGAGACGGGACAACATCATCATCAGATGGGCAGAATTTCAGAACAGGCAGCTCAGGCCGCTACGCAGGGCAGGTTAACCCGAAATATGGGCAAGAGCCTGGACGTCAGTTTTATACCCATATTTCGGATCAATACAGCCCGTTTTACACCTGCATAATCAGTCGGGTCAGGGATTCAACCCATGTGCTCGATGGCTTGCTGTACCACGAAAGCGACCTGGAAATCAGGGAGCATTACACCGATACCGCGGGTTTCACCGATCATGTCTTTGCCCTGATGCATCTGCTGGGATTTGCGTTCTGTCCGCGAATCAGGGATCTCCACGACAAGAAGCTGTTTATCAAAGGGAAAGCGGACCAATACCCGGCACTTCAGTCACTGATATCAACGACCAGCCTGAATCTGAAAGAGATCGAAATCCACTGGCGTGAAGTGCTGCGTCTGGCGACCTCGATAAAGCAGGGAACAGTGACGGCATCCCTGATGCTGAAAAAGCTTGCCAGCTACCCCAAGCAAAACGGACTTGCCAAAGCACTGAGGGAAATTGGCCGTATTGAACGAACGCTGTTTATGCTCGACTGGTTCCGCGATCCGGCACTGCGTCGGCGGGTACAGGCGGGACTGAATAAAGGAGAAGCCCGTAACGCGCTGGCGCGTGCGGTATTCCTGCACCGCCTGGGGGAAATCAGGGACCGGAAACCGGAAAATCAGAGCTATCGCGCAAGTGGACTGACGCTGCTGACGGCAGCTATCTCGCTGTGGAATACCGTCTACATGGAAAGAGCGGTCGAGGCCTTGAAGCGTAAAGGGCTGAAGATCAACGAGCAACTGCTGTCGCATTTGTCGCCGTTGGGCTGGGAGCACATCAATCTGACAGGCGATTATATCTGGAAAAGCAACCGGATACCGGCTTCCGGTAAGTTTCGTCGGCTGAGGCCAGCTAAAGTAGAGAGGTCAAAAAATAGCCTTAACGTACAATAATTTTCGATATCCAAACTGACCCCTACAAAACCCGTTCTCATGCACTCCTCGCATAAAAAAAGCATCATAAAACTATAACAGTTATCTAATAAAGCGTATTTTTAGCTAACTGTTATAGAGCGTGGTGTCATCAACACAATGAAAAAATACCAGCAACTTGCCCAACTTATTACTGATCAGATTGCGCTTGGCGCCTGGCTTGCAGGAGATAAACTGCCTTCATTACGTGAGCAAGTGGCGCTGAGTGGTATGAGTTTTATGACCGTCAGCCATGCTTACCAGACGCTTGAAAGCCAGGGCGTGATTGTTGCAAGGCCGCAGTCGGGTTATTACGTGGCTTCGCGTCCGGCGGCAAGCAACACGCTGGCCCCGGTAAAAGTGACGCGTGACGAAGCGGTGGACATCAATACCTATATTTTTGATGTGCTGCAGGCGAGTTGTGATGCCAGCGTGGTGCCGTTTGGTTCCGCATTTCCCGACCCACGTTTATTCCCGCTACAACAGCTTAATCGCTCGCTGGCGACCGTCAGCAAAACCGCCACGGCCATGAGCGTCATTGAGAACCTGCCTCCGGGGAATGAAGCGTTGCGCCACGCCATTGCGCGGCGTTATGCGCAGCAGGGAATGCAGGTTTCGCCGGATGAAATTGTCATCACGGCAGGTGCGCTCGAAGCGTTAAACCTCAGTCTGCAAGCCGTTACCGAACCGGGCGATTGGGTGATTGTAGAAAACCCGTGTTTTTATGGGGCGTTACAGGCGCTGGAGCGTCTGCGTTTAAAGGCGTTGTCGGTCGCTACCGATCCGCAAAACGGCATTGATCTTACCGCGCTAAAACAGGCTCTTAACGATTACCCGGTGAAAGCCTGCTGGCTGATGACCAACAGTCAAAATCCGCTAGGCGTGACGCTGTCACCTGAAAAGAAACAACAGCTGGTTGAATTGCTGCAACAACATAACGTGACGCTGATAGAAGATGATGTTTACAGCGAGTTGTATTACGGGCGCGAGCGCCCCTTACCGGCTCGCGCGTATGACGAAAAGGGCATTACGCTACATTGTTCATCGTTCTCAAAATGTCTGGTTGCCGGGTTCCGTATTGGCTGGGTGGCGGCGGGGAAACACGCCCGTCGCATTCAGCAGCTCCAGTTAATGAGCACGCTTTCAACCAGCTCGCCGATGCAGTTGGCGCTGGTTGATTACCTGGCGACCAAACGTTATGACACCCATTTGCGCAAATTACGGCGCATTCTTGCGGAGCGCAAACAGCAAACCTGGCAGGCATTGCATCAGCATTTCCCCGCCGGGGTGAAAATTCACCACAGCGAAAGCGGTTACTTTTTGTGGATTGAATTGCCGCAATATATGGATGCCAGCATCCTGAGCGAACAGGCGATTGCACAAAAAATCAGTATCGCTCCGGGGAAAATGTTTACGACTGGAGGCGCCTGGCATAATTATTTCCGTCTGAACGCGTCATGGGCTTTGGGCGAACGTGAGCGACATGCAGTGTTAACCCTGGCAAACTTAATCAGACAAAACATTAAGGAGTGAACATGGAATACCACACCGAGCGCCTGATTTTACGCCGCTGGAAGCAAAGTGACCGTGAGCCTTTTGCGGCGTTAAATGCCAATCCAGAAGTGATGCGCTATTTCCCCAGCACACGCACTCGCGAAGAAAGCGACAAAATGGTCAACGCCGTTGAGCAGATAATCGCCGAGAAAGGCTGGGGTTTGTGGGCGGTTGAAGAAAAGAGTAGCGGGGAATTTATCGGTTTTGTCGGGTTAAATATTCCCGGCTATGAATTGCCTTTTTCGCCGGTAATTGAAATTGGCTGGCGCCTGGATAAACCCTTTTGGGGTAAAGGCTATGCGCCTGAAGCGGCAATAAAAGCGCTGGAAATTGGTTTTGAACAGTTTGGCATGAAAGAAATTGTCGCGTTTACCGCGCTGGAAAACTTACCGTCACAGCGGGTAATGGAAAAAATCGGCATGACACGCTGCGAGGAATTTGATCACCCAATGCTGGCAGAACATCACCCTTTGAGGCGTCATATTCTTTACCGAATTTCGCACCCAAAAGCCGGTTAAAAATAGTTCTTGAACCCATCTCGCAAATTTGCGACATTTTGTCGCGTCGTACGAAAAGATGAGCGTAAACTTATTCACAACTGAAGGTCACAAGGAGGTGATGGAGTATGAACATGGCTATTAGCATACGGTTAGATGACCAGTTTGTAGCGGATGTCAAAATTCACGCCGACGCCTGCAGCCGGAGCGTGCCAAAGCAAATAGAGTACTGGGCGAAGATTGGGCAAATCGTTGAAGATAACCCTGATTTACCTTACAGCTTTATTAAAGAAACGATGCTGGCGCAAAGCGAAATGGAAAATGGCAGAGTGCAAAAATATGTCCGCAGAACGAAACGGCAAACCCCTGACGGTGTATGAAACCGCGCGTTTTGGAAAGGCTCTGGAGAAACTACCAGAAACCTTCCAGGCGCAAGTGGAAGACGAAATTGAAAAGGTGATTGCCGAACCGGAAATTGGCGAGCGTAAAAATGGCGATTTCAGCTATTTACGGGTGCATAAATTTCGACTTAATAACCAGCAAGCATTGCTGGGTTATAGCTGGCAGAACGCCCGCTTAGAGCTCTATTTACTGAGCCTGGGTGCCCATGAGAATTTCTATGAAATGCTCAAGCGCCAGCGCAAAGCAGACTTGCGCTTAATCGAAACCCAAAGCCGTTAACCGGCTTTAGGTTTTTTCTTTCTTTACCGAATGAAAACATCACGAAGTGATCTCAATCAGATTACCGTCTGGGTCGGAAATCACGGCTTCGTAAAAACCATCACCCGTCCAGCGTGCTTCATGGACTAAAGCCCCCAAAGGTTTGAGGTTGGCGACCATTGTATCCACCGCTTCAACGGAGCCAAGGCTTATGGCGATATGCGCCCAACCGGTGCGGTTATCTTCACGCGGTGGTTTATCCACCAGCCCTGGCAACGTCATCAACTCCAGCGCAGGCCCATTTTCCAGCGTCACAAAATGGGAGATAAAACCTTCGCGGCGTTTAGAGTGATAAGCCTCGCCAATATGTGCTTTAAAATGTAGACGCCAGAATGTACAAGCCTCTTCAAGTTTATTCGTCCACAGCGCGATATGTGCAACCTGCATTTATTCTCTCCATCCATATGAAATTTCGATAATTAAGAAAACCAGTGGCGTACTTTCATCGCCTCGCTTACATCTATCTACACTTTATAAATCATCCATTTATCTTACCCCGGAAGAAATATCAGGGGCGTATTTTACTGCGCTGTGTATCACATCCTGATGAAATTTCCTCTTGCCGCCATGCTTGCCATATAGCCGCAGACTATTGTTTTTATACGGGGATTTTTTTGCTCTTTCGGCACTGATTTTTAGCTTGCGTGCCGCCTTTATCTTTCAGACAGGAGTAGCAGCAATGCGTACAAAACAGACTATATGGACTCTTTCAGCCCTCTGTTTGACCGTGCTATCTGCACAGGCGGCGGGGCTTCCGGACAAAATTGGTGCTGGCGAAGGGCAGCTCGATATCATCGCCTGGCCGGGTTATATCGAACGCGGTGATACGGATAAAGCCTACAACTGGGTGACGGATTTCGAAAAAGAAACGGGCTGTAAGGTCAACGTGAAAACAGCGGCCACTTCCGATGAGATGGTTAGCCTGATGGCGAAGGGGGGTTATGACCTCGTCACC
This sequence comes from Buttiauxella sp. BIGb0471, assembly GCF_024807715.1. Lineage (NCBI taxonomy): Bacteria > Pseudomonadati > Pseudomonadota > Gammaproteobacteria > Enterobacterales > Enterobacteriaceae > Buttiauxella > Buttiauxella sp. BIGb0471. Next base: position 1,129,829 of record NZ_JANUEU010000001.1, read on the forward strand.
GCGTCGGGCGATGCGTCCCTGCGTCTGATTATGGGTAAACGCGTGCAGCCGATAAACACGGCGCTGATCCCAAACTGGAAAAACGTCGATCCGCGCCTGGTGAAAGGATCGTGGTTTAACGTTGACGGCAAAGTCTATGGCACGCCGTATCAGTGGGGGCCAAACCTGCTGATGTACAACACCAAAACCTTCCCGACGCCGCCGGATAGCTGGAGCGTGGTGTTTGTGGAACAAAATTTACCGGATGGCAAAACTAACCAGGGCCGTGTGCAGGCTTACGATGGGCCAATTTACATCGCCGATGCCGCGCTGTTTGTTAAAGCTACACAGCCGCAACTGGGCATTACCGACCCGTATCAACTCACCGAAGAACAATACGCCGCAGTGCTGAAAGTGTTGCGCGACCAACACGGCCTGATTCACCGCTACTGGCATGACACCACCGTTCAAATGAGCGACTTCAAAAACGAAGGCGTGGTGGCCTCAAGCGCATGGCCGTATCAGGCTAACGCCCTGAAAGGTGAAGGTCAGCCGATTGCCACCGTATTCCCGAAAGAAGGTGTCACCGGTTGGGCGGACACCACCATGTTGCATGCTGATGCCAAACACATGAACTGCGCTTACAAATGGATGGATCACTCGCTAAAAGCAAAAGTTCAGGGTGATGTCGCGGCCTGGTTTGGTTCGCTCCCGGCAGTGGCTGAAGGATGTAAAGCCAGCACATTGCTTGGCGATAAAGGCTGTGAAACCAACGGCTATAACTACTTCGATAAGATTGTGTTCTGGAAAACTCCGGTCGCCGAAGGCGGTAAATTCGTGCCGTACAGCCGCTGGACCCAGGATTACATCGCGATTATGGGTGGCCGTTAAGCCCTGGAGGAGTTATGCCGTACGCTGTGCAGTTCAAAAACGTCTCGCGCCTTTATGGTGATGTGCGAGCCGTGGATAACGTCTCGATTGATATCGAAGACGGGGAGTTTTTCTCGATGCTCGGGCCATCTGGCTCGGGCAAAACCACCTGCTTGCGGCTGATTGCGGGCTTTGAGCAGGTGACATCCGGGGAAATCGCCATTTTTGGCAAACCGGCACAAGACGTGCCGCCTTATCAGCGCGATGTGAATACGGTCTTTCAGGATTACGCATTATTCCCACACATGACGGTGCTGGAAAACGTTGCTTACGGCTTGATGGTAAAGGGTGTCGATAAAAAGACGCGCCTTGCCAAAGCGCAGGAAGCTCTGGAGCGCGTGGCGCTGGGATTTGTTCACGCCCGTAAACCCTCGCAGCTTTCTGGTGGCCAGCGTCAGCGTGTGGCGCTGGCTCGCGCTTTAGTCAATCGTCCACGCGTTTTGCTGCTGGATGAACCTTTGGGCGCACTCGATCTCAAATTGCGTGAGCAAATGCAGGGCGAACTGAAAAAGCTCCAGCGCGAATTGGGCATCACGTTTATTTTCGTCACCCACGACCAGAGCGAAGCGCTGTCGATGTCTGACCGCGTTGCGGTATTCAATAACGGTCGCATTGAGCAGGTCGATACTCCGCGCCAGCTCTATATGCAGCCACGCACCGCCTTTGTGGCGAGTTTTGTCGGCACTTCAAACGTGTTGCAACCGGCGCTTTCCGGCAAAGTGTGCGGCGAGGAAGGGCTGTTTTCCCTGCGCCCTGAACATATCGTTCTTCATGATGAACCGGTTAGCAGCGGTGAAATCCGGGTGAGCGGTATGATCCAGGAAATTCACTATCAGGGTGCGGCAACTCGCCTTGAACTGCGCCTGGCAGACGGCGAAAAACTACTGGTCAGCGAGGCGAATCCGCAACGCATTATCAGCGAAGAACGCTATCAAATCGGGCAGCAAGTTACTGCAGTCTGGCCCCGTGCAGCGATGGTTCCGTTGCAGGGGGAAGGATGAAATGGATATGAGTCTTCCCGCGTCCCATCCTGACAACCGCCTGATGCGGCGCGTCGCCACGTTTTTATGGCAACGTCCTGGGTTCTGGCTAGCGTTGTTATTGCTGCCGCCATTGCTATGGTTCGGTGTTATTTATCTTGGTTCGCTGTTAACGCTGCTGTGGCAGGGATTTTACACCTTCGATGATTTCACCATGTCGGTCACGCCGGACCTGACTTTTGCCAACATCGCCGCGCTGTTTAACCCGGCGAACTACGACATTATTTTGCGCACGCTGACCATGGCAGTAGCCGTCACGCTCGCCAGCGCCGTATTAGCGTTCCCGATGGCCTATTTTATGGCGCGTTATACCTCGGGCAAACTCAAAGCATTTTTCTACATCGCCGTGATGCTGCCGATGTGGGCGAGCTACATCGTTAAGGCTTACGCCTGGACGCTGTTGCTGTCTCGTGATGGCGTGGCGCAGTGGTTCCTTAATCATATGGGGTTGGAACCGCTATTAAACCTGATGCTGACGATTCCGGCAGTAGGCGGTAACACGCTGTCGACCTCCGGTTTTGGGCGTTTTCTGGTGTTTCTCTACATCTGGCTGCCGTTCATGATCTTACCGATTCAGGCCGCTCTAGAGCGTTTGCCGCCGTCATTATTACAGGCATCTGCTGATTTGGGTGCTCGCCCAACGCAAACCTTCCGCCATGTAATTTTGCCGCTGGCGATCCCCGGCGTGGCAGCAGGCTCCGTGTTTACGTTCTCACTGACGCTGGGTGATTTTATCGTGCCGCAACTGGTTGGCCCGCCAGGGTATTTCATCGGCAACATGGTCTACTCTCAACAAGGTGCGATTGGCAATATGCCGATGGCGGCGGCTTTTACGCTGGTGCCCATCGTGCTGATTGCGATTTATCTCTCACTGGTGAAACGACTGGGGGCTTTCGATGCACTCTGAACGCGCTCCGTTACTGTTGAAAATTGCCGCCTGGGGTGGGGTGATTTTCCTGCATTTCCCGCTGCTGATTATCGCGCTGTATGCGTTTAACACCGAAGAGGCGGCATTCAGTTTCCCGCCCCAAGGGCTGACGCTGCACTGGTTCAGTGTGGCGGCATCGCGTGGCGATATTCTTGATGCGGTGACGTTGTCACTTAAAATTGCCGCGCTGGCAACAGGACTTGCTTTGATTCTTGGCACGCTGGCAGCTGCGGCGCTGTGGCGGCGGGAATTCTTCGGCAAAAACGCCATCTCTTTATTGCTGCTGTTACCCATTGCTTTGCCGGGGATTATCACCGGACTGGCGCTGTTAACCGCTTTTAAGATGATGAATTTTGAGCCGGGGTTTTTCACGATAGTGGTCGGGCACGCGACGTTCTGCGTGGTAATTGTCTTTAACAACGTCATCGCCCGTTTTCGCCGCACCTCGTATAGCCTGATTGAAGCGTCGATGGATTTAGGGGCCGATGGCTGGCAGACCTTCCGCTACGTCATTTTGCCCAATTTAGGTTCGGCGTTACTCGCCGGGGGCATGCTGGCGTTTGCGCTGTCGTTTGATGAAATTATTGTCACCACCTTTACCGCCGGGCATGAACGCACATTGCCGCTGTGGCTGCTCAACCAACTGGGCCGCCCGCGTGAAGTACCGGTGACAAATGTCGTGGCGTTAATGGTGATGCTGATGACCACCATTCCGATTTTAGGGGCGTACTGGCTGAGCCGTGGCGGAGATGAAGTCGCGGGCAGCGGTAAATAACGAAAGGGTATCACTATGCAAAGCCAACTCTTAATTAACGGCCAGTTAGTGAACGGCCTGGGTGAAAAATTGCCGGTCTACAATCCGGCAACGGGGGAAGTGCTGCTTGAGATTGCGGAAGCCACAACGGAGCAGGTAAACGATGCGGTGAATGCCGCAGAGTTTGCATTTGCATCCTGGGGGCAAAGCACACCGAAAGAGCGCGCCGAACATCTGCTCAAGCTGGCGGATGTTATCGAGCAAAACGGCGAAGCGTTTGCCCGTCTGGAATCGCAAAACTGCGGCAAGCCTTACCACTGCGTGTTAAATGATGAAATTCCGGCGGTCGTGGATGTCTTCCGTTTCTTCGCGGGAGCCAGCCGTTGCCTGAATGGCCTGGCCGCGGGGGAATATCTTAGCGGCCACACCTCGATGGTCCGCCGTGATCCGGTCGGAGTGGTGGCGTCTATCGCACCGTGGAACTACCCGCTCATGATGGCAGCGTGGAAACTTGGCCCGGCACTCGCCGCAGGCAACTGTGTGGTGATCAAACCGTCAGAAATTACGCCGCTCACCGCGCTGAAACTCGCTGACCTGGCGAAAGATATCTTCCCGGCGGGCGTACTGAACGTGCTGTTTGGACGTGGGCAAACCGTGGGTGATGCGCTGACCGGACATCCAAAAGTGCGCATGGTGTCGCTCACCGGATCGATTGCCACGGGCGAACATATCATCAGCCACACCGCGCCTTCGATTAAGCGCACCCATATGGAGCTGGGTGGCAAAGCGCCGGTTATTGTGTTTGATGATGCCGACTTAGATGCTGTCGTCGAAGGGGTTCGCACCTTTGGTTTTTACAACGCCGGGCAAGATTGCACTGCCGCGTGTCGTATCTACGCTCAGAAAGGAATTTACGACAAACTGGTCGAGAAACTGGGTGAGGCGGTCAGCACGCTGAAATTTGGCGCGCCGGATGATGAGTCCACCGAACTTGGCCCACTGAGTTCCGCCGCCCATCTTGAACGCGTAAGCAAAGCGGTAAATGCCGCTAAAGCCCTGGCGCACGTGAAAGTGGTGACGGGTGGGGAAAAAGTAGACGGGCCGGGATATTACTTCCAGCCGACGCTGCTTGCCGGTGCGAAACAGGAAGACGACATCGTGCAAAAAGAGGTATTTGGCCCGGTTGTCAGCGTCACAACGTTTGACGATGAAGAGCAAGTTCTGGGCTGGGCCAACGACTCCAGTTATGGGCTGGCTTCATCAGTCTGGACGAAAGACGTGGGTCGCGCGCATCGCCTGAGTGCGCGGTTGCAGTACGGTTGCACCTGGGTGAATACCCATTTCATGCTGGTGAGCGAAATGCCGCACGGCGGGCAAAAACTTTCAGGTTACGGCAAGGATATGTCGTTATTCGGGCTGGAAGATTACACCGTGATTCGGCATGTGATGATTAAGCACTAGCTTTTCGTGAAAGCGGATAGCGAATATCGCTATCCACTTTTATAAATTCACACGTAACCTAACTGCGTAAATAACGTTTTCAGGCTATTGAGAAGGACAGGGTGTTGCGCAAACGACCAGTTGGCATGGGCGATTTTCCATTGACCATCCGTCAGGCGATACACCTCGGTGCAGTTCCACAGCGGCATTTGATGTAATTCGCCATCATTTTTACTGCGAATGTGATTTTGCTGGTTGTAAGTCAGAATAGCGGTATTTGCCGATTCGTTGACGACGACGTTAATATTTGACCATTCCGCCTTTTCTATCTGAACGCCTAAATAAGATTTATCGAAATACGCCCTCACTGCATTTTTATCAGTGAGCATGCCGGGTGTCATCGGGTCAACATACGTGACGTCATCATGGTAAATATCCAGATATCCGGAAACATCCCCTTTATTGAAACGCTCACTTGCTGCGCGTTCAATTTCTAATATCGTGCTGATAATTTGCTTATGTAGATGTTCCATTTACAAATCCCTGTATGATTTATTGCCATTCATCGTAATCTAAAAACAACTCAAATAAATGCCAGTTATTCACAGATATTAATGAGCAAAACAAAATCAGAATTTGTTTAAGGTGTTTGCTTATAAGTTCTTAATATTAATGGTCAATATACAGATAGTGCATCCAACTGGTCATCCGCAGCAGCACTTTACGCATCACCGAAACATGGGTGAAGTGGTCAGAGTAAACGGCGACCTGCGCAAAAATCCCATCCGGTAGATCATCGACTTGCTGGTTTGGCTCAAGCTCAATGACCGCGAGAACTCCGTCACTGCCGGGAGTTAGTGTTAATGACTGCAATGTTCCTTGTGCCTGGTAACTGCCGCCAGGCACCACCGGGAGAATTGAAGTGAGTTTTCCACGGAAAACCTGGCCGGGAAGAGCATTAAACACCACTTCAGCTTCATCACCCGCTTCCAGGCGTAACAGAGAGTTTTGCCTGAACTGCGCAATTATTTGTCGTTTTTGTTGCGGTATAAACACCATCACCGGGCGTAATGGCAGGGCGGCTGCATAAGTGCCGGGGCGAATCAGCACTTGTGTTACGTACCCGTCGCTGGGGGCGCGAATCACTGTCTGGTTGAGATTATATTTGGCTTCAGCAAGCTGGGCGCGCAGGCTGACAATCTGCGATTGTTCGCCATTCACCATGCTGTCTAACTGGCTTTTAATTTGCGATTGTTCAGCAAGCGAGCCTTTCACCAGCGCATCCTGAGCCAGGTAATTCTGCCGGGCATTATCAATATCGCTTTCAGAGAACGGGTTTACTCGCGCCTGACTGCCGCGCAAGTAACGTTGGTAATCTTTATATAATCTATCGCGCTCTGCGGTGACTCGCGTGGTATTCGCAATGGCTTCATCGAGTTCACCTTTCAGTGACTGCGTGCTGTGAATCGCCGTGGTTAAATCAGCCTGGAGTCTGTCCACTCGCGTTTGGTAGCGGGTGGGGTCTAATTTAAACAGCACTTCTCCTTTTTTAATCATCATATTTTGTTTATCAGTCACTTCACTCACTACACCGGTGACTTGCGGAGTAAGTGGAATAGAAATGACCGCTTTTTGCGCTAGATAAGTATAAGGATGGTTGTAGTTCATTAACAAAATAAGCGCGCCAATTAAAAATACGCCGCCGAGGGCAGCCGTTGGCACTGTCCATTTATTTACCGGTATTTTAAATATTTTGAAGATTGACCAGGCAATAGCAACATATGTCAGGATAATGAGCAAATCCATGATGTTACTCCGATGGCGGTATTATTTTATTGTCGCCTAACTTTTGCTCCAGCTCAGAAACTCTTTGCTGCAACGAAGCCAGTGTAGCGTCGGGGTTTTGTTGCATACCCCAGCCTCTTTCAGGTCGGTAAAGAGTGGCCCAAATCCACAAAAACGGCCAGATAACATGCAGCGTAAACAAACTCACCCAGCCAGCCACATGAATAGCATCGGCATGGGGATGATTACGTGCTTTCGCAATAAGATAAGGAATATCGTGAAGAATAATGATCCCGTAAAAAATAATCAGGAAAACGAAAATAAGCACGCCGAGCGCAAAATAGTTAAGAAACATAGCGGCCTCGATTCATAGAACGACGGTTCTGTATTAAAGATAGACGCTATAAAACCAGGCGATAGGGAATTATAAAAATCTCACCCGTTATCATTAAGTTCTCCCCGTTAACAGGGATGGCACGTGCTTTTCCTTGGATGCTTTGAAGCCCAGCAGGGTCGCTAAAACTTGATCTGAGTCATAAAAAACGGCATATTTCGCAACATAATTTTTCAAAGCCCTTAATTATTCATGACTACTTATCAACATATGTTGGTTTTTTACGCTGCAATGTCGTTAATCACCGCTTTTATCACATGGTTTTTGGCTCGCGATACCAAACGCATTAAACTGTTAAGCTCTGTGCTGGTGGGCGCAACGTGGCCGATGAGTTTTCCAGTCGCGTTGATGTTTTCTCTTTTCTAAAACCCGTCATATACATGGCTTAGGGTTTAGCCGAACAGGTATTCCATGAACGACATAACATTTTTCCAACGCTTTGAGAGCGATATCGTTGCCGGGCGCAAAACCATTACGCTGCGCGATGTTTCGGAGTCGCACTTCATCCCAGGCCAACAGTTGCGCGTCGGGCGTTATGAAGATGACGTTTACTTTTGTACCATTGAAGTCGTGAGCGTGACCCCCGTAGCGCTTGAAAAGCTGACCGACGAGCACGCGCGTCAGGAAAATATGACACTGCCGGAACTCAAAGAAGTGATTGGTGAAATTTACCCCGGTTTGACGGAGCTTTACGCGATTGTTTTTAGATTGCTGACAAAGGGCGATAAACGGGTTTTGTAGGATTCATATGCGCTAGCGTCATCCACCATTAGCGTTAATAGTGTCGGATGACGCTTTGCTCATCCGACCTACGAAGAGGTTTGCTGACTGGCCTTCTTCAACATCTGATACAACTCATCTTTTAGCCGCAACTTTTCTTTTTTCATCTGCACGACCTTTTCGTTGCATCCCGTTCCTTGCGGTCCTCCCTTGCGTAAAATTTCGTCGTCGAGTTGATTGTGCTTGTCAAACAAGCTGAGGAAACGCGGGTTAGCGGATTTTAGTTCGTTGATCAATTCACGGTACTCAGGAAACATGACATACCTCCTGGACTTGGGTGGGTGAATGGAATGTCGGTTGGCACTTGCTGCCATAGCCAGTGTAGGCACTCCTTAAGGCAAATTGAAAGCACCGCTTCGTAAGGGTTTGTCAATTTGCGACCCATCTTGTGAGTTCACTATTCTGATTATATTTTCACCACGTTATACCTTGCATAAAAGCAAAAATTGACAACGACAATCTCATTATCGTGTGCTAAAACATATCTATGATATATCTTAAACGCCGAATAAATGAGAATCCAATGACCTTACAAACCAAACCCAATCTCCCACAACGCGTAAAAAATGAACTCAAATTCCGCGAGCTAACCGTTAAAAATAAAGAAACTATCGCCGGGTGTTTTCACCGCATTGTGTTTACCAGCCCGGAGCTGGCGGGTTTTTCTTCACAGGGTTTTGATGACCACGTAAAAGTCTTCTTCCCACCTGAAAACGGTGACTTCGCGCGTCCATCCGTGACTGACGACGGGATTGTCTGGGGGGAAGGTGCTCGCCCCATTTCCCGCGACTACACGCCGCTGCATTTTGATGCGACGCGTAATGAACTGACGCTGGATTTCTATATTCACGATGGTGGTGTAGCCAGCCTGTGGGCGGAAACCGCGCAAGCAGGCGATACGCTGCTGATTGGCGGGCCAAGAGGTTCGCTGGTTATTCCCGTTGATTACGCTTTCCAGCTTTATGTTTGTGATGAAAGTGGCTTGCCTGCGGTGCGCCGTCGTTTGGCTTCGCTGGCGCAACACATTTCCCCGCGGGTGCTGGTTAACAGCCACCACCCGGATACTCACGAATACCTCAGTGAGTTTGAACACGCACATATCGAATGGCTTGATACCGAATCTATCGCCAGACGCATCAGCGAACTTGAATTCCCATCCAGCGACTATTTCATCTGGATAACCGGTGAAGGGCGCGATGTGAAACAACTGAGCGATGAACTGCTGGAAAACCGAGGGCTGGACGGGGATTACGTCCGCGCTGTGGCTTACTGGCATAACAAATAAGGATACCAATATGAGAATCCATCATCTTCACCACGGCTTTTGCGCCAGACATGAACGCCACGAAAGACACGGCCTGCACGGCGGTCACCACGAACACGGCGGCATGGAAGGCAAAGCACGTATGCGCCGCGAACGTCTGTTTGATGCCAGCGACATTCGTTTGCTGATCCTGCATTTCCTTTCCGGTAACTCAGCCCACGGTTACGAGCTGATTAAGTCCATCGAAGCGACGGCTAAAGGTGAATACGTACCAAGCCCTGGGATTATCTACCCGAACCTTTCGTTACTGGAAGAGATGGGATTTATCGCTGCGGTGCAGGGCGATAGCAGTAAAAAAGCCTGGATGTTAACCGAAGAGGGCCAGGCTGAACTCGCGCAACAACAGGAACATCTTGGGCATATCATTGCGAAGCTCGAATCGTTAGGCGTGCTGGGTGACAACCGCCGTTTACCTGAGATTCAGCGCGCGATTCATAACTTCAAAATGGCGCTCAATACCAAACTTGGCCAGAGCGATTTACCTAAAGAGACGCTGTATAAAATCATCGATACCCTGGATCAGGCCGCGAAAGATATCGAGCGAAGTTAATTTCGCCTATTCTCGACAATGAAGCATAAAGATTCGCCCAAATCTGCCGAAACTATATGCTTCTGTTGCCATGAGAATAAAAAAGCATGTTAAATCGTATAAAAGTTGTTACCAGCCTACTATTTGTGCTGGGTTTATTTGGAATTTTACAAATGACGTCCGGCGGGTTGTTCTTCAACGCGCTGAAAAACGACAAAGAAAACTTCACTGTGCTGCAAACGATTCGCCAGCAACAGTCGACGCTCAACGGTAGCTGGGTGGCGTTATTGCAAACCCGCAACACGCTTAACCGTGCCGGCATCCGTCATATGATGGACACCAACAATATCGGCAGCGGTGCGACGGTCAATGAGCTGATGCTGATTGCCAGCCAGTCACTCAAGCAGGCCGAGAAAGAGTGGGCCGCGTATGAAGCGCTGCCACGCGATCCGCGCCAGAGCGAAGAGTCCATCAATGAAATCAAGCGTAACTACGCGATTTATCATGGTGCGCTGGCCGAGCTGATTCAGTTGCTGGGCGCGGGTAAAATTAATGAATTCTTCGACCAGCCGACGCAGAAGTATCAGGACGGGTTTGAGAAAGAGTACGTTAACTATCTGCAACAAAACGACCACTTGTATCAGGAAGCGGTTGACGACAATAACCAGTCTTATTCACAGGCCATCTGGATCCTGGTTGTCATTCTGGCGCTGGTTGTCGCGGCCATTATCACCGTGTGGTTGGGTATCAAGAAAACGCTTATCGAACCACTTCATCGCTTGATTGATAACATCCGCCACATTGCGGATGGCGATTTGGTACACACCATCGATGTGCATGGCACCAATGAAATGGGCCAACTGGCGGCAAGTCTGCGACACATGCAGTCAGAGCTTGTGAGCACCGTTAACGAAGTTCGTAACGGCGCACATGCGATTTATAGCGGTGCCAGCGAAATCTCTATCGGTAATAACGATCTGTCTTCCCGTACCGAGCAACAAGCCGCTTCGCTTGAAGAGACGGCTGCCAGCATGGAACAGCTGACCGCGACTGTTAAGCAGAACGCCGAAAACGCCCGCCAGGCAAGCCAGCTGGCGTTGAGCGCGTCAGAAACCGCGCAGAAGGGCGGCAAAGTGGTGGATAACGTGGTGCGTACCATGAATGACATCGCTGGCAGCTCGAAGAAAATTGCCGACATTACCAGTGTGATTGATGGTATCGCTTTCCAGACTAATATCCTGGCGCTGAACGCCGCTGTTGAAGCGGCGCGTGCCGGTGAACAAGGCCGAGGTTTTGCGGTGGTGGCAGGTGAAGTGCGCAACCTGGCACAACGCAGCGCGCAAGCGGCGAAAGAGATCAAAGGTCTGATTGAAGATTCCGTCAACAAAGTGGACACCGGTTCAACGCTGGTTGAAAGCGCGGGCGAAACCATGGGTGAAATCGTCAATGCGGTCACGCGTGTGACGGATATCATGGGCGAAATCGCATCGGCATCGGATGAGCAAAGCCGGGGTATCGACCAGGTCGGTCTGGCGGTGTCTGAGATGGACCGCGTAACCCAGCAAAACGCCGCCCTGGTGGAGGAGTCTGCCGCCGCCGCTTCTGCACTGGAAGATCAGGCGAGCCGTTTGACTCAGGCTGTTGCCGTATTCCGTATTGGTCAGGAAGCCAAAAAGGAGTCTCGTCAGGTTGAGCCAAAACTGACTGTCGCTCCGGTGATGAATCGTAAAGCCGCTGTCAGCGATTCAAACGAGAACTGGGAAACCTTCTGATTTTCGTGATGTAAATGTCATTGGTGGATGACGCTTGCGCTTATCCACCCTACAAATTTGAAATCGTAGGTCGGGTAAGCGTAGCGTCACCCGACTCTTTTTCACCCTTCAGTTTCACAATTCCGCCTCATCCAGGCGCATCAACCTGTCCAGCCGCTGATAGTAACAACGCAGCGTGGCGTCAATCGCCTCGGGTGGCATAAACGAATCACGATATACCGCTTCCACAATGCGGCTCTCTTTTTGCAAATCACTCAATAACTTCACGATAAGTTTGTCGGTCAATCCTATCGCCAGGCCGAGTTCCCGGAAATCCATACCAAGATATTCACCATATGCAGTTTTAAAACCTGGAGCTAACTCGCGGTCGCCTTCCTCGCAACTCAGTAACGGCAGCGCCATAAACCCTGAGCTAAAAATGGCCGGATAGGGCGCAACCGAGACAAAATCGTAAACCGGCGATAATGTCGGCTCGCCGATACGCGGGTGTATCAGCCCGAAATTGCGCAGATGCATATCGTTATTGCCCAGCAGATACGCGTAAGCAATGCGCCGGAACAGGTCGATTTTAAAGGCGAGGTTGCTGTTCACATGTTGCGTCAGAAACTCGGCTAATTGCTGATAGCTGACGTTCTGTTTGCCGTCGCTACCGGTTTTTCCGTACTTTTCGCCGACATTCATCGCCGCATCCAGTTGCTCCTGGTGGATCGCGGCCCCGGTTTGAATGTCTCTGTCAAAGCGGCGGATCACAAAGGCTAGTTCTGGTGTGGTTTGGTTGTCTTCACGCGCAAAACTCACCAGCCCATGAGGCGGCACGTCAAATCCCAGCCGCGACATAAGCCGCATGGTGGCGTGTTCGTTTTCCGCCAGATGGGGGAATTCTGCCGGAGACGGTTTAAGAATGTATTCACCCTGGTGTTCAACCACGGCAAATTCACCGTCGCGCACCACCATTTGCAGTTTAGGCTGATAGCCGGAAATGCTCATTCCGCGCTGGGCTTTGGGCAATTCATGTATAAATTCATTGCGTGTAAAACTCAGCTGCGGGTTCACTTTGCCAGAGCCAGTCAGGTACTTCAGCCCTTTGGTTGAATAGCCGGACTCCTGCTCTTTAGCCTGCACCAGCGGCGTCAAAAGAATATGGCAACGCATCGTTACTCCTCCTGCATGCTGACCAGTTGCACCGCACCAATCAGGTTTTTACCGTTGTCGATAAGCATCCCGAGAAGGTCATGCTCGTCGCGCTGCTGTAATTGGCTGTAGCGCATTTTCAGCCAGCCTTCCGGTGCCAGCGAGGCAAAAAAGGGCGGCAGTGTCGGGCTTTGAAAATGACCCACACGCACCGGTAAACTGAGCGACAGCGGCGGGCCGATATAATCGGCGCGATAGCTAAACGCAAAACCGCCGTCATCCTGGCGCAGCTCACCCACCGGCTCACCGTATAACCAGACCTCTACACGGCGGCGCATAATTTCACACCCAGTGCATCGGCAACGCGTAATACCGTGCCAAATTTAACCTGTTCCGGATCTTTAAACAGGCGTTTGAGCGTGGATGCCGACACGCCGGTTTGCAGCTCAAGTGTTGCCAGGTCGATGTCGAGTTCTTTGCGGCGCTGGTTGAGTTGCACCCCGAGTTGTGCGGATTCACTAATAACGTGTTCGCTTACCGCCAGGTCTGATTCTTGCGCCCGCAGGATCACCGCTTTTTTAACGTCATTCAATAATTCGCCCATAGCATGCAGTTTGTCTGCAAGCGTGGTGGTGTCGTAGTTCATATTTGACCCCAGTTGTATTTTTTATCTTATAAATGGTTATTTATGAGCCATGAAAACAAGAATGTATCATAAATGGTCTTTTTGTTCTCAATTAAATCAAATTGGGTCAATTAAGGTCTTTTTAGACGTTGCATGGTCATAAAAAGCCTTGTATCTATTATTAATTTTAAATATAGACCATATATGAGCCAGCAGGAGGGATGAAAAACGGCTTATCCAGATTCTGGATAACCAAATGTAAATTAATTGTTTCACTCAGGTAGCGCGAACCCCTATTAATGAAGGCATGTTAATCAACACGAGTTTGTTGCATGTCTTATCGAATCAGTTTGTTGGATAAAATCCCGGTCGCACAGGATGACACGCCTGCGGAGGCTTTGAAGCACACGTTGCATCTGGCACAACAGGCCGAAACCTGGGGCTATCACCGCTTCTGGATTGCTGAGCACCATAACACCGCCCGGCTGGCAAGCCCTTCGCCGGAACTGCTTATTGCATGGATCATCGGGCAAACAAACCGTATTCGTGTCGGTTCCGGCGGGGTGATGTTGCAACACTACAGCCCGTATAAAGTGGCCGAAAACTTCAACTTACTGGCGAACCTGGCGCCGGGGCGCATTGATCTCGGTGTTGGTAAAGCGCCTGGCGGTTTACCGCTTTCGACCAAAGCGTTGCAGCGCGGCGTGCAGGATAAAGCCTCATTTGCCGATCAACTCGCCCAGCTTGATAACTGGCTTTCTTTGCCTACCACACAAGATGACGAAGAAACCCTGCGTGCCACGCCGGTTCCCGCTCGTAGCGCCGACCGATTCTTGTTAGGTGCCAGCCTTGAAAGTGCGACGCTTGCCGCAAACCTGAACTGGAATTTTGTCTACGCCGCCCATCTGAATGGCGACAAAGCCCTGATGCGCGAAGTGTTGAGTTCATGGCGTAGCCGCAGTTCGCTCGACACGATTGTCGCGGTGCAGGTGATTGTCGCCGCTGACGCTGGAAAAGCGGATCAACTGGCCAGTCTTGTTGAGATCTGGAGTGTTGAGCTGGAAAACGGCCAGCGCGTCAGTGTGGCCAGTGAAGTGCAGGCCCACGCTTTTGCTCGCCAGGCGGGGAGCACCATCAAAAAAATCGAACGCCGGGAACCTTCACTGCTAAAAGGCACCGCGGAGACGGTTCACGCCGGGCTTGCAGCATTAAGCAAAGAATTTGGTATCGACGAATTTATTATTGATACCCCGATTGCCGACCCAACTGCTCGTCTTCAATCGCTGCGTTTGTTAGCTGGCGTTCAACCTGCCATATCGCACCTCGATTTTGCTGCCCAGCATGATGCCTGGTAAGAGGACGCAGATGACATTTGAACAGCAGCTTATCGACTGGCGGCGTGAACTCCACCAGAACCCGGAGCTTTCGGGGGAAGAAGTGGCAACAACCGCGCGGATACGCCACTGGCTGGAATCTGCTGGCATACGGTTATTGCCTTACTCACTGGCGACCGGCGTGGTGGCAGAAATCGGGCAGGGCGAGAAGGTGATCGCGCTGCGTGCGGATATTGACGCGCTGCCGATTCAGGAAACCAGCGGCGTTGCGTTCAGTTCACATAATGAAGGAGTGATGCACGCTTGTGGGCATGACGTTCACAGTAGCGTGATCCTCGGCGCCGCACTGTTATTAAAAGCGCGTGAATCGCAACTGGCCGGGCGCGTGCGCCTGTTATTCCAACCCGCAGAAGAAAACTTTACCGGCGCGAAAGCGTTGATTAAAGCAGGAGCGTTGGAAAACGTGACCGCGATTTTCGGCATGCACAATGAACCGGGTTTACCGGTAGGCACCTTTGCCACCCGAGGCGGCGCGTTTTACGCCAACGTTGACCGTTTTGTTTTGCGGGTGCAGGGCAAAGGTGCGCACGCTGCCCGTCCGCATCAGGGAAATGATCCCATTGTGCTTGCCAGCCAGTTGGTGATTGCCCTGCAAACCATTGCCAGCCGCAATATCGACACGCTGGATTCAGTGGTCGTCAGCGTCACACGCATTCAGGGAGGGAATACCTGGAATGTGTTGCCTGAACACGTCGAACTCGAAGGAACCGTGCGTACCCATAACGCCGATGTTCAACGTCACGTTGAGAAACGAATCAGTGAGATTGCAGCCGGTTTAGCCAGTGCGTTTGGCGCACACATAGAAGTGGAATGGTTTAACGGGCCAATAACATTGCTCAACGATGAACAATGGGCGGCTTTTGCGATGCAGGTCGCACAAGATTTTGGATATCAGACCCAAACCTCTGAACTGCACATGGGCGGCGAGGACTTCGCGGTTTATCTGCAAAACATTCCCGGCGCATTTGTCAGCATTGGCAGCGCCAGCGCATATGGTTTACACCATTCGGCATTTAATCCGGATGAAGCATTAATAGAAGATGCAGCAAGATATTTCGCCACACTTGCTGAACAGGCGCTACTGGTTAATTAACTATTTGGAGAACCACCATGTCAAACAACAGACAATTGCGCCTGGGCACCATATTACATGGCGCGTCCGGGAATATGTCGGCCTGGCGTCACCCGGCAGCTATTGCGGATGCCAGTATTAATTTTGAGTTTGTCAAAGAGACAGCATTAAAAGCCGAAGCCGGCAAACTGGACTTTTTATTTGTCGCGGACGGTTTATATATTAACGAAAAATCTATTCCGCATTTTCTGAATAGATTTGAGCCACTCACGGTGCTGTCGGCATTAGCCAGCGTGACCACGCATTTAGGGCTGGTCGGTACGCTGTCCACCTCTTACAGCGAACCTTTTACCGTCGCACGCCAGTTCGCAAGCCTGGACCATTTAAGCAAAGGCCGCGCGGGCTGGAACGTGGTGACTTCGCCGCTGGAAGGTTCGGCGAAGAACTTCTCTCGTGAGAAACACCCGGAACACGCGCTGCGTTATCGCATTGCGGATGAATATCTCGATGTAGTGAAAGGGCTGTGGGATTCCTGGGAAGAAGATGCGTTTATTCGTGATAAAGAAAGCGGGCAGTTTTTTGATGCGAATAAATTACACACCTTAAATCACCACGGCGATTTCTTTAAAGTGGCGGGGCCGCTGAATATTTCTCGCACCCCACAAGGTCGCCCAATTGTATTTCAGGCAGGCGCTTCTGATGATGGTAAAAAATTAGCCGCGCGCCATGCGGATGCTATTTTCACCCATCATGAAACCCTTGAAGAAGCGCAGCATTTTTATCGTGACGTGAAAGGCCAACTGGCAAATCACGGGCGCTCGCCTGAGGATCTGCATATCTTCCAGGGCGTGAGCGTGATTGTCGGTAAAGATGCCGCCGACGTTGAAAACCAATATCAAACCACCGCCGCGCTGGTTTCTATTAACGATGCTCTGAATTACCTCGGTCGCTATTTTGAACACCACGATTTCAGCCAGTATCCGCTGGATGAAGCGTTCCCGGATATCGGGGATTTGGGGCAGAACAGTTTCCGTAGCACCACGGATGAAATCAAACGTAATGCCCGCGAGCGCAATCTGACAGTACGCCAGGTGGCGCTGGAAGCGGCGTCGCCTCGTCCGCGTTTTTCTGGCACCGCGCAAGAGGTTGCAGACGGATTACAACAGTGGTTCGAGAGCCACGCCGCAGACGGTTTTATCATTCAGGGCGGCACGCCGGACACCTTCCCACGCTTTGTGGATGAAGTGGTTCCGGTCCTGCAAGCCCGCGGGTTGTTCCGCACCGAATATCCGGGTACCACGCTGCGTGAAAGCCTCGGGCTGGCGAGTCCGGTTAATCAATATTTGTGAAAATGGTGGATGACGCTTCGCTTATCCACCCTACAACACCGTATTCGTAGGTCGGATAAGCGAAGCGTCATCCGACAACAACACCAAAATAATAAAGAGAATCTGTTATGAACAAAACATCGCTAATTCTGGCTATCGCTCTGGCACTGTCATCGGCACAAACTTTCGCACAAGAGGTCACGATCAACGGCACTGGCGTCAGCCTGGAAGCCAATAAAACGCCTATTAATACCGCCGTGAATCCGGCTGCGGTGGCACAACTGCCTAAAGACTATCGCTTTGCGGTGCCGGGGAAATTTACCGTGGCGGTTGCGGCACTCAATTCGCCGCCGCTGACGGTGTTTGCCGAAGACAACAAAACGCTGCTGGGCAGTGAAGTGGATATTGCTCGCCTGGTGGCAGACAGCTTAGGGCTTGAGCTTAACGTGGTGCCGACCTCCTGGGAGGACTGGCCGCTGGGGGTGACATCAGGGAAATACGATGCGGCAATCAGCAATATTACCGTCACCAAAGATCGCAAACAGAAATTCGACTTTGCGACCTACCGTAAAGATTCGCTCGGCTTCTACGTGAAAGCCAACAGCCCGATTAAGAAAATTGAGAAAGCAGAAGATATCGCCGGGCTGCGCATTATCGTCGGCTCTGGCACCAACCAGGAATCTATTTTGCTGGCGTGGAACGGAGAGAACCTGAAAAAAGGGCTTAAACCTTTCACCCCGGTTTACACCAAAGACGATGCAGCACAAACCCTCGCACTCCAGTCCGGTCGCGCCGATGCCTTCTTTGGCCCGAATGTGACCGGTGCCTGGAAAGCGGCGTTAACTCAGAAAACGCAATTAGTCGGCGTGGTGGATGGCGGCTGGCCGAAAGCGGCGCATATCGCTGTGACGCTGAAAAAAGGCAGTGGGCTGGTTGACCCGGTGCAAACCGCACTCAACGGCGTCATCAAGAATGGCGATTACAACAAAGTGCTGAACCGCTGGGGAGAAGGTGTCGAGCAAATCCCGGCATCTGAAATCAACCCGGCAGGCCTTGGCGATTAAGGAGACGAACATGAGCGAACAATTTCGAGATGTTTCCCCCGAAGCGCCAGAACTCCAGCCTATTATCGCCGGGCTGTTTGGCGAATATGAAGCGCGTTACGGGGACTACTTTTCCCGTGATGCGGAAGTGGAATTAACCGAATGGTATCTGGCACCTCAAGGGTTGTTCATCGTGCTTGAACGTGACGGCGAGATTATCGCTACCGGCGCATATAAGCCATTCGATGAATATACCGCCGAGATAAAACGTATCTGGACGCATCCAGAATTACGTCAGCAAGGGCTTGCCCAGCGCATGATGCGGGAGCTGGAAAATAGGGCGCAGCTTGCCGGTTACAGCCATCTGTATCTCACCACCGGCTTTCGCCAGCCGGAGGCAGTAAAGCTGTATCTGAGCCTTGATTACCAACCGCAGTTTGATATCTACCGCGACCGGGAAGAATACAGCGTGGCTCCTTTCGACGGGCGCTTACGGTTTACCAAACAGCTAACCGTTGCGCAGCTGAAAACGGCCTGAGGAATCATCATGACTACACCTTCAAACACCCCATCAACTATCAAAGTGGTTCCGGCGCGTTATCCGTGGCGCACTTTCGGGGCGATTGTCGCCCTGTTTGTGCTGGCGATTGTGGTTCAGTCGGTGGCGTTTAACCCGCGCTGGGAATGGAGTGTGTTTGCCCGCTGGTTCTTTGATCCGGTGATTCTGGAAGGGCTGGCGCAAACATTGCTGCTGACGTTGATTGGCACCGCGCTGAGTGTCGCATTTGGGGGATTGCTGGCGCTGGCCAGGCTCTCATCGTCATGGCTGCTGAATAGTCTGGCGTGGGGTTATATCTGGCTGTTTCGCTCGCTGCCGCTGATTGTGGTGCTGATCATCCTCTATAACTTCTCCTATTTGTACGACACGCTTTCGATTGGTATTCCGTTCACCCAAATCAGTTGGGGAAGCTATCAGACCATTAACGTGCTCGGCCAGTTTTCAACGGCGGTTGTCGGGCTGACGTTAGTGCAAAGCGCGTATACGGCGGAGATTATTCGCGGCGGGTTTCTCGGCGTCGATCACGGGCAATATGAAGCGGCGGCGGCGTTAGGGCTTCCGGCATGGCGACGTACGGTGCGCATTATTCTGCCGCAAGCGTTGCGGACCATTTTGCCTTCCGGTTTCAATGAAATTATCAGCCTCGCGAAAGGGACGGCGATGGTTTATGTGCTGGCGATGCCAGAGTTGTTCTACACCATTCAGATGATTTACAACCGCACCCAGGAAGTGATCCCGCTGCTGATGGTCGGCGCGGTCTGGTATCTGGTTATCACAAGCGTACTGTCTTTGATTCAGCATCTGGTCGAACGTTGGCTGGCTCGCAGTGAACGCCGCTCGGCTATCAATCAACAAAGCCCGGCCCGCCTGGCACCACGCCAGCCCGTACTGCAAACTCAGGAGGCCGCCCATGCTCCACTCCCATAATCCAACCGGCCATATTTCGATTACTGGCGTCAGTAAATATTTTGGCCGCCATAAAGCGCTGGATAATATTTCCCTCGAGCTGGAACCGGGTTCAGTCACGGTGATCCTTGGGCCGTCAGGTTCCGGTAAATCCACCTTATTGCGGGCGATTAACCACCTGGAACGTGTTGATGAAGGTTTTATCCAGATTGACGGGGATTACATTGGCTATCGCCAGTCCGGGGACAAACTGTATGAGCTGAAAGAAAAAGAGATCCTGCGTCAGCGCGTCAACGTTGGTTACGTATTCCAGAACTTCAATTTGTTCCCGCATCTCACGGTGCTGGAAAACCTGATTGAAGCGCCGATTGCCCATAAGCAACTCAATCGCAAAGCGGCGATTGAACAGGCGTATCAACTGCTGGATGTGGTGGGGCTGCGTAATAAAGCGGACGCCTGGTCACGGCATCTTTCCGGCGGGCAGCAGCAACGTATCGCCATAGCCCGCGCTCTGGCGCTGCGCCCGCGCGTGATGTTGTTTGATGAGCCCACCTCGGCGCTTGATCCTGAGCTGGTGGGCGAAGTGTTGGACGTCATCAAAAAGCTCGCGCGTTCCGGCACTACGCTTGTGGTCGTGACCCATGAAATCGGTTTTGCCAGGGAAGTGGCGGATAACGTGGTGTTTATGGTGGATGGCAAAATTGTTGAGCAAGGTAGCAGCGACGAAGTGCTTAACCATCCGCAGCATTCGCGAACGCGTCAGTTTTTATCGAAAGTACTTTAAGGAGCAGGCATGAAATTTGTCCCACTGGCGCTGATTGTTTTGAGTACCGCGAGCTTTGCTCAGGGAAGTCTGGATCTGAAGGCGAATGAACAGCCGATACATACGGCTAAAGATCCGATTGCTATCGGTAAAATTCCGCAGAACTATCAATTTGTTGAACCGGGAACGCTGACGGTGGCAATTTCCGCCCTCAATTCACCGCCGCTTGCGATGCTGGCGAGCGATAACCGCACCCGGATCGGCAGCGATCCGGATATCGCCCGTTTGCTTGCCGATAGTCTCGGGCTAAAACTCAAATTGGTGCCGACCGCCTGGGAAGACTGGCCGCTGGGGATTACGTCCGGGCGATATGATGTGGCCCTGGTGAATATCGCGGTGACAGAGCAGCGTAAAACGAAGTTTGATTTTGCGACCTATCGCGTAGATTCCCTGGCGTTTTCGGTGAAATCAGACAGTCCGATTCAAAAAATTGCAGGCCCGGTAGATGTTGCCGGGTTACGGATTATTTTGGGTTCCGGCACGAATCAGGAAAAGATCCTGTTGGGTTGGAATGAGCAAAATGAACGTGAAGGGCGCAAACCGGCCCAGCCGATTTACCTGACGGATGACGCTTCCGGCAACCTGTATATTCAGGCTGGCCGGGCAGATGCGACATTCGGCCCTCAAAGTGTGGCCGCCTATAAAGCGGCGTTAACCGGGAAAACACGCGTTGTGGGACTTGGGCCTAAAAAAGCGTATGTCGCCACCACCACCAAAAAAGGTAACGGGCTGGTTTATGCCTTACAAGCCGCGCTTGATGGTGCGGTGAAACGTGGCGAATATCAGCAAGTTCTCGACCGTTGGGGAGAAAAGGGTGAAGAAGTCGCGGCGTCTGAGGTGAATCCACCCGGCATTACTTATCCTTGATTAACGCTTAATAACGAGCAAAACCTGCTCAATAAAACCATAAATATCTTCCAGCGCCTGATCTCTGGCCAGCGGGGCGCTGTCGATGATCAGTTGATCCGAGTACCCGTTCAGCAAAGCTCCAAGCTGGCGGGTCACTCGCCAGACATCGGTCTGGCGAAATACGCCGCTTTCAATGCCCGCGCGAATGATATTCGCCAGCAACGCATCCCACTTTTCAGTCAGCGTTAGCGCAAAGTCGGCATACACCTTGTTGTGTACCGCGAGACGCCACAACGAGCCATACAGCTCCCAAACCGCATCGGCGCGGTCAGGCAAATAATCTTCGATAAAAGTCTTCAAACCCTGCTCAGGCGGCAGCGCGCAAGACTTTTGGCTAAAAGTTTCCAGCTCTGCATACATGAAACGCGAAAACGCTTCGAGACACAGCGTCTGCCAGTCGGGGAAATAGTGATAAATATGGCTGCGTGCGATGCCGACTTGCTCGGTTAATTCGCGCGTGGTGACTTTTTCCACCCCTTTTTCAGTGAACAACACGATCGCGGCATCGAGAATATTCTCTTTCAGAACAGATGCTTTTTCTTTCATCACAGTACCCCGGTTGACTTTGAGCAAGTGCTCAAATAGACTCTTTTCATTCTTTGAGCAACCGCTCAAGAATAACAACGAAAGAAATTAAAGTCATGGAAACCTCACAAGCCGCGCAGCTTCAGCCTTCACGCGGTGCATTAAATACCATCAAAAAACTCGCAAAACTCCACAGTAAAAAATTAGTCATTACTCTGATGCTGGTGGTCGCCGAAAACATCATTTACCTGCTTTACCCGCTGATGGCCGGTTTTGCTATTAACGCCATTATCAAAGGCCAGCCGCTTCATGCATTGCTGTATGCGCTGGTGGTCTTTGTGATGTGGGCGATTGGCGCGGCACGCCGGAGTATGGACACCCGCACCTTTGCCAGAATTTATGCAGAACTGGCCGTGCCGGTGATTGTGGCGCAGCGTAAAGATGCGCATAGCCATTCAACTATCGCCGCACGTGTGACGTTGTCACGTGAATTCGTCAACTTCTTCGAGACACACCTGCCGCTGCTGATTACTTCCGTGGCATCAATAATCGGTGCCGTGGTGATGCTGTTGACGATAGAGTTCTGGGCCGGGGTGGCGTGTCTGGCGGTGCTGATTTTCTTCTCGCTGTTCCTGCCGAGCTATACACGCAAAAACGAAATGCTGTATGAAAAGCTCAATGACAGACTGGAGAAAGAGGTCGGGTTCGTGGGCACCGCCAGTGAAAATACGCTAAACAAGCATTACGACTTTTTAGCTCGCGTGCGTATTCGCCTGTCTGACCGTGAAGCATTCGGTTATTTATCAATAGGTATTGCCGCCGCGTTCCTGTTTGCCACGACCATCTTCCTGATGACCGCGAAAGGCGTCGGGAACGCCGGGCATATTTATTCCGTCATGACGTACATGTGGATGTTCGCCATGAGTCTTGATGACGGCCCATCTCTGCTGGAAAAGTATTCCCAGCTTAAAGAGATAGGCAAACGGGTGAATACCGGACTGGTGTAATTAACCGACTTCCGGTAATGCGCCGCTGGCGATCAGCGCCTGAATCACAATCACGGCGATACCGCAAGCGAACACCATAATCAGCAACGGTTTACCGCCAGCTACACGGTAAACCGTTTCCGTTTGTACCTGGCGGCTTTTCCAGACCAGCAAAGACGGGATAATCAACGCCAGAATCGCCAGCGCCACACCGGCATAACCCAGCGCCATCACAAAACCTTGCGGATAGAACAGCGCGAATACCAGCGGTGGCACAAAGGTCATCAGCCCGGTTTGCATGCGCCCTGACGCCTTGCGATTGCGGTTAAACAGGTCGCCCAGGTAATCAAACAGCCCCAGCGAAACCCCGAGGAACGACGTCGCCAGTGCCAGATCGGCAAACAGATGCACCGCCAGTTCGACATGCGGCGAGGCCACCACTTCACGCACCGCCTGCAACAAGCCATTCAGCCCTGAATGGCTGGCTAACAGCCCGCTGAACACACCCGAGTCAATCGCGCCAAGTGTGGCGATTTGCCAGAAGATATAGGCGACTAACGGAATGGCGCTGCCGATGATAAACACCCAGCGCAGTTTGCGCAGGTTGCCATCGAGATAACTGACAATACTCGGCACGCTGCCGTGGAAACCAAACGAGGTGAAGATCACCGGAATCGCCGAAAGCGCGAGGCCTTTTTCCAGCGGCAACGTCAGCAAATTAGTGTGGTGGATGTGCGGCATCATCAGCGCCAGCATCACCACTAACATGACTATTTTTGCGCTGAACAACACGCGGTTGAACATATCCACCATATGCGTGCCGATGCAGACAATCCCTCCGGCAACAATCGTGAACAGCAAAACCCCGCTCGTCACTGAAATATCGGTAGAAAACCACTGGCTAAGGCTTACCGCTAACAGTTCGCCCGCGCCGCTGATATATGCCGCCGTCAGGGCGTACATCAGGAACAACATGCTAAAGCCGGTCAGCCATTGCCCAGGTTTCCCAAGGTAGCGGCGGGCAAGGGTGCCAAGCCCGGTGTCGGCGGATACATGTTGATAAACCTCCACCAACAGCAGCGCGGTGTAACACATCAACCCCCAAAGGCCGACCAGTAAAAGCAATGTGACGCCAAAACCCACGCCCGCAGAAGCCAGCGGCATTGCCAACATTCCTGCGCCAATGGTGGTTCCGGCGACGATAAAGATACTGCCAAGAGTGCGATTCTTCACGCTTCCCTCTGAATTTACGCTTGTAACAACGAGATTATGCCGCGCAGCGTAAGGGATTGTGGAGAGGTCGTCAAATGAGGGTTACATGCGGTGTAATTTTAGGTTTACATGCTGGGCGAAAAACTCATCGTTAAAATGGGCAATCGTTCATCTTACGGTAGCGACTTCACTCTTTTCCTGCTTTGGAGCCATCGAGCAAAGGGCAATTCCCAGCGCAATAAGCAGGGCGCTTATCAGGTGAAAGCCGTGTAACGGCACGTTGAGAAACAGTACGCTAAACACGCCGCCGGTCAGTGGAATCAGGTGCGAATAAACTTCACCCCGCGTCGCGCCAATCGCCTGAATGCCTTTATTCCACAGCAGATAAGACAGCCATGACGGGAAGATAACCAGATAAGCCAGTCCCAACATGAAGCCCGGTTCTAAAGACAACTTTAACGGCGGGCCAAAATGAGTTGCCGTGTAAAACGATAAAACGGGCAGCAGAACGATGGCGCCAATCGCCGCGCTCACCGCGACAAAGGCGTTGCCCCCAATCTGTTTGGGTTTGAGGCGCAAGAAAGCGCAATACAGTGCCCAGCTAATGGCCGACGCCATCGTCCAGACATCGCCACGGTTCAAATTTTTGAGTGTATTCAAATGTAAAAGGTCGCCCTGCATCACCAGATATATCACCCCCAACGAACTGAGCACCACGCCATAAATATTGCGCCGGGAGATCGCCTCTTTGAAAATAAACTTATTGATCAGCAGCACCAATGCGGGCGTGGTGGATAAATAGATCGCCGCATTTAATGAAGAGGTATATTGCAGGCCGACGTACAGCGTCACCGGGAATAATACTTGCCCACACAATGCGAGGAAAAACACCGTGTATTTTGCCTCCGTCATCGCCGTCCACTGTGATTTTATCTGGCGAAAATAGAGACTGATGAGCAACAGCGCGGTGAGCATCCAGCGGGCTTCCGACAGGACAATAGGGTCAACCTGCGCCACTAAAACATGGCCAACCACATAGTTTCCGCCCCAGAAACAGGCAGCAAGGCTTAACAGTAAATACGGCATAATTTGAGTTCCTGAAGACGGTTTAAACCACTCAGCTATAGATTCAATGCATACCCGATGGGTAATAAGAACATCGATTTGTGGACTACCATGCTAAAATTGCGAGGAGTGAAAATCTAATTCATCTTTTTCGTGGCGAGGTATAGTTTAAAACTATGAGATTCACATTGCGGCAACTGGAATTTTTCATCGCTTTAGCACAGACGCAACAGATATCTAAAGCCGCGTCGCAATGTAATATCTCGCAGTCGTCGATGACGGTTGCGATGCGCAATCTCGAATCCGCACTAAACAATCAGTTATTTATTCGCCTGCCAAAGGGGATTCAGCTCACGTCCGCCGGTGAGCGCTTTGCGCATTACGCGCGTAAAATAATTAATGACAGCCAGATAGCGATAGACGATTTGTTATATCAACCCCAGCTGGAAAAAGGCACGGTGAATATAGGCATCGCCAAAACCCTTTCTGCTTATTTATTACCGGCGATTATTCTTGAAGTTGAACAGCATTTCCCCTTAATGACGATTAACTTTATCGAAGCCAACCCGCAGGTATTAACCGAATCATTAAAACGGCAAGAAACAGATTTTTCGCTATTATTAACCTCGAATATTCCACCTGATAGCGCGTTAAATACTGAAATCTTTATTCGTTCACCCCGTCGTCTGTGGGCGGCCCAGGGTCATCCGCTATTAAACCAGTCGGTCATTCATCTTGCCGATATCGAAAACCTGCCATTTTTACTACTCGATACTGACGAATATCCGGATGTGATCACGGAGCACTGGCGCTCGCAGGGTGGCCGTCCAAATATCAGCTTTACTACCACGTCATTTGAAACGGTACGCAGCCTGGTGGCAAAAGGAAAGGGCGTGACGATTTTATCGGACCTGGTTTATCGCCCATGGTCGCTTGAAGGTTTGCGCGTTATGCGCCGCAGTATTGCGGATAGCACCACGTATATGGATGTCGGGGCGGTGACGCTGAATCACTCGTCGATGACAGAGGCCGCCACGACAGTACTGAATTACTTGCGCAGGGCCATCACCCGGCTGGGTGATGAGAGTTGATGGCGACAGGAGCGATATTCACTCCCGTCGCAATTCTGTATTACTTCGCTTCTTTTTTCCCCGCCAGATTTAACGTTGGCGTTTCGTCAAAGAAGTTCCACGGTTTGAGCAACGCATGAACCCATTCGGTTGGCATAATCGGCCACTCTTCAGCGCGGGCGACGTGGGTGGTGCCGGTGGTCATCCACACCACATCATCCTGATTATCCAGCGATTGGTTATCTTTAGTGTAAGCCCCTAAACCCGTATCGTGCGCCGAACGGTTAGGGTATTTGCCTTCCGGATAACGTTCATCCGGGTTATAGCGTGTCACCCATAACTGTTTATCCATGAAGCTCAGACGGTGATAAATCCACTCGTCCGGGGCAAATTTCGCGCCAGTTGCCACGGGATGCGTACCGCCTGCATACGGAATGATTTGATACGAAACGGGGTTACCCATTTTGTTCTCTTTGCTGGTATTACTGAGCAAACGAATGGTGCCGGGGTCAAACTTCTGCGCAGCTTCCTGCTCGGTAGCAATATCATGCTGATTAATTTGCAGGGTACTGGTACGAGGGCCGCCCGCCGTATTTGGTTTCACTTCCGGGTCAAGTGCGACGAGCTTGTTGCTCTCGCCATCGACGTCCATATCAAGGCGGAAGTTATAGATGTGCTGATGGGTGGTACCGACAATATTATGGTCGATCAGCGTGCCATATTTGGTGTCGTCTTTGGCGGTATCGTCGTGCATGGTTTTGGCTTTCACGCCTTTTACCGCTTCAATACCCGTCGCGCCCGCGTCAATGCCGATGGTGCCATTCTGATGGAATACCCAGTCGAAAATGTAATCATAGTTACCGACTGTGCTAATCCAGCGCACCACTAATTCCCGGCGTTCGGTGCTGATATTCGGTTGACCCATTTCCTGGTGTTTATATTCAGGCCCGGCGTAGCGTTCAAAAATCGCCACAGCATGTGGAATGGTGGTCGGTTTACCGGTGTAGTCGGCAATCGTTTCATCAAGCAACACGGCGTTGCCCGGCGCGTCTTTTCCGCGTGCAATGGGAGAGGTCAGCGTGCCCATGCCATAATCACCTGCATCGAGATACGCCTTAAAATACCAGCCCACATCCGGGTCGCCATAAGGCACAATCATGCCGCCCAGCGAGCCTTCATACATCACTTTGCGTTTGGTACCGTTGTCGTTATAGGTCACCGTTGACAGGATCGGCCCAACGCGCGAGTTCAGGCGCAGGTGGAAATCCCAGTTCTGCCAGTGAATAGTGTCGCCCGTGATGGTGTAGTTTTTACCTTCCGGTTCGATGATTTCCAGCGGCTTAACAACCGGTGCAGTGCGGTCACGGCCATCAAACGGACGCGGGTTCATCGGCACAGGAATAACCTGGCCTTCTTCGATTTTGATAATTTTCTTCTGCTCAAGATCGACCACCGCCACCAGGTTTTCGATAGGGTGCGCCCAATAGTTACCATCGCCAACGTCGAGATAACTCACGACTTTCAGCAATCGCTGGTTTTGCTCCAGCCCGTCTTTCCCATCGAAATATCCCACGGTCAGCGGGGTAGTCATTACCTTGCTCGGATCGTTTACGCCGTGTTTTTTCAGCGCCTCAGCATATTCTTTGCTGCCATTAATAATTGACTGCACGCTGGCGAAATCATCAAGCAGAACCATGCCATGCGCACCTTCAATCGGCTTCCAGGACACGACTTTCCCGGCGCTTAAATCCACCACGCCTTCAACAATATGAATCCCATCAAGCATAATCACGTCGGCCATGCGCGGAGCCGTCACCGCCTGGCCGCTCAACACAAACTGCCAGACCTGATCCTTCGGCGGTTCATGGAGTGATATTTCGGTAAAGCGGATCCCGGTTTTGTATTCAGGTGCGGCCTGAATAACTTTGACCACCTGGTTTATTTCATTCGCCGTCAAGGAATTAAGCGGATGTGGTTTTTTCTCGACCGCGAAAGTTTGATCAAGGCCAGACTGGAAAACTTCGTTAATAAAATCTTCCGAGATATAAGCGGTTTTATTTTTAAAGATGACCGGGACCTGTAATTGCAAAGTCTTGCCATTCACCATGGCCGATTTTGTATTTGGTTTTACCTTCACAAACGCACCGTCTTTAACGATGGTGAACATTTGCGCGTAGTCATCCCATTGCACATCAGCGCCAAATTCAGCCAATGTTTTTTCCATCGGCACCATATGCGCTTCGCCGCCGTGAGCGGAAGCGTTAGAAGAAATCAGGAGTGCAATGGCTAAAGCCAGGGCTTTCTTTCCGGTTGTTAAATTCATGAAATTCTCACTCCTGGAGGATGGCGATTATTGTTGTGGGGTGGATAAATAAGCATGAATTCAACATAACAATTTCCTGAGCCGGATATATTGTGCTGCTTGCCAGGTGTTTTGTTGGTTTTGCCAAAATAACGGTGGATGACGCTTACGCTTATCCACCCAACAACGATCATCGGACAAAAATGGGCTAATTCTTTCGCGCAACCAACGTCAAAATGGAATACAACGCCACGGACTGGTTGTCCTGATTTAGCACTTCTACCGCCCACTCCACGACTCCGACCGGTTTATCCTCCGTCGTTTTTTGCGGTTTGGCCGTTTTGCGCTTACATGTCAGGCGCACCTGGATGGTATCGCCGATTTTTACCGGCTCGATAAAGCGCAGGTTTTCCATACCGTAGTTGGCGATGACTGGCCCTACGCCGGGGTCGACGAACAGCCCGGCTGCGGCAGAAACCACGAAGTAACCGTGGGCCACGCGCTCGCCAAAGAACGACTCTGCCGCGCCGATTTTGTCGACATGCGCGTAGAAATGGTCGCCGCTGAGGTTGGCGAAATTAACAATGTCGGCTTCGGTAATGGTGCGGCGGGCGGTCAGCAAACTCTCGCCAATGACCAGCTCTTCAAAATGTTTACGGAAAGGATGTACCGGGTCTTCTTTGACTGCCGCGCCATAGCTCCACTGTTTGCTCACGGCGGCCAGCATAGAAGGGCTGCCCTGAATCGCCGTACGCTGCATGTAATGTTTTACCGCCCGCAGGCCGCCCAACTCTTCACCGCCACCCGCGCGACCAGGCCCGCCGTGCACCAGCATCGGCAGCGGAGAACCGTGCCCGGTAGATTCCACGGACGACTCCTGGTTCAGCACCTGAATACGCCCGTGAGCACGCGCCGCACCGAGAATAAACTGGCGGGCAATGTCACCATCCGCCGTCACCAACGTTCCGGCAAGGCTACCCTGGCCTGCACGTGCCAGCGCCATCGCATGTTCGCCATCGTGATAAGGCATGACGGTGGCGACCGGGCCGAAGGCTTCGAGTTCATGTACAGCGGGTGTTTCATCAGGTTGCTGGCATAACAATAACGTCGGCGGGAAGAATGCCCCAGCGCGTGTGGTATCGGCGTTTCCACCCACAACCACCAGGCAGCCAGCCGCAATCAGTTGATCCACTTTGTTTTGCACATCATCACGCTGCTCGAGATTGACCAACGCCCCCATTTTCACGCCTTCCTGCGCCGGGTCGCCGGGCTGGATCTTTTCAAGTTTTGCCTTCAGCGCCTGAGTCACATTTTCCAGTTGTGCCTGCGGAACGATAATCCGGCGGATAGCGGTACACTTTTGTCCGGCTTTGGCCGTCATTTCGCGAACAATTTCACGAATGAACAGCGCAAATTCAGGCTGCTCTGGCGTGACATCTTCCCCCAGCACGCAGCAGTTCAGGGAATCCGCTTCCATGGTGAAGGGAACTGAGCGGCTGATAATATTTGGGTGACAACGTAACTTCTGACCGGTCTGCGCGGAACCTGTAAACGTCACCACGTCCTGCTCGTCGAGCAACTCAAACAGGTTACCCACGCCGCCGCAAATCAGGCTGATCGCACCTTCCGGCACCAGCCCGGAATCAATAATGGATTTCACCATCGTGTGAGTTAACTGAGCGCTGGCCGTACCTGGTTTTATCATCGCAGGCATTCCCGCAAGCCAGGTCGGCGCAAGTTTTTCTAACATGCCCCAGCACGGGAAGTTGAAGGCGTTGATATGCAATACCACGCCGGATTTTGACGTCAGCACATGGCGAGCGGCAAAACCGCCTTGTTTCGACAGCGGGATCATTTCGTCTTCAGGCCACAACACGTCGTCCGGTAATTCGCGGTTCCCCATTCCGGCATAGGCGAACAGCGTGCCAATCCCGCCTTCGATATCTACCCAGCTATCAGCGCGTGTCGCACCCGTCTGGTAAGAAACCTCGTAAAACGACTCTTTGTTTGCCAGCAGATGTTTCGCCACCGCTTTGAGCAGGGCGGCGCGCTGCACGAAGGTCATGGCGCGTAACGCTTTGCCGCCGTTGTCGATGGCATAGCGACGAGCCTGCGCCATATCCAGTCCTTCGCTCGTCACCTGGTACAACGCTTCGCCGCTAATTGCATGATTTATCGTGCGTTCTTTGCCATGACCCATCAGCCATTGGCCCGAAAGATAACTGGTTAACTGCTGCATCTCACACCTCGTTAAGTATTACGTTTAATGCAATCAATGTTTGATTTGTGAATCATAAAAATCAAGCTGTAATTTAATAATTTGTTAGCAATGTGATTGGGTGTGGTTTTGATGATTTTCATATCATCATGTTTAATAAAGGTTTATGAAAATATATCGTGATAACGCTCACAAAGCGTACGTGTTATTTTTGCTGTTTTAGTTAACTTATCTGTAACTTTTAATCATTAAGTGATTCACATAAACCTGTTTTGTGAATCTAAATTGAATCATAAAAGGTGATGACGTGACTGAACAACACCGCTTTGATGAGCGAATCGCGCAGGAAATTGCGATTGAAGCGCAGGACTGGATGCCGGACGAATACCGTAAAACGTTGATTCGCCAGATTGGGCAACACGCGCATTCCGAGATTGTGGGCATGTTGCCTGAGGGCAACTGGTTGACGCGTGCACCGAGCCTGAAACGTAAAGCGATTTTGCTGGCGAAGGTGCAGGACGAAGCCGGGCACGGGCTTTATCTGTATAGCGCGGCGGAAACGCTCGGTTGTGCGCGGGAAGACATCTACCAAAAGATGCTCGACGGCAAAATGAAATATTCCTCGATCTTCAATTATCCCACCCTGAACTGGGCCGACATTGGTGTGATCGGCTGGCTGGTTGATGGCGCGGCAATTGTTAACCAGGTCGCGCTGTGTCGCACCTCTTACGGCCCATATGCCAGGGCGATGGTGAAAATCTGTAAGGAAGAGAGTTTCCACCAACGTCAGGGGTTTGAAGCCTGCATGGTTCTGGCACAAGGAAGCGATGAACAGCGCCAGATGTTGCAGGACGCAATCAACCGTTTCTGGTGGCCAGCACTAATGATGTTTGGCCCAAACGACGACAACTCGCCGAACAGCGCCCAAAGCCTGGCGTGGAAAATCAAACGTTTTGGCAATGACGAACTGCGCCAGCGTTTTGTCGACAACACTGTGCCGCAGGTGGAAATGCTCGGCATGACGGTTCCGGATAAAGATCTGCGTTTCAACGAAGCCACCGGTCATTACGAGTTCGGTGAAATCGACTGGGAAGAATTTAACGAAGTGATCGCAGGCCGTGGACTGTGTAACGAAGAGCGCCTGGCCGCCAAGCGCAAAGCCTGGGAAGAGGGTGCATGGGTACGTGAAGCGGCGCTGGCTTACGCAGAAAAACAACATGCGCAAAAAGTCGCATAAAGAATTTGTAGGTCGGATAAGCGCAGCATCATCCGACATTTACGCCCGAGCTAAAGGAAAAACTGATGAACAACGTTCACTGGCCGTTATACGAAGTATTTATCCGCAGTAAACAAGGGCTTTCGCATCGCCACGTCGGCAGCCTGCACGCCGCCGACGAACAAATGGCGCTGGAAAATGCGCGGGATGCGTACACCCGCCGCTCCGAGGGCTGTTCGATTTGGGTGGTGAAAGCGAGCGAAATTATTGCCTCGCAGCCTGAAGAACGGGGTGCGTTTTTCGACCCGGCGGAAACCAAAATTTATCGCCATCCCACGTTCTACACCTTGCCTGATGGCATCGAGCACATGTGAGGCGCGAAATGACTTATTCCCCGTTAACCACCTACACCCTGCGTCTTGGCGACACTTGTCTGGTTCTGGCCCAGCGTTTAACCGGCTGGTGTGGACACGCGCCAGAGCTGGAAATTGACCTCGCGCTGGCAAACATTGGCCTGGATTTACTCGGCCAGGCACGCAATTTCCTCAGCTATGCCGCCGAACTTCAGGGCGAGCAGTTTGATGAAGACAAACTGGCTTTTGGCCGTGATGAACGCCAGTACCACAATTTGTTGTTAGCTGAACAACCAAACGGTGATTTTGCCGACACGCTAATGCGCCAGTATTTGCTGGATGCCTGGCATGTCGAACTGTTTGAGCGCCTTGCCCAAAGCCGCGACCCGCAACTGGCCGCGATCGCTGCAAAAGCCATTAAAGAGGTGCGCTACCACCTGCGTTTCAGCCGTGGCTGGCTGGTTCGCCTGGGCAACGGGACAGAATTCTCACAGCAAAAAATGCAGCAGTCCCTGAACAAACTATGGCGCTTTAGCGGCGAAATGTTCCAGGCCGACGAGCTGGAAATCAATCTGGCAGAACAGGGTATTGCGGTTGACCCGCGTAGCCTGCGAGCAGCCTGGGAAGCGCAAGTGCTTGCCGCTTTGCATGATGCCTCGCTGGTCAAACCGCAGGAGGCGCAATACCGCAGCGGCGGCAAGCAAGGGCTGCACACCGAGCACCTCGGCCCGCTCCTGGCAGAAATGCAGTATTTGCAACGCGCTTATCCTAATCAGCAGTGGTAGCGAGGTGAAGATGCAAACTCTCGATGTGGTTGAACCGGCGCAGGTGCGCGATGTGTGGCGCATTCTCGGGCAAATCAGTGACCCGGAAATCCCGGTCCTGACCATCACCGATTTGGGCATGGTGCGCAGCGTGCGCCATCGCGAAGACGGCTGGCACATCGGATTTACGCCAACTTATTCCGGCTGCCCGGCGACTGATTTTCTGCTCAAAGCGATTCGCGAGGCGATGGAAGCGGCCCGGCATACCCCGGTGCATATCGAACAGATGTTGCATCCCGCCTGGACCACCGACTGGATGACACCAGACGCGAAAACACGCTTGCGTGAATACGGCATCAGCCCGCCGCAGGGGCATGCGTGCCATGCCGATTTAGACCGCGAAGTGAGTTGCCCACGCTGCGGAAGTTTGCAGACCTCGCTGATTAGCGAATTCGGTTCCACAGCCTGCAAAGCGTTATACCGCTGCGATAGCTGCCGCGAACCCTTTGATTACTTTAAATGTATTTGAGGTTGCCATGACGACGTTTCATTCGCTAAAGGTGGCGCGCATTGAGCAGGAAACTCCTGAAGCGGTAGCCATCACTTTTGAAGTGCCCGCAGATTTACAGACCCATTACGCCTTCAAACCCGGCCAGCATTTGACCCTGAAAACCCGTCTTGGGGGAGAAGAACTGCGCCGCTGTTACTCCATTTGCCGGGCCGAAAAGCCGGGTGAAATTTGTGTCGCGGTAAAGGCCATCGACGGCGGGCGTTTTTCGCAATATGCCGTGACCGATTTAATCGCCGGAATGGCGATGGACGTGATGATCCCGCAGGGGACATTTGGCTACCAGCCGCAGCCTGAAACCGCTGGCAACTATCTGGCGCTGGCCGTCGGTTCCGGCATTACGCCAATGTTAGCTATCGTCGGTGCCACACTGGCAACCGAATCAAACAGCCGCGTGACGCTGGTCTACGGCAATCGCAGCAGCCGCAGCATGATGTTCCGCCAGGCGCTGGCCGACTTAAAAGACCGCTATCCGCAACGCCTGCAACTGATTTATCTGTTCAGCCAGGAAGTGCAGGAAAGCGAGTTACTGAGCGGGCGACTGGATGGGGCGAAGATCAAAGCGCTGGGCGACAATTTGCTCAGCCTAAAAGGCTTTGACCGCACCTTCATCTGTGGCCCGCAAGGCATGATGCAGGAAGCTGAGACGGCGCTGCTGGAAATGGGTGTCGCGCAGCAAAACATCTTCATTGAGCACTTCAACACCCCTGGTACCGTACCAAGCCTGCGCCGCCGTGAGCAAGCGGCAGGCAAAGTGGTGACGCTGCGCCAGGACGGGCGCGACCGCCGCATCACACTGGATTCCCACGACGAAAGCATTCTTGATGCGGCCTTACGCCAGGGCGCGGATTTGCCTTACGCCTGCAAAGGCGGCGTGTGCGCAACGTGCCGCTGCAAAGTGGTGCGCGGTGAAGTGGAAATGGCCGTTAACTACAGCCTCGAGCCAGACCAACTGGCGGCGGGTTATATCCTGAGTTGCCAGGCGTTGCCCAAAGGCGATGACGTGGTGCTCGACTTTGACGCGCAGGGGCTGTGATGAGCGAATTGCTGATTAGCCAGAACGAACGCGTACTCACGCTGACGCTTAACCGCCCGCAGGCGCGAAACGCCCTGAACAACGTGCTGCTCGAGCAAATCGTGCAGGCGCTCGAAGCCGCACAGCAAGATGAAACACTCGGTGCGGTAGTCATCACTGGTAACGCGCGTTTTTTTGCCGCCGGAGCCGATCTCAAAGAGATGGCGAGCCGCGATATGCCCGCCACGCTGAACGATCCACGTCCGCAGCTTTGGGCACGAATCGAACGCTTTAACAAACCGTTACTGGCGGCGGTCAACGGCTATGCGCTCGGCGCGGGCTGCGAGCTGGCTATGTTGAGTGACATCGTTCTGGCGGGCGATAACGCCCGTTTTGGGCTGCCGGAAATCACGCTCGGAATCATGCCCGGAGCAGGCGGAACGCAGCGCCTGATTCGCAGCGTGGGCAAATCACTGGCCTACAAAATGATCCTGACCGGCGAGGCCATTACGGCTCAACAAGCTCAGCAGGCCGGGCTAGTTGCCGACGTTCACCCCTGCGCGCTGACGCTGGAATACGCCCAGAACTTAGCCGCCCGCATTGCCCAACACGCTCCGCTCGCGTTGCAGGCGGCAAAAATCGCACTGCGCCAGGCGCACGAACTCTCCCTGACTCAAGGTTTACAGCAGGAGCGCCAGCTTTTTACGCTGCTTGCTGCCACTGAAGACCGCCAGGAAGGCATCAATGCTTTCCTCGAAAAACGCCCCGCAGCGTTCAAAGGACGATAACCATGACTTTTATTGTGAGTGACGTGCAAAACGGCGTAATGACGCTGACTCTAAATCGCCCGGAACGCCTGAACAGTTTTAACGATGAAATGCACCGCCAGCTGGCGCAAGCTCTGACGCAGGCTGAACGCGATGACACCATTCGCTGCCTGTTAATCACTGGCGCAGGCCGGGGATTTTGTGCGGGGCAGGACTTAAACGACCGCAACGTTGACCCGAGCGGCGAAGCCCCTGATTTAGGCGCGTCGGTCGAGAATTTCTATAACCCGCTGGTAAAACGCCTGGCGGCATTGCCAAAACCGGTCATTGCGGCGGTAAACGGCGTGGCCGCAGGGGCTGGCGCGACACTGGCATTAGGTTGCGACATCGTGATTGCCGCCCGGTCGGTAAATTTCATTATGTCTTTCAGCAAATTAGGTCTGGTTCCCGACTGCGGCGGCACCTGGTATTTGCCGCGCCTTGCCGGGCGCGCACGGGCGATGGGGCTGGCGCTGATGGGCGACAAACTCAGTGCGGAACAGGCGCAACAGTGGGGAATGATCTGGCAAGTTGTTGATGACGAAGCGTTGAGTGATACCGCTCGCCAGCTTGCCAACCATTTTGCCAGCCAGCCGACGTTTGGCCTCGGTCTGGTGAAAAAAGCGCTGCTGGCCTCTGAAACCCACACGCTTGAAGAACAGCTCGATATCGAGCGTGATTATCAGCGTCTTGCGGGACGCAGCGAAGATTATCGCGAAGGGGTATCGGCATTCCTGGCAAAGCGCCCAGCCGTGTTTAAGGGGAAATGATAATGCTGACGCCACAATCAGTGATCGCCGTGATTGGCAGCGGAACCATGGGCGCGGGCATTGCGCAGGTTGCCGCGCAGGCCGGGCATCCGGTCAAAATTTATGACATTCAGCCTGGGGCTGCATCACGCGCAATCGACAATATTGCCACCGTACTAAGCGCCCGGGTCGCGAAAGGCAAACTTACTGAAATCGACAAAAATGCCACTGTCCGTCGATTAAGCGCCGCAAACAGCCTCAATGAACTGGCTGATGCCGCTCTGGTGATTGAAGCCGCTGCCGAGCAAATTGATATCAAACAGGCGATTTTCCGCGATCTTGCTGCGGTCTGTTCTGCGCAGACGATTTTCGCCAGCAACACCTCGTCAATTTCAATTACTGCCATTGCCAGCGGCGTTGAGCATCCGCATCGCGTAGCCGGAATGCACTTTTTTAACCCGGCTCCGGTGATGAAACTGGTGGAAGTGGTGAGCGGGCTGGAAACCGCGCCAGCCGTGCTGGAAGGTTTAACCACGCTGGCGTTGCGTTGGGGGAAACAGCCGGTACGTTGCCATTCAACGCCTGGGTTTATCGTCAACCGTGTGGCGCGTCCTTTTTATTCGGAAGCGTGGCGGGCACTGGAAGAAAATATTGCACCTGCGGGCGTGATTGATGCGGCGCTGCGTGACTGCGGTGGCTTCCCGATGGGGCCGCTGGCGCTGACCGATTTGATTGGTCAGGACGTGAATTTTGCCGTTACGTGCTCCGTGTTTAACGGCTTTTGGCAGGAGCGACGTTTTCTGCCATCACTCATTCAACAGGAGTTGGTACTCGGTAAACGGCTGGGTAAGAAAACCGGGCAGGGAGTGTATCGCTGGCCGTTCAACGAAGCGCTACCGTATCTGCCCGCCGAGCCAGCTATGGCTGGGGCTAAACAGATTTGTTGCCACGGGCGTGCTGCCTGGCTCAATAATCACTCATCAAGTGACAGTGTCACTGAATCTTCGCTGGAACTCGACGATGTCTGGGTGCAGGTGACGCAGGGCGAAACAGCAACGCAACTGGCAAAACGCCTGCAACGCCCGGTAGTGCTGCTCGATTTAGTGAATGACTGGCAGCGCTCGCCGCTGGTTGTGCTGGCTGCGGCGGCGCATAACCGCCCGGAAGACACCGGCAAAGTGATTCACTTCTTCCAGCAACAGGGCAAACAGGTGCTGATGATCAATGACTACCCTGGCATGTTGGTGTGGCGCACGGTGGCGATGTTGGCCAATGAAGCCACGGACGCGGCTCAGAAAGGTGTCGCCAGCGAGCAAGACATTGATACCGCGATGCGCCTGGGCGTGAATTATCCGCACGGCCCGCTGGCGTGGGGGGCCGAACTTGGCTGGCAGCACGTGCTGCGTCTGCTGGAAAACCTGCAACAACATTATGGCGAAGAGCGTTATCGCCCCACATCCTTACTGCGCCAACGCACGCTGCTGGAGACGCAACATGAGCATTAATGCATGGGCCAACGCCCGGGAAATGTACGCCCGCGATAACTGCGCCCAGCAGATGGGCATTGAAATCCAGGAGATGGGCGAGGGTTTTGCTCGGCTGACGATGACCATTACCGAAGCAATGCTCAACGGCCATCAAACCTGCCACGGTGGGCAACTCTTTACGTTGGCGGATACCGCCTTTGCCTACGCCTGCAACAGCCAGGGGCTGGCGGCAGTGGCATCCGGTTGCAGTATTGATTTTGTCAGACCGGGTATGGCGGGAGATACGCTAACGGCGATTGCCCAGGTGCGCACTCAGGGGCGACAAACCGGCGTTTATGACATTGAAATCATTAACCAACAAGAGAAAACGGTGGCGCTGTTTCGCGGGCGTTCACATCGCATCGGCACAACAGTATCTGGAGCCAAACTATGAATGACGCATTTATCTGTGACGGCGTGCGCACCCCGATTGGCCGCTATGGTGGAGCGCTTTCCTCAGTGCGTGCAGACGATTTAGCGTCCATCCCGCTTAAAGAGCTGATGGCGCGTTATCCGAATCTTGACTGGAGCGCAGTAGACGATGTGATTTTCGGCTGCGCTAACCAGGCGGGGGAAGACAACCGCAATGTGGCACGTATGGCGACGCTGCTTGCCGGGTTGCCGCAGTCACTTTCTGGCACCACCATCAACCGTTTGTGCGGCTCCGGCCTTGATGCGTTGGGCATGGCGGCACGGGCGATTAAAGCGGGCGATGCCGAACTGATGATTGCCGGGGGCGTGGAATCGATGTCGCGTGCGCCGTTTGTGATGGGCAAGGCCAGCACGCCGTTTCAGCGCCAGGCGGAGATGTTCGATACCACGATTGGATGGCGTTTTGTGAACCCGCTCATGGCTGAACACTTTGGTACTGACAGCATGCCCGAAACGGCAGAGAATGTAGCTGAGTTGTTAAATATAAGCCGTGAAGATCAGGATGCTTTCGCCTGGCGTAGCCAGCAACGTGCGCAACAGGCTCTTGAGAATGGCGTTCTGGCGCAGGAAATCGTCCCGGTGGTGCTGAAGGGTAAGAAAGGTGTAGTGACGGAAATTCGCGAAGACGAACATCCTCGTCCTGAAACAACTTTGCAACAACTCAACGGACTGAAAGCGCCATTTCGCCAAAACGGCGTGATCACTGCCGGAAACGCTTCCGGTGTGAACGACGGCGCTGCCGCGCTGATTATTGCCAGTGCCGCCGCCGCTCAGCGACACGGTTTAACGACAAAGTCACGAATTGTGGCGATGGCAACGGCGGGTGTGGAACCCCGTCTGATGGGCCTTGGCCCCGTGCCAGCGACGCGCAAAGTGCTGGAGCTGGCGGGGCTGTCCATCACCGATATGGACGTTATCGAACTGAATGAAGCCTTTGCCGCACAGGCGCTGGGAGTTTTACGACAATTGGGGCTACCTGACGACGCTCCACATGTTAATCCCAACGGCGGCGCAATAGCTTTAGGCCATCCATTAGGCATGAGTGGAACCCGACTGGCGCTGGCCGCCAGCCACGAACTTCATCGCCGCAAAGGGCGTTACGCTCTGTGTACGATGTGTATCGGTGTTGGTCAGGGCATTGCCCTGATCCTTGAGCGTGTGAGCTAATCAACCCTGCGAGTACCCTATAATGATAACCTCTACTACAAAGCTGGAACCGATTGAAACCGCGTCAGTTGATGAGCTGCAAGCCCTGCAAACGCAGCGAATGAAATGGACGCTGAATCACGCCTACAACAATGTGCCGATGTACAAACGCAAGTTTGATGCGGTCGGCGTGCATCCTGATGATTTTAAAGAGCTGAAGGATATTCGTCTCTTTCCTTGCACCACCAAGCAAGACCTGCGCGACAACTATCCGTTTGACACTTTTGCGGTGCCAATGGAACAGATCGTGCGTATTCATGCGTCGTCCGGCACGACCGGCAAACCAACTGTGGTGGGTTATACCCAAAAAGACATTGATACCTGGGCGGATATTGTGGCTCGTTCTTTGCGTGCTGCGGGCGGTACGCCGAAAGATAAAATTCACGTCGCCTATGGTTACGGACTGTTTACCGGCGGCTTAGGTGCGCACTACGGTGCAGAACGCCTGGGTGCCACGGTGATCCCCATGTCCGGCGGGCAAACAGAAAAACAGGCACAGCTTATCCGTGATTTCCGCCCGGATATGATTATGGTGACACCATCGTGGTGCCTGAATTTGATTGAAGAACTGGAGCGCCAGATGGGAGGCGATGCTCGTGATTGCTCGCTGCGCGTGGGGGTATTTGGTGCTGAACCGTGGACTCACGCCATGCGCCGTGAAATTGAACGCCGCCTGGGTATTACCGCGCTGGATATTTATGGCCTGTCAGAAGTGATGGGGCCGGGTGTGGCGATGGAATGCCTGGAAACCACCGATGGCCCAACGATTTGGGAAGACCATTTCTACCCGGAAATTGTTAACCCCATTAGCGGCACACCGCTGGAAGATGGCGAGCAGGGCGAATTACTGTTTACCACGTTGACCAAAGAAGCGCTGCCGGTGATTCGCTACCGCACCCGCGATTTAACGCGTTTGCTGCCAGGAACCGCGCGTACCATGCGCCGCATGGATCGTATCACTGGCCGTTCAGATGACATGTTGATTATCCGTGGTGTGAATGTGTTCCCGTCGCAACTCGAAGAGGAGATTGTGAAATTCGAACATCTGGCCCCGCATTATCAGCTGGAAGTGCATCGCGACGGGCATCTCGACACGCTTTCCGTCAAAGTGGAACTCAAAGAAAGCAGCCTGCATCTGAGCCATGAACAGCGTTGCTCCGTGTGTCACCAGTTGCGCCACCGCATCAAATCAATGGTAGGGATTTCTACGGAAATCAGTATCGTGAATTGCGGCAGCCTCCCACGCTCGGAAGGGAAAGCGATTCGCGTGAGTGATTTGCGCCAGGCTGCGAACCAGTAACAACGTGCCGCATCAATGTGCCTCACGCGGCATTGATGCGGGCTTCAAATGCACTGTCGACGATGATTTCAAAGTCGGTATACAGCGCTTTAGGTTTTACTTTGCGACCCGTTTTGATTAGCTCAACGAATCCGTGTCCGCTTAGCGTTTGCAACGTAACAGACAGATTACTGAGTTGGCGATTGGACAGGGCCGCAAGTTCGGAGAGGGTTTCGGGCTGATGTTTGGCCATGAGTCGCAAGAGTGCGATGTTTTCAGGATTCAATATTTGCCCGAGCGCGTTGATTGATACGAACCATATTTTCGGTTCATCCGCTTCCCGGTGATATTTCCCGGATGCAATAGCCAGCATATATTTTTGAACGAGTGCATTCGACATGATACCGATTCTTGCTTTCATCGTTTTCTCCTTGAATTGATGATCTCTTCGCTACGTTTAAAAAAATCCTCCAACAGCTGTGCTGCTGTGGAAAATTCATAGAAATGCCCTTTATCTGATGCAGTCAGGTGAACGTGATCCCCTCTTCCAGCTGGACCGAGACCCCGTGTAATTCGAGTAACCACTGCAAGCCAAAATCTTCTCTTTCCATCGAGCAAAATCCTTACTTATGACCGGATCATAATATTGGTTTGATTTTTATGCAATGGAAGAATGTAGGGAAATAAATAGCTGCACAATGTGGGGGGCAAAAACCGTGGAAACCGCTCGCAAAACGCAAATTTATTTAAGGGTTTGTCGAATGGCGCCATGCTAATACGACCTACAAAATTTGTATTTCTCAGAATTGTGAATCACATTGTTAATGACATGATTTAAATCATCTTTATTGTGCTATTTTTTAGATTGTTATCGACTTTAACCACGGATTTAGCGGGCCATGAGCAACAAACTGGAACAGTTTATTCAGCAGGCAGTGAGCGCAGTTCCTATTAGTGGAACGTCGCTGATTGTCTCTTTGTACGGGGATGCGCTGGCGCATCGCGGCGGTGAAATCTGGCTTGGCAGTCTGGCGACGATGCTGGAATCACTGGGCTTTGGTGACCGTTTTGTACGAACGTCGCTGTTCAGACTCAATAAAGAGGGCTGGCTTGATGTGGAGCGCGTTGGACGGCGCAGCTTTTATCGCCTGACCGAAATGGGGCAGCGTATGACTCGCCGGGCAGAAGCTAAAATTTATCGTGCCGGGCAACCGGAATGGGACGGTAAATGGCTGCTGTTGCTCTCTGAAGGTCTGGAGAAAAATACGCTACAACAGGTGAAGAAGCAGCTTATCTGGCAAGGGTTT
The DNA here is from genome assembly GCF_024807715.1 of Buttiauxella sp. BIGb0471. Taxonomy (NCBI): domain Bacteria; kingdom Pseudomonadati; phylum Pseudomonadota; class Gammaproteobacteria; order Enterobacterales; family Enterobacteriaceae; genus Buttiauxella; species Buttiauxella sp. BIGb0471. The sequence continues at coordinate 1,171,873 of NZ_JANUEU010000001.1, forward strand.
GGCACGCTTGCGCCGAGCCTGATGGCGTCGCCCTCGCAAAACCTGGCGGATGTACAAAGCTTGCTGCATGAGGCGGGAGTGTCAGATAACGTCATGTGTTTTGAAGCTTCTTCCCCGCTTCAGGCTTCGAAAACTGCCCTTAAAGCGCGCGTCGAAGAGTGCTGGTTGCTGACTGACAAAAACGAACGCTACGGCGAGTTTATCAACTCGTTCCGTCCTTTGCTGCCGTTGCTGCGAGAGGCCGATGAAAGCGAGTTGACGCCGCTACGCTGCTTCCAGATTCAGCTTTTGCTTATTCACTTCTACCGCCGCGTGGTGCTGAAAGACCCTCTGTTGCCTGATGAATTGCTGCCGCCGCACTGGCAAGGACAAAGCGCCCGCCAGTTGTGCATTAATATCTATCAACGGGTTTGTGCAGGCGCGTTAGCGTTTGTCACTGAGCATGGTGAAACTTCAGTGGGCGATTTGCCGCAGCCGGGCAGCGGTTATTTCCAACGTTTTGGTGGACTCACACTGAGTCCGTAAGGAGAGATTATGCCGATATATCAAATTGACGGGCTGACGCCTGTCGTCCCCGAAGATAGTTATGTGCACCCAACGGCGGTACTGATCGGCGATGTGGTGCTCGGTCATCGTGTTTATATCGGGCCAAATGCCAGCTTGCGCGGTGACTTTGGGCGCATCATCGTTAAAGATGGGGCGAACGTGCAGGATAACTGTGTGATGCACGGTTTCCCGGAACAGGACACGGTGGTTGAGGAAGACGGGCACATCGGCCACGGTGCGATTCTGCACGGCTGCTTAATTGGCAAGAATGCGCTGGTCGGAATGAATGCCGTGATTCTGGATGGCGCGCAAATCGGGGAGAACAGTATTGTCGGGGCCGCTGCGTTTGTGAAAGCCAGGGCTGAGTTTGGTGCCAGGCAAATGATCCTCGGTAGCCCGGCGAAGTTTGTCCGTGAATTACGCCCCGATGAACTCGAATGGAAGAAAAAAGGCACGCGTGAATATCAGGATTTAGTGATTCGCTGCCAGCAAACCATGCATCAGGTGGAGCCGCTGCGCGAAGTCGAAGCGGGTCGCGGTGAGAAAACCATGAGCAGTGTTTACCAACCAAAATTGCACAAGTGATTGGGCTAAGGGGAAGTGGTAAAAATCCCCTTACTGCCAGCGCTTACGATATTCCCCCGGCGACACACCGAAACGCAGCTTAAAGGCTGTGGAGAAGTGACTGTGATCCGTAAACCCCCAGTGGTAGCCAATTCCTGCTAATTTTTCTGAGCTGTTCGCCGTGCGTAATGCCTGAGCGCAGAGATCCAGACGACGATTTTTGATGTACTGCGCCACAACTAAACCTTTGTCGGCAAACATGCGATAAAGGCTGCGCACGGACATTCCTGCTTCGCTGGCGATCCACTCCGGGCGCAGGTCTTCAGACTGAATATTGTTATCAATCAAACCCATCACCCGGTCTAATTGCTTTTCGCGTTTTGACGGCACCGCGTCACGCACCTGCAACACCGGGCGCAACAGGCAAATAATCGCTTCCAGTGCCGCCTCACTTTCACCGACGTTAAGCGTTGGGTTCTTCATGCTTTCATGCAGCAGACGCTGGCTCATTTTCACCACCGGCATCCCGGCATCTAAGCGTTGCGCGCATGGGATAACACCGGTGCGCAGGTTTTGCTCAAGCAAATGGCGCGGCACCAGAAGGGAAATTTGTCTCGCGGTTTGCGAATAGGTAAAGCGGCTGGGACGGGAGGCATCAATCAGGGTGATATCACCCCGGCGCATCAACGCCTGGCTCTCGCCTTGTTCCATCACGGCTTCGCCATCGAGCTGAAATACCGTGTAAAACCAGGCGTCGTTGCCACCGTCGATTTCACGTTGAGTGCGGAGCAAGCGGGCATGGGCAATGTTGACCATGCTGAGTTTCATGGCGTTGGCGTGGTATTCCTGCAAGCTGCCATGGAAACCTTCGGCCAAAAATTGCCCGGAGAATTGGCCGCAAGCGCGGTTGATATTTCCAAGCCAGCGATCAAAACGTTCGTTAGTTTGCGATTGTGCCATTGCTTACCTCACCAACTGCTTAAGTGTTAATTCATTGTTACAGCTTGCGCGATACGGGAGAAGAGCTTCGCGTCTGGTATAGGAATTCACTATAGATAATTCCCGCATCAAAACGGCGAGCTTTGTCGCCAAATGCGTGTGCTGTCACAGGGAACAAAGCAATTGTCAGGCAGAGAAAAACCTTTTCTGCGGCGTGACTCTAGACTTCTGGCAGGGCTTTTCGCCATGACGATAATAAGGAGAAACTATGTCTGCAAATACAGTTGCTGTTCTCGAGTCGGTTCAACGCTTTCTGGCACGCCACCATGGGTTGTACATCAACGGAAGCTGGCAGCCTTCAGCGTCGTCAACGCGCCTGAGCGTGTTTAACCCGGCTGACGGACTGCAAGTATCCAGCAGTGCAGATGCCAACGAAGCCGATGTCGATAAAGCCGTCGCGTCAGCCTGGCGGGCATTTACCAGCGGGGTATGGGCGAATATGCTGCCTGCCGCGCGTGAGAAAATCCTGCTGAAGTTTGCCGATCTCGTTGAGCAAAACAGCGAAGAACTGGCGCAGCTTGAAACGCTGGAGCAGGGCAAATCGATTAACATTTCTCGGGCGTTTGAAGTTGGCTGCGCGCTGAACTGGATGCGTTATACCGCAGGGCTTACCACCAAAATCAGCGGGCGCACGCTGGACGTGTCGATTCCAATGCCGGAAGGGGCGCGTTATCAGGCCTGGACGCGCAAAGAGCCGGTTGGCGTGGTGGCGGGTATTGTGCCGTGGAATTTCCCGCTGCTGATTGGCATGTGGAAAGTGATGCCCGCGCTGGCGGCGGGGTGTTCGATTGTGGTGAAACCCTCGGAAACGACACCGCTCACGCTGTTACGGGTGGCGGAATTAGCCAGTGAAGCGGGTGTACCAGATGGAGTGTTTAACGTTGTTACCGGGAGCGGTGCGGTCTGCGGGCGGGCGCTCACGGAACATCCTCTGGTCGCTAAAGTGAGTTTTACGGGATCGACGGCTACCGGGAAAGGTATTGCGCGTGCCGCGGCAGACCGTTTAACGCGTGTTACGCTCGAGTTGGGCGGTAAAAACCCGGCCATTGTGCTCAAAGATGCCGATCCGGCGATGGTAATTGAAGGCCTGATGGCGGGAAGTTTCCTGAATCAGGGGCAAGTGTGTGCGGCAAGTTCACGTATTTATATTGAGTCACCGCTGTTTGATTCTCTGGTGAGCGGCTTTGAGCAGGCGGTGAAATCCCTGTCTGTGGGCGCGGGAATGGATACCAACACGCATATCAATCCGCTGGTTTCACGCGCGCACCAGCAAAAAGTCGCCAGTTATCTGGATGATGCACAACGAAATCATGCCGAGCTGATTACTGGCAATAACGGGCCAACCGGTGGGGGATATTACGTGACGCCAACGCTTGTGGTGAACCCGGCGGCGGAGCTACGTCTTAATCATGAAGAGGTGTTTGGCCCGGTGGTCAATCTGGTGCGGGTCAAAGACGCAGAGGAGGCGCTCCGCCTTGCCAATGACACGGAGTATGGTCTGACGGCCAGTTTGTGGACCCGCGACCTACAGGCGGCGATGAGTTACACCTCGCGCATTCAGGCTGGCACCGTTTGGGTGAACAGCCACACATTGATTGACGCCAATATGCCGTTTGGTGGGATGAAACAATCGGGTTCCGGTAGAGATTTTGGCCCGGATTGGCTGGACGCTTACACCGAAACAAAATCAATTTGTGTACGCTATTAATTAATTACCCCGGGTCCTTCCGGGGTGAATTTATACCAGGCGTAATCTTAATGGTAGTGGTGGTGATGCCATCCGTGGTGACGGCCACCATCGTGATATATACATCCTGAAAGACTCATAACAATTACTATACTGCTGATAATCAATGCAAATTTCTTCATGTGTTCATACCGCTTTTCACTGTGAATATTGCATTTGATTATCGGTTTATATAAATCCGGAACAACCAGAATAAACTCAAATTTCCGGCCTTCACATTTTCCTCAATATTGCTCAATTATTATCCTGGATAATACCATTAATATATTCCTCTATATTAATGGTATTGCGTTAACCGTTATTCCAGCGATGTTTAATGTAACTGACCGCTTCCTGCGTTTGTGGTTGGTTGAGATAATTCTCCCGGAACAAAATTGTGCCGTTGATGTTCGGAAGAGACTCATTTAAATCGAGCTGTTTTTTTAGTTCAGGCACACCGCCATTGACCGTCCAGTCTGGTTCATTTTTTGATGACTCACCGACTTTATAAAACGCCACGCCAATATAAAGACGAGTGTTGGTCGGTTTCACCACATCAGCCCACCATTTTGCCAGCACATCATAACGCGCAGCTTTACGCGAGAAGGGCCAGTAGACCTGCGGGGCGATGTAATCCAGCAGCCCTTTTTGCACCCACAGACGCGTATCGGCATAGGCTTCATCATAAGCCGCCGCACCAGAGGTTTCGGAACCTGCCGGATCGTGTGAACGGTTGCGCCAGACGCCTGCGGGGCTTACTCCAAATTCGACGTTGGGATTTAACTGTTTGATAGTCCGGGAAACTTGTTCAATTAACAGCTGTGTATTGTGCCTGCGCCAGTCTGCTTTAGACGCGAAACCCTGACCATATTTCTGGAAAGTCTGGCTGTCATTGAGCGTCGCCCCTGGCGATTCAGTATAGAAATAGTCATCAAACTGAACGCCATCAACAGGATAGCGCTTAACAACTTCTGCAACGACACTGGTTATCCAGTCCCTGGCTTCAGGGATGCCAGGGTCCACGACATAGCGATCGCTTGCCGTGCGAATCCAGTCGCGATGCAGCACAAATACGCTTGGTGGCTGGTTTGATAAAGTGTTGTTGAGTTCCGCGACGGTTGAGGCTTTGGTGTTGGTCGAAACACGATAGGGGTTAAACCACGCATGGACTTTCATGCCGCGCTTGTGCGCTTCATCAAGCATAAATTGCAACGGATCGTAGCCGGGATCTTCGCCAATTTTGCCGGTTAATGTATCTGACCACGGCAAAATCTGTGATGGCCACAGCGCGGTACCATCCGGTTTCACCTGGAAAAATACCGTGTTGACCCCGAGGGTTTTAAGCTTATCGAGCTTGTCGGTTAATGCTTTTTGTTGCTGGCTAATTCGGTTTGCAGGACTGGCATTCACGGAGGCGATAGGCGGCCAGTCAAGACGTGAAACGGTTGCCAGCCAGACGCCACGCATCGGTTCTTTATTAAGCTGAGATTTCCCCGGTAAGGGCTGTTTTGTTACCGGGGGAAAAGGCGTGACCAAAGATTGCGGCGGTTTCGATGAACAACCCGCAAGTAAAAGAGCAAACGCAACGAGCGTTCCTGTTCGTTTAACCGTTAACTTCATCGTATCCAGGCTCTTTTAAGGCGTTATTAATGCATGGCCTGCAAGATTATCAGTAAATAAAGAGGGTGTCAGTACTCCTTAAACGCCAGCTCCAGTCGGGCGATCAGCGGCTTGAACAAGTAACTTAAGAATGTTCGCTCCCCGGTTTTTATCGTTACGCTTGCGGGCATACCGGCTTTAATTTTGTAATCGCCAAGCAACTGTACGCCTTCTCGTGAAACCTGGACTTCCGCGAGGTAGTAGGGCTGTTGCGTGACTTCATCCATTAAACGGTCAGCCGAAATAGTCAGGACGCGAGCCGGAACCGACGGCAATAAAGCATGGTTGAGGGCAGGGAATAACACATCCACTATTAGCCCTGGCGCCATTTTATCAATCGCATGTACCGGGATTTTGGCATCTATTTGCAGAGGTTGCCCGGCGGCGACAATATCCATTAAATGTTCACCCGGCTGGATAATTCCGCCGACGGTACTGACTTTAACATCCAGAACAATGCCATTAATCGGCGAGCGGATTTCGGTGTTATCCAGTTCATGCCGTGTCGATACCAATTCATCTTCCAGCATCGCGACTTCTTTTTGTTTATCCGATAACTCGGACTCAACTTCGCGCAGGTATTGATGGCGTACTTGATAGGCTTTGATTTTTAGCTCGTTTTGCTGGGATTTTAGTTTGGCAATATTCAGAATGTCTTCGGAAACACTACTGGATATTTCAGCCGCTTCACGTTCAAGCACCAGTAATTGTGCTTTTGGGTAGTAGTTTTTTTCACTGAGCGCTCTGATGGCCCCCAGTTCGCGGCTGATCAGTGTGAATTGGTGATCGCGGAATCCTTTTATTTTATTCAGGTTTTCGGTTTGCCCCACCAGGCCGTCGAGTGTTTCCTGAATCATTGATAATTCGTCCTGGATGGTTTTCCGGCGCGTATCGAATAGCTTTTCCTGGAGATTTCTTGCATCCGCCAGGCGTTTATTATCGGCAAACTGTTTCGTCAGGCTCGCATCGAAAGCGATAGTTTCCAGACCGTCCCTTTCCGCCAGCAAACGGTCTTCATTGCTTTTGGCTGAGATATATTGCGCGTTTAACGCACTGAAACGCATGTCGAGTTGCATTTTGTCCAGGCGCACTAATATCTGATTTTTTTGGACCGCATCTCCCTCTTTAATAAAGATGTCGGTCACTCGACCACCGCTCAGGTGTTGGATTGTTTTACGGTTGCTTGAAACGGTGACGGTGCCGTCAGCAACGACGCCAGCGTCCAGCGGTGCCTGTACCGCCCACAATAAGAACCCTCCAACGCCTATGACTATCACAATAATCCCGCGCAGAATCGGGGGCCAAATTTGAGTATCCACGCTGCCGGAACCGTCTGTTTCAGGGTTATTTTTGTTCTTTTTCATTTTCTGTCAGGCCTCACGTTGCTGAACATTCGCCGCTGAAGCAGGAGTGGCTACCGGTTTTAATATGTTGGCTTGTCGCAAATTCGCGAAGACCTGATCGCGGGTGCCGAACTCCTGCACGGCCCCCTCGTTGAGAAGTAAGACTTTGTTGACCACGCCGAGCAGTGTTGGGCGGTGAGAGATAATGACGGTGGTTTGCCCTTGCGTGCGCAGCGTATTAATGGCCTTCACAAGGGCAAATTCACCGGCATCGTCGAGGTTGGCGTTGGGTTCATCGAGGACGATAAATGCCGGGTTGTTGTAAACCGCACGCGCAAGCCCAATACGCTGGCGCTGCCCGCCGGAGAGTTGATGCCCGCCCGCGCCCAGTGGCGTGTCGTAACCTTGTGGGAGGCGTAAAATCATGTCGTGCACGCCTGCCAGTACCGCGGCTTCGACGATGAGCGTGCTGTCATTGTTGGAAAAGCGGGAGATGTTTTGCGCGATGCTGCCATCAAATAATTCAACATCTTGCGGCAGATAGCCCATGGATGGGCCAAGCAGTTCTTTATCCCACTGGCAAATGTCCGCTCCGTCCAGGCGAACTTTGCCGGATAACGGTTTCCAGACCCCAACCAGAAGTTTGGCGAGCGAAGTTTTGCCGGAAGCCGATGGGCCGATGATGCCCAACACTTCGCCTTTTTCGAGTTGGAATGAAATATTACGCAGCAGCGGAGCATGCTGGCCGGGCGCTGCGGCAAAGACACTTTCAACGCTGATATTGCCCTTTGGGCGCGGCAGCGTAAGGACTTCTTTCGCCGCCGGATATTCTTTCAGCAGTGTGGATATCTGGTGCCACGCGCTACGAAACTGCACGAATTGTTTCCAGCTACCAATGATTTGTTCTACTGGATTTAACACTCGCCCAAGAATAATGGAGGCGGCAATCATTAACCCCGGAGTAATTTGCCCCCCGATCACCAGTAATGCCCCAGCCCCGAGTGCAACGGATTGCAGTAATACCCGCACAAAGCGGCTCAAACTGCTTAAATTCGCGTTTTTGTCGGCAATCTGGGTTTGTAGAATCAATACCTTGCTGTGCTGTTCCTGCCAGTTAAGTTTCAGGGTGGAAAGCATGCCCATGGCTTCAATCGTGTCGGAGTTTTGCAGTTGTTTATTGAGTTTTGTGGCGTTATTAATGGTTAATGCGTGGGCTTGCTGGATAGGGCGTTTGGTTGAGAATTCAGAAACCAGCGTCAGAATAAAGAGTATTAATATCCCGGCCAGAGAGAGGTATCCCAATAGCGGGTGGACAAGAAAAGCCATGAATAAATAAACTGGCGTCCAGGGGATATCCAGTAATGCAAATAAACTGCTACCGGAAAGAAACTGGCGAATTTGATCCAGTTCTGCCAGTGACTGCGCAGGGTTATTTTCGCCAGTGGCGACCTTACGTTTAAAGGCGGCATTAAAGACTAGCTGGCTTAATTTAACATCCAGGCGATTACCGAGTCTTATCATGACGCTGGAACGCGCGGATTCAATCATCGCAATCACGATGTAAATGCCGACAATCAATAACGTTAACATCAGTAAAGTGGTGGTATTTTTGCTAACCAGAACACGGTCATAGACCTGCAACATATAGATTGCCGGCGCCAGCATAAGCATATTAATCACACAACTAAAAAACAGCAGCATAATAAAGGTGGGTTTCATTCCCTTTAATGCATCCTTCAGTTCTGTTGGCGTATGCTGGCGCGACATGGTATTCCCCTTACGCGATGAGTGAGTTATTGCCGTTGTTAGCGGCAAACGGTGTCGGTATTTCCAGTACAAAATCACCAATATTGACGGTGGTAGAGTTAACGCCGACTAAAGTAATGGTATCCGCGCCGATGGTAACGGTGGTGTTACCACCGCTGCCGCCAATCGCGACGTTGCTGGCGAAGGTACTCGACGTAATGCCCAGCAGACTCAAATCGAGGTAATCCTGTCCGCCTGTCGCATTGCTATCGAACCCGTTAATGCGGTCTTGCCCGAAGCTTGCGCTAAAGGCGAAGATGTCATTTCCGGTGCCGCCGTCCATGATGTCATTGCCTGCCTGACCATTGAGTCTGTCATTGCCTGTGCCACCGGAAAGGGTATCCACACCCGCGCCGCCGAAGAGAACGTCATCGCCAATCCCGCCTTGCAGATTATCAACACCATCGCCGCCATCGAGGGTGTCATTTCCTGATCCCCCCACCAGTTGGTCGTTTCCTCCCATGCCAGACAGCGTGTCGTTACCATTGCCACCGGTCATAAGGTTGGCCGTCGCATTCCCGATGCCGACGAAATTGCCCTGGCCGGTGAAGACCAGTTGCTCCACGTTTTCGGTCATGGTGTAGCTATTGAGGCTGGTTTCGACGATTTCCGTCCCGCCATTAAGTGCCTCGACGACGATATCACCCGCGTTATCAACGATGTAGGTGTCGTTGCCGTCACCGCCTGCCATGGTGTCGGCACCCTGGCCACCATCGAGGTCGTCGTCACCCGCATCACCTTGCAGAGTGTCGTTTCCTGTGCCGCCGGAAAGGGTGTCACTCCCGGTTCCGCCGACTAACAGGTCGTCACCCGCGCCGCCATTAAGGGTGTCGTTGCCACCTTCACCGCGCAGAATGTCGCTCCACGCCGTTCCGGTGAGGACGTTACCGGTATTTGTGCCCGTGATGAGGTCGCCAACAGGTTGAGTTGTCGTCGAAGTCAGAACGACAGGCGGGTTGCCTTCATCATCAATGACGGTGACAACGACCTGTATGGTTCTGCCCACCATGGCCTGCGTCGGGGTGTAAGTTGCCGCGGTAGCGCCGACAATGTTGGTGAAACCAGTTCCGTTGCTCATTCTCCATTGGTAGCTAAAGTTACCGCCGCTCAAGCCATCAGCATCCGCGATACCGGAGACTACCGCCGTCAGCACCAGGCTTTCGGTCGGCGTTGCGTCGCTTATCACCGGAGCCCCGGTGGTCGGCATATTGCGTGGGACAACCGCCTGAGTTTGGCCCGAAACTAATCTTTCGGCATCACCCATACGGTCGTTGAACGTGGCGACAACGCGCACTGGCGCACCCTGAATCGTGCCCGGTACTCTGAACTCCTCGCCGACGGACTGATCCCGCCATTCACCGCCAATCAGCGCCTGCCAGGTCAGCGTTATAGCGACGTCTGCGGCCAGCCCGTTACCATCATGCAAATCGGCAATGTTGACGCGCAGAAGATCGCCCACCTGAGGCGTTGCGCTACTGACGGAGAGATTGCCCGTGGCCTGTTGCGCCGTGACCCAGAGCTGTTCACCGCTGCCAAACTCCAGTTTTTCGATGTTCAGCAAGCGGTCGATACCATCATCCAGATTCAATGCGGCATCCGGTGTGGCGTGGTCAACTCTGAGGCTGCCGTCCTGCATACGGGTAAAGACATAGTTGCTGCTGATATCGCGATAAACCGCGACGTCAGTTTCTGTGCCATCACCTTCATGCAAGATTTCACGCACGATCGCGAGTTGGTCGGGTTTTAAGGTGCCAGCCAGCATGTAAGATTTCAGCTCGTTCATGCTGTCGACACTGGTGATACCCGGCAATCCCGTGACTGCGATGCGCACGTTCAACCACGCGTCACCATCAATAATGTCATTGCCTGCTTTACCGGTAATGCGGTCGCTCCCGCCGCCACCGAGTAAAATATCGCTGCCATCATCCGGGTTTAACAACACCGCGTTAGGGTCTGCGGAGTGCGCAACGCCGAGGATGTCCTGAAGCCCGGTGATCCTGTCAGCACCTTCCTGGGTGAGATTATTAGAGAGGGGAGTTCCCAGAACCGGCGCGGTTCCGAGAGGTTGTTCGGTGCCAACTAACACATCGTTATATTTCCATCCCGATAACCCTTCAACCAGGTCGAAACGGTCGCGCAGGATGAACTCCTGTTGGTTGACGAAAATCGGAATGCCGAGGTCAGAGTTAGCGCCGTGCGGGTCGCCTTTGTGGATGGCCCAGTCGAAACCGGCCATGCCATTGTTGCGCTGAATACCCGCCCCCTGAACCATGATGTCGTCGCCCGCTTCGCCATCGTAGTCCGTATCGTTACCCTGGCCGTTGAGCACGTCGTGGCCGACAATGGTGCTGTTGAAGAACAGTTCGGAGTTTTCACCCGTTAACGAGTCAAACCCGTCACCGCCTTCCAGCCAGTCGTCACCTTCGTTGCCAAGCAGGGCGTCAGCGCCCGATCCGCCCAGCACAAAGTCATTGTCCCGCCCAGCAAACACTTCCTGGGCATCTTCGCCGACAACCACAAAATCACTGCCGGTGCCGCCGAAGACCAGGTCGTTACCGTTCCCGGAGAAGATCACGTCATTACCCGCATCACCATGCAGGAAATCGGCATCACCAACTGGTGTTCCGGTGTCGGTAATAATGTCATCGCCGTCACCGCCGTGGACCACATCAGCCTCGTCGCCACCATCAAGGCGGTCGTCGCCACCGTCGCCCCACAGGCTGTCGATACCTTTACCGCCAATTAGCGTATCGTTCCCGGCGGAACCGCCGAGCACCACATGACCATCTCCGGTGTATTTAAGATATGCGCCGTCAGCCGCGCCATCGCCGTCCACATCCTGAGTGGCCGCACGCCGCGTCATCAACGGAGTGAGCAAATCCTTGAGCGGATTTCCCCATTTCGGGTCGACTTCTGTTTGCAGCGCCTGGTTCACTTCGAAAATGTGATCCGGGGTCTGGAACAAGTTAGCAGGCAGGTGCGAGGAACCGTTTTCGCCCAGGTCACTGTTACGCATCACCAGAGCGGAGAACGAGTTCGCTTCCAGTTCATTGAGCATATTCATTCCTTGAACACGGCTCAGGTAGTAGAAACGGTCGCCGTCTTGCAGCATTTCCATCTGCGTTTCAAAGACGAAGTTGAAGGTCGAACCGAGCATGCCGCCAAACTCGTTTTTGCGCTCCGCAAGGCCGCCAATCCAGAAATCGACCATATTCAGGCCGCTCTCTTTTGTCGCCCAGGCGCCGGTGCTGTTGAAGAAATCAAGCGCGTCGGCAGGCGGCGCGTTAACCCCATCGCCGAACAGTAGGAAATTCACCGCATCGCGTTTCCCTTCAATCGTGGAGGCGGCCAGAATCAGCTCGTGTTGGCCATAGGCGGCCATAAAGTTAATGATGGACGCCGGGTTTTTGAGGTAAGTCGTAAAATCAGACCAGCTGGTATAAGGCCGTAGTTCACTGTTTCCGCTTAATTCAAAGAACTGCTCGCGAGCCTGGTTCAGCGTCGGCATTGCCGTATCACGGCCACGGGCAATGTTCAGCGCACCTAAATCCAGCGGCAGTCCGATCAGGTTGTTACGCAGGGCATCGGTAATAAATTCATCAATTTCGTTACCGACTTGACGCGTCATACCTCGCACAATCGCGCCGATTGCCTGCTCATCCGTGACGTTGGCACCGTTAATTTCATTAAATGCGACCGGATTGAGGAACGCTTCAATCAGGCCGATATCGCCGTTTTCCATATCAATATCGGTACGGGCGACGGTTTCTGTCAGCATCGAGTGGCCAAAACGGTAAACCACATGCGCGAACTCAGCGAAGATTAGCGGGTTGATATCCGCGCTGTTGGAGAAGACAAACGGGTCGACTGCGGGTTGCACCGTGCGGGCGAACTCTTCGAAGACCAGGTGTTGATACTGCATTTCGGTAGTAAAGCGGCCCGCCTGGAATAAGTATTCGCCGTTCCACACCAGGGTACTGGTATCGGCTGGCAGTTCGGTTATCTGGTGCGAAGGCATCAGCCATTGATTGATTAGGCTGATATCACCGGTTTCCAGTAGGGTCGTTTTGTACTCTTCCACCAGGCGGTTGTGTTCGCTGTGGAAGACGGCGTGTACCGCGGTTAGCCCGATGTTTTCATTACCGCGTCCGTCGCCGGTGATGAAGTGGCGATCGAGTAATTCGTCATCGTAAGTTCCAGCGGGTTGAGCGCCACCGATCACATCATCGTCATCGGCAACCAGGCCGGCTTTTGGTGCAGCGGTATGGGCAATGTCGTCGAGGAAAGCGTGTCCGGTGCGCAGCGTTCCGGCAGGTAAAAAATCACCGTTAGCTTCAACTAGCCCAGCAGTGGTCACAATCTGCACTTTGCCGTTGTCACTTAAGATTAAATTGCCGTAACGGTCGGTGGCCAACAGCGGAACATTGAACACATCCTGATCGGTGAGTTTGATACCGAGCAGAGTTTCAGCCTGGTTTTTGACATCGGCCCAGGTCGCCAGTCCGCCATTCGCACCGCCTAATAAATTGCCGGTGGGTTCAGGCTTGCCATCGATCATGACGTATTCGCGAATGAATATTTGATGTGAAGGGTGGGAAGTGTAAGTTTGGTTTTGATCGATGAATGGGGTAGTGAGGTTTACCGTTTCATGATTGGCATCTACTTTTGCCCGGGTTAATACCATAAAGTTGGTCGTTGACCCTTCCACATATAAGGGGTCATCGGGTTGCAACGGAATAAATACAATGCCGTTTCCCTCCTTAGGTATTAAATCCAGACCATGGTCAAAGAATTGCCCGAATAACGTCATCCAGCCGTTAAAAGCAGGGGAAAGGCCGACATCTGGCGACAGGTTAGGAATCGACAAGCTGCCATTTGCCGATGTCGTTCCACCTCCTGGGGCATCTTGCAGGCCGTTATGCGCGTCGACCGCTGCCGGGTTAGACGCGGTTTGATCCGATATTAAGTTACTGATAATTCGCGGGTCTGCATCGACAACCATCCCACCGAGCTGGGTATAACTGGTCATCGCATCCGCATCTTGCCAGTTTAATGCGGTTAACCTTGGCATATTTTGATCGGCGGCACCGTAGAGTTCCTGGCCCGGCAGAAGGTTATTCCACGAGCCATCGACGGTACGTATCCCGTAAGGAAGTAACGGGCTGGAAACTAAATCACGAAGTGCATCGCCATTAATACTGCCGTCCGGGTTTGTCGCTGCTTCAGATATTTTTATCTGCTTGAGAATAAAAGCAAGATCGTGCAGCGTGACAGTAAAGTCATATTGTGAGGCCATAAATAATTACCCCTATCTTTACTTTGAACTAGCTATCATCACTCGTTCCTGTCATTTTCAAAAAAGGCAGGAGAATGAACCGTGTGTATTGAAAGAAATTATCGAGTTGCAATAAAGCAACCAAGGTCCATTTTTATTTAATTTAAATTGTGCACTACCTTTTTAGAGTTATTCTCCTTGCGTAAATCCTTAGCGGAATAAGTTTAATTTCACTCGTAAAGATAATTGTTGGTCATTTACAGGCGGCCTTAGCCCATTGAATGTGTAGATGCATTCAAGGCAAGGGGCTTTAAATATAAGCGTGCTATTTATTTGTCTGAGGTGTTTATCTCACATGACACTCTGGTTATGTTCCTAACTATGGTTTTTCTTTGTGTTACTTCTCTCATGCTTTTTTATTACCAATAAAATAAATCTGTAACTAATTTGTCATGCTTTATACATAAAACGGGACTTTTATCAGGTACCAGGCCGATATAAAGTGAGTAAATGATAAATAAAATAGGTCTGCGGATTATTTTTTTGTGAACTATCTGACTGATAAATATGGATTGTTCTATTGAGGGGCAGGGTGAGTTTATTGCGCCAAATGCATAAAACTCACAAATAAGAAGGGTTCTCATTAGCTATAGAGAGGAGGGCTTATTTTCATTTCTTTACGTTACTATTTAACTTTAAGCCTAAATTACCGTTTTCGGATTTCAGCAATTTAGGCGATAGCAACGAAAAGGTTAACGTTCAGTTAACCATCAAACGCAGGCATAAATTATCGGGATAGGGTGAAAAGTAGTTTTGCGTCTCCAGGTAACGATCCGGGTAGTCGCCCAGATAATGCTTCAACAGGGTCAGCGGAGCGAGGAGTGGCAACAGTCCATCACGGTAATGCAGAATCACATCCCGTAATTCGCCGCGCTGGCGGCTATTTAGCTGATTACGGAAGTAACCCTGAATATGCATCAGAACGTTAGTGTGATTTTTCCGTGACGCGGGCGTTTTCAGGATCGCCATCAGTTTTTCGCGATATTCCACGAAGAAGCTCTCAAGGCTTTCCCACTCGTGCAAAGAGGCGACGAAAGGGCCAATTTCCCGGTAGCCTGGCTGATGATGCGCCAGCAACTGAAGTTTGTAGCGACTATGGAAGTCCAGCAGCGCGCGGCGAGTCAGGCCATTTTCCCGCAGGGTATTCAGCTCATGCAAGGCGAAGACGCGCTCGACAAAATTTTCCCGCAGCACCGGGTCGTGCAGACGGCCATCCTCTTCAACGGGCAGCCACGGGTATTTCTCCAGTAGCGCTTGCGTAAAGATGCCAACTCCCTCCTTGCGCCCGCGATTGCCTTTTTCGTCATACAACCGCACGCGCTCCATACCACAACTTGGTGACTTAGCGCAGACGATAAAGCCAGACAAACCGCCTTGTGAAGAAAGGTACGAGTCTGCGAAAGCGGTCATTTTGTCCGTAACCTCATCGTGAGGCGCATGGCTAAAGCGCATTCGCAAATCCCCTTCGCTGGTCTGTACCAGACGTAGCGCCGGGCGCGGAACGGGCAGGCCGATGGCCATCTCCGGGCAGATGGGTTTGAAATTTACCCACTGCGCGAGTCCATCCATCACAAAGCCCATCCGCTTATGACCGCCGTCAAACCTGACTGCGGAGCCGGTTAAGCATCCGCTGATCCCAATGACTGGTTTAGTGCTCATGAATTTCACCTTGCCTGTGAACAATGTGGTAATCACATTATTAAAACTTAGACAAATAATAGTGTTTGTACAAGTTTAGAGGAAGGAGTTTAGAGCGCAATGACCTCGAGCGAAGCGACTTGCTGCTGCCAGAGTTCAATCTGATTTTTGCGGGTGGCGGTCAGTTTGCCGCTAGTGACCAGCAGCCATTTTCGATCCGGGAAGATCTCCGGGGCAAGCATGACAGGCGGCACGGGAAGCACGTCAATCCGCTGTCCTTGCCCTGTGCGCTTTAACGCTTCAAGCCAGATTTCGCAAGGGTCGGTAAGGTACCAACCGGTGATTAAGTAATTATCGCCCGGCGCTTTTTTATCACCTTCGAGGCAAAATGAGGTGTAGGAGATGATGATGCCGTCGAGGATTTCGCGCAGAGTCATTATCGCGGGAATGTTGGCGGAGACTTTACTTCGCAATGGACGCAGGAGTTCCGTGACCAACTCCGGGCGCGGATATTCGCGGCCCGAGTCGTAAATCTGTTGACGCAGAGACTCGATTTTTCCCTCTTTCAGCCGCTGCAACATGCTCTCCTGAAGACTGAGCCAGTTGTTTGTCTGACGTGTTTCAGGCCTTGCCAGCAAGGGTTTAACCTGGCTGACCGGAACGCCTTTTTTCACCCAGTCGAGAATTTTTAGCGCCTGCTCAACATCATCATCGCTATAAAGACGGTGTCCGCCATCGGTGCGCATCGGCTTGATCAGGCCATAACGACGTTGCCAGGCGCGGAGGGTGGTGGCGTTTATCCCGCAAAGACGGGCAAATTCACCGATGGAATAGGGCATAAGTCTCACCTGATAACAGAGAATATTCTCAATATACTACGAATATTACCCGGCTGAATGTAGCGCAGGATGTTTGCACTACACTTTATTTCCAACCGCGTAGATGAAAGGAGTTCCAATGAAGCTATGGCCTGTTGTGACCGGAGTCGCTATCGCACTGACCCTGGTTGCTTGTAAATCTCCCACGCCGCCGAAAGGAGTTGAGCCTATTACTGGGTTTGATGCCAGCCGTTATCTTGGCAAATGGTATGAAATCGCTCGCCTTGAAAACCGTTTCGAACGTGGCCTTGAGCAGGTCACTGCTACTTATGGCAAGCGCAGCGACGGCGCTATTAGCGTGCTCAATCGTGGATATGATCCGATTAAAAACAAATGGAATGAGAGTGAAGGGAAAGCTTCGTTCACTGGCGCACCAACGACTGCCGCGCTGAAGGTGTCATTCTTCGGGCCGTTTTATGGCGGCTATAACGTGATCAAGCTGGATGATGATTACCAGTACGCGCTGGTTAGCGGTCCGAACCGTGACTATTTGTGGATTTTGTCCCGAACGCCAACCATTCCGGATGCTGTGAAGCAGGATTATCTGAACACTGCGCGCAATCTGGGATTCAAAGTCGAGCAGCTCGTGTGGGTGAAGCAGTAAGTCATTGCCCCGGGTTCTGTCCGGCGAAAGATGCCTGAATCGAACCCGGTCATTATTACTGGCAGAATGCGCGTGTATCTAATCTGCGTTTAGCCTTGCTCTGACACCTGACCGGTATTTTTTTCTGTCGCCGCGACATTAGCTTTATTACTGGAATAGATGAAGCAAAGTGCAATTCCCAGGCAGACCACAGCGCCAAGGCGTGTCGCGGAGAAGTGAATGACCTCATTACCTAACCAGCCAAAATTATCAATAAGCATACTCATTGTCAGTTGACCTAAGATAACCGCAACCGTTGCAACAGCCGCACCAATACGCTGAACAGCCAGCACCATAATGACGATATAAGGAACACCACAAAGTGCGCCAAGCAACTGCCATTTCGGCACATCCAACAAGGTGATGGCATGCTTTGGTTCGAAGAAGAAAATAAGCAGGGCGGTGACCAGTGCCCCAACGGAGAAAGTCAAAAACGCACTGCGGAACACGCCAACGTTGCTGCCTAACTTTCCATTAATGGCAGCCTGCATGCTAAGGACCGCCCCCCCGATAACTGCCAGAAAAATCATTAATATATTCACAGGTTGACCTCAGCCTTTTGCCACAAGAAACAACGCAGCAACAATAAAAATCAGCGCAATAATTCGTTTACTGTCAATTTTGCGATGCGCCGCGCCGAACAAGCCGTAGTGGTCAATGACCAGGCTCTTGAAGACTTGTCCTGCCAGAATGCCAATCATCGTCATTGCAATCCCGATAATGGGAACCGCAACGGTCAGGATGACGACGTATACCGGGCCCAAAATTCCGCCCAACAAAGTCCATGAGGGTTGAGTAAAGAATGAAGGGCTGTTTCGTGGGCTAAAGAACAACATCAGCAAGAATGTCAGCGCCGCGCCGACTCCGAAAATGCTGAAAGTGGCCCATAAGTCGCCGACCTCGCCGCCCAGCGGCCCTAATAAACCCGCTTCAACGGATAACCCCATCCCGCCGGCAACGACGAGAAATATAAATAAAAGCTGCATATAACACTCTCCAGTGGCTTAGGTGCAGGATCCTATAACAGCGGGGGATAATGAAAAACGGTATAATTCAGGAAACACCTTTGCAGGAATCGCGATAATGTACGATCCGAGTGCCATTAATTTCCGCACGCTGATGTTTTTCATCGGTGTGTTTGACGAACAGAGTTTTTCAGCTGTCGCAAGGCGAGAAGGGGTCTCAGCGTCAATGATTTCGCGGGTGATCCTGCAACTTGAGGACACGCTTGGGCAGCAGCTTTTTTATCGTAATACCCGAGCAGTGATCCCCACTGAAGCGGGTCGGCTATTTATTGACTATGCCCGCACTATGACTGACCAGTTGAGTGAAGCGCGTAAGGCGCTGCTGGACCGATCCCTCGAGCCCGCAGGGCTGATACGAGTCAATGCACCGGTATTTTTTGGCCAGCGACATATTGCTCCATGGCTTACTGAACTTTCAGCCCGCTATCCGAGGTTGCTGATTGAACTGACGCAGACTGATAACTATATCGATCCACACAGGGATGCGGCAGACGTGATTTTCAGAATTGGTACACTGACGGATTCCTCTTTCCATGCCCGCATATTTGGAACCCAGCATTATCATCTGGCAGCTTCCCCATGCTATATAGCAAAGTATGGAGAGCCGGAGCTCCCAGCCGATCTCATTTATCATAAATGTCTGGTTTATAAAGGATCAGCAGGGCCAAACCGTTGGCTATTCAGGGAGCAAGGCGGCGGTTGGACTCATTATCCGGTAACCGGGTTACTGACATCCAATAATGCGGAATCTTTACTGACCAGCGCGCTGGGTGGTATGGGATTGGTTCTTTTCCCGGACTGGCTCATTGGCGACAGTCTTAAAAATGGTGATCTTGTCAGAGTCATGGAGGGATTCGAAGCGGCAATTAATACAGAGCCGCAGCATATCGCCGCCATTTATCCCAACGCGCGACGACCGCCATTAAACGTACGGGCGTTCATTGATTACTTTGTGGAAGTTTACGGCACGCCGCTTTACTGGCAGCTTGATTGATAATAGTTATATAGAAAGCGAAGTAAAATCCGATTACTCATCATAAGTTTTTAGTAAGCAATACGGAACTGTGGACGGCTGCCGGTCAGCTATTTCAGTTCCGTTTGTTAACCAAGGGTGATGGCATGGGAATCTGGCAAAGGGTGAGGTGAGTTAGCCTGGTGAGTTCTGAGATGGTATCGGGTTTGTATTCTGATATTTGATTTAACATAATATACATTATGCGCACCAAGATAAGCTAAGGCAGAATCCAGTGACTTTGTGGTTAGTCTTTACCATGCATAACATGTTCGTTCAATTGTCGCTTGGTTCGCATAACGGCTGAAATGTCTTGCGGCCTTTTATCTGAACTACTGGTCGTCCTGTTGTTTTTCTTCAGGACCTGATTTAAATGAAACGACTGATACTGACTTTGACTGCAACTGCATGCCTGATTGCTCCTGCTCTGGCGATGGCTGACAACATCGTGTGTCGTGATGGCTGGAGTATTGAACGACACGTCACCGGAAGTGCTGACAGTGGATTTCTGAGCTACAAAAAAGATGCTGGCACAATAAAACTATTCCATCATGGCAAACTGATTTCTCAGAAGCGCATTCAGGATATTCAGCAGTCTGTTTATCAGACAAGCGGCAGTCCACTTGTTAACTACGAGTTTGATGTTGGTAAGGATAACTTTTACATCCTCGCACTGGATATGAGTACTCAGGGTGTTTCAGGTGGTGCGCCAACCCTAGTTCTCTGGGGTGGTGATGCGATGGGAATTGAGTGCATTTTACAGGAAGGTGCTCAATGAAAATGTTAATCACCCTTCCCTTGATTCTATCTGCATCTGGTTTGCTGTTTTCAAATTCGTCAATGGCGATAACTCCATCACAGATGCAAATGAGAGTAAGCGCAACATGTAACTCATATGCCAGCGCATCCCGAATAGCTGACCCAAATGTAGTTTATGAAATGTGCCTCAATGGAGCCAAAGAATCTATGCAAGGTCGAAACTCCGTATGCGAAAGAAAAATACGGCAATTCAGGGAGCAAGCAGATACATTAGATGGAATGGGACGCGCTGAGTATATTGAAATCGCTCAGGCATATCGCATGGGTTGCAATGCCGGAAAGAAACCATCTCAAACAAATGATGAAAGCAAATCAACTGAAGTGAAATCTTTATCACCAGAAGAAATAAAAGAAAGACAGGATATTCAAAGTTATGGCACAGAGATACGCAATGCACTTGGCCGCATTAATGAAGGAGCGTCCAGTTTAACGGGGCAAAAGTGCTCTATAAATATATGGTTCGCTCAAAACGGAAATGTGTTGTCTACAAAAGTTGAGTCTGGTGATAAGGATGCATGCTCTTATGTTTTAAGCCGAATCAAATACATTAAGTTTAGCCCAATGAACAACAGTCAGTATAAAGCATTC
The DNA here is from genome assembly GCF_024807715.1 of Buttiauxella sp. BIGb0471. Classification (NCBI taxonomy): domain Bacteria; kingdom Pseudomonadati; phylum Pseudomonadota; class Gammaproteobacteria; order Enterobacterales; family Enterobacteriaceae; genus Buttiauxella; species Buttiauxella sp. BIGb0471. The sequence continues at coordinate 1,192,454 of NZ_JANUEU010000001.1, forward strand.
AGAAATACACCTGTTGATTTTAGTTTCTAGAAACAGACTTTGATAAAGTGAATCTCTGATTCTTCTTTTATTAATTTTGTTACGGGTCTTCACTTCTGTGGAGACTCTCTTTTCTTTTAATATTATATAGTAATTGTTATTTGTCAGCTCAAGCCGCATTGGCTCTCCTGCGGAGGGCTTAAAACAAATGAAGTCCTTCATTGAACAATTAACAAATCAGAGGTGACAATAAGAGAAAGTAGCAATAAGAGAAGTAATAAACAGAATAAAACAATAAGAGTATATATAATAACAGCAACCCCGGAAGGGATTAGCCGAGCTTAATTACCGCGCCTTCGGCCTGTCGCTGCAAGGCGGAATCACTGCCACAACGCACGGAGTTGCTTTACATCGTATCAACGCTCTTGGTGGAACGCGAATGATGCTGGACACCGATGGTGTTAGTGGTGTCCCGGTTCGGGGAAATGGAAGTGTCACTCATACCAATATGTTTGGCAAAGCAGTAGTCAGTGACATTAGTAATTATTATCGTAATAGCCTGAATGTTGATCTTGAAGCTTTGCCAGAAAACGTCGATGCAACCCGCTCAGTGGTACAAGCGACGTTGACTGAAGGTGCAATCGGTTATCGCAAATTTGGTATTTTGGCCGGGCAGAAAGCAATGGCTGTGATTAAGCTTGCTGACGGTAGTTCTCCTCCATTTGGCGCTGAGGTTCGCAATGCAAGCGGGATTCAGACCGGAATCGTTGGAGATGATGGCACTGTATGGTTATCGGGTATTCAACCTAAGGAATCGATGGATGTCAGTTGGAATGATGGCGCAGAATGTCGTGTTGATTTACCGCCATCTTTACCATCCTTAGATAAAAATATTTTACTGCCATGCAGATTGCTAAAAACAAGCGAACAAGAACACGCGAAAGAGTAAAAGCGAAATAACGGGCAGAATAATACAGGGACTTCCCTATTATTCTGCCCACTCAAACTTACTGAAAATCTACGTTAATCACTCCACTCCATATCCTTAATCACTCTTATAGAGAAGAACGAATCAAATATGAAAATTCAAGCGAAAAAAATCACCACTGTTTTATGTGTTACTGCATTCGCACTGCTCGTGCAGCAAGCTAATGCAGCAATAGCGTTAGATCGCACACGAATCATTTTTGATGGCAGTAAAGACTCCATGTCTGTCACTATAAGTAACCAAAATAAAACATTACCTTACCTGGCTCAGTCATGGATTGAAAACGCAGAAGGGAAAAAAATAGAGTCCCCTATGATGGCACTGCCTCCGTTACAACGTGTAGAAGCGGAAGCAAAAGGACAAGTCAAAATTCAAACAAGAAGTGATACGGCATCCCTTCCGCAAGATCGCGAATCTCTGTTTTATTTTAATACCCGCGAAATACCACCGAAAAGCAGTAAGCCTAATACTTTACAACTCGCATTGCAGACGCGCGTAAAAATGTTTTATCGACCTGCCGCACTGGCCCTCGGCCAGGGAGCTGAAAATGAACCAGCCAAAAAAATAACCTTAACTCGCCAGGGGGATAGTTATCAAATAACGAACCCAACACCCTATTTCATCACTATTGTAGGGGCATCTACGGCAGAAAAAGGGAAAGATGTCGCCGGATTTAAGAGTGTCATGGTGAGTCCTAAAAGTAATATCTCTCTGGGCGGTAGTGCATCCTCTTTGGGAGCAAAACCTGTCCTGACGTTCATAAATGATTTTGGCGGAAGACCAAAACTGATTTTCAAATGTAGCGGTTCGACCTGTTCTGTTGAAAGTGTAAAGGCCGGCTGATAGCAAACAGGAAATATTCTGAAGTAAGCCCACGGAGAACGATATGAACATTCAGAATGCGCAGCGCCAATGTTTTGGCCATAAATTTATAAAAATAGTCATTTTGACCCTATTGGCGGGTGTGACACTGAAGCAGCAAGCTTTTGCAACTGAAGGCGAGCAAGGTGAATTACATGTTCATGGTCAGCTTGTGAGTGGAGCATGTGACTTAGACATGGGTTCAACATTCCAGGATGTCATGTTGGGCAATTATTCCCGGGGTGAACTACTGAATTCGGGAGATGAAGGACGGGCAGTGACATTTGTCCTGCGCCTACACAACTGTAAGCAAACGGGAAGTAACCAGATAAACCGTTACACAGGCACCCGTTCTTGGGACACGATCCAACCCAGTCTCACCGTCAGTTTTTTAGCTCATGCAGATGCCGATAGACCTTCTCTCTTTGCTGTCACCGGTGTAAGTGGTGTGGGGCTGTTATTACGAGATGGTTTAGGCCGACAAGTTTCCCCGGGTATGCGAGGGGAACCACAATTTGTTTCTGTATCAAATGATGAACTTGTCTATAAAATCTCGCTCGTCCGCACATCCGGGCCATTAACGACAGGTCAATTCAGAGCTGTCGCAGATTTTCAGGTGAATTATGACTAAGGGTAACACGATAATTAATATTCTCGGGCAACGGTTCTTGCGCGTCTTGAGTCTATTTCTGACCACTGCAGGATTGTTATTATCCCCCTGCACAGCAGTTCACGCAGATCCTGGCAGTAAATATGAGCTCAATATCAATATGACTGGCACCGTTATGGCTAATGGCTCTTGTGTATTCAATCAGGGAGGAACCGTTACCATAGATTTTTTACAAGTTAAATTAAAAGGTGCCAGTAATAATACCGTTGAGCTTGATGGGGATTACGTAAAACCCCTGGCAACTGAATTCACTTGTACTGGCGATTCTGCAGGTTTACTGCAAATGAGATTTAACTCTGCGAGCGGTACTTATGTCACACATGGTGGTACACAAGTACTCAGCACGACAAGTAATCTCATAGGTATACAGCTTTTGGTTAACGGTGAAGCCCAATCTATGGGGGAATGGTTTGATATTAATCAAAGCGCCCCTCCTGCACTTGAGGCTCAACTCGTTCAGCTCAGTACTGATAATACTGAGGATGTTAAGAATGGTGATACTTTTAGCGCATCCGGTACATTAATCATGGCATTTAATTGAGAAATTAGAGATGAGAAAAGTGAATATCCGAATTGCCCTCTCAATTATCAGCCTGTTGATTATGGGAACGGTGCCCAATAGTTTTGCTGCCCAAACGGGAGATCAGATAAACGTTAATTTTAAAGGAACCTTTAACGTTTCTTCCCCATGCACAATCAATAACAATGAAGTCATGGAGATCCCATTTGGCAACGTAGGAGTAAATAAAGTTGATGGCATAGCATATATACGCACTATCCCCTTCTCAATCGATTGTAACGGCGTGGCTGATAGCACCCCACTCTCTCTGAAAATAACAGGTATTCAGGAGAGTTTTGATGATGCCGCAGTGACAACAAATGCTGATGGCCTGGGGATACAAATACAATTGAATGATAAACCAATGGTACTGAATGAAGCATTGTCGACGACATTAGGAGAAGCTTCATCGTTTACGCTAAAAGCGGTGCCAGTAAAAGATCCGTCAAAAGATCTGACAGAACAAACTTTTACAGCCACAGCAACGCTGACTGCTGATTATCAGTAATATGGGACATAATACGAATGAATGACAGTCGGAGTTTAATACATTTTATTTACACAGGATTAGCCTGTGTCATTCTCGTTTTCACGACAGCATTCTCTGCCCATGCAGTCGATGACAATCTGAAGTTCGGGGGCACTTTAGTCAGCGAGCCATGTGAGCTTGATCCGGCCACAACAGATTTCGAGGTGGATTTTAGATCGGTGGTACAAAAGTCACTGTATTTATATGGCCGGACTCCCGCTATACCGTTCACCATCAATCTAATTAACTGCGATATCGCGCTCGCTAACAGCGTCACCATGACTTTTACCGGGAGCGAGAGCACAAATCTTCCCGGTTTACTGGCAGTGACAGGGACAGCAACGGGGATTGCTATTGGAATGGAAGATCAAGCCGGCATTCCAATACCCTTCAACGAAGCGACAAAACCTCTCGCATTAGAGGCAGGCACGACAAGTATTACTTTTATGGCTTATGTTGAAGGTGAACCTGATGCCATTGCGAACCAGAATATCGTGCCGGGAACATTCACCGCCATCGCCACATTTGAAATAGCTTACCCTTAATATAGCGAGGAACATAACATGCCAGAACAAACTCATCGATATCAGCGAAATATTAAGGTTATTGCATCTCTGTTTTTTTGTAGCGCATTGCTTTTTTCAAATCGCAGCGAAGCGAATAATCAGATTCCCAACCTTTACGGCGTTACCGCCAATAACGGATGGTACGGCATGGCATGCCCTAACGTAAACGGTGGAGAGATACCAGCAGTCGCATTTGCTACTCAGGATCCGATGTTAGCACAGAATAGGGGTTATAACTGTACAGTCACTATAGTGGGCACAGTTTACTTTCCAACACCCGGTCACTATTCAATAGTGACATATGTCAATGAGAATGCAATGGGATTAAGGGGACCTTATTCTGGGAGTGCAGAACTTAAAAGCGGAAAACAAACTGAATTTGATACGGTAACGCCACTTAATAAATTGAAATTAGCTGGAGTTGACGCCCTAACACCTATCCATCTTCCTACTACTTTAACTCATGGATGGACTTGTTTTGTACTCCGTAATACTGATACTAATCTCGAATATTCACTTCCTGCCGCCGAAGGTGCTTGCACGGATGTTCCCCCCCTTCCGCCCACTCCACCCCCGGCGCCAACATTCTGCACAATAAATAACAGTTCTGACCTGAACGTCTCACTGGGCTCTGTTGACCGTGCCCTTATTGGTACAAGCCCGGGTAACGGTACACTTCAAAACAAACAGATACCCGTCAGTTGCACCGGTGGGACTGTGGATGTGAATATGCAACTGGCTTACACCCCGCTCACGGTAAACGGTAAGGAAGTCGTGAAGTCGAGTTCCAATGGCCTTGGGGTTAGTATTATCTATAACAGTGAAGTATTAGCACCCACAGATATCGTGCCGGTGAGTTTCTTAGAAGGTTCCAATACTTTAGACCTGGCTTTTGAGATTGTGCGTGACCCTGCAGTGAGCATAGGTGAAGTGCCTACCGGAGAGTTTACCGCAAGCGCCACGTTGATTATGACTCAACAATAATATTCGTTAAAATTAATTTTTCATAATCATGAATACCCTTCATGGTTATGAACGCTGCATATTTCTACATATCGCATTTAAATCACCTCACATATAACTTATATAACCGCAAATTATTCCCGGAAAATAGCTAAATGCTAAAATTTATTATATTAATTGCCTTGTGTTCCTTTTGTATCTACGTGCCCAACTCGGGCGGAAAGGGATTTGAATTACCTTATAATAACATTATAATTTTTTGGGCAGGCATCACTGTATTATGCATAGCCTGGCGCCAGAGGATTTTAGCAGATAGCCCCCTAAGCACGCCTCTGATATTAATCGGCGCAGGGTTATTGTTTCTCCCATGGATTTTATATAGCGGGATTAACTCCGGAGCCTGCGTACTCTTATTCGGAATGATTATCTGGTATATACTTGTCAGTGTGCGTTTAACGCCGAAGCATAAGAATTATATTTTAAAAGTAATATTTTTCGCATCGCTTTGCCAGATGGCACTGGGGATTATTCAGACATTTTCCCCCATGATGGCAAAGGAGGTAATGGAGTATAACTGGCTGATTAACAGCGGAAGACCTTATGGTAGTTTTCAGCAAGTTAATCTCTTTGCCAGCTTTATTGCCTCAGGTATAGGTTGCGGGTTCATTATTTATCTGTCAGAAACACGCCGCGCTTATCGATATTTATATCTTCTTGGGCTTGGGCTGTTATCTTTCATTCTTGTTATCAATCAATCTCGTGCTGGGTTAATCGGTGAGATTGTTACACTTGCTATTATTTCCCTGCTTCATCGTAAAGATAAATCATTCCAGATTTTCACAGCATTCATTGTTTTATTATTAACCTCACTGGTTGCGTGGTATATAAAAGAACACGTTCATATTACGCTCGGTAATAATAGTTATCTTTTAGCCCGTGATTATGATTCTTCCACCCACGCTCGCTGGGGAATTTTGACGACAACATTCCAGATGATACTTCAAAAGCCCTGGTCTGGTTGGGGATATGGTAATTTCGAGTATGCGTTTAGCCGCTGGGTACTGATGCACCCGCAATCTTCCTTCACATATTCTGAAGTTGTCACCCACCCCCATAATGAACTGTTATATGCCTGGTTCCAGGGGGGAATAATTGCGCTAAGTGGAATATTAATATTGCTTGCCGGGTGGATAGTGATCGTCATCCGCGCATCAAAAATGGGCCGTACCGAATATTCATATGCTCTTCTGGTTTTGCCATTACTTGCACATTTATGCCTGGAATATCCATTCTATCAATCATATGTGCATTTCATATTATTTATTGTTCTACTTCGCATCGGTGTTGTTGACACAGTGGCGTCGTCATCTCATGGACATGAAATGACAGCGTGGAGAAAATATGGCTATTCTGCCATCGGTATATTATTTGTCTGTGCATCTGCGGCAGGCCTTTATTCGAACAATCAACTCACAAAGACTGAGCGTGATAACTTTGTAAACTTCCCGACTTCTATACCGTGGTATTTTTCAATTCAACAAAATCGTGTGGAATTTGACAGCATGGTCTCCCTGCTCATCGCCTACAATTTCTCAGCTGACCCGGCTAATCTTGATGAGTTTATGCGCCGAGCAGAAAAATGGACGAGTAAACATAATGATAAGAATATCTACAAAAGTATGATGCAAATCCTTAAGTATCAGGGAAGAACAGCTGAGTTAATTCAATTGCAATCAACGTATGACAAACTTTTCCCATCCACAAACGCTGAAGATAACACCACTCAAATGACCCAGTGAGAAGAGTACTGAGCGCGCATTTTATACTATAAAAAAAGATGGGTTGGACTCACCAACCCATCTTTTTTGTTAAAAGCTCTATTGTATCTGTAAGTATTTCAAACCCGATTTAGGTTAGTCATTTACATCAACAACCTCCATGCTGTAAATCAGCAGAGAGTTCACCGGTACGGGATGTTCCAGTCTGACGGTGCCCTCAACCAGCGAAGGCGGGATCAGTACCTGAATTTTTCCGCCTGCATGCAGTAATTTAACGGTGTCACGTAATGCAGGCATCATATTTTTAACGCGGAAAATCTGGTTAGCGTTTTGCACCGAAGGCTCATCAACCACGGTGCCGTCAATCAGCGTTCCTTTAAAACGAATCGCCACCGTCGAGTCATCAGTAATATTACTCCCCTCGCCCTTGCTCTCCACAATGTAATAGAACCCTTTCTGCGACTTTTTAGCGCCCTCGCGTTGCGAGAAATTAGCGATATACGTATTACTGGTAGCCAGACGTTTATCATTTTGAGCCGCCGTCAGAACCTTAATTTGCTCGTCAAACACTGACAAAGTGTTATGCACATCGTTATCGCTCATTTTCTGCTGATGGTTAAAGGCGTCCATCATCCCGGCCACCAGAATGTCTTTATCCAGCGTGATATGTAGTAATTTCTGTGCAGCTATCTGATCTTCAATATTTTTTGCCATGCCCACGCCGGAAGCGTAGGCACGTTTTTGTTCTTCGCTGTCGAGTTTAAATACTGGTGCGCTCTCTTTGGCCGCCTCCGTCGGTGTTTCTTCACTCACCGTTTCAGCTGGGATCACCGGCAGCGACGTCGACTCAGGGGCAGAATTTTTATTTTCTTCAGGCACTGCTGCGTTGGCCTCGTTGGCCGGTGGGACTGTTGCGGCTGGCGGCGTTATTTTCGTGGTGTCTTCAGGCTTCGCGTCCGCAACCTCGGGTTTAGCGGGTACATCCACATTCACAGATGATGGAGGAGGAGAATCAGCCCATGCCTGTGTTTGCGAATATAAACATGTCATGAGAGTTAAATATAAAAGTGAGTTACATTTCATTTGGGTCATCTGTCAAAAAAATCACGCCGATAAGGCAAGGTTAAAGCATCATCATTTAAACTTTATCGTTTTCAAAACATTAAACAGTCCTATTTAAGACTGAAAATGTTAAGGATAGGAAAATAATGAAGGTAAGACGGAATCCATTTATTAATCCGCCTCATTCCCCTGGTGACTAATACCTCTGATATTTCATTCTCCAGCGCGACAACCGTATTGACGGCTGTGATTCAGGTAAGCCATTACCGCGGCGCTGGGTTCGTCTTTCCGACTGACCATCATCAGATTTGCTGACAACTCCTTCGAATCAAGCACCCGATAAACGACACCGGGGATGGCCACCTGAGCTAACGGCGCGGGAACCAAAGCAATACCCAGCCCGGCACCAGCCATGGCGAGGACGCTCAGTGAACTGGAAATACGCCAGGCAATGTTCAGGGAATCGCCAAGTAGCCTTTGTAACTGAGTATCCAGTTGCGAATCCACATCATTAATTGAGTACACAATCATCGGCTCATGGGCCAGCATGTCTATTGTCAGGCGCTCTTTATCGGCGAGTCTATGATCGCTTGCCATCACCACAACTCTTGACCATTCCCCCACGCATTCATAGACAAGGGCTGAATCATGCTCCGGATAGTAATCCGGCATATAACCCACATCCAGAGTCCCGTTCTGAATGGCTTCATGTTGCAACTGCGGCGCAAGTTCCTGGCAAATCAATTCAGCATCTGGATAAACCTGATGAAATGAGCGTATGTCCTGCATCAATCGCCCACTGAAGACCGCATTGCCGGCAAACCCTATCCGCACCCTGCCCGTTTCTCCACGCATGGCGCGCTCAACCGCGAGGCGGGTATGTTCCACTTGTTCGAGTGTGCGCGTGGCCTCAACCTGCAAAAGTTTCCCGGCTTCGGTGAGTTCAACGTGGCGGCTGGTACGAATGAATAACGGGCCGCCCAACTCAGCTTCAAGGGCTTTAATCTGCATACTTAAAGCAGGTTGAACAATGTTGAGCCGTTGCGCCGCCCGGCCAAAATGCCGCTCTTCGGCGACGGCTAAAAAATACTTCAGGTGACGTAAATCCATAACCACTCCATTAATCATTAAAAATGATTAATCAGTAAAATCTATATATTTGAGCTTATCGTACTTTGCATCCAAACTAAATCCAGTCAACTAACAGGAATTGAAAACATGCAAAACCAACTACAAGATCGCCAACAACTTAATGACCTTATGAATGGCTGGATGCACCGCGATTTAGGCGAATGGGACCAGTTACGGGATCTGTTCCATCCTGATGGCACCATTGAAATTACCTGGTTTGAAGGCTTGGGAAGCGACTTTGTCGATGGTTCAATGCGCATGGGGGCTTCCGCACTGCGCACTAAACATCTCATCGCCACTCCTGCCATTACCTTCAATGAAGCCGGGGATAAGGCGATTCTTGAAACCAACGCGATCATCATTGCCGAGAACGTGAAGCTCAATATTGGCTGTGAGTGTCACAACCGTTTTTACGATCTCGCAGAAAAAAGAAATGGCGAGTGGAAACTGTTCCACCGCCAGAGTGTTTACGATATCGGCACCTTTACGTTCCCGTTAGGTCCGGTGGATATTGACCCGGCGATTGTTGTGAAGTATCCGCGTGAATATGCCGCTCTGGCCTATTTGCTGGAACAGAGCGGATTCCCTCTGGGCCGCGTATTCGCCACGCGCGGCAGCGAACTTGAAGCAAAAATGAAAGCCGACGGTAAGCGCTGGTTGGTCGCCTTTTAGGCCGTAGCTCCCAGGCTTATTTCCACCACATGCCGTTGACCATCATCCAACAACGCTATGGTATTTCCGGGTAACGGCACGCCATCCACTATCAGCTGATAATCACCCGTGCTACGCTGCGCGTTAATCTGATAATCACTTGAGCCGTGGCGATAAACCAGGCTCACTGAAGGCCAGTCGCGCGGCAGTAACGGATGAGCCGTGATTGAATCGCCGTGGCGCTCAACCCCCAGCAACGTTTCGATGATTAACCGATACGCCCAGCCTGCCGAACCGGTATACCAGCTCCAGCCACCGCGCCCGGTATGCGGCGCAACGCTGTAAATATCCGCCGTCATCACGTATGGCTCGACCTTGTAACGCGCTATCGCATCCGCATTAAGGCCGTGATTTATCGGATTGATCAGCGCCCAGAGTTGCCAGGCCCGTTCGATATTGCCGCTGCGCGCAAAAGCCATCACCGCCCAAATAGCCCCGTGAGTATATTGCCCGCCGTTTTCACGGACGCCAGGCAGGTAACCCTGAATGTAACCGGGGTTTGGCCCGTTGCCGTTAAATGGTGGAGTCAGCAGTTTTATCAGCCCTGCCTCGCTATCAACCAGGCGCGAGTCCAGCGCCTGTATCGCTTGCGCACAACGTTCCGCACTTCCCGCGCCCGACAACACCGCCCAACTTTGGGCAATAGCATCTATCTGGCACTCTTTCGCACTCTGCGAACCGAGCGCTTCTCCGCTATCAAAATAGCCCCGGCGATACCAGGCGCCATCCCAGGCACCCGCCTCAAGTTTGATTTGCAGTTTTGCCGCCTCTTCACGACACAGCGTGGCTATTTCTTCATCGTGGATTTGCTCGGCAAGCTTCGCAAATTGCTGCAAAACATCGTAGAGGAAGAACCCCAGCCAGACGCTCTCGCCCTTGCCTTCCAGCCCGACCAGGTTCATGCCATCGTTCCAGTCTCCCGCGCCCATCAAAGGCAAACCGTGTTGACCAAAACGCAAACCGTGGCGAATGGCTTTTACCCCGTGTTGCCACAGCGTTTCTTCAAGCGCGCTTATAATCGGCTGTTCATAGGCCGATTCTTCGCCCGGCTGCAATTCACGGCCTTCAAGGTACGGCAAAGGATGTTCGAGTAAGCCGATATCACCGGTCGTCGCCACGTAATGGCAAATAGACAGCGGCAGCCAGAGATAATCATCCGAACAACGGGTGCGAACACCATTGCCTAACGGCGGATGCCACCAGTGTTGAACATCCCCTTCCACAAACTGACGCGAAGCGCAGAGCAGGATTTGCTCGCGTAGCCGTTCTGGTGCGGCATGGCTCAAAGCCAGCGTATCCTGAAGCTGATCGCGGAACCCGAAAGCGCCACCAGACTGATAGTAGCCGCTGCGAGCCATCAGGCGGCAAGCGATGGTCTGATACAGCAGCCAGCCATTGGCAAGCAAGTTAACCGCAGGGTCAGGCGTGGAAACGACAATCTGGTCAAGCATGCGATGCCAGTAACTGTGAACATTCGCCAGCTCGCTGCGGGCGGCATCTTCATTCAGATACTGGTTAATCATCTGCTCCGCATCCTGCGTGTTCTGCCCGATACCCAGCACAAAAATAAATGTCCGCTGATCGCCGTCAATGATGGTGGTGGCAGACTGAATCGCACCGCACGGGTCCAGCCCCGCGCCGGTTTTACCCGACAAAGTACGCTGTTTCATGGCCGCCGAATCACGCTGTGAACCATTGCGCCCCAAAAACTCTCGGCGGTCGCCCGTCACTGAACAATGCACGCCCGTCACCGCAAAGAAAGCGGTTCTTTCCGACCCATTGCTACTGTAGAAATTATTCGCCAGCACCCCACAGCCAAGCCCGGTCGTCGAGGCGCGAGTCACCACATGCATCGCCGATTTGCTGCGAGACTCGCCCAACGCCCATTCCACATAACCGGTAACCGAGATTTTGCGTGTGCGCCCGGAGGTGTTACTGAGCGTCAGAATGGCAATTTTGACCGGGGCATGTTCCGCCACCAGCACCGTTAATTCCGTGTCGATGCCTGTTTCACGGTGCGCGAAAACGCTGTAACCAAAGCCGTGACGGGAAAGATAGTGCCCGTTGCCGCGCACCGGTAACGTGGTGGGCGACCAGACGGCTCCGCTTTCTTCATCGCGCAGGTAATACGCTTCCCCGGAACGATCGCTGATCGGATCGTTTTCCCACGGCGTGAGGCGATACTCATGGGCATTCTCATACCAGGTATAGGCTTGCCCCGCCTCAGAAATAACGGTACCAAAACTGGCATTCGCCAGTACGTTTGCCCACGGCGCGGGCGTCTGGTCGTTTTCATCAAGCGTAATCTGGTATTCACGGCCATCTTGCGAGAACCCGCCGCGGCCATTGAAAAACACCAGTGCGCGGGTATCCGGCTGCCACGGTTCGTGCTGATTAGCCGGTGTAGCAATGCGCGGAATAAACGCTTGCTGGGTTGGGATCGTCACCTGCAGCCGCTGATTGAGCTGCTCTTTCAGGCCACCAGCGCGATCATCAAGGACAATTTGCGCCACACTCAGCAGCAAAAGCCTGTCTTCTGCCGACATATGCTCGCCGTTACGCACAAAAATACCGCCGGGTTTGTCTATCTGGCTGGCTTCAGAACCCGCCATCAGCAGTTCTACTATCTGATTTTGTAACTCCTGCTGATAACCCCCAGGATTATCATTGAGAATCACTAAATCGACGGCCAGGCCTTTTAAGCGCCAGTAATGGTGCGCCTGAATCATGGTGGTGATAAGCAGAATACTTTCATCGCTGGTGATATTAAGAATGACGATCGGCAGGTCGCCGGAAATAGACCATCCCCACAAACCTGACTGCCCGCGCCGGTTACGACACAGCGTTTTCGCATCCGCACGCAGTTCGGGGCCTGGGAAAAGCACCGCGCTTGCCAGGCGGTTAAACAGCGTTGCATCGTCTTCATTGGCATTAATCTGGCGCAAGACTATCTGGCTATGCGACCACGCGAGTTCAAATACGCGATCGGCAATCGGATGGTCATGATATTTCTCCACCAATGCCAGGCTTTGCTGGCGGCTTTCCGTCACGCCATAAATAATATCGACCGTCACCGGCAAGCCAGGCTGTAAAACGATGGACTGGCGAATGGCAAGAATCGGGTCAAGTACTGGCCCCACGCTATTACTGAGCAAACCGCCTTGTTCAGTCACAATGGCATTGGCGGGTGTTCTTCCGCGCCCAAGGAATTTTGCGCGGTCAGTTTCAAACGAGATTTCGTTTTGCGCCTGCCCGTGTACCACCATGGTATGAAACATCCACGGGCAACGTTCATCCGGCGAGCGAGGGCGACGATGGCAAAGAATGCCGTGCTGCTCGGGAACCAGCTCCGTCTGAATAAACAAATTACTGAATGCCGGATGCGCCATGTCACTTTCATTGGGCGCCAGAACCACTTCGGCATAAGTCGTCAGCTCGATGGTGCGCGGTTGCCGCCCCCGGTGCAGCAGCGTCACACGCCGCAACTCAATATCATCTTCGGGTGAGACAACAATCTGCGTTTTCACGCCAACCGTTCCCGCCATAAGTTTGAACTCGGCTCCGGCATCGGTAAATATCGCGTCGTACTGGGTGACGGGCTCACCGAGCGGTTGCCAGGTATTACTCCACACTTCATTTGTGACAGGGTCACTGATATAGCAAAACGCGCCCCAGTTATCGCAGGTCGCGTCGCTGCGCCAGCGGGTTAACGCCAGGTCTTTCCAGCGACTATAACCGCCGCCAGACTGGCTAACCATCAGGTGATAATTTGAATTCGATAACAACTGGACTTCGGGAATCAGGCTATCAACATCAGTAAACTCGCGGGTTTCATACTGAACAGGTTGCAGGACCCCTTCGTGAGATTCGAAATGGCGACGCGGGCTGTACAACTCAACCGCATCAGGCACCCTTTCTTGCAATAACAAACGTGCCGACTGAAACGCCGGGCTGGTCATGAATCTGTCTACCATCGGCGCACCTGAAAGCACATGCGAAAGTGCCTGGAATGCCATTCCCTGGTGGTGCGCCATCCACGAACGCACCACGGCATACATCTGGCCGCTGGCCAGGCGTGACGGCGTGTAGTCCAGCGACTCATAAAAACCGTATTCCCCACGAGCGCCGTTTTTCTCAAGTTTCAGAAGATTTTCACAGGCTTTATGCGGCGAGATAGTTAACGCCATCATGGTGGCATAAGGGGCGATCACCATGTCATCCGCAAGCCCACGGCGTAAGCCAAGCCCTGGCACACCAAAAGCGTGATACTGATAATTTTGCAGCGCATCGAAGGAGTAGTAACCCGACTCCGAAATCCCCCACGGCACGCCCCGCTCTTTGCTCCAGTCAATCTGGCGTTTCACCGCCGACTGGCTCATCTCTTCGAGCAGGCTTCCGGGATAGGTCGGCATCACCAGGTTTGGCATCAGATATTCAAACATTGATCCGCTCCACGACATCAACGCCGTTTCGTTATCAATGGTGGTAAACAAGCGCCCCAGCGCGAACCAGCTTTTCAGCGGTAATTGATTGGTGGCAATCGCAAGGAAACTGGTCAGGCGAATTTCAGAGGGCAGCAAATCGTAATGGCTGTTATCGAGCTTATTGTTGTCGCAGTTATATCCCACACTCAGCAGGCTGGTGACTTCGTTATACAGGAAGACGAAATCCATTCGGGCGTGTTCAGTCAGGCGTTGTTCCAGCTCGGTAATAATATCCAGACGCGTGCGAGCCTGGCGAATCACGGATTCTGAGGGTGTGCCTTCGCCGCTATGTTTCGCCTGCGCCAGCCAGGATAGCGTGGGTAGCGATTCACTCTCCCACTGCGCGGGCAGCCAGCTGAGGAAATGCGTCCACTCGTGGCAGATAAGCACTAACTGATGCTGAAGATGATCCACCCAGCGGCGAATCCTCCCATCCTCGTGACTACACAGGGCGTGCAGGCGATTACTTTGCGCCCGCATATTTTTCAGTTCTGGGAAGAGTAACGACGGATGGAGTGTAAACGCCGTTTTGCAATGGTTATGCAACTGACGCAACGACGTCGGGGCATGTTGACCCCAGGTTTTCTCGAGGATTTGCAACGTGTCCTCAAGCCCCATCAGCAATTGCCGGGTGTTAAGGATCGGTTGGTTACGCAGCCCGGTTAAACCCGCGCTAAGGGTAAGCAAATGCCCGGCCATATTCCCGCTATCCACACTTGAGACATAGCGTGGATTGAGCGGAACTAGGGTGAGAGTGTCATACCAGTTATATAAATGCCCCCGGTAATGCTCCATTTTATCCAGCGTGTCGAGCGTCAGCGTGATGCGTTGCAGCATGTCACCTTGCGGAATATAACCAAAATCCCACGCCGTCAGGTTGGCCATCAGCGACAAACCTATGTTGGTCGGCGAAGTGCGATGAGCAATCACCGGCTGGGGAATTTCCTGGTAGTTATCCGGCGGTAGCCAGTTTTCTTTCTCAGTGACAAACGTTTCAAAAAAGGCCCAGATCTCGCGGCTACTCTGGCGCAACAGGCGTTTGTTTTCAGCATTAAACGTGATGGTCTGGCGGACAGGTTCGCGGCTCAACCAGCTTAATAACAAAGGAGCCAGGCACCACAGGACGCCAATGGGTACCGCAAAAAACAGCAGCATCGGTGAAAGCCAGGATGTCAGAGCGATTAACGCAATACCTGAAACCACATTGAGCCACATCGCGCGATAAAAACGCAGCGGTGAAGTTTTTGCTCCTGACGCGGTTTGGTCAAAACTGGCCCACTGATTGAGGTTGTGATGGCTAATACCCAGACGCCATAACGTCACCGCAATGGCCTGAAGCGAATACCCGGCTTCATGAGGAAGCGTGATAAACCCCATGCCAACGCGCATCAGACGTTTAAGTCCTCCGTAAGAAACCAGTTTGAGATGCTGCAAGAACGGTCGTCGGGCGGGTTTGTTCGCGAGATCCTGGGCCAGAACCAACGCGCCAGGAAGTAGCAGCGCAACGGCCAGCACCGCCAGCCAGAACAAGGGATTCGGAACCAGCAAAATGGCGCAAAATACCAGTATCAGAAATGACGGTGCGACCAGGCTGCGGCGCAAATTATCCAGCAATTTCCAGCGTGAAAGCGTGGTCAGCGGGTTTTTGTCATGCGTTCCGTCCGCCTTTCTGACGTTGAATTTCAGCCAGTTAAGCAACTGCCAGTCACCGCGTATCCAGCGGGTACGCCGGGATACATCAGTCAGGTAATGATTAGGGTACTGCTCATAAAGCAGAACTTCACTGAGCAACCCCGAGCGAGCATAGCATCCTTCAAGTAAATCATGGCTCAGTACCAGGTTTTCCGGGCAGGTATTGCGCGTGGCTTGCGCAAAAGTATCGACATCATAAATGCCCTTGCCGACAAACGATCCTTCGCCAAACAGGTCCTGATAAATATCCGATGACATCATCGAATACGGGTCATTCCCCGGCACATTACTGGACATCGCCGCATAACGTCCCTGCCCGTCACGCGGAATTTCCTCCGCAAGCCCAGGCTGCAAAATCCCATATCCTTTCACGACGCGCTGTTTTACCGGGTCGTATACCGGATGATTGAGCGGGTGCGCCATCGTCGCCACCAGTTTATGAGCGGTATCTCGCGGCAGAACGGTATCGCTATCCAGGGTGATGACATATCTCACGCCGGAGGGTGGCGTGATGGCATTGCCGTGGACTTCAGAAAACTGCGCTGCGGGTTCGCGTAACCAACTGTTCAGCATCGACAGTTTGCCGCGCTTACGCTCATACCCCATCCAGACGTTTTGCTGTTCATTCCACTGCGCCGAACGGTGAAGCAGGAAAAACAGAGGCTGGGAGACAGAGGCATAGCGCCGGTTCAGATTCTGCATTTGCGCTTCCGCCCAGTGCAGCAACTCGTCATTTTCCACCGAATTTTCATCCGGGGAATCGGCGAAATCCGTCAGTAAGGCAAAGTACAGGTTTGGCGTGTTGTTACCGAGATAGCACACTTCCAGGCTATTCAGCAGCCGGTCGATTCCCGCCCGACTGGTGAGCAGACAAGGAATCACCACCATCGAACAAAACTCAGGCGGAATGCCCGTCGAGAAGTCCATGCGTGGCAACGGCATGGGTGAGCGAAAACGGGTTGTGGCTTCACTCAGCAAATTGACCGCTAACTGGCTGACAATCACCACCAACGGCAGCGCCAGAAGCACCAGCGGCCAGGTCATACCTTGCTCATGGGTACGGGACAAAACATGGGCAGTAAAGGCAGTCGTCAACAGGCTGAGACTACCCAGCCAGGAAAGCAGCGGAATTTGATTAAAACTGTGGCGCAACCGGACCACCCAGGACGTATTAGCCCCAAGCTGTTGTTCGAGTGCTACGCGCCCTTCACCGATTAAGTAATACCCCACATGATGCCCGGGCGATGCGGCGTCCGCAGCCTGAGCCATTCCCAGAATATGACGCGCAACTTCCGGTTCACTGTGATGGCTGTGCCTGGCGAGTATTTCAATGATGTGCCGATAATGGTCGCGGGTATCAAAATGCATTGCCGGGTAAATCCCCGACGGGTCGCTACGCAGTGTTTGTTCAACCAGGCTCATGGCTTCGGCGAAGTCTGCCCAGTTGGTTTCACTGAGCAGACGCAAACCGGCGATGCTGTTACTGACGGAAAGCTGGCTGGCGGCAAGTTGCTGGTTAAAGCGATGAATCAGATAATCGGTCGTGACACCGGTTTCCGCCAGGCGCTGTTCAACCCAGGTCAGCGGCAAAGAGAGCATATTCCCTCGCCCCTGTAAGCGGCGAACCAGTTCCGCCACAAAAGCACTGCTTAATGGTGGGCGCGAACGTGCCATATCCGCAATCACCATAATCAAATCGGCTGGCGTGTTTTCGGCACATTCAAAAATTCGCGTCACCCAGACATCTGCCAGATTGCGCTCTTTCTGAGCTTCGGCCACTTCGATACTGACCCGGCGTAAATTCTCAATCAGCGCCAGGCGCAACATGCCCGGCAGCGCCCAAAGCTCGCCGAGCGTTAACGGTGTTACCTGCTGATACGCCGCAATATAACTGGTGAGACTGACCGCATCCCAACGCCCATCGGCATGCGCAATGGCTTCGGAGGCAATATCATAAATACGTGGGCAATTGTGCGGCGCGGCAAGCGGTGGAAGCCCCTTGCCAAAGTTCTTGGGCAAATGATGGCGAACCACGCGGATCTGTTCTTCGATCAGATAATAGTTATCCAGCAGCCATTCACCCGCAGGCGTAATACCCGATTTTTCACCCGCGTTGAGCAGATAACAGTTGCTGGTAATGATCGCTTCGTTATCTTCCAGGCGTTTCAGCAAATAGTAAGGCAGCCTGGTGGTCGATATTTTATGGGAACGCGCCAGCTTCTGGCCGTAACGTTCCATTTGAGCAGCAGAAAATAGCTCTGATTTGATAGGGCTTTCATTTGCGGGTTCTGTACCCAACCAGCCGGGGATTTCTGAATGGGGCTCCAGTGTGTTACTCGCGGTAAACCACTGTTTTAAATTTAATTTCATGAATTTGCTCGTCAGGCGATGTGAACGCGCAGGAGCAGTTGTTCAATCAAATCAGAAACGTTCTCTCAGGATGGGGTGTCAGGCATCAGGGATTTAACAGCTGCAAGATTCTTCAAAGTATAGGTTAAAACTTGTTCGTTTTATTCTTGCGGGATTTTCGTCAGGCGTGCCAAAAAGAATAATCAGCGCGGAACGACGAAGAGTGATTTGCATTTTGGGCAGAGCAAGGTTTGCCCCTGACGGATTTTGCTGGCGGCAAACTGGGATTTGTTGCCACAGATCGGACATGTCACGGTGCCGTTAGCGGCATTTTTGAAGCGTTTCATTGCGGAATCTAAGAAGGACATGATGATTTACCTTTCAATGAATGAGGTTCATCGTATCACGCCCTGAATAAATAACGCACAGTTATCGGTTGGTCTGTTTCAATAGATTAGCGAGCCAGGCTGGAGTCTTTGAAAAAGGTTTCAAGTTTGCGTTTCTGCGCGCCGTTCATGAAATCTCACCAGGCTTCAGGTTCGCGCAGCATATGAACGATATTACACGGACTCATCACCCATCCTCCTTTAAAACCCTCTGGTAGCGGCTCGACCGCATCACAGCGAACAACACCAGAATCTGCAATATGTTTTTCAGCCAGCTTGAAATCCGGGGTAAACAGTTCGAGCCAGACTTCAGCCTGGCTTAATGCTGGCGCTTCATCTATCCACAAGCGGTTCGGGCCAAGTTCGAACCCGGTGGCGGGCGGTTTATCGGTAATCTCAGGAAGCCCGAGAACATTGCGGTAAAAGTCGAGTGTCTGTTGAAACTGATGGGGTGGAACTTTGATGGCAATATCAATCCCACCTTTAAATTCTGCGCTCATAAAGTTCTCCTTATTGATGGTTTTTAAACGCTGTTTCGATCATTTCAGTCAGATTGTGCGGATAAACCAAATCAGAAGTCGCGAGCAACTCGTCTGCACTCCACCAGTGATGGTCGCTGATTATTTTAACTTCATTATGGCTCCAGCACTGGGTATTTATCGCATGACTGCCCGAGCGCACCACGTAATATCGCTCCTGCGCCTGAACGACTTCTCCGCTGGGTAGCTTCATGATGAAGTCTCTGCGCGCGACAGACTCCCCCATATCCTGGCAAACAATGCCTGTTTCTTCCTGTAGTTCCCTGATGGCGGCTTGCTCGAAGGATTCACCTGCTTCAACTCCGCCACCCGGCGTGGCCCAATAAGACTTGCCTGCCAGCGCATCATCCTTGTGGGTGTATCTGAACAGTAATAGTCGCCCTGCTTCGTCAATAATCAACAATCTGGCTGCGGGTCGCTTTCTCAATTTTATTCTCCTGTCTGACGAGGCGATTCTGCTCAAAAAAAATCCGATTCTTTACTTTATCGTTTCCTGAATTAAAATAGCTCACTTCATTTCTTCTCTATAGGTATTCGTCCAATGCGCTATTGATGCTGCCGTCACCGTGACGGCCAATGTTCTTGCCCCGGTTTCCGGGTCAGTTTCTGGCATCTGTGGAGTACCTATGACGAATATTTATATCGCGCTGGAAAGCGTTGGTTTTACCTTACCTGACGGCACCCCGCTGTTCACCCAACTTAACGAAAGTTTCGACTCACGACACACCGGCCTGGTCGGGCGCAATGGCGTAGGGAAAAGCGTGCTTGCGCAAATTCTGGCGGGCAAAATCCCTCCGTCTTTCGGGCGCTGCATCCGTTCCGGCTCGGTGTATTACCTCGCGCAACAAGTTACCGCCAGGGCAGACAAAACCGTCGCTGAACTGGCGGGTGTCGGGAATATTATTGCTGCGCTGGAACGTATCGAAATGGGCAGTGTGTCTCCCCTGGATTTTGATACTGTCGGCAACCGCTGGGATATCCGTCAGCAGCTACAACATGAACTGGAGCGCTGCGGCCTGGGATACCTGGAAGCATCAACGCCCGCCCAACGGTTAAGCGGCGGTGAATCTATGCGCGTTTCACTGATTGGCGCATGGCTTTCCGAAGCCGATTTTTTGATTCTGGATGAACCCAGCAACCACCTCGACCGCGCCGCCCGACAGGCACTCACTGCACAGTTACAGCGCTGGCCCGGAGGATTATTGGTAGTCAGCCATGACCGGGATCTACTGCAATCCATGTCGCGAATTGTGGAGCTGTCATCGCAAGGATTGAGCAGCTACGGCGGTAACTATTCGCTCTATGCACAGCTCAAAGCGCAGGAAACACAAGCCACGCTGCAACAGTATGAATTACGCAAACGCGAACGTCAGCGTGAACAAAAAGCCCTTCGCGAGCAAAAAGAACGCCTTGAAAAACGGCAGGCGCGAGGAAACCGCCAGGGGCGCGAAGCCAATCAGGCTAAAATTTTACTCGGCGGACAGAAGCAACGAAGTGAAGCGTCAGCGGGTAAATTGCACCAGCAGCATGCCGCTACTCTCTCGACTCTCGACCAACGGGTGCGCGAAGCGGCAAGCCAGGTGGAGGAAAACGCCGCCATCGTCGTGCATTCGCTGGCAGTGAGTTCACTCTCGCGTCGCCAGATTGGCGAACTAAAGGATGTCCAACTTCCCTTCGTGGCTAACTTTGTCTCACCGTTGAATCTAACGTTAACCGCCCAGCAACGTATCGGTGTCGTCGGGAATAATGGCTGTGGGAAATCCACCTTATTGAAAGTACTGGCGGGGAAACTCAAGCCTTCAGCCGGAGAGTGCCGGGTTGTTGAGCAGAGTGTCTGGCTTGATCAACACCTCGCCACACTTGATCCACGTCGCACGGTTCTTGAGCAAATGCTGGAAACCAATCGCATATCAGGGGAAGCCGATTTGCGTATGCGGCTGGCGCAGATTGGCCTGCACGCAGATAAAATCCAGGCGCCCAGCGGCTCACTGAGCGGTGGCGAACGCTTGAAAGCCGCGCTAGCTTGTGTGCTGTATGCCGATCCCACGCCGCAATTACTTTTGCTTGATGAACCCGGAAACCATCTGGATTTACCGTCAATTCAGGCACTCGAAACCATGTTGTGCTACTACCAGGGGGCAATGGTTGTGGTTTCACACGATGAGATGTTCCTGAAGAATCTGAATTTAACCGAGCGTTTATCGCTTGCTGAAGGGAATTGGTGTCTGGAATAAATGGGTTTATAGGGTGGATAAGCGTCATCCACCCTACAAGTTAAAATGTCTGCCAGTGCCCTTCTGGTGCATTTTTAATTAACTTCTTTGGCACCGGTTGTGCAATTACCGCCGCCGCGACATTTTGCTCATCGCTCAAACGCAAATTGCTGGTTCTGTTTTGCAATTCGACGACCTGGTTTTTAAGCACGTCAGAGGATTCAGCGAGTTCATCAACGACTGCGGCATTACTCAGCGTGACCTTTTCCAGCTCGGACAAGGCAATCGTAATTTGCTGAATCCCTTTTTCCTGCTCGTTTGTCGATAAGAAAATATGCTCCATCAAAACATTAAGATCTTCTGACCCCGATACGATGGCCTGCATATTTTTTTCTGCCTCCGAGACCAGTTTGGCCCCCTGCAAAACATTAGTATTGGTCGTTTCAATCAGCGATTTAATGTTTTTCGCCGATTCTGAGCTTTTTTGCGCCAGCACCCTGACCTCACCGGCGACCACCGCAAATCCTTTACCATGTTCGCCAGCTCTCGCGGCTTCAACGGCGGCATTCAGGGCTAAAATATTGGTCTGGAAGGCAATGCCATCAATGATGCTGATGATTTCCGTCATTTTCTTCGAGCAATTGGTAATCGATACCATGTTCTCGGTCAGCTTCTGCATTAGCTCGCTGCCATGGCCTGCGGACTGATGAGCCTCGCTGGTAATAGTATTTAATTGACGGGTGTTCTCGGCGTTACTTTTCGTCCCTGCCGAGATTTCTTCCATACTTGATGCGGTTTGCATCAACATGGCCGATTGCTGCTCTGTTTTTACTGAAAGTTCGGCACTCTGATTAGCAAGCGTTGCGGATAATACACTGGCCGAATTAGAAGACTTTCTAATATCCATCACCAGACTGGAAATTTCTCGAGCGAGGCTGTTAATGCCAGGGATTAATTTACCTGCACAGTTATTACCAAATTCGCGGATAGATATTGATAAATTCCCGGAGTTGATTTCATCAATATTTCTTTTTACTTCATTAATCGGCTTCACCAGATATCGCGTCATGTAAAACCAAAGCGTTAAAAGTAATACGATGCCGATCCCATTTAGCATGAGGTAAAAATGCATATTTGCTGATAATAAATACGCCATGACATCCATCATGACCAGAGAGGCTGCTGTAAAAACAATGATAACGGTTCTGACGCTGTAATTGTTAAGCATGTTTAACTCTGGAGACTATTTTGTTGGTACCTTTATTTATTGCGGGTATTCAGGGAAAATCCAGTCCGGAATACAAATTGAAGCTATCTCCTGACATAAGTAAATGAAGGAGTCTTTTAAACTTCTTTACCTGTCGCGTGATAAATGGGTTTTGTAGGGTGGATAAGCGCAAGCGTCATCCACCGTTTATCTTTGTGATGCCGGATGACGCTTCGCTTAACCGACCGACATTATTTACCGTTCAGCGTATCATCAGGCCAGTATTTATAACCGTTGACCATCGCCTGGGCAGCAAGACCTTTTTCAGTAATCTCATAAACATCGACGGGTTTTGGAACCGAGATAGTACCCGGTGCTACGGCGCTGGCTGATGCGCTAACGGCTGGCAATCCTTTATCGTCATATTTAGCGGCGGCATTCGCATCTGCACCCACGATATAGCCATTCTTAACAAAATCGCTCAGCGCTTTGCTGTCATTGAACACCAGTACGGTACGCAATTGTTTCACGCCGATACCCACCCCGGCACCGGCCTGTGCCATTTTCATGTATGTGTCTTTGCCCGTTTTGAGGTCTTTTACCACGCCGTAGCCACTGCCAAATCCGAAGACAAAAATCTTGCTGCTGTTATTGGAGAAAACGGCATACCCTTTCGAGTTCAGAATTTCACTTCGCGCTTCGGGATGAATCTTATACAGTTTCGATAACGTATCAATTCGCATGTGTTGGATACTATTTCGTTGCTGACTCGCGGTATCCCCTTTCGCACTACAACCTGCCATCGCCAAAACAGCAATGAGGATCAATTTTTTATAATTCATGTGTACCCTAAAACAAAAAGACAATCGGCAAACCTTAAGCACTTAGCGGGTAAAGCTGCCAAAAAGAGCGCGCATGTTAGAGGAATGAGCCACTAAACTATTATTTTTTTGTGCGAGTTCTGAATCTAAATTGTTTAATTTTGCATAAAATAGGGTTGGATTTTAGCGAGCTTGTAATCTAAGGAACACAATTAATCATGTCTCCATTACACTTGTTTGCCGCAGGCAGTTTACGACTGGCTTTCACGCCGCTGCTGGCGCGATTTACGGAACTAACCGGCATTGAAGTGGCGGTTCAGTATGGTCCGGCGGGCCTGCTGCGAGAGCGCATTGAAGCAGGCGAACCCTGCGCCCTTTTCGCCTCCGCTAACCGTGAGCACCCGCAGCATTTGCTGGCAAGCGGCAAAGCGTGTGAAACCCACACCTTT
Organism: Buttiauxella sp. BIGb0471; assembly: GCF_024807715.1. Taxonomy (NCBI): domain Bacteria; kingdom Pseudomonadati; phylum Pseudomonadota; class Gammaproteobacteria; order Enterobacterales; family Enterobacteriaceae; genus Buttiauxella; species Buttiauxella sp. BIGb0471. Next base: position 1,216,391 of record NZ_JANUEU010000001.1, read on the forward strand.
AGCTGGAATCAACTGGCTTTAACGACGCAAAAAACGGGAGACTGGCTGACGTTATTGTGTGACCCCACATTACGTATCGGGACTTCCACTCCAGGTTGCGACCCTTCTGGTGATTACACTTGGGCGCTATTCGATAAGCTTGAACTGTATAAAACCGGCTTAGGGCAACAACTGCGTGAACGCTCGATTCCCCTGGTGGGCGGTCGCGACACGCTGCATATTCCGACGGGTGAACTTGCCAGCGCGTGGATCCTGCGCCAGGGGTTTGCAGATGTGTTCATCGGCTACGCTCATTACGCCAAAGCGCTGTCCGGGCAAACGGATATTCGCTGCATCACACTTGCGGATGATCACAATATTTTGTGTGAATACCAGTTGGCGGTGCTCGACAGCACACGCGAAGTCAACATGCTGGTCAGTTTTATTCTTAGCCCTGAAGGGCAAGCGTTTTTGACGGCTGCGGGCTTTTTAACTGTCACTTCTCAATCATAAACAGCGGCGCAATAAACGGGGTGGCGTAATTCTCCACCCTGAATTTACGCAACGCTAATCCATACGCCTGATGCATATTTTCTTCGGTTACGATGCTATCGGTCGCGCCGGCCAGCCATTTCCCTTCCGGCAAAAGCAGTAGCGTATGGGTTGCGACCTGTAATGCGTGAACCGGGTCGTGAGTGGTGAAAATAATGCCGCGCTGCTGGCGGTGCGCCAAATCGCTGATGAGCTGTAACACCACTTGTTGATTGGCTAAATCCAGAGCCGCACAGGGTTCATCCAGCAACAGCGTTTGACTAGCGGTCACTAACGCGCGGGCGATCATCACCAGTTGCTGCTGGCCGCCGGAAAGCGAGCTAAACGTGCAGGCGGCCAGATGCGCGATATTTAACTGTTCCAGTGCATCAATTACCGCCTGTTTATCTTTACGCCCCGGCTGTGAAAAAAGTCTCACATGTTGAGCGCGTCCCATCAGCACCACATCGCTCACCAGATATGGGAACGGCAGGTGCGAATGCTGGGCCACGATGCCGACACCGCCCTGCAGTTCGATACTCCCGCCCAGCGGTTTCAGGAACCCGGTAAGCGTATCGAATAACGTACTTTTTCCCAGCCCGTTGCGCCCGAGCACCGCCCAAATTTCTCCACGCTGGCAGTGAAAATCCATTGCATCAAAGAGCGGTGAATCATGGCCATATAACAATTGCTGAACGCGCAATTCCCCGTTTTTCATCGGCGCCCCCGGCGGCTGGCGTGAATTAACAGAACGGTAAACAGCGGTGCCCCCACCAGCGCCGTAATGATCCCAATGGGGATTTCGGCCTGCATCAGCGTGCGGGCGATATCATCGACGATAATCATAAAACCACCGCCCAGCAAAAATGCCGTGGGCAGCAAGCGCCTATGATCAACGCCCACCAAAAGCCGCGCCAGATGAGGGATCACCAGGCCCACCCAGGCAATACTGCCACTCACCGCAACTTGTGCTGCCACCAACAAAGCACAACAAAACAACACACAACGCCGCAATGTCACGACCGAAACGCCCTGCGCTCTTGCGTCTTTATCACTCAGGGATAACAGATTGATGCGCCAGCGCAACTGGAACAAAATTGCGGCAGCAATACTGACCGGGATCGCCAGCATCCAGACTTTGTGCCAGTTTGCGGTAGCAAAACTGCCCAACAGCCAGAACACAATGTTGGGCAAAACTTCTTCGGTGTCGGCCTGGTATTGAATCAGGCTCACCAGCGCGGCAAAAAAACCGCTCAGAATGATGCCGGAGAGAATCAGCACCAGCGCATTTTCTCGCCCTTGCAATGCCGCGATGGCGTACACCAGAATCAACGCGCTCAGCCCAAAAAAGAACGTTGAACCCATCATCAGCAATGGGTCGAGACCGAGCAAAATCGCCAGTGTGCCGCCAAAGGCAGAACCGGAAGTTACGCCGATAATATGCGGATCAACCAGCGGGTTGTGAAACACGCCCTGAAGTGTTGCGCCGCACAAACCCAAAGCGCCGCCCGCCAGTAGCGCCATTAAAATACGCGGCAAACGTACTGACCAAATCACCTGACCCGCGATACCCGAAGATTGCGAATAATGGGTTAGCTGGTGGAAAACGTCGCTTAACGGCAAGGGATAATGGCCGAGACTCAGCGAGCCGACCCCCAACGCCAGTACAGCGATAACCAGTGCCAGCTGCCGGGTAATAAAAGCCTTACTGCTTTGCATTGGTCTGCCAGTTCACGCGGTAAAAACGCTGATAATAATCCTGCGCCTGGGCATCCACATCGACGTTTTTATAGGCATCGGGATAGAGTTTTTTCGCCATCCACAACTCACCGATTGCCAGCGCTTCCGGCATAGGATAACCCCAGGCTTTCGCATATTCCGGCATTAACCAGACACGATGATTTTTCACCGCATCAATGCCCTGCCAGTTCGGATCGTTCTCGATTTCAGACACCACTTCCGGGTAGCGATCCTGCACAAAAATAACCTGCGGATCCCACTGCAACACCTGCTCAAGGGAAACCTGACGCGCGCCCTTCACACTCGCGGCTGCCACGTTTTGCGCCCCGGCGTGCTTCATCATCAGGCCGGTATATTTGCCAGAACCGTAAGTCATCAAATTCGGGTTCGCCATATAAACGCGGACTTTTTTGGCATCGGGAATGTTGGCTACTGGCGCATTAAATTTAGCGCGAGCGTCAAAGGTATATTTGATCAGCTCCTCACCTTGCGCTTTACGCTCCACCACATCAGCGATTAAACGAATCCCCTGTTTCAAGCCTTCGTTGTACGCCTGCTCTTCATCGCCCATCGTCGGGTTCATTTTGTCTTGCTGACCGTCCGCACCTTTTCTGAGCGAAACCGCCACGACCGGGATGCCCGCATTCTGAATCTGCTGAATCATCGCCTCAGGCGCGTAGTTGGCGACGAACACCACCTGCGGGTGGATCGCCAGCAGACTTTCTATATTCACCTCTGTCAGGTCGCCGGGCGTTGGCAACGAGGTAATCGACGGCATAAAGCGGGCAAACTCAGGGCCGAGCTGCTTTTTCCAACTCGTCATCACGCCCGCGATATCTTTTTGTGCATCAAGTTGCACCAACAGATTCAGCGTCTGATGCTGGAGCACCACTACCTTATTGACGTGATCGGGGATCGTGACCTGGCGGCCAAGCTGGTCGGTAATCATGCGGTCGGCGTGAGCGGAGGATGCGAAGAATGCACTGGCACAAACCAGCGCGATATGACGAAGAGTTAACATAAGTGCCATCTGGATAAGAAGAAAATTCGATGTATATTAAATTATATAACGAACTATCTGGCAACTGATTATCGCGGCTTTTGACTTGCCCAAGGCAACATGGCTGTTATGCTACCCGCCAAATTTTTAGTAAATGACATGCCCGATGAAATCGCCAAAGCCTGAATCCTTACTTTCAGTTCGTCACCTTACACACTGTTTTGCCGGTAAAACTCCGCAGGTTAATGCGGTGTCTTTCGATATTGATGCCGGAGAATTTGTGTCGATAATCGGGCCGAACGGGAGCGGGAAATCCACCGTGTTACGGCTGATCATCAGCGAACTGCAACCCGCCGGCGGTGAGATTGTCATTCAGGGTAAAACGCTCAAAACCATGAAGCCGCTGGAACGCGCTCGCACCGTGGCACTTCTGACTCAGCATGACAACGCCGATCTGCGTCTTACGGTCAGTGAATATGTGGCCCTGGGGCGTATTCCCTGGCAGGCTGAATACTCGAATGGTGAACATGAAAAAGTGATTACCGATGCGATCAACGATGTAGGCATCGCGCATTTACAGCATGTTTCTCTAGGGAAATTATCCGGCGGTGAGCGCCAGCGCGCCGGGTTTGCACGCGTTTTAGCCCAGCAGCCCGCGTTGTTATTGCTCGATGAACCGACGAATCACCTCGACCCGTTGGCCCGGCACCAGCTACTCAGCCTCATCAAACACAAAAACATGACGACCGTTGCCGTGTTGCACGACCTGGAATTGATTCAGCCCTTCTCCGACCGGGTTCTGATGATGAATCAGGGGGAACTGGTATGCAGCGGAACGCCTGCGCAAGTTCTGGACTCATCGTGGCTGGAGCAGGTTTTCGGCATGCAAAGTCTGCATGTCACGCATCCGTTGAGTGGTAAAACCCTGCGCATCTTCGAAGCCCTGCCTGGCGAAATTAATTAATCATAGTTTGATCTCAGCAGACCTATTCACTCCGTCAATTCCTGTATGGTGCAGCGGCTGGAATTATTCCGGCTGTTAAGTGAGGTGTAATTCCTCATGAATCAGGAGTATATGTGAACAAATTAGCAATCCCGGCGTTACTGGCCGTGATGTCCAGCCCGGCTATCGCCTCCGGTTTTCCCGTCACCATTGATAACTGCGGGCAATCAATGACCTTCACCGAAGCGCCAAAGCGCATGGTGGTTCATGATATCAATATGTCTGAAATGGCATTCGACTTACACCTGCAACCCCGCATGGTGGGCGTCAGCGGAATTACCGGCTGGTACAAAGATATTCCGGCATTTAACCGCCTACAGGGTTCCATCCCTGAAATTGCGCCTAAATATCCTTCGATGGAAACGCTGCTGGCCGTGAAACCCGATCTGTTTTTTGCTGGCTGGAACTACGGTTTACGGGGCGATGTCACACCTCAAGCTCTGGCAAAATTCAATATCAAAACGCTGATCCTGACTGAAAGTTGTATTCATGTTGATAGCCATCGCCCACGTGCCAGCATGGACCTGCTGTACGGTGATATGGTGCGTTTGGGCAAAGTATTCGGCAAAGAAGAAGACGCAGTAAAACTGGTTAATAGCTGGAAAAAACAGGTAGCCACCACACGAGCAAAAACCGCAGGGCTTAAACCCGTACGCGTTTTTCTTTATGACTCTGGCGAAGACAAACCCTTTACCAGCGGTGCGTACGCTATGCCCACGGCGATTATCGAAGCAGCGGGTGGCAAAAATGTGATGGATACCCTGAATAAAAGCTGGGCGACCACCAACTGGGAAAGTGTCGCCGCCACGGAACCGGAATTCATTATTCTGATGGATTATCAGTCTGATTATAACGGGGGTGCCGACGGGCTACGGCGCTTCCTGGAGCAGCATCCGTTGATGAAAAAAACGCCTGCGGTGCTTCATCATCGTTACCTCAAATTGAAATACCAGGAATTGACCCCAGGCCCCGCCAACATTACCGCCATTAACAAACTTGCCCGGGCGCTCTATCCGGCTGCATTTAATTAATGTTCGGCAATCAACGCTACGTGCTGGCATGGATTGTGGCCCCACTTCTGCTGCTGGGGCTGATTCTTACCAGCGTCGCGACTGGTAGCGTGCCGCTCTCGTTTACCGACGTTTTAACGGCACTGGGTTTAGCACACGGCGATATCAACGAGATGACCAAAAGCATTGTGCTGGAGCTACGTTTGCCGCGCACTTTGCTTGGCATTATTGCGGGGGCTGGGCTGGCGCTCGTCGGCGCCCTACTGCAAACCACGACGCGTAACGACCTTGCTGACCCTTTTTTATTCGGCCTGTCTTCCGGCGCGTCTGCGGGGGTGGTGCTGGTGATAACCCGCCTGGGCGACAGCCTTGGTGCCTGGACGCTACCCGTCGCCGCTTTTGTCGGCGGCATGTTATCGGCCGCAGCGGTAATCATCATCTTTATGTCTCAATCACATAAAGGTACGGAAAAGCTGATTATTTGCGGGCTGGCGGTGTCATTTTTATTTGGCGCCTTAACCAATTTCCTGATTTTTTCCGGCGACCAGCGTGCAGCCAGCAATGCCCTGTTTTGGGCGCTGGGAGGTTTAGGTCTTGCTCGTTGGGAGAACCTGGGATTTGCTGCCGCCGCGCTAGTTATCCTTATCGTGCTGATTTCAAGGCGTGGCCGCGCACTGGACGCCTTACTGGCGGGTGAGCAAACGGCCTGGTCACTGGGTATTAATGTCAGTCGCTTAAGAACCGAAGTGTTTATCTGTTGTTCGATGGCGACCGCAATTTTGGTTTCTCTGACCGGAGTGATTGGTTTTATCGGCTTGATGGTGCCTCATCTGGCGCGGCCATTTACCGGCGTGCGCCACAGACGGCTGTTACCTTTGGTGGGCGTTCTCGGCGCAGTACTGCTTTCCGCTGGCGACATTCTTAGCCGAACCCTCACCGCCCCTCAGGAATTGCCGATAGGAATTATCACGGCGGGTGTTGGCGGTGTGTTTGTGTTGGTCATTTTGCTGCGCCGCACCGGTTAGCACTCACGCATCTTTACGACGGTTGCCTATCCACTCTTCAATCTGGATGGGCAGCGCTTCCGGCGCTTTTCTGAACATTCTGCGCGCCAGATCCAGCACCGTATGCTGCGCGAGTGCTTCTTCCATTCGCTGCTGAGCAACCTGCATCACCTGGCGCACGCCGCAGATGCCCTCACATGCCCATGCGGGAGCTGGCTCATCGAAAATAGCCATGCGTTGGCGGATCTCCTTACAATCGAAAATGGATTTTTCCCCATCAATTGCCGCCACAATATCGAGCACGGTTATCCGATCGGCAGGTTTAGCGAGGCGAAAGCCCCCGCCTTTTCCTTCTGTACTTTCAACCAGTTGGGCCTTAGAGAGCTTGGTAAAAATTTTAGCCAGGTAGTCGTAAGGAACATTTTGTAACTCAGCTATTTCACGCACGCTCATCTCACGCCCGTCACCTTTGCTATCCACTAAACACATGAGGCTATGGATGCCATATTCCACACCTGAACTGTAAAACGCCATAAATGCTCCGCCCGAATGATTCTTAGTTAGATGATAAATCCTTCCTCCAGCCCAGGCAATTACCGCGCGCGGTAAATTTCATTTTAGTTTTAAATATCATATAAATTCAAATTGTTACCTGTCATTTCTTGTATGCAGCACGTAAAAGCCTTGAAAACATTAACTACGACAAATATGATCGCAGTTAAGAAATCAAATGACCACTGATACACCAGGGATACATAATGAAACAGCAAGTTCTTATTTTGGGTGCAGGTTTTGCAGGCATGTGGGCTGCACTGAGTGCAGCACGTTTAACCGATCTTCACGACAGCAACGAGATTGAAATCACCGTCCTGGCACCGCAGCCAGAACTGCGCATTCGTCCGCGTTTTTATGAAGATGGTGTTGAAAACTTTGCCGCACCGCTGCTGCCGTTATTTGCCGCGACTGGCGTTAAGTTTATTGCCGGTTCTGCCAGTGAGATTGACGTGGCGAACAAGCAGGTCTGGTATCACACCGCGCAAGAAAACCTGTCCGCCATGCATTACGACCGCCTCGTGCTGGCGACCGGGAGTCACATCAACCCGATGTTCCCCGGCGCGAAAGAACATGCCTTTGATGTCGATCAACTGGAAAGTGCTGCACGCTTTGAGCAGCATTTAAATCAGCTGGCACAGCTGCCGGAAAGTGATGCGCGTAATACGGTGGTGGTTTGCGGCGGCGGCTTTACCGGTATCGAACTGGCGACAGAACTGCCTGCTCGCTTGCGTGCCATTTTGGGTGAACGTGCATCAACACGTGTGATTATCGCCGACCGCAGCCCGGTTGTGGGTGGCCGTTATAGTGAAGAACTAAGCGCTGTTATCACCCAGGCAAGTGAAGAGCTGGGCGTGGAATGGAAACTCAATGCTGAAATTGCGGCAATAGATGCGCAAGGCGTGACGTTCAGGAATGGCGATTTTATCGCGTCCAACACCGTGGTGATGACCATGGGTGTGCAAGCCAGTCCGTTGACGTCACAAATCCCTGCCACACGCGACGCGCAAGGCCGTTTACATGTCGATGAAAACTTAAAAGTCGTCGGTCAGGAAGACATTTACGCGACCGGCGATGTGGCGTTCGCCCGTACCGATGACCAGGGCAATACCGCCCTGATGACCTGCCAACATGCGATTATGTTAGGGCGTTTTGTTGGTAACAACGTCGCCGCTGAACTGCTCGGCGTGGCTCCGCACCCGTATCGCCAGGTGAATTATGTCACCTGTCTGGATTTAGGCGGATTTGGCGCGGTTTACACCGAAGGTTGGGATCAGGTGGTGAAATCGACGCGCTCAGAAGGCAAGAAAATCAAAGTAGCGATTACCAACGAACTGATTTACCCGCCGAAAGCTGAGAAAGAAATTGCCTTTGCGGCTGCCGATCCGCTGGCTGCGTTTGTTTAAGTTCTAATCTAAAAAATCATGGCGAGTGAGATTTCACTCGCCTTCTCTTATTCCTGACCTTTCTTACTCTGCCAGTTCGCCCACGGGTTATCAGCCGGGATCTCTTTTTCAACCACATCCGTTTCTAACGAATCGATATACAAATCTTCGACTTCTTTTCGCGCCCACGGCGTGCGTCGCAAAAATTTCAGGCTGGATTTAACGCTTGGGTCGCTTTTAAAACAATTAATGTTGATACGTTTCGCCAGTTCTTCCCAGCCAAAACGCGCAACCAGCGCATTGACAATGGCTTCAAGCGTCATGCCGTGTAGAGGATCTTTTGAAGGATGGGTCATAGTGAGTCCAGTGATTCTAAAAAATTGCGCATACCATAACAAAATAACGCAGATTCATCTTTCTTTCCTTCCGTGCCAACGACCTGTAGCCTAGCTGGGCATACATTCATCAAGAGAATGATAAGGATTACGTAATGAAAAAAGCAGTATGGACTCTCTCGGTTGCCCTGTTATTCAGTTCCTCCGTGCTGGCCGCAGAAGTTAAGCTCCCTGCTCCAATTATCGCCCTACAGCAGCAAGGCTTTGAGCTCAAAGGCGAATTTAAAGGCCCCGGCGATTTACCTGGCTACGTGATGCAGATCCAGGGGCAAGGCACCACAGTGTTCCTGACGCCCGATAAACAGCACGCCATTATGGGGAATCTGGTCGATGCCGCGGGGAAAAACCTCAGTGATGAGCAGGTCGAGAAATGGGTTTATGCACCCATGGCAAAAGAGATGTGGCAAAAACTTGAGAAAAATCATTGGATAGCCGCGGGCAAAGCGGATGCCCCCCATGTGGTTTACACCTTTGCTGACCCGTACTGCCCGTATTGCACACAGTTCTGGGAAAATGCGCAGCCGTGGCTGAAATCAGGCAAAGTGCAATTGCGCGTGCTGATGGTCGGCATGTTGCGCCCGGATAGCGGCCAGAAAGCCGCCGCGATAATGATGGCGAAAGATCCTGCGAAAACCCTCGCGGAATATGAAAATTCCAAAGGGAAAATGGAGCTGAAAATCCCTGCCACCATCAAGCCTGAAATCACGAAAGCACTGGAAGACAACCTGGCGCTGATGGATACATTAGGAGGAACGGCCACGCCTTCTATTTATTACCTGAATAAAGACGGACGACTGCAACAACATCAGGGCTTACCTGATGAAGAAACTATGAAAGCAATCATGGGCAGCGATAAGTAACGCTTTAAAGGTGACGTTGTCACGCTAAAAAGCCAGTACTGGCTTGCAACGTCGCCCTTGCGTAGCAAACTCACGTAGCGCATCCCGCCATTCTTCCAGGTTAAACAACTTAACTTCCGGCAATCGGCTATTCGCAAGCAAGGGCCATAGATCGGAAAACCACGACTGCCATTCAAGCGAATCCGCCACGGCCAGGGTATCCCGCAAATGAAAACGCTGCGGTTTTGCCTGTGCGCTGCGCGCATCGTAAGGTTGCCCGCTCAACATACCGTATGAGACAAAATCAGCTTCTGCGTTCAGATTGGTCAGCAACAATGTAGCAAGTGCTCCCCCGACGGCATCAAACACCACATCAGCCTGTTGTGCGACACCGCGAAGCATTGCGGTGTCGTTAATAAGAACGGGCGTAATGCCGTTCTGGAGCAAAGCCGCTTTTTGCCCTTCACTCCGACAAACACCGTAGACATGCACCGCGCCATAAATCACAGCCCACTGCGCCAGCAGCGCTGCGCAAGATGAGTTCGCCGCGGTCAGTAATACTGTTTTTCCTTTTACCGGCCATTTTTTTAGCATCACAAATGCCGCCAGCGGGTTGATGTAACCGCGAGCAGCCAGAAGATCGGGAATAAAATCTGGAACCGGAACCGCCCAAAGCGGTGAACAATCCAGCCAGCGCTGCCAGGTTCCATCGCCACGCAACGGCAAGACTCGCTGCCCGATCATTTCGGGATTGTCGGCATCCGTCACCACGCCCATCCCTTCATAGCCCACAACGCGCGGCGGGCTTACGCGATGACGATAGGCACCGGCAACGGGGATTAAATCGGAGGGGTTAATCGGCGCATAACGCATTTGCACGCGCAGCATGCCGCTCGGGCGCGGTAAGGTTTGTGAATGTTCGAGGGAGATAACGTGTTCAGGTTGGCCAAACTGGCGAAACCAAAGAGCGGTGTTGTGCATAAAAAAATGCCTGTAAGCAACGTTACAGGCACTATATCAAGGTTTTACCCTTAGTTCAGTCGGATGACGCTTCGCTTATCCGACCTACGCTTCGGGTGGATAAGCGCACGCGCCATCCACCAATATCACAAAACTTAGCAGTAACGTGCGAGCGCAGCACGCATGCCCAGGCTTTGAATAGCCTGTAAATCTTCGCTCACTTTCGCTACCAGACCTGGAACTTTAGTCAGATCCTGATCCCAGTGAACGCTATCACTCAGTACCGCTTCAACCAGCTGCTGCTCATTGATTTGTTTGTCACCCAGAGCCGCCCACAGCTGCTGATAACGCACCAGCCAGTGCTCGTCATCCTGCAACGGATAGGTTTCTTCGCCGCGCTCGCCTTTATAGAAAGCAATCAGCGCTGCCAGGGCGAAAGTCAGACGCGGAGGCAAAGTGCCGGTCGCCTGCTGGCCTGCCAGCAATTGCGGCAGAATACGGGTACGGAACTTCGTCATGCCGTTAAGCGCGATAGACAGCAACTGATGCTGAATGTACGGATTCTGGAAACGGCTGGTCACCGCTTGTGCAAAGGATTGCAACTCGTCGCGAGGCAAATCCAGCACCGGAATAATCTCTTCCGCGATAGTTTTTTCCACGAATGCGCAAACTTCAGCATCGTTCATGGACTCGCCCACGGTGTTCAGGCCCGCAAGATAAGCGACTGGCACCAGCGCTGTGTGAGCACCATTCAGAATCGCCACTTTACGTTCTTTATAAGGCTTGATGTCATCGACAATCAGCACGTTCAGCGGGAACTTACCCAGACGCAGTTCTTGCGCAAGCGTTGCTGGCCCCTGAATCACGAACAGGTAGAAGTGTTCTGCTGCCGCCAGGAAGCTGTCTTTGTAACCCAAAGATTCTTCAATTGCAGATGCTTCGTCGCGCGGATAACCGGTAACGATACGGTCAACCAGCGTAGAACAGAAAGTATTAGCCTCGTTCAGCCATTGGGTGAAGGCTGCTGGCAGCTCCCACTCTTGCGCGTAACGCAGAACCAGTTCTTGCAGCGCGTCGCCGTTGTAATCAATCAGTTCGCAAGGAATGATGACCCAACCTTTGTCCGCAGCGCCGTTGAAGTGGCTGAAACGTTCGAACAGCAAACGCGTCAGTTTGGCCGGGTAGCTTACCGCTGGCGCATCTTCAAATTTGTCGCCAGCGTGGTAGCTGATGCCCGCTTCGGTGGTGTTGGAGAAGACGAAACGCATCTCTGGGTTATGAGCCAGTTTCAGGAAGGTTTCATATTCTTGATAAACATTGATTTCACGGTTTACTGAGCGAATCAGACGCGCATCGCTTACCGCTTCGCCCTGCTCGTTCAGGCCACGGATAACCGTGGTATACAACCCATCCTGAGTAGACAGCGACGGCGGGAATGCGCTGTCGATTGGACGTACGATCACAACACCCGCATTCAGATCGGTGTGTTCATTCAGTAAATCAACTTGCCAGTCAATGAATGCACGCAAAAAGTTACCTTCACCAAACTGGATAATACGTTCAGGGTATTGAGCGCCAGGGAAGTCTTGACGATTAAGTGTTTTCACTATGTTGTTCCTTGGTGAGTACAGGATGGGCGAATAAAAATCCTCTCCAAACTATCAGAACTCAACAATGTGAAACCCCGTTTTGATCAAACTAGAGTTGTTATACCAATTTTTTTATTGATGTTTTTTGGTAGAACAACTCTCAACAGGCGCTAACTATTCAGCGCAAGCTCTTTATACGACGCGGTACTGGTCTGATTGCGACCATTACGCTTGGATAAATAGAGATATTTATCCGCTTCTGCCAGCAGCGAGTTAAACGCATCAAGCAGGGTTTGCTTTTCGGGCGTCACGGTCGCAAGGCCGATACTCACCGTAATGAACAACGTCTGTTGCTGATAACGAAACGCCGTAAGCTCAATGGTCTGGCGAATTTTCTCGGCGATCGCGAGACCTTTTTCTTCGGTACAGGTGCTACAGGCGACCACAAACTCTTCGCCCCCCAAACGGGCCACCAGCCCTTCGTCCCCCACCACTTTTCGCAATTGCTCGGCAAACGCGGCCAGCACCACGTCACCACATTCATGACCATAGCTGTCGTTTATGCGTTTGAAATAATCAATATCCAGCAACATCACGCACAGTTTTTGGTTGGGCAAATGCTTAGTCGGCATGTTGATTTTTAGCGCTTCATACAGACCGGAACGGGAATAAACGCCGGTAAGATAGTCGTAATCCGCGCGCAACGAGGTTTGCTGAATTAAGCGGTTAATCGCATCCACGCTCACCGACACAATCAGCGGGCAGATCGCCATAGTGGCAATCCCAAGACGGGCAGAGAACATCTCCGTCACCACCAGTGGGACATTGTGATGAATCACGACAATCGAGTTTGCTACCAGAATGATTTCCGTGCCGCCCGTCAAAAACGTGATTAATGCGGTTATAGGAAGTGGATAACGAATCGCGCACCAGATCAGTGCCGGGAGCGGAAACGCCAGGCTCCCGGCCCCGCCAATCACCACCGAGGCCATAACAGAGACGACAACCGCCACCAGCGGATAAATTTTCGACAAATGAAAAGCGGGCAACTTACTCCACTGCGGCCATTTCGCCATCAGCAAAAATGGCATCATCAACACACCAGTTGAAAATTGTTCGCTAAACCAGTCGGCAAACAGTGAAATAAACTGACGATAATCCGACGAAGGCCCGGTCGAGCCCATCGATCCTAATAAAGAGCTAAGAATCGCACCAATAAGGCAGGCGTAGAAAAGATTAAAAGCATTCAGCGCCCAATTACTTTCATCTTGCGTGCGGGAATAACGCAGTAATAACCGGGCAACAACAATAATAAACACCATGTTAGAGAGATTGATTATCGCCGACTGCCATCCCCAATTCGTGGTGAATGCGTCATAGACAATCATTGCGCTATAACAAACGAAATAATAAACCGGACGATTGAGGAACGGGGAGCGCACGAACACCGCGGCCAGTACCGCATTCAGCGGCCAGAAGAGCGACAACTCATCAATCAAGCGAAGCGAGGCGCCAAAAAAGTAAAACAATGTCGTAATGACAAAAATAGAAACGGCGTTAGCCAACCGTTTTTCAGGCGAACAGAACATAAACTTAGCTAAATTAGCCATGCTATTTTGACTCGTATTTATACGTGCACTGCGCAATGATTTAATACAACTGTATGAGTGCAAAAAATAATTTTTAGCTTAGCATATTATATCTGGTACGGCCTGTGGCTCAATCGATATAGACAAATATGCCAGGCTTGCAGTTTAAAAGATTGAACGCCCGATTCGCTGAGCCAGGATTTCGAGTGCCGCGGTACCGGCAAGCGAGTTTCCTGATGCATCCAGCTCCGGGCACCAGACCGCAATAGACATCTCATGCGGAACGATAGCAATGATCCCGCCGCCAACACCGGATTTCCCCGGCATCCCTACCCGATACGCAAATTCACCAGCACCGTCATACATGCCGCTCGTCACCATCAACGCGTTAATCTGCCGCGCTTGCTGTGCGGTGATAATCGGTTCATCAAGATGCAATGCCCGCCCCTGATTTGCCAGAAACAGAAACGCTTTCGCCAGCTCCAGACAGCTCATTTTCAGCGCGCAATAATGGAAGTAATTGTGCAGCACGGTAATCACGTCGTTATCAAAATTACCGAAGGATTTCATCAACCAGGCAATCGCGGCATTACGCGCCGAATGTTCAAACTCAGATTTAGCGACTCTGCCGTCGTAAGCCAGATCGGGTTGTTCCGCCAACGCGCGCACCACTTCCAACATACGCTGTTTCGGCGCACTCAGGCGAGTCTGCAACATATCGCACACCACTAACGCGCCCGCATTGATAAACGGGTTGCGCGGTTTGCCTTGTTCAAGTTCTAGCTGGAGCAAAGAGTTAAACGGTTGTCCCGAAGGCTCTTTCCCCACGCGCTGCCAGATTTCATGTTCATCGTAACGCCCCATCGCAAGCGTGAGACTCAGCACTTTCGAAATGGACTGTATCGAGAAACGTTCCGTCGCATCCCCTGCGCTAAAAACTTCACCATCGACGGTACACACTGAAATTCCCAGTTTGTTGCCGGGAATTTCTGCCAGAGCTGGAATGTAATCAGCCACTTTACCGCGGCCAATAAGCGGGCGAACCTGGGCGAGAATATCTTCCAGCAATTGATTATCTAACAGACCTGGCACTGCAAACTCCTGATTGGCGGGTATTTTACGCCCGCCAGTATATCAGCAACTAGCGGCGGTCTTTCCATACTGTCTGCACATTACAAAACTCATGCAGTCCAAAATGCGAAAGCTCGCGCCCGAAGCCACTTTTCTTCACGCCGCCAAACGCCACACGTGGATCGCTGGCGCTATAGCCATTGATAAACACGCCACCGCATTCAAGACGCGCCGCAAAGTCATCGGCAAGATGAGTATCAGAGGTGAATAACGTGGCTGAAAGGCCAAAGTCACTGTCATTTGCCAGTTCCAGGGCATGTTCCGCATTGCGCGCTCTGGTAATAGCCGCCACCGGGCCAAACAACTCTTCACGAAATGCCACCATATCAGGCGTGACATTCGCTAAAACGGTTGGCGCGTAGAAATTGCCCTTGCCTGCCATTTTCTCGCCGCCGAGCAGTAATTTAGCCCCCTGTTCAAGTGACGTTGTCACCTGTTTATGCAACTCATCACGCAGATCGTAACGCGCCATCGGGCCGATAGTGGTTGTATCAAGAGTGGGATCGCCGATTTGCAGCGCCTGAACGGCTGCAACAAACTTCTGGGTGAATGTGTCCGCAATCTCTTCTTCGATGATAAAGCGTTTCGCTGCCGCACAGACTTGCCCGGTGTTCTGGAATCGCCCTGCAACTGCCGCCTTCACCGCCTCATCAATATCAGCGTCATTGAGCACGATAAACGGGTCTGAACCGCCGAGTTCCAGCACGCATTTTTTCAATGCAGCACCTGCCTGCGCACCAATCGCCGCCCCCGCACGCCCGCTTCCCGTTACGGTGACAGCCGCAATTCGCGCATCCTTAATCGCATGGCTCACCCCTTCAGGCGTGACATTAATTACTTCAAACACGCCCTGCGGAAATCCCGCTTCGGCGAACATTTTTTTAATCAGTAACGCGCATCCCATGACGTTTGGCGCATGTTTGAGAACGTAACTGTTGCCCGCCAACAGAATCGGCACCGCACCGCGCAGGACTTGCCAAAGCGGGAAGTTCCACGGCATCACCGCCAGAATGGCACCCAAAGGCCGGTACTCAATCACCGCCTGATGGTTTTCCACCAGAGTGCCTTCGGTTGCCAGCATGCCTGGCCCGTGTTCTGCATACCAGTCACACAAATTCGCCGTTTTCGCCACTTCCGCACGAGCCTGGGTAATCGGCTTACCCATTTCTGCAGTGATCATTTGTGCCAGCGCTTCAGCGTGATGACGCAACGCCGCGCCCAGGTGGCGTAATTTATCCGCCCGCAGAGCCAGCGGCATATTCCGCCAGACGTTAAATGCCGCGTGGTTCCCCGCCAGCGCGGTATCGAGCTGCTCGGGCGTTTCAAACGGTATGGCGGAAAGCTGCTCGCCGGTGGCCGGGTTCATTGAAATAGCGTGATGGTTCATGGTTGCTCCTGTGTTCGCGTTATGCCCATACCTTAAACCTGCGTGACAATCATGAAAAATGAATAATAATGAGCGAGTCATTCACGTAACGAGAAAGGTTTATGGATCTCACGCAGCTTGAAATGTTTAATGCGGTAGCGGAAACCGGCAGCATCAGCGCGGCAGCGGCGAAGGTTCACCGGGTGCCGTCCAATCTCACCACGCGCATTAAACAGCTTGAGGCAGATCTCGGAGTTGAGTTGTTTATTCGCGAAAACCAACGCTTGCGCCTGGCCCCAGCCGGGCACAGTTTTCTCAGCTACAGCAAACGTATTCTGGCTTTGGTTGATGAAGCGCGGATGGCGGTTTCCGGTGACGAGCCACAAGGAACGCTGCCGCTAGGTTCGCTGGAAAGCACCGCAGCGGTGCGGATTCCGGGTTTGCTCGCGATGTTTAACCAGCGTTTCCCGAAAATTCAGCTCTCGCTTGCCACCGGGCCTTCGGGCGATCAGATTGATGGCGTGTTGGATGGGCGGCTATCGGCGGCCTTTGTCGACGGCCCGATATTGCATCCTTCCCTTGACGGTATTGCGGTTTACGAAGAAGAAATGGTGATTGTCGCCCCGGCGGATCATGACGCTATTACGGATGCAAACCAGGTCAGCGGCGTCAGCATTTATGCATTTCGCGCCAACTGTTCGTACCGCAGGCATTTTGAAAGCTGGTTTCACGCCCACCACTCGGTGCCGGGCAAAATTCATGAAATGGAGTCTTATCACGGAATGCTGGCGTGCGTGATTGCCGGAGCGGGTATTGCGCTAATGCCGCGCAGCATGCTGGAAAGCATGCCCGGCAGCCACCAGGTGTCGATATCGCCGTTGCCTGCTGACTGGCGTTATCTCAACACCTGGCTAATCTGGCGACGAGGGGCAAAAACCCGACAACTTGATGCGTTTATCGGGCTGCTTGAGCAAACGTCTTAGCGCAGTAATACTTTGCCGACTAAATAGGTGGTCGCCTGGCCGGACATTAACACCCTGTCGCCCACCAGTTGGCAACGTATATCCCCGCCGCGCGCGGAAACCTGACGCGCCAGCATCTGCGTTTTACCCAACTTTTCTGCCCAGTACGGAATCAACATAGTGTGAGTCGACCCGGTAACCGGGTCTTCTGTCAGCGCCGCCTTCGGAGAAAAGAAACGGCTGACAAAATCATAGCCTTCTGTTTGCGCGGGCGCGGTGATACACACTTTTTGATCCAGTTGACGCATCAGATCAAAATCAGGATTAATCGCCTCAACCTGCGCCTGGCTCGCGAGCAACACGGTATAGGTGCGCCCCAGCCGCACTTCCTGGTATTCGCTGATACCGAGCGAGTCCAGCAGCAACTGCGGCGGCTCAACGGGCTCACTGCCCGACGCCGGGAAATCAAGCGTCAACCAGTCGCCATTGCGCGTCACTGTAAGCGGGCCAACAAAGCGTGTCTCAAAATGAATCGTGGTTTCCGGGTAATTCAGGTACTCGAAAATCACATGAGCCGAAGCCAGAGTCGCGTGGCCACAAAGATTGATCTCCCCTTGCGTGGTGAACCAGCGCAATTCAAAACCGCTGTCGGTGGTAATAAAAAATGCTGTTTCCGACTGGTTATGCTGGCGTGTCATCGCCAGTAATGTTTCATCTGGCAACCATTCGGTGAGTGGACATACCGCCGCGGCGTTGCCACCGAAAGTGGTATCGGTGAACGCATCAACCATATAAAAATCAATTTGCTGCATGGTCTTTTCTTCCTGTGTGGCCTGATGACATCTACCATGCCACGCCTTACGTGATTCGCGGAACAATAAAATGAGAGTTAAATCACAAAATCAGTTGTATGGCTGGATTGATGGTTTTATGATCGCCTGCTCACCAAACCTTTCATTTATCAGCGCGAAACCCATCTATGACAACAAGCAACGTATCACGCAAAACGGCATGGTTACGCGTCGTTACGCTGGCGGTCGCCGCCTTTATTTTTAATACCACGGAGTTTGTTCCGGTGGGTTTGCTTTCTGACATCGCCGATAGTTTTGGTATGCAAACGCCGCAAGTCGGGATCATGCTGACGATTTACGCATGGGTGGTCGCGCTGATGTCGCTGCCGTTTATGTTGCTGACCAATAAGGTCGAGCGTAAGCGGTTGTTGATTTGCATTTTCGCTCTGTTTATCGCCAGCCACGTCGTCTCTTTTGCCGCCTGGAATTTCACCGTACTGGTGATCAGCCGCATTGGTATCGCCTTTGCCCACGCGATTTTCTGGTCGATTACCGTATCGCTGGCCATTCGTATGGCTCCTGCCGGTAAAAAGGCCCAGGCGATGAGCCTGATTGCTACAGGTACCGCGCTGGCAATGGTTTTAGGTTTGCCGCTCGGGCGCATGGTGGGGCAATATTTCGGCTGGCGCACCACCTTCTTAGGCATTGGCGCAATCGCCGCCCTGACACTGTTCTACGTCATTAAGCTGCTGCCAAAATTGCCAAGCGAGCATTCGGGTTCGCTGAAAAGTGTGCCTGAACTGTTCAAACGCCCGGCGTTGGTGAGCTTGTATGCGTTAGTCGCTGTGGTCGTCACCGCGCATTACACCGCCTACAGCTACATTGAACCGTTCGTGCAAAACGTGGCCGGCTTGAGCGCCAATATGGCAACTTTCCTGCTGTTAGTGTTGGGTGGTGCCGGAATTATTGGCAGCGTGATGTTCGGCAAATTGGGCAACCGACATTCATCGACACTGGTCAGCAGCTCCACTGGGCTATTGGTTTTGTGCCTG
Source organism: Buttiauxella sp. BIGb0471 (assembly GCF_024807715.1). Classification (NCBI taxonomy): domain Bacteria; kingdom Pseudomonadati; phylum Pseudomonadota; class Gammaproteobacteria; order Enterobacterales; family Enterobacteriaceae; genus Buttiauxella; species Buttiauxella sp. BIGb0471. Next base: position 1,235,269 of record NZ_JANUEU010000001.1, read on the forward strand.
GCATTGTTGTTACCGTCTGCGCAAAGTACCGTGAATTTAACCATTCTGTGTCTGTTCTGGGGCATCGCGGTTATGGTTATCACGCTGGGAATGCAGGTGAAGGTTCTGGCGCTGGCGCCGGATGCAACCGACGTTTCGATGGCGCTATTCTCGGGGATTTTCAATATCGGGATTGGCGCGGGCGCGTTAGTCGGTAACCAGGTGAGCCTGCATTTTGAGATGTCCAGCATTGGCATGGTGGGAGCCGTGCCTGCTCTGGTCGCCCTGATTGGGTCAGTATTAATTTTCCGCCGCTGGCCGGTATCTTTAGAAGAACAGCATAACCATTAATGAAATGAAGGCGACGGCAATAAACCGTCGCCCTTTTTACCGCTTAACTTGCCGGGAAATGGGTCACTATTTCCAGTATGCCGTTAATAATAAACTGCACGCCCATACAGACTAATAAAAAGCCCATCAGACGAGAAATCGCTTCAATCCCGCTCTTACCTACCAGCCGCATTATCGCCCCGGAACTGCGTAAACTTCCCCACAGAATCAGGCCAACCAGTGCAAAAATGATTGGCGGAGCCACCAGCACAACCCAACCCGGGAAGTTCACACCGTGTTCCACGGTTGAAGAAGAACTGATTATCATCGCAATCGTACCCGGCCCGGCCGTGCTTGGCATGGCGAGTGGGACAAAGGCGATATTGGTATCCGGTTCTTGTTCAAGCTCCTCCGCTTTGCTGTGAGCCTCCGGAGACTCATGGACTTTTTGTTGCGGGAAAAGCATGCGGAAACCAATAAACGCAACAATTAAACCGCCAGCGATACGCAAACCGGGAATGGAAATACCAAACGTATTCATCACAACTTGCCCGGCGTAGTACGCAACCATCATGATGATGAATACGTTGATGGATGCCATCAACGAGGTTTTATCACGCGCCTTCTTGTTCATATCTCCGGCAAGCCCGAGGAACAATGCTACTGTGGTCAACGGGTTAGCAAGCGGCAGTAATACCACTAACCCCAGCCCAATAGCCTTAACCAAATCCATCATCTGCTGTCCTTTATTTCGGTGTCTTTTTGCGCTGCTGAGTATAGCAGCCAACCTGTCCCGCGTTGGTTATCAGAATTGTATCAATGTTAAAAACTGAACCGTTTTAGCTATTCGTGTCATCACTGATTCATAACGTTGACTTATGCTTGCCTGAGCAATAATATCTGCCGTGATTAAATATACTTGCCTGGGCAACCATAGTGAAAGATAAAAACGATCTGTTCAATGAAATGATCCCTCTCGGACAACTGATCTATATGGTTAACCAGTACAAGGAGCGCCTGCTCAACGAGCATCTTTCCCCGCTGGATGTCACCTCGACCCAATTTAAAGTGCTCTGCACCATCTATCGCGAAGAATGCATTACCCCGATGGAGTTGAAGAAATCGCTTTCTGTGGACCTCGGTGCGTTAACCCGCATGTTAGACCGCCTGATTTGCAAAGGATGGGTCGCGCGTTTACCGAATCCCAACGACAAACGTGGTGTGCTGATAAGACTGACTCCGGAAGGAGCCACGCTTTGCGAGAAATGCCGCAGCCTTTTGGGGAAAAGCATGCACCAGGAACTGATAAAAAATCTGACCGCTGATGAAGTCGACACGCTTTATCAACTGTTAACAAAGGTATTACCGTAAACCTGAAAAGAGGTGAAACGATGTCCAGACGGAACAATGATTCAATAACAATACAAAGCATATTGGACTGGATTGAAGAGAACCTGGAAAACCCCCTCTCCCTTGAGAAGGTTTCACAGCGTTCTGGTTACTCGAAGTGGCACCTGCAAAGGATGTTTAAAAAAGAGACCGGTCATTCGTTAGGCCAATACATCCGTAATCGAAAACTGACGGAAATCGCCCTCAAGCTTAAAGAAAGCAACGAGCCGATTCTGTACTTAGCAGAGCGCTATGGGTTTGAGTCGCAACAGACACTGACCCGCACGTTCAAGAATTACTTCTCTGTGCCACCTCACAGATTCCGCGTTGCATGTTCAGGTGGCGAAGGAAAGTATATTCATCCGCTAAATCATTAAAACTGTTTACAAACGCTATGCAACCGTCTGGTTATCCAGACACCGAGGATTTATGAAACGTATTATCTCCGCTGCGAGCCTGCTTCTGATTCTGGCTTCCGCAAATGTTATGGCGGAGCAATCAGGCAATTTCAGCACCACCCAGGCTAATCACGGCGGCATGATCATTCCCCCGTCTGAAAGCCGCGCACAGAACAGCAACACGATTGGCGATAAGTCTGAATTCCTGGGTACGCCGTACTACCAGGAAAATGCTAACTAATTCTCTGTTTGGCGGGCCTTCATTTTTGCCCGCCAGCTTTCCGTTTTAACTCACCACCGCCCGCCGGATCCGCAAACCAAATACGTTGATATACAACCCTCCCATAATCAACGCCGCACCCGCAAGTTGTGTCGCAGACAGCGTTTCATCCAGCAACCATGCCGCACTGGCCATTCCCACCACCGGAACCAGCAGTGACAGCGGAGCCACACGCCAGGTTTCGTAGCGCCCAAGCAGGCTTCCCCAAATACCGTAACCCACAATCGTTGCCACAAACGCCAGGTACATCAGCGATAACACCGTCGTCATATCTATCGTAATCAGGCTTTGCCATATCAGCGCCGGGCCGTCGAGCAGCAAACTGACGACAAAAAACGGGATGACCGGAATTAACGCGCTCCACACCACCAAAGACATAATCGGCGGACGCTGCTCGAGCTGCATAATCTTCTTATTGAAAATGTTACCGCAGGCCCAGCTAAATGCGGCTGCCAGCGTGAGCATAAACCCGAGCAAGGCAACGTGCTGGCCGCCAAGACTGCCTTCAATCAAAACCAATACGCCGATAACCGCGAGCGTGATCCCCGCCAGTTGCTTGCCTTGCAGGCGTTCCCCGAACACACACGCACCGAGAATAATGGTAAAGAATGCCTGCGCCTGAAGCACCAGTGACGCAAGCCCGGCAGGCATACCGAACTTTATCGCGCTGAAGAGAAACGCAAACTGGCCGAAGCTGATAGTCAGTGCGTACGCGGCCAGCAGGTGAAAAGGAATTTTAGGGCGAGCGACAAACAACAGCGCGGGGAAGGCCACCAGCAGAAAACGCAAACCGGCCAGTAACAGCGGAGGCATATTATGCAGCCCCATTTTAATCACTACGAAATTCAGCCCCCACACCACGACCACCAGCATCGCCAGCAGCCCATCTTTGCGCGTCATACCCTGCCCCTGTTTTATTGCAATTTTGTTAAAATCTAAGGCTATACCCAAATAATGAATAGATACAGATCGCACTTTTCAGCGGCGGTACAGAGAAAAAATTAACATAAGTACAACCTATACTTTGTTGATCCTTCATGATAAATCTTGTCTCCCCCCAACAAATACATTCTAAAAAAAACGATAAAATGGTTTCCCTGACGACACGCTTTTCTGGCAAGCAACTCTCCATCAGCGTTTTACTGCTCTCTTCGCTGCTCCTCACCGTGGGGCGCGGTTTAACGCTCCCGTTTATGACGATTTATCTATCCCGGCAGTACGGCATGCCGCTAAATGAAATCGGGATGGCGCTCACCCTCGCCCTGACGACAGGCGTGGTATTTAGTCTGTGGTTTGGCATTCTGGCCGATAAATTCGACAAAAAAATGTACATGCTGCTGTCGATTATTATTTTCCTCGGCGGGTTTGTGGCGATCCCATTGGTCAATAATGCCGTTCTGGTGGTGGTGTTTTATTCGCTGATAAACTGCGCGTACTCGGTGTTTGCCACGGTGTTAAAAGGCTATTTTTCCGATGTGCTGGAAATTCACCAGAAGCCGAAAATCTTCTCGCTCAACTACACCTTTGCCAATATCGGCTGGACGGTTGGCCCGCCAATTGGCACGCTGGCGGTGCTTTACAGCACTAATCTGCCATTCTGGTTATCCGCATTAACCGCCATCATTCCGTTTATCGTGATTAGCCGCTATGTACACAGCGTGTCGGCGAACGAAACGCAGGAAATCGACAACGTCAGGCTTTCTCCGGTGCAGATGCTCAAAGACAAAGCGTTGATGTATTTCACGCTTTCGGCATTCCTCGGTTCACTGGTGTTTGGCTCTTTCGCCGCCTGCTTATCTCAGTACGCGATCGCTATCTCGGATTCGGATCTGGCGCAAAAAGTGGTTGGCGTTGTGTTACCGGTGAATGCGTTTGTGGTGGTGGTTTTTCAGTATATGGTCGGCAAACGTATTCGCCCGGACAATATCAAAAAGCTGATGGGCTACGGCACACTGTTCTTTATGGCAGGATTGGCGGGCTTTATGATTTCGGGCGATAACCTGCTGCTGTGGGGCATTTCTGCTGCGGTATTTACCCTCGGCGAGCTAATCTTTGCACCGGGTGAATATATGCTGGTGGACAACATCGCCCCAGCAGGATTGAAAGCCAGCTACTTCTCTGCACAACAGCTCGGTTGGTTAGGCGGCGCGTGCACCCCACTTTTCACCGGTTTGATTCTGACCTGGTTGCCGCCCTATATGCTGTTCGTGGCGCTCATGGCGGCAATTGGATTGTCTTACCTGATGATTGTGAAAGGGATGGCGGTAAAACCGCAGCTAATCCATGGCAGATAAATCAATTATAAACACACAGAAATTTACTCTGCTTTTGATAAAGTCACTTGTATTTTATCAGCCACATAGTTTATTTCATTTATAACCAGCTTACATTTAACTTTCCCGACATGGAAAGTTTTCACTGTACCAACAATCATATTATCCTCAACAGTAGAAAGACCTGGTGTAACATAAGATATAGTTAAGGATGCATTCCCAGTTATCGAAATCGCATGTACACCGATAACAACACCATATTGTTCATCCGTAATTGACTGCCCTCGAGCCACCTCGTAACTTGTTGTTTTTATAGGTAGTAAGCCTGGCATCACAACATCATCTTGCCTAAGGCTCGCAATTAATTCATTTGCATCTTTATTATCTTTTTGAAGTTTTTTTATTTTCTCATAAAAAATCGGACTCACCTGTTCTGAATTCATAAGCCACTCTTTATATTGGTTATTTTCAGCCCGGGTTGCATCAACTTCTTTTTCCAGAATTTCTAACTTCGCTTTATAAACTGAAGTTTCTGCTTTAGATGTTTCAGTTTCTGCTTTAGCAAGCAATACTTTATTTTCAACTATAGATACTGATGCAAAATATACAGCCGAAGTATAAGCAAGAATTGACACAATAGGATGCTTTGATAATTGCCCTAATATATTATTGACTAATCCCATACCATTTCAGTTCCAAATTCCATGTATTAGAGTACTTTGAGAAAGTACTCTAAATTATTGAAAGATAAAAGACTTAGTAGAGATATTTCCGGTACTGAATAAACCCAGGCTTATCTGCCATTTTGTCGTATAGCGCCTGGCCTGCCGCGTTGGTTTCATGAGTATGCCAGTACACGCGCCCACAGCCTTTGTTCTGCGCATGTTGATAAACGCCTTCAATCAACGCCCGTCCAACACCTTTGCCGCGTGATTCCGGTGCGGTAAACAGATCCTCAAGATAACAATGATCCTCCGCCGACCACGTACCACGGTGGTAAACCATATGCGTAAACCCGAGCATTTTCCCCTGCTCATCAAACGCACCCAGCGCAAACATGGGTTCAGATGCATCAAGCATGCGCTGCCATGTCAGTTCGGTGATGTCTTCACGCAGTTGCGAATTGTAGAACGTCAGATAACCCTGCCACAGCGGCAACCATGCCGCCCGATCATTTGCTTCAAGCGCCCTGACCTGCACCACAGTTCTGTTCTTAGCTGGGAAACTGTCCTTCAGACTTTCACGAATCTGCGTCAGACCCTGCTGCTGCATACCCTCCGGCATATTCTCAGCCGACAGCCATGTTTCAAATGCCAGCTTAATCTGCGGCCATTCGCTGTCGAGAATCGAAAACCACGCGGTATCGCGGGTGCGCTGTTTATACACCGCCGCCTGGCGGAACAAACCTTCGTAACGGAACCCAAGACGGATTGCCGCATGGCGCGACGGGCCATTCAGGCTGTCACATTTCCATTCATAGCGACGATAACCCAGCTCGAAAGCATATTTCATCAACAGATAATGGGCTTCGGTCGCCTGAACCGTTCGTTGCAGCAATGGGGTATACATCACGAACCCGACTTCCACCACGCCGTTTGCCGGGTCGATACGCATTAACGACAGTGTCCCCACCGCCTTGCCGCTGTTATCGACCACAGCATAATGCAACGGATCGTTGCTCTGCACTGCGGTTTCAATAAACTCAGAAAACTGCTGCTGCCCACTAAATGGCCCGATGCTCAGATACGTCCAGCCGCGGCTATCTTTCGCGGTACTCCACGCCGCCCATAAATCATCAGTGTGGGTACGAGATAAAGGCTCCAGGCGACAATAGCGCCCTTGCAGCATGATCCGCTCCGGGCGAGGGCAAAGTTTCCAGTCGGGAAGAGAGTTGCCCACAGGTTGCTGATATTCATTTGTCATGCCAGTCAATTCAAGCCTCCACGGGCGCAATAACGATAAGTTACCTGAATATAAACAAGTTATGGCATAACTAACAGAACCATAATTTGGGGGATTTGGTAGACCATCGGCCAGAACTAAATCGCCACCAGGCCCCTAACCCCATCGCTTTCCATATCCGCACCTGCACCATGCTGAATAATTGCCCCGCGTGACATCACTAAATAATTGTCGGCAAGTTCAGCGGCAAAATCATAAAACTGTTCGACCAATAAAATCGCCATATCACCTTTAGCGGCGAGGCGACTAATAACCAGACCGATCTCCTTAATCACCGAAGGCTGAATCCCTTCGGTCGGTTCATCCAGAATTAAGAGTTGCGGCTTACAGGCCAGGGCGCGACCAATCGCCAGTTGCTGTTGTTGCCCGCCGGAAAGATCCCCACCGCGACGCTGTTTCATCTCTTTTAGCACCGGAAAGAGCTGATAAATCTCTTCCGACACCTGTTTAGCCTCGCGCCCACTAAAGCGCGAAAGACCCATCAGCAGATTTTCTTCCACTGTCAGGCGCGGGAAAATCTCCCGCCCTTGCGGCACATAGGCAATTCCTGCCTGCACACGCTGGTGCGGTTTGCGACTGGTGATGTTGTTCTGCTGCCAGTTTACGCTGCCGGATTTTGCCGGGATCAGCCCCATCAGGCATTTGAGCAGCGTGCTTTTCCCCACGCCGTTGCGCCCTAGCAGGCAGGTGACTTCGCCGATTTTGGCTTCAAAGGAAACACCACGCAGAATATGACTGCCGCCGTAGTATTGGTTTAGATCGTTGACTTGTAGCATTAACCACCCTCATCCCGGCCTTCTCCCTGAGGGAGAAGGAGAAAAACGAACGATCCCCTCTCCTGAGGGAGAGGGTTAGGGTGAGGGCGTCAATCCCCCACCACAAAATCACCGCCCCAAATAAACCTCTATCACCTGCTCGTTGGCCTGCACTTCACGCAGCGAACCCTCCGCCAGCACTTGCCCCTGGTGCAACACCGTCACGTGGTCGGCAATGGTTTCGACAAAGCCCATATCGTGCTCCACCACCATCAGCGAATGCTTCCCCGCCAGCCCGCGAAACAGCTCGGCGGTGTATTCCGTTTCTGCATCCGTCATGCCTGCAGCGGGTTCATCGAGCAGCAGCAAATGAGGTTCCTGCACCAGCAACATGCCTATTTCAAGAAACTGCTTTTGCCCGTGTGAAAGCAACCCAGCTTTACGATTTCGTTCCGCGCCAAGGCGCAAAGTCGCCAGCATTTCGTCGATGCGGTCACGCTGTTCAGAATTGAGTTTTGCCCGCAGGCTCGCCCAGACTGATTTATCCGCTTTCTGGGCAATTTCCAGGTTCTCAAACACCGTCAGCGCTTCAAACACCGTCGGTTTCTGAAATTTGCGACCAATGCCGCATTGAGCAATATCCGCGGGTTCTAAACGCATTAAATCGGTGGATTGATCGTAAAACGCCCTGCCGCTTTGCGGTTTCGTTTTGCCGGTAATCACATCCATCAGCGTGGTTTTCCCGGCTCCGTTCGGGCCAATCACGCAGCGCAACTCGCCCACGCCGATATTGAGCGACAAGTCCGTCAGCGCTTTGAAACCGTCAAAACTGACATTGATATTCTCCAGCATCAGCACCGGGTCGGTCTGGTCGCGGAAGCGGTCAGCTTCATGCTGGCGCGTAAAGAGCGGTTCACCGGGTTGCATTATTTCTCTCCTTTACGCAGCAGGCCAATCACGCCACGCGGTAAAAACAGCGTCACAACGATGAAAATCAGGCCGAGGAACAGTTGCCAATATTCCGGCACCGCCATGGTGAAATAGCTTTTTGCACCATTCACCAGGCCAGCACCAAGGATCGGGCCGATCAATGTGCCGCGCCCACCGAGTGCCACCCAAATTGCCGCTTCGATGGAATTGGTCGGCGACATTTCTCCGGGGTTAATAATCCCCACCTGTGGGACATACAGCGCCCCCGCCAGCCCGCACAATACGGCAGATAACGTCCATACCAGCAGCTTGAATCCCTTCGGGTCATAGCCGCAGAACACCAGGCGGTTTTCTGCATCACGCACCGCCGTCAACACGCGGCCAAACTTGCTGCGCGCAAGAGCAAATCCAATCCCCAGGCTTGCCATCAGGAGCAAAACGGTAGCAATAAACAGCCCGATGCGTGTGCCTGTCGCGGTGATCGGCATACCTAAAATCGTGGTGAAACCGGTAAAACCATTGTTGCCGCCAAAGCCGGTTTCATTGCGAAAGAACAGCAGCATGCCCGCGTAGGTCAGCGCCTGAGTCATAATCGAAAAATAGACACCTTTAATTTTTGAGCGGAAGGCAAAGAAGCCAAACACCAGCGCGAGCAGCCCCGGCACCAGCACAATCAGCGCCAATGCCCAGGCAAAATGCTGCGTGCCCCACCAGAACCACGGCAGTTGATCCCAGCTCAGGAACGACATAAACGCAGGCAGCCCGTCACCTGCAGCCTGGCGCATCAGATACATCCCCATCGCGTAACCGCCGAGGGCGAAGAAAATACCGTGCCCCAGTGACAATAGCCCGGCATATCCCCACACCAAATCCAGCGCCACAGCGACGATGGCATAGCAGAGAATTTTGCCGACCAATGTGAGCGTATAAGTGGAAAGACTCAGCGGGTGGCTGGCTGGCAATAGCGTTAAGAACGGCAATGTCAGCATCAGCACCACAATCAGAGAACCCAGCGCCATAGAGAGGCGCGGCGCTTTGCGGGCGAGCGTTAACGTTAGCGGCTGGCTCATCAATCAATAACCCTCCCTTTCAGGGCGAACAGGCCTTGCGGTCGTTTTTGAATAAACAGAATAATCAGCACCAGGATGAGGATTTTGCCGAGCACCGCACCAATTTGCGGCTCCAGTATTTTGTTAAAGATACCCAGCCCGAATGCTGCAGCCACGGTTCCCGCCAGTTGCCCAACCCCGCCGAGCACAACCACCAGGAAAGAATCGATGATGTAGCCTTGCCCCAGTTCCGGGCCAACGTTGCCGAGCTGCGAAAGCGCCACACCACCCAGCCCGGCGATGCCAGAACCGAGGCCAAATGCCAGCATATCCACGCGCCCGGTCGGCACTCCGCAGCAGGCGGCCATGGCGCGGTTTTGCGTCACGGCTCGCACATTCATGCCAAGACGCGTTTTGTTCAGCAGCAGCCAGGTAAACAGCAGCACCAGCATCACAAAACCCATCACCACCAGGCGGTTCCACGGCAGAATCAGGTTCGGCAACACCTGCACGCCACCCGACAGCCAGGCCGGGTTGGCGACCTCCATGTTTTGCGCGCCAAACACCATGCGCACAATTTGAATCAGCATCAGGCTGATGCCCCAGGTCGCCAGTAGCGTTTCGAGCGGGCGACCGTACAGATGACGAATAATCGTACGCTCCAGCGCCATACCGATTCCGGCAGTAATGCCAAACGCCACGGGCAGCGCCACTATCGGGTAAAACGTCAGCCATGCCGGGGCGTAGTGCTGAAAAGCGCTCTGCACCAGCCAGGCGGAATACGCCCCAAGCATCAGCATTTCGCCATGTGCCATATTAATCACGCCGAGCAAACCGTAGGTAATCGCCAGCCCGAGTGCCGCTAACAGCAAAATGGACCCCAGCGACAACCCCATAAACGCCTGGCCGAGAATGTCGCCCAGCATTAAACGATGCTGAATTTTTTGCAGCCCTTCTGCTGCGGCTATACGCACCGGTTCGTTAGATTCGATTTGCGGATCGGTAAGCGGTTTGAGCAACGCCTGGGTATCGGGGTCCGAGGAATGGCTGAGTAACTCCACCGCGTTCAGGCGCACTTTTGCGTCGGTGCTGGCGAGTTGCAGTTGTGCCAGCACGCCTTCAAGCGCATGGCGGACGTTTTCATCAGGTTCAGCTTTTAACCGCTGCTGCACAAGCGGCAGCAAATCAGGCTGCACGTCGCGTTGTAGCGCTTTTGCCGCTTGCAACCGCTCAGTGACGTTGTCACTTATCAGGTGATGACTGGCGAGTGCGCTGCCCGCAAGAATGCGTAAGCGGTTAGTCAGGCGCACTTTTTTATCGTTAATCACCAAGTTTTCTTGCGCCAGCGCGTTGAGTAACGGTAAACGTTTTGCATCCGGTGCCGCCGCCCAGGTTTGCAGCAGTTTGGCCTGCTGCGTGCGGTTGGCTGCGGCAAAATCTTCAGCATCTCCGGCATGAGCGAACCACGGCAGCAGCCAGGCTGCAATTAACAGGCAGCGTACAAATTTCATGGGTAACTCCTTTACTCGATCGATCCCCTCTCCCTTGAGGGAGAGGGTTAGGGTGAGGGGGATTAGCGACGGACGCCCTCACCCCGGCCCTCTCCCCCAGGAGAGGGAGAAAACGAGTTAGTTACTCGCCATTTTCACAGGCTCGTCAGATTTTTTATCGTTGCCGGTAATGAACGGACTCCACGGCTGGGCGCGTACCGGAGCATCGGTCTGCCACACCACGTTGAACTGGCCGTTCCCTTCGATTTCACCAATCATCACCGGCTTATGCAGATGGTGGTTGGTGGCGTCCATAGTCAGCGTAAAGCCAGACGGTGCCTTGTAGGTTTGCCCTGCCATCGCCGCGCGAACTTTGTCCACATCTGTAGTCCCCGCTTTCTCAACCGCCTGCGCCCACATATGGATACCGACGTACGTCGCTTCCATCGGGTCGTTGGTCACAACCGTATCGGCATTCGGCAGCTTGTGAGCTTTGGCATACGCTTTCCATTCGGCGACAAACGCTTTGTTGGTCGGGTTATCCACGGACTCGAAGTAGTTCCACGCCGCCAGGTTGCCAACTAATGGTTTGGTGTCGATACCACGCAACTCTTCTTCGCCGACCGAGAACGCCACCACCGGAACATCGGTCGCTTTAAGGCCCTGGTTTGCCAGTTCTTTGTAGAACGGCACGTTGGAGTCGCCATTAATGGTGGAGATAACGGCGGTTTTGCCGCCTGCGGAGAACTTCTTGATATTGGAAACAATGGTCTGGTAATCGCTGTAACCAAACGGCGTATACACCTCTTCGATATCTTTATCCTGCACGCCTTTGGAATGCAGGAACGCGCGCAGGATTTTGTTGGTGGTGCGCGGATAAACGTAATCCGTGCCCAGCAGGAAGTAGCGTTTCGCCGCCCCGCCGTCCTCGCTCATCAGGTATTCCACCGCCGGAATCGCCTGCTGATTTGGCGCCGCCCCGGTATAGAACACGTTTGGCGACATTTCTTCGCCTTCATATTGCACCGGGTAGAACAGCAATCCGTTCAGCTCTTCAAACACTGGCAGCACCGACTTGCGTGAGACCGATGTCCAACAGCCGAACACCACTGCCGCTTTGTCCTGGCTCAGTAACTGGCGGGCTTTTTCAGCGAACAACGGCCAGTTTGAAGCCGGATCAACCACCACCGGTTCGAGTTGTTTGCCCAGCACGCCGCCTTTGGCGTTGATGTCCGCGATGGTCATCAGCGCCACATCTTTGAGCGGCGTTTCAGAAATCGCCATCGTGCCGGAAAGCGAATGCATGATGCCCACTTTGATGGTGTCGGCGGCCTGAGCGCTAAAGGCCAAACCCATGCTGATAACGGACGCTGAGAGCGCAAAGGCTTTAATAAAGGTGCGACGCTGCATAATGTTTCACTCCAAAAGTATTAAGGTAAAACCCCATGCTTCGCCTGATGAAGCATATGGAGAGTAATTTGACGAACCTCTTTCTGACTTGCGGCGATATGGTCGTGTAAGCGGGTTTGCGCCTCCTGAAGTTGACGGTTCAAAATGGCGAGCAAAATCAGCCCATGCTCGAGATAAGTCGCACTAACGCGAGGCCGTTGGGTAAAATCCAGCCGCCGCACAATGCGAATTTTTTCAGTAATTTCCCGGTGAACTCGCGCCATTTCTGGGTTTCCCGCCGCTTCTACCAGCGTCATGTGGAAAACCTCGTCGTGGCTGGCGACTTCCCCGCCATCGGGTAACTGCGCGGAATCCATCCAGAACTGCTTAAGCGCCTGTAACGGCAGCGGGCGTACTTCGGCGGGCAACGCACACAGCCGTTTCACCGCTTCAAGCTCCAGCACAATGCGCAGATCGTAGAGCGACTCGAGATAGTCGAAGTCCACCGCTTTTATCTGCCAACCGCTGCGCGGCTGCACCTCGACATAGCCTTCTTGTTCAAGGGCATACAGCGCCTGGCGCACCGGAGTGCGGCTGGCGGCCATGCGTAGCGCGATATCGTTTTCGCTAAAGCGATCCCCCGGCAGCAACTGGAAATCGAAGATTTCCTGTTTCAGTAAGCGGTAGATACGCTCGGCAACGCCCTCGGTTTTTTTCATGCCCTCACCCTAACCCTCTCCCACGGGAGAGGGGATTGACCGGTTTTCTCCTTCTCCTGGGGGAGAAGGTCGGGATGAGGGCGTCCGTCCCCAAACATCACACCGCCTCCAGCCACAACAACGCATCACCCGGTCCCACCGGGCGACCCTGCTGGCAACTAATGCGGATAACCGTTCCGTCGCATGGTGCGCTCACCATCAGTTCCATCTTCATGGCTTCCACCACAATCAACGGATCGCCCTGCTTCACGCTCTGACCCGGTTCGACGAGGATCTTCCAGATATTGCCGTTCAGATCCGCGCTCACTAACTGACCTTCTTGTTCTTCTGGCACGGCTTGTTCCACGGACATCGCGCTGGCAACGGCGGCCGTTTCCTGCTCTTTCCAGTTCGCCACCTCCCGCTTGAAGGCCAACTGCTGGCGGCGGCGGAAATCCGTAATGTCATCGGCGTTATCGCTCAAAAACGCGTTATAAGCGGCGAAATCAAAATCGACTTCTTCGACGCGAACCTGGGCGCGTCCTTCGCGGAATGCGCTGCGCAACTCGGTCAACTCGTCTTCGGAAACCGGGTAGAAACGCACCTGGTCAAAAAACTTCAGCAGCCACGGCTCGTCGCCAAACTGTTCGTTTTTGAGGAATTTGTTCCAGATGGGCAGCGTGCGCCCGACCAGTTGGTATCCGCCCGGTGAATCCATGCCGTAGATGCACATATACATGCCTCCGATACCGACGGTGCCTTCGGCAGTCCACGTGCGGGCCGGGTTGTATTTCGAGCTAAGTAAGCGATGGCGCGGATCTAACGGCACAGCGCAAGGTGCACCGAGATACACATCCCCGAGGCCGAGAATCAGGTAGCTGGCATCAAACAGGATCTGTTTCACTTCGTCGCGGTGCGCCAGCCCATTGGTGCGCTGAATAAAATCAACGTTATTAGGCAGCCACGGCGCATCGGCGCGTACGGTTTCTTTGTAACGTTCCACCGCCGCAAGGGTGGCGCTGTCTTCAAAAGCCATCGGCAAATGGACAATGCGCGACGGGATTTTGAGCTTCGTGACATCGCCGAGCTGTTTCTCAAGCCCAAGCAGTAACGTCAGCAGTTGCGACTGGGAAATATGCTGGCTGTCATAACGCACCTGAAGTGAACGCACGCCGGGGGAAAGCTCTTCAACGCCGGAAACGCCAGCCTGTTTAATCGCCTTCATCAGCAGGTAAATTCGCAGGCGCAATGCCAAATCCAGCACGTTGTCGCCGTATTCAATCAGCACATAGTTATCGCCCGCCTGGCGGTAAACCACCGCAGGCAACCCTTGTTGTGCGTCCAGTTCTGCGAGGATTGCCGCACTCGACGTGGTGGTCGGTGTAATCGACGGATGCAAATCCGGCAGATTTAACACATGCAGCAAATTAGTCACCGCCACGTCCTGGGCGATTTCCAGCGACTGAGCGTGTTCAAAGGTGATCGCATGGAAGCGAATACGATCGCCCGGCTTCACCTGCCCGACTTTCCACAGCTCTGCTTTCGCGATAGTCACCGGACAAACAAACCCGCCGAGGCTTGGGCCATCACGCGTCAAAATCACCGGGAAATCTCCGGTAAAGTTCACCGCGCCAATCGCATATTCGCAGTCATGAACATTGGAAGGATGCAGGCCCGCTTCGCCACCGTCAGCACGCGTCCACTCCGGTTTCGGGCCAACTAACCGCACGCCGAGGCGGTTGGAGTTGTAGTGAACCTGCCATTCGGACTCAAAGAAAGTTTGCATGGATTCCGGCGTGAAGAAATCCGGTGCGCCGTGTGGCCCGTACAACACGCCGATTTCCCACACGTCGCTGTACTGCGGAATCACGGCGGGTTCCGGGGTTTTCGGCAGTGAAATTGGCGCAGGTGTGGTGCAGGCTGGCAAGCTCGGCTGGGAAATTGCCAGCACATCCGCCACGCGTAAGGTGCGCCCGGCATGGCCGCCAAACTGCCCGAGGGCAAACGTCGAACGGCTCCCGAGATACACCGGCACATCAATACCGTTACGCACCGCCAGATAGGTGCGGCAGCCTGAAGTCGCACGCCCCAGTTTTAGTGTTTGCCCCGCTTTCACAATCACCGGCTGCCAGTATGGAACCGCTTCATCATCAAGCGTCGCCGGGCAATCAGCGCCGGTTAGCGCAATAGTCGCAGCGCTGTGGAAACGCAGGGTTGGCCCTTGCAGGGTAAATTCCAGCCCGGCAGCTGACGGATGGTTGCCGACAATGCGGTTTGCGAGGCGAAACGCAAAATCGTCCATCGGGCCGGACGGTGGCACGCCGATATCCCAATAACCGAGGCGACCTGGGCTATCCTGCACGCTACTCCAGGTGCCGGGTTCCAGCACTTCAATGGCGTGTGCCTGATAAACCACGCTATCAAGCAGGCGCGTCCACATCATTCCGGCTTTAAATTCAGCGAGTTGAACAATTTGGCGCAGGTAATCGAGGTTTGTCGCAATACCGTGTAAACGCGTGGCGGCCAGCGCCGCGTTCAGTTTACTTAACGCCTGTTGGCGATCGTCGCCATACACGATCACTTTGGCGATCATCGGATCGTAAAACGCGCTCACCTCGCTGCCGGTGCTGACCCAACCATCGACGCGAACATCTTCCGGGAAGAAAACGTCGGTCAGCACGCCGGGGCTTGGCTGGAAGTTTTTCAGCGCATCTTCGGCATAAATTCGCACTTCAATGGCGGCACCTTTGGGTGGCAGTGCTAAACGCTGCCAGTCAAGCGTGACGCCCGCGGCCACGTTAATCATGCATTCGATAAGATCCAGACCCGTGACCATTTCAGTCACCGGATGCTCGACCTGCAAACGGGTGTTCACTTCGAGGAAATAGAACGCATCGCGGGCGGCGTCGTAGATAAATTCCACGGTGCCTGCGCTGCGGTAATTGACCGATTCGCCGAGTGCCACGGCAGCGGCGTGAATCGCTTCACGCGTGGCTTGCGGCAGATTCGGCGCGGGAGTTTCTTCCACCACTTTCTGATTGCGGCGTTGCAATGAACAATCACGCTCGCCCAGCGCCACCACTTTGCCTTTGCCATCACCAAAAATTTGCACTTCAAGATGACGAGCGCGGTCGACAAAACGCTCGATAAACACGCCATCGTCGCTGAAAAACTGCTGCCCCATGCGTTTCACGCTCGACCAGGCTTCAATCAGGTTCGCTTCATCATCACAGCGAGTCAGCCCTATTCCGCCGCCGCCCGCCGTGGTTTTTAGCATCACCGGATAGCCAATTTCAGCCGCCGCCAGCTGCGCTTCTTTGAGGGTTAACAGCAAACCGGTTCCCGGCGTCATCGGCACCTCGGCTTTAAACGCCAGGTCACGAGCGCAATGTTTCAGCCCAAAGTCACGGATTTGTTCCGCCGTGGGGCCGATAAAAACAAGGCCGTTTTCGGCGCACGCCTGGGCAAACTCAGCCCGTTCCGACAAAAAACCGTAGCCAGGGAATATCGCCTGTGCGCCGCTTTGTTTGGCTGCCGCGATGATTTTCCCGATATCGAGGTAACTGTCCGCGGCTTTCTCGCCACCCAGTGCAATCGCCACATCGGCGTCCATCACATGCTGTGCATTGGCATCGGGTTCGGAGTACACCGCCACGCTGGCGATACCCATTTTCTTGAGTGTTTTAATGGCGCGAACAGCAATTTCACCGCGGTTTGCTATCAATACTGAGCTAAACATTTTCATCTCCTCAGGCGCTGTGGTGACGGGCAAGCCAGGCTTTCCAGCCGCCCCACGCGGTAATATCCGTGGCGTCGTATAGTGCTGCGGGTTCGCAAATAAACCCTTTCACACTCCTGCCGTCTTCCAGAGTCAAAGTGCCGATCCCAAGCGGCGCGGGGATCTCCGCCACAAATTCCCCAAAACGAGCCAGCGGGATATCCCATAGCTCGACGGCAATCGGCTGCCCGGAGGGGCTTTTGGCAAGACCGGGTTTTGGCGGCTGAGTATTGGCCAGCGCATAAAGGCGATAATTGGCCGCGGTGCGGGATTCTTCGATAAACACCGCATGACGGGTGGTGAGCTGGTGGTTGAGCGGCATTCCGCGCAGATGTGCGCCGACAACGGCAACGCGAACGTGGTTTGCAGAGATTTTTGCGGCCAGGGTCGCAGGAAGCGTTTTTTCAGTGGCACCCAGCGGCAGGTTCAGCGCCTGTTGCCAGCTTTTCCCGAAGTGGCTCAAAGCCTGGTCGTGCCATGCGGGGGCGATAATCGTGATGCCTGCTGGTAAGCCGTCTTCACGGAAATCTCCCGGCAGCGCCAGCGCGCAGAGGTCGGCCAGATTGGTGAAGTTGGTGTAGGTGCCAAATTGCGAGTTGTATCGCACCGGCTCCTGCGCCATTTCAGCGAGGGTATGGATAGTCGGTGACGTTGGCACCACCAGCGCATCAAACTCGCTCAGTTGCGCGTTGATTTTTTGCGCCAGTTCCGCGCGGGTGTATTCCGCCTGCCAGGCATCGCAAGCCGTGTAGTTCAGGCCGTTGGCCACAATGCCGCGCACGGTGGGGTCCATCGCTTCAGGCTGATTTTTGAAAATTTCGCCTACCGCAACAGTCCGCTCTGCCACCCATGCGCCGTAATAAAGCTGCTCGGCTAACTGGTTAAAGGCGGTGAAATCGATTGGAATAAGTTCTGCGCCCTGCTGCTCAAGGCGTTGCAACGTTTTGGCAAAAGCCGCCTCGCTATATTTGTCGCCAAAAAACTCAAGCTGGTCGGGAATGGCAAAACGCGGCTGTTCATTAAAACGTGCCGGAGCCGTTTGCGGATTAGCGCGTGTGTACGGATCTTGCGGATCGATGCCGCCCGCAATGGAAGCCACGGTTTCGGCATCTTCAACCGTTAACGCGAATACCGAAACACAGTCATTGAGGCGGCAAGCAGGCACCACGCCTGCGATGGAAATCCAGCCTTTTGTCGGTTTCAGGCCCACGATATTATTGAAGCCCGCCGGTACGCGCCCGGAACCGGCGGTATCGGTACCCAATGAGAAGCAGACCAGGCCGCGCGCTACCACCGATGCAGAACCGGAGCTTGAGCCGCCGCTCACATATTCAGGGTTGAAGGTATTTTTGACTGCGCCAAACGGTGAGCGGGTGCCGACAAGCCCGGTCGCGAATTGGTCGAGATTTGTTTTGCCTACCACAATGGCCCCCGCCGCTTTCAGGCGGGATATCACAGTCGCATCTTTTTCAGGGGTGTAAGTAAATGCCGGGCACGCCGCGCTGGTGGGCATTCCGGCGACATTAATATTATCTTTCGCCGCAAAAGGAACGCCTAATAATGGAAAATCTGTTGCCTGCTTTTCACCAGAATTAATTTCCTGAAAAATTGTGGTTAATTGGGCATAGATTTCATCCTGCGTGGCGATATATATCCACGCATTATCATCGCGGGATAAGTTCGCATTTAATTGCTGATATGCCGCCACTAGCTGTTGCGGGTGCTGGCGGTAACTCACGACCCATTCAGACAAAGTTGCTACTGACATAAACTGGAATCCCATCTGGTATACAAGATGGAATCAATAAAGCATTAAACGTGCCAGATATTTATCGCGCTGTTATTTAAAGCAATAGTACGGAGCTATAATATTTACTTATATATCCCCGCACTATGGTAGCGCGCGATTTGTTTTTAATTTCCCGTGATGGTGCAACGATTAAAATAATTACCAGGTTACACGCACGCCAAAATTACCGGAATAATCACGGCGATGCTCAGAATCGAGATCGCTGGTTTGATTCACTGCCACATATAAAGCCGTTGCAGGATTTATTGTTGCCGATATTCCCGCCCCAACCTGCACCGCTTTACTGCCAGTGGCAGTATTAACGCCGTCTTCGCCCAGATAAAGCTGCGCGGTATGGTTTGCGCCTTGCCAGTAATTGACATTTATCCACGGCTGGATCTTTTGAACGTCCGACCCGTAATGACCCTGTAGCCGCAGTCCGATGCGCCCGGTATAAGTGGTTTCATCGTCATAACGAATCGTTGAAACCGCGTCGTGACTGTTATCAATGGAGAGATTTTGCACAATAAACTGCACCTGCGGCTCCAGTGTCACATTCCCGCTCAGGGGTAACGGATAGCCGCTTTCTAGCGATGCCGAGCGCAAGTTCCCGTTGATATCCGCATTCATATTGCGTTCAGATTCTTGCGAACCGGAAAGCCAGGTGTTCATCAGCACCGCATCCAGATACGCCTGGTTCTGCCAGATGTGCGTCCAGTACGCCCCGAGGCTATAGCCATTCAGCGTGGTGGAACCCGCACGGCGATTTTGCTCGCCTTCGACAAAACCGCGGACATCGCCAACCACCCGCGTATAGCCAAAAAATAACCCGGCATGATCGGTGGCGCTGGCGTAAAAATCTTGTCCCAACTGCACACCGCCGACGTTGCCGTCAAACGACGGGGAGATATCGCCGCGCCAGTGTTGGTCGGTGTGTGAGCCTAAAATTCGCCCCCAGCTACCGTTGGAAGTCCCGCTATGGGATAAAAAACTCTGCTCTCCCTGCCGTTCGTGGAAGGTGGCAATTTGCGTCAGGCCAATGTTGAAGGCCAGTGGAGTGAGTGCTGAATATAGCGGCACCTCTTCGCGATACAGAGGAATGATCTCTCCCGGCGTTGGAGAAGGGTTCGGTTCCGTCGGTGGCGTGACCGGGATTTCCGGGGTTACTGGAGTAACCGGAGTACCGGGGTCAACAGGCGTTTGCGGATCGACAGGCGTTTCTGGATCCACTGGCGGTTCCGGGTCAGTGGGTGGCGTAACAATTAGCGAGTTACGCAAAAACCACTTGTTCTCGCTGCCTGCAGTTATCCCCCCACGAAACAGGCGGTATTCATACGCCCCGGCACTCACCTGCCCGCCGGAAAGTGTAAAAGCATTGGCCGTGGTCGTTGCGCCATTGACGGTGTCAATCAACAAGATGCCATTCGCTAAAATCGCTGCACCCGGCCCTGAGACATTCACCACCTGCAATTGGGTGTTTCCGCTGGCTTCCCCATCAGAAATCGTCACTTTGTCGGACGGCGAACTGTCGTCACCGAGCACGGTTTGCAGGCGGATGATGCCATTTTGCCCGACATAGTTACCGTTGATGGTCAGATTATCTGACGTTGACGTGCCGCCGTTGGTTAAATCAATCTCGCCCGCGTTATTAACCGTGACGCGATTACCGGTTATCGATGACTGAATTTGTGCGTTACTTTGCTCGCCGGCCAACAACTGACTGCTGGCGTCGATATTAAGCACGCCAGTCCCCGTTACGCTGTCGCCTAAAACTAAAGGCGAGTCGAGCGTGAGTGCAGAACTGTTGGTGATATTGAGCGTTTCAAAGTTCACCAGACGGGCAGGATTACGGGCGGCGCTGTTATCCAGTTGCAAGCTGTCATTATCAGCTCCGCCGTCCAGCACCATGTTGTCACTCAGTTGCGCACTGGTGAGATTGCTCATAAACGCGCTGTCGTCCCCCGCATCCATCAACACCGAGCCTTGAATCACTCCCGAATCGTGCCAGATGAACTGGTCGTTACCTGCGCTGTACTGCACCGCCACACCGTTGCCACCGGTAATATTGCCACTGTTGTTAAGCACATCGCCTGGGGAGTTGAAAAACCAGATACCGTAATCACCACTGCCGGAGGTGAGACTGCCGGAGTTATTGACGGTGGTCGGCCCCACATCGTTTGTGATGGCGCTGCGCCCGGCGGTAATGCTGCCCGCGTTATTAATGATCCCTCCGGCTGAGAGATAAGCCCCATAGGCTCCCGCTGCATTAATCGTCCCGGTTGACGCATTGGTAAACGTGCCAGGGCTGCCAAAATATACGCCATTGGCATTGGTTGCTACGGTTGAAATCGTGCCGTTGTTGGTGGCATTCCCCACCGTTGGCGCACCGACATTATTGATACCGTTCGCCCCAGTTGCGTTAGTAGTTATCACGCTGTTATTGGTAATAACGTTATTCGCACCATTCCCCTCCAGACCATGAGCACCCGTGCCGGAGGTGGTAATACCACCGTTGTTGATAAGGGTATTTCCGCCACTTTGCGCGTATATCCCATCGGCACCGTCACCCAATGTCACAATGGTTCCTTCGTTTAACAAGACGTTATTGCTGGCGGCATTGTTGGAAATATTTGCCATTCCCGATGCGTTCGCACCGCTGGTGTTAATCAACCCCGTCGCGCTGTTGGTCAGCTGGTTGCCATTCCCTTCAGAGAACAACCCTTCAGACTGGATGCCGGTCGTAAAAATAGTGCCAGCGTTAATTTGCTGGTTGCCATCGCCGCGGGAAGAAATAGCGTCAAAGGTATCGCCGGCGATATTAATGGTCCCGAGGTTTTGCGCGGTGCTGTCAGTGTAAATCAGCACGCCGTTGTTATTAGCAATCGTCACTGTGGCATTGGGATCGATGATAACGGAGACCTGGGAGCTGTTCGTTTGTGCGGTAATAGGTTGTGTGACGGGGATCGGGTCAGGGCTGCACGTGGTTTGTTCACCGCTGGCAGGAGTAAAGTTGTCGCAGGCGGCATACGTGGTTTCTGTTTCCAGGGCCAACAACATGACGCCAAGCGAAGCCATTTTCAGTGAGCGCCGCGCGTTGAAATAGTTTTCTGCCATAGAGTAAACCCAAAAGCAGTGAGATATTTCAATAGTGTAGATGGATGTCAGAAATTCTGGAGGACTCCCACCGGATAAAAAATAGGGTGTTATTTTTGTAGTGTGATCAACCACCAGGAAAGCAAATTAACCATACAATACCCTAAGTATCGTCTCAAAGTCGGCATTAATACATCATATTGATGTACAAAAACAGAAGACGATTCCATCAGAGATCGACCTTAGGTATAGCGCCAATAGCCGCCTATACTTCCTTAAAATGTCTAAAGGCAAACGAACATGAACAAGCCCGCCCCTACCGGTTTATTGCAGCAACCTAAACCGTTTTTTATGATTTTTTTTGTTGAGTTATGGGAGCGTTTTGGATACTACGGCGTGCAGGGTATTCTGGCCGTATTTTTCGTTAAAGAGCTCGGTTTTTCACAGGAACAAGCCTTTGTCACCTTTGGTGCCTTTGCCGCTCTGGTTTACGGGCTGATCTCTATCGGTGGGTATGTTGGCGATCATTTATTAGGCACAAAACGCACAATGGTTCTTGGTGCCGTGGTACTGGCGCTGGGCTACTTTATGACCGGTTTGTCGCTGCATAATCCTGATATGATCTTTATTGCTCTGGGCACCATCGCGGTGGGCAACGGGCTATTCAAAGCCAATCCAGCCAGTCTGCTTTCAAAATGCTATCCGCCAAAAGATCCCCGTCTGGACGGCGCATTCACCCTGTTTTACATGTCTATCAACATCGGTTCTTTACTGTCTTTGTCGCTCGCGCCCGTCATTGCCAACAAATATGGCTACGCCGTGACCTACAACCTGTGCGGCATTGGCTTAGTCTTCGCATTGCTGGTTTATTTCTGCTGCCGTGGCATGGTGCGCGACATCGGCTCGGAACCCGATAGCAAGCCGATGAGCTACAAAAATTTACTGCTGGTTTTAGCAGGAACGGTGGTGATGATTTACGTCTGTGCGTGGCTGATGCATAACGTGAAAGTGGCGAATATCGTGTTAATTGTGCTGTCTATCATCGTGATTTTCCTCTTCTTCCGCGAGGCCGCGAAACAAAACAAAAGCGATCGCAACCGCATGTACGTCGCCTTTGTGCTGATGATTGAAGCGGTGCTGTTTTATATTCTGTATGCCCAGATGCCAACGTCGCTGAACTTCTTTGCTATCAATAATGTGCGCCATGAAATTCTCGGCTTTACTATCAACCCCGTCAGTTTTCAGGCTTTGAACCCATTCTGGGTCGTGGTCGCCAGCCCCATTCTGGCCACGCTGTATACCCGTTTTGGTGCCAAAGGCAAAGATCTGACGATGCCTGCCAAATTTACTCTCGGCATGTTCCTGTGTTCGTTAGGTTTTTTAACTGCCGCCGCTGCTGGCATGTGGTTTGCTGACGCACAAGGGCTGACTTCCCCTTGGTTTATCGTGCTGGTTTATTTGTTCCAGAGCCTGGGTGAGCTAATGATCAGCGCGTTAGGTTTAGCGATGGTCGCCGCACTGGTGCCGCAATATATGATGGGCTTTATTCTCGGGATGTGGTTCCTGACCCAGGCCGCAGCCTTCCTGCTCGGCGGCTACGTTGCCACCTTCACGGCAGTGCCGGAATCCCTTAACGATCCGCTGCAAACATTGCCGATTTATACCGGCGTGTTCAGCAAAATTGGCATCACGACCTTTGTGATCGCGCTGATTATGGCCGCGATGGTGCCGTGGCTAAACCGTATGATGAATATGCAACCGGAAGTGAAAACCGCTTGATTTCTACGCCTTGGTTTCTTTTCACGCCGCCTTCAACGAAGGCGGTTTTTAATAACACGTTTTAAAACTTAAATAATTGTGCCGCCTTTGGTTAAATCCTCGCGGCGCTGTTCCACTTCTGCTTTATGGTGATGGCCCTTCTGCGCGATGGCGATACGCAAACGCTGCTGCTGCGCGTAACGATCTTCGCGGGTTAACTCAGCATCATCGCTCAGTTCAATCAGCAACTCATTCATATGCTCAATCACATTCTCCGCCACCGCCGCGTCTACGCGGGCAATAACATCTTCCAGGTGCGCCATAACTATCTCCTTAAATTTTGAGGGTATACCTTATGACTCCCCGGTAATATTCTCAAGCTCATTAATCATTCGTGCTGTTTACAGAATGACTCTAATGCGCCGGCTAGTGCCGCTGGATTCTCCCATGACATGGAATGCCCGCATTCGGTCAATACCGCTGTGCTGATGCCCAACTTTTGGACTTGGGTGAAATCACTGTCAGGCAGCGATTGCTCACCAAAGATCAGCGAACGCGGTTTGTTCAGCTGCGCGAAAATCGTTAACCAGTGATTCCCCTTGATCAGGCTTTCCGCTCCGCGCCACACAGCCCAGGGAGCCGCTGCCGCTAAACTTCCTGACCATGGGCCATTTTCATTGTTAATCATTGCGTTATGCAGCTCTGAAACATAATTCGCTTCACTCACGCTGCAAATCTGTTGGCTAAAAAAGCCGCCGCCAGGATGGAAGTTAGGCTCTGAAACGATCAGCGCGGATAAATTTGCGGTCGATAAATCTGCAGCTTCAATACAGATACTGCCGCCCATGCTATGACCATAGAGAAAATACTTCTCCAGTTTCAGATGACCAATAAGTTCAGCCACCACTTGCGCCTGTTCTTTAATTGAATAACTGAAATCGCGGGGTTTTTCGCTATATCCATAACCGGGAAGGTCGATAAGAATCGCCCTTCGCCCAGCAAAATTTTTATCAGCAACGACGCGAGGATATTCATAAGATGAAGCGCAACCGAGGCCATGAACAAATACAAGCGGTGTGCCGCTGCCAGGCAATTCCAGCCAGCGGACGCGGCAGTTTGCAGTGGTTGAAAAAAATGACTCCATGTTGTTATTCCTGTCTTTTTAACGGTGGAGGTCGCTAACATTCATCCCTCCTACAACTGCTTTCATGTAGGGGGGATAAGCCGAAGGCGTCATCCACCATTAATGCCAATAATGTCGGAGGTCGCTACGCTAATCCGACCTACAAAAAAGATTATCAGTTCAATTTTGCTTTCGAGAAATCGCTGCCGTTCAGGCTGACGGTGTAACCCGTCACATTGCTGCGAGTGGCATAGAAAGTTTTGCCATTTGCCAGCGCGATCTACCGCCATTTATTATTACAATAACGCAACAAACCGCTGCAATATCGCCCGGGATTCAGGCGTGTCGCTGACTTTTGCCAGCAGTGCGTCACGGTCTTTCCCTTTCATCGCCACTCTTTCGCTGCGGCTGGTAATGATTTTATTCATCACCGGGGCGCTAAATTCCGGGTGGAATTGCACTGAGAATGCGGTTGGTGAGTAACGAACTATCTGATGCGGGTCATGGCTGGATGCGCCCAACACCACCGCACCTTTTGGCAGCGCGAGCACGCTTTGTTCGTGGCTTAAAAAGGTATCGAACGAATTTGGCAGGCCGCTAAGCAGCGGGTCGTGCTGGGCGGCGTCATTCAGCGTGACGGCAATTTGCCCCACTTCGCTACCCTGCGGATGGTAATTCACCGAGCCACCCAGCGCGTAAGCCATTAACTGGTGCCCGTAGCACACACCCAAAACCGGCACGCCCGCCTCGATAACTTCCCGCGCCCACTCGGCGGTGCGTTCGCTCCATTCTTCATGGTCCGTCACCATTGCCCATGAACCGGTAATCACCGCGCCGCTAAACGTGCCAACAGCGGGAAGTGCTTCACCTTCAAACGGACACACCACAGTCACCGGGCCAACATCACCTAATGCGGCGTGAAACCACTGCGGTTGCTCGCCGACGGCTTGACGAATATCCAGCGGTGGATGGCCCATCTGAACCAGTAATAACGGCAATTTTTCTGACATGGATTAAGCACTCCGGCGATGTAGAGAAGAATAATCAGTAGCACAAAACCATCGCGTCACCCAATGACTTAAGTGCAATCGCCCGATAATTAGAAAAAAGTGCCGCTTCCTCCGCCGTTTGCCTGGGCCGCGAATCCGTAAAATGGAAAGTGTGAAAATGGCTCAAGCGGAGCTGAAAACAGCAGGATTGATGACGTGGCAAAAACATTATTGCGCAGCGGATGCTTAGATGACTTCCTTTCGCTAGGCGAAAACGGGCAGACAGTATTCGACTCGGCACTACAAATTCGCGAAACATTGCGCTTACGCAAACAGCAAGCGGTGGTCGATAGCCTGGCGATTCCTCAGCCAAACGATGAAGGCGACCGGGTTGACTGGTACGCGCCCTGCGAGGGTTCAGTCATCAGTTGGGCTGCGGCCAGCGATGAACAACGCAAAAAAGCGCTGCGCTATCTCGATAATTGCCAGGCCAACGTCGCCTCGCTGATTCAGCGCTGCGGGCAGTCAGAAAAAACGGCGATTCAACTTTTTGGCTCCTTGCTCGCCAACGCATTGCAGTTTCCTGGCAGCCAGCATGTTTACCTGGTTGATGGCAAACCGGTGCTCACGTTTTGGGGATTTGTCAGCCTTAACAATAGCGCCCGCCCCGACCCACTCGATTGCTTGCGTATTGCCGAAGAACACGAACCGGTTATTGAGTTCCTTCCGGAGCCACCACCTGCCACGCCGCCCGTTATCGTATTGAGTGAACCGGATGAACCGCTGTATTCGATCTCCGCGCCAACACCCCCTACACCGTTGCCAGAATTACCGCCGCAGCCTGCGCCAGTCGAAGAAACCGTCACACCTGCGGCAGTGAAAAAACCGAAACGCTGGATATGGCCCGTTGCGGCGGCCATCGTGGCGGCTATCGCTGCTCCAGTGTCATATTTTGTGGTATCGGCTCCCCACGCCGAGCCTTTAGCGCAGAAAGTTGAAGACGTTAAACCGCAAGCCATTGCCCCTGCGCCCATGCAGGCTCAACCCGTTGTCGAGCATGTTTCCACGCTGCCTGTTGCTCAGGCCGCTGTTGTCGAAGCGCCCGCACCCGAACCAGAGCCGGTTGTCATCGCCGCAACAACGCCCGCTGATGTACCCAAAGGCGCGCTGATTTTACCCGCCGACGCGTTAAAAGTTGGCTCGACAAAATTCCTCAATGGCAGCTGGCGCGTCGCCATCAATATTAAAGATTCCATCACTGGCAAACCGCCGACGCTGCGTTACCAAATCGCCAATAACAAAGGCAACGTGCGCCTGGTGCATGGCGACAATATCGTCTGCAAAGCGGACGTGTTTTCCGGCCTGATGCAGTCCGGCACGTTGATGATCAAAACCCGTGGCAATGCGCGTTGCAGCGATGGTTCGCGTTATCCGCTGCCAGAAATCTCCTGCAAGCCGGACGAGAACGATGTGGCTCAGTGCAGTGGGCGCTACGACGGCGACACCGTGGTGCCTGTGACATTTAAAAAAGTGAGTGATTAATCATGTTTGCCACTTTGTATCCTTATAAGCCGAGCGTGACGCTCATTAAAGACAGCGGCATTCAGTTCCTGGACTTCGGCCTGGCACCTCAGCCAAACGCGCCACATACCGGGCGCTTTGTGCGTAAAACCGCCAACGGCCCACTGCTGCGCCTGGATTATGATGTCATTCCGGGCAAATTTACCCTGCCAGGTGCGTCGGGCTCCGCGCCTGAAGTTGTGAAACCCGAAAGCACGATTACGCTGGGCCATTCGCTGAAACTGCTCGATAAAACCTGGCTACCGCTGCCGTTCCTGCGCTTTAACCCGCCGCGCACCTTTGTTGGCGGGCCGCACAACTGGGCGCGGGTGCAGATTCGTTGCCTCGAAACGCCAGACTCCGCAGGCAATACGGTGCGAATCACGATTGCGCTGGATACCAAAATCCTCGCGGACGACAACCCGGCAGCGCATCTGGCTCCGACGCTCAACGATGTACGCAACGGCGCGCGCTTTGCCCTTGCCTGGCAAAACGAAGAGATCAACGACTTTATCGACCAGACCTGGGTCGATGGCTGGCTGCGCGAAGTGTTCACCCAATTTGCCACGCGCAACGAATCCCGAACCGAACGCGAAATCAGCAACGCGCTGAAAACGTTCGAATATCAGGCGCATTATCTCAATATTATCGAGATGCTCGGTGCGCAACTGGCGGTGCCAGAAGTCAAAATCGTCACCGCAACGTTGCAAGCCCCAGCGATTCCGGTCGATCTGGTGCTGGATGTCGGCAACACCCATACCTGCGGCGTGTTGATCGAAGATCACGGCGAAGCCAATGACGGCCTGCGCCAGACTGCCGAGCTGCAAATTCGCTCACTCAGCGAACCGCAAACCATCAACGAAGCGATGTTCACCAGCCGGCTTGAGTTCTCTGAAGCTAAGTTCGGCAAACAACACTTCTCGGTAGAAAGTGGCCGCGACGATGCGTTTGTCTGGCCGTCGATTGCCCGTGTGGGTGACGAAGCACGCAGTATGGCCTCCGCCCGTTTAGGCACCGACGGCGCAAGCGGTATCTCCAGCCCGCGCCGCTATCTGTGGGACGAAACGCCTGCCAGCCAGGACTGGCGCTTTAGCCAGATGGGAGTGAAAACCCAGCGCGAACCGCTGGCGACCGCTTATCCCTTAATGAACCTGATGAATGACGACGGGCAACCGTTGTATTCGCTGCCGCTTGACGAACGTTTACCGGTATTTTCACCGCAATACAGCCGTAGTTCGTTAATGACCTTGATGCTCTGCGAATTACTGGCGCAGGCGCTGATGCAAATCAACAGCGTCGGTTCACGGCAAAGCATGGGGCACCTTAATGCGCCGCGTCAGCTACGCCATTTAATCCTTACGTTACCTTCGGCCATGCCAAAACAGGAGCGTGAGATCTTCCGCCAACGCATGCAGGAAGCGGTCGGCCTGGTGTGGAAAGCGATGGAATGGCACCCGACCGACGACGGTTTTGACAGTGAACGCGATTTCCAGAAAAGCGTGGTTCCGGTGCCTGACGTGCAGATGGAGTGGGACGAAGCGACCTGCGGCCAACTGGTGTGGCTGTATAACGAAGCGCTGGTGAACTATGCCGGGCAAACCGGAAACTTCTTCCAGAGCCTCGCCCGCCCGGATCGCCAGCTGGCCGCAGACGAACTGCCTGGCAAAACGCTGCGCGTAGCGTCGATTGACATCGGTGGCGGCACGACCGACATGGCTATCACGCAATATCATCTTGATGACGGCGTGGGTAGCAATGTGAAAATCGCCCCGCGCCTGCTGTTCCGCGAAGGTTTTAAAGTCGCAGGCGATGATATTTTGCTGGATGTGATTCAGCGCTGCGTGCTCCCGGCGCTCCAGGCGCAAATTCACCAGGCGGGCGTCGTGGATACCACAGGTTTAATGACTACGCTGTTCGGCGAGTCCGGGCGCATGGACACACGCGGCACGCTGCGCCAGCAAACTGCGCTACAACTGTTTATTCCGCTCGGCCACGCGGTGCTCTCTTTCTGGGAAAACAGCGACCCGGACGACAAACACGCCGCTCTCGAAGCAACATTTGGCGAACTGCTCACCCAGCGCCCGACCGATAACGTGATTAATTACGTTCAACAAGCGGTGCAACACGCGCTGCCTGCAGATGCCCCGGCATTCGATCTGTTCAGCGTGCCGTTGCAGGTTGAGTTATCGGCGTTGCAGGACGCGCTGCTCGCCGGACAATTCACTCTGACCGCCCCGCTGCAAGCCCTGTGCGAAGTGATCAGCCATTATTGCTGCGACGTGCTGCTGGTGACGGGCCGTCCGGCCTGTTTGCCTGGTGTTCAGGCGCTGCTGCGCTATCAACAGCCCGTTCCAGTGAATCGCATCGTCTGGCTGGATAACTATCAGACTCATGAATGGTATCCGTTCAGCCAACAAGGCCGCATCGGCAACCCGAAATCGACCGCCGCCGTCGGCGCGATGTTATGCAGCCTGGCGATGGACCTGCGCCTGCCAGGTTTTAACTTCAAAGCGTCGGATATTCAGGCCTATTCCACCGTGCGTTTCCTCGGCATGCTCGACGGCAACAACCGGCTTGTGGATGAGAACGTCTGGTATCGCGATATCTGCCTTGACGACCCAAAATCGACGCTCGATACGCGTCTGCATTTCCCGCTGCGCGGCAACGCGTGCCTCGGATTCCGGCAGCTTGATGACGCTCGCTGGCCCGCAACGCCCTTGTACACGCTGGCGATCAATTCCCCGCAGTTGGCAAAAGCGATTGCCGGTGAAGGCGTATTAAACGTGCGTCTGCAACAAACCCGCGAAGCCGATGCTTTCGTACTGGCAGAAGCCTGGTTGCAGGACGGCAGCAAAGTGCCGCTCAATCAGCTGAGTTTTAAATTGAATACCCTGGCAGGAAGCTATAGCGGAGCCAGCCATTACTGGATTGACAGCGGGAGCGTGTACCAAAAATGAAGCCAATAACCTCAACGCTGCACCCTTTGGTGGACTGGATCCAACAAACTCGCCAGTCCGTACCGCGGATTGAAAATGAAGCCGATGGCTTGTTGCAAAAATTGGCGGCACTTCAGAATCGCCAGCAAAATATAGACTTGCAGACGGAGCAACCACTAACCATTGGGCTTTATGGCCACTCGGTTTCTGGTAAACATCATTTGTTGACCATGCTTTTGGGCGATCATCACGACCGCATTGAAATCTCACTTGGCGGCAAAGTGCTGGATTACCTGACGCACATTAATCCCGGCCATGCACCGAACGTTGCCGTGCGCTTTACGCGCCGTGAATTACCTATTGCGGAACACTATCCGTTACTGATTACCCTTTGTAGCAGCTCCACGCTGGCGCAGCGTTTGATTCGCCAGTATCACGCTGAACCGGGCGCACGATTTGCCCGCCACGAAGCGATCGCCGCGAGACTCAAAGAGCTTCAGGTTCGCCGCCAGACGCAATCGACAGCAGCGATAACGCAGCTGCAAGCCTCTGATATCGCTCAGACTTATCAACAGGTGGTGCGCCGCCAGCATCATCTTGAAAATGCCCTG
The DNA here is from genome assembly GCF_024807715.1 of Buttiauxella sp. BIGb0471. Lineage (NCBI taxonomy): Bacteria > Pseudomonadati > Pseudomonadota > Gammaproteobacteria > Enterobacterales > Enterobacteriaceae > Buttiauxella > Buttiauxella sp. BIGb0471. Next base: position 1,265,828 of record NZ_JANUEU010000001.1, read on the forward strand.
TGGCAGCAAATCGCCGACCTGCTGCCGTGGTTGAATTGTGCGGATCAAGCCGCGTTGCTGGCCCCGCTTTGGGGCGATAACCCCGCCATAACCACGCAGTGGCAGCACCTGGCCGAAACGCTGAATCATCTGGGGAATGCCCAACAGGTTTTAGCCCCGGCAAGCCTTTTGGTAGACACGTTCTTATTGCCGGTTGAAGGTTTCCTGATTCCCGGAACACCAGATGAGCCCGAAATGGGCGCGGACGTCATGGTATGCCCGTTTTTCAATCATGAAATCGGCACGCAAGTCAGCCTGGCGCAGCGCGATTTACAGCAACTGTGCGCTGAAATTACACTTTCGCTTAACCATCAGCCGAAACTGGCTCAGGTCGATGTGGTGGATATTCCCACGGTGCAGCTCGACGATTACGCACCCTGGTTGCAACCCGATAAACTGGTGGTGTGCAATGCTGCTGCCGAGCGCGCGGATGTGAACGCGGCAGGTAAAATGCTGGCACGTTGGGTGGATAAAACCCAGGCCAGCAACGCCACGACACCGGGCCTGATTTGGGCGATTACCCCAGAAGATGCACGCTTTAGCGGTGCCAATCTGGACCACGGCGTGCAGAGAATTATCGGTCTGCCGGGTAAACGCTGGGGCACGTTGCAGGCGCTGGATAGCCGTAATATGCATCGCTTGCTGGAATGGCTGGCCGATGCCGTGGTTCCGGCTCAGCGCACACTGCGCATTGAAATGTTACAGGCCGCGCTGAATCAAGAAATCCGCGCCCTGTTCTCGCCTGTTATCGACGCTGAAAATATCACCCCGGATCGTGCGCGTTCCCAGGCCGAAGAGCTGGTGCGCGCCCTGCAAGCCAACGCGGCCCAGCACGGTGAATTGCTCGCCAGCCTGATACCTGAACGCCAGGCGCTGCAACAGCGCTGGTTAAGCCATCAACAATCCCGCATCCAACAACCTGCTGATTTCAGGCTTGATATCGACCTGTTCGCAGAAGATGACGGCCACGATGCGCCTACTCACGCCCCGGAGAGTTTTGCCAGCGTGGTGCATTTGCACTGGGTGAACCATCTGCGCCAACTGGCTGCACGCCGGGAAGTCGCCCAACTATCCGGGCTGGATAACACGCAACTCCAGACGCTTTACCAGTTGCTGATTGTTGCCAGTTATCGCCTGAAATTACCGGAACAACTGGAAACCGCACTGCGCCATGGCGACGGCAGCATGGCGCAGGAAATCACCTGTGTGAGCGCCGTACTGGGGGATTTTGTCAGCTGGTTGGGTTACGCGCATATCGAACCAACACTGCGCCCGGCAAGCCGCGTCAACAAAGGCTCGCCGGTATTTGCACCGCAAAAACAGGCAACCGCTGACGTGCGTCTGGTGCGTCTGGGCGAACAACCGGCACGCGGTAACACCATTTATGTGTACGACTGGCTGGTCGCGTTATACGCCCGCGCCGTGGAAAACATCGGTTATCGCCATCCGCTGGATGTGAGTGATGTGCAGAAAAAAGCGCTGAAAGATCTGTTGGCTTTGTAGGATTGGGGAGAAAACAAGGCTGATATTACCCCGCTCAATAACCCTATTTTCCCAACACAAAAGTCTCTCCGGTTGCCGGAGCAATCACATCCGGCAACCATAATCGTCCCCAGGAACCCGTGCAGTGACAGCCCATTATTTTCTGAACGTTAAGTTGACGCAAAAAGCGCCTGACTCGCAGTAATTCATGTGGCGAAGCGCAGCGCAGATGAAACCCACCAATCAATGCATAAACTTGTTTAATGCCGGTGATATTTTGACAATGGCGCACAATATCCACAATTCCCCGATGGCCGCACCCGGTGATGATGACAAGACCTAAATCAGATTTATAAATCAGTACGCCTTCGTCAATGACATAATCCACGGCAGTGCCTTCACCGCGGATCATTCCATAGGCTTTCGGTTGCGTAACGTTAATCTCACCCGACCACAAAAACCTTTCGCTGATCTCTACAGGCAAACGGCTGTATTCCATTCGATGGTGCGAGTAATCGTTATCCAGGGATAGTTTTTTAATTTTTAGGCTCAAGCCAGCAAACTTGATTACCGTATAACGTTCGTCGGCTATGCGTGGATGGCAAATAATTCGGCTGTTATTGGGTAACCAGGGTACGCCCCCGCAATGGTCGTAATGCCCATGTGAAAGTACCGTCGCAGTGAGTCCCTGGAGATCAATGCCCATCAGAGCCGCGTTATGCAAAAAGCTGCCATCAGGTCCGGTGTCAAATAAAATCGCCGTGGTTTCGTCCTGTACAAGCAGACTTAACCCTGCCTTAGCAATTAATGATTCTTCTGCTCCAGCAGCACGATGATTTTCTAATAACACCCTGATAGTTAATGCCATATTGGTTAGTTCCTGAGTAGAAATCCTTTTCTTTCAAGTATGGGGAAATATTCTGGATGGCGCAGTGACACATCCCTCATCCACCAAAAGAACGGCCTTCATGAATTGCCGTGGCTTCAGGAAAAATTTGACGTCAGCATTGTGTGGCATGAGCGCAACCATGGGTATGCGGGGCATCGCTGGCTCAGGGATTACATTCTCGATATACCGCTGTGAAAAAAGGCTAATTCTGGATACCAAATCGGTAGCTGGAAATTATTCGCAAACTCTGCCAGTATTTCCTCATCCATTAACTAACTGAATATATAAGGAGGATCCCATGCTGTTTTGTGAAATGTTGTTTATTTCGCAGACTTTTGGCGATCGTCATTGCTCAAGCGTTATCGATATCGCACTGCGATAATCCGGCTTGAGCGAAGCAAACCACTGAAAACCCTTCCCTCGGGCTTACCGGGTTATCGTCGAATCTGACGAGGCGTTTTATCGCCTGACTCTTGAGTAAGCAAAATGAGCACATTATTAACTGCACAATCTCTTAGCCTTGATACCGCTTTTGGCCCTCTGCTGGCTGACATCACCTTTACGCTGAAAAAAGGCGACCGCCTGGGCTTAATCGGCCATAACGGCTGCGGCAAAAGCACCCTTCTAAAACTGCTCGATGGCACTATTTCCCCAAATAGTGGCAGCGTGACGCGTGCGCATCACTGCCTGCTGGCACGTGTTGAGCAGCATTTGCCTGAAGATTTGCAAACGCTGACGCTTCTGGATGCGGTGATGGCGCGTCTTAATGAAGCGCAACAACATACCGACGGCTGGCGAGCGCAATCGCTGCTGGCAAGCATGGGATTTGACGAATCGGCGTGGCAACTGACCGCCGGAACCTTGAGCGGCGGGCAGCACACGCGTCTGTTATTGGCGCGGGCGCTGATCACCAACCCGGATCTTCTGCTGCTCGATGAACCGAGTAACCATCTCGATTTGCCGACGTTGCTGTGGCTGGAACAATTCTTACGCGACTGGAACGGCAGCTTTGTACTGGTTTCCCATGACCAACATCTGCTGGATAACGTCACCAACGGCACGTGGATTTTGCGCGACCAGCGGCTGAGTTTCTTCCAGCTTCCCTGCACTGAAGCACGTGCAGCGTTAGTTGAGCGAGACAAAACCGACGCCCATCGTCATCAGGCGGAACAGAAAGAAATCGACCGGATTGCGGCCAGTGCGAAGCGGCTCGCCATTTGGGGGCGGGTTTACGACAACGAAGACCTCGCCCGCAAAGCCAAACAAATGGAAAAGCGCGTCGACAAATTAAAGGACAGCCAGACTGAACTTGCGGCCCTGAATCAATGGCAATTAATCCTCAAAGGTGAAGCGTTACCGGCGGACAGATTGCTGGAAATGGAAAACCTGGCGGTTAGTCCAGCGCCCGATTGTCCACCGCTGTTTCACCTCCCGATTCAGCGCCTGAAAAGTGGCGATCGGGTCGCCATTATTGGCCGTAACGGTTGTGGCAAATCGTCGCTGTTGCGCCTGCTGTGGCAGCATTATCAGCAACCGCAAAATAACGACGCCATTCGCCTGCATCCGCGGGTGAATATGGGTTATTACGACCAGACGCTGCATCAGTTAAGAGATGGTGACACGCTGCTTGAAGCGCTGGAGCCCTTCGCGGCGTTAACCGAGCGCGACCGCAAAATGGCGTTAATCAGCGCTGGATTTGCCTGGTTGCGCCACGGGCAGACTGTCAGCACGTTAAGCGGTGGCGAACGTTCTCGCTTGCTGTTTGTTGGGCTGACGCTGGCGCGTTATTCGCTCCTGCTGCTGGATGAGCCGACTAACCACCTGGATATGGAAGGCAAAGAGGCGCTGGCGGAAACGCTGCAAAGTTACGACGGTGGCGTGTTACTGGTGACGCACGACCGGACGTTAATCGCCAAAAGCTGTAATCGCTTCTGGCTGATTGATAACGGCGAGCTAAGCGAATGGCACTCTCTGGACGGGCTTTACGCGCAGTTAACGGGTGAAAACGCCGTTGAAAAACTTCCGGTTTCAGCGCAGCAAAGCGTTGAAACCGTCGCCGCCAATCACACAGAAACGGAAGCCTGGTTTGAACGGCTGGTGGAGCTGGAGGAAAAACTTGCGCAGGATTTAGCGCGCAAGCAAAGCCACCAGAAACCGGCATTGCAGCAGGCGTGGCGCGAAGAGATAGCCGCGCTTAATCTGCGGTTAGAACTGGAGTAAGACAAGGCCCGTTATGCTAAAAAAGTGACATCGTAACGGGCTATCTGAAAATGGCCCCGTGCTTTAGTTTTCACGCATCCCAAAACGGTGGCGCTGGCATATCGGACATTCTGAAGTTTGCCCGGACCAGGCAGCAAACGGGCGACGGCAGGTGTGACAGCTATTTTCAACCAGCGGTAAAACGGTGGATGTGCTTTCAGCGTTTTCAACCACTTTTAGTGCCTTAGGGAAGCAAATATCTTCGCAGCATCCGCACCCCGTGCAGCGCGTGGGGTTCAAAGTCATCGACTCGCTATCGATCTGAATAGCCGCTTCAGGGCAAATTCTGGCGCATGCACCACAGAGATAACACAACGATTTATCCACCAAAACCTGATACTCGCTTACCTCAGAGAAGAAAGCCCTGCGCGCCCTTCGACCAGGCGTAACACTGCCGGTATTATCAGCACTATTTTTTAGCTGCAACCAGTGGCGACGCCTTTGATCAACGCATGCTTCCTGTGGAGGCAGGATGACCCAAAGCGGTTGCTTAAGTTTTTTGAGTCTGAGATTGAGTGCCGCCAGCGCAATAACCCAATTTGGGTGCTGCGCACTATCAAATTCGACCGCCCGGATCTCATATTGGGCGTGCCACATAAGTAGCTCATCAACGGCTGGCGGCGTCAGGCTAAGTGGCATCACCAGGCGTTGTTCCCGGAAATAACGTCGTGGAGGTTCAGGCGTTTCAATCGCACCGGTCGGGCAGGCAAACAGGCATGCCCCACAAGCGATGCAGGCATCCATATCAATATGCACACTGCCATTTTGCGCAATGACAGCGTTCGATGGGCATACCGCCAGGCAAGCCTGGCAATCACTTTGCGCAACGACATGATGAACACAAGAGCGCCCAACTCTCATCAGGGTTGGGCGTGTGTTTTGTGAAATGGAATGCATCAATTAATTGATGCTAAAGAAACTGAATCGCAGCAATACTTCTGCGACCACGACTAAGCCCCCACCCAGCACCAGCAAGGCTTTGCGAATGCCCCCCGAGCGTAAACTTAAAGCCAGCAGGCAAGCCCCCACGACCAAAGTTACCCACGCGGCGAGGCGTAAAACACGTTGATCCTTAAAGGCGTCTAATGGCTGATGCGGGAAGGTTACGACGTCGCTCAGGCTGACAGTGGCGAGGTAAGTCATATACAGCGGTTGAACCAGCAAACGCAGCAATGTGACGCCAAAAAGTATCAACACTGCCGTCACCATGAACTTTCTCACCGCTTGCATGGGCAATCGGGTCTGAATCGCGAATACCCACAAACAGGCAACTGCCCCCAGGCTGAGCGTGGTGCCAAAGAACATCACAAAAGTATTGAAATGCATCCATGTCACGACAGACGCGTGAAGATAAATTGCGCTCATACAGGCGATGTCGAAAAGCCCCAACAACGAAGCTAGCAGCAACAACATGGTAAAGACTTGCTTTTTCAGTAACGCAATCCAGGTCGCCAGCCCTAAAACCGCAAGGTATAAACTGGCGAACACAATTTCACGACTTAACCATGAGCTGCCAAAATGTGTGAGAGCGTGAAACGCATTAAGCGGATAGCCCAAATGCGCGGTGGATGCCATCAGTCCCAATGCCCCGACAATGAAAGCAACGAACATGGCGGGTAATCCAACAGAGTATTTTGCCTTCACGTTCAGTGTGCTACTGGCTGAAATAAGTGCCCAGGTGGTGAAAACGGTTAACCCAACAGAACCCTGCACTAACAGCGTGAAGATAACGAGTGGCCATTCATGCATGATTATTTACTCCCCTTTTCTGCACCCTGGTGCGGTTTGATGACCAGATTCGGATGCGTAATGGAGGAGTCCGGCAGCCCCTGTACATCACTCACTTCTCCATAAAGCGCGCGCAATTCTTTAATTGGACCAAATTTAATCGCCCCTAACGGGCAGGTCGCCACGCAGATTGGCTGCTGACCTGCGGCTAACAGATCGACACAGAAATCGCATTTTGACATCTGACCGGTGGCCTGGTTGAGCTGTGGAGCACCGTAAGGACACGACCAGGCACAATATCCGCAGCCAACGCATTTATCGGTATTGACGCGCACAATGCCGTCGCCCGGGCGTTTGTGCATCGCGGTCGTCGGGCAATTCACTGTACAAACCGGGTCTTTGCAGTGGTTACAGGATATCGACAAGGTGTAGGCGTAGACGTTGTTGTGCACACCGCCCTGCCCGGTGGCAATGAACCCGCCGCCTTTAACTTCGTATACACGGCGGAACCGACGCCCTACTTCGAGGTTATTTTTGTCTTTGCAGGCAACCTGACAGGCTTTACAGCCCGAGCAGCGCGATGAATCAATAAAGAAACCCAACTGTTGCTCGCTAACAGGGGCGTAATCAATAAATTTACTCATGCTTTTGCAACCTCCACGAGCATGGTTTGGTGGGAGTTTCCTTTTGCCAGCGCGGTGATTCGTGCGGAACTGAGCACATTGGCGCACCCGCCGTGGTCAACACCGTTTGCATCAGGTTGCCACCAGGCTCCTGCCTGCATGGCAACCACGCCAGGCATGATGCGTTGTGTGATTTCTGCCGGAATCTGAGTCACGCCACGGTCGTTGTGAATGCGCACGTTGTCGCCCTGCGAAATCCCGCGCTGTTGTGCATCAAGCGGGTTGATCCATAATTTCTGCGTTTGTACTTCCTGTAACCACGGATTAGCGTATTGCGTAGAGTTCGCGCGGTTTTTACCCTTCCACGTGATCAGTTGCAGCGGGTATTTCTCGGCCAGTTTATCTTCCGGGCCTTCATGGGCCGGAACGTAATGAGATAAGGCCGGAATTTCCGGGTGATTCATTTGATATAACCGCAGGGAGAATATTTCAATTTTCCCGGACGGCGTTGGGAACGGATTATTTTGCGGGTCATTTATGTTGTCAGCAAAAGCGATGTGCGGTTTGCCTTTAAATAAATGGCGACGTTTAACCTGCAATTCATCGAATGTCGGTAATTGTTCGTCCGGCATTGCTTTACGGGTGTTTTCCCAAATTTGTGTAATCCACTCTTTCTCATCACGACCCAGGCTAAACTCTTTTTCAATTTCCAGTTTCGCGGCAACTTCGCGCAACCAGTCATAATCAGATCGGCGTTCAAATTCGGGTTCGATCAGTTTTTCGGAAAGAATAAGATAATTCGCTGTGCCCCAGGTTTCGCCAATATTCCAGCGTTCCATAAAGCTGGTTTCAGGCAACAGCAGGTCAGCGTATTTCGCACTCGGTGTGAGGTATAAATCGCTAGCGACGATGAACTCTATTTTTGATTCATCTTCCAGAACTTTTATCGCTTGATGAATATCCGGGTTTTGGTTAGCTAAATAATTTCCGGCAAGCGAAAATAGCATCCGAATATTGCTGTTGAGTTTCTGCGCATCTTTCAGGCCATCTTCTGGCGTCACTTTGCTGGCGTCATCTGCCGCCTGCACCCAGTTCATCACCGAAATTTTTTCTTTGACTGGATTGTCTGGCATTTCAGGGCCGGTAGTGAATTTCCGATTCCCAATACCGCCGTAGCCCCCGGCCCAGCCCCCTTTCTTACCCACATTCCCGGTGATAGTGGCGAGTAGGGTTGACCCTCTTGCGGTACGCTCGCCGCAGTTATGCCTTTGCGGCCCCCAACCTTGTATCAGCGCGGCGGGTTTGGTGGTGGCGTAATCACGCGCCAGCTGGCGAATGGTCTGAGCCGGGACATGCGTAATCACTTCTGCCCATTCCGGGGTTTTCTTTACGCCGTCTTTCATGCCCATCAAATATGCCACCAGCGATTCATTTGCTGGCACGCCTTCCGGCATCGAGCTTTCATCAAAACCGAGGGTGTATTTTTCAATAAAATCTTTGTCGTGCAGATTTTCGCTGATGATGACGTACATCATCGCGTCCATTAGCGCGTTATCGGTGGACGGGCGCAACGGGATCCATTGTTCAGCAAGCGACGATGCGGTATCTGAATACCGCGGATCGACCACAATAAAGCGCGTGCCGTTCTGCTTCATTTGCTGGAAGTAATGGTTGGTATGACCAAAAATGGTTTCAGTTGGATTATGCCCCCACAGGATAACCAGCGGGGTTTCGCTCAACGTATCAAGTGTGTTTCCGCTGGCTGCGCTGCCATAAGTATACGGGGTTGCAGCTGCCGTATTCCCCATACTCACCGAGTGATAAGACTGGAGATAGCCACCGGTGAGATTAAGCAAACGGCGCACCATGCTGTCACCAGAAAATGCCCCGCCGCTAACCGCCGTGCCAACATGCACGTAGCGTGAAGCTGGCCCATATTGTTGCGTGATGCGCTTAAGATTATCTGCAATCAGCGTGGTCGCTTCATCCCAGCTAATGCGCTCAAACTTGCCTTCGCCGCGCTGGCCGACACGTTTCATTGGGTATTTCAAACGATCCGGGTGATAGACGAATTTACGATAGCCTCGTCCACGCACACAGGCGCGCATGATCGGCATTTCAGGGTCCAAATCTGCGTCGGGTTGTGTGGTTATACGGGTCACGACACCTTGTTGAACATGAGCGCGAATGTCGCATTTCCCGCCGCAGTCAAAGGTACTACAGGTTGGAATAATTCTTTCTGGGAGGGTGTCAGATTTGGCGCTGTTTGTTGATTCAGTTACGGCATTGACAAATTTAACACCGACAAAAGGAACCGCCGCTAATGCACTGCTGGTCTTAACAAAATGGCGACGCGTGATCCCTGAAGAAACATCGCCCTTATTTTTATTCGTCATCGCATTTACTCGAAAAGAAAATACATTATCTATTTTTCGATTAATTATCTTTATGCGTGACATCAAGTCTACTGGCGTCATTTGTAAATTCAGAATTTGTCTAATTGAAATTTAAACTTATAAAAGCGAGGAAATAGCGATGCAGGGTAAGTTTAATTAGCGACTGTCTATTTTTTTTGTCGTTTCTTAATCATGAAAGAGGCATTTAAAGAATGGGTAAACGTAGCGTTTACCCATCAGGGAAATTTAAAATGTTGCCCAGTTATCGTCATCGGCCACCACTTTGCGCGGTGCCGCTGTTGCTTTCTTCGGTTTTTCTACCTGGGCTGCCACCCCGTTCGGCTGATGATTCAGGCGGAAAATCCCCACCGCCGCGGTTAACCGCGCCGCTTGATCTTCCAGCGACACCGCCGCTGCCGACGCCTCTTCAACCAGCGAAGCATTTTGCTGCGTCACATTATCCATCTCGTTAATCGCAATACCAACCTGCTCAATGCCACGGCTTTGTTCATCAGACGCGGCGGCGATTTCTTGCATAATATCGGTCACACGACGCACAGCGCCAACAATGCCGGTCATGGTTTCCCCGGCATGAGCCACCTGTTTTGAACCGTTTTCAACTAACGACACCGACTCGCTGATCAACCCTTCAATTTCTTTAGCCGCCTGGGCACTGCGTTGTGCCAGTGTGCGTACTTCCGTTGCCACGACCGCAAATCCACGCCCTTGCTCACCGGCTCGTGCCGCTTCTACCGCCGCATTCAGGGCCAGAATATTGGTCTGGAAGGCGATGCTATTAATGACCGCTGTAATCTCGGAAATCTTTCTCGAACTGGCAGAAATGTTGTTCATGGTGCTGACCACGCCGGAGACAATACGTCCGCCATCGCTGGCTTTATGCGAGGCTTCTTCCGCCAGTTTTGTCGCATGATGGGCGTTATCGGCATTCTGTTTCACGGTGGCGGTTAGCTGCTCCATGCTGGCAGCGGTTTCTTCAAGGGCGGCCACTTGTTGTTCGGTCCGTGCCGACAAATCCGTATTCCCGGCCGAGATTTCACTGGTGCCCTGATAAATCGCTTCGGCACCGTTGCGCACGGCTCCCACCGTGTTCACCAGCGAAACCTGCATCTCCTGCAAATTCTGGTTCAGCTTGCCAATTTCGCTGTTACCAAAAGATTGCGGAGCCAGGGTTAAATCGCCCTGCGCAATATGTTCGATGCGTGTCGCCGCTTGTTGCAGCGGTTGCACCACCACGCGACGCAGCACGACAAAAGTGAAAATAGTTAAGAACACCGCCAGAGCGAAAGCGCCCGCCATCAACATGACGCTCAGATGTGAACGCGTCTGAGCCTGGTCTTTCAGCGCTTCGGCACGGTCCGTACGAATCTGCGCCGCCTGCACTAATACCTTGCTGTAATCTGCATCCAGCTTGCGGGCTTCTTCGTTTTCATGGTTGATGATGGCCTCGAACATACCGTTTTTGGCATATTTCATCATCGGCGCCATGCCTTTATTCAGGTAATCGTCGAACCGGGTGCGCAATTGGCTATCCAGCGCGTTCCCTTCTTCGACTTTATCCGCACGCGCCATATAAATATCGAAACTGGACTGCGCCTGCTTAATCAGACGATCGGCCTCGGCGATATTAAATTTCATATCCTCCATGTCAGCCACGCGCCCTGCGGCACCCGCATGAATGATATTTAAGCGTGCGCTGCGCAGATTCGCGGAGCTGTCCGAAAGACCAATACGCACCTGGATTTCATTGGTGACGTCTTGCAGCGCTTTATCGCTTTGAATCAGGAAGTAGCTCGCCATGCCCACGCATAAGGCGAACAGGATTAAGATCCCCGCGAGTATCGAGGTAAATAACGGCACAAGGCGAATGTGATGCCAGAAACGAACGGAGGTTGTTGTGTTTGCCATGTCCTTGGTTTCTCTTCTTATGTAGGGAGGTTGCTGTAAAAAGGTCATCGGCCTTGAGAAACAAAAGGTTGAGCAATAAGTTGTGGTTTTGTGGTGGGGTTAACAAATCGATAGCAAATAGTTAAGGCGATCACACTTATCCATGTTTTCTGTAAGGCTTACATCGAAGTTAAACAGGAGTAAACTCTATGTAAAAGTAAATGGCGTAGCCGCGTGCGGCTGGGGTTCACTCGAAGCCACCACTCGTTTTATTATCGACAGCAAACACGCCCTGAAAAACCTGCGCAATCTGATGCGCATGAATAAAGCCAAAGGCTTTGACTGCCTCGGCTGCGCGTGGGGTGACGATAACAAAAGTACTTTTAGCTTCGGGGTTTGAGGGCCAATGGAACGAAAACGTATGCTAGTGGACTAACGTACTGATATATCAAATTAACAAGGATTAGTTATGTACTACAGAAATGAAGTCATCAGTTATTTGCAGACTAATAAAATTCTGGTGTTGAAACTCGACCACGCATTAACGGGCGTGGGAAAGGCTGTATCAAATCAGATTGAAACGATAGGCACAGGTGCAACGCGCACACTGTATTACACATCCTGCTTTACTAATGAATATCAGGACGTATGCCAGAAGCAAAAAACTGAGGATATCCGATTCACCTGGGGGTTTACCATATTCTCAGGCGTGAGGATGTTGTGTGTGAAATGCTCAAAATATACTTTGAAGAATTATTTCGATACAAAACATCTGATCAAATAGAACATATCAAACAAATGTTAATGGCAGTAAATGTCCATATTGCCGCAAGCTCACTCACAAACGCCGGATTCGCTTTAGCTACAGCATCAGCCGTCGCCATTGGCATGAATTTAAGTCTTGAACTCAGTGCCTTGGCAGGGCGCAGCGCGGGTGGGGTTGTTGGGATTGTTGGCGTATATGGCATTGTGCAGAAAGCGGCAGATAGTGCGCATCGTCTTCACATTTCTTATCCAGCGTACTACTCGGCGCTATATATACAAGAGCTGGAAATGATGTACTTCCTGATAGAGCCATTGTTTCAACGAGCTGAGGCGTTTAAAGCTCAATGGGCATCGGATGGTGAGATTGCAGACATCATTACCAGGATTATTCGATAATCATTATGAATTTTATTAAAAGATTTTTCAGGCGGGTATTCAGATCGTTGATTTCGATGTACGGCCCTGCATTATTGACGCTTATATTTGCAGTTACCCTTTTCCAATTCTTCCCTGACGGCCCAATATGGCCCGTTCCCATATTCTCCGTCTTAGTGATCATTATTTTTTATCGGTATGTGAAATGGTAACTGTCAAAAACTAGCATTATTTTAAATTTATTTATAAGGAATTACATGTCTACTCCCGCTCACTTATGACTTGAAGATGAAAATGGTTCTCCGATTGTTGGCAGTTGTCTAATGCCACTGCGTCTGGGTTCTATAGAGTTAAAATCATTCTCCCACGGTGTAACTATTCCGGTTGATTCGAGCTGGGGAAAAATTACAGGAACGCGCGTTCACCGACCTATCACGATAGTAAAAGAATTTGACCAGACAACACCCCTCCTGTACCACGCTGTTTGCGAAGGCCGTACCTTGAATAAAGCAGCAATCAAGATGTATCGCATCCTGGAATCAGGTATCGAGGCCGAATATTGCAATATCATTTTGGAAAACGTTAAGTTCACTACGGTTGCTCCATATCTGTCTCCCAACGGGATGAGTAGCACTCACCCGGAAACGAACCCATTGGTTCCTTTAACCAGTATTGGTGATGACACAGGCACGCCGACCTCGAAATCTGTACCGGTAAAAATCAGCCGTACCCTTTCTGTTGAAAGCCAGCGTATCGCGTAATCTCCCCGCCCTTGTCCGTTAATGTCGGATAATGCCCTGTTATCCGACCTCGCAATCCACTCCATTACCTATTCGCAATAAATGCGAGATTTCTCATTAACAACTTTGCAATATTATAACGGGGGATTATGATACCCGCACAATTAACCATTTGGTTCGTTACGCGGTTTTTATCATAAAGAAGCAAAAGGAAAATGCTTCGACAGGAGAACGTTATGGCAATTTACACACCCCCACGCGGCCTGGCATTAGGGCTGTTATGGGTTCTCGGCGGGCTAATGGCGCTTATTGGCCTCGCGATAGGTATTGGCGGCGCTTACCTGGTCGCGCTCGGCGGCAGCGGGTATTTCCTGGTGATGGGCATCGTCATGCTTATTTCCGCCGTACTGATTTTGAGAAAGAAAACCTCCGGGCTGGTGCTGTACGGCGCGGCATTTATCGGCTCAATTATTTGGGCAATCAGTGATGCAGGTTGGGATTTCTGGCCGCTATTCTCACGCTTGTTTACGTTTGCTGTGCTGGCATTTCTGGCGGCGATTGCCTGGCCGATTTTGCGTGCAGCCAATAGTCATGCTCCGGTAAAAAAAGCGCCGGCTTATAGTCTCGCCGCACTGCTCGCGATCTGCATGCTGGTGAGCGCAGGCTGGATGTTTGTGCCGCAGGTGCAGGTGACGGCCAACGAAGATGTGCCCGTGAAACCGGTGGCACCAGGTGATGCGCAAAAAGACTGGAAGCACTGGGGCAACACCACTCACGGCGACCGTTTCGCTGCCCTTGATCAAATCAACAAAGGCAACGTTTCAGATTTAAAAGTGGCCTGGACTGCACATACCGGGGATATCCCGCAGAGCAACGGTTCCGGCGCGGAGGATCAGAACACGCCATTGCAGGTTGGCGACACGCTGTTTGTCTGCACGCCGTATAGCAAAGTGCTGGCGCTGGATGTCGATTCTGGCAAAGAAAAATGGCGTTTTGACAGCCACGCCACGGCACCAAACTGGCAGCGTTGCCGGGGTTTAGGCTATTTCGAAGAAACCACTCAGAAAGCCGCGGCAACACTTGCTGATCCCGCACAACCTGTGGCGTGCCCTCGCCGCCTGTTCCTGCCAACCACCGATGCGCGCCTGCTGGCGATTAACGCGGACAACGGCAAGCTGTGCGAAGACTTTGGCGAACACGGTACGGTCGATCTCAAAGCGGGTATGGGCGAAGTGAAACCGGGTTACTACCAGCAAACTTCCACGCCGCTTGTCGCCGGAAATGTGGTGGTGGTCGGTGGACGCGTGGCGGATAACTTCTCCACCGGCGAGCCTCCGGGCGTGGTTCGTGCTTATGACGTGCATACCGGCAAACTGGCATGGGCCTGGGATCCGGGCAATCCGGCTATCACCGGTCTGCCACCTGAAGGGCAAACTTACACGCGCGGCACGCCAAACGTGTGGTCCGCGATGTCATATGACGCGAAGCTGGGGCTGATTTATTTGCCGACCGGTAACGCGACGCCTGATTTCTTCGGCGGCACGCGTACTGCGCAAGACGACAAATACAGCTCGTCAATTGTCGCGGTAGATGCAGCAAGCGGCCAGGTGCGCTGGCATTTCCAGACCACTCACCACGATTTGTGGGACTTCGATTTACCGTCACAGCCGCTGCTTTATGACCTGCCAGATGGTAAAGGCAGCACCACGCCGGTGATCGTGCAGACATCCAAACAAGGCATGATTTTCATGCTCAACCGCGAAACGGGTGAACCGGTCGCGAAAGTGGAAGAACGCCCGGTTCCACAAGGCAACATTGAAGGCGAGCGCTATTCAAAAACCCAGCCGTACTCAGTCGGGATGCCAATGATTGGCAATGAAACACTGAAAGAGTCGGATATGTGGGGTGCGACGCCGATCGATTTGCTGATTTGCCGTATCGAGTTCAAAGGCATGCGTCACGAAGGTGTTTACACGCCACCAGGCCTGGATCGCTCGCTGCAATATCCAGGATCGCTGGGCGGCATGAACTGGGGCAGCGTTTCCGTTGACCCGAACAACAGCCTGATGTTTGTTAACGATATGCGTCTGGGTCTGGCGAACTACATGGTGCCACGCGCTAATGTGGCGAAAAACGCCAGTGGCATTGAGATGGGTATTGTTCCGATGGACGGCACGCCGTTTGGGGCAATGCGCGAGCGTTTCCTCTCGCCGCTGGGTATTCCATGCCAGAAGCCGCCGTTTGGGACGATGTCAGCCATCGACCTGAAATCCGGGAAAGTGGTGTGGCAGGTTCCGGTTGGCACCGTGCAGGACACGGGTCCGCTGGGCATTCGTATGCATCTGCCAATCCCAATCGGCATGCCAACGCTGGGCGCATCGCTTTCAACCCAGTCTGGCCTGCTGTTCTTTGCGGGTACGCAAGATTTCTATCTGCGCGCGTTTGATACCGCAAACGGCAAGGAAATCTGGAAATCTCGCCTGCCAGTGGGCAGCCAGTCCGGCCCAATGACTTATGTGTCACCGAAGACCGGCAAGCAATACATTGTGATTAACGCGGGCGGAGCGCGTCAGTCTCCAGACCGTGGCGATTACATTATTGCTTACGCGTTGCCAGACGCGAAATAAGCCAAAAAAAACGGGTGCTTTTGGCACCCGTTTCTACATTAAGTCATTACTTCACATCCACCTGGTAGAAAATGTGTTTACCAAACGGATCAACTTCATAGCCTGTCACTTCTTTGCGAACCGGCTCGAAAATCGTCGAGTGCGCAATCATCACCGCAGGCATTTGGTCATGCATCATCTGCTGCGCTTCTTTATACAATTCGACACGTTTTTCGTGGTCGCCTGAAGCTCGAGCTTCAAGAATCAGCTTATCAAACGGCTGATAACACCATTTCGCCGAGTTAGAGCCGCCATCAGCTGCACGGCAGGTAAACAGCGGGCCAAAGAAATTATCCGGGTCGCCGGTTGCCGTGGTCCAGCCCATCAGCGCCGCCTGATGCTCACCGTCTTTCACGCGTTTTAAATACTCGCCCCACTCGTAAGTCACCACTTTTGCCGTCACGCCAATTTTGGCCCAGTCGGCCTGGATCATCTCGGCCATGCGTTTAGCATTCGGGTTATACGGACGCTGCACCGGCATCGCCCACAGGTCGATAGTCAGTCCATCAGCAAAGCCCGCCTCTTTAAGCAGCGCTTTGGCTTTTTCCGGGTCGTATTCGTAATCTTTCAGCGACTCGTCAGCACTCCACACACCCGGCGGTAGCAGGTTTTTCGCCGCTGTTCCGGTACCACGGAATACCGCGTCAATAATCGCAGGTTTGTTGATAGCCATGGCCAACGCCTGGCGAACTTTCACATTATCCGTTGGTGCTTTTTGCGTGTTGAAAGACAGGAAACCGGTATTCAGCCCTGCTTTTTGCATCAGATTAATATCGGCGTTTTCTTTCAGGCGCGGGAGATCTGCCGGATTAGGGAATGGCATCACCTGACATTCATTCTTTTCAAGTTTTGCGACGCGTACCGAGGCATCCGGCGTTATCGAGAACACCAGTTTGTCGATTTTTGCTTTGCCCTGCCAGTATTCCGGGAATGCGGTAAACAGAATGCGTGAGTCTTTTTGGTATTGCGCCAGGCGGAACGGCCCTGTGCCGATCGGGTCCATATCCACGCGTTCCGGCGTACCGGCTTTTAACATGTTATCGGCATACTCAGCCGAAAGAATAGACGCGAAATACCAGCCGAGATCGGCAATAAATGGCGCTTCGGGGTGAGTCAGGGTGAAGCGCACCGTATTATCATCGACCTTATCAATAGCGGTGATTAATTTACCGAATTCTAAACTTTCGAAATTGGAATAGTTTCCGTTGGAAACATTATGATAGGGATGCTTTGGATCTTTCTGACGCATAAATGAGAAAATGACATCGTCAGCGTTGAAATCGCGCGTCGGCTTAAAATATTTGTTGCTCTGGAATTTCACCCCTTTGCGTAAGTGGAAGGTATAAACCTTACCGTCTTCGCTGACATCCCAGCTTTCTGCCAGGCCTGGCTGTAACTCAGTGGTGCCCACTTTAAAATCCACCAGTCGGTTATAAACTGGCACTGCGCTGGCATCAACACTGGTGCCCGAGGTATATAACTGCGGGTTAAAGTTTTCCGGCGATCCTTCAGAACAATAAACCAGAGTTTTTGCCGAAACAGTGGAACTGACTGTTACCGCCGCTATTATCAATGCAAGCTTTGTGGCTTTTCTTGTGATGTGAATGTTCATATTTGCCCTATTATTTATAATTTTCCTGACCCAGAAAGAATAACGCTTGTACTCAACAACGTAATACATAACATTAAATATCGATTGCAAACAAACGAATATATTCAATAAAGGAATAACAATGTCATCGCCACTTGCAGACCAATTAACACAACGCTTCTTCCGCTATCTGGCGATTACCAGCCAAAGTCAGGCTGGCGCTGCCACATTGCCAAGCACGCCCGGCCAACATGAAATGGCAAAATTACTGGCGCAAGAGTTGCGTGAATTCGGTCTGGATGATGTGGTTATCGACGAACACGCCACCGTTACCGCCGTCAAAAAAGGCAATATTCCCGGTGCGCCGCGCGTTGGGTTTATCACGCATATTGATACGGTTGATGTGGGGCTTTCACCGGATATTCACCCCCAGGTCCTGCGCTTTACCGGCGATGATTTGTGTCTTAACTCAGAGAAAGATATCTGGCTGCGTACCGCTGAACACCCGGAAATCCTGGCTTACCCGAACGAAGAGATCATTTTCAGCGATGGCACCAGCGTGCTGGGTGCGGATAATAAATCTGCCGTCACGGTGGTGATGACGTTGCTGGAAAACCTGACGGATGAAATGAGGCATGGCGATATTGTGGTCGCATTTGTCCCGGATGAAGAGATAGGTTTATGCGGTGCAAAAGCGCTGGATCTGGCCCGTTTTGCCGTTGATTTTGCCTGGACCATCGACTGCTGTGAATTAGGGGAAGTGGTGTATGAAAACTTCAACGCCGCTCATGCTGAAATCCGTTTTACCGGCGTCACCGCGCACCCGATGTCCGCCAAAGGTGTATTAGTGAACCCGCTGCTGATGGCGCATGATTTCATCAGCCATTTCGACCGCCAGCAAACACCAGAGAATACCGAAGGCCGCGAAGGTTATATTTGGTTTAACGGCATGAACACCACACAAAACGACGCAATACTGAAAGCCAATATTCGTGATTTTGACACGCAGAATTTTGAAGCGCGTAAACAGCAATTACGCGATGTCGCAGAAAAAATTGCCGCGCAACACCCTACCGCAAAAGTTGAAATTACTATCAGCGACACATACAGCAATATCAGTAATGCCATTAAAGACGACCGTCGCGCTATTGATCTTATTTTCGAGGCCATGAAGGAATTAGATATCGAACCTAAGGTTATTCCTATGCGCGGTGGCACCGATGGTGCGGCACTTTCAGCAAAAGGGTTATTAACGCCGAACTTCTTTACCGGTGCGCATAATTTCCATTCTAAGTTCGAATTTTTGCCGTTGAGAGCATTTGAAGCCTCTTATAACGTGGCGCTGAAACTTTGTCTGTTAGCGGCTAAATAAGTCCGGTCTTTTACATAACGGTGGATGAATCCGCATTCATCCACCCTACAAAAAAATAATGACTATACGCCGTTAATCGACGCCCCTCCGTCCACTAAGGACGCAGTACCCGTCACGAACGACGATTCATCAGACGCCAGCCATAATACGGCGCGCGCGATTTCTTCAGGTTTCCCTACGCGTTTGAGCGCGTGCAACCCGGTAATAAATGCCTGCGATTCCGCCGTATCATTCATATCGCGATACATATCGGTATCTACCGCGCCCGGTAAAACAGAATTGACGCGAATATTCTGCGGGCCAAATTCCGATGCTAACGCCTGCGTCAGCCCAATTAACCCGGCTTTGCTGGCGGCATACGACGCGACTTGCGGGAATGCGAAACTGTAGCCAACGAAAGTTGAAGTGAAGATAACCGAACCACCGCCGTGTTTGAGCATTTCGGCAATTTGATGTTTAGCTCCGAGGAAAGATCCGGTCAGATTGATGGCAACCGCATTGGCAAACCCTTCCGCTGAGACTTCAGTACTCGGGCCGTTTTCACCCAACGTCCCCGCATTGTTAAAGGCAATATCCAGACGCCCCCATGTTTGCACTGCTTTATCCACCAGCGCTTTAGCGTAGGCTTCTTCGCGCACATCGCCCGTGACGGCGACGGCCTCGCCTCCCGCAGCTTCGATTTCATCAACCAGTTGAGCAAGTTCGGCTTCACGCCTGGCACCGACGACCACTTTTGCGCCTTCAGCGGCGAACAGTTTGGCGGTGACATATCCGATGCCAGAACTGGCTCCGGTAACAATGGCAACTTTATCGGCTAATCGTTTCATGAGAGGACCCCAGTGGAGCGGTCAGAATTTGACCGCCCATGGAGTATAGAAGTGGAGCCGGGGTTACGCCGTAATCTGTTCCATCGCCTGCAAAATGCGCTTATCGGAAATCGGATAAGGCGTGCCGAGTTGTTGAGCAAAGAAGCTGACGCGCAACTCTTCAATCATCCAGCGGATTTCCTGTACGTCGTCGTCAACGCGGCGGGCTGGCGGCAGTTTATTCAGCCACTGCTGCCAGGTTTGCTGCACATGTTCCACTTTCAGCATTTGCACCCGGTCACGATGCGGATCGACCGCCATTTTCTCGAGGCGTTTCTCGATGGCATTCAGATAACGCAGCGTATCGCCGAGGCGTTTGTAGCCGTTTCCGGTGACAAAACCGCGATACACAAGGCCGCTCATTTGCGCTTTCACATCCGAAAGCCCCAGCGCCATGGTCATATCTACGCGCCCTTTCAGCCGCTTGTTGATATTGAAAACAGCCGTCAGGATTTGTTCGACCTGCTTGGCAATTTCCACCACGGTTTCGTTAAGTTCTGCGCGAACTTTCTCATGCAGCGCAGCAAAACCCTCTTCGCTCCAGACCGGGCCTCCGGCCTGCGCAATTAGCTTATCGACGCCGCAAGAAATGCAGTCATCAATCAAATCCATCACTTTGCCGTACGGGTTAAAGTACAGGCCGAGTTTGGCTTTGTTCGGCAGCTTTTCATGCAGGTATTTAATCGGCGAGGGAATATTCAGCAGCAGTAAACGGCGCAAACCCCGCCACATAGCCTGTTGCTGTTCGAGCGGATTATCAAACAGCTTGATAGCCACGCTCTCTTTTTCATCCACCAACGCCGGGAATGCCTTCATGCGGTAATTGCCGCGTTTTTGCTCGTAGCTTTCCGGAAGCGAGCCAAAGCTCCAGATGTGCAGCCCGCTTTGTTCGATACCGTCGTCTGCCACCGCCGAGAGGGTTTGCTGAACTTTGTCTTTCAGCCCGCCTTTCAACTCGGTGAGGTCTTTACCCTCTTTGAGCTTTTTATTGTGCTCATCAACGATACGGAACGTCATTTTCAGGTGATCGGGCACCTGATCCCAATGCCAGTCTTCACGGTCAATGGTAATGCCCGACATACGGCGGAATTCGCGCTCTAAACTTTCCAGCAGCGGCAACTCCAGCGGCGTGGCACGGCCTAAAAACGCTTCGGCGTAGTTTGGCGCAGGCACAAAATTGCGGCGTACTGGCTTAGGCAATGACTTGATCAGCGCAATCACCAGTTCGCGGCGCACACCCGGGATCTGCCATTCAAAACCGGCCTCTTCAACCTGGTTTAGCAGCGGCAGCGGAATATGCACGGTGACACCATCGGCATCCGCGCCCGGTTCAAACTGGTAAGTCAGGCGCAGCTTGAGATTGCCCTGATGCCAGAAGTTCGGATAGTCGAGCTTGCTGACCTGTTCCGCGCCCTCTTTGATCAACATGCTCTTTTCGAAATTGAGCAGGTCCGGCGTCTCTTTGCTGGTCTTTTTCCACCAGTTATCAAAGTGGCGAGCAGAAATGACATCGTGCGCAATGCGCTGGTCGTAAAACTCAAACAGCGTGTCGTCGTCCACCAGGATGTCGCGGCGGCGGGACTTGTGCTCAAGTTCTTCAATTTCATTGCGCAACTTGAGGTTGTCGCGGAAGAACGCATGGCGGGTCTGCCAGTCGCCTTCAACTAACGCATGGCGAATAAACAGCTCACGGCAAAGTGCCGGGTCAATCTGGCTGTAGTTCACGCTGCGGGCGGCAACTATCGGCAAACCGTACAACGTGACTTTTTCTGTCGCCATGACCGCGCCCTGCGATTTCTCCCAGTGCGGTTCGCTGTATGAGCGTTTGAGTAAGTGCTGCGCCAGCGGCTCTACCCATTCCGGGTCGATGCGGGCGGCAATGCGCCCCCACAGGCGGCTGGTTTCCACCAGTTCGGCGACCATCGTCCATTTAGGCGGTTTTTTGAATAAACCGGAGCCTGGGAAGATGGAGAAACGGGCGTTACGCGCCCCGGTGTATTCCTGTTTATCGGCATCTTTCTGGCCGATATGGGAAAGCAAACCGGTCAGTAATGCGCAATGGACGGAGCGGAAATCCGCTGGTTCGCTGTTAATCGGCAAACCAAGTTCTTTCACCACCTGGCGCAATTGGGTGTAGATGTCCTGCCATTCGCGCACACGCAGGTAGTTGAGATAATCGAGCTTGCACTGGCGGCGGAACTGGTTCGACGACAGATCTTTTTGCTGCTCGCCAAGATAATTCCACAGGTTCACAAAGCTAAGGAAATCAGACTCTTTGTCGTGGAAACGACGATGTTTTTCGTCAGACGCCTGCTGTTTGTCCATCGGGCGCTCGCGCGGGTCCTGAATCGACAAACCGGCGGTGATGATCATCACTTCACGCACACAGCCAAATTTCTGCGCTTCCAGCACCATGCGGGCAAGGCGTGGGTCGACCGGCAATTGTGCAAGCTGACGGCCAGAAGACGTTAACTTGTAGACGCTGAGATCGGCCTCGCTGGTAATCGCGCCGAGTTCTTCAAGCAGGCGCACACCGTCCTGAATATTGCGTTTGTCCGGCGCTTCAACGAACGGGAATGCGGCAATATCGCCAAGGCCCAGCGAAGTCATCTGCAAGATAACGGAAGCCAGGTTGGTGCGCAGAATTTCCGGGTCGGTAAATTCCGGGCGCGACAGGAAATCATCTTCGGAATACAGACGAATACAGATCCCGTCGGAGACACGCCCGCAGCGGCCTTTACGCTGGTTTGCCGACGCCTGCGAAACCGGTTCAATCGGCAAGCGCTGCACTTTGGTACGGTAGCTATAACGGCTGATACGCGCCGTACCGGGGTCAATGACGTATTTAATGCCAGGCACGGTGAGCGAGGTTTCAGCCACGTTTGTCGCCAGCACAATGCGACGCCCGACGTGCGACTGGAACACCCGGTTTTGTTCGCTATTCGATAAGCGTGCATACAGCGGCAGCACTTCGGTATGCGGCAGATTCAGCTTGTTTAATGCATCAGCGGTGTCACGGATTTCGCGCTCGCCGCTCATGAAAATCAGAATATCTCCGGCACTTTCGTGGCCTAGCTCATCAACCGCATCAAAAATCGCCTGTAGCTGGTCGCGGTCGGTATCGTCGGCATCTTCAACAATCGGGCGATAACGCACTTCTACCGGGTAAGTACGGCCAGAAACTTCGATAATCGGCGCATTGTTGAAATGGCGCGAGAAGCGTTCAGGGTCGATGGTCGCCGAGGTAATAATGATTTTCAGATCCGGGCGACGCGGCAATAATTCACGCAAATAGCCCAGCAGGAAATCGATGTTCAGACTGCGTTCGTGCGCTTCATCAATGATGATGGTGTCGTACTGCATCAGCAGTCTGTCTTGCTGAATTTCAGCCAGCAGGATGCCGTCGGTCATCAGTTTGACCATGGTGTTTTCACTGACGTGATCGGTGAAACGCACCTTATAGCCAACACAGCCGCCCGGTTCAGTTTGCAACTCTTCGGCAATACGGTTGGCGACGGTTCGCGCCGCCAGACGGCGCGGCTGCGTGTGGCCAATCAGCCCTGTTAACCCGCGCCCCAGTTCCATGCAAATTTTTGGCAACTGCGTGGTTTTACCTGAGCCGGTTTCACCCGCCACGATAACGACCTGGTTATCACGAATGGCGTCGTAAATATCCTGTTTCTTCTGGCTAACAGGCAGGTTTTCAGGGTAAGTGATTTTTGGGCGCGAGGCTGCGCGCAGCAGAACCTTACCGGCTGCCGCTTCGATTTCCTGGGCCAGTGCATCTAACACCGCCTGTTGCGATTCAGGATTTTTCACCTTCTTCGCGCCATGGATACGGCGGGAGAAGCGTTGTCTGTCGCGTAGCATTAAGCCGTCGAGGCGAGAGAATAATGAGGACAGTGAGGGTTTTATGTTTTCCATTGCGTAGTCATCTGGGCAGCGCACTGCCTGGTAAGTCTGTATCGTTAATTGGCGCTAGATTAGCACATCACGCCTTTTGACGCCTTGTTCAATAAAATCGAACATAGAGTTCGATATATTGCGCTATCACTGCAATCGGATTGTGAATAAAGTACTTCACAGAAACGGGCAATTTGTCCGAATGAACACAACAAAGGAATCACCCATGAGCAAAGTATTAGTTCTGAAGTCCAGCATCCTGGCAGGTTACTCTCAGTCAAATCAGCTGTCTGACTATTTCGTTGAACAATGGCGTGAAGAGCATAGCGCAGATGAAATCACCGTGCGTGATTTAGCTGCTAACCCAATCCCGGTATTGGATGGCGAGTTGGTTGGTGCACTGCGTCCAAGCGATGCCCCACTGTCTCCACGTCAGCAAGAAGCGCTGGCGCTGTCTGACGAACTGATTGCTGAGCTGAAAGCTCACGATGTGATTGTGATCAACGCACCAATGTACAACTTCAACATTCCAACACAGTTGAAGAACTATTTCGACCTGGTTGCGCGTGCGGGTGTGACTTTCCGTTACACCGAAAAAGGCCCAGAAGGCCTGATTACCGGTAAACGTGCTGTGGTTCTGACCAGCCGTGGCGGTATTCATAAAGATACCCCAACCGATCTGCTGGTTCCGTATCTGAACATTTTCCTGGGCTTTATCGGGATTACTGATGTGAACTACGTGTTCGCTGAAGGTATTGCTTACGGCCCGGAAGTGGCGACCAAAGCACAGACTGACGCGAAAGCGGCGATTGATAGCATCGTTACTGCTTAATCGTTCGATATTAATTTGTGAAAACGGCAAACGTTATGTTTGCCGTTTTTTTTATAACAACATAAAGATCAATAAGAACGCCGAGACTAAAAAAGAAAGCCCAAACCACTCTGTATAAAGCAATGCAAAAGCGAACAAGCAATTCATCACCCACCAAAGGAAAATGCGCTTGCGCAGTCCATTCCAGTCATATTGTGGGTAACAGAGTCTTAGAATAAAAATAGTTAATGTTGTCAGAATAATCAAAACGTTGTCATCCTTGAAACGCAGGCACAGTCAGTGAATGAACACTGTATAAGCTGATTATGTACGGAATACATTTTAAGCAATATTAACTGTCTGGAAATTGATTTGCAATTAGTGTTAATTGATTCTAATAAATAAAAATAATCACTTTAAATCAATAGCTTGAATTTAATCAGACAGGAATGAATAATTTTAATATATATAATATGAACAATGTATTCATGAAACAAATTGTATCGAGATGAATATTGACGGGGAATAAATCAGAAGTGGAATATAAGAGAGGCGGTTTAAAACCGCCTCTCTTTGGTAACATAATTAGCCGATTAATGGCTGGGCTGTTTTCTCAACCAACGCCAGCAGAAGTTTAATATCTTCCAGCGTTACGGTTGGGTTCAGCAATGTCATTTTCAGACAGGTCACGCCGTTGTGCTCGGTCACACCCACGTTCGCACGGCCAGAATCCAGCAGAGCATCACCGATTTTCTGGTTCAGCAGCGCAATGACTGCGTCATCGCTGCCAGCCAGTTGTTCAGGACGGAAACGGAACAGCACGCTCGCCAGTTGTGGTTTCATCACCAGTTCCAGAGACGGTTGTTCAGTTACGTACTGCGCAACTTGCTGCGCCAGCGTCACACCGTGGTCGATGATCGCGGCATATTGCTTCTGACCTAACGCTTCGAGGCCCATCCACAGTTTCAGTGCATCGAAACGACGAGTGGTCTGCAAAGATTTAGACACCAGATTCGGTACGCCAGCCGCTTCATCGAACTCAGAGTTCAGATAAGCCGCCTGGTAGCGCATCAATTCGTAGTGGCGAGCTTCTTTCAGCAAGAAGGCACCGCAGCTGATGGTCTGGAAGTATTGCTTGTGGAAGTCCAGGGTAATGGAATCCACTAATTCAATACCGTCCAGATAGTCACGGTACTTCTCGGACATCAGCAATGCCCCGCCCCACGCCGCATCAACGTGCACCCAAATCTGGTGCTGCGCCGCAAGGGCTGCGATTTCACGCAGTGGGTCGATAGCGCCCGCATCAGTGGTACCGGCAGTCGCGACAATCGCCAGGATTTGCTCGCCGTTGGCCTGAGCCTGTGCCACTTTCTCGCGCAGATCGTTAATATCCATACGCGCGAACTCGTCAGTTTTCACTAACGTCACGGACTGATAACCAAGGCCCATCAAAGCCATGTTCTTCTGCACGGAGAAGTGCGCATGTTCAGAACACAGGACTTTAATCTTACGCAGATCGCCAACCAGACCATCTTGTTGGATGGAATGACCCTGACGTGCAAAGAACGCGTCACGCGCCAGCATCAGGCCCATCAGGTTGCTCTGAGTGCCGCCGCTGGTGAATACGCCTGCGTCGCCAGCCTGATAACCAACCTGAGCACGCAGCCATTCAATCAGCTTCATCTCGATGATGGTGGCCGACGGGCTTTGGTCCCAGGAGTCCATGCTCTGGTTAGTGGCGTTGATCAGCACTTCTGCCGCCTGGCTGATAACCAGACTTGGGCAATGCAAGTGCGCAACACACTGTGGGTGATGCACTGACAGACTGTCTTTTAAGAAAAACTCAATCGCACGTTCAATAGCGACCTGGTTGCCCAGGCCCTGAGGATTGAAATCCAACTGAATGCGTTCACGCAATTCAGTCACGGATTTACCCTGATACATCTCAGGTTGCTGTAGCCATTGCACAACAGCCGCACTGGTCTGCGCAATGGCCTGCTTGTAGGCTTCAGTGCTTTCGGCTGAGCCTGCCAGAATTGGGTTTAGTTCGGACATCAGGTCACTCACTCCACTCAAACAGGTTTGATGCCAGACGCCAGCAGCGCTTGCTCAAACTTATCGAGGAAAATTGCCAGCTCATCGTTGGTGATAAGCAGGGATGGCAGCAGACGCAGTACGCAACCGTTACGACCACCGCGCTCCAGAATCAGGCCAGCTTTGAAGCAGTTTTTCTGCAACAGTGCGGACAGTTCTGGATCAGACGGGTAGCAACCCATGTGATCTTGCGCTTCGTTTGGTTTAACAATCTCGATACCGATCATTAAGCCCAGACCACGAACCTGGCCGATAACCGGGTAACGTTTTTGCAGGTTAGCCAGTTGGCCTTTCAGCCATTCGCCCTGTGCGGCAACTTTGTCAGCAATCTTGTTTTCAGTCAGATGCTTCAGTGTTGTCAGGCCGGTTGCCATCGCCAGTTGGTTACCACGGAATGTACCGGTGTGGTGACCTGGTGACCATGCATCGAACTCTTTCTTAATGCCCAATACAGCCAGTGGCAAGCCACCGCCCACTGCTTTAGACATAACGATGATGTCTGGCTCAATACCGGCGTGCTCGTAAGCAAACAGTTTACCGGTACGGCAGAAGCCAGCCTGGACTTCATCGATGATCAGCAGAATGCCATGTTCTTTAGTGACTTTACGGATGCGCTGCAACCATTCGGCAGGTGCCGGGTTAACGCCGCCTTCACCCTGAACCGCTTCCAGAATGACAGCTGCAGGTTTGCGCACGCCACTCTCAACGTCGTTGATCAGGTTTTCGAAGTAGTAAGTTAATGCTTTAACGCCAGCTTCGCCGCCAATACCCAGTGGGCAGCGGTACTGATGCGGGTAAGGCATGAACTGGACTTCTGGCATCATGCCGTCAACCGCTTCTTTCGGAGACAGGTTACCTGTTACAGAAAGTGCGCCATGGGTCATGCCATGGTAGCCGCCAGAGAAGCTGATAATGCCTGCACGGCCTGTGACTTTCTTAGCCAGTTTCAGCGCCGCTTCAACCGCATCCGCACCGGATGGGCCAGTGAATTGCAGGCAATACTCTTTACCCTGTCCTGGCAATAAAGAGAGAAGATATTCAGAGAACTGATCTTTCAACGGAGTTGTCAGATCCAAAGTATGTAACGGCAAGCCGCTGGTAATGACGTTTTGGATGCTTTGCAGCACATCAGGGTGATTATGACCAAGGGCAAGCGTACCTGCACCAGCCAGACAATCAAGATATTGATTATTCTCCACATCGGTGATCCAAACGCCGTTTGCCTGAGCGATAGCTAAAGGCAGTTTGCGCGGATAACTCCTGACATTCGATTCAAATTCAGCCTGTCGGGCCAAATAGGTTTCATTGTTACCATTTAATGAATTAGCACCTAAACTATCAATACGGACTTTATCCGTCATCATATCTCTCCCACAACTGCCGATTCGTTAATCAGCCGTTGAATAATTAAATGTAGAAAAACTGACCACTCTGTAAAAAACGCCGTCAATATAGGTTCTTTTCTCTCTCTACTCAATATTTTATTTTATTAATGTCTGTATGTTGTCTTAATGTTTTTATCTTGTACTTATTTTATGAAAATCAGTGCGTTATATAATCAACAGCCGTTAACTCTGCCAAATCATGTTTTAGCAGAGTTAAAGTCTGGAGGTGGGGTTTTTGCAGTGGGATCTTTCTTAGAAGGGTAAACACTTATAAACATTAAGAGATATATTTTGAACAATATAAAGCTCTGTTATAGGCATATTATTATTTACGCATCCACTGCCCATTTATTCCACGGACATACTCACCCGCTTGCGCGCGTGCCACTAACTTCTGCCCCGCCAGCTCCGCAACCTGATTTGCCGAGATGTTATTGCTATCTGCCAGCTTCTGATAATTTTGTGAACGCGCTTCGTTGATACTTTTTACCAGGGCCAGCGTCTCTTTATCTTGTTTAATCGGCGCAATATAACCGCTATAGGTTTCACCTACGCGCCCTTGCTGACGCGCCTCGGTGAGCGTCAACGCCATAACCTGCTGGCTCATCAACAAGCTCGTCAATAAAACAGCCTTGAGGATAGTTTTCATCAGGCTCACTCCTGGCCGAACAAATCACTGCGGTTTTTAAGCAGGGTTTCAACGTCTTTATCTACCTTAATATGAATCTCATGCTCAATTTTCACGTTCATATTAATGGTGATAGGTTCCTTGGGTGCGGCGACTTCAATACGCGGCGTGCATCCAGCAAGGGTGGCAAACTCTAAAATCATGAGCGTGGCGATGACGATTTTCATTGTGTTTCCTCACAAGCTATATCCCGTGTCTGACAACGCACATCCGGCAATTCGGTATGTTGCTCAAGCCAGGTTTGCAAATTATCCCCAAAACGCAAACTGCGCCAAAGCGTAAAGAGGTTTTCCTGATGGCTATAGTTCAGCCGAACCGCATTCCTTTTCCCTTCAACCTGGCTTATGCCCTGCACATTCGCCTGCAAATTTAGCACGCCCAGATTATCTAAATTGATATGGGTCCAGGAATGAGAAATTTCCATATATCGCAACCAGTTAACTGCAACACCTGCGGCAATATTGTTTTCGACAATGGCGTCTGCCATGTCTTTATCCAACCTTAACGTCAACGGCCCAGGGTTGGTTAGCCAGCCATCTTTAATGATCCACTGCGGATGGTTGAGCCACAGGGGTAGCGCCCCGTTAACGCGCCCGGACATGGTAAATTGTTTAGGATTGACCGCCGTCACCAATTCACTCGAAGAGATGTTCTCTAAGCGTAGCAAGGCGGCGTCGTGCTGTGGCAGGCGGAGCTGTTGCACACGAAGTTTTCCACCAAGAATATCGACATTAACATTACTGAGCATCAGCGGCTGCGCTTCGCTCCACGGATACCAGCCTTCAAGATCGGCGGTTATATTGGTGGAGCTGAATTGGTTTTTAACTTCGGCAATGCGCAGCGTGACGGGGCCGTCCGTTCCCAATTGCCACGTGCTATGGCTAAAGCGAAACGGCAGCACAAAATCGACGCCATTAATCTGGTTATCGGGCATCCAGACGCTGCCGTTTTTCACCACGCCATGACCACCGGCTTCAAACCCCTGCCCGGCAGCCGCGGAAAATGCGATCTGCGAATACAGCGTTCCCTCTTTTAAGGTCATCTTCCAGTCGGCGGGGATAAGAGGCTGGAACACGGTCAGGCCCTGTTGCGGCCACCACGCATTGCCTCGCAGGCGCTCGCCATCCCAGCGGCCATTCACGCGCACCGGGCCAATCGCCCCCGCGTGTAAGTCTCCTTTATACTGGAACGAAGTCGGGTCTTCGCCGTTCACGCTGAACGTTAATATTGAAGGTGGGAGCGTGCTGCCGCCGCTAAAAGTAGTTTCTCCGGCATTCAGCGTGAATGTTCCATCAAACGACGGCGCATTTGCGGCGCGTTGCCAGTGCAATGGTTTTTCCAGTTTCAGGCGCGGTTGAGTGACTAACATCGAGCCATACTGAAGTTTATCGAACCCTGTGGAAAGCGAGCTGAGTTCGATGACGCTATCGCGCCATTCACCCTGACCACGCACATCCCACTTCGCCTGCATTGGATTGAACTCGCCATTACCCCAGTATTTCCAGCGCCACAATCCGGCATCGGGTAAAAAGTTGTCCGCTCGCCCATCCAGGTGAAGCACGAAACTTCCCATCTCGTTTTCATGAGCGCGAACAATCGCCTGCAAACGCCCATCCACACCTTGCTGCGAAACACTGACGCCCGCCAGCGGCCAGCGAATTTCATCTACATCAATAGAATCAATAACCCGGCCACGTGAACGTAAAAGCGCGCCAGGGCGGAACAGCAGTTTAGGGTCGGCTATGGCACCGCTAATTTCCCCAGGCAACATCGCGTAAAACACCATCCCATTTTGCTTTGCCTCACCGGTTAACTGTACCGGCAATGCGCTGTTTTCAAGGCTGAGTTTCCCTGGGCCAATATTGAGCACCGCGTTGCCTTTACCAGCGCTGCCCTGAGTGATGACGTTCATCCGACCGCTGATCACCGCGTTTTCCAGCCCCTTCTTCCAGTCATCCACCCGCAGGGCAACCCCACCACGCAACGGGAAACCGGCGTACGGCCAGAACCACTGTCCACCATTCACTTCAAAAATGTTTTCACTGATTGCCCAGGGCAAACTGAGCAGCGCTTCGGCGGAGCCAGGTTTAGACACGATAAAGGTGCCCTCTTCTTCACTCCAGTCCAGCACCAGATCCACCAGTTCAGGCTCCTGCGGAATGCGCAACTTCGTGGATAAATGCCCCTGTTCCGGCACTCCATCAGTCATTAATGGCAGTGTGACGTTTCCCGCTAACTCCAGCGGTTCCATGCCCGCCAATGCCTGAATTTTTAGTTTTTTCAGTTCCAGTATTTGACCGTTCAACTGCGCATCAACATTTATTGATGGCCCATCGTAATGCAGGGATTGTTGCTGGGGAGTCAACGTCAGACGCAAAGCGCCGGAGAACTGTTGAAACGGGGTCACATTGACCCTATCTATAGTTAACAAGCTTTCAGGCAGCAATGATTGCCACTCTTGCAAAGAGCGAGGTGCCGCAGGTGCGGAGGCGTCAGACGGAATTTTACTCAGGCAATCAACGTTCAGATTCAGCGTGTTCAGATGGATGCGCCAGCGTTTTGGGTGACTGAGCGTGGCATCTTTGAGGGTGGCGAGATCACAATCCCCGGCAAGGTAGCGCAGATCGGGCACCAGAATGGCACCCCGGGCAAAACGTGGGCTGGCCTCCATGGCGATTCGCGTCCCTTGCGGCAGCCAAATTCCGGCAAGCGTCGGTAGCCAATGGGCTATAGTCATCAAGAGCGTTAGTGGCAACAGAATGAGTATCAGCACCAGTGCAATAATGGCTTTATATTTACCCTTCATGGGTGGTTAATATCCTGATTCAGCGACAATTTAAGCCGACATATGCAATGATTCTTGCATGATTCGGTCCGGGCGTGAAGGTCGTGTCTGGTTTAAGCGTAGCTAACCTTCAGTTAGCAGCAGAATTATGTCGCTAAAAATAAATTTTAAGATTTGTAAGAATTTTTTAAGCGTGGTAATTTTACACTAATATCATTCTGGAGATAAGTCCCATGAAACTCGCAGTGTATAGCACAAAACAGTACGACAAAAAGTATCTGGAGCAGGTTAACAATGAATATGGCTTCTCTCTTGAATTTTATGACTTCTTGCTGACCGAAAAAACAGCCAAAACTGCTCATGGCTGTGACGGGGTGTGTATCTTCGTTAATGACGATGTTAGCCGCCCGGTTCTCGAAGAGCTTAAAAAGCAAGGTGTGAAGTTTATCGCGCTGCGCTGCGCGGGCTTTAACAACGTCGATCTCGACGCGGCCAAAGAGCTCGGTTTGCCTGTGGTGCGCGTTCCAGCCTATTCACCTGAAGCGGTCGCCGAGCATGCCATCGGTATGATGATGTGCCTGAACCGTCGTATTCACCGCGCTTATCAACGTACCCGTGATGCCAACTTCTCACTCGAAGGGCTGACCGGCTTTACCATGTACGGTAAAACGGCGGGTGTCATTGGTACCGGTAAAATTGGCATCGCAACGCTGCGAATTTTGAAAGGTTTTGGTATGCGTTTGTTGGCATTCGACCCATACCCAAGTGCTGCAGCGCTTGAACTTGGCGTGGAATACGTCGATTTGCCGACGCTGTTCGCGCAGTCAGATGTGATTTCCCTGCACTGCCCGCTGACGCCGGAAAACTACCATTTACTTAACCATGCTGCGTTTGATCAAATGAAAGATGGCGTGATGGTGATCAACACCAGCCGTGGCGGTTTGATTGATTCCCAGGCCGCAATCGACGCGCTGAAAAACCAAAAAATTGGTGCGCTGGGCATGGACGTCTATGAAAACGAACGCGATTTATTCTTCGAGGATAAATCAAATGACGTGATTCAGGATGACGTATTCCGCCGCCTGTCCGCCTGCCACAACGTGCTGTTTACCGGGCACCAGGCGTTCCTGACAGCAGAAGCGTTGACCAGCATTTCCGAGACAACGCTGGAAAACCTGCGTCAGTTAGAGAATGGCGAGCCTTGTGTTAATCAGGTGAACTGATGGGATCTGGATTCCTGCCGGGCAGGAGAAGGTTCCGTTCACTAGACGATTAGTGTTCTCTGTAATCACCGAAACGGTGAACGCGCCAAGGGTGCTACCGCAGCACCCTTCGCAATCCCGGCTCCCGGTCTTTAAATCGCCGCTGCGCGGTAAACCTCCGTTTTTCTTTTCAGTCCCAGGGTCGGTTATGATTCGCTCCCGGCGATCACAACCTCTCGCCGTTCCTGACGGCTCGACCCGGCCTTACAGTCAAAACGGAGGCGATTTATGCCGGACTCAAAGGTCAACGTCAAAAGCTAAGGTCAAAAGCCGAACCGGTTTTGACCTTGTTCCCGGTATAAATTGCCCCAGCGTTACCCATAAGTCAGGGTTGAGCTGCCGGGAGCGGCGAAAGTGAGCGATCGCCGGGAGCGAGTCGCGAACGACCCTGAACGTTGGGGATAAGCTGGGGTTTACCGCGCAGCGGCAATTTAATGGCTGGGCGCCAGGATTATCAAGGAGAGGGAGTTCTCTCCTTGATACGTTCACCGTTCACAGAACAGTCTGGGATCGAATAACGTTCAGGTGAACGGAAAACAGCGAGACTTATCGATCAGAACCTCAGCATCAGGATGGCTTTAAGAATATCCTTATAATAATCAGATATAATTTTGATATAGTCATTTAACTCATTGATGAACTGAATAACTTAGGGAAAAGAAGATGAAAAAATTAGCTTCACTGGCTCTGGCTGCAATGGTACTCGCCGGTTGCGCACAATCGAACGACAAATCCACTGTTACCGCGCAAGATCTGCAACACCATCGTTATGTCCTGCAAAGCGTTGACGGCAAGCCGCTAACGGGCATTGATCGCACGCCGGAACTGAGCTTCGGTGAGAATATGCATGTTTCAGGTGCGATGTGTAACCGCTTTATGGGCCAGGCCACACTTGAAGACGGTACGCTGAAAGCGAAAGGTCTGGGAATGACCATGATGATGTGTGCCGAGCCACAGCTTAACGGGCTTGACCATATGATTAACGATATGCTGACCAGCGGCGCAAAAGTGGATTTAGCCCCGCAACAGCTGACGCTGAAAACCAGCCAGCATACTTTAGTTTATAAACTGGCCGACCTGGTCAACTAGATCTGAACAGCTAGTACGTTCCACATGTTCCGGCGGCAAGCGCGTTTTCACTACAACGTTTGCCGTTGGGCATCGCACACATACCAATAGCCGAACCATCCAGCTGACGAGCAACACTCAGCGTCCCACCAATCATTGCACAACTTGCTTCACCCTGATTCGACATTGCCGCACGCATTCCTGGTGGAACGTGGGCCGCAGTGGCTTGTTGCGGTGGTTCATTACTACATGCCGACAATAATATTGCCGCACAACCGGCTAAAAACGCAGCGCGCATGACTCTACTCCCCCTAAACGTTGCAAAACCTAAGAATCATAAGCGCAGGCGTTAGGTTCCGTCGAGGCCGTAAAGCCATAAAATGTGTGTGATTTTGCAAAGCAGATCACTTTATTGTGCAAAACATCACCAATTACCCTTTTTACAACCTCAATCAAAGCGCAACGCAGGACACAAAAGCGAAAATCACCTTTTGTGTCCTTTGCTAGAATTAAAAGATTATTCTTCGACTCGCGCAAGCATGCGGGTCATTTCAGTTCTTATTGCGCAATGTAAGGGTGTTCTTATGATCACAACCGACGGCAATGGTGCAGTCGCGTCTGTCGCGTTTCGTGCCAGCGAAGTAATTGCCATCTACCCGATAACTCCCAGCTCCACCATGGCAGAACTTGCCGATGCGTGGTCCGGGGACGGGCGCAAAAACGTCTGGGGCGATACGCCTCGCGTGGTAGAAATGCAGTCCGAAGCCGGTGCCATCGCCGCCGTTCACGGCGCTCTGCAAACCGGCGCGCTCTCGACCTCGTTCACTTCATCGCAGGGTTTACTGCTGATGATCCCAACACTCTACAAACTGGCCGGGCAGCTCACGCCGTTTGTATTGCATGTCGCGGCGCGAACGGTTGCGACTCACGCCCTTTCGATTTTCGGCGACCACTCCGATGTGATGGCCATTCGCCAGACGGGCTGCGCCATGTTGTGTGCCAGCAGCGTACAAGAAGCTCAAGACTTCGCGCTGATTTCCCACATTGCGACACTCAAAAGCCGTGTGCCATTTATTCATTTCTTCGATGGTTTCCGCACTTCGCATGAAATCAACAAAATCGTCCCGCTGGCTGACAGCACCCTGCTGGAACTGCTGCCGCAAAAAGAGATTGATGAACACCGCGCTCGGGCACTGAACCCAGAGCATCCTGTGATTCGCGGGACTTCCGCCAACCCGGATACCTATTTCCAGTCTCGCGAAGCCAGCAACCTGTGGTACGACGCGGTTTACCAACACGTTGAGCAGGCGATGGACAGCTTTGCCGCAGCCACTGGCCGCCAGTATCGCCCGTTTGAATACTACGGCCACCCGCAAGCCGAACGCGTGATTATCCTGATGGGTTCCGCCATTGGTACGTGCGAGGAAGTGGTTGATGAACTCCTGACGCGTGGCGAAAAAGTAGGCGTGCTGAAAGTTCGCCTGTTCCGCCCTTTCTCCGCCGACCATTTGCTGGAAGTGTTGCCAGAAAGCGCGCGTCAGATTGCTGTGCTTGACCGCACCAAAGAACCGGGTGCACTCGCAGAACCGCTGTATCTTGATGTGATGACCTCTCTTGCCGAAGCCTTTAACCGTGGTGACCGCGAAACGCTGCCGCGCGTGATTGGCGGGCGTTACGGTCTGTCATCGAAAGAGTTTGGCCCGGATTGCGTGCTGGCGGTGTTCAACGAACTGACACAAGCCAAACCGCGCCCGCGCTTTACCGTCGGTATTTACGACGACGTGACCAATCTTTCTTTGCCGTTGCCAGAAAACACCCTGCCCAACCGCGCCAAACTCGAAGCGCTGTTTTATGGCCTGGGCAGCGATGGCAGCGTGTCAGCAACCAAAAACAACATCAAAATAATTGGTAACTCGACGCCGTTCTATACCCAGGGTTATTTCGTCTATGACTCGAAAAAAGCGGGCGGCCTGACGGTTTCACATCTGCGCGTCAGCGAACAACCGATTAATTCCACTTACCTGATCGATAAAGCTGATTTTGTCGGCTGCCACCAGTTGCAGTTTATCGATAAATATCAAATGGCCGAGCGCCTGAAACCCGGCGGCATTTTCCTGCTCAACACGCCGTATGGCGCGGATGAAGTGTGGCACCGATTGCCGCAAGAAGTTCAGGCGGTGCTGAACCAGAAAAAAGCGCGTTTCTTCGTGGTGAATGCGGCGAAAATCGCCCGTGAATGCCAGTTGGGTGCGCGTATCAACACCGTCATGCAGATGGCGTTTTTCCATCTCACCCACATTCTGCCGGGCGACAGCGCGCTGGCTGAGTTGCAAGGTGCGATTGCCAAAAGCTACAGCAGCAAAGGCCAGGAACTGGTTGAGCGCAACTGGCAGGCGCTGGCGTTAGCGCGTGAATCGCTCGCCGAAGTCACGCTGCAAGAAGTCAACGAAACCAGCCCGATGCGCCCGCCAGTAGTTTCTGATGCCGCGCCAGATTTCGTCAAAACCGTCACCGCCGCCATGCTCGCGGGCCTTGGCGACGCGCTGCCGGTTTCCGCACTGCCGCCTGACGGCACCTGGCCGATGGGCACCACGCAGTGGGAAAAACGCAACATCGCCGAAGAAATTCCCATCTGGAAACCGGACATTTGTACCCAGTGTAACCACTGCGTCGCCGCCTGCCCGCACTCGGCGATTCGTGCCAAAGTTGTGCAGCCAGAAGAGATGGAAAACGCCCCTGCCGCACTGCAATCACTGGATGTGAAATCCCGCGATATGCGCGGTCAGAAATACGTGTTGCAGGTGGCACCGGAAGATTGCACCGGCTGTAATTTGTGCGTCGAAGTGTGCCCGGCGAAAGACCGCCAGAACCCAGAAATCAAGGCCATCAATATGATGTCGCGCCTTGAGCATGTGGAAGAAGAAAAAGAGAATTACGACTTCTTCCTCAGTCTGCCGGAAATGCATCGCACCAGTCTCGAACGCATTGATATTCGTACTTCGCAACTGCTGCAACCGCTGTTCGAATATTCAGGCGCGTGTTCCGGCTGTGGCGAAACGCCGTACATTAAATTGCTGACGCAGCTGTATGGCGACCGTATGTTGATTGCCAACGCCACCGGTTGCTCGTCAATTTATGGCGGTAACTTGCCTTCTACGCCGTACACCACCGATGGCAACGGACGCGGCCCTGCGTGGGCAAACTCACTGTTTGAAGATAACGCCGAATTTGGCCTGGGCTTCCGCTTAACCGTTGACCAGCACCGCGCCCGCGTGATGCGTCTGGTGGATAAATTTGCTGGCCAACTGCCCGCCGAACTTAATGAGCAGCTTCACACCGAAGCCACGCCAGAAGTTCGCCGCGAACAGGTTATCGAACTGCGCAAACATCTGGCAAATATCGACGACCCGGACGCTCGCCAGCTCCTCACCGACGCCGACGCGATGGTTGATAAATCCATCTGGCTGATTGGCGGCGACGGCTGGGCGTATGACATCGGTTTCGGCGGCCTGGATCACGTGTTAAGCCTGACCGAAAACGTTAATATTCTGGTGCTCGATACGCAGTGTTATTCCAACACTGGCGGCCAGGCATCGAAAGCCACACCATTGGGTGCGGTAACTAAATTCGGCGAACACGGCAAGCGTAAAGCGCGTAAAGATCTCGGCGTCAGCATGATGATGTACGGGCATGTTTATGTGGCGCAGATTTCACTTGGCGCACAGCTTAACCAGACGGTGAAAGCCATTCAGGAAGCCGAAGCGTATCCGGGGCCGTCGCTAATTATTGCTTACAGCCCTTGCGAAGAACACGGTTACGACCTCGCACTGAGCCATGACCAGATGCGCCAGCTCACCGCGACCGGTTTCTGGCCGCTATATCGCTTCGACCCGCGCCGTGCCGATGAAGGTAAATTACCGCTGGCGCTGGATTCGCGTCCACCGTCTGATGCACTGGCCGATACGCTAATGAAAGAGCAGCGTTTCCGCCGCCTGAATGCGCAGCAACCGGAAGTCGCCGAGCAACTGTGGAAAGACGCCGCCGTCGATTTGCAAAAACGCTATGATTTCCTGGCGCAAATGGCCGGGAAAGCGGAAAAAGCGGATAGCGAGTAACCGCTAAACGTCACGCTCATCAGTCATCTGGTGAGCGTGACGCTTCTTTCAGATAAACTTCAAAATACTATTTCAATAATTTCGCCCGCCTGATTCATAAATGAGCACTCCATCCCTTTTCTGATATTAACGGTATGTTATATCTCGGTTAATTATTCTAAAAAGGAAACGTTATGTTAGGTCGAACTCTGCTCGCCACCTCAATTTTGCTGTCAATGAGCGGTGCCGCATTCGCGCTGCCTGAATTTCCTGTCTGGCCGGAAGGCGAAGCCCTGGGCGCTAAAAACAGTCCCGTCAAAGAAGAAACTGTCGACAGGCGTAAAACGGGTGGGCTGGCAGACAGAGCCGTAACAGGGATACGCACCCCCACCATCACCGCTTATTTACCTAAAAACCCCAATGGCGTTGCGTTGCTTGTCACGCCAGGCGGATCCTATCAGCGTGTGGTGCTCGACAAAGAAGGCAGCGATCTGGCCCCTATCTTCAACGCCAACGGCTACACGCTGTTTGTCATGACCTACCGAATGCCCGCCGACGGACACGCCGAAGGAGCCGATGCGCCACTGGTGGACGCGCAACGAGCGATTCGCACACTGCGAGCAGATGCGCAAAAGTGGAAAATTGACCCGCAGCGTATCGGTGTGCTGGGCTTTTCGGCTGGCGGTCATGTCGCGGCAAGCCTGGCGACTCGCTATGACGAAGCGGCTTATCCCGCCACAGATTCAATAGACAAACTAAGTGCTCGCCCAAACTTTCTGGCGTTAATGTATCCGGTTATCACCATGGAGAAAAATACCGCCCATCCCGGTTCACGCAACGCATTGATTGGCGATCATCCGAAGCCTGAACAGATTAAGAAATATTCACCAGAACAGAATGTGACGCAGCAAACCCCACCAACCTTTATTGTTCACGCGGTTGACGACCCTTCCGTGCCGGTCGATAACAGTGTGGTCATGTTTAACGCGCTGCGTGCCCACCACGTGCCAGTGGAAATGCATCTTTTTGAGCACGGTAAACATGGTTTTGGGATCCGCGGAGCGGTCGGGTTACCAGCGGCCAGTTGGCCTGAATTGCTGATGAACTGGATGGAGGCGTTGCCTGGTTCTGGCGAAAATGGTGCATGACAGCTGCGGCTTCGGGAGTTTTGAAGGTCGGGTAAGCGTCGCGCCACCCGATACCTTCTGAACTATTTTTAAATTTTACTTAAAGCTAATGCGCACGATATCGTCCGGGCTGGTTGGCTCTTTTTCGCGGCTGCCCGGCTGTTTCACACTGACAAACAACTGCTGCCCGTCAGGAGACAACGCGAGGCTATTTGGCAGCGCTGGTGTGTCGATGGTTTCCAGCACTTTGTAGGTTTTCGCATCAATCACGCTAACTTTTCCTGCTTTGCGATGCGTCACGTAAATCTCATTACGCACCGGGTTAAACAGCACATCCAGACCCAGCGGCACATCTACTTTGTTCAGCACTTTGCTGGTTTTGGTGTCCACAACCAGCAACTGCGGTGTTTTAGAATCGCTGACGAACGCGCGGTTATTTGCGGCATCCAGCGCAATATTCAGATAGAAATGCTCGCCTTCGGTGTCCAGTTTTGAGCGCGAGACAACTTTGTCCGTTTTGCTATCGATAACGATAAATTCGTTGTCGGCGTTGGTCATGTAAATGCGTGATGCTTTCGCATCAATCGCCAGTCCCGTCGCCATTTTGCCGAGATCTTTAATCGTATCGCGCAACGTTAACGTGCCGCCGTCAATCACCCACAGCACGCTGGATTCACCCAACCCGCCCATGTATAGCGTATTGGTCGCTTCATCCACCACCAACTGGCGCGGCATCAACGGACGCGTGGTTTCGGTGCGTTTGGTTTCATCCACCACCAGCGTCTTAATCACATCTCCCGTTTTGCTATTAATCGCCGTCACCGCGCTGCTGGTGGTGTTGCCGAGGAACAGCGTGCCTGTTGTTTTGTTGAGCGCCACACCGAACGGTTTCAGGTTGTTATGAATCGCCTGAGTCACTTCAAGAGTCGCGGGATCAAGGCGGTAAACCACCCCACCTTTGTCCGTTTTGCGGCTCTGGGAAGTGGCAACATACAGGGCAGATTGGTCTGCGCTATAGGCCATTTCGTACGCGCCTTTGCCAACGGGTTTTCTTTCAACCGTGAATGAGGTGTCGGCAAATAAAGAAGTGGAAAACAGCAGGCTGGAAAGCATGAGCGCAGGTAATACGCGCAGACGGGTTTGGGGTAAAACTGGCATAAATGTCCTTATCAATAGCGTGGATAAACCCTTAGCTAACATAACGTTAGCTAAGGGTGAAAAATACTATTGATAACTATTATCATTTATAGATGAGAAAGTAAATCATTACACCTGCAAGTAGACCATCTGCGTTTGCAGATACTCATTCAGTCCGTGGCGGCCATCGGCACCACCAATACCCGATTTACGCCAGCCCGCATGGAA
The DNA here is from genome assembly GCF_024807715.1 of Buttiauxella sp. BIGb0471. Taxonomy (NCBI): domain Bacteria; kingdom Pseudomonadati; phylum Pseudomonadota; class Gammaproteobacteria; order Enterobacterales; family Enterobacteriaceae; genus Buttiauxella; species Buttiauxella sp. BIGb0471. Next base: position 1,306,106 of record NZ_JANUEU010000001.1, read on the forward strand.
GCCCTGCATCGCTTCAAAGTTTTCACGGTTGATGTAGGTTTCGCCGAACTTCAGCCCTTTTATGGCTTTCATGGCGGTGTTTAAATCACGGGTATAGACCGACGATGTCAGGCCGTAGTCGCTGTCGTTCGCCATTTCCAGCGCTTGCTCCAGCGTTTCAAACGTCGTGACAGGCAGCACGGGACCGAAGGTTTCGTCGTGCATAATCGCCATTTCCTGACGCACATCCACCAGCAGCGTTGGCGGGTAGAAATACCCTTTTCCTTCCGGCGCTTTGCCGCCCACTACCACACATGCGCCTTCGCTTACCGCATGAGCGACTTTCTGCTCCACGCGCTCAAGTGCGGCGGCGTTAATCAACGGTCCCATCGACACATCGTTACGTTCACCGGTATCGCCAAAGCTCACCTGTTTGAAGGCTTCGCTCAGGCGAGTAATAAATTCGTCGTAAATCCCTTTTTGCACATACACGCGCTCGGCGCAGTTACACACCTGCCCGGTGTTAATCATGCGCGAGTCGACAATCGCTTTCACGGCGATATCCAGATCCGCATCATCCATCACGATAGCTGGCGCTTTACCGCCCAGTTCCAGGCACACTTTGGTGATGTTTTTGGCCGCCGCCGCCATGATTTTCTCGCCCGCGCCGACGCTGCCCGTCATGCTGACCATCGCCACTTTCGGGTTGCCTGCCAGTTCCTGGCCGACCGTTTCACCGCGCCCCAATACAAGATTAAACACCCCTTTTGGCAGCCCGATATCATGCACAATCTCCGCAAAAGCGATGGCGTTATTAGGGGTGAATTCGCTTGGTTTGATAACAATGGTATTGCCGGTAATCAGCGCAGGTGCCAGTTTGCGGGCAATCAGGAAGAACGGGAAGTTCCACGGCAAAATCCCGGTCGTCACGCCCAGCGCACGTTTAAATACCAGAATGTTTTCCCCTGGGCGGTCACTTTGCAGAATTTCACCTTCGTAACGACGCGCCCATTCGGACATGTAATCAAGATAATCGGCGGTGAACGCCACTTCGACCTCTGCCAACTGCTGCGTTTTACCGCCTTCAGCCACAATCAGCGCGCTGATGGCTTTTGCACGCTCACGAATACCTGCAGAAATTTTGCGCAGCCAGCCAGCGCGCTCGATGGCAGGTAACGCTTCCCAGCCCGCCTGTGCTTTTGCAGCGGCCTCAATCGCATCACGCGCCTGCTGCGCGGTGCCGTCAGGAATGCGCGAAATCAGCGCTTCAGTGGCAGGATTAATCACATCAATCCACTTCTCGCCCTGCCATTGAACAAATTGACCATCAATATACATCGGGTGTTGTACAGGTGCTGTCATGACCGGCTCCTTTGCGTTCGCTATTTTGTGTCGTCTATGTAAAGCATTTGTGAATACTTTAGAGTTCAACAACAGCTATTCGGGCAAAACGGTCATGAAGTGTGATGGGACTCAATAAAAACAACAGAAAATTAGCAAATTAGCTACATATTATAAACATAGAAATGACCGTTTTCAGCGCGGAGGGTTGAAAACGGTCATTATGGGAGAATTAGAGCAGTTGGCGGGCTGTCGGATAGTCAGTTATCAGCACGTCGATATAACCGCCGTGCAGCGCTCCACGAATGGCATTGGCTTTGTCATTTCCGCCTGCAAGTGCCACCACATGCGGGCAGTCACGAACCTGGCTGAGCTCCATGCCGATAACCGGATCTTCTTCTTTGCTCAAAACCGGCTCGCCCTGCGCATTGAAATAGTGCAGGCAGATATCCCCCACCGCACCGCGTTCGGCCAACGTTTTCAGCATCACTTCGCCATAATAGTTGCCCGAGTTTTTCAGCAGTTGGGACGGTTCAAGCTCACCGATACCGAGAATAGCCACGTCCACTTCGGCGAATTTATTCACCACTTCGGCGACATCGTCACTGGCGACCAGTTTGGCGCGCTCTTCTACGGAATGCTCAATACTTTGCGACGGTAGCAGCCAGGCTGGGCAGTCGAGTTGTGCCGCCAGGTTTTGCGTCAGAATCGTCGCCTGCACGTTGCCGTTTGGCCCCACACCACCGAGCAGTTGAATCACACCGCGCGCTTTAATGCTCTGCGGGTGCAGCTCGTCAACCATTGCTCGAATGGTGGAACTCCAGGATGAAATCCCCACCAGGTCGTTTGGCCGTAAACGCGTTTCAACATAGTGCGCCGCCGCGCTGCCTATCGCATGTTTGATTTGCGAGGCAGGGGCTGACTCATCGACATCCACCACAATCGCCTGGCGAATACCGTACTTTTTCTCCAGCGCCTGCTCGAGCGAGAGAAAAATATTGGCGGGCTGGATAACACTGATTTTTACCACGCCCTCTTTCTGGCAGCGTGTGATGGCGCGTGAGACAAATGATTGCGACAGGTGCAATAACCCGGCGATTTCTGACTGCTTCATCCCTTCTACAAAGTAGAGCGTCGCAATCTTGACCAACAAACGTTGTTCATCCTGCTTTGACATATGCGCCTCCTGATTCTCTACCTGATATTTTTATTCAAGCCTGCATAAATAACAAGACAGCATTCCTTTTGCCGTTAATTCGTACGATTTGTGATCACATTCGCCTTTTTATCATTTTGATCAATTCCACATGGACAGAACCATAAGCGGGGCATATCGTTACATTGAATAATAAATCATGTTTGAATATATATTCAATGTGGAGATAAAAATGAAATTTACCCTGGTCAAGACCTCACTCGTTGCTGCACTGCTTGCTTCATCTGCCCATCTCTATGCCGCTGATAATGGGCTGATTGCCATTATTACCCCATCGCATGACAACCCATTCTTTAAAGCCGAAGCCGATGGTGCGATGGCGAAGGCAAAAGAGCTGGGCTACACCACGTTGGTCGCGTCACACGATGATGATGTGAATAAACAAAACCAGCTGATTGAGACCGCTATTGCCCGCAAAGCAAAAGCCATCATTCTGGATAACGCTGGGGCGGATGCCACCGTCGGCCCATTAGAAAAAGCCAAAGCCGCTGGCGTTCCTACCTTCCTTATCGATCGTGAAATCAACAAAACTGGCGTTGCCGTGGCGCAGATTGTTTCCAATAACTATCAGGGCGCGCAGTTGGGTGCAGAGAAATTTGCCAAATTGCTCAACGGCAAAGGCAAATATGTTGAATTGCTGGGCCGCCAGTCAGACACCAACGCCCACGTGCGCTCGCAGGGTTATCACGACATCCTCGACGACTACCCGGATATGAAAATGGTGGCGCAGCAAACCGCTAACTGGAGTCAGACCGAAGCCTTCACCCGCATGGAATCCATCTTACAAACTCAGCCCGACATTGTTGGTGTGATTTCCGGTAACGACACCATGGCGCTTGGCGCAGAAGCCGCCTTAAAAGCCGCTGGGAAAACCAACGTCATCGTGGTGGGTTTTGACGGCAGCGACTATGTGCGCGACTCGATTATCGCCAAGAGCAATATCAAAGCCACCGTGTTGCAACCGGGTTGGGAGCAAGCGCAAATGGCGGTTGTACAAGCGGATTTCTACCTGAAAAACGGCAAACCGCAGCTACAGGAAAAACAGTTGATGGACTGCGTATTAATTGACGATAGCAATGCCAATCAGCTGAAAACCTTCAAGCTGGCTAAGTAGTCCGGGAGGCTGTATGTCGCTCAAACAATGGGGTATTGGCTGGTTATGTTGCAGTGCCCTGTTGCTCACTGCCTGCCGGGTGGTGGATCTGGATGAAAACGGGCAACCGATTATTCCGCCAGATCCGAATGCGAAAGCGAGTTTCGCAAACCAGACACCCGCGCAGATAGCGCAACAAACCTGGAACAGCAAAGTACTGACTCCCGCGCAGAGCCAGGCACTGGATAGTACTACCCTGAAAACCCGCGCCGCCAACGCCAACAACGAAAGCGTATTCGTCAAAGTACAAGGCAAAGTCGATAGCGTTTCTCTGGATAACGAACGCGAGCGCACGGTGACCGTCACCGTTAATGATCAGCCACTGCAAGTGCAGGTCGGGCCGATGATTCGCGGCAACGCAATTCGTGATGCGACCGGCTACAAGTTCGAAGATTTCACCAACCAGGTGCAGTTCGCGCAGCTGTCCAAAGCCTATAACCGCGAAGCAGCAAAACACCTGCCGAAAGTCGATGAAAGCTGGCAGCAGCAACCGGTCACCGTAGTGATGGCCGTAACGATGCGTAACGGTGCATTAAGTGACGCGGCGGCAATTTCACTGGAACGGGGGCAACCATAATGTCGCAAGATCCTGTCATTCTGCGCACCCGTGGTATTTCGATGCTGTTCCCCGGCACCGTGGCGCTGGATAACATTGATTACAACGTCTGGCGCGGCAAAGTGAACGTCATCATCGGTGAAAACGGCGCGGGTAAATCGACGCTGATGAAGATTCTGGCGGGCGTTCAACAGCCGAGTCTCGGTGAAATGCGCCTGAATGGTGAAGTCGTGCAGTTTAATAGCACCCGCCAGGCGGCCGCGCATGGCATCGGCATGGTTCACCAGGAACTCAATCTTTTCGAAAACCTGACGGTTGCCGAGAACATTTTCCTCGGGCGCGAACTGCAACACGGTTTGTCGCCCATTGATGAAGCCACGCAACAGGCACGCAGCGCGGAGTTGCTCAAGCGCCTGGATCAGCCTATTTCCCCGAAAGAGATAGTGGCAAACCTGAAAGTTGGCCAACAGCAGCTGGTAGAAATCGCCAAAGCGCTGGCTGAAGACGCGGACATTTTAATTCTTGATGAACCGACCTCGGCATTAAGCAAAACCGAAGTGGAAATTCTGTTCCGGGTGATTCGCGAACTCACCCGCCAGGGCGTCACCATTATTTATATTTCCCACCGCCTCGAAGAATTAATGGCAATTGGCGACGTGATAACCATTTTGCGCGATGGCAAATTTCAGGCCGAAGCACAGGTGTGTGATATCGACGTGCCATGGATCGTGCGCGAAATGCTCGGTAGTGAACCGGTATCCAGCTTCCTTAAACCGGGGCGTGATTTTGGTGCCGCGATTCTGGAAGCGGAACACATTACCTGCGTCAATTCCGCAGGAAACACGGTGGTGAACGACGTCAGTTTTCAAGTACGCGCAGGTGAAATCGTCGGCATTTATGGGCTGATGGGCGCTGGACGCACGGAGTTGTTTGAATGCCTGTTGGGTACGCAACGCAACTATCTGGGCAAATTATGGCTCGACAGCAAACCGGTGCCGCCGCGCCTTGCCACCGCCGAACGCATTCGCATGGGCATGAGCCTGGTGCCAGAAGATCGCAAACGCACCGGGATTTTCCCGATATCGTCGGTCGCCAGCAACCTGACGATTGCCAGTTTATGGCGGCGTTTACAGCGTGGTTTTGCGATTTCGCAGGTTGATGAAACGGCGGTCGTGGCCAGCACCATCGGCAACCTCTCGATTAAAGTCTCATCCCCGGATGTGGAAATTCAGGCACTGAGCGGAGGGAACCAGCAAAAAGTTGTGATTGGCCGCTCGCTGCTGACCAACCCGAAACTGCTGCTGCTCGATGAGCCAACGCGTGGGATCGACGTGGGTGCGAAAGCCGACGTGTTCCGCATGATGGTTCAGCTTTCCGAACAAGGGATTGCGGTGGTGTTTTCCACCTCCGATCTCAAAGAGATTATGGCGGTTTCCGACCGCATTCTGGTGATGTCCGGCGGCAAAGTCACCGCCGATATTCCCCGCGAACACGCCGAAGAGTCGGCATTGGTTTCCGCTAGTGCACAAGGGTTCTGATATGAAAACGAATGATACTGTCGCGCTCAACGCCAGACCAGGCTCGCCGTTCAGCTCGCGGGAAAATCTGCTGCTGTTACTGCTTAAACTGCGCACCTTTATTGCGCTGTTTTTGATTGTCGGTTTCTTCGCCATCATGGTGCCGGATTTCCTCGCCATGGGCAGCATGGTAATCATGATTAAACACATTGCTATCAACGCCTTCCTGGCGCTCGGCATCACGTTTGTCATCATCACGGCGGGCATTGACCTGTCGATTGGCGCCACACTTGGGCTGTGCGGCATGATTGCCGGTTGGCTTATCACCAAGGGCATTGTGCTGCCGATGTTTGGTATCGCCATTTTCCCAAGCGTGTGGGTGATTGTGCCGCTGGTATTACTGATTGGCGGGCTGATTGGCGCGGGCAACGGCTGGATTATCACTCGCTATAACGTCGCACCATTTATCTGCACACTCGGCACCATGTACGTGCTGCGTGGGGCCGCCATGTTGACCTCGGGCGGTGAAACCTTCCCCGGACTTTCCGGCAACCCACAGCTTGGCAATACCGGTTTCGACCTGATTGGCTCCGGCAATTTGTTCGGTATCCCGTGGGCTATCTGGATGATGATTGTGCTCGCCATCGCCATTGCGTATGTGGCTCGCCGCCTGCCCTTTGGCCGCCATGTTTACGCGATTGGTGATAACGAACGCGCCGCAGAACTCTCTGGCGTCAAAGTCCGCCAGGTAAAAATTTGGGTCTACACGCTGTCTGGTTTTTGCGCCGCCATCGCCGGGATTGTCGTTTCCGCGCAATTGGTTGCCAGCCACCCGGCAAACGGCACGGCATTTGAGATGAACGCTATCGCCGCGGTTGTGCTCGGCGGAACATCGCTGGCAGGCGGGCGCGGCACCATTCTTGGCACCCTCGTCGGCGCATTCGTGATTGGCTTTCTGGCTGACGGCCTGGTGATGATGGGCGTGAGTGAGTTTTGGCAAATGGTCATCAAAGGCATCGTGATTATTGTGGCGGTCATCATCGACCAGATGCAAAACCGCATGCAGCAAAAAGCGGCGGTCGTGGCCCAGAAAGCAATCATGGAAAGTAGTGGGAAGGTGTAGCGCGTCACAGATCCTGAATGGCGGGTATTTTTTTACCTGCCATGAATAATTATTCACATATGGTTTTTAATGCAAGGGGTAACACTATGAATCCGTTCGCACTGTCAGTTACGGATCTGGAAAAGAGAGCGCGCGCCGTCCGTCGCCGCATCGTCCTGCTCAATGCCAACAGCCCGGCTGGCGGCCATACCGGGGCTGATTTATCACAGGTAGAAATCTTAACCGCCCTGTACTTCCGGATACTGAATTGTTCGCCGCAGCTGATTAACAGCGATGAACGTGACATCTACATTCAGTCCAAAGGCCATGCGGTAGGCGGTTATTACTGCGTATTGGCCGAAGCCGGGTTTATTCCCGTGGAGTGGCTGCCGACTTATCAGCATGCCGACTCTCACCTGCCCGGCCACCCGGTGAAACACAAAACGCCGGGTGTTGAGCTGAATACAGGTGCGCTCGGTCACGGTCTGCCGGTCGCCGTTGGCATCGCGCTGGCGGCCAAACGCAACAACAGCCAGCGCCGCGTCTTTGTGGTGACCGGCGATGGTGAGCTGGCGGAAGGCAGCAACTGGGAAGCGGCGCTGGTCGCGGCGCATTACCAGCTCGATAACCTGATCATTATTAACGACAAAAACAATCTTCAACTCGCGGGCTCGACCAAAGAGATCCTCAATACCGACCCGCTCGATGAGAAATGGCGCGCGTTCGGCATGGAAGTGACCGAGTGTCGCGGCAATGACATGGCTGATGTGGTCGCCACAATTGAAGGATTACAGCCGCACGGTAAACCGCACGTTGTGATTGCCAACACCACCAAAGGCGCGGGCATCTCCTTTATTCAGGGGCGCGCGGAGTGGCACCACCGGATACCAAAAGGTGACGAAATCGAACTGGCGCTGGAGGAACTGAAAGATGAGTAATAGCGAACACCTGGCAACCGTAATGGTGAATGCCTTTATTGACGCCGTCGAGCGCGGCGTAGACCTGGTACCGGTGGTTGCAGACTCAACCTCTACGGCAAAAATTTCACCCTTTATGAAGCAGTTTCCTGACCGACTGGTGAATGTCGGGATTGCAGAGCAGACGCTGGTGGGCACGGCGGTTGGCTTGTCGATGGGCGGCAAAATCGCCGTGACCTGCAACGCGGCACCGTTTTTGATTTCGCGCGCCAACGAACAGATCAAAGTCGACGTTTGCTACAACAACAGCAACGTAAAACTGTTTGGCCTCAATGCCGGAGCCAGCTATGGCCCGCTCGCCAGCACCCACCACAGCATTGACGACATCGCCGTGCTGCGCGGTTTTGGCAACATCGAAATCTATGCGCCATCATGCCCGATTGAATGCCGCCAGATTATTGACTACGCGCTGGAACACGTCGGCCCGGTCTACATCCGCCTTGATGGTAAAGCGTTGCCGGAACTGCACGATGCGGATTACCAATTCAAACCCGGTGCCATTAATCAGCTGCGCGAAGGCGATGATGTGGCATTAGTCGCCATGGGCTCAACAGTGCATGAAATCGTCACGGCGGCGGCACAGCTCGCAGATTTGGGTATTAATGCGGCGGTGATCAACGTTCCGTCTATCCGCCCTTGCGATACCGCACAACTTCTCACCATGCTTAAAAATTCACGCCACGTGATAACCGTTGAAGAGCACAACGTGAATGGCGGTGTCGGCAGCCTGGTCGCTGAAGTATTAGCGGAAGCCGGATGCGGTATTCCGTTGTTGCGGCTCGGCATTGCAGACGGTAGCTATGCTATTGCGGCGGATCGCAAGGAGATGCGTGCCCATCATGGAATTGATGCCGCAGGGGTAACACGTTCCGCCACGGCGCTTTGCAAAGGAGCATAGCCATGTCCAGCCCGATAATTCTGGCTATTGATGAGGGCACCACCAACGCCAAAGTGGTGGCGGTGAATCGTAACGGGGAAATCTGCGCCCGTTGCAGTGTCGGCGTGGCAATGACGCACCCGGCACCAGGGCTTGCGGAACAAGACCCCGTTGCACTTTGGCATGCCGTGTGTGAAGCATTGAGCGGCTGCCTGCAACAACTCGGTACAGCCAACGTCGCGGGCATTGCGATAAGCAACCAGCGTGAGTCAGTGTTGGTATGGCAGCGCAATAACGGCCAACCGCTAACACCCGTTGTGAGCTGGCAAGATCGCCGTTCAGAACAAACTTGCGAGCAACTGTTAACGCAGGGCCATGGCGAACGGATCGCTCGCCTGACTGGCCTGCCCGTCGATCCGTTATTCCCGGCGGCGAAAATCCGCGCCCTGCTCGATGCCATTCCGGACGGCATGAAACGCGCAGAAGCGGGTGAACTGTGTATCGGGACAATTGATTCCTGGTTGAACTGGCAACTGACCGCCGGGCATTCGTTCACTACCGACTACTCCAATGCCGCCCGCACCCAGCTGTTTAATATTTACCGGGGCGAATGGGACGACGAATTACTCAAATTATTCGGCATTCCGCGTGCGGCACTTGCTGAAGTGCGCCCATCTTCCGGGCACCATGGCGAAGTGCAAATCAACACCATTGCAGGTTTGCCGATTGGCACGCCGGTGCTGGCACTGATCGGTGATTCACATGCGGCACTGTACGCCCAACGCAGTGTCTGTGGCCACGTGGTGAAAGCCACTTATGGCACCGGTTCTTCTTTGATGCTTTCACTCCCGGAGCCGGTAAACCGCAGTAACCGCCTGAGCACCACACTTGCCTGGCATGACGGTGAACTGAACTACGCGCTGGAAGGCAATATCACTCATACCGGTTCCGGTGCCGCCTGGCTGGGGAAAATGTTAGGTATCACCGATCCGGCAAAACTCACCGAGCTTGCGCAATCGGCAGAAAGTAACCAGGGCGTCTATTACGTGCCGGCGCTTTCCGGGCTCGGTGCGCCGTGGTGGGATCTCCACGCACGCGGCATGATTTGTGGCCTGACGGACGCCGCTACCCCTGCGGTGCTGGCACGAGCCGCACTGGAGTCGCTGGTCTATCAAATTGCAGATGTATTTTTCGCTATGGAACAGGCGACCGGCGAGCGCCTCGAATCATTGTGCGTGGATGGCACCGCTACCCAAAACCGCTGGCTGATGCAATTACAGGCAGATGTGCTGCAACGCCCGTTAATCATTCAACCCGCGGCTGAAATATCCGCACTCGGCGCGACGCTATTAGCCGGGAAAACTCTAGGCTGGTGGCAAGACGGAACACCGCTTGCGGCACTGGCCCACTGTGGCGAGCGTTTGCAGCCGCAGGCAGAACAACAAAAAACAATGCAAGAAAACTATAAACAATGGCTTGAAGCCGTGGCCCGTTGCCGCTTTCAGCCAAATTAAATCTATTTTGAGCGGAGTGAAGCTATGTCCAGAATCCCTAAACAACTGACCTTCGGTGTGATCATCGGTAACCGCGGGTTCTTCCCAAGCTATTTAGTGGCGCAAGCGCATGAACAGGCCGAAGCGCTATTTGGCAAACTGGGTATCAAAACCGTGATGCTTAAAGATGGGCAAACGCATCTCGGCGGTGTGGAAACCCGTCAGGATGCAAAAGTCTGTGCCGAACTGTTCCGCCAGCATCGTGACGACATTCATGGAGTGGTGGTGCTGTTGCCAAACTTTGGCGATGAAAAAGCCGTGGCAGAAGCGATTCGTCTTTCCGGTTTGAAAGTCCCGGTGTTAATCCAGGCCGAAGAGGACAATCTCGACAAAATGGGCCTGGCGACGCGCCGCGACAGCTTCTGCGGGAAAATTTCCCTGTGCAACAACCTGCGCCAGTACAACATCCCCTTCACGCTCACCACGCAGCATGTGTGTGCGTTAAGCGGTGAAGTATTCGAACAAGATTTACAGCGTTTTGCGCAAATCTGCCGTGTGGTGAAATCGATGCAGGGCGTGCGCATCGGGGCAATTGGTGCGCGCCCGGCCAGCTTTAACACCGTGCGTTACAGCGAAAAACTGCTCGAAAAAATGGGCGTGGCGGTTGAAACCCTCGACCTGTCTGAAATTTTCACCCGCATCAAACATATCAGCGATGACGACCTGCGTGTGCATGAGAAGCGCGGCATCTTAATTGAAAACGCCGATGCCAGCGGCATTCCCGCCGATAAGTTAACCCAAATGGCAAAACTGTTTGTGGTGATCAGCGAATGGGTCGTGGCAAACGATATCGACACCACGGCGATCCAGTGCTGGACGTCGCTTCAGGAAAACCTCGGCATTAATGTTTGTTCGATTATGAGCGTGATGTCCGGGCAGTTGATGCCAAGCGCCTGTGAAGTCGACGTGATGGGCGCATTGTCGATGTATGCCCTCGCAAGTGCGTCGCTTAACCCGGCCTCGATTGCCGACTGGAACAACAACTTCGGCGACGATCGCAACAAATGCGTGTTATTCCACTGCGGGAACTTCGCCAGCAGCAGCCTGGAATCCCCGTCGATGGGTACTGCCGATATTATCGGCACGACGGTCGGTAAAGAGAACACCTGTGGCGCAGTACATGGTCGTCTGAAAAGCGGCCCGCTGACTTACTTCCGCCTCTCTTCTGATGATTTTACCGGTGAGGTGAAAGCCTATGTCGGCGAGGGGCAATCCGTTGATGATGCGTTAGATACCGTCGGCTGCCGTGCGGTGATTGAAGTCCCGCATCTGGAAAATTTACTGGCGTGGATTTGTAACAATGGTTTTGAGCACCACGTCGCCATGAACCATTCGGCGACGGGTGTGGTTTTGCAGGAAGCATTCAGTAAGTATTTAGGGGTGAACTGTTACCTGCATCGTTAATCATTTACAAGCCGCGCTCGTGCATTAATTGCGCCAGCGCGGCGTCATTAGCCAGAATTTCCCAGGCACTACTCACCGCAAGCGGAATATCAACATGGCTAATAAAGTCACGCCCTTTCGGCCCGTAGCCCTGCGCATCATCTCTGATTCGCGGGATTTCCCCCAGCGCCAGCGAAATATACCGTTCAACCGGCCATAAGCCCTTTTCATGCAGGCTAAACGCGGTATGAGTTTCGTCACTGACTAACCGAGGCACAAAACCCGGCCAACTGCGCCATTGCGGCTGATGCGCATCACGTTGCCAGACGCGTTCAAAGGTTGCGACGGTACGGCGCTGCATGGTTGGGTCCTGAATGATAATCGCGCGAGCGGGCGTTATTTCCCGCGTTTGCATCAAATCATAAGTGAAGCGTGCGTTCTCACCACAGTTAGTGGACTTCTCTTCGGTCAGCACTTTTTCTGCCGGGACTTTCCAGAACTCGGTCGCAATGTCTTTAATAATTGCGGCTTCTGCGCGGCCAGTGGTGGGAATAGTGTTGTAGCGCGGGTGCTGAGCGATCGCCGCATATAAAAAAGTGGTCGAATGGCCAATCCCGCCGGTAATCAGCAGCGGCAATTCACTATTGGCGGCAAGCTCGCAAGCTGCATCAATGGTAGGGATAACGGCATTACCCGCGAGGATAATCAATTCACCATCGCAAACCGCAGGTGGCGCGGCAAACTCATTGTGAGAGAGCCACTCGCCAAGGGTATTAATGGCATTGATGGTCGTCGGCTGCAAAGCTGGAAATGTTGTCGTCAACATAACCCCTCCTTGTTAAAAACCAGCGCACATCATACCGCAGGCCATGCCGTTACTACATAAGGTTGCTCTGAGACTTCGAGTCGCCTGGCGCAAACGGTGGATGACGCTTGCGCTTATCCACCCTACAAAACCGTTTTTCGTAGGTTGGATAAGCGCAGCGTCATCCGACAGGCCTTTTATGCCAACTTATAAATTCGTGCTTCCCACGGGTGCAGCCGATAGAGTTCATCAACCTGCGGATAATTCCCCAACACACATTCTGCCCATTCGAGCGGCAACTCATCGCTCGTCCAGCGGGCCGATTTCGAGGACATATTGCACAGCACCACGAACTCCGCGCCGTCGAGCACGCGCCGGTACGCGTAAATTTGCGGGTTGTCTTCCAGTTCCAGCTCATAACGCCCGTAAATCAGCGCTCGCTCCTTTTTGCGTAGCTGAATTAAAGCGCGGTAGAAATTCAGCACTGAGTCCGGGTCTTGCTGCTGGCTGGCAACGTTAATCATTTCAAAGTTGGCATTCACCTTAAACCACGGCTCGCCATCGCTGAACCCGGCGTTCGGCCAGGCATTCCATTGCATTGGCGTGCGGGAATTGTCGCGCCCGGTATTGGTGAGAAACGCAATAATCTCTTCTTCGCTTTTGCCCTGCGCTTCCATTTCACGCCACATATTTTTCGCTGACACGTCATCAAAATCGTCGTGGCTATTGAATCGGGTATTGGTCATACCGATTTCCTGGCCCTGGTAGATAAACGGCGTGCCCTGCATCAGAAAATAGAGCGCGGCGATGCAGGTCGCACTTTCCCGCCAGTGGTGTTCGGTGTCGCCCCAACGCGAGGTAATTCGCGTCAGGTCGTGGTTTTCCACATACAGCGCGTTCCAGCCTTTTCCTTCCAGCGCTTCCTGCCAGGCGGTGAAAATTTTCTTTAATACCGCAGGTTCCGGGCGCAATCCGGCTTCCGGTTCCCACAACCGCACGTGTTCGAACTGGAACACCATACTCAGCCGGTTACGATGTTCCCCGACCCATTCTTCGGCGTGATCGGCAAACAGGCCGTTCATCTCACCAACGGTGACAATATCGTAGTGCTGCAAGACGTTACGGCTCATGTCATCGACGTAATCGAGCAGCCCATCGTAGTTCAGGTGGCTTTTCATCGACGGCGCATAGCGCAGTTTGTCAGGATTAGGCACATCCGCCAGCAGCGGCTCTTTTTTCAGGTGCGCGATGGCGTCGATACGGAACCCGTCGATGCCTTTATCCAGCCACCAGCGCATCATGTCGTACACGGCGCGGCGCACATCGTGGTTTTCCCAGTTCAGATCCGGCTGGCGGCGGGTAAACAGATGCAGAAAATATTGCTCTGTTACCGGGTCAAACTCCCAGGTTGAGCCTTTAAAAATCCCCTCCCAATTATTGGGTTCTGCACCATTTTTACCGTCGCGCCAGGTGTACCAATCACGTTTTGGGTTATCGCGCGAGGAACGGGATTCGAGGAACCACGGGTGTTCATCTGACGTGTGGTTCACTACTAAGTCGATAATCAACCGCATTCCACGCGCATGAACTTCACTCAGCAGGCGGTCAAAATCAGCCATCGTGCCAAATTCCGCCATGATCTCCTGATAATCGCTGATGTCGTAGCCGTTATCATCATTCGGAGATTTGTACATCGGGCAGATCCAAATCAGATCGATTCCGAGGTCTTTGAGGTAATCGAGCTTTTCGGTGATTCCGTTCAGATCACCAATGCCATCGCCGTTGCTGTCCTTAAAACTGCGCGGATAAATCTGGTAGGCCACCGCCTCTTTCCACCAGCTCGCCATCGTTTACCTCCCGATTAATAAAGCAAAAGATTCATAAGGTTGCAGCTCAAGACTCACCGCCAACTGGTCGCGCGGTGCGTAGTTGCTGATCAAACATTCACCGTGCCAGTTCTGCATTTCAGGCGGAATGTCGAGCGTCAGGTGCTCGGCGGTAAAGTTGTTGACCACCAGCAATCGCTCGCCATCAAGTGCCCTCAGCCAGGCAAACACCTGCGGATGCTCACGCAAAACAGGCTGGAAATCGCCGTAAACCAAAACCGGGTACTGTTTACGCAGCGCCACCATTTTCTGGTAATGCCACAGAATTGAATCCGGTTCGGCGAGGGCTGCGGCCACATTGATCTCGCGGTAATTCGGGTTAACAGCTATCCACGGCGTGCCCGACGTAAATCCGGCATTCGGGCTGGCGTCCCACTGCATCGGTGTACGGGCGTTATCGCGCCCGTTAGCATGGATACCGAGCATCATTTCGTCATGGCTGACACCTTCTGCCAGCCGCTCGTGATAAAGATTCAGGCTTTCAATATCGCGGTAATCATCAATCGTTTCGAACCGCACGTTGGTCATGCCGATTTCTTCACCCTGATAGATATACGGCGTGCCCTTCAGGCAATGCAGTGCGGTGGCGAGCATTTTTGCCGAAGGCACACGAAACACCCCTTCGTCACCAAATTTTGACACTGCACGCGGTAAATCATGGTTGCTCCAGAACAGAGAATTCCAGCCCTGATGCGCCAGTGCGGTCTGCCATTTTTCAATCACCGCTTTAAAGCTCGCCAGTTCAAAGGGTTTGCTGCGCCATTTCCCGGCGTGCTCATCCCAGAACTGTTTGATGTGGTCGAACTGGAAAACCATAGAGAGTTCTTCGCGCTCAACACCGCTGTACAGCAGCGCGTCATCGGTTGTGGCACTCCAGGTTTCCCCGACGGTCACGTAATCCCCTTTGCCAAATGTGGCGCGGTTCATCTGGCGAATTAACGCATGCAGATTTTTACCGTTCGCCATGATTTGCTGATCCACTTCTTTGCCAATCAGGTCGATAACGTCCATACGGAAACCGCCGATGCCTTTCGCCAGCCAGCGGTTCATCATGGCGTGGACTTCATCGTGAACGCGCGGGTTGTCCCAGTTGAGATCCGGCTGGCGTTTTGAGAATTGGTGCAGATAATATTCGCCGCTGGCCTCATCTAGCGCCCAACCGCTACCGCCAAAGTACGAGCGAAAATCGTTCGGCGGGCCGCCATCTGCCGCAGGTTTGCGCCAGATATAAAAATCACGGTACGGGCTATCTTTTGATTTCAGCGCTTCGATAAACCAGGGATGTTCATCTGAGGTGTGGTTGACGACTAAATCCATCAGGATATGAATATCGCGCTGTTTCGCCTGCGCAATCAGGGTTTCCATCTGCGCCATGGTGCCAAATTCGGCGGCAATATCTTCATAGTCGGAAATGTCGTAGCCGTTGTCATCCATCGGCGAGCGGTACACTGGCGAGAGCCAAATCAGGTTGATGCCAAGCTGTTGCAGGTAGTCGAGTTTACTGATGATGCCATTGATGTCGCCGATACCATCACCGTTGCTGTCCATAAAACTACGCGGATAGATTTGGTACACCACCGCATTGTGCCACCATTTTTGTTCCACCGATTTCTCCTTTTTTGTCGAGCGCCCTCACCCTAACCCTCTCCCCCAGGAGAGGGGATCTTATGTTTTCTCCTTCTCCCTCAGGGAGAAGGCTGGGATGAGGGTGAAATTCGCACAAACGCCTGGCCGTCGCTGTTAAACAAGTAGCAATTCTCAGGCGGTAGCCGCAGGCCGATGCGTCGGTCAGCTTTTATCTCAAGCCTGAAAGTATGGCGCATCACCAGCGGTTCGCTACCATAACCGCTATTTACGTAGAGCAAAGTCTCGTTGCCCATCTGCTCAACGAACAAAATTTCCCCTTCGATATCCGCCTGCGCAAGCTCGGTTAGCTGGATATGTTCCGGGCGGATCCCAAGCTGCACCTTTTGCCCCTCCGGCACGCCAGCGCCGTTAACCGGCAGCGAAATCAGCTGGCGGTTTTCCAGCATTACATCGGTACGCTGGGCGTTGCCGCTCACCAAAACGCCGGGGATCAGGTTCATTTTTGGCGAACCAATAAACTGCGCGACAAACACGTTTGCCGGGCGGTCGTACAACTCAAGCGGCGTGCCCACCTGCTCGATTTGCCCTTGATTGAGCACCACAATGCGGTCGGCAAGCGTCATCGCTTCGACCTGATCGTGGGTGACATACAAAATCGTGGCATTAATCCGTTTATGCAGCGCCGCGATTTCCATGCGCATCTGCACGCGCAATGAAGCATCAAGGTTCGAGAGCGGTTCATCGAACAAAAACAGGCTCGGCTCGCGCACAATCGCCCGCCCGATAGCCACGCGCTGGCGCTGGCCGCCTGAGAGATCTTTGGGGCGACGGTCGAGCAAATGCTCGAGTTGCAAAATACGCGCGCTTTCACGCACTTTCTCATCGATGGTTTTGAGCGGCAGTTTCGCCATTTCCAGCGCGAACGCCATATTCTGGTATACCGTCATATGCGGATAGAGCGCGTAAGACTGGAACACCATGCCGATACCGCGCTCAGACGGGGAATCATCGTTGACGCAAACCCCGTCAATGCGCATCTCGCCGCCGCTTATCTCCTCAAGACCCGCCACCATACGTAGCAGCGTTGATTTCCCGCAGCCGGACGGCCCAACCACCACCACAAATTCGCCGCTGTTGATTTCCAGATCGAGCGGTTTGATCACCTCTGATGCCGCGCCGTAGCGTTTTTGAATTTTATCGAGTACGAGTTGCGCCATGGTTATCCCTTAATCGCTCCGCTGGTCAGCCCGCTGACAATGCGTTTCTGGAAGATAAGTACCAACACGATAATCGGCAGCGTCACCACCACCGACGCCGCCATAATGCTGCCCCACGGCAGCTCAAAGGTTGACGCGCCGCTGAACATACTGATGGCGACCGGCACCGTGCGTTTGTCGCCAGAAATAATAAACGTCAGCGCAAACATGAACTCATTCCACGCACCGATAAACGCCAACAGCCCAGTGGTGACCAGCGCGGGGGCGAGAATCGGAGCAAACACCCGGCGGATAATGGTCCAGGTTTTAGCGCCATCAACAATTGCCGCCTCTTCCAATTCAACGGGAATCGACTTCATAAACGTGGTGAGCACCCAAACGGTGAACGGCAGCGAAAACGTGGTGTACGACAGCACCAGCGCACCGAGCGAATCATAAAGCCCGAGAAAACGCACCAGCTCAAACATGCCGGTCAGCACCGCCACTTGCGGGAACATCGAGACACACAAAATGGTGAACAGCAGGAATTTACGGCCACGGAAAGGCACGCGTGCCAGTGCAAAAGAGGCGGTAATCGATACCAGCAGGCAGATGCCCACGGTTATCGTCGCCACCAGCACCGAGTTAAGCAGGCTGCGGGCGATGCCGTTATCCACCAGCGCGGTGACGTAGTTGCTCCAGTGGTAACCGCTCGGTAAATAGGCGGGTAAAAAAAGCTCCTGCCCGGTGCGCAGTGACGTAATAATCGCGTAATAAAACGGGAATACGCAGAACAGCACGGCGCAGGTCGCGCCAAGGAAGATAACCATGCTATGGCCGAATTTGCGCTGCCGACGGGTTATTTTCATCACCGCTTCTCCTTCTCGTTCAGGCGTGAGACGCGGATAAAGCAGGCCGCTATGCCCGCTACCATCATAAACACCAGCACCGATGCCGCCGAACCCATGCCCATATCCTGATAAGAAATAATTTGTTCACGGGCGTAGCCGGACACCGACATCGTGGCCTCGCTGTTGGAGGTCAGCACGAAGATCAGATCGAAAATGCGCATCGCGTCCATCACGCGGAAAATCAGCGCCACAATCATCGCTGGCATAATCAGCGGTAGCGTAATACGTTTAAACCGCTGCCACGGGCTGGCACCATCCACGCGCGCCGCCTCGTAAAGATCGTTTGGGATCAGTTGCAGTGCTGCCAGCAACATCAGCGCCATAAACGGCGTGGTTTTCCAGACATCGGCAATCACCACCGCCCACATCGACAGCGACGGCTCGGCAATCCACGCCAGATGCGCCTGATAGCCAAATATTTTCGCCAGCAAATCGTTTACCACGCCGTACTGGTCGTGGAACATCCAGCCCCACATTTTGGCGCTCACAATCGTCGGAATCGCCCACGGCACCAGAATCGCGGTGCGCACTAAGCCCTGGCCGCGAAACTTCTGGTTCATTAGCAGCGCCAGCAACATCCCGAGAAATAGCTCCATGCCGACCGATACCACGGTAAACCACAAGGTGTTGCCGACAGCCTGCCACCACAGCGGGTCAACCAACACCCCGCTGCTGCCGCCGTCATGTGTCGCGTAATAGTTTGCCAGCCCCACCATCTGGTACTCAGACGGATTGTCGAGCATCGCGTTGGTGAAGCTGAAAAAGAAGGTACGCACCAGCGGCCATCCCGCCGCCAGTGCCAGAAGTAACAGCGCTGGCGCCACCAGTATCCATGCGATACGGCGACGCCGTTGTTGATAGCCTGTATGTGCCAATTAATGCCAGTCCTTACCCTTCACGCGCTCAAGGCGTTTTTGCAGATCGGCGACCGCAGTTTTGCCGTCGCTGCTGCCGTTGAGCACTTTAAAGGTCACGTTAAAGATGGCATTGGAAACGCGCGGATACTGACTTTTGGTGGCCGTTGCCGGGCGAGGTACTGCATTGGCGAAAATGTCCTTAAACATCGTCAGATGCGGTGCGGTTTCCAGAACCGCTTTGTCTTCATACAGGGCCGAACGCGTCGGTGCGAAGCCGAGATATTTCAGCTGCATTTTCTGCGAATCCGCATCGGTGAGGATTTTCAGCAGTGCAATCGCCGCATCTTTGTTTTTGGTATTGGCATTGACGGACCACTGCCAACCACCCAGGGCGTTGGTAGACTTCCCGTCCGGCCCGGCAGGAAGCGGAGCCACGCCCACTTTGCCTTTCAGCGGGCTATCCGCACCCTGT
The DNA here is from genome assembly GCF_024807715.1 of Buttiauxella sp. BIGb0471. Classification (NCBI taxonomy): domain Bacteria; kingdom Pseudomonadati; phylum Pseudomonadota; class Gammaproteobacteria; order Enterobacterales; family Enterobacteriaceae; genus Buttiauxella; species Buttiauxella sp. BIGb0471. The sequence goes on from NZ_JANUEU010000001.1 coordinate 1,325,474, forward strand.
GAGAGCAGATACGCATATGGCCAGTTGCGCATAAATAGTGCATCGCCGTTCTGGAATACCGCTCGCGACTCTTCCTCTTTGTAGCCTAACGCTCCTTTTGGCGTGATTTTGCCAATCCAGCCTGCGACCATATCCAGCGCTGCCGCCGCTTTCGGGTTGTTAATGGTCACGTTCCCTTTTTCGTCGATAAAGGTGCCACCGCCATAGGAATCAATCCACTCCAGCGCGTTACAAGTCAGCCCTTCATACGATTTGCCCTGGAAGATCATCCCCCAGAAGTTTTTGTGCCCTGCTTTACGCTCTTCTTCCTGAATTTTGGTGGCGATACGCGTCAGATCTTCCCAGGTTTTCGGCGGCTGCTCGTTGTATTTTTCCAGCAGGTCTTTGCGGTAATAGAGCACGCCGGTATCCAGATACGCAGGCACCGCTTTCACTTTGCCGTTCACCGTGTCATTCGCCCACGGGCCGGGGAAGAAATCACCTTTCATATCGCCGACTGCGTCGGTTAAATCGAGAGTCTGTTTATCAAGTAACCCTACCCAGATGGTGTCCGACTGGAACAAGTCCACCGCCTTTTCATCTTTGGCGGCAAACAACTGCTGGAGCAGCGCCAGCTTTTCGTCAGATGCCGCCGGGAACTCGATAAACTCCAGCTTGTTGCTGGTCTGTTTTTCAAAACGGTCTTTGACGTATTTGCAGTATTCCTTACCGCCAGGCGAGATCGGGCATTCCATGCGCAGGGTATCGGCAAACGCAGCGTTAGAAACGCCCGCAAGCGCTAAGGTAATAAGACTTAACGTCAGCTTTTTCATTGTTTCCTCTTTTGTTCAGACCAAACCGGAGGGAGTGCGTTTTAAACGCACCAATAAAAAAGCTAGTTAACAATCGAACCAGACGGCAACTTAGCTGGCTAATCTTTGTACGAATTCTCGACATGGTGCACGTAACGCTATTTTTTATTGAGCTTTTGTGTGGGACGGGCTACGGGGGGCATTGAGCGGGCGTTTGTACACGGAATGCTGTATTTCGAACGAGTTAATAAGTTTAGATTAAAAGTCGGTTTATCCAGGGTATATTCCAATCAATAACCTTTCTTTAATTAATGGATTAATTATGACTATTTATCATCTCAGCACGCGTATCAAATCGAATGCTCCACCCGATTCCCTGGCCTATGATTTATCTATTTATCGGATGGATTCGGATAGAAATAAATACTCTCTGATAGATGTGAAGCAACAACCTATTCAGGGAAATTATGAAACTCTAAAACACCCAACCGATAATATTAGCGAGTCACTTTCGACAATTTATATTATGGAAGTCACGCTTTATCGCAAAACGATGCTGCATACGCGATGCGTTACTGCTTCACCTTTTACCCGAATGTACACATTAGAAGAGTTTGCATCCGGTAAAGCCTGGTCGTCTGTTAAGCGAGAAAACCCTTGTTATTTTGTCACCTCAGGAACATCAAAGCTGGAAAGTGAAGGTGGAAATATTGTTTCGGTTAATATTTCGAAGCAAGACAGGCCATTTATTGCTGAACAATATCCTGTTGGAGACCCGCAAGATCCATTTGAGAAAAGTATAATTGATGAACAGATAAAGAATAGATTTAACCATATTACATACCCCAATCAGAATGCCGGGAGCTTGTGTGGGCCTGCTGCCTTTTTCTACTGTCTGCAAATGGACAGGCCAGATGTTTATGCGCAAGCTGCAAAAGAACTTTGGCAATTTGGGAAAACTAAAATTGGCGCACTTGAGATCGCACCGGGGGACGGTTGTCGGCATCCTGCTGGGGATTTTTACGATACTTTTGGGCCCAGGATATTGGGTCTGGACTGGATGACGCTGGCTGCATTGAGAGACTCGGAAGATAGGGTTTTAAGTTTTGACACTCTGGATTCCCCCCTTGCCGGGATCACTATGTGGCAAACGCTAACAGAATGGTTTGAGAAAGCGGGATATATAAAAGTGTTCAGTAATGTCGGAGTTACACAGGCTGGAATTCAAGGCATGCAAGATTTAAATAACTATGTGCAGAAGGGATATAAAGTTGTTTCACTCATCAATGACAGCTTATTAGAGGGGAGTTCTTCTGAACGGGCGACATATCCTACTCACTGGATTGTCTGGGATGGGCCTGTGACAGAGGATAGCGATGGCAATGTGCATCTGAAGTTATTCTCATGGGGAAAAGTATCAGACCGTATAAAGACAGAGAAAAAAATTTCATTTTTCATCAACCGACTTTTTGGAGGCGTGATTTTTAAACCACTCAAATAAAGATGCATATATTTAAAACATTAATTGTTTTTATCACTTTCGGTATTACTGCTTGTGGTCCAAAGGCAGAATATATCCCGGAAGGCGAGAACTTGAACTCAGCAACTGTTGGCGTACCTTATTTGTATAAGATTGATATTTTAGGGGGCGCTGTTACTGGCGGCACCGAAAGACGGATTGGATTTGTATTTCCGGAGAATACCGGGATTTCTTTACGTAATTGTCCAATGGAAAAATGGAGAATCACCGCAAAAACGAGGGATCCCTTTGATTATAATTGTGTTGAAGTCTATGGCATACCCACAAAACCCGGAATAATAAAAATTATAATTGGCGGCGGTATGTATGGAAACATGTTCGCCAGTGCAATTGAATTTAGCAAAGAATACAAACTCAATATTATTCAGCCATAAAATCTAACCCCTAAACAGAAAGGATCTCCGAGAGATCCTTCTGCTTTTCACTTGTTTACCACTCCACCCATTCCCCGCCACGGTGACTGCTATCGCGCACCGCTTCGATAAACCTCATGCCCGCAAGCCCTTCTGCTATTCCCGGCAAAAGCGGCGCATCTCCGCCGCGAATTTTAACCGCAGCTTCACGGTAGATTTGCGCGAAACCTTCCAGATACCCTTCCGGGTGCCCGGCGGGAGTGCGGCACTGGTGGCGTACGGAATCATGGTTATTGACGCAGTTTCGCGTGACAACGTAACTATTACCATGGTGAGGGTGAATTTCAAGAATTTCAGGCTGTTGCTGGCGAAAACTGATAGTCGCCCTGCTGCCCACGATGCGCAGACGCAGATCGTTTTCAAAACCGGGTGCCACCTGGCTTGCCCACAAACGCCCACGTGCACCGTTGGCGTAACGCATTTCGGCGTACACTTCGTCGTCCAGTACGCGGCCCGGAATGCGCGTCAGCAGTTCTCCACGCAAGGTTTCTGGCTCCATGCCGCTGACAAACGCTGCCAGTTGCCAGGCGTGAGTGCCGATATCCCCAATCGCACCGGCCCCCGCCATGGCCGGATTTCCGCGCCAGCTCGCCTGTTTGTTGTCGGTCAACTCCAGCCTGTCGTTCAGCCAGTCCTGCAAATACTCCACTTCGATGGCACGAATATCACCGATTTCACTGTTGGCGATGCGCGCTCGGGCTTCGCGCACCATCGGTAGCGCGCTGTAGTTATGCGTCAGAATAAATTGCAGGCCGGTTGCGGCGATAATCTGCGCCAGCTCCTGAGCCTCGGCAAGCGTCACCCCGAGCGGTTTGTCGCAGATAACATGAATGCCATGTTGCAGAAATACTTTGGCTACCGGAACGTGCAAATGGTTGGGGGTGACAATCGAGACAACTTCAATGCCGTCCGGCCGCGATGCCTCACGTTCAGCCATCTCCTGCCAACTGGCATAACAGCGGTCGGCTGCGATAAATAGCGCTTCACCACTGCGCTTTGCCACTTCCGGTGAGGACGAAAACGCCCCGGAGACCAGTTCGAACTGGTCATCAAGACGAGCTGCAATGCGGTGCACACCGCCGATAAATGAACCTTCACCGCCACCGACCATACCTAAACGAAGTCGTTTCATGGTTACTCCTCCAGCCCGAGCATGCGACGCACCGCTGATTTGTCGCTGTCACGCAGCGCAAAGTCGTCAAAGGCATATTCGGCAACCGGAATAATGTGTTCCGCGATAAATTTCGCCCCTTCGCGTGCGCCCGCATCGCCTGCTTTCAGACAACACTCCCATTCAAGCGTAGCCCATCCGCTGTAGTCATATTGCGCCAATTTGCTGAAGATCCCGTTGAAATTAACCTGCCCGTCACCGAGGGAGCGAAAACGCCCGGGGCGATCAATCCACGGCTGATAACCCGCATACACGCCGCTTTTTGCCGATGTTTGAAACTCGGCGTCTTTGACGTGAAAGGCTTTGATTCGTGTGTGGTAATGGTCGATAAAACCGAGGTAATCCATGTGTTGCAGCAGCATATGGCTTGGATCGTAGAGAATATTGCAACGCGGGTGGTTATCAACCAGCGCCAGAAAACGCTCAAACGTGATGCCATCATGCAAATCTTCACCGGGATGCAGCTCAAAACAGACATCAACGCCCGCGTCGTCAAAGCAGTCCAGAATCGGCTTCCAGCGGGCAGCCAGTTCTTGAAACGCTTCATCCAGGAGTTGCTCATTGCGCGGCGGCCACGGGTAAAAATAAGGCCAGGCCAGTGCGCCAGAAAACGTGGCGTGCGCCTGTAGCCCAAGATTTTGCGAAGCTCGAGCGGCTTGTTTCAGGCAATCAACCGCCCACTGCTGACGTGCAACAGCATCGTGCGCCAGTTCCGGCGGCGCAAACCCGGCAAATGCGGCGTCATACGCCGGATGCACGGCCACCAGTTGCCCCTGCAAATGCGTTGAAAGTTCGCTGATTTCCAGTCCAACATTTGCCAGCAGATTGCGAATTTCAGCGCAGTATTCCAGGCTTTCGGCGGCTTTAGCGAGGTCAAAAATATGTGGCAGGTGCGTGGGAATTTGCACCGCTTTATAGCCCAAACCCGCCGCCCAGGCGGCTAGCGTGTCGAGCGAGTTGAACGGGGGTTTATCGGATATAAACTGTGAGAGAAATATGGACGGCCCTTTGAGGGTTTTCATTACAACATCTCCTTAATTAAGACCGTGCGTTGCTGGCGAACGGCAAGATCTGCCGCCAGCACCACGGCCAGGCTTTCAACCGCCTGCTGTTGGTGTAACGTCAAATCGCTGTCGTCAAAGATGGCACGGGCAAAAAACTGTTGTTCGAGTTGGCATAAAGCAAAGTGATCGGGTTCATCGCTTGCCGTCACCCATTCATCCTGGTGAATAAATTCGCCCTGGGCGTTTAGTTGAGAGTGATGAACACGCAATGATTCAGTGCGGGTATGGGCTTCAACATTGGCTGACTGCCCTTCGCCCGCAGCTTCGCGGGCAACAATCGACACTGAACCTTGCGGGCCAATCACATCTTTAATAAAGAATGCTGTCTGGCTCATCATTGGCCCCCAACCTGCTTCGTACCAGCCCACGGACCCGTCTTCAAAACGCACCTGAAGCTGGCCGTAATTGAACTGTTCGGGGGCGATTTCGTCAGTTAGACGCACGCCAATGGCGCTCACCGAGTGCGGGGTGGATTGCGCCATCTGGCACATCACATCCAGATAATGCACGCCGCAATCGACAATCGGCGAAAGCGACTGCATCAGCATTTTATGGGTGTGCCAGGCGCTCCCGCTGCTTTGCTGGTTGAGGTTCATGCGCATCACCAACGGTTTGCCAAGCCCGTGCGACAGCTCAATAAACTGCTGCCACACCGGGTGATGGCGCAGGATGTACCCGACCACCAGTTTTTTACCCGCCAGCCGCGCGGTGGCGACCACGCGTTTTGCCCCGCTCACCGTGGTGGCGAGCGGCTTTTCTAAAAACACATGGCAGCCTGCGGCAAGCGCCGTAAGTGCCAGCGCTTCGTGGGTGTCAGGCCAGGTGGCGATGCACACGGCATCAGCCTGGGTCTCGGCAATTGCCAGTTTTAAATCATCGAATAGTGGGATATCCGCTGCGAGTTGAGCTTTCAACTGGGCTTTTGAATCCCCGCGAGCCACCAGCCCGCAGAGAGTAAATTCGTCCAGGTGCTGATACGCAAGGCTGTGGGCAGCCCCCATATTCCCGCAGCCCACAACCAGTACGCGCAGCGGCTTATTTGCCATGCTGCTCGCCCTCTTTATAGTTGAAACTAAAGAAGAAGATCGCCGCAATCACCACGGCTGCTATCGCTGGCATCCACCAGAATTGTTGCCATTGCAGCAAGCCTTCAGCCCCTTGTGCCGTGACCGAGCGGTTAAATACCGCGCCGCTGATTTGCGAACCGATTAACATCCCCAGCCCGTAAGTGAACAGTACCAGCAGGCTTTGTGCCTGGCCTTTCACTTTGTTGCCCGCCACCTTATCGGTATAGATAAAGCCGATAACAAAGAAGAAGTCGTAACACACCCCGTGCAGGATGATGCCGATGTAGATCATCCAGCGTGTCTCTTCGGTGATGCCCAGGGCAAACATCGCGTAACGTGCAAACCATGCCAGCATACCGATAAGCAGCATCATTTTGATGCCCAGGCGGCGGAAGAAGAACGGAATCAACAGCATAAACAGTAGTTCAGACATTTGCCCTAATGCCATCACGCCGCTGACGTTCTCGAACCCAACTGCGGAAATAAACGGTGCGGCGTAAGCGTAATAAGCCGCCAGAGGAATGGAGATAAGCGTGGCACAGATGATAAACACCATAAAGTGACGCTGTTTAAGCAACGCGAAAGCGTCTGCACAAACCAGGTCACGCATTGAAAGCGGTTTGCCGCGATCCGGCGCGGGGGTATTCGGCAGCGTGAAGCTGTAAATCCCCAATACGACAGAGGCAACCGCTGCCAGGGTGAAGATGCCGGTGCTGTCTGAAAGACCGCTGGTGCCAACAATCAACCCCGCCACAATCCAGCCGATAGTGCCGAACGCACGCACGATCGGGAACCCTTTTTCGCTGTTTGCCAGGCTGTGGAACGCCACGTTATTGCTCAGGGCGATAGTCGGCATGTAGCACAGCATGTAAGCGAAAACGACCCACAACAGGCCGCTCTGCCCGCTTTCAAACATGCCCGGCAGCCACCACAGCAGCGCCGCGCCAATCAGGTGCAACACGCCGAGCACTTTCTGCGAGGCAAAGAAACGGTCAACCAGCATACCGAGGACAAACGGCGACAATATGGAGGCAATTGGCCCGGTGGAATACGCATCGCCGATTAACGCGCTCAGACCAAACTTGCCCATCACGACGCCCAGCGTCACATACCAGGCCCCCCAGACGAAGAACTCGAGAAACATCATTAACGACAGGCGTGGAATCACCCATTTATGAGTGACCACTTGTGCCCCAACGGCCGACTGAGAAGACATAAATCCTCCGGTACAGAGTATTGATTTAAGGGTAAGAGTTCTTTTTATGAAATCGATTACATTCGCACTTCATTAAAAATGTAATCGATTTCATGAGGGTTTCCATCATGCAGATGAATTATTTGGTAGTATCAATTCAAATATGGAATGTGGTTCACATTTCAACCGATCGTGCAAAGGATCAACATGTCGATAGATAAAGTGGCGCGCATTGCCGGGGTTTCTACCGCGACCGTTTCCCGGGTTTTAAACGGCAACCCTGCCGTTAAACCCGACACGCGCGACAAAGTGCTGGCGGCGATTGAGGCGTGCGAATACCAACCTAACCTGCTGGCACGCCAGTTGCGCACCTCGCGCAGCCGCATGTTATTGGTGCTGGTGTCGAACATCACCAACCCATTCTGCGCCCGCGTGGTGCGCGGCATTGAAGAGGAAGCGGAGAAGCATGGCTATCACATTCTGCTGTGTAATTCTGAATCACGCCTGACGCGTGAATCAGCCTATTTGCGCCTGCTCAGTGGCAAAGTGGTTGATGGCGTGATCACCATGGATGCCATCAGTTGTTTGCCTGGGCTAACGACGTTGATTGGCGATTCGCCATGGGTGCAATGCGGAGAAGGCGATCCCGGTTATCGAGCTTCTTCAGTGACAATTGATAACTTTAAAGCGGCGGCGGCTGCCGTCGATCATCTGGCGACCTCGGGCTATAAACGCATTGCGCTGATCAACGGTGATTTACGCTATCTCTATTCGCAACAGCGCGAAGCGGGTTATCGCGCCGCCTGTGGCAAGAACTGGCAAGCGGTGGTTTACGCCGATAGCCTGGAATATCAGGCTGGCGTGCAGGCAATGGCCGAACTGTTCACCATGCCAGAACCACCGGACGCCGTATTTGCAATTTCCGATGCATTAGCGGGCGGCGCGCTGCATTTTGCCCACGAGCAAGGCCTGCGTGTCCCGGAAGATGTGGCGATTATGGGGTTTGATGGCGTCCCGTTTGGCTCGGTGACTTATCCCCCGCTCACCACCATCCAACAGCCGATGCATCAGCTTGGCGTGCGCAGCGTGCAGTTGTTGCTCGAGCGCATCGATAATCCGGAAGTCGAAACTGTGAATGAAATTCTGGACTGGAAGTTGGTGGTACGGGGATCGGTGTAGGGTTTTATCGTGGTCAATAAGTGCTGCTTTTTATATCCCCAAGCAGCGCCGTGTTTATATTACTGGTAATCAATAATTCCGACTTGTTTGGCCATGAATAATTCATTCCTTTCGACAATTTCTTCTACTACTTTACCTTCGGCGTTAAATCTAAAATAAGTCAGCGCCGTCCAGGTGACGTCTTTTCCGTGAACATCAAATCCGTGCCAGGTATTAGAACCTCGCGCGACATGTTTCAGATGAACCACAACCACATCGTCGGTCACGACTTCTTTGCTGAAGGTGGTTTCTATCGATTCATAGCGGTTAATAACATGTTCGAGCAGCGCTTTTTTGAAGTTCTCAACACCGTGAACAGGCGCATCACAATCAGGGCGATGAATAATTACGTCTTTATCAAAATATTCTTTAACGCGCTCCGCATCTTTTCCATCAACACAATATTTAAAGTATTTTTTTACTGTTTCAAGATTATTTATGCTCATTACTCAACCTCCGATTTAATTATTTAAAACAAGTATAGGGAGGTTTGTGATATTCGTAAATAACATATATATTGCATGTGGTATGCAAAAAACGGATATCTTATGAAACTCGACAGACTCGAACGCTGGGCAACCGTCAGGCACTTTCGCCTGGCTATCGCACTCTTTGAATACGGCAGTGTTCTGCACGCGTCACGTTCGTTAAATGTGTCACAACCTACAGCCAGCAAGCTTCTGCTCGATCTTGAGGATGCGGTAGGCGCAAAGTTGTTCTTGAGAAATCGCCGGGGAGTCACGCCCACCGAACTGGGGCGCGCATTTGTTGACCGTAGCAAAATGGTGCTGGCTCAACTTGATCATGTTTCGCAAGCTATCAGTGCGCTGGGAACGGGTCATGCTGGGCGAGTTGCCATCGGCAGTTTATTAACCGGTTCGAGTTATCTGGTTCCGGCGGCGATTGCAAAACTGAGTGTTTCCCGGCCCGATATTCGCATTAAGATTATAGAAGGAGTCAGCGGGGAATTATTGCCGCGACTGGTTTCAGGAGAACTCGATTTTTTAATTGGCAGATTATCAGATATTAGTTCCAACGCGGTGGTCACTCAGGAAGCTTTATTTAATGAGAATGCCATGATTGTCGTCCGTAAAGGTCATCCGCTGGAGCAAAATCCTCATGCAACACTCGAGAAATTAAAACAGGAAGCGTGGATATTACCGCCAATTGAAACGACTTTACGCAAGCAGTTTGATAATACATTTTATCATGACAATATTGATCCGCCGCATGCGACTATCGAGACGGTTTCCTTCTTCAATATATTATGGCTGTTAAAAAAGACCGATTTATTAGGGATTCTGCCACAATCCATTGTTACGGATATCACTTACAGCAACGATCTTGTGCGTTTACCGTCATTTGAACCGCTGGTTCTTGAGCAAATCGGTATTTCCCGTTTGACCGGAACGGAACTCTCGCCTGCCGCCGCTGCGTTGGTGGAATCCATTCGTGATGTGATGGGAAGTTCATCCGGAATGTAATGTAAAACAGGGCAACCTCGAGGTGGCCCTGTTTTTATCTGAATCTTACTTCAACGCTTCTGGCAGCTTAATCACCCAAAGCTCATTTTGCGACTCGGGCTTTTCCAGCGGTTTTAACGAGATTTTGGTGGCTACTTCTTTACCGTCGCGGGTTAAATGCCCTTTGCCGTCCACTTCATATTGGTCAGCTTTCTTAGCGTCCGCATCAGGATTTTCCAGCACCGGTTGCAGGCCGAAATCGTTGTCATTGATCACCGCGATGGTCTGGTTATCAATCAGCGTCATGCCTTCGGCTTTCTCCTGCTGCCAGCCCAGTTTACGCAGATCAACCACCTCTTTTTTCTGCGCCAGTTTGATACCGCGGGCTTTCAGTTGCGCGGCGTCGTCAAACTCTGGCGCTTTGTCTTTATCAAACGAACTCAGTTCGCTGGCCTGGCTGAGATCAACCACATACACCAGGTTGCGCATCACTTTGTTTTTGTCCCCGCCCTGTTCGATAAGCAGCAGGCGGTTGTCATCCAGCGCCACGATATCGCCGATTTTGGCATCTTTGGCTTTTTTATAGACATCCACGTCAATCGGATAGCCATACATTTCGGTTTTGCCCGTTGCAGGATTGAAGCTCACCAGGCGGGTAAATTGTGAGGTGTTTTTCGTATTCCCATCGATATCAAGCGTACTTTGCACGGCGGCAATAATGCGCCCGTCTGGCATACGCGTAATACCTTCAAAGCCACGGTTAGCCTGGCGCCATTTGATGATGTTTGGCAAACCACCCGCCACGCCCTGCTCGCCTTGCTCCGCCTGCGGGCCATATTTTTTGAGGATTTTACCGTTGGCATCAATGTTAATGATGAAAGGACCGTATTCATCACACAGCCAGTAACCGCCTTTACCGTCCGGCGTGATGCCTTCGGTGTCCAGGCCGCGCTTGTCGCTCGATAATTGCTGCAGGGTATCGCTTAGCGCGATTTCATTGGTCGCGCCAATCAAACCTTCAGGCAACGGCAAACCGCTAATTGGCCCGTTTTCATCATGCAAGGCATGTGCATCTGTCGCTTCGGCTTTGCCCCCCGCCACGCGCATGGTCATCAGCAATGGGGTGAACTTTGGATTAGCAAAAATCTTCGACTCTTTTTTACCTGATTTAGGCGAGTCGGCATTCGGGCCGCGATCCGTGACTGTGGCAAACACCAGCGCATCACCGTCTTTACGGATAAATTGCAGGCCGGAACCCACGCCAACCGGCAATCCGTTCGGGAAGTTAGCTGCGTACGCGCCTTTATACTCAACATGATCACCCCGCGGGAAGGTGACAACGTAACGTTCAACTTGCGGCTCCGCCGCCTGGCTTGCCAAAGGAAATAGTGAGGTCAATAACAGCGCAAAAGGTTTTAATTTCATGATGTTCGCATCCTTTATTTTGGTCATCGATTTATAAAGCAGCCTTATGACAGAAATATGACGAAAATAAGACCGCTAAATTTCCCGCCCCGAATGCCGATAACCCTCACAGCACTGGCTGAAACGAGTCAGGTTATTTTCTAAACATAAGGGTTTTGTATGTCAGTACGGCGTTTTTCGATTTTAGTTTTCAGTACGTTACTGCTTATTTTCTTAGCCAGCACCGCATCCAATATCTGGTCTTTAACTCGTAGCAATCAGTCTCTGGATAACGTTAACCGGGAAATCCGCGTGGTGTTATCGGTGATCGACCCGATTAACCACAGCCGCACCATGCGTGTTCGCGCCATGGAAGCGTTAGAAGAACGTGAGCAAGGTTCAGGCGGCCAAAGCCAGCTGGCGTTGGATGGCGCAAAGCTGGTGCTCGGCAAAGCGAATTCCGCCTTTCAGGCTTATCTGGAAGCGCCAAAACAGCCTGGCGAACAAGTGCTGGCCGATGCTTATCAAACCGCTTTTGTGAATTATCGCGAGCAAGGTTTGCAGCCGTTACTCGATGCGGTTGGCGCGAATGATTTGCAGCGCGCCCGCACGCTCGTGACCTCCACTCTGCCGCTTCTCGACAAACAATTTGAAGTCGCGCTGGATAAGCTGCTGTCGTTTCGCGAGCAGTACGCGCAACAGCTCAACAAAGATGCGCAATCGGGCTTCAACCAAAGTCTGGTGAGCATCGCGATTTTTGCACTGATCTTCGCCATTATTCTCGGAGCAGCGTTCCTGCTGCTGAAAAAACGAGTTCTCAACGAGCTGGATAAAGCGAAAGCACATTGCACAGAAATCGCCAGCGGCATCCTGCATACGCCGATTGTCGCCAACGCTCAGGATGAAATTGGTGCCATGATGCGCGAGCTGGAGCAAATGCGCGTTTCGCTGGCGAGTATCATCGGCCAGGTACGTGAATCCAGCCAGACGGTGGCCTACGCGTCTGAAGAAATCGCGGCCGGGAACACCGACCTTTCTGCCAGAACAGAAGAGCAAGCGTCGTCTTTAGGTGAAACAGCGGCCAGCATGGAACAGCTCACCGTGACGGTGAAATCTACTTCCGACAACTCTCACCAGGCAAATAAGCTGGCAAATGGCATGTTGATTGCCGCCAATGACGGCAACGAGATTGTTAGCGAGGTGATTGATTCAATGCGTAATATTGAGTCTAGCTCCAGCAAAATCGACAATATTATTAGCATTATCGAAGACATTGCTTTCCAGACCAATATTCTGGCGCTGAATGCCGCGGTTGAAGCGGCGCGTGCCGGTGAACAAGGGCGTGGTTTTGCCGTGGTCGCCAGCGAAGTCCGCAACCTGGCGCAACGTTCGTCGGTTGCCGCGAAGGAGATCAAAGAGCTGATTGAGCTGTCTGGTGAGCAGGTGAATATCGGCAGCAATCTGGTGAATCGTGCGGGCGAGAGTATGCAGCGGATTTCCAACGCCATTAAGCAAGTGACGGGATTGATGGAAGAAATTGCGGTGTCGACCGGCGAGCAAAGCCGTGGCATTGAACAAATCAACCTGGCCGTGGTGCAAATGGATGTGGTGACGCAGCAGAATGCCGCGCTGGTTGAACAAGCCTCAGCGGCGGCGATGTCATTGAAAGAGCAGTCGCAGGCGCTCAATGAAACGGTGGCGGTGTTTAAGCTGGCGTAAACCGGGTGAAAGTGGTGGATGACGCTTGCGCTTATCCACCCTACAAAACCACAAATCCGCCTTTGTAGGTCGGGCAAGCGAAGCGCCCCCGACAAAAACCACAAAACCTTCTTTCGTAGGTCGGGCAAGCGAAGCGCCCCCGACAAAACCCTCTACCAAACCTTTTCGGCAAGCTCCGTCACCAGACGCACTTTGTCCCACTGCTGCTCAGGCGTAAGGCTGTTACCCTCTTCTGTCGAAGCAAAACCGCATTGCGGGCTAAGGCAAATCTGGTTGATATCAACATATTGTGCCGCTTCGTTAATGCGTGCCTGAATCAACTCCGGGTTTTCCAGCTCGCCATTTTTCGTCGTCACCAAACCTAAAACCACTTGCTGATGGCCGGGACGCACAAAGCGCAACGGCGCAAAATCACCGGAACGATCGTTGTCATATTCAAGGAAGAACGCATCAACGTTCACGGTGCCAAACAGCACTTCAGCCACCGGCTCGTAACCGCCTTCAGAAATCCACGTCGAGCGGAAATTACCGCGACAAACATGCAGCCCAATAACCAAATCATCAGGCTTGCCTGCCAGGGCTTTATTCAGCACTTCGGCATAAATCTGCGCCAGTTGGTCCGGGTCATCACCACGCTGGCGAATTTCCTGACGCTGCGCGTCCGAACACAAATATGCCCAAACGGTGTCGTCAAGTTGCAGATAACGGCAGCCTGCTGCGTAAAATGCCTGAATCGCATCGCGCCAGGTGTTCGCCAGATCGTCGAAATATTCTTTCAAATCAGGGTATACGGTGCTGTCGATAGCGTTACGTCCGCCGCGGAAATGCAACACGCTCGGGCTTGGGATCGTCATTTTCGGTACGGCATCGCCACTGATGCTTTTCAGATAGCGGAAATCTTCCAGCATCGGGTGTTCACCAAAGCCCAGTTTGCCGACCACTCGCACGCTGTGCGCTTTGGTCTGCACGCCGTTAAACTGAATGCCCTGCTCTGACTCATAACGCTCAACACCTTGCAGGCCATCGAAAAAGTCAAAATGCCACCACGCACGACGAAACTCGCCGTCAGTCACCACATGCAGGCCGCACGCACATTGCTGCTCAACCGAGGTACGAATCGCCTCATCTTCCACTTTTCGCAACTCAGAAGCGTTGATATCTCCCGCCGCAAAAGCAAGACGTGCGTTTTTAATAGTCGCCGGGCGTAAGAAGCTACCGACGATGTCGGCACGGAACGGGGCGCGATGGGCTGTGGATTGTGGCATGTGTCTTCTCCTTCCCTGGCTAATTAATTTAGTCAGGTGATAATTCATTATTTGAATATTTAGCCATCTGGACGGCTATCGTTGAATGAGAATGGCAGATGCTCACCCTGAGAACAAACGAAGATCTTTCATGGTTATTGAAAATTATTCATGTTGTTAAGACGGTGTAAATTCAAAGTTGATCTGCGTCACACTTTGCCGTTAAATATGACGTCCTGTTTTTGAGCATCCTGATTATGATTGTTCGTCCGCATCAACACTGGTTTATCCGCTTATTTGTCTGGCATGGCTCGGTTCTACAAAAAATCTACTCCCGCCTGCTACTAAACCTTGCCCTTTCGATAGGCATTATTTTCTTTCTGCCCTGGTATGAAACACTCGGCATTAAACTGACCACCGCCCCGTTCAGTATTCTCGGCGTGGCAATTGCTATATTTTTAGGTTTCAGAAACAGCGCCTGCTACGCACGTTTTAACGAAGCGCGCACGCTGTGGGGAAATCTGGCCATTACGCAGCGCTCATTCTTGCGTGAGGCGAAAAGCGTGCTGGGTGAGAATCAAAGTCAAATCAGCGCTTTGGTGAATTTGCAGACTGCGTTTTGCCATGCTTTGCGGCTAACGTTGCGTAAACGCCCGGTGGAAGAGACGCTCAAAAAATATCTGAGCGCAGAAGAATTGCAGTGGGTGGTTAAAAGCCAGGCGCCGTGCCAACGTATCTTGTTGCTGATGGGGAGCTGGCTAGGCGATAAACGCAAACAAGGGCTGATTTCCGATGTGGTGTGGAGCAGTCTGAATCATCATCTCAACGATCTTTCGGCGGTTGCCGGTGGCTGCGAGCGCATTGCGAGCACTCCCGTTCCGTTCGCCTACACACTGATTCTGCACCGCACCGTTTACCTGTTTTGCATTATGCTACCGTTTGCGCTGGTGACAGACCTGCATTACATGACGCCATTTTTGTCGGTGTTTATCTCGTATACGTTTATCTCGCTCGACACGCTGGCCGAAGAGCTGGAAGAGCCGTTTGGCACCGAAGATAACGACTTGCCGCTGGATGCGATATGCAACAGCATTGAGCGTGATTTACACGATATGGATGAAAGCGAGAAATTACCGGAGAAGTTGCGCCCGAACCGCCATTATCGGCTGAGCTAGGCGCACTGTTTATTCATTCATGTATACCCTAAATAATTCGAGTTGCAGGTAGGCGGCAAGGGAACAAATCCCCAGGAGCTTACTTGAGTAAGTGACTGGGGTTTGCGAGTGCAGCCAACACCCCTGCAGCTTGAAGTATGACGGGTAAAGTTATTTAGAAGATTGGGCCGACAAAATCGCGCTTACCCAACGGCACACCCGCCTGACGCAGGATGTCGTAAGCGGTAGTGAAGTGGAAATAGAAGTTCGGCGTAGCGAATTTGTAGACGTAGCTGCGAGCGGTGAAACGCAGTTCGTGTTCGCGAGCCATCACCACGATTGGGCGCTCATCGTCGCCGTCAAGTTGAGCATCGGTAATGCCTTTCATGAATTCAACCGTCGCCGCAATGCGTTCCTGAAGCTGGGCAATGGTGGTTTCGTTATCTTCCATCACCGGAGCGTCAACACCCGCCAGGCGTGCAACCGCACGTTTGGCCATATCGGTAGAAATTTGCACCTGGCGCACCAGCGGATACATATCTTCCGCAAGTGTTGCTGTCAGCAGGCTCTCTTCAGTTTTGCCATTCTCTTTTGCCCAGTTGGCGGCTTTATCAAGAATCGCAGATAAATTGTTTAAACCGAGAATAAACTGAGCGTTAGTTTCGCTGTAAATCGACATGGTAACTTCCTTCAGGGATGACAAAAGTGAGCCAAGATTACACTCACTTCACGCCTCGCGGATAGCAAATTCACTACTCAGGCAAAGCTAAAACCCTCATCAGCCCAACCCGTTATTCCACCAATCATAATTTTCACCGGGCGACCCAGGCGCGCCAGTTTAAGCGCTGCGCGATCGGCACCGTTGCAATGCGGCCCGGCGCAATAAACCACGAATAAGGTATCGGCAGGCCACTCGGCCATCCGTTCAGCAGACATATCACGATGGCGTAAATGCAAAGCGCCTGGAATATGGCGACGAGCGAAGGCCTCCGGGGAGCCGACCACGTGCAGCAGAACAAAATCCATATCCTGGTCTTTCATCGCGCTATGCACATCGTCGCAGTCTGTCTCGAGACACAGACGCTGGAGAAAATGAGCAGCGGCGATTTCAGGCGCAGCGGCAGGATAATCAGTGACGTAACTCATACAACCTCCTCGTGTGGGTGAAAGACCACTATAGATTGCTGCTTGCCGCTTGACGTGTGGCAGAAATGACAGATAACGTGAAGATCATGACAAACTCTCTTGCTCCACATAATCCCCTGGTTGTCGTCCTGGCGTATGACGGTCTGTGCACGTTTGAATTTGGCGTGGCTGTTGAAGTGTTTGGTCTGCCGCGCCCGGAAATGGGCAACGACTGGTATCGTTTTGCAGTCGCGGGAATCGAAGCTGGCGAGTTCCGCGCGATGGGTGGCATACGTTTAACGGTCGATGGCGGGCTTGATTTGCTGGCACAGGCGGGGACGATAGTTGTGCCGGGCTGGCGCTGCGCTGATGAGCCAGTGCCCGAACCCTTATGTGAAGCGCTGCGTGCAGCACATGCTCGCGGGGCGCGAATTATGTCGATTTGCTCCGGCGTATTTGTGTTGGCTGCTGCCGGTTTGCTGAACGGATTACAGGCTTCCACACACTGGCGTTATACCGAAAAACTGCAACAACGTTACCCCGAAATTCAGGTCATGCCGGATGTGCTCTACATCGACAACGGCTCAGTTTTGACCTCCGCGGGCAGTGCGGCGGGTATCGATTTGAGTTTGCATCTTGTGCGCCGGGATTACGGCCAGGCGGCGGCAAACAGTGTCGCACGTAGATTAGTGGTCCCGCCCCATCGCGTCGGCGGCCAGGCGCAGTTTATCGAGCAGCCGGTGCCTACGCCTTATGAAAGCAAGCGCCTCAGCCCGCTGTTTGATTATCTCCACACTCACCTTGCCGATGAGCATTGCGTGGATTCACTTGCCGCTTTTACCGGTATGAGTCCGCGCACATTTTTACGCCGCTTTAGCGCCGCAACCGGCACCACGCCCGCGCGATGGTTGCTCAATGTGCGCCTGACATGCTGCCGCGATTTGCTGGAAAGCAGCACGCTTTCGATAGATGAAATTGCCGAGCGCGTTGGCTTTGGCAGCGCCGCCACTCTTCGTCATCATTTCAGGGCAAAGCTCGACACCACACCCGCCGCTTACCGTAAAACATTTACTTCAGGTAACGAAAAAATGATTACTTCACGCGAAACAACGTGATAGAGATAACGGCATTATTTTTATAGTCAGCAGATGAATGTATCTGGAGAAGATATGCGTAAATTGAATGTTTTTGTTTTTTCAGCGGTTTTGATGGCCGGTTCTTTGCCAGTGGCGTTTACGGCTGTTGCCGCAGACGCACCTGTGACCGCGCCGGGTGCCGTCGCGACGCCTGCACCGCAAAGTTCTTCTTTTGAAATCCAGGAATTCCACGCCGATTACAAGCCATTTAAAATTGGCGACATCGTGCCGGATTTATACCGCACCAAGCCTTACCAGATTGATGCCTGGCAGATTCGCCATCTCCCGGCACCAGAAGCCGGAAGCCATTGGACATATATGGGTGGGAACTACGTGTTGATTACTGACGCGGAAGGCAAAATTTTACGTGCCATGAAAGGCGAGATTTTTTACGGCCACTAACAGAACAAACCCCGGCATTGCGCCGGGGCTTTTTTTTACGCAGCACGCATCGCTTTAATTTTTGAATACCCGTACTCAAAAATCATATCCGTGGTGCACATAAAGACAATCACATCACCCGACTCGCACTCTTCGATCGCTTCGTTTAATTCCGCATCAAAATCTTTCGACAGCTGCGGCATTAGCATCTGCATATCGCCCGGATAATCTTCGTCTTCATCGGCTGGCATATCTTCAATTTTTGAACCGCGAACCACGTAAACCAACAGATTTTTATCGTTGATGACGATGGGTGCGCGCAGGTGTTTGCCCGTAGGATGCTTGGCCATGTTTATTACCCTTTTGCTGATAGCCGAAATTTGGCGCTATCCTCGCAAAAGATGACGTGAAAATACAGCCTTGCGGTGATGACAAGCCACTAATACCCACTAAGCTGAGGAAAGAAAAACTCAGACGGAGGTCATTATGAACAAAAAGTTGTCTGCTCAATGCCATTGTGGTGCTGTCGGTTTTACCGTTGAACTGACGGACGGGTTCAACACCGCCCGCCGCTGCAACTGCTCATTTTGCCGTATGCGCGGCGCGGTTGCTGTTTCAGCACAGCTATCCGGCATCGAAGTCATTAAGGGCAAAGACAAGCTAACCGAATACCGTTTTAACACCGGTGAAGCGGTGCATTTTTTCTGTTCGGTTTGCGGGATTTACACCTTCCACCAGCGCCGCTCCAACCCGGAACAATACGGCGTTAACGTCGCCTGCATTGAAGGCGTTTCGCCTTTTGATTTCCCCAAAATTCCGGTATCGGAAGGGGCACATCATCCCAAAGATGGCGGTGGTGGCGTGGCGGGATATTTGACGTATACGGCGATTAAGTGAATCCAACGTCTAAGCATTGAGGATACCGGTTGGTATCCTCAAAATCATTAACGCCCTTCGCCCACGCGCCAAATCTTCTCCGCGTAGCGCCCGACAAGGGCCAGAGAAATCGCCAGCAGCAGGAAGAAAATCACTTTGTTGGTATCGTCCCAGAACATTTCGAAATAGCGGGTGTAGAGGTTGATACCTAAAAACGTTAAACCAAAACCACGCAACATGCCGTCGTCGGTTTTCAGGCTTATCCAGATACATGCTCCTGCCGCCAGGGCAAAAAGCAACGACCAGTGCAGCAACTCCATCTGGCGCACGCTTTGCCAGATATCGTAATCGTAGTTACCGAAGATCGACAAAATCCACAGCGCGATAAACAGGTACAGCAATCCCATCGCCTTGCTGGTGTTAAACAAATTTCGCTGCTGCAAGATGGGTTTCAGTAAATAACAAGCTGCCAGCAGTACACCACCAAATAACACAAAGCGAATCGGGTAATTCATGCCAAGCCAGTACGCGCCCCATCCTGATGCGTATCCCGTTGAGGTGCCGAAAAAGCTGCCCAGCGCCAGCAGGCAAAATAGCCAGATTAGCCCGGACCGTCCCAGGTAGCCGATTGCGCCGTAGATGGCGCAGCCGAGTAAGAACAGTGGCGCGACGTTGCCGCTGCCGGTGTCCAGCGCCATGCCGACCTGGGACAGGCTTAACGCGGTGAATAGCACGCCCATAAACAGAATCGCTTCGTTGCTGTAGCGTTTTTCAGGCGTGATTTTTTGGCGACGAAAACCCCAGAAATATAACGCGGCGGAAATGAACGCCAGAATAATGGCGCGAGTGAGGTAGCCAAAATTGAACAACAACGCCATCAAATATTCGTCGGCGACCAGGCTTCCAATAGCGATAATGGCGCAGGCCAGTGCAATCCAGAAGGCGTAACGGCTCAGGCGCTGCCAGTCAAAAAGCTGTACCGAGAGATTTTGTTGCAAGCGCTGTTGCTCGGTTTCGTCTATCACCCCTTCTTTGCGCCAGCCTTCAAGCGTATGCCGGATGACTTTTTCCTGTTTGCGTGTCACTTTCATTACGGTTTTCCTTACCTGATTTGATCGACTACGTTACAACAGTTTGGTGTAATCCAGGATATATACAATTTCCGAATTCATCACATCGCTCAATGCAATTTTAGCCTCAGGAGAAGCCCATGCGAGACTGGAACCCCGCCCTTTATTTGCAGTTTGAAGCAGAGCGCACCCGCCCGGCAGCCGAGTTAGCCGCCCGCATCCAACACCCTGCCGCGCAACACATTTCTGATTTAGGCTGCGGCCCAGGAAACAGCACAGCGTTACTGCGCAAAGCCTTCCCACATTCAAGCGTGACGGGGATCGATAACTCTCCAGCGATGCTGGACAAAGCCCACGCGGCACTACCCGATTGCCAGTTTGAAAGTGCCGACATCGCCCACTGGCAACCCGCAGTGAAACAGGATGTGATTTACGCGAATGCGTCTTTGCAATGGCTGGGGGATCATCCGTCGCTCTTTCCACATCTCGCGGCGCAATTGGCTGAAGGCGGTGTGTTAGCGGTACAAATGCCGGACAACTGGCAGGAACCGACGCACACATTAATGCGCCAGGTCGCTTTTGAATTGGGTCAGCCCGACTCGGGGCGTGAGGAATTACTCCCCGCGCAGCAGTATTACGATTTGTTGGCACAGGCGGGTTGTACGGTAGATATCTGGCGCACCACCTATTTCCACGTGATGCCGTCTGCCCAGGCCATTATTGAATGGCTCAGTTCTACCGGCCTGCGCCCTTATCTCGCGAAACTCGATGACATCCAGCAGCAGGCTTTTCTGTCCCGTTATCACTCGCTTTTGCAGCAGGCCTATCCGCCGCAACACGACGGAAATGTGCTGATGCTGTTCCCGCGCCTGTTTATTGTGGCGCGTAAAACTAAAGCGTAACGCCCATCTGGCGCAGCGTTTCCACATCCTGCAAAGGGGCTGCGCCGAAGGAACGGCGATATTCGCGATTAAACTGTGACGGCGATTCGTACCCCACAAGCCAGGCGACGTTCGCCACATCCAGGCTACCGCTCAGTAGCAATCGCCGCGCTTCGAGTAGACGGATCTGCTTTTGATACTGCAACGGACTCATCACCGTCAGTGCCTTAAAGCGGTGATGCAGGCTCGATGAACTCATCCCCACGCGTTTTGCCAGCTCATCAATTTTCAGCGGTTCGGCAAAATGGCGCTTAATCCACGCCAGCGCTTCACCGACACCTTTACCTTGCGTCCACACCAGCGTCTGTTTCCAGAATGCTGACCCGGCGGGGGCAGTCACCAGGCGCAAAAAGGACTCCTGTAACGCTTCGTCGGATTGCGTCACCCAGGCACCCGCATTGGAGGCTTCGTGCTGTTTTTCAGGCAGGGTAATTTGCAACGAGACAATAAGGTCGGCAATTTCTTTGCTGTCCAGATCGATGCGCACGCCATAGTAAGGCGCGGATTCACTGGCTTGTGTGACCTGCCCGGAAACCGGCATATCCACGGCGGCCAGCGAATAACTCCCTGGCCCATATTCCGTGACGTTGTCACCAATCAACATCTTTTTGCGCCCTTGCAACACGATGCACATCGAGGGTTGCAACATACCGCGATTTAGCACCGTCGGCTCGTCATAAACGCCATTTACGAAGACGCGCCCGGCAATCAATTGGTTCTCCACCCCGCCGTTCGCGCCGCATCTTTCCCGCTCACTAAGCCTGCAAACCGTAAATCGTATCGTTGGCCATAGCCACGGCGTCGGCATCATCTTTGTAAGTTATCACTGATAATACCGGGCCAAAAATCTCTTGTTGGACGATAGTCATTTCGTTGCGAACATTAACAAAAACAGTCGGTTTCACATAGTAACCGCGATCGAAACCCTGCGGGCGACCCACTCCACCACACAGTAATTCCGCCCCTTCTTCGATGCCTTTGCGGATGTAATCCTGCACGCGTTGATACTGCTGGGCGGTGACGGATGTCCCGATGTTTTCGCCAGGTGTCAGGTGTGAAATGTGTTTGCGCAGCTGTTCTTTTACCGCTTCGAGTCGACTTTCAGGCACCAGAGCAGCACATTGGCTGACTTCCCGCCCAACTCCAGCGTAACGCGCTTTAAGGTATCCACAGCGCCGCGAGCAATGGTTTTGCCGACCTGAGTCGAACCGGTAAACGAAATTTTAGCGATGTCCGGGTGGCGGGTAATTTCTGCCCCAACGACGTCACCGCGCCCGGTCACAATGTTAATAGTGTCACCTGGAGGCGAATTTCTCTGTAGCGCAATGCTGTCGGATGATTGCACAATCCTGCAAATATCTAATCTACTTAAGCCGAAGCGGACACCCAACGCGCACGCAAGGTGTCGTACGCCCAGTTGTAAATCACGCTATAAGGCAGGAAGAACAGGAAGAAACCAATCTCGACCATAAACGCCTGCAGCAATGAAATGTTGAGCATCCAGGCGGCCAGCGGCAAGCCAATCAAAATAAAGCCCCCTTCAAAGCCCAGCGAGTGCGCGATGCGCAGCGGCAGGCGACGCTTTTGGCCGACCGGGAAAAACTTATCAAACCCGGCGTTATAAATCATGTTCCATACCATGGCGACGGTAGACAGCATGATCGCCAGCGCGCCCATCTGGAATAAGGGTTTGTTCAGGATCCACGCCGCCAGCGGCGCACAAATCGCAATGGCGATAACTTCGAAACCCACCGCATGTACGATGCGTTCGGAAAAGGTTCTTTTTTGAGACTGCATAAAACTCACTCCAGATAAATCAAGCAATATGGCTATGCGGCGTATTATTATCGCAATTACTGATAGAATTAAGTGATTAGCCATCTAAAAAATCGATACATCATGAATTACTCCCCCGAATCCCTGGAAGCCTTTGTGCAGGCGGTAGAAACCGGTTCGTTTTCTGCGGCGGCGCGCAAACTGAAGAAAAGCCAGTCAACGATAAGCAGCGCCATTGCCAATCTGGAAGCCGATTTGGGGGTAACGCTGTTTGACCGCCAGAGCCGCCAGCCAGTTTTGACCGACCAGGGGAAACACATTTTGCCGTACATCCAGTCGATTATGGCGGCAAGCGAAAGGCTGAATGAAGTCTCAGTGCGCCTGGCGGGAAATGTCGAGCCGCGTCTGAGTTTTGTGTTGTCGGATGTGTGGCAAACTTCGCATCACGAGTCGATTCTCCAGCGGTTTTCGCAACGTTTTCCGGATATCGAATTTGAGTGTTTGATTGCTGAAGATGAAGACGTTATCGACCTGATTCAGATTGGTCGCGCCCATGTTGGCGTGCTGCGCGTGCAGCCTCGTTACCCGATTGATGTGACGGTGGCGCGTTTGCAGGTCGGGGCGGAAATGGCGATTTATATTCACCGCCAACATGAGCTAGCCCGCCTGGCTGCCGTCGAGATGGACACCTTGCAAACCGTGCGTCAGCTCAGTTTGAGCACCTTTACCGATCCGACGCGCAATAAAAGCGGCGGCCCGACGTGGTCGTCACCGTCATTGCTGATGCTGCTGGAGATGGCGGAGCAAGGTTTTGGCTGGGGAATTTTACCGCGTTGGCTGGTGGAGCAATTTGGTCACGATGTTTTGCAGGAGTTGCCCGTCGCGGGCTGGCCGCAGCGTATTGACGTAGATGTGTTGTGGTCGAACAAAACACCGCCTGGCCCCGCCGGACGGTGGATGATTGACCAGTTGCGGGCGCAGAATCCTTGAACAGGTGTCGGATGACGCTGCGCCATCCGACAATCAAAAATTACTTGCGCTTCGGCACCGTCTTCAATAATTCGTCTGGGCTAATGGACGCCACAATATCGCTGCCAGGCAACGGCATTTTCAGGATGTGATTCTTCATCTTGCCAATCACGTGCATTTCACACGGACGGCAGTCGAATTTCAGCGTTAACACTTCATCCTGATGCACCAGTTGCATCGGCGTCGCTTTCCAGCTTTTCACCGAACCTTTCGCCTGTTTCGGGCACAAGTTAAACGCAAAACGCAGGCAGTGTTTGGTGATCATCACCGGCACTTCGCCCTTCTCTTCATGCGCTTCATAAGCGGCATCAATCAGTTTCACGCCATAACGC
Source organism: Buttiauxella sp. BIGb0471 (assembly GCF_024807715.1). Taxonomy (NCBI): domain Bacteria; kingdom Pseudomonadati; phylum Pseudomonadota; class Gammaproteobacteria; order Enterobacterales; family Enterobacteriaceae; genus Buttiauxella; species Buttiauxella sp. BIGb0471. The sequence goes on from NZ_JANUEU010000001.1 coordinate 1,349,583, forward strand.
TGATAAAATTCACGCGCTTTGTGGTTGTAGACGTTTGCCAGGAACGTGAGGTGTTCTTCCGGATAAACCGGTGCCGGCACGCTCACTGGTTTGCGGCTACCACGCTGATATTGCTCAAGACGCGCATCCGTCAGCGCATCAATCACTTCACGGCGCAGTTGGTTGAGTTGGCTGTTCGGCACAAACAATGGCGCAGGCAAATTCAGGTCAACTTTACGGGCCTGATACATCGTCTGCCCCAGTTTCGCCAGGCTATCGCGCAGGCTCGAGTAAGCTTTTTCCGGGTTGTTCGCCACTTCAAACTGCCCTTCAAGCGTTTTCGTCACGCTAACGCCGTCTTCGCACGTTGCGGTCAACACCAGTTGCTCTTCCCAGCCACCCAGTTCCAGATCGACGCGAATCCGGCGCTCACTGGAGGTTTTGGTTAACGCCTGTTGCCAGTTGTGGTCGAGGTTACGGTTCAGCGGATGGTTCGGACGCACGTTTTTCAGCGTGTCCGGCATTTCATTAGGCCAGACGCGATACTGATTTTTACCGGTTTTTTCTACGGTATTGGCGCGGAAACCGACGATATCACGCTTGATGAGGACATTCAGCCCATCGCCGTTGGTCAGCGTATCGGTGACATTCACATCCAGAAAATCTTTGCCGACTTTCAGCACTTCGCCCACTGGCAGGCCGATAAATTTCGGGGAATCAAACGCGCCGATATCAATTTTGCGCTCATTAACGAAGTAGTCGGTGCTGCCACGGTGGAAGGTTTTATCCGGCGAAGGGATAAAGAAGTGTGAGGTCACGCCGGAAGAAGCACGAACCAAATCGGTGCGCTGCTCCATCAACTCATCCAGTAGCTGGCGATAATAAGAGGTGATGTTTTTCACATAGCTCATATCTTTGTAGCGCCCTTCAATCTTGAAGGAGCGCACACCCGCATCAACCAGTGCCGCCAGGTTGGCGCTCTGGTCGTTATCTTTCATCGACAGCAGGTGTTTTTCATAAGCCACGACGCGGCCTTGATCGTCTTTAAGCGTGTACGGCAAGCGGCAAGCCTGGGAGCAATCACCACGGTTTGCGCTGCGTCCGGTCTGGGCGTGAGAAATATTACATTGCCCGGAATACGCCACGCAGAGCGCACCATGAATGAAGAACTCAATCGTCGCATCAATATTTTCATGGATTGCGCGGATTTGGTTGAGGTTCAACTCACGTGCCAAAACGATTTGCGAGAAACCCGCATCGGACAGAAATTTTGCTTTTTCTGCACTGCGAATGTCGCACTGGGTGCTGGCGTGCAGTTCAATCGGCGGCAGATCCATTTCCAGCACGCCCATATCCTGCACAATCAGCGCATCGATACCAATCTGATACAGGTCGTGAATCATGCGACGCGCGGGTTCGAGTTCGTTGTCATGCAAAATGGTGTTCAGCGTAACGAAAATCTTCGCCCCATAACGGTGAGCAAACGGCACCAGTTCTGCGAGATCCTGTAGACTGTTACCGGCATTATGGCGAGCGCCAAAACCAGGGCCACCGATGTAGACCGCATCCGCGCCATGCAAAATGGCTTCGCGGGCGATGGCGGTATCACGGGCGGGGCTGAGTAATTCAAGATGATTGGCGTGCAGGCGCATAGTCGGTCTGTTTTCTGTGTTATGGGTGAAAGGCGGCTATTGTAGTCAGATTGGACGCGTAAGCATATACCCAAACGTCGCCAAAACTGCCCTGCCGCTACGCTTGCACGGGGTTCGCTGATAATCCATCTTCTCTGTAGCGCGGTTTTTAATTATAATTACATCCTAAATAATTACATGATGTAATCACATAAGCGTTCTTGATGTTGAGCACCTTTTGAATGACTCAGTTAAGATGATCGGAAATGACAAAAAATCTAGAACACTCAAAGCTTTACCAATCCGAAGGCGTAAGATTGTTATACAGCAACTCATTACCGGGCATTCTGATTACTTTTGTTGCTTCCAGTGCTCTTGCCTTTACATTTATTGATGAGAAGAATTTTAACTGCAAATTAGCCTGGTGGGTGGTGATGACTTTAATCCTCGCCATCCGGGTTTTTGATACGCGTATGTGGTTAAAAAGTAGAGTAGAAACTAAAACGAGCAAGAGTTGGTTACTGCGTTTTTCCTGCGGTTGTTTATTGAGTGCGGCAATGTGGAGTTTGTATGCCGTTATCTTCTACCCGCATTTTTCTATTGAAGAATTAAGCACCACTAATGTGATTCTTGCCGCCATGGCTGGCGGAGCAACCAGTATACTTTCCGGAAATCTGCTGCTCGCCTCGTTCTACAACATTATTATCCTGATGCCCATGTCGATATTGCTGCTGATGCAACCGGAGCAATATAAAATTAATCTCGGCGGCCTCGGCGTGTGTTTTACCCTCATCATGATTGTCTCTTCCGCCCGCTCGTCTAAATATATTAAAGAAGCCATTTTATTGCGCTACCGAAACAAAAACCTGGTGGCCCGGATGGAAGAAACCATTAGGGTTCGAACGCGGGAAGTCTACGAAATATCCAATAAAGACTCACTCACCGGGTTGTACAACCGCAGCGCATTTTTATTAGCCGCACAGGTGGTTGAACAAGAGTTTAAAAACCAGAAAAACGCCGGCTTCGCCATTTTCTTTATCGACCTCGATGGTTTTAAAAATATTAACGATACGCTGGGCCACAATGTGGGCGACCGGGTATTAGTCGCCTTAAGCGACAGGTTGAAAACATTTATTGATAGCGAAAATTTAATCTGTCGCTGGGGAGGCGACGAATTTATCCTGCTGGTTAAAGATAAATCCCCAGATGCCATCAGCGATCTGGCTGAAAAAATCGTCACCAGCCTTTCACGCCCTATCCGCGTCGATGAACAAAACGTCACGCTGAATGCCACTATCGGTATTTCTGTGTGCCCGGAACATGAAAGCTCCATCACGCGGCTTATTCAGCTGGCAGATATCGCCATGTATTCGCAAAAAGGCAAATATCCCGAACGCGTGGCTTTCTATAATCTCGGCCTCGAGCGCGATTTACACCGTAAAATTATGCTAAATGAGGCGCTCAAAGGCGCCCTCGACCGCCATGAATTTCGCCTGGTGTATCAGCCGATTGTCGATACCAGAGGCCAGGTGGTCAGTTTTGAAGCCCTGATGCGCTGGCGTTATCAGGAGCAGGAAATCTCTCCCGTCGAGTTCATTCCTTTAATGGAACAAAGCGGGCGCATTGTTCAGACCGGGCACTGGGTATTAGAAGAAGCCTGTAAAACGCTGGCACAAATGAATAAACGCAATGCAGGAATTTGCATGTGCGTGAATATTTCGCTGATTCAATTCTACGACAAAGGATTTGTGAATAACGTCAACCGACTGATTGAACGCTACGCGATACCCGGCCATCTGCTGCATCTGGAAGTGACGGAATCTATATTTCAGTCCGATCAAATGATGATCAACCAGAAAGTAAACCAGTTGCAGCAGCGCGGCGTGAAATTCTCGGTGGATGATTTCGGCACCGGTTATTCCAGCCTGTCGGTTATCCAGAATATGAATATTGATTACATCAAAATCGACCGTTCATTTGTTCAGAATATCGAGCTGAAGGGCCTTTCGATTGTCCAGGCCATGATGAATATTTCCCGCAGCCTCAACTTTAGCGTGATTGCTGAAGGTGTTGAGACCGGGAAACAGCGCCAACTGCTCGAAGAGTGCGGTATTCCCTTTATGCAGGGCTATTATTTTTCACGACCGCTCGAACGCCAGAATGCGCTGGTTTATCTCGAGAATGCTCTGCATCCTGTTGTTAACGGTTTGTAAATCTATAGCCGGGTAATGCTATAGTTTCGCCGTCAACAATAAGGAACACATGATGCGCTTAATTTCGATTCCGTTACCGACGGTATTGGCAGGATTTGTCGCGGTATTAGTGGGTTACGCCAGTTCAGCGGCGATTATCTGGCAGGCAGCCGAAGCAGCGGGTGCCAACACTATGCAGATCGCAGGCTGGCTGACGATGCTGGGTATCGCCATGGGAATCAGCACCTTAGCGCTAACACTCTGGTATCGCACCCCGATTCTTACCGCCTGGTCAACGCCCGGTGCGGCACTGCTGGCCACCAGCCTGCCGGGGCATTCGCTGAATGAAGCCATTGGCGTGTTTATTTTCGCCTCATTTCTGATTCTGATTTGTGGTGCAACGGGTTTGTTCGCCCGCCTGATGCGCCTGATCCCCGCCACGCTTTCTGCCGCCATGCTGGCCGGTATTTTACTGCGCTTCGGTCTGGATGCTTTTACCTCGTTACAGGGGAATTTTTTGTTGTGCGCCAGCATGTTGCTTGGCTGGCTGCTGGCGAAAACCTGGGCGCCGCGATATGCGGTGGTAGTGGCGATGGTCGTCGGCCTGGCGGTTTGCCTGCTGAGTGGGAATCTGCAAAGCACCAATATGCCTGTTGCTATTGTGATGCCTGAATTTACCGCTCCGCACTTCTCGCTTTCCAGCCTGCTGGGTATTGGCATCCCCTTTTTCCTGGTGACGATGGCCTCACAAAATGCGCCCGGTGTCGCCACGTTAAAAGCGTCGGGTTATAACGTTCCGGTTTCACCCTTAATGGTTGTCACTGCCGCGATTGCCTTGCTGCTGGCGCCGTTTGGGGTATTTTCAATTTGTATCGCTGCGATCACCGCCGCAATTTGCCAGGGTTCGGAAGCCCATCCTGATCCTTCAAAGCGCTGGCTGGCTGCCGCAGCTGCCGGAGTATTTTATTTGCTGGCGGGGGTTTTTGGCGGCTCGATCACCACTCTTCTGACGGCATTGCCCGTCGCCTATATTCATACGCTGGCAGGCCTGGCATTATTGAGCACTATCGCCGGAAGTTTGTATCAGGCGCTAAATCATGAACGAGAGCGCGACGCGGCGATAGTCACGTTTCTGGTCACCGCTTCGGGTGTGAGTTTGCTGGGGATTGGCTCTGCATTTTGGGGACTGGTCGCGGGTGGAGTTTGCTACGCGTTATTCTCATTTATTCGTCGACCGTAACTGCGAGGGCGTAACGCCGACTGTCGTTTTAAAACGGTTACTAAAATGGCTTGCGGAGCTAAACCCGCAGGCCATCGCGATATCCGTCAGTGACAGCGAACTGTTCTTTACCAGCGTTTGTGCCCGTGACATTCGGCGATGCATCACATATTGATGGGGCGCGAGTTGGGTAGATTGTTTAAACATGCGCGCAAAATGAAACTCGCTTAACCCCGCTTCCTTCGCCAGTTCGCTCAACGTTAATGGCTCGCTAAGATGCTGCTCGATGTACGCCTGAATATTACGCAACACCGCAGGCGCAAGCCCGCCGCGCACATCCGGCAAACGCCACTGCACATTGCTGTAATTCTGCACCATATGAGTCAGCAATAAGGTTGATGCGGTGCTTAACATCAAGTGATTCGCCTGCTGTTGCCAGTCACTGCTTAACAGAAAATGGCGATAAAGCTGGGTAATACGCGGATCTTCGCTGAAGATTTTCTCATCAAGGGATATCGCCGCCGGGCTGCGATCCCAAATCTGCTCGGCAATATTGCGCAAGTGATCATCTGTGCAATACAGGTGCACAAACGAAAAATGGTTGCGGATATCCCAGGTGGTTTCGCTGTCTTCTGGCATCAGGCAAAAACGATCTGGGCCACCGCCATTCTTCCAGCCTGAAGAGGTTTTCTGATAGGTTTCATAGCCTTCATTCACATACATACTTAATGTGTGATGGTTGCTGCATTGCGTTACGCGATCGAGGCTATTTGACCAGGCCGACAGTTGAATGCCAGAACCTAGCTGCACGTTATCTTCCAGCACGGCGTTGTGCTGGCGAAGATTTTCAAATGCGTGATACGGCTGGGTCATGGTTGGCTACCGTCAGAATTCAGGAATAATAGTTTAAGTAGTGTGGGTGCCTGTTACCAGCCTTTAACAAATTACCGGGTAAATAAAACCGCAAGAATATGCAAGTCGCGCAAACCGATGAAAGCGCACGCCGTCCCACTCATAGATACTCCCGCTATCCGTTCTGGGAGACAACAAGATGAATGCTTTACTTTATATTTCGGTGGTGGTGATTTGGGGCACGACCTGGCTTGCGATTTACATGCAGCAGGGTGTGGTGTCGGTGCCGGTTTCAATTTTCTGGCGTTTTGCGGTAGCCGCTGTCGTCATGCTGGTGGTGCTTTTGGCGTTAGGGCGTTTGCGCCGTATCAGCCTGCGTGACCATCTGTTTTGTATGCTGCAAGGCGGCTGCGTTTTCGGCTTTAACTTCTTCTGTTTTTATCACGCGGCGGCGTACATCAGCTCAGGTCTTGAGTCGGTCATCTTTTCTATGTCCGTATTATTTAACGCTGTAAACAGCATGATTTTCTTCCGCCAGCGCCCGAGCAAAAATTTGCTGCCCGCTGCGGTACTCGGTATTGCGGGTGTGATCGCCCTCTTCTGGCATGATTTGGTCGCCACTCAGATGGCACCGACTTTATTAATGGGCATTGGCTTAAGCGCGCTGGGCACCTTTGGCTTTTCCATCGGTAATATGATCAGCACTCGCCACCAAAGACGCGGGCTTGAAACGCTTTCCACCAATACCTACGCCATGTTTTACGGCACCATTATTATGGGCGTGCTGGCTTTGGTTCGTGGGGATTCGTTTATGCCGGAGTTCACGCTGCGTTATCTCGGCTCGCTGTTCTACCTGGCTATTTTCGGCTCGGTCATTGCCTTTGGGGCGTACTTCACGCTGGTCGGGCGCATCGGGGCAAGTCAAGCCGCTTACAGCACATTGCTGTTCCCACTAGTGGCACTGAGCCTGTCGACGATTTATGAAGGTTATGTCTGGCACAGCAATGCGGTTATTGGTCTGTGTATGATTTTGCTCGGTAATCTGGTGATGTTCTCAAAACCGGGGATGTTTACCACCCTGCCGTGGCGTAAACGCGCTGCATAAATTGACAAAAAAGGGAGCCAGGCTCCCTTTGTGATTTCACGATATCTTCACTATTTCTGTTCGGTATCAAACACCGTCGCATCGGTCGCGAGATCGTCAACCACTTGCTTGAGCGTATCAATCGTCATTGGCGTGTTTTCATTGCTCAGGTCTTTACCCTCGCCTTTACGCACAACGCGCATCACCGTTTTATTGGTCGCCGCATCAATCAACTCCGCCTCAAAATAGAGGTGGGTATCCATGGTACGGTGCCCGGTGGCGACTTGCGTTCCCGCTACGACCAGTGCGATAGGCACCACTTCGTAGAATTGCAGACCTTCTTTAGTACAATCTACTGCGGTAATTGCACCACGGAAAATCAGGCTATGTGGGCCTGCTTTTGTCACCAGTGGCTTGCGTGCTGCTGCTGCGGCTTTAAGCTGGGTGTTGGTGTAGTTTAATAAACCATCCAGAACTTTTTGCCCCACCTGAGTATTTGGTTTTGGCTCCGGATAATAAGTCACTGAATTAAAAACAAGGCTGTCATAATTACTGCCTTTGAAAGCAGGATCAATCCAACGCAAGATATCTTTACCCGAGTTAGATTTAGTTTCCTGCAAGCCGGAATAATCCTTTAAAAAGCCCGAATACTTTTCAGGCGCCGGTAAAGAAGAAGCACAACCTGCTAGCGCTAAAACTCCCGCCAGACAAGCTGCTTTAAAACAAAATGAAGTGCGCATTATTACTATGACTCCCTGTAGATTGCATGTAAGCGTGCGCGTTATAACAATAAACCCTGTGGAAAAATGAGGTTAAAATGCTACTTATCCAAAATTCGGATATTAGATGTGTATTTTGTTTCAATGAATAATCAACAAGTCATTAACCATTTACTGAGAGATGAATTAATATTAAGTATGGCTACACATCGGAGACAAACATGACACCTCATCTGCGGATTGCTCGACCCGTAACGAATCTTGCTCAAAGCAAAGAGATGTACTGCCTGGGTTTGGGTTTAAAAGAACTCGGGGAATTTAGTGAACATGACGGCTTTAGCGGCGTGATGCTTGGCCTGGAGGATGCAAGCTGGCACCTGGAGTTCACGGTTTGCCATCGCCACCCTGTGGAACCAGCCGCCACGGCGGATGACTTATTGGTGCTTTATTATCCAGAGAAAAACCAATGGCAAAAGACCTGCCAGAAAATGCTTGACGCAGGTTTTTTGACCATAAATAGTTTTAATCCGTACTGGGATGTCGCCGGACGCACATTTATAGATAACGACGGTTATCGCATTGTGTTACAAAATCGCGCCTGGCCACCCGCTTAAATTTTACGCGCCAGCATTGTGGCGAAGCGTAATTTAATCCGGTTCCCTTGCTCATCGGTTTTATGCAATTGGCCGATATCTTCGTTGTATTTAATTAATTCCCATCCAGCATAATAGTTGCGCAATTCGCCTTCAGTAAAAGCAAATGGAAATCCGACATTACAAGGGAAATCTTCGGTGTCCATGGCGGCGACAATCAGATTGTATCCGCCCAATTTGGTGCAGCGCTGCATATTTTCAATCAGCCCTGGAATGGATTTGCGCTCCAGAAACATCATTACAACTGTTGAAAGAATAAAATCATATTCACCATCGAAATGTATTGAATTCAGATCGACAATATCAGTGATGATATTTTTCAGCCCTTCAGCTTCGATTATTTTATTCAGATTGCTGATGCTCATCGGGTTTTTATCCCACGCCGTCACATCAAACCCTTTCTGATTCAAGTACAGGCTGTTGCGCCCACTCCCGCAGCCAAGATCTAACGTTTTACCCGGCGGGACAATCGTTGCGGCATTGACCACATCAGAATGGGTCGCCGTTAAGCCATATTTCTCGGTGTAATAATTTTCAGAAAGCATCTTAATTTGTCCTTTTTGCAGGCCGTTCGACTCGCAACAGCAACTTCCTCTGATAGAGCAGGATCACCGTGCGCACAAGCAGCAGGCCAATAATGAAATTAGTGAAGATAAACAGCGGCACCGCGAGTGCGGTAAAAAGCCCGTCATTGCTGGCATGGCTGAGATGCAGCGCAGTGCCAGCAAGGGCTGAAATACCAAATGAGAAGCTCCAGAACGACGCATTAAACGGCTGCTTCAAATACCAGGGCATCAGGCGAAACATAAACAACAGCTGCAACAAGCCATAGCCGAACAGCATTTTGGCAAAGAAATCAGGCTGCCCGCCGTTGACACTAAGATACGCATTACACGCGACCAGTGCGGGCGCAAGCTGAATGCCCAGCGCGGTACGCGCGGGCGGCGGTAATTCTCCGGCGCTGCGCAAACGATGCAATATTGCCGGTTCGAGACTCAACCACGAGAACACGCCCGCGCCGAAAAACAGAATCCCGAGGTCGTGATATCCCAACGCCCCGCACGCCATCGCACTGATAAAGTTATTGGCCACCGTCGGCAAATATAAACCGGGAGTGGTGTCGGCGTGCGGATGGCTGCCGCGCCATAAACCGGCACTCTGCCAGGCGGCGTAAATCAATTGAACCACCGCACCAAAGGCAAACATCCCCACGGCTAACGGGCGAAAATAAGGTGCAATGGCAATCGAAACCAGCAGGGTCGTGGCCGGAAACAGGCTGATAAAACTGCCCTTTTGCGGATGGCGAATTTCATCAATAACCGTTTGCGGGTATTTCAGCGCACGCACAACAAAAGCCAGCGCCAGAGCAACCCAGATGGCAATCGCCAGACTCTCAAATGCCTCACCGATGCGCGGAGATACCGACCAAATCGTGGCCGCATAACGCCACGCAAAACCCATCCCAATGGTCCCAAGCACCATCCCAAAATACCCTGCAGGGAGATTGAGCATGGTGCGCGTTACTGATTTATTCATTTCGTTTAAATTATAAAATGTATTTTAGATGCATTTTATTCGAATGCGCCACAGAACGCTACCTGGGGATTAATCTGCTACGGTTTAAGAGGGAAAACTCTGGGATACAGCGATGAAAAAGTATCAATTAACGGGCGATTCGCGACTTCACGACTACCTGGTCGACGGCAAAAAACAACAGGTCAAACTCTGGCAAGTGGTGGCGCTCTGCGATTTCAGCGACGTTAAAGCCGGGCAATCTGGCGGCTGGATTGAATGCGAAGACAATCTCAGCCAGCATGGAAACTGTTGGATTTATGGCAGTGACAGCGTGGTGTATGGCGGCTCCAGCGTGAGTGATGATGCGCAAATTCACGGGGAATCGACGCTTTGCCACCAGGCACATATCAGTGGGAAAAGCGTGGTGAAAGAATCGCTGGTTAGCGGTGAATGCCGTATTTTTGATGCCGCGCGTATTCTGAATGGCAGCCAGATCATTGCCGTGCGTGGCCTAACTGCCGACAACGACCAGGTGCTGCAAATTTATGGCAACGCCACGGTAAATGCATCCCGCGTCGTTCACCAGGCCCAGATATTTGGCAACGCCAGGGTGAATAACGCTTTTATTGAGCACCGCGCCGAAGTTTTCGGACAGGCCATTCTTGAAGGCAACGACGAAAACAATATTTGGGTTTGCGACTGCGCTCGCGTTTTTGATAACGCGCGGATTATTGCCGGACGCGGTGACGATCAAATTCCCACCATTCGCTACTCTTCCCAGGTGTACGGCAACGCACTCATCGAAGGCGACTGCGTGCTTAAACACCAGGTGCATATTTTCGATGACGCCACGCTTATCGGCGGCCCTATCCAGCTCGATAACCAGGTGCAAATTTACGGCCAGGCACGGATCACCGGCAACGTGCTGATAGAGAATAATGTGCAGATCTACGATAAGGCGGCAGTTGATGGACTCGATGGCGAGCTGATTCACATTCGCGGTATTAAGGATATTAGTGGCGAACAACGGGTAACGCGCTCGCCGTTTTACGGGGTGTTTTGATTGCGGCTACTCGATTATCCGCCCATATATATTTTGATCGTGAAATTCGCCATTAAGAAACTCGGCTTGCTTCAGTCGCCCCTCAAGCGTAAAGCCATTACGCTGCGCGACCCGATTGCTGGCCGTGTTGCTTACAATACATTTGATAACAAAACGGCGTACCAGACCTTCACGAGCATATTTCTGCATCACCGCTTCTAACGCCCGGGATACTATTCCCTGCCCAAGAACATTCTCATCCAACCAGTAACCGATATACGCCGTCTTATTGGTTGGCTCAATTTGGTTAAATGAAATCACTCCCATGATTTTCTCATCGCGCATTATCAGAAACATTTTTGCGTAACCGCGATGATGCAAAATGTAATTGCCCTGCGCGTTCTTACGTGAATCCTCAACGGATACGACAAACTGCGGCCAGTCCATCGCCGTCTGTAACCAGGCTTTATTCTTTTGCACCACGGCAAAAAGTTCATCCGCGTAACGTTCGTGGATGGAATGCAGCGCCAGACTGTCATCCACTTTAATCACTTCATCCTGCCAGTTATCTGAATCCCGCACCCATTTGCTCCTCTGTTCTCCCGCCTGACAACATTTTCACCATGGAAAATAATGGTGCAGAAAATCACATTGCACCACTGATGCCCCCCACCATCGCGCAACCTTTGCCGCGCGCGTTCAGCCATGCGGCTTCGCGGTCTGGTACGGATATTGCTTAACATCTTTGTAACCCAAAGGAGACTCAGATGAAAGCGATCATAATTGGCGGCGGCATTGGTGGACTCTCGGCGGCAATTGCCCTGAAAAGATGTGGCATTGAGACCGAAGTCTATGAGGCGGTAAAAGAAATTAAGCCTGTTGGCGCGGCGATTTCAATTTGGCCCAATGGCGTAAAATGCCTGAACTGGCTTGGCATGAAAGAGCCACTCCAGCAATTGGGCGGGCCGATGGAATATATGGCCTACAAAGAATTTGTCCACGGCCAAACGTTGACGCGTTTCAGTCTCGATCCGTTAATCAAAAGTGTTGGCGAACGCCCTTATCCGGTGGCCCGCGCAGAATTACAGGACATGCTGATTGATACTTACGGGCGTGCCGATATCCGCTTTGGTCAGCGTGTGGCGCGTATTGAAGAGTTCGACGGCGGCGTACGGGCCTGGTTTGAAGGAGGGCATGTGGCCGAGGGCGATGTGTTAATTGCCGCCGATGGCACTCATTCGGTGATTCGCCCCTACGTCCTCGGCCATCAGACCGAACGCCGTTATGCCGGGTATGTTAACTGGAATGGTCTGGTCGAAATCGACGAATCTATTGCTCCGGCGAATCAATGGACGACGTTTGTCGGTGAAGGAAAACGCGTTTCGCTCATGCCGGTAGCCGGGAATCGCTTTTACTTCTTCTTTGACGTGCCGTTAGAAAAAGGACTGCCCGAAGACCGCACCACGGTGAAGGCCGATTTGACACGCTATTTTGCTGGCTGGGCGCAACCGGTTCAAAAACTCATTTCCGCCATTAACCCCGACACTACAAATCGCATAGAAATTCATGATATTGAACCCTTTATGCAACTGGTGCGCGGGCGTGTTGCACTACTTGGTGACTCAGGCCACAGTACCACGCCGGATATCGGCCAGGGTGGATGCGCTGCCATGGAAGATGCCGTGGTGCTGGCGATGGCGCTGCAAACCAACTCACTAGGCGTGGAAGATGCCCTGCTGCGTTACCAGGAAAAGCGGGCGTATCGTGTCAAAGATCTGGTGCTTAAAGCCCGTAAACGCTGCGATGTGACTCACGGAAAAGATATGAACGTCACCCACAGTTGGTATGAAGAGCTGAAAAGCGAAACCGGTGAGCGAGTGCTTTCTGGCATGCGTGAAACCATTCTCGGCGGACCGCTGGAGTAGCGTTGCATTAAATTTCATTGAAATCCTGAAGGGTGTTCCAGAAATGACGTCATAAATTGACGTCATTTTTATATATGCCAGCATGACTTCATAAATTGACTTCATGGAAGGGTTCATGGGTACGTTTTCTGCTCAAAGGCAGTGTCGCCCGCTTTCATCGGCCTCACCCAATGCCGGAGACTGACAAAGGTGCCATCGTCAATTTACGAGAATGGTTTGAAGGTATTGGAGTAACACCATGACGGATTCACACGCAATTCCCAACACAATGGTGATTTGTGGCCAGCCCGCGTTGATCACCTGGGTTCCTGAAATCAGCCTGTTTCGTGGCAAATTTCTTGGGCTTTCCGGTTACTGCGATTTTGTCGCCGATAGCGCCAAAGGCCTTATGGAAGAAGGAGAAATTTCTCTTGGGGAGTATCTCGCTGATTGTAAAGCCAGCGGAATTGAAGCGTACGAACGTGAAGAGAAAATCAAAACGTTTACCCTGCGCTACCCGGAATCTTTTGGCGAGCGCCTCGCGATTGCCGCAGCCGAGCAGCGTATGTCGGTGAATAGTTTTATTGTCGAAATGCTCAGTAAGCAGATGAAATTAAAGTAGTTAGTGGAGGTGTTTGTCGAGTGACGCTGCGCTTACCCAACCTACAGATAAGCACAGCGTCATCCACTGTTTTACTTCATGATGCGATCGTCAACGTACTTACGTTTATCCGGCGCTGGCGGGAAGTAGTGATACAACCAGGTTTCACTGATGGCATCACCCTGGCAGCGCAGGAACATGCGCATATCTACCGGGTCGGTGGAGTCGTCCGTTGGATACCAGTCGAACAGAATGCGATACCCGTCGAATGGCTCGACATACAGAATTTCAATTTGACGCGCTTCGCCGTTAGACAGGGTAATCACCGGCTCGATACCTTTCGGTGCCGCAGCTTTCAAATCCCCGCCAATGAAATCAATCGCGAAACGGCGTGACCATTTATCCGGGAAATGCTCGCCTGGCGCCCAACCTTCCGGGAAGCTGCCCATGCCGGTACGCGTGGCGTAAACACGCGCCAGCGGCGACTGGATTGGCGGCAAACCGCTCCAGTACAGACGGTATTTAAATTCCAGTTCGTCACCGGCTTTGACTGATTTTTCCGGCTGCCAGAAGCAGACGATATTATCGAGCGTTTCGCCGGTAGTCGGGATTTCCATCAGGCCGACGGTACCCTTGCCCCACTTGTTCAGCGGCTCCACCCACAGGCTTGGACGTTTGTTATACCAGCCCATAATGTCCTGATAATTAGCAAACTCGTGGTCGAGTTGCAGCAGACCAAAACCTTTCGGGTTATTGTCGGTATAAGCATTGAACTGCAACTTCTGTGGGTTATTGAGTGGCCGCGTCACCCACTCGCCGTTACCACGCCACATCGCCAGGCGATCGGAGTCATGAATTTGCGGGTGAATGGTGTCACACATGCGACGTTCATTGGTGCCGCAGGCGAACATACTGGTCATCGGGGCGATACCCAATTGCTTAATATCTTCACGCGCATACAGGTGATTATCGACATCCATCACCACGCGCTGCGCCTCACAATTGATAGTAAATTTGTATGCCCCGGTGACACTGGCGCTGTCGAGCAGTGCGTAGACCACAAATTTGGTGTCGCCCGCTTTCGCGGTTTCAAACCAGAACGAAGTAAAATCCGGGAACTCTTCAAGCTGGTCGGTATAAGTGTTTACCGCAAGGCCACGCGCTGAAAGCCCATATTGGTATGTGTTATCAACCGCACGGAAATAACTCGCACCGAGGAAAGAAACCACGTCACGGCGCGCCAGTTCCGGCGCTTTAAACGCTTTAAAACCCGCAAAGCCAAGATCGATCTGGCCTTCGAGCTGTTTGGTATCAACACCTGCGTCGTTGTAGTTAAACAGCTCAGGGCGGAAGTGAATTTCACGCGCCTGATGGCTTGCTGCATCTACGGAGAACATGCGTACACGGCGGCGGAACCCCATGCCAACGTGGAAGAACTGCACGTCAAGTTGGCGGTTTTCGATGTTGTTCCACAGCGAGTGTTCAGCATCATACTGAATCGCGTTGTAGGCCTGTGGAGTCAAGTTTGCCAGCGTATCCGGCAGCGGACGCGGTTTGCCAACCCACGGTTTCTTCGACAGGTCATGAGCCATGGACTGAAGCACAGAGAAATCGAATTCAGTGGTGCGACCATCGGCAATTTCAGACTCGCTCGCATAGGCTGCGCGCGAGAAGAGCGTGGCAATTGAAGTAGTGCCGCTGACTGCGGCGAGAGCCATTGAGGCTTTGATAAAACGTCTGCGGTTCATGCCTGAAAAATTGTCCTTCATTGTCGATGTGTTTCACCCCACGAGAGGCAGAACAGCGGCAAAATCTAGACCGCACACTCTAGACAAAAATCACTGAAAAACCAATCAGAGACACAGACCTTTACGCAATATTTGTAGGGGGGAGTTTGTAGGGTGGATAAGCGTATGCGTCATCCACCCCATTGTCGGGTGGCGCTACGCTTACCCGACCTAAGAACGGCCTGGTGTCTGCCTATTTGACGGCGACATCAATACCCGGGAAATATTTCTTCGCAAGCGCAGTAATCGTGCCGTCAGCGCGCACTTTGTCGATAGCCGCATCAAGCTGTTTCTTAGTGGCTTCATCGCCTTTACGCAGACCGTAGCCGATACCGCTGCCCAAAATTGTATCGTCGCTCACCGGCTTGCCGATAAAACCAAAACCTTTGCCTTGTGGCTTGCTCAGGAAGCCCGCCTGACCCGCTGCTGACATCACCAGCGAGGCATCAATACGGCCATTGAGCAAATCACCCCACGCCATATTTTGGTCTTTATAGGACACAACCGTGACACCGTGTTTTTCCCAGTGCTCTTTCGCATAAGTTTCCTGAATGGAACCTTGCAGAACGCCGATGGTTTTGCCTTTCAGCCCGGCCGGAGTGGCTTCCATACCGCTGTCCGCTTTCCCGACCAGTTGTGACGGAATACGGTAAATTGGCTGGGTAAAATCGATGCTCTTACGGCGCTGCTCGGTGATGTTCATGGCGGAGTTAATCGCATCGAATTTCTTCGCCATCAGCCCTGGGATCAGCGCATCAAAAGATGTCTCGACCCATGAGCATTTCAGGCTCGCCGCTTTACAAATCGCGTTGCCTAAATCGATATCAAACCCTTCAAGCTCGCCCGCCGAATTACGGCTTTCAAATGGCGGATACTCGGCTTCCACGCCGTAGCGCAACTCGCTTGCCGCAGATACCGCGAAAGAAGCGCACATCCCAACCAACAAACTTAACGCATAAACTTTTTTCATTATGACCTCGTATCAGCGTGGCTTAACCTGGCAAAGTGCCTGAGCACCCGCACGTAACGTAGCTTCATCTTTCGCAAATGACAAACGAATCAATTTGTTGTCTGTCCCATCGGTATAAAACGCGGAGAGCGGAATCGTCGCCACGCCGTATTGGGTAATTAAACGCTTCACCATTTCACTGTCAGATTCATCACTGAAATGCTCGAACTTCGCCAGCAGGAAGAATGAGCCAGCGCTTGGCAACAGTTTAAACGGTGAGTCCACCAGCAATGATTGCATTAAATCGCGTTTGCGCTGGTAAAACGCCGCCAGCGATAAATAGGTTTCCGGGTTCGCCATATATTCAGCAAACGCATACTGCATCGGTGTATCCGCTGAGAACATCAGGAACTGATGCACTTTGCAGATTTCATTCATCAGTTCAGCCGGAGCCAGGCAGTAACCTACGCGCCAGCCGGTCACGTGGAACGTTTTGCCGAATGACGAAACAATCACGCTGCGCTCGGCCAACGCCGGATGCGTCGCCATGCCGTGATGGCGCTCGCCATCAAACACGATGTGTTCGTACACTTCATCGGAAAGAATAATGATGTCAGTGTTGCGCGTCAGTTCCGCCAGCATATCCAGATCGTGGGCGCTGAACACCTGCCCGCTTGGGTTGTGTGGCGTGTTGATGATAATCATGCGGGTGCGCGGAGTCATGGCAGCACGCACTTCATCCCAGTCGACGGTGAAATCTGGCAGCGCCAGTTTCAATGCCACGGGTGTCGCGCCTTGCAGGCGAACAATTGGCGCATAGCTATCAAACGATGGCTCGAAATAAATCACTTCATCGCCCGGATGCACTAACCCGCTAATCGCCGAATAAAGACCTTCGCTGGCGCTGGCGGTAATTAAAATTTCATCGTCAACGTCATAATGAGAGCCGTAAAGCGTGGCGACCTTTTCTGCGATCAGCGTTTTTAACGGCCTGAAACCGGTCATCGATGCGTATTGGTTATGATTATCCTGCATCGCTTTGTTCACACCGGCGATAAGTTTGGGATCCGGTGAAAAGTTTGGTGCGCCCTGAGAAAGGTTGATGGCGTTATGTTGCGCCGAGAGTTGGCCGATAACGGTAAAGATGGTGGTTCCAACATCCGGTAATTTTGAACGAAATTGCACCGGGGTTTGCATAGTCATGGCCGCTCCTGTGAATGCGCGATTTGCATAACTATTCAATCTGTAACAGGTTGCGACCACAACCGAATTGTTGTCATAATAGCCATGCAAAAAATTCATGGCTCAGTGGAGAGTAACCAGACATGCGGCGCAATTTTCCCCTTAATACGGTTGATGCTTTCCTGGTGACGGCCAAACATCTCAATCTCACTCGCGCGGCGAAAGAACTCTGCCTGACGCAAGGTGCCGTGAGTCGTAAAATTTCCACCCTTGAAGAGTGGCTGGGTTTTTCCCTGTTTGACCGCCATGCCAGAGGGTTGCATCTTACGCCGCAAGGCAGCGCCCTGCTCCCTGAGTTACAGCAAGCGTTCGAGCATCTGCTGAATGTGGCGAGCGATGCCGCTCACAAACCAAGCATTATCCGCCTGAAAGCGCCAACCTGCGCCATGCGCTGGCTGGTGCCTAAACTGGTGCAACTTGAAAGCGTGTCACCGGATATCCAGGTGGCATTGACCACGACGGTGGAACATGGCGTGAACTTTAATAACGAACCCTTTGATGCGGCGATTACTTTTGGTAAGCCTTCCGCCAGCGGCACGTTGCTGTTTGAGGAGCGCCTTACGCCGGTGATAAGCCAGCATTTAATGCCTGAAAACGCGTTAACGCCTGAGGATCTGAGCCGTTATACCTTCCTGCATCCGACGCGCGATCGCATTGACTGGTCGTTATGGTTTGCCCAGAACGTGGCTCATCCGCCTGTTATGACTAAAAATCAACACTTCGACACCATGGACTTAGCCATCAGCGCCGCAATTCAGGGTTTTGGCATTGCGATTGCCGATGCCACGCTGGTGGCGGAGGATTTGCATCGTGGGAGGTTGGTGCAGCCGTTCGCGGGCAGCGTGAAGACGGGGGCGTGTTATTGCCTGGCTCTGCGGCCAGGGGATGAGGGTCATGCGGGGCTGGAGGAGTTTAAGCGGGCGCTATTGGCGGTAAGCTAGTGGGCCAGCCTATGTCAACTCGGTGATTTTCCGTTCACCAGAACGTTATTCGATCCCATAAATTCCAGTGCACGGTGAACGTGTCAAGGAGAGAACGCCCTCTCCTTGACAATCCTGGCGCCCGGCAAATCAATCGCCGCTGCGCGGTAAACACCGTTTTTCACCCAACATTCGCGGCCGTTCGCGACTCGTTCCCGACGATCGCTCTCTCACGTGGCTCCCGGCCACGTGACCCCGACTGAAGGGTGAAAAACGGCGCGATTGAAGCCGGGGACAAGGTCAAAACCGGTTCGGCTTTTGACGTTGACCTTTGAGTCCGGCATAAATCGCCTCCGTTTTGACTGGAAGGCCGGGTCGAGCCGTCGGGAACGGCGAGAGGTTGTGATCGCCGGGAGCGAATCACAACCGACCCTGGGACTGAAAAGAAAAACGGAGGTTTACCGCGCAGCGGCGATTTAAACGCCGGGAGCCGGGATTGCCAAGGGTGCTGCGGTAGCACCCTTGGCACGTTCACCGTTTCGGTAACTACAGGGATCACTGAACGGTTAGTGAACGGAAAAAACACGGACATAAATATTCCCCCCCGGGTGAACGGAAAATCTCGATCCTCCAAAAGCCATAAGCTTACTTGCCCCCCATTTCTGTTACCCCCGTAACATATTCCCTACATCTCCATTGCAAGGAATAGATTCACACGCATGATGTCGCCAGACTCCCCTTATTGAGCAGAACGATGATTGCCGTTGCTTTAGTTGATGACCATGTGGTGGTGCGCTCCGGATTTGCGCAGTTACTCAGCCTTGAAACCGATATCAAAATTGTTGGCCAATACAGCTGCGCCGCCGAAGCATTTCCTGCGTTGATAAAAAACCAGCCCGATGTCGCGGTGCTTGATGTCGCGATGCCGGACGAAAATGGGCTGAGTTTGCTTAAACGCCTGCGCCAACAGCGCCCGGGGTTTCGCGCCATTATTCTGAGCATTTATGACACCACCGCCTTTGTGCAAAGCGCGCTCGATGCCGGGGCCAGCGGTTATCTTACCAAACGCTGCGGCCCGGAAGAGTTAGTGCAGGCGGTGCGTACCGTCGGGATGGGCGGGCACTATTTGTGTGCTGATGCCCTGCGAGCGTTGCGCCATGCGGGCCAGCCCGCCAAAGTGCTGGAGGTTCTCACGCCACGCGAGCATGAAGTCTTCGATCTCCTGGTCAAAGGCGAAAGCGTGAAACACATCGCGGAGCAGCTCAACCTGAGTCATAAAACGGTGCATGTTCATCGCGCTAATATCCTCGGCAAATTGCAATGCGAAAGCACTATCGACCTGGTGCATTTTGCCCTCGAACACCAACTGTTAGCCGGGCACTAAATGTCTCGTTCGTGGCGTCATCTGCTGTTATCGCTGTTTATTGTTTTCGCCTGGGGTTTGACCTGGCTTGCACTCTGGATGATCAGTTTTTATCTCACCGATAACGGCCAGCAAGCCACGCTGTTGCTACCGCAAGGCGTGCATCTGGCACTGCTGATTCTGCTGCATCGCCGCTATTGGCCGGCGCTGTTTATTCCGGTGCTGGGCCTGCTCGGCGGGTTGTGGCAGCAGCAGTTGATGACCGAGCCGGTAATATTACTCTCGCCTTTTCTCAGCGCCATTCCCGCTCTCGTTGTTCAACACTATTGGCACCGTTACACGCTTTACTGGCAGCGACTTTCACTGTTAATGGCGGCGATTACCAGCGACGCGCTACTGCACACATTAGTGCTGACACCTTTTCTTTCGAGCACTCCATCGCAAACGCTCCTGGCGGCGTTTACCGGCGGCGTGGTACTGACGCCCTTCGTCTATTTGATTTATGAATATCTGCGCCAGCAACACCTGGAAAGCCTGCTGGCTCAGGAAACGCCGAATCCTCCGCTGCGCACCTCGTTGCTAATCTGGTGCAGCCTGTTTTTTATCATTGGCGTGGGTGCGCAAATGGTGGTGTCGCCTGAAATCGAACGCTTGTTGTTGATTGTGGTGTTTTTGCCAAACGTGGTGATGGCCTACAAATTTGGCTGGCAAGGCGGCGTGCTGGCAGCCCTGCTCGGCAGCATGATGATTACCATCGCCCGGCAAATTGGCAGCGGCTTTAACGGCCTGATGGAGATGGAGCTGTTTCTTTCCACTCAGGCGTTGCTGGGCATTGGGCTGGGGATTGCGATAAGCCGCCAGCAGCATCTGGCCAATAATTTGCACCGTTATCGTCAACGCCTTGAGATTGAGTTGCAGGCCAGGCGCGAGCTAATGGAACAACTGGTTCACACCGAAGAGGACACGCGCAAAGATCTGGCGCGTGAGCTGCACGACGAAATTGGCCAGAATATTACCGCTATACAAATTCAGTCGATGCTGGTGAAACGCACCGCCAGCGGCGATGCCACGGTGCTCGCCGCCGAGCAAATCAACCAGCTTGCCCAACGAATCCACCACTCGACTCGCCACCTGCTGCGCCAACTTCGCCCGCCAGTTTTAGACGAAATTTCTCTCGATAAAGCGCTGCATCACTTGATGCAGGAGTTCGCCTTTGCCGAGCGCGGAATTACCTGCCGTTTTCACTACGATTTACCCGGCCAGCCGACCAGCGACCCGGTGGTGTTTACCCTCTACCGTCTGGTGCAGGAACTGTTGAACAACATCTTCAAGCACGCCGATGCCAGCCTGATTGAAATCTCTTTAACTCAACAACCACAAGGCGTGCGTCTGGAAGTCAAAGACGATGGTATTGGTTTTAGCGGCACTACCCATAACGGCCACGGTTTGCAGGGAATTGCCGAGAGGATCCACGCCTTAGGCGGAGATTTGCAGCTCGAAAGCCAGTCCGGTACGCGTGTAATTGTTAACCTGCCCACACTTTTTGAACAAAAACAGGGATAACCAGGAATAATTCCTGGTTGGCTAAAACCTTGTCTCATCCCCTTTCTTTCAGCGTTTTCTATAGTCATTTCAACCCGGAGGGCGAGCATGATTTCCGAGCAAACTATCGGTCGTGATTACCGTTACTGGCGCCCACGTTTGCTGCTGTCGATGGTCGTGGGATACGCCGCATTTTACCTGACGCGCAAAAGCGTCAGCTTCGTGCTCCCGGCAATGCAAGTCGATCTGGCGTTAAGCAAAGGCGATATCGGCTTATTAGGCACGCTGTTTTATCTCTCCTACGGCCTGTCGAAATTTGCCGCAGGATTGTGGCATGACCGCCGGGGCGCTCGCTGGTTTATGGGTGCGGGATTACTGGCAACCGGAGTACTGAACATTCTTTTTGCCTTCGGCACAAACCTGCCGATGTTGCTGATTATCTGGACATTGAACGGCTTCTTCCAGGGTTGGGGATGGCCGCCGTGCGCGAGATTATTAACGCACTGGTATTCGCGTAACGAACGCGGTTTCTGGTGGGGATGCTGGAATACCTCCATTAACCTCGGTGGCGCTGCCGTTCCGCTGATTTCCGCGCTGATGGCGCTGTGGTTCGGCTGGCAGGCGTCGTTGTTTGTTTCTGGTGCCATCGGCATCGTGATTGGCATTTGGCTGTGTCGCAGCTTAACCGGCACGCCGCAAGAGTTGGATTTACCCCCGGTCGGCGTCTGGCGACATGACCCGCTGGAAATGCGCCAGCAGCAGCTCAGTCCGCCAATGCCGCAGTGGCAAATGTTTCGCAGCACGGTGTTGCAAAACCCGATGATCTGGCTGCTCGGCGTGAGTTACGTGTTGGTTTATCTGATTCGTATCGCGCTCAACGACTGGGGCAACATCTGGCTTTATGAAAGCCACGGCGTGAATTTACTCAGCGCCAACGCCACGGTGATGCTGTTCGAAATGGGTGGATTGTTGGGCGCACTGTTTGCTGGATGGGGTTCAGATTTGCTGTTTCGCGGCCAGCGCGGGCCGATGATTTTACTGTTCGCACTCGGGCTGTTTGTCTCGGTTGCCGCACTGTGGTTATCGCCGGTTCACCACTACGCGCTGTTGGCGGTGTGCTTTTTTTCCATCGGCTTTTTTGTCTTTGGCCCGCAGATGTTGATTGGCCTTGCCGCCGTGGAATGTAGCCATAAACAGGCGGCGGGTAGCGTCACGGGATTCTTAGGTTTATTTGCCTATCTGGGTGCGGCACTGGCGGGATGGCCGTTGTCGCAAGTGATTGAGCGTTACGGCTGGTCCGGGATGTTCGCGTTATTAACCGTGGCCGCCGCACTGATTGGATTTTTGCTGATGCCCCTGCTCATGGCGGGCATCAGCGCGCAGGACAGGAGTGTTGGTGCCATGGACCCGGCAGTGACCTTACCTCAGGACCCTTTATCTCAGGACAAATAGGATAATAATATGAAACTGACCGTGCTCTCTTCTCTGGTTGCTGCGGGTGTGGCGTTGGCTACCCTGTCCGGTGCCGCGCAGGCCAAAGGCCGTCTGGTGGTGTATTGCAGCGCCACCAACGAAATGTGTGAAACCGAAACCAAAGCCTTCGGCGAAAAATACGATGTGAAAACCTCGTTTATCCGCAACGGTTCAGGCAGCACGCTGGCGAAAGTCGATGCCGAGAAGAAAAACCCGCAGGCCGATGTGTGGTACGGCGGCACGCTGGACCCACAATCTCAGGCGGGGGAAATGGATCTTCTGGAGCCGTACAAGTCAGCCAATCTTGCGCAAATTATGCCGAAGTTCCAGGACCCGGCTAAACGCAAAGGCAACTATTCCTCGGCGGTGTACATCGGCATTCTCGGTTTTGGCGTCAACACTCAGCGCCTGAAAGAGAAAAACCTGCCGGTGCCGAAGTGCTGGAAAGATCTGACCAACCCAATCTATAAAGGCGAAATCCAGGTTGCTGACCCGCAAAGCTCAGGCACCGCCTATACCGCGCTGGCGACATTCGCCCAACTGTGGGGCGAAGATCAGGCGTTCGATTACCTGAAAAAACTCAACGGCAATATTTCCCAGTACACCAAATCGGGTATCGCCCCGGCGCGTAACGCCGCCCGCGGTGAAACCGCCATCGGCATTGGCTTCCTGCACGATTACTCGCTGGAAAAAGAGAACGGCGCGCCGCTGGAGTTGATTTCCCCTTGCGAAGGCACCGGCTATGAAATCGGCGGTGTCAGCATTCTGAAAGGCGCACGCAACATGGACAACGCCAAACTGTTCGTTGACTGGGTACTGTCCAAAGAAGCGCAGGAACTCTCCTGGAAAAAAGGCAAGTCTTACCAAATTCTGACCAACACCACGGCTGAAAGCTCCCCGCTGTCGCTCAAGCTCGATGACCTGAAACTGATCAACTACGACATGGATAAATACGGTGCGACCGACATGCGTAAAGCGCTGATCAATAAATGGGTTAGCGAAGTGAAAATGGGTAACTAACCCATCAACAGGTGACATTGTCACGTCACCTGTTCCTCTTTTTTCTTTCGGCCGATGAGGCACTTATGTCTGAAACTTTACTTTTGCGTACGCAGCGAAAGCGGGACGCTATTCTCTGGTGGGTGGCGCTTTGCTGGCTGGCTTTCGCCCTGCTGCCAAGCTGGAGCCTGGATTACGGCCTGTTTGAATCGACCCGCGAAGAACTGATCGCGGCTTATAGCTGGTCGGGCATCAATATTAGCCTGCTGTGGTACGTTTTGCCTTCGCTGTTGCTGCTGCGCCCGTTCAATGAACTGGGGCCAGAAAAGCGCCAGCGCCACTACTTTGACGCCGGTTGGGCGTTGTTCTGCATGGCGTTTGTGGTCATCAGCGCAACCATAACCGAGCGCGGTATGGGCTACGCCACTATCGTGTTGTTTATCGCACTCGGCATGGTTATCACACTCGCCCTGACTCGCCTCGAATGGCTGGGTGGCGACAGTTTTGTGATTGGTTCCCTGGTGACGATTGTGGCACTGATCGGCGTGTTTATCGTCTGGCCAAGTGTCGCCATTTTCATTCCAATGTTCACCAACGATACCGGGGAATTTGCCCCGCTGGCGTTTATGGCGGTACTCAGCCAGGCGCATATCATCCAGGTGATTATCAACTCCATCGCGCTGTCGATTGCGGTGGGGATCGGCTGTACGTTCTTCGGTCTGGTGCTGGCGATCTACACCACCCGCATCGCCAAACGCAGCGCGATTATTGGCCGTATCTTCTCGATTCTGCCGATCGTCACGCCGCCATTTGTGGTCGGGCTGGGCGTCACGTTGATGATGGGGCGCTCGGGTTATGTGACTGAGCTGATGGTGGACTGGTTCGGGCTGACCAACACCAACTGGCTGTACGGTTTTACCGGCATCTGGCTGGCGCAGGTTCTGGCCTTCACGCCGATGGCGTTTATGATCCTCGACGGCGCGATTAAAACCATTCACCCGTCGCTGGAGGAAGCCTCTTATACCCTGCGAGCTACGCGCTGGAAAACGTTCAAAGGGGTGTTTTTACCGCTGCTGAAACCCGCGCTGGCAAACGCCTTTTTAATTGTGATTGTGCAATCGCTGGCGGACTTCAGTAACCCGCTGGTATTGGGCGGCAACTTCGACGTGCTCGCCACGCAAATCTACTTTTACATCACCGGTTCGCAGCTTGATTACCAGGCCGCCAGCACGCTCGGCGCATTCCTGCTGGTGTTCTCACTGCTGGTGTTCTGCATCCAGTACATGTGGATTGGGAAACGCTCCTACGTCACCGTTTCCGGTAAATCCAACCGTGGCGATGTGCAGCCGCTGCCCGTGACGCTGGTGTGGGCGGTGGTCGCATTATTAGCGGTGTGGATTGCTTTTAACGCCCTGCTCTACGGCAGCATTTTCTACGGCAGTTTCACCGTCAACTGGGGCGTGGATTACACGCTGACGTTTGATAACTTCATCAAGCTGTTCGGCCAGGGCATGAGCGATGGCGCGTGGCCTTCACTGCTCGACACGCTGCTGTATGCGGGCATTGCGGCACCGATCACCGCTTTCTTCGGCCTGTTGATTGCCTGGATTGTGGTACGCCAGCAGTTCCGTGGCAAAAAGACTATCGAGTTCACCACCATGCTGTGCTTCGCCGTTCCAGGCACCGTGGCGGGCGTTTCGTATATCCTGGCGTTTAACAGCGCCCCGGTTTACCTGACCGGAACGGCGGCGATTGTGATTATGTCGATGGTGATGCGTAACGTACCGGTAGGTATCCGTGCGGGCATTGCCGGGCTGGGGCAAATCGACAAGTCACTCGACGAAGCTTCTTTGAGCCTGCGCGCCGGGTCGATGCGCACCATTATCAACATTCTGCTGCCGCTGCTGCGCCCGGCGATTCTATCCGCGCTGATCTACAGCTTTGTGCGCGCCATTACGACCGTTAGTGCAATCGTCTTCCTCGTCACGCCGGATACGCGAGTGGCTACCGCCTACATTCTGAACCGCGTGGAAGATGGCGAATACGGCGTGGCGATTGCCTATGGCTCGATTCTTATCGTCGTGATGCTGACCATTATTTTCATTTTTGACTGGCTGATTGGTGAAGCGAGAATCTCACGCTCAAAAGCCAAAACCAACGCGTGATTACGGAGTAAAACATGACACAACCTCATTTTGTAGAACTGCGCAATGTCACGAAACGGTTTGGCAATAACACCGTCATTGAAGGCATTAATCTGGCGATCCCAAAGGGTGAAATGGTGACGCTACTCGGCCCTTCCGGCTGCGGGAAAACCACGGTTTTACGCCTGGTTGCCGGGCTTGAAAAACCCACCGAGGGGCAGATTTTTATTGATGGCGAAGATGTGACGCACCGTTCCATTCAGCAGCGTGACATCTGCATGGTGTTCCAGTCCTACGCCCTGTTCCCGCATATGTCGCTGGGCGATAACGTCGGCTACGGGCTGAAGATGCTCGGCACACCGCGAGCGGAAATCAAAACACGCGTCAAAGAAGCGCTGGCAATGGTTGATTTAGACGGATTCGAAGACCGTTTCGTTGACCAGATTTCCGGCGGCCAGCAGCAGCGTGTGGCACTGGCGCGCGCGCTGATCCTCAAACCCAAAGTGCTGCTGTTTGATGAGCCGTTAAGTAATCTTGACGCCAACCTGCGCCGCAGCATGCGCGACAAAATTCGCGAGCTACAAAAGCAATTCAACATCACATCGCTGTACGTTACCCACGACCAGAGCGAGGCGTTTGCCGTTTCCGATACCGTGCTGGTGATGAACAAAGGCGAAATCATGCAGATTGGCAGCCCGCAAACTCTGTATCGCCAGCCAGCATCGCGCTTTATGGCAAGTTTTATGGGCGATGCCAACGTCTTCCCGGCGCGTTTCGGCAGCGATTTTGTCGAGATCCACGGCTACCGTTTACCGCGCCCGCCTCAGTTGACCATCACTCAGGCGCAAGGCACGGTTGGCGTGCGCCCGGAAGCCATCACGCTGAGCGAACATGGCGAAGAAAGCCAACGCTGCGTGGTGCGCCATGTGGCGTATATGGGGCCGCAATATGAAGTGACGGTGGAATGGCATGGTCAGGCGCTGTTGTTGCAGGTGAATGCCACGCGCCTACAGCCTGATGTGGGGGATAATTACTATCTCGAGATTCACCCGTATGGCATGTTTATATTGGCGGATGCTGCGTAAATGGTGGATGACGCCTGCGGCTTATCCACCCTACAAAATCATGCATTTGTAGGTCGGATAAGCGCCAGCGTCATCCGACAAAAACCGTTATCTGTGGGCCGCAATAATGTGGCCCTTTATTACAGCAACCCGCAGCGTTTTTTACTGCGATCTGATGCCTGTTGATACAACTCAAACTCATCGGCAACGGGCGCACCGAGCGCTTCTTCAAACGCGGTACGGCTGGAATGGCCATGGCTGCGTGCCCCGCCTTCGCTGCCCAAATTTGACTGGAAAATCCCAGCCGCACTCACCGGCAGGAAATCTTCGTAGATGATCGGTTGTGCCACCAGCCAGCCGCGCTCAATCAACGGTTGCGGGTCATCGCCGGGTTTAATCGCCTGGCGGTGCATTTCACCCACCGGCGTTAAACGGTAACGGAAATACGCCAGATCCTGGCAGCGCATCAGCGTTTCGCTGTCTGGCAGGCGGCTGAATATTTCCTGCAAATGCTGCTGATGGCTGAAGTTATCCTGGCCGCTGCCCGCCTCGTTAAGCAATTCATCATATAAGGCGCGCCCTTTCGGGGTGAGCGCAACACCGCGCTGCTCGATTTCACCGAAGCGTGCGGTATGCGTGCCGTGATGAACACCCGCAAAAATGATGGGTTCTTCGAGCGCCTTGAAGCTGGTCTGGCGCAGTAAAATCGGGAAGTTGCGTCGTGGTGGACCTTCGATAATCGCTTTCGGCGCAATACCATATTCCGGCATCAGTGCTTGTACGCGGTCGATATCCAGCGTGCGTGGCGTGAGGTGGTTAATGTGGCAGCCACGGAAACAGACCACGTCGGCAATTAAACGATGCTGATTATGAAACGCCTGATAGGTCTGCGCATCCACCGTGGCGTGGCTGTGCCAGCGGAACGTTTCCAGAGCCTGAGTCACAAACTCGTCGGCCTGTGCTTCAGTAAATGCACCCTGCTGGTCGTAAATATCGAGCAACGCCCGGCAACGCGGGGTGAAAATGTCACGTTCTGCGAGAATGGCCGCAGCGGTTTTACGCAACGCTTCGTCGTCAATCAGTTCTAAACGCAGTAGTGAGGTGAAAATGCGGAACGGGTTACGCGCCAGCGCCGCATCCTCAATCGGGCGAAACGCCGTCGAATGCACCGGAACGCCAGCCTGGGAGAGGTCATAATAGCCGACCGGAACCATGCCCATAACGGCAAAAACGCGGCGTAAGGTCGCCAGCTCTTCCGCTTTCCCCACTCTGATTGCCCCGTGGCGTTCGACATTCAAACGCGCCAGTTCGTCAGCGTTTTCTAGCTGTTGCTGCAAATCGGGACTGTTTTCTAACACCGCCAGATTCACGTCGGCCACTAACTCTAACAAGGTGCCGTACTGAGGCACCTCTTGCTGGTACATCGCCGACATTGCTTGCGAAAATTTTTCCCGAATATCATCAGCCGTGATGTTGTTCGCCATGATGTCGTATCTCCAGTGAATATTGCTGAAAGCGTAGAATGTCGTGCGGGGGTTTTGGGGGAAGAATTTTCGTTTTGTGACCGACTATACAGCCGTACATCAGAAGTAATGCTAACCGCTACTTACATAACAAAAAGCTATGTAAAACCACGCCTAAATTCACTTTAATTTAACAAATTATTAACTGAGACTGGCTGTGGCGATTTTTAAAACCACAACACATCGCCCCTGCATACCCTACAACTGGAGCTGGCTATGTCTCAGATTTGGCAACCTCGTGAATTGGTTCATCGTGATTACGATTCGCACCCACCGGCATTCGCGCCGGGCTATAAAACCAGTGTGTTACGCTCGCCGCGCAACGCGCTTATCTCATTGCAGAATTCCCTTTCTGAGATAACCGGGCCGATTTTTGGCGCAAAAGATCTCGACCCGCTCGATAACGATTTGATCATGAATTACGCCAAAGATGGCCTGCCGATTGGCGAGCGTATTATTGTGCATGGCTATGTGCGCGACGGCTTTGGTCGCCCGATGAAAAACACGCTGGTTGAAGTGTGGCAGGCCAATGCGGGCGGGCGTTATCGCCACAAGAAAGACAAATATCTTGCCCCCATCGATCCTAATTTTGGCGGCTGCGGGCGCGTGCTGACCGACGAAAATGGCTATTACTTTTTCCGCACCATCAAGCCCGGCCCGTATCCGTGGCGTAATCAGGCCAGCGACTGGCGGCCTTCGCACATTCACTTTTCACTCTCCGGCGAATCCTTTGCCCAACGTCTGATTACCCAGATGTATTTTGAAGGCGATCCGCTGATCAGGCAGTGTCCGATTGTGAAAACGATCAATAACGATGACGCCATCCGCACGCTGATTGCCGAACTGGATACCCACGCTGCGGTGCCGCTCGATTGTCTGGCGTATCGCTTTGATTTAGTGCTGCGCGGTCAACGTGCCACGCTGTTTGAAAATCGCACTCAAGGAGCCGTGTGATGAAAGATTATTTAGCCGAAACCGCCTCGCAAACCGCAGGCCCGTATGTGCACATTGGTCTCGCTCCACAGGCTGCCGGATTTAACATTTTCGAGAAAAACTTCAGCCATGTGCTGACCAACTCCCACACCCAGGGCGAACGCATTGTCGTTGAAGGCCGGGTGTTCGACGGCTCCGGCACGCCGGTGCGTGATGTGCTGTTAGAAGTTTGGCAAGCCAACGCTGCCGGGCGCTACAACCACCCTGCGGATCGTCAAAACGATAAAAAACTGGATGAAGATTTCCGTGGCTGGGGGCGCACATGTTCAGATTTCGACAGCGGCGTGTGGCGTTTTGACACCATCAAGCCTGGTGCGGTTGTCGGGCGCGATGGGCGATTAATGGCTCCGCATCTGAACCTGTGGATTGTGGCTCGCGGGATTAACATCGGCCTGAATACGCGGATGTATTTTTCTGACGAGCAAGAGGCAAATGAAACCGACCCGGTGCTGAATCTTATCGAGTGGGAAGTGCGCCGTAATACCTTGATTGGCAAGCGCGAGCAGCGTGGAACTGAGATTGTTTATACTTTTGATATTTACCTTCAGGGGGAGAAGGAGACGGTGTTTTTTGACGTGTAGACGCCGGGCGTCGCCTCAGGTTTTACTCATTTCTCTTTGAGGGAGGTGATTGTTCCGTTCACTAATCGTTCAGTGATCTCTGTAGTTACCGAAACGGTGAACGTGCGAAGGGGGCTGGCGTGAGCCACCTGGCACGTTCACCGTTAGCAAGTGCATATGGGAAAACTGAACGCACTGGTGAACGGAAACTATGCGGACATACATAATTTGTAAAATTATTGGAAACCTATAAGGTTCCAATATGCCCTCACCATTTGTTATCAATAAAACTCAGTTGTTAATGAAATTTTGCTAGCAAGTTATCAAAATTAAACAACTTATCTTGTCAGTGCGACGCGTCTGTTTTTAACATCAGGTTATGGAAAAAAACGGTTTGTTCAGTCAGCGCATTCGCTTGCGCCATCTTCATACTTTCGTGGCTGTCGCTCAACAGGGAACACTGGGGCGCGCAGCTGAAACTCTTAATCTTAGCCAGCCTGCACTTTCAAAGACGCTTAATGAGCTTGAGCAACTCACCGGCACGCGTTTGTTTGAGCGTGGGCGGCTTGGCGCGCAGATGACGCTGATGGGCGAGCAGTTCCTGACGCATGCGGTGAAGGTGCTCGATGCGCTCAATCACGCCGGGCAATCGTTAAATCAGAAAGATGGGCAAAGTACCTCGGTGGTTCGCGTCGGCGCACTGCCCACGGCGGCGCTGGGGATATTACCCAAAGTTATCGGCCAGTTTCATAAGCAGCAAAGCGATGTCACGTTACAAGTGGCGACCATGAATAACACCATGCTGCTGTCCGGTTTGAAATCGGGTGAGCTGGACCTGGGTATTGGCCGTATGTCAGACCCGGAATTGATGACCGGGCTGAATTATGAGCTGTTATTCCTCGAGTCATTAAAACTGGTGGTACGCCCTGGGCATCCGCTGCTGCATGAAAACATCACGCTGAGTCGCGTGATGGAATGGCCTGTGGTGGTGTCGCCGAAGGGGACAATCCCACGTCAGAACGCGGAAACGCTGCTCGTCAGCCAGGGGTGTAAAATGTCTGCCACCTGTGTTGAAACGCTGTCTGCTTCGCTTTCGCGCCAGTTGACCGTCGATTACAACTACGTCTGGTTTGTGCCTTCAGGTGCCGTGAAAGAGGATTTGCGTCAGGGAACGCTGACTTCGCTACCGGTCACTACGCAAGGTGCTGGCGAGCCGATTGGGGTTTTAACGCGGGTGGATACGCCACTGTCTCCAGCGGCGCAGATTTTACTGTCGTCGATTCGGAAGTCGATTCCGGGGTAAAAAATGGTGGATGACGCCTATGGCTTATCCACCCTACAACACTGTTTTCGTAGGTCGGATAAGCGTTAGCGTCATCCGACATGAATTAACCGGCGGTGTCCAACTCATCAAACACCTGTTGTGCCAGATGCATGGTGGCGTTGGCTGCGGGTAAACCGCAGTACAGCGCCGAATGCATGATCAATTCTTTAAGCTCATCCCGCGTCACGCCGTTATTAAATGCGGCGCGAAGGTGCATTTTCAGCTCAGCTTCACGGTTTAGCGCAATCAACATCGCGATGGTGATCATGCTGCGGGTATGGCGCTCAAGCCCCGGCCGTGTCCAGATATCGCCCCAGGCATAGCGCGTGATGAAGTTCTGAAACTCGTCATTAAGCGGCGTGAGCTGTGACAGCGTGCGGTCTACGTGGCTGTCACCCAGCACCGCACGACGCACTTCCATGCCCTGCTGATAGTGTTCTTCGTCCTTCATGATGTCAGTCGTCCTGTTGAATAAAGTTAAGCAGCGCCACATTGAAACCGTGAGCGTCGCCGACATTGGAAAGATGCGAGGATTCAAGCGTGACGAGATGCGAGCCGTGGACTTGCTGATGCATAAATTCGCTGTCGGCGACGCTGCAAACCGGGTCACTGGCTCCGGCGATAAACTGCATCGGTAATATGATATTGCCAATTTCGCCCCGCAAATCGGCGGCGGCAAGCGCTTCGCAACAAGAGGCATAACCTTCAGCATCAATGCCCGCAAGGGTTGCGCACAGGGCATCAACTTGCGAGTGGTGATGTTTCACAAAATCTTCGGTAAACCAGCGCTGTGGCGCACTGTTAGCGATGGCCGCCATGCCGTCATGACGCACGGTTCGTGCGCGCTCAAGCCAGCCGTTTTGTTCGCCCACTTTCGCCGCACTGTTGGCAACGGTGACGGAAAGAAAACGCTCCGGGGCAAAACGTGCCAGCCATAAACCCGTCAGCCCGCCCATGGAAATCCCGCAGAAATGCGCCTGTTTAACGCCTGCATCATCCATCACGCTGATAACGTCTTCCGCTAGTTGTGGCAGCGTTGTTTTGCCATTTTTGGTGGTGCGTCCGTGGCCGTGTGTGTCGTAACGCAGCACGCGAAAATTCTCAAGCAATGCCGCCATTTGTGGCTGCCACATCTCAAGCGTGGTACCCAGCGAGTTCGACAACACCACGACCGGTGCGCCACTGCGCCCTTCCAGTTGATAATAAAGGCTCATGTTACCCTCCTGGTTTGTTGTGCCGCCCGCGCCAGAACCTGGCGGATAAACGCGTCGTTGCTGCCGAGGGCGTGTTGCGGGTCGAGCAAATGTTCGATTTGGGTCAAAGAAAGATATGGCGTGACTTGTGGGTTTTCTGCGAGCAATGCCGCAAGCGGCTGGTTTTCATCCAGCGCACGGTGGCAGAGCTGTTCCACTAAGTGATGCGCAGGCTGTTTGCCCATAAACTCCGCCAGGGCCAGCGTCACGGATTCCGCCATAATCAGGCCGTGAGTGATATCCAGATTGGCGCGCATTTTGACGGTATTCACCTGCATGCCGTTGAGCAATTCCAGCGACGTTTGCATCACCCCGCCCGCAAGCGTAATCAGTTGCGGCAGCACTTCCCATTCAGCCTGCCAACCGCCAAGCGCCCTTTCATGCTGCTGATTCTGACTGGCGTACATCGTCGCCATCAGCCCCGGAATGCGTGTGTTTGCCGTTAAAATTGCCGCGCAGCTTACCGGGTTACGTTTGTGCGGCATGGTTGATGAACCACCGCGCCCTTCTGCAATCGGCTCGCCGACTTCGGCAACTTCGGTTTGCATCAGTAACGAAAAATCACTGGCAAATTTCCCGAGCGTGCTCGCCACACCCGCGAACCAGGCCGCGGTTTCCAGCAACCTGTCGCGCTGGCTATGCCACGGGGTATCGGCTTGATGAAGATGCAGGGCGTTTGCCAGCGCCTGCGCCACCGTAATTCCCTGCTCTTTCAGCGAGGCCAGCGTTCCGGCGGCTCCGCCGAATTGCAGCACCAGCACACGCGGTTTGATTTCACGCAGACGTTGCTGCCAGCGCAATAGCGCATCAAGCGTTCCTGCGAGTTTCAGACCAAAAGTTATCGGCAGCGCGTGCTGCATCCAGGTGCGTCCCGCCATGACGCTGTGCTGATGGTGTTGAATTTGTTCGGTTAACGCGCGGATGAGTTGTTCGATAAGCACTTCAGAAACTAAAAACGCTTCTCGCAGTTGCAGAACCAGGCCCGAATCTATCACGTCCTGGCTGGTTGCTCCCCAGTGAACGTATCGCGCGGCCTGTTCATCCTGACGTTTTACGTTAGCGGTGAGCTGTTTCACCAGCGGGATCGCCAGGTTTCCGGCTCCTGCCGCCGCTTGCGCCAGCGCCTGCGGGTCGAGTTTATCGGCCTGACACTGCGCGGAAATCACTGTGATAACCGATTCCGGGATCACGCCACATTTCGCACAAGCCAGCGCCAGTGCCGCTTCAAAATCCAGCATCCCTTGTAACGTGTTGTCATCGCTGAAAATTTCGCTCAACGGTGATGCACGCAACATGGGGGTAAACAGTGTCATGCCTGCTCCTTAAACGCGTTCAATAATCAGTGCAATCCCCTGACCGACACCAATACACATAGTACATAGCGCGTAACGCCCGCCGCTGCGCTTGAGCTGATACGCGGCGGTCATCGCCAGACGCCCACCGGATGCGCCAAGCGGATGGCCCAACGCAATCGCGCCGCCGTTCGGATTCACATGTTCAGCGTCATCCGGCAGGCCTAGATCGCGCATCACAGCCAGTGCCTGTGCGGCAAAGGCTTCATTTAATTCAATCACATCCATCTGCGCTAGCGTTAAGCCCGTTTGCGCCAACACTTTACGCACTGCGGGAGCCGGGCCAAAACCCATAATCCGGGGCGCAACCCCTGCCGTCGCCACGCCGACGACACGCGCCAGCGGCTGCAATCCATGAGTATTTAGCGCTTGTTCACTGGCTAACAACAAAGCACATGCGCCATCGTTGACACCGGATGCATTTCCGGCGGTGACCGTGCCATCTGCCCGCACCACGCCTTTGAGTTTTGCCAGCGCTTCAATAGAGGTGGAGCGCGGATGTTCATCGCGGTTAAACAGCAGCGCTTCGCCTTTGCGCTGGGCGATGGAGACCGGAATCAGTTCGTCGTCGAACATCCCCGTTTCCTGAGCGCGAGCGGTGCGAAGCTGGCTGCGTAGGGCAAATGCGTCCTGACCGGCCCGGTTGATGTTGAAATCCGTCGCCACGTTTTCAGCCGTTTCTGGCATCGCATCCACACCGTATTGCGCTTTCATCAGCGGATTAATAAACCGCCAGCCGATGGTGGTGTCTTCCATTTTCATGCTGCGGCTAAACGCGCTTTCGGCTTTGCCCATCACAAAGGGCGCACGCGACATGCTTTCCACCCCGCCCGCAATCATCAAATGCGTTTCACCGCTTTTAATCGCCCGCGCCGCCACACCCAACGCATCCAGGCTTGAGCCGCATAACCGGTTGATGGTGCTGCCCGGCACGGTTTCGGGTAATCCTGCCAGTAACAGCGCCATGCGGGCGACGTTGCGGTTATCTTCCCCGGCCTGGTTAGCACAGCCGTAAATCACATCGTCAATCGCTGACCAATCCAGGTTGGGATGGCGCTCGAGTAACGCTTTTAACGGCAACGAGGCTAAATCATCGCTGCGAACGCTGGAGAGTGTGCCACCAAAACGACCAAACGGAGTTCGCACTCCATCACAGATAAATGCTTGATTCATCATAGTTCCTTACGCGCTTTCTGCCAGTTGTTCGAAGCCAAGTGTGACCGGGGTAATACGTTGTAATTCTTCAAAAGAGAGGCCATTGAAGATCTCGCGCACCACCGGGCCTTTTGCAGTGATATCAATCACCGCGAGGTCGGTATAAATACGGCTGACGCAGCCGATTCCGGTGAGTGGATAAGTGCAGGTTTCCACCAGCTTGGACTCACCGTCGCGAGTTAAATGATCCATCATCACAAACACCTGGCGTGCGCCAATCGCAAGATCCATCGCCCCGCCGACAGCGGGAATGGCATCCGGTGCACCGGTGCTCCAGTTTGCCAGGTCGCCCTGGGCTGAGACCTGATATGCGCCAAGAACACAGATATCGAGATGGCCGCCGCGCATCATGGCAAACGAGTCGCCGTGGTGGAAATAGCAGCCACCGGTCAGCAACGTGACGAACTCTTTCCCGGCGTTGATAAGCTCAGGATCTTCTTCGCCTTCCGCGGGTTTTGGCCCCATGCCTAGCAAACCGTTTTCACTGTGCAGAAAGATTTCTTTATCGGCTGGAAGGTAGTTGGCAATGCGTGTTGGTAATCCGATACCGAGGTTAACGTAAGCGCCTTCAGGGATATCGCGAGCCACACGCTGCGCCATTTCATCGCGGGTTAGTTTTTTCACATCAAGCTCCTTATGCGCTTTGTGCCAGGGCACTTTCGACCGCCACCAGGCGCTTGACGAAAATCCCAGGGGTGACGATATTTTCCGGGTCCAGAGCGCCTAACTGAACAATTCGGCTCACCTCCGCGATAGTTTCGGTGGCGGCTGTCGCCATGATTGGCCCGAAGTTACGCGCCGCTTTGCGATAGACCAGATTTCCCCAACGGTCGCCTTCATACGCTTTGATCAAGGCAAAATCTGCTTTCAGCGGGTATTCGAGTACGTACTGACGCCCGTCAATTTCACGAGTTTCTTTGCCTTGCGCGAGCGGCGTTCCAAAACCCGTTGGCGTAAATACCGCACCTAATCCGGAACCCGCAGCCTGAATACGAGCGGCCAGGTTGCCTTGCGGTACCAGTTCCAGCTCGACTTTTCCGCGACGATATAGCTCGTCAAAAATCTGTGAATCTACCTGGCGAGGGAATGAACAAATCATTTTGCGCACCCGCCCGGCTTTCAGGAGTGCAGCCAGCCCCACTTCGCCGTTCCCCGCGTTGTTATTAATAATCGTCAGGTCAGTTGCGCCTTGAGCAATGAGCGCATCAATAAGATGGGTGGGCTGCCCGGCTGTGCCAAAACCACCAATCATGATGGTGGCACCGTCGAAAATTCCGGCGACTGCCTCTTCAAGCGTCGCCACACTTTTGTTGATCATCACGGTTCTCCCTGAGGGTGCGTTATTCGCACAAGATTGCGTTTCTTGAACAAAATGTGACCCGCTTAACGAAGCTGGTCAAGGGCGATAATCGAAATATGGTGCGATTATCGAACATCATGTATCTTTGTTTTCAGACTGTGATCAACGGCGAGAATTTGAGGAGAACGAGATGGAAATTCAACGTGATGAGCTAACGGCGGAAGTCGATCCGTTTAAGGGCGACCCCAATTTTATGGCGTCACTGGCGCGTGGGCTTGAGGTTATCCAGGCGTTTACCCCGCAGCGCAGGCAGCTCTCTATTTCACAAATCAGCCAGAAAACGGGGATCCCCCGGGCCGCAGTGCGTCGCTGTTTGTATACCCTGAGCAAGCTCGGTTTTGTCTACGCGGATGATGGCAAAAACTACCAGCTTCGCCCGCGAATTTTGTCCCTCGGTCATGCTTATCTGGCTTCTACTCCCCTGGCAAAATCGACGCAGCCGGTGCTCAAGCATTTGAGTGAAATGCTCAACGAATCCTGCTCGATTGCCACACTTGATGGTGACGATATTCTGTATATCGCCCGCGCCTCCAGCTCGCGCATTATGACGATTGATTTGGATATCGGCAGCCGATTGCCCGCCTGGTCAACGTCAATGGGGCGCGTGTTGCTGAGTTATTTGCCGGAAGAACAGCTGAATGATTTCCTGGCTCGCATAACGATGATTCGCTACACGCCGCAGACGGTGGATTCGGTGAGCAAATTGCGTGAGGAGCTAAAGCGCGTGCGCCAGCAAGGCTACGCGCTCAATGACCAGGAACTGGAGATGGGATTACGTTCTATCGCCGTACCGCTGGTTAATCCGGAAGGCCAGGTGGTTGCCGCGTTAAACGTCGGTGTGCATGCAGGCCAGGTTTCCGCGCAGGAGTTGCGCAGCCGCGTATTGCCGAAATTGCAGGAAGCGGCGCAAGAGTTGTCGTTGTTGTTGAAGTCGTGATGTTGGGGGCAGTGTCGGATGACACTTCGCTTATCTGACCTGGGCGCGGGTTTTTGTAGGGCGGATAAGCGTTAGCGTCCTCCGCCAAAAATACTTAGCGGCTGCGTTTGGCGTGGCGCTCCCAGTTTTCGACTTTGGCCTGGTCGGATTTTTTAAGCGCCACATAGCATGCCCCGCTGCCGCCATG
The DNA here is from genome assembly GCF_024807715.1 of Buttiauxella sp. BIGb0471. Taxonomy (NCBI): domain Bacteria; kingdom Pseudomonadati; phylum Pseudomonadota; class Gammaproteobacteria; order Enterobacterales; family Enterobacteriaceae; genus Buttiauxella; species Buttiauxella sp. BIGb0471. Next base: position 1,387,161 of record NZ_JANUEU010000001.1, read on the forward strand.
GTGCGGCATCGCGCTGCAAAACGCCTGAACTTCGTCAAACTCCGCCAGCCAACGCGCAACGTAACTGCGCACAATATTGGCGTGGGACTTATCTTCACGGCCTTTGCCATGAACGATCAGCAAATTACGCAGGCCGTCTTTTTTAGCTTCCTGAATATAGGCAAAAAGTAACTGACGGCACTGTTCAACCGGCTGGCGAATCAGGTTTAAACTCGCTTCCTGTTTGTATTTACCCAGTCGAAGTTTATCCAGCACGCCGTTTTGCAGCCCTTCTCGCTTGAATTCAAGCAAGGTGTTGAGCGGAATAATTTCCAGAAAACCGGTGGTCAGGAAGTTATCCAACTGAAGGGTGTCGGGTTTTTGCACCACCTTCTCTTTGACCGGTTTCAACCACTGGCTGCTGTTGCAATCTTTCAGCGGTTTCACGTCTTCCATCGCATCGAGAAACAGCGATTTTTCGTCAAGGTTCATGTGCAAATCCTCCAGGCTCGATTCCGAAGTCACTATAGCTGCCGATGTGCCGTGGCTCAATGCCGGATTAACGGCACTCGCGACGAAATTGATTGATAAGCGCCGTGGTTAACGGTGCCTGAGCCACATCACGCCGCTGAATCAAATAGTAGGTAGCTTGCGGCAACGTTTCAGTAATATTTATCTGTTTTAAGCTGTGCGCGAGCAACGGGTCGCGGCCTAATTCGGCGGGCAGGATACTGAGGAAATCACTTTGCGCGATAAGGCTAATGCAGGCAGAAAACGTTTCACAGAAGACGCTGATATTGGGAATTTCTGAGCGCTTTTGAAACACTTCTTCCAGTTGTTTGTAATAGCTGCCGCGTGGCGTGGGCAGCGTCCAGTCATAGTGCAGCAGTTCTTTTAACGATGTCGCGCCAATCGCTGGATGCCCTTCGCGAGCAAATACCGCAAAAGGTTTTTCGAACAGCCGTTCAAAGGTAAATTCCTGGTCATACGGGCCTTGATAATAGGTGTTGATGGTGAAATCCAGCTCGCCCTGGCGCAGCGAGTTGATCATCGACACCAGTTGCCCTTCCATAATTCGTACTTTTACTTTCGGGTGTTTTTGATGAAACGCGGTGATAACCGGCGGCATCAGTGTGCGGGAAACACTCGCTCCCAGACCGATATTGATTTGCCCTGCCAGTTGCCCCTGACGCTGCAAAATATCTTCCTGCGCGGCGCGTAACTCTTCGAGAATTAATTGAGCATGCTGGTAGAAACTTTCCCCGCATTCGGTCAACGCCACGCCCTGGCTGCGCCGGATAAACAAACGTGCCGATAACCCTTCTTCTAATTCTTTTATCGCTTTTGTGAGCGCGGGTTGAGAGAGATTTAACGCCCGACTGGCTCCGCGAATGCTGCCATTTTGCGTCACAGCCACAAACGCTCGAATCTGGTGGAGCTTAACCTGGAAGGTCACATTCCCTCCTGATAACCAATAGCTATCAGACGAAAGATTTTAGCATCTACTGTAATTGAAACTCTTGTGCCAGGGTAATCCCATGACGGCGAAAACTACCAAATTTCGCTGAGCGATAAGTAAAAACTATCACAGCGTGAAGTTGATCACAGTAGATGCTTATACGGGATGTTTTATGACGCAAATTGAACTGGCTGTACATGAACTGGCACCGCGCATGCAGCACTGGCGGCGCGATTTTCACCATTTCGCCGAGTCCGGCTGGCTGGAATTTCGCACAGCCACCCTCGTTGCCGAAACACTGCATCAATTAGGTTATCAGCTGGCGTTAGGCCGGGATGTGGTGGATGGCGTAGCGCGCATGGGGCTACCATCGCCAGACGTGCTGGCTCGCGAGGAACAACGTGCGCTGGAACAAGGCGCATTGCCGCAATGGCTGACGCATTTTTCCGGCGGATTTACCGGGATTGTCGCCACGCTGGAAACAGGTCGCCCAGGCCCAACTTTCGCGTTTCGCGTGGACATGGACGCGCTGGATTTAGGTGAGATGTTGCAACCGGCACATCGCCCGTTTGCCGAAGGTTTTGCCTCGTGTAACGAAGGGATGATGCATGCCTGCGGCCACGACGGGCACACCGCCATTGGCCTCGGCCTTGCCAGCGTTTTGCAACAGTTTGCAGACCAGCTCAACGGCACAATCAAACTCATTTTCCAGCCCGCCGAAGAAGGGACTCGTGGCGCTCGCGCCATGGTTGCGGCGGGTGCACTCGATAACATCGATTACTTTACGGCGATTCATATTGGCACTGGCGTGCCTTCCGGCACCGTGGTGTGCGGCAGCGATAACTTTATGGCGACCACTAAGTTTGATGTGCAATTCACTGGCGTCGCCGCCCACGCGGGCGGTAAGCCAGAGGAAGGCCGTAACGCCCTGCTCGCCGCCGCCCAAACCGCGCTGGCATTGCACAGTATTGCTCCGCACAGCGCAGGCGCATCACGCGTCAATGTGGGCGTATTGCAGGCAGGCAGCGGACGCAATGTGGTTCCGGCATCGGCTTTGTTGAAAGTTGAAACCCGCGGCGAAACCAATGTGATCAACGACTATGTGTTTGACCGGGCGCAGGAAATTATTCGCGGCACGGCGACGATGTATGGCATTGAAGCACAAGTGAAGCTGATGGGTGCGGCAACCAGCAGCGTGCCATCGCCAGAATGGGTGGCGTTTATCCATCAACAGGCGCTTGAAGTCCACGGCGTAACGGAAGTGGTCGATACCGTGAAAGGGGCTGCCGGTTCTGAAGATGCGACGTTGATGATGGCTCGCGTGCAGGAACAAGGCGGTAAAGCGTCTTATATGGTATTCGGCACCGAATTGAGCGCCAGCCATCATAACGAGAAGTTTGATTTTGATGAAAAGGTGATGGAAGTTGCCGTCAGCACTATGGCGCGCCTCGTTCTTAATTTCCCCTGGCAGCGAGGTGTGTAATGCGTTCAATTTATCAGTTTGTTGATGACGCTATTGAAGCAAAGCGTGGCGAGTTTACCGCTATTGCCGATGATATCTGGGATCATCCAGAAACCCGTTTTGAAGAGCACTGGTCTGCGGAACGTCTGGCTTGCGCCCTGGAGGCAGAAGGTTTTAGCGTCGAACGCAATGCAGGAAATATCGAAACCGCGTTTGTGGCGAGTTTCGGCTCGGGCAAGCCCATTATCGCATTGCTCGGCGAATACGATGCACTGGCGGGATTAAGCCAGTGTTCTGGCGAAGCGTCACCCGAGCCGCTGGTTGAAGATGCTAACGGCCACGGCTGCGGCCACAACTTGCTGGGTACAGCGGCCTTTGCCGGCGCGGTAGCGGTGAAAAACTGGCTTGAACAATATGGCTCTGGCGGCACCGTGCGTTTCTACGGCTGCCCAGGCGAAGAAGGCGGTTCCGGCAAAACGTTTATGGTGCGCGAAGGGTTGTTTGACGATGTTGACGCTGCCGTCACCTGGCACCCGGAAGCGTACGCTGGAATGTTTAGCACCAGTTCACTGGCCAATATTCAGGTGGCTTATCGCTTCCACGGAATTGCGGCGCATGCCGCAAATTCGCCACACCTTGGCCGCAGCGCGTTAGATGCCGTCACGCTGATGACCACCGGCAGCAACTTCCTCAACGAGCACATCATTGAAAAAGCCCGCGTGCATTACGCCATCACTAATACCGGCGGGATTTCGCCAAATGTAGTGCAGGCGCAAGCCGAGGTGCTGTATTTGATTCGCGCCCCGGAAATGGCACAGGCACAGCATATTTTCGAGCGCATCAATAAAATTGCCGAAGGTGCAGCGCTGATGACGGAAACCACGGTGAATGTGCGTTTTGATAAAGCCTGTTCGAATTACCTGCCAAACCGCCAGCTTGAAAGCGTGATGTATGAGGCATTACAAGCGCTTGGTGTGCCGCAATGGAGTGAAGAAGAGCTCGCATTTGCTAGAAAAATACGCGCCACGCTGACTGAAAACGACCTGCAAAATAGCTTAAATAATATTGCTAATACCTCCAATGAAGAGGGAAAAGCCTTTGCGCGTCGCCATCGTGAAACGTTGCTGATTAACGAAATTGCGCCATACGCCCCAAATGACAAAATCCTGCCAGGTTCAACGGATGTGGGTGATGTGAGCTGGAAAGTGCCGGTCGCACAATGTTTTAGCCCGTGCTTTACCGTGGGCACCCCGCTGCACACCTGGCAATTGGTGAGCCAGGGGCGCACCTCAATCGCGCATAAAGGAATGTTGCACGCAGGCAAAGTCATGGCTGCGACCGCGCTGCAATTATTTATCAGTCCACAGACGCTGGAAGCTTGCCAAAGTGAGTTGCACGCACAACTCGCCGAACGCCCGTACCAGTGCCCAATCCCAGCAGGCGTGACGCCGTCACCTTTAAAATAATCTAATAAAAACACAACTTCATAACTGATCGAGGCCCGCCCATGAGTCTTTCATCCTTACCGACCCCTTCCGGCTCTGGCAAGCTGTACGGACTGGTAGAAAAAATTGGCAACAAAGTGCCCCATCCTTTTTTGCTGTTCGTGTATTTGATTGTTGTTTTGTCCGTGAGCACCGCCGTGCTTTCTGCATTTAACGTCAGCGTTAGTAACCCTGCGGACGGCAGTCTGGTGCAGGTCAAAAACCTGCTGAGCGCCGAAGGGGTGCACTGGTTTTTGCCTAACGTGATTAAAAACTTCAGTGGATTCGCGCCATTAGGGGCCATTCTGGCGCTGGTTTTAGGTGCAGGTCTGGCCGAACGCGTTGGGTTGTTACCGAGTTTGATGGTGAAGATGGCCTCGCATGTGAGCGCGCGTTATGCCAGCTATATGGTGCTGTTTATCGCTTTCTTTAGCCATATTTCGTCTGACGCAGCGTTGGTTATCATGCCGCCGATGGGCGCGTTGATTTTCCTCGCCGTGGGTCGCCATCCGGTAGCCGGTTTGCTGGCAGCGATTGCAGGTGTCGGCTGTGGTTTTACGGCGAATTTACTGATTGTGACGACCGATGTACTGCTTTCGGGGATCAGTACCGAAGCGGCACACACCATCGACCCGCTGATGCACGTTAGCGTGATTGATAACTGGTACTTTATGGCGACGTCTGTGATTGTGCTGTCGATTGTTGGCGGGCTGATTACCGATAAAATCGTCGAGCCGCGTCTGGGTACCTGGCAAGGCGAAAACAAGGAAAAGCTGCAACAGCTTGATGATGTTCAGCGCTTTGGTTTGCGTGTTACCGGCATTGTGTCGCTGCTGTTTATTGCGGTTATCGCTTTGCTGCTGGTGCCAGAAAACGGCTTACTGCGTGACCCGGTAAAAGGCACGATTATTCCGTCGCCATTTATTAGCGGAATTGTACCGCTGATTATTCTGTTCTTCTTCGTCATCTCCCTGGCCTATGGCATCGCCACGAAGAAAATACGCAAGCAGGCCGATTTGCCGCAACTGATGATTGAACCGATGAAGGAAATGGCCGGTTTTATCGTGATGGTGTTCCCGTTGGCGCAATTTGTGGCGATGTTCAACTGGAGCAATATGGGCAAGTTTATGGCCGTCGGACTTACCGACGTGCTGGAAGGATCCGGGCTGAACGGTATCCCCGCGTTCCTGGGCCTGGCATTGCTTTCGTCATTCCTCTGTATGTTTATTGCCAGCGGCTCGGCCATCTGGTCGATTCTGGCACCGATTTTTGTGCCGATGTTTATGCTGCTGGGTTTCCACCCGGCTTTCGCGCAAATTCTGTTCCGTGTGGCAGATTCTTCCGTGATCCCCCTGGCACCGGTGTCACCGTTTATTCCATTATTCTTAGGCTTCCTGCAACGCTATAAACCTGACGCTAAATTAGGGACCTATTACTCCTTAGTATTACCTTACCCCCTCATCTTTTTGGGTGTCTGGTTGCTGCTACTGGTGGCGTGGTATCTTGTTGGCTTGCCTATAGGGCCGGGAGTTTACCCGCATCTCTAATTAACCGGAGCGAAGAATGCTGACACTGCTGGAAGACAAGATCGTTACCCCATTAGGGCCGTTATGGATAATTTGCGATGAGCAGTACCATTTGCGCGCGGTGGAATGGGAAGAACATAGCGACAGAATGGTGCAGTTGTTGGGTCTTCATTACGGTGCTGGCGGCTATCAGCGCGTGGCTTGCGCCAATCCGGACGGGTTAAGTGGCAAGCTTCGCGATTATTTTGACGGTGATCTGGCCGTGATTGAAACGCTCCCTACCGCCACGGCGGGAACCCCCTTCCAGCGTGAAGTGTGGCAAACCTTGCGCACGATTCCCTGCGGGCAGGTGATGCATTACGGGCAATTAGCGGACCAACTTGGCAGACCGGGTGCAGCACGTGCAGTCGGTGCCGCGAATGGTTCAAATCCGGTGAGCGTGGTGGTTCCATGCCACCGCGTGATTGGGCGCAACGGCACGATGACAGGCTATGCAGGTGGCGTGGGACGTAAAGAATGGTTATTGCGTCACGAAGGATATTTGCTGCTGTAGTTTCTTTATTGCAGAATTTTATTCTTAATTCTTCGTGGAATAATACGCATTAATATACAGTTCCAGTAATTTCAATAGGATAGCTCTATAACCCTGGCGTTATTGTTTGTTAAATTCTGAATGGGCATTCATCATACTTACGTGCTCAAGAAAAAGATGTTAAAATTGACCAATATCAATAACGCCGAGCATATCTATGATCCCTGAAAAGCGAATTATTCGACGCATTCAGTCTGGCGGTTGTGCTATCCATTGCCAGGATTGCAGCATCAGCCAGTTATGCATCCCCTTCACGCTTAACGAGCATGAGCTTGATCAGCTTGATAATATTATTGAGCGTAAAAAGCCTATTCAGAAGGGACAGACCCTGTTTAAAGCAGGTGATGAGCTGAAGTCGCTGTACGCTATTCGTTCAGGGACCATTAAAAGCTATACCATTACCGAGCAAGGTGATGAGCAAATTACCGGTTTCCATTTAGCGGGTGATTTGGTGGGCTTTGATGCCATCGGTACCGGGATGCACCCAAGTTTCGCGCAAGCGCTCGAAACGTCTATGGTCTGCGAAATCCCATTCGAAACGCTTGATGATTTGTCCGGTAAAATGCCCAACCTGCGCCAGCAGATGATGCGTTTGATGAGCGGTGAAATTAAGGGCGATCAGGATATGATTCTGCTGCTTTCCAAAAAGAATGCAGAAGAGCGCCTGGCCGCATTTATCTATAATCTTTCACGTCGCTTTGCCCAGCGCGGTTTCTCGCCTCGCGAGTTCCGTCTGACCATGACGCGTGGCGATATCGGTAACTATCTGGGTCTGACTGTTGAGACCATCAGCCGTCTGCTCGGTCGTTTCCAAAAAAGCGGCATGTTAGCCGTGAAAGGCAAGTACATCACTATCGAGAATATTGACATTCTTTCTCAACTCGCGGGTCAATCGCGTAACGTTGCCTGATTTCTCTTTACCTGTGCCGGATCACTAAATTTTGGTCGTTTATTGATCCGGCAATGGCTTATCAACTGTTTCAATCATCACATATAGGTTAATCTTACTAAACAGACTGTGGTTAAGCAGTTGTAAGGAGACCTGTATGGCAAAGTATCAAAACATGCTAGTCGCGATAGATCCTAATCAGGACGATCAACCCGCCCTGCGGCGTGCTGTTTATTTGCATCAACGGATTGGTGGCAGGATCAAAGCTTTTCTGCCCATCTATGATTTTTCCTACGAAATGACCACCCTTCTGTCGCCAGATGAACGCACCGCTATGCGCAAAGGTGTGATTAGCCAACGTGCGGCCTGGATTAAAGAACAAGCCCAGTATTACATCGACTCGGGCGTACCGATTGAAATTAAAGTGGTTTGGCATAACCGTCCGTTCGAGGCGATTATTCAGGAAGTGATCGGCAGCGATCACGACTTAGTGCTCAAAATGACGCACCAACACGACAAACTTGAAGCGGTTATTTTCACTCCAACCGACTGGCATCTGCTGCGTAAATGCCCATGCCCAGTGTGGATGGTTAATGAAAAACCGTGGCCTGAAGGCGGTCGAGCCATTGTTGCCGTTAACCTGGCAAGTGAAGAGCAGTACCACAACGCTCTGAATGAAAAGCTGGTTAAAGAGACTATTCGCCTGGCCGACGATGTTAATCACACAGAAGTTCACCTGGTTGGTGCCTACCCGGTAACGCCGATTAATATCGCCATCGAACTTCCTGATTTTGACCCAAGCGTTTATAACGATGCGATTCGCGGCCAGCACCTGGTTGCGATGAAAGCGTTACGTCAAAAATTTGGTATCGATGAAAAAATGACTCACGTTGAAAAAGGATTACCTGAAGAGGTTATTCCCGATCTCGCCGAGCATTTGCAGGCCGGTATTGTGGTACTTGGTACGGTGGGCCGTACTGGCCTGTCCGCCGCGTTCCTCGGTAACACTGCCGAACAAGTTATCGACCATCTGCGCTGCGATTTGTTGGTCATCAAGCCTGATGAATATCAAACACCAGTAGAACTGGATGACGACGAAGACGATTGATTTGTCGTCCATGTAGTAAAGAAAAGCCCGTTCAAATTAATGAACGGGCTTTTTGTTTGGTGGAGTGCTGAACCTTATGCCAGATTTCCATGAGTGGCGGGAAAAACTCCCGCCACTTTCCTCTGAAATTTTGTGCTTACGGCCTGATGCAGGCTAATGATGCCGCCACTTCCATGCCTCCTTTTCGATAGTGGAATTCACACAGTGAATCCCTCAACAGAAAAATAATCATGAGAATTGTCAAACAGATAACTATTACGCTGAACAACCTGTTCTTTGACGACATCTTCGCCTCCTGCGTTGCAAACACAAAATGAAGAGGCTACTATCATGTGGTCGAGCATGAGAGGGCCTCGGGTTGTACTGACCCCATTTAGTTGGACAGTTAAACACAAGGCTCATAGGTCTGAGTTCGATATTCAATTGGACTCAGACCTTTTAATTTCAGGCTAATTCTTCTGCTGTTGTAGTATTCAATATATTCGGTCACAGCATCTT